>NZ_JASCTH010000012.1:0-170923 GCF_030009775.1 Actinoplanes sandaracinus | reverse complement strand
GCCCGCGCACGGTATTTCCGGGCCGCCCCCCTCCGGCCCCGCCGGCGGGGCGGGCGCCCGCCCACGGAACCGTCAGGAGAACTGCGGGATGATCTCCTCCGCGAAGCGGAGCAGGGGTTCGTGGTCATAGGCGACCCGCGGAACGTAGACGATCACGTAGTCGGCGCCGGCCTCGACGATGCGCTCCAGCCTGGCGATGTTCTCGGCCTTCGACCGTGCCGGGTCGAGCTGGAAGCTGGTGGACTTCCGGATGCGGTCGTAGTCGCGGTCGAGCCTGTCGCAGTGCGCGCGCAGGACGGCCGCCTTCTGCTTGATGATCTCCGGGTCGCCGTTGCCGAAGTTGCAGCCGTCGGCGTACTTCGCGACCAGCTTGAGGGTCACCTTCTCGCCGCCGCCGCCCAGCCAGAACGACGGGTGCGGCTTGCGGACGCCCTTCGGCTCGTTGATCGGCCGGTCGATCCGGTAGTGCTTGCCCTCGAAGACCGGCCGCTCCTCGGTCCACATCTTGTGCACCACCTCGACCGCCTCACGGAAGGCGGCCATCCGCTCCGGGACCTCGGCCCACTCGTACCCGTAGGCCTTCCACTCGTGTTCGTACCACCCGGCGCCGAGACCCGCGTAGAGACGGCCGTGGCTCGCCACGTCCACAGTCGACGCGATCTTGGCGTAGAGGGCCGGGTGCCGGTAGCCGTTGCAGCCGACCATCTGGCCGATGTTGACCCGACTGGTGTCACGGGCCAGCGTGGACGTGACCGTCCAGGCCTCGAAGGTGGTGTTGACGGTCGGCTCGGGCACGGTGTGGAAGTGGTCGTAGACCCAGATCGAGTCCCATGGGCCGGCGTCGGCCACCTTCGCCACCGCCGTCATCGCCTCGTACTGCTCGACCGGGTCGGCGATCTCGACCAGGTCCATCCGCCAGCCCTGCGGCACGAAAACCCCGAAGCCAATGCTCATGGCCATAACCTACCGATCGAATGGGTTGGGTGCACGGCTCCGGGCATCTGCGGACGCCGATCGTGCGCGACGGCGCACGGCAGACTCGGCGGCACGGGATGACCCCGCAAACGCGGGGTCATCCGACACGAGCGTCGGCAGCGAAGCGCGACTGGGGCGGCGTACCGGGGCGGCTCGCTACCGGCTGGTGCTCCGCGTCGTATCGAGGGCCGCGGCTCAACCCTGTTCGAAAAATGTTAGCCGCCCGACCGGTGACGGCCGCCCACCTATCATCGATGCTCTTGATATGAAGACGATTCGCATCGGTGTCGTACTCACCGCCGCCCTCCTTCTCGTCGCCGCCACACCGGCCGCCGCGCCGGCAACCGCGGCCGCCGTGTCCGCTGTCCCCGCCGTCGATGTGCTGTCGTACAACGTGATGTTGCTGCCGCGGAGCCTGTATCCGAACTGGGGCCAGATGAAGCGGGCCGACCTGATCGCGGCCGCTCCCATCCTCTCCGGCCACGACGTCGTGGTCCTGCAGGAGATGTTCGACAACGGCGCGTCCGACCGGCTCAAAGCCGGCCTCGCCGGCCGATACCCCCACCAGACGCCGGTTCTGGGCCGGTCCCGGACCGGCTGGGACACCACCGCCGGAGCGTACGCCGACGTCACACCCGAGGACGGTGGCGTCGTCGTCGCCAGCCGCTGGCCGATCCTCGAGCGGATCCAGTACGTGTTCGCCGACGGCTGCGGCGCCGACCGCTTCTCCAACAAGGGCTTCGTGTACGTGCGGCTGACCGTCTCGGGCGCCACGGTGCACGTGGTGGGCACGCACGCTCAGGCCGACGACACCGCGTGTCCCGGTGGGAGCGGTGCGGCCACCCGGGCCCGGCAGTTCGCCGAGCTCGACGCGTTCCTCGACGCCCGCGCCATCCCGGCACACGAACAGGTCATCATCGCCGGTGACCTCAATGTCGACCGGCACGGCCCGGAGTGGGCCGCCGCACGCGCGAGCCTGGGTGTGGCCGAGCCGCGGTACGCCGGGCACCCGTACTCGTGGGATGCTCAGCTCAACGGGCTCGCCGACTACAACGACGACGCGGACACCCGGCAGCAGCTCGACCATGTGGTGCACCGCGACGGGCACGCCCGGCCCGCCGGCTGGACCAGCGAGACCCATCCGGTGACGTCGCCGCGGTGGTCGGTCACCAGCTGGTTCACCACGTACACGTATGACGACTACGCCGACCACTACCCGGTCGTCGGTCGCGCCTGAACGGAGTCCGCGCCCTTGTCGGCCAGCGCCGACATGCTGCCGCCCGGATGAGACCGCGTCGATTCGGGCCCTCGGGAGGACGGTCCCTCCGGTCACCGTCGGTCGTAGGTAGGGTCCCCGTCGCCGTAGTGCACGACCTCGGTGTCGATGACGGCGTCAGGCCCCAGGCCGCCGCCGAGACCCTCGTAGGGCTGCTCGAACGAGGCCGTGGCCGGCGCCCGCGTCAGCGCCAGGGTGGCGTGGACCTGGGCGAGCGCGACGATGTTGGTGAACCGTTCGAGTTCGGCCCGGCGCGGGCCGGATTCGCCGACGTCTCCGGCTTCGATGCCTGCGAAGAGCCTTTCGGCGTCGGCGACGAGCTTCTCGGCACGGGCGGCGTGCTGGTAGGGAGTCATGCTCGTCACTTTTAGCAGGTGCGTCCCGGTGTGCGCGAGGGCTTGCCGCCAAGTGGCCGTGCGGCGATGGGGCCGGCCTCGTCGAAGTACGCGGCGCGGACGCGCAGCAGCCAGTCCTCGACCACGGCCCGGTCGGGCTCCTCCGGCAGGACGGACGGCCCCTCGTCGAAGGCCGCCTCGTACCGGGCCATCGTGTCGCGTGCGTGGCCGACGTCGCCGGCCGCGACACGGTCGCCGAAGTCCCGGTAGCGCTGGGGGTTCTCGAGCCGGATCACGAGATCGCCGGTGGTGTACAGCTCGAGGCCCTGGGAACACAGCCTGAGCAGGTGGCGGGCGTGCTTCGCGGTGCGTTTGCGGGTGTCCGCGCTGAACGAGCCGTCGCCCCGGGCCTCCAGCCGGCGAAACTGCTGGGTGGCGTAGCCGAGGTAGGCGTCGCGGGTGCGTTTCGCGGACAGGAACGCGGCGCGGATGGCGATCAGTTCGTCGCCGAGAGGGTGGCGCACCTCGTACAGCTCGCCGGGCAGCCACATGAGCTCGGAGACGGTCGGGTTGCCGCCGAGCGCCAGGGCGCAGTATTTGCGGGCCTCGTGGAAGGTGGCGTCCGGCTTCGACGACACCACCGACTCGGTGGGCATGTCGAGGCCGTGCAGCGTGACGGTGGGGGTCGCGAACAGACCGAGCCGGTCGACGTCGGAGCCGGGGCCGGCCAGGCCGTAGGCGGTGGATCCGACGATCCCGGCGAGCAGCACGTTGTCGGGTTGGCGCATGGCGGACGTCCTTCGGGCTACACGATTCGGTGGCCCACAGCCCACCGCAACTGACCGCCGCTGTCGAGCGGTATACGACGGCCGGCGGCGGCGACAGCGAGAACGGGAACCGCGTCCGCGATCAATCCGTCCGTACGGTGATGTAGGTGATGCTGCGGACCGGCACGTGGGTCTCGCCGTACTCGTCGGTGAACGTGAGGACCGCGTTCGGGTCCCCGAGCCGAGCGACGATGTGGTCGGCGGCGGTGGGAGTGACGTGGAAGTCGCGGTGTTTGTCGGCACCGACGAACCTGACGCGGATGGCGGTCATCCGTGCAGTGTGGCCTCGTCGCGCCCCGCTCGCACCACGAGCGCCGGCCGGTGGCGCCGGTCCCCACGCCATCCGGCCCTGGGTGCCACTGATCCGCCATCCGGCCCTGGGTGCCACTGATCCCCAACGCTGATTCCCGCCGCCGGGTCCACCGGAGCGCGTCGGGCGGCCGCCGCCGTCGCGTTGGTGAGCGGCTCGCCGCCGCTGGCCCCCGCCCGGACTCCGGAGCAGAAAATCTTGGAAAGGGGTTGGCACTCGCCCGGAGGTAGTGCTAAAAAATTACTTGTCGGTGCTGGTCAGAGAGATCTGACACCGACCTCGGCGAGCATTGTCAGCCGAGCGCCACGAGCCGCCGGACCGTCCGGCTGCTTACTAGAGGAGGTTGATCGTGGTGCTGACTTTCGATCCTTTCCGCGAGTTCGACCGCCTGGCCGACAGGATGCTGAACGCCCCCGGCGTATCCGCCGCCGCCGCCGTGGCGATGCCGATGGACCTGTACCGGTCCGGTGAGCACTTCGTGCTCCACTGCGATCTGGCGGGCATCGATCCGGGCTCCATCAACGTCGACGTGGACGGCCGCGTCCTCACCATTCGTGCCGAGCGGTCCGCCCGCACCGATGCCGACGTCCAGTGGGTGCGCCGCGAACGCGTGACCGGCACCTTCGAGCGGCGTCTCACCCTCGGCGAGGGCCTCGACCTAGCCAAGATCGACGCCACCTGGAACGACGGCGTGCTCACCGTGACCATCCCGGTGGCCGAGACCGCCAAGCCGCGCCGCATCGAGATCGCCACCGGCCGCGCCCCGGCCCTCGCGCCGACGGAGCAGCAGACCATCGAGGGCGAATCGAAGCCGTCGCACCAGACCACGAGCTGACGCTCAGCTTCCAGGCGGTTCCTTCCCGAAGCCGGGCCGGCGGTTCGCCGGCTCGGCAACCCAGGGGCCGGCGGTGCGCCGGCCCCCCTTCAGCGGTCCGGCGCCGCGCCGGACCACACTTTCAAATGGGTCGGCGGTGCGTCGGCCTTTACTCCTTGAGCGGGCCGACGTCGGCTTTGGTCGTGCCTTGGGTGGGCTGGCGGTGCGCTGGCTCGCGCTTTGATTCGGGTCGGTGGTGCGTCGGCCTTTACTCCTTGAGCGGGCCGACGTCGGCTTTGGTCGTGCCTTGGGTGGGCTGGCGGTGCGCTGGCTCGCGCTTTGATTCGGGTCGGTGGTGCGTCGGCCTTCACTCCTTGAGCGAGCCGACGTCGGGTCTTGCTCATGCCTTGCGCGTGTTGTTCATGCCTTGCGGGGGCTGGTGATGCGCTGGCTCGCGCCTTGAACTGGGCTGACGGTGCGTCGGCCTTCACTCCTCGAGTGGGCCGACGTCGCGCCTTGCGCGGGCTGACGGTGCGCTGGCTCGCGCCATGAACGGGCCGGCGGTGCGTCGGCTGGGAACTCCCGCCGACCCGCGGCGCGGTGACCCGTTGCTGCGCCGCCCGGCGGAATCCTTCGGACACCCCGTCTGATTCGACCGGTCGTACGGCCGAGTTTCCGGCCTTGGCGGTGGTTGCCCGCGCCGTCGGTGATGGGGGAGGGTTGCGACCTTCTAACCGCTGGCCCTCCCGGAGATCACCTTGTTCGATCGCACGCCCGCCAACCGCTCGTTCCTGCGGGTGGCAACCGTCGCCGCGCTCGTCTTCATCGGCGCCGCCACGGTAGTCCTGAGTAGTTCTCCTGCCGGGTTCCTCGGCTCGCTCACGTCCGGCCTGCTGGCGGTCGCCTGGCTCACCGCCTGCTGCAGTCTCGCCGGCCTGGCGCTCGCCTCGATCCGCTACTGAGCTGGCAGGAAGCCCGCAGCCCGCGACCCGCACCCGCAGCCCGCGACCCGCACCCGCAGCCCGCGACCCGCGACCCGCACCCGCAGCCCGCAGCCCGCGACCCGCGGACGGCGGACAGCGGACAGCGGACAGCGGACAGCGCGAATCATGACGAGAAACGCAGACTGCGTCTGATACCGCGAACCGGGTTTGACGATGCATGCCGCATTGACGGCCCAGACATGTTGATGGAGCGGGTCCTGTTGACGGGCCGGACATGGTGATGGGCCCGGACATGTTGACGTGACGGGACATGTTGACGACTTGATTTGGGTTGATCCGAGCTGTGCACACGACGGAATCAATATTGAATCAACATTGACTGGGTCCATCCTGTCCGGACTCCGCCGGCACCGGGTGATCTGACGCCCTCAGGGGCGTCATAATGCCGCGATGGAATTCCAGCTCGCCGTGTCTTCGCCCGCGGACAGCCAGCCTTTCGAGCTCTGGGTGGAACCCGAGGGCATGTACTACGAGTTTCCGGCGGTGGGGCCGATCGTCCTGGCGTTCCGCGGCCCGGACGCGATGCGGGCCGAGTTGTCGTACCACCCGGACAAAGTGATCATTTGGAGACCTGCCGACACCGAGGTCTGGGCGACCCGCGAGAACGGTGACCGCGAGCAGATCGCCGGGTGGAAGGACATTCCGGCGCCGGGGCTCGACACGGCCGGCGCGCCGCTCGAGGCTCCGGTGCGCGGCCTGATCGAGAACCTCTTCCACGGCAACGGCGACGGCCGCGACAACGGCGACTCGCCCTGATACCGGCAGCCCACCGCTCTGACCACGACGCCGGCGGAAGCGGCGACGGCCCCGACCACGGCAACGGCCCCGGCTCGGGCCGGGGCCGTTGGGCGGTGAAGCGTCCTCCGCCGCGGGTCAGGAGCCCGGGGTTGAGACGGCGGGCCGGATCAGGAGCCCGGGGAAGAGGCGGCCGACTTCAGCAGCGGCACCCGCTCCCACACCCGGTGCCTGCCCAGCGCGGCAGCGATCTTCTCTGCGTCGGCGTCGAGCAGGATGCCCGGCGCCTTCACGTCGAGGCCCGCGTTGATCAGGGTCTGCTCGCCCTTGCCCCAGACCCCGATTGGTTTGGCGTGCCGGAACGCCTCCTGCAGCAGCACCATCATCTGCAGGTCGGTGGTGGCGGACGCGACGATGATCGCGTCGAACTCCACGGACCGCGCGGTCTGGAAGGTGCGTTCCACGCCGGGGCCGCCGACCGGCGCGATCACCCGCACCACGACGCCCTGCGCCTTGAGGGCCTTCTGCAGCGCGGCGGTCTCCTTGTCCGGGGCGCCGATGACGCCGACGACGCGGCCGGCGATCGGCCACACCCGGTCGGTGATCTGCGCCAGCGCGGGCGACGGCGTCACCTCGACCGGCGGCTTGCCTTCGGGCGCCGGAAGACCCAGGCCGGCCGCGACCTTCGCGGTCAGTTCGGCGTTCACGTTCGACAGGACCGACAGCATGCGTACGCGGATCGCCTGCTCGTAGCATTTGCTCAGCTCGAAGGTGAACGCCTCGACCATGTGGTCCTGCTCGATCGGGGTGAGGCTGGCGTAGAAGAGCGCCGCCTGCGTGTAGTGGTCGGCGAACGAGACCGGGTTGGCCCGCACCTTGTCACCGGCGACCGGCTTCGGCAGGTGCACGTATCCGCCGTTCTCCGGCCCGGCCGGCACCACCCCTTCCGGACCGCTGAGGCTGTTCGGCAGGTAGGGCGCGATGCCCCGGTGCACGACGCTCTGGTGCATGCCGTCGCGCAGGTTGTCGTTGACCGGCGCGTGCGGCCGGTTGATCGGCAGCTGGTTGAAGTTGGGCCCGCCGAGGCGGCTGAGCTGGGTGTCCAGGTAGGAGAACAGCCGGCCCTGCAGCAGCGGGTCGTTGGTGACCTCGATGCCGGGCACCAGGTTGCCGAGGTGGAACGCGATCTGCTCGGTCTCGGCGTGGAAGTTGTCCGTGTTCCGGTTGAGCACCAGCTTGCCGATCGGCTGCACCGGCGCCAGTTCCTCGGGCACGATCTTCGTCGGGTCGAGCAGGTCGATGCCCTGGAACGTCTCGTCGGCGGTGTCCGGCATCACCTGGATGCCGAGCTCGTACTCGTAGAACAGGCCGGCGTCGATCGAGTCGGTCAGGTCGCGCCGGTGGAAGTCGGGGTCGACGCCGGCGGTGAGCTGGGCCTCCTCCCACGCCAGGGAGTGCACCCCGGCCACCGGCTTCCAGTGGAACTTCACCAGCGACGTCTCGCCGTCCGCGTTGACCAGGCGGAACGTGTGCACCCCGAAGCCTTCCATGGTCCGGTACGAGCGCGGGACGGCCCGGTCGGACATGGCCCAGAACACGTGGTGCGTGGCCTCGGTGTGCAGCGACACGAAGTCCCAGAACGTGTCGTGCGCGGTCTGTGCCTGCGGGATCTCTCGGTCCGGGTGCCACTTCGCGGCATGGATGACGTCCGGGAACTTGATGGCGTCCTGGATGAAGAAGACCGGCATGTTGTTGCCGACCAGGTCGAAGTTGCCCTCGGCGGTGTAGAACTTCACGGCGAAGCCACGGGTGTCGCGCACCGTGTCGGCGGAGCCACGCGAGCCGAGCACCGTGGAGAACCGGGTGAACACCTCGGTCTCGCGGCCCTTCTCCGCCAGGAAACCGGCCTTGGTCACCGACGCCGCGTTCCCGTACGCCGTGAAGGTGCCGTAGGCGCCGGACCCTCGGGCGTGGACGACCCGTTCCGGGATCCGCTCGTGGTCGAAGTGGGTGATCTTCTCGCGCAGGTGGAAGTCTTCCAGCAGCACCGGCCCGCGCGGCCCGACCTTGAGGGAGTGGTCGGTGTCCGGAAGCCGGGCCCCCTGTCCGGTCGTCAGATAGTCGCCGGTCTGCAGTCCCCGTCCCGGTGCGAGGGACTCCTTGACCGGGCTGTTCTCCGCGGGTTCCTTCGTGGTAGGGCTGGGAACGGTCGGCTCCATGTCGGGTTTCCGTTTCTGTGCGTCGTTCGGTGAACGATTCGTCTGCATACCCCGACATTCGTCGTCAGAACGTGGGCAGCCGATACGGTTCCGGCATGGCCCTGCCGCAACTGCTCACCGCCCACGCCGGCCACTGGACCGGCGACGGCACCGGAGTCACCGTGATCCTGCCGCCGCCCGGCACGGTGGCCTCCGGTGAGGTGCGCGGCGGCGCCCCGGCCACCCGCGAGTTCGCCCTGCTCGAGCCGGGCCGGTTGGTCGAGCGGGTGGACGCGGTGGTGCTCTCCGGTGGTTCCGCCTTCGGCCTCGCGGCCGGCGACGGGGTGATGCGGCTGCTGCGCGAGCGCGGCCAGGGCTTCCCCACCGAGTTCGGGCCGGTCCCGATCGTCGTCGGCATGTCGGTCTTCGACGGCTCGGTCGCGACCACGCCGCCGGGTCCCGCTCAAGGCCGCGAGGCGGCTCTCGCGGCCTTGAGCGGGCAACCCTTCAGCACCGGTACGGTCGGGGCGGGCACCGGGGCCACCACGGGAAAATGGCGTGGTGGCGCGTCACCCGGCGGGCTGGGTCACGCCACCGGCCGGGTGGGCGACGCCACCATCGAGGTGGTGGTCGTGGTCAACGCCTGGGGCGACGTGCTCGGCGGCGACACCACCCCGGCGGAGCCGGTGAGCACGCCGTTCCCGATGCAGAACACCACGATCGCGGTGGTCCTCACCGACGCCCGGCTCAGCAAACTCGACTGCCACCTGCTCGCCCAGAGCGGCCACACCGGATTCGCCCGCGCCCTGCACCCGGCCCACTCCCGTTACGACGGCGACGCCGTGGTGGCTCTGTCCACCGGCGACGCCGACGCCGACCTCGACCTGCTGCGCGCGGCCACCACCGAGGTGATGGCCGCGGCGATCCACGGCGCGGTCAGGCCTTCGTGACCGCCACCTGCAGCTCGGTGACCCAGTCGTCCCGGTTCTCCGGGCACTCCAGGGTGACCTCCCGCGCGTAACCGGCCGCGCGGTACCCGTTCGCGTCGATCCACCGAGTCAGGGCCTGCTCGGTCGGCAGGATGGCGTCCATCGACCCGTGGTGCACGATCGTCGCGGCCTCCTCGATCGCGGGCAGGTCCCGTACCACGACATCGCCCGAACCCGGACCGGCGGAGACCGCGATCGCGGCATGGACGGTGATCCCGCCGTCCGCCGCGTCCTCGTAGTAGGCGACGCCCGGCCCGGTGGGCTTCACCCCGGCCGCCCCGAGCCGCTGGAACAGCTCGTCGTAGAGCGGGTTGATGACCGGGCCGATGTCCTGCGGCTGGTAGCTCGCCGCGACCGCGGTCAGCTCGGCGACCCGGACCGGCGGGATGCGCTTGAGGACTACGTCGTTGCTGGGCATGTGCCCCTCGCTCTCGATCGCTCGGAGCCGCGCCTCGACCTGCGCCAGCCGGGCGGTCGACGCGGTCACGGCCGCCGCCAGCTCGGCCCGGCGCAACCGCAGCATCCCCCGCAGTTCCTCGGTGCCCAGCGCGCCGCCGACGATGTCGTGCACCTGCTGGAGCGTGAATCCGAGGTCCTTCAGAGCGATGATCCGGTTGAGCCGGGCCAGCTGGACGGCGGTGTAGTGCCGGTAGCCGGTGGCCGGGTCGACGTGGGCCGGCCGCAGCAGCCCGATGGCGTCGTAGTGACGCAACATCCGGACCGACACGCGACCGTGGCGGGCGAAGTCTCCGATGCTGAACATGATGGCTCCGAGTTCACTGCCTGACACGGTGTGAGAGTCAAGATCTGGTAAGCCTGGGGGATGTTGGTTGATTTTGCCGCGCCGGTCGCGGCCACACCGGCCGAGGCGGAGACCGCGGCGGTGTCGGCGGAGCAGGTCGGTTATGACGGTTTCAACGCGGCCGAGACCAGGCACGACGTCTTCACGACGCTCACTCTGGTGGCCCGGGCCACCGGCCAGATCTCGCTGCAGTCGGCGATCGCGGTGGCGTTCGCCCGTAACCCGATGAACGTGGCGGTGCTCGCCAACGACCTTCAGTTGATCAGTGAGGGCCGGTTCCGGCTGGGCCTCGGCTCGCAGGTCAAGCCGCACATCGAGCGGCGGTTCGCGATGCCGTGGAGCAGCCCGGCCGCGCGGATGGAGGAGTTCGTCGGCGCGGTGCGGGCGATCTGGCACTCGTGGGCGACGGGGGAGCGGCTGATGTTCCGCGGCGCTTTCTACAGGCACACGCTGATGACCGAGTTCTTCGACCCGGGGCCCAACCCGTTCGGCAATCCGACGATTCAGCTGGCCGCGGTGGGGGAGCGGATGGTGGCGACCGCCGGGCGCGTCGCCGACGGGCTGCTCGTGCACCCGCTGACCAGCCTGGCCTATCTCGGCGAGCGGATAATCCCCGCGGTACGGGAGGCCCGCGGCGGGACCCTGGACGGATTCCATCTCCAGATGAGTCCGATGGTCGTCCTCGGCGCCGAGCCGGCGGACCGGCGCAAGGCCGAGCGGGCGGTCCGCGGGCAGATCGCGTTCTACGCCTCGACGCCCGCTTACCGGCCGGTGCTCGACCTGCACGGCTGGGGTGAGCTGGCCGACCGCCTCACCGCGTTGTCGCGCCGGCAATCGTGGGACGAGATGGCCGACGCCGTCACCGACGACATGCTGGACGCCTTCGCGGTGGCCGGCGACCCCGCTTCGGTGGCCGCCGGCCTGCGGGAGAGATTCGGTTCCACGATCGATCGGATCTCGTTCTACACGCCGTACGAGGCGGACCGGTATCAGCTCGCCGCCGTGCGGTCGGCGATCCGGACCTCCGCCTTGTCGGGGTAGAAGGCGACGTGATCCTTGATCGGGGCGACCGCGTCGTAGGGGTCCAGATATCCCCACACGGCGTCCGGCGCGTCCGGGAGGGACCAGTAACTCGCCTCGCCCTTGTAGGGACAGTAGGTCTGGGTGGCGGTGGGCGAGATCAGCGCCGGGTCGACGTCGGCGAGCGGCACGTACTGCACCGGTGGGTAGCTCGCCTCCTGCAGGGTCAGGGCGTTCGCCGTGTCGGCGACCACCCGCCCGCCGGCGGTGACGATGACCCTTCCGCCGGTCGGTGTGATCGTGATCGGATGATCGGGGCCGGGTTGCAACCGTGGTTTGGCCATGTGAGAAAGCCTAACGTCGTCGGGCGCCGTCGAGACCGTGACAGACGCCGGAACCGGGCGCGGCGGCTCCCGGAGAGCCGCCGCGGCGGGCGGAGGTCTCAGCTCTTGAGGACCGCCGCGACGGCGTCGGACAGCGGGGTGGTCGGGCGGCCGATCAGGCGGGCCAGGGTGCCGGATGCGTCGTCCAGGTGCCCGTCACGGATCTTGACGTCGGTGTCGGCGAGCAGCGCCGCGAAGTCCGCGGGCACGCCGGCGCCGGCCAGCGCGGCCCGGTAGTCCGCTTCCGGCAGGTCGGTGTAGACGACCGGGCTGCCGGACTGCCGGGCCACCTCGGCGGCCAGTTCGGCCAGAGTGAACGGCTCGTCACCGGCCAGTTCGTAGACCCCGGGCTCGCCGCCGGCCAGCACGGCGGCGGCCGCCTCGGCGAAGTCGGCGCGGGTCGCGGCGGCGATCCGGCCCGCCCCGGCGCTGCCGTACAGAGCGCCCTGGCTCACCGCGGCGCCGAGCGCGCCCGCGTAGTTCTCGATGTACCAGCCGTTGCGCAGGAACGCGTAGGGAATCCCGCTGCTCCTGATGATCTCCTCGGTGGCCAGGTGCTCGGGCGCCAGCCCGATCGGCGAGGTGTCGGCCCGCAGGATGCTGGTGTAGGCCAGGAACCCGACGCCCGCCTGCTTCGCGGCCTCGACCACCGCGGTGTGCTGCGCGATCCGCTGCCCGACCGCGTTGCCGGAGACCAGCAGCAGACGGTCGACTCCGGCGAAGGCGGCGGCCAGAGTCTCCGGGCGGTCGTAGTCGGCCACGCGCACCTGGATTCCCTGGGGCAGCAGACCGGCGGCCTTGGCGGTGTCGCGGACCCCCGCGACGATCTCACCGGGAGCGGTGCCGCGAGCGATCAGCGCCTCGACGACGAGACGGCCCAGGTGTCCGGTGGCTCCGGTGACGGCGATGGTCATGTCAGCTCCAGTTGCTATCGGTAAGCGGTGACCAAAGGATTGCACTAACTTTTAGAAAGCGCAAACCCCGAGATAGTGCTGGTATCGTGACCGGCGTGGATGACGAGCTGGCCGCCAGTGTGTTCGCGCGCGACTGCGCCTCCCGTGGCGTCCTGACCGACGTCACCGGCCGCTGGGGCGGTCTGGCTCTGGCCGCGCTGCACGACGGGGCGTTCCGGTTCAACGCGCTGCGCCGCCGGGTCGACGGGGTGAGCGAGAAGATGCTGGCCCAGACGTTGCAGGCGCTCGAACGCGACGGACTGGTCCGCCGCGAGGTGCAGGCCACCATCCCGCCGCGGGTGGAGTACAGCCTCACCGACCTCGGCGCACGGGTCGCCGCCAAGTTCGTCGAGCTGATCGAGCTGGTCGAGGGTGAGATCGGCACGGTTCGCGAGGCGCAGGCGGCGTACGACCGGGCCCATTGATAGGTTCTCGGCGTGACCAGCGACGCCCCGATCCAGACCGACGTCCCGCCGACCGGGCCCGGCTGCTCCGACTGCCTCGGCAGCGGTGGCTGGTGGTTCCACCTGCGGCGGTGCGCCCAGTGCGGCCACGTCGGCTGTTGTGACAGCTCCCCGTCGCAGCACGCCACCGCGCACTGGAAGCAGACCGGTCACCCGGTCGTCCAGTCCTACGAGCCGGGCGAGGACTGGTTCTGGGATTACCGCACCGAGCAGGCCGGCACCGGGCCCGCGCTCGCCCCGCCCGCCAGCCACCCGGCCGACCAGCCCGCGCCCGGACCGGCCGGAGCCGTCCCGTCCGACTGGACCCGCCGTCTGAACCGCTGAAACGTCCGACCACAGCTCTCGCCGCACTGTTCTCAGGTGACGCCCGCCACGTCCGATGTGTGGATCGTCGGGATGCTATGGAGGGCAGATGCGCGCATTGCAGAACATCGGCACGGCCAAACGGCTGGGTGTCATCGTCGCGACCGGCGCCGTGGCGCTCGGTGGCATGGCCATCATCACCCTGACCGGCCAGTCGAGTCTCGCCACACAGGCTGAGGAGATGCGCAAGCTCGAAGCCTGCCTCGCCGCGATCAATCACCTGAACAACAGGCAGAGCGAGCTGAAGGTGGACGCGTACCGGTCGGCGCTCGGCCACGACGTCAGCGAGGACGTGGTCGACGACGTGCAGTCGGCGGTCGACGCGGCTGACGCGATCGTCGCCAGCGGTCTGCCGCCCGCGCTGCTCCAGGAGTTCCAGAGTTACCGCCCGGACTTCGAGGACTTCAACGTCTTCATCACCGAGTTCGTCACCGCCGGTGTCGCCGACCCGAAGTCGGTGATCGGCCGGACCGACGAGATCGCCGAGCGCAACAACAAGACCGACGACGCGCTCGACGCCCTCAACGAGAAGGTGGCGGCCGCCGTCGCCGAGCAGACGGCCGAGATGGCCGACACGGTCAGCTCGACGCGTACGGTCGCCATCGTGGTCGCCGGTATCGGCCTGGCCCTGCTCATCGGCATGGCGGTCCCGCTGGTCCGCTCGATCCTCGGCCCGATCCGCAAGCTCGGCGCGGTGATCGACGCCCTCGACTCCGGCGACCTCACCGTGCGCAGCGGCATCACCAGCCAGGACGAGCTCGGCGTGATGGCCGCCGGCCTGGACCGCTCGCTGGACAAGCTGCGCGGCTCGATGCGCACCATCGCCGAGGACGCCGACAAGCTCGCCAGCGCCTCCAACCAGCTCGCCGGCGTCTCCGGGCAGATCGCCGAAGCCGTCGACAACACCGACCGGCAGAGCAGCTCGGCGTCCGCCGAGGCCGACGAGATCTCCCGCAACGTGCAGACCGTCGCCGCCGGCTCGGAGGAGATGGGCCTGTCGATCCGGGAGATCTCCCGCAACACCAGCGAGGCCGCCCACATCGCCTCGATCGCCGTCGCCGAGGCCGCCCGCGCCACCGACACGATCCGCCAGCTCGGCGAGTCGTCCGCCGAGATCGGCAACGTCATCAAGCTGATCACGTCCATCGCCGAGCAGACCAACCTGCTCGCCCTCAACGCCACCATCGAGGCGGCTCGCGCCGGCGACGCCGGCAAGGGCTTCGCCGTCGTCGCCAGCGAGGTCAAGGACCTCGCGCAGGAGACCGCCCGTGCCACCGAGGACATCGGCAGCCGGGTCAACGCCATCCAGCAGGACACCGGCGGCGCGGTCGAGGTCATCAACCGGATCTCCGAGGTCATCGCCCAGATCAACGACTTCCAGACCACCATCGCCTCGGCGGTCGAGGAACAGACCGCCACCACCGGCGAGATGAGCCGCAGCATCGCCGAGGTGGCCGCCGGTTCCAGCCGGATCGCCGCCAACATCAACGACGTGTCCACCGCCAGCGCTGCCACGGTCGGCGGCGTCACGCAGACCCGCGAGGCCAGCCAGGCGGTCTCCCGGACCGCCGACGAGCTGCGCAACCTGGTCGGCGCGTTCAAGTTCTGAGTGGTTCACCGGACGGGGCCGGTCGCCGCAAGGCGGCCGGCCCCGTCTCCCGTCGTCGACTCGAGGCCCGAAGGGACCGCCGATGGAACACCCCTGCCCCGGCTGACCCGCCGCTCACCAGGGCCCGTCGACGACGACGCGCCGCTCGAACGGCGCCGTGCCGCCACCTCGCTGGGCTTCGCGTCGCTGGTCCCGGATCCGGGACGTGATCCGGCAGCCGATCGATCTCGGCGACGGCCGTCACGTTACGGTCGGGGTCAGTGCCGGGGTGGCCATCCGGCCGGTCCGGACGCGCTGACCGCCGAGGCCGACGCCGGCACGTACCGCGACAAGCGCGGCCGATCGGCCGCGTGAGGTTTTCCGGAAGGTGCGACGGTCTGCTGCCGATGGGAGGCGCATGCGCAAGGTGACCGGCAGCCGGGCCGTGCCGTCGATCGACGACTCGTTGCGCTCCCGGCGGCGGGCCGTCGAAGCCGCCGGGCTCGTCTCCCGCACTTTCGGGCTGCTCTGCACGGTCGTCTACATGAGCGGCCTCACCGACTTCGCGCCGAAGACCCTCAGCGCCGACATGACGATGGCCTGCTGGCTCGGCCTCGGGCTGATGGCCGGCGCGAACCTGCTGGCCGTGTGCGCGTGGCGACGCCCGGACTCACGGTGGTACCCACCGTTCAGCGCGCTCCAGGTCCTGTTCGACACCGTGACGATCGTGGCGTTCGTGATCGTCTCCGAGCGGGACTTCTCGCAGACCACCTGGCCGCTTCTCGGCCTGAGCATCTCCATCGCCGCGATCCGGCACCAGCTGCTGGGCGCGCTGCTGGCCATGGTGGCGACATCGGCGGCCTTCATCCTGCTGCTGCCCCGCTCGCCGGACATCGCGTTCGTGCTCGGCGTCAACGCGATGACCGCGATCATCGCCGGTGCGCAGTCGACGGCCTTCGCCCGCCAGCTCACCACCCTCCAGGAGACCCGGCGGGCGTTGCAGCACCAGGCCACCCACGATCCGCTGACCGGGTTGCCGAACCGGGCGCAGCTGGCGGCGTACGCCGATGAGTGCGCGGGCCGGCCGCTGGCGGTGTTGTTGCTCGATCTGAACGGGTTCAAGCAGGTCAACGACACGTACGGGCACGCGGCGGGTGATCTGTTGCTGCACGAGATGGGTGTCCGCCTGACGGCGGCGCTGGATGCGGAGGGGCTGGTTTCGGAAGGGCTGGCCGGGCGGCTCGGCGGTGACGAGTTCCTGGTGCTGCTGCCCGGCGCCGGGGCGGCCGCGGTCACCGCCGCCTGCGACCGCATCCGCGAGGCGGTCCGCCGCCCGGCGGGGCTCGGCGACGGCATCGAGGTCACCGTCGGGGTCAGCATCGGGGTGGCGCTGCGCCCGGCCGGTGACGCGGCCGGGCTCGATGCCCTGACCGCCGAGGCCGACGCCGCGATGTACCGGGAGAAGCACGGCCGCATGGCCGCCTGACGGTCCGGGCCGGCGGCCGCCACCTCGCGCGGCGGGCCCGGGACGCCGATCGGTGCGTTCGGGGGCCGGCTGGCCGTACCAGATGATGATCTAGCCCCAGCGGGAGAGGATGTCCTGGACCGTCGCGGGTCTGACCGGTTCGGGGGTGGCCGCCGGGGTGCGGCCGAAGCGCGGCGCCGGCGCCGGCTGAGTGACGCCGTCCACCTCGACGAAGGCGTTGCGCGCCTGGTGGTGCGGGTGCAGCGGCGCCTCCGCCGGTGACAGGACCGGGCTGACGCAGGCGTCGAGACCGTCGAAGATCGACGCCCACTCGTCGCGGGTGCGCAGGCGGAACCGTTCGGCGAAGCGCCGGCGCAGCTCGGGCCAGGCGGCGACGTCGAACTGGGCCGGAAGGTCGTCCAGGCCGAGGCCCTTGACCAGGGCGGCGTAGAACTGCGGTTCCAGGGCGCCGACCGCGAGATAGCCGCCGTCGGAGGCCTGATAGGTGTCGTAGAACGGGGCGCCGCCGTCGAGCAGGTTCTGCCCGCGGCCGCCCGGCCATCTGCCGGCGGCGATGAACCCGTGCAGGAAGGTCATCAGCAGGGACGAGCCGTCGACCATCGCCGCGTCGACGACCTGGCCGCGGCCGGAGCGTGCCCGTTCCAGCAGGGCCGCGAGCACCCCGACGGCCAGCAGCATGCCGCCGCCGGCGAAGTCGCCGAGCAGGTTGATCGGGGCGTGCGGGCGCTCACCGGGGCGGCCGATCGGCTCCAGGGCGCCGGCGATCGCGATGTAGTCGATGTCGTGACCGGCGGCCTTCGCCAGCGGGCCGTCCTGGCCCCAGCCGGTCATCCGGGCGTACACCAGCCCCGGGTTGATCTTCTCGCACTCGGCGGGGCCGAAGCCGAGGCGCTCGGCGACGCCGGGACGGTAGCCCTCGACCAGGACGTCGGCCTTGCCGATCAGGGCCAGCAGGCCGGCGATGCCGCTCTCGCTCTTGAGATCGAGGGTGACCTGGCGGCGGCCCCGCTGGAGCGGGCCGGCCGGCCCGGTGCCGCCGGGGCGGTCGACCAGGACCACGTCGGCGCCGAGGTCCGCCAGGATCATGCAGCCGAACGGGGCCGGCGCCAGGCCGGCCAGCTCGACGACCTTGACGCCGTCGAGCGGGCCGCGATCAGAGGACACGCGAAATCAGCTCCTTCATGATCTCGTTCGTGCCGCCGTAGATCTTCTGGACCCGGGCATCCGCGTACATCTTCGAGATCGGGTACTCGGTCGTGTAGCCGTAGCCGCCGAAGATCTGCAGGCAGCGGTCGACGACCTCGCACTGGCCCTCGGTCAGGTAGAGCTTGGCCATCGCGGCGGTCGCCACGTCCAGCTCACCACGGGCGTGCCGCTGGATGCAGTCGTCCAGGAAGATCCGGGACACCCTGGTCCGCGTCGCGACCTCGGCCAGGACCATCCGGGTGTTCTGGTGGCCGATCAGCGGCTTGCCGAACGCGGTGCGCTCCTTGGCGTAGGCGGTCGCCATCGCGACGGCCCGCTGCATGGCGGCGACCGCGCCGACGCCGATGACCAGGCGCTCCTGGGGCAGCTGCTGCATCATCTGGATGAAACCGGACCCCTCGGCGCCGAGCAGGTTGGCGGCCGGCACCCGGAGCCCGTCGAAGAACAGCTCGGCCGTGTCGTTGGAGTGCAGGCCGATCTTCTCGATCTTGCGGCCGCGGCGGAAGCCCTCGGGATCGCCGGTCAGCTCGCAGACCAGCAGCGAGATGCCGTGCGCGCGTGCGGACGTGTCGGTCTTCACGGCGAGGATCAGCAGGTCCGCGAGGATGCCGTTGGTGATGAACGTCTTCGAGCCGCTGACCAGGTAGTCGTCGCCGTCGCGGACGGCTTTCGCGCGGATCGCCTGCACGTCGGAGCCGCCGTCCGGCTCGGTCATCGCGATCGCGCCGACCAGCTCGCCCGCCACCAGGCCGGGCAGCCAGCGCTGCTTCTGCTCCTCGGTGCCGTACTCGTTGAGGTAGCCGGTGACGATCCCGCTGTGCACGGCGATGCCGAGGCTGCCCTCGCCGGCCAGCATCTGTTCGTGCAACAGCGTGGCCTCGTGGGTGAAGTCGCCACCCCCGCCGCCGTACTGCTCCGGGATCGAGAGCCCGAGCAGGCCGAGCTCGCCGGCCCGGCGGTAGTGCTCGCGATCCGGATGGCCCTGGCGCTCCAGGCGCTCGGCGTGCGGCGCCACCTCCTTGGTGAAGAAGGTGCGGGCGAGCTCGGCCAGGTCGTCGTGTTCCGGCTTGCGCCACGGTTCGACGTAACCGTCCAGTCCAGGCGTCGGCATCGACCCACCATCGAGCACTATTGGCGATGTGTCAACAACGCGGGTATGAATCGCCGCGATTCATCGTTCCGCGATATGACGACATCGATGAAAGGGGCATATCGCATCGCGATGAATCGACGTGCCGTAGGGTCGGCCCCGTGAGTGTCGAGGCGATGCGCCGGCGCCGGCTCGAACCGGACGCGCGGCGCGAGCAGATCCTGTCGGTCGCGATCCGCCTGTTCGGGTCGAAACCGTATGCGCAGGTCTCCACCACGGACGTGGCCCGGGACGCCGGGGTGGCCCGCGGTCTGGTGAACCACTACTTCGGCACGAAGAAGGACCTCTACCTGGAGGTCGTGCGAGTGATGCTCACCGTGCCCGAGGTGGCATTGGAGCAGCTTCCCCAGGGTGATCTCGCCGAGCGGGCCGACTCCATCGTCGGCTGGTTCCTCGACGTGGTGTCCCGGCACAGCACCTCGTGGCTCGCGGCGATCGGCGCCGGCGGGATGGCCGGGGACGCCGACGTCGACGAGGTGATCGCGGAGGCGATCGACATCGCGGCGGACGGCATCCTGCGCGCGGTGGGCATGGAACGGCGGCCGCCTCCCGCGCTGCGGGGCATGGCGCGGGCCTATGTGGGGCTGGCGGTCTATACGGCGCAGGAGTGGTTGAAGCGCGGAGTGCTGACCCGTGACCAGGTGCACGCGCTGCTCGCGGTCAGCCTGGTCACGATGGTGGAACGAGTGTTCCCGCAAGCCTGACGAGAAGGACCGGCCGGTCCGTTTGAACTAGCCTCCTAGGATGCTGGACAGAACGTGAGGGCGGGCGCAGCGTCGGGGGATGGGTGCATATCGAGAGGCGTACGAGCGGAGCATCACCAACCCCACCGGCTTCTGGCGGGACGCGGCCACGGCCATCGACTGGATCGAACCGCCCGACCGGATCCTCGACGACTCCGAGGCGCCGATCTTCCGATGGTTCCCCGGCGCCACCCTGAACACCTGCCACAACGCCCTCGACCGGCACGTCCAGAATGGACGCGGCGACCAGACCGCCCTGATCCACGACAGCCCGGCCACCGGAGTGGTGCGCACCTTCACCTACCGGGAGCTGCGCGACGAGGTGGCGCTGTTCGCCGGGGCGCTGCGCCGGCTCGGAGTCGACCGCGGCGACCGCGTGGTGATCTACATGGCGATGGTGCCGGAGGCCGTCGTCGCGATGCTGGCCTGCGCCCGGCTCGGCGCCGTCCACTCCGTCGTCTTCGGCGGGTTCGGCGCCCGGGAACTGGCGGCCCGCATCGACGACGCGCAGCCGCGGGTGATCGTCGCCAGCTCCTGCGGGCTGGAGGCCGGCCGGGTCGTGCCGTACCAGCCGATGCTCGACGCGGCGCTGGCCGAGGCGGCGCACACGCCCACGCACTGCGTGATTCTGCAACGGCCGCAGGCGCCCGCCACGCTGCTCCCCGGCCGCGATCTGACCTGGACGGACGCGGTCGCCGGCGCGGAACCGGCGGGCTGCGTGCCGGTGTCGGCGACCGACCCGCTCTACATCCTCTACACCTCCGGCACGACCGGAAGACCCAAGGGCGTGGTCCGTGACAACGGCGGTCACGCGGTCGCCGTCGCCTGGTCCATGGAGAACATCTTCGGGGTACGGGCGGGCGAGGTCTTCTGGGCCGCCTCCGACGTCGGATGGGTCGTCGGGCACTCGTACATCGTGTACGGTCCGCTGCTGCTCGGCGCGACCACGGTCCTCTACGAGGGCAAGCCGGTCGGCACCCCCGACGCGGGCGCGTTCTGGCGGGTCGTCGAACAGCACCGGGTGGCCGCCATGTTCACCGCGCCGACCGCGATCCGGGCCGTCCGCAAGGAGGACCCGGAGGGCAAACTGCTGTCCGGGCGTGACATGAGCAGTCTGCGGCTGCTGTTCCTGGCGGGGGAGCGGCTCGACACCCGGACCTACGAGTGGGCCGGTGAGCTGCTCGGCATCCCGGTGATCGACAACTGGTGGCAGACCGAGACGGGCTGGCCGATCGCGGCGAGCCCGCGCGGCCTGGAGGCGCTGCCGACCCGGCCGGGCTCCCCGTCGGTGCCGATGCCCGGTTACCGGGTGCGGGTCGTCGCCCCGGACGGCTCCGACGTCGAACCCGGCCGGGAGGGCGCGATCGTGCTCGACCTGCCGCTGCCACCGGGCTGCCTGCCGACGCTGTGGCGCGACGACGAACGGTACGTGCGGTCGTACCTGTCGGCGTTCCAGGGCGCCTACCTGACCGGCGACGGCGGGATGTTCGACGCCGACGGCTATCTGTACGTGCTGGGCCGCACCGACGACGTGATCAATGTGGCCGGTCACCGGCTGTCGACCGGGTCGATGGAGGAGGTGCTGGCCGCGCACCCGGCGGTCGCCGAATGCGCGGTGATCGCTGTCGCCGACGAGCTGAAGGGTCAGGTGCCGCGCGGACTCGTGGTGCTGCGCGACGGCGACGCGGCGTCCCCGGCGGAGCTGGTCGCGTGGGTGCGGGAACGGCTGGGGCCGGTGGCGGCGCTGCGGCGCATCGATGTGGTCGCCGCGCTGCCGAAGACCCGGTCGGGCAAGATCCTGCGGGGCACGATGCGGGGCATCGCGGACGGCCGCGACGAGCCGGTCCCGGCGACCATCGAGAATCCGGCCGTCCTGGACGCCCTGCGCCCCGTGCTGCGGCCCCGGCGCTGAGGACGTGAGTCGGACGCACTGGTGAACGAGGCGCGCAACCCGGTCTCGTCATCGGGTGGCCGGCCAGCGCCTCTCGGTGAGGGGCTCGCCGGCGCCGGGCGGTGTGCGACGCCCGTGGTGCTCGGGACCGGCGTCGCACACCGCGGTCAGGGCGCGGTCAGCGGGTGTCGCCGGCGGGGCCGTAGGCGGTGAGGAAACGGTCGCGGAAGGCGTTCATCGGCCAGACCGGGGCGTCGGTGGCGGGTTTGAGGCCTTCGGTCCATTGCCAGTCCGCGATGCGGTCGAGGACCGCCGGGTCCTTGGCGACGATGGTGATCGGCACGTCGCGGCTGGCGTTGTCGCCGGTGACCACGCTGGACGGCTGGTGGTCGCCGAGGAAGACGAGGACCAGGTTGTCGTCGCCGTACTTCTCGATCCAGGAAATCAGGGTGGTGAGGGTGTAGCGGATCGACCTGCCGTACTCGCGGCGGACCCGTTCGGGGGTGGTCCAGATGTCGGCCTTCTGGCCGCCGTCGGTGGGGAGGGTGTGGTAGGCGGAGCCGTCGCCGACCTGGTCCCAGTCGATGAACGCGGGGATCGGCGCCCACGGGGTGTGGCTGGAGACCAGCGGCATCTCGACCATCAGCGGGGCGCGGCCGGGTTTGGCGTACTCGAGGTCGTTGAACTTCTTGAGGGTGTACTGGTCGGGCATCGGCGCCCAGCTGAACTTGGGGCCCTGGTAGTCGAGGTTGCGGGAGTCCCAGACCCGGTTGTAGCCGTAGAAGTCGCCTTCGGGCCAGGCGCGGGTGGCGCCCGGCATGACGCTGACGGTGTCCCAGCTGGCCTTGCGGAAGGCGCTGGTCAGGGTGAGACGGTCGCTGGCGGTGAGGTTGCGGTAACGGGACTGGTTGTTGATCCACAGGCCGGACAGCAGGGTCGAGTGGGCCAGCCAGCTGTTGCCGCCGAAGGTCGGTGAGGTGAGCCAGCCGCTGCGGGCGGCGAACCCGGCGGCTTTGAGCTGGGCGTCGCCGTCGCTGAGGACGGCGGCGGTGCCGGCGGCGAGGCTGGGGTCCTCGACGGCGTTGCGGCCGTAGCTCTCCACGAAGGTGAAGATGACGTCCTTGCCCTTGAGCGCGGTGAGCAGCCGGTCGGGCGGGGTGTCGCGGAACGCGTCGACGGTCACCTCGCCGGCGAAGGCCGCCTCGTTGGCGATGCCGGTGCGGGCCTGCAGGGCGCGGTCCCAGGCGTAGGTGGCCGAGCTGCGGGCGGCGACCGGGATGTCGGGCAGCAGTTGGACGCCGAGGGTGAAGGTGAGCATCCAGGTGGCGGCGATGCCGGAGGCGGCGAGGGCCGAGGCTCGGCGGTTGCGGTTCAGCATGGCGGCGACCCGCAGGACCGCCCAGATCATCAGCGCGGGTACGGCGACGGCGAGCAGGAGGCCGCCGCCGGCTGCCGCGTAGGCGCCGGCCTGGCCGTACGCCTCGCGGATGAAGCCGTAGGTGTCGTCGAGGAGTTCCCAGTCGAGGACGACGTCGAAGGGCCGGGCCAGGATCTGGAACCAGCCCATGTCCAGGCTCTTCTGGATGATCAGCCAGCCGAGGATCGCGCCGGAGACGCCGGCGAGGGCGATGCGCGGGCGGCGGGGCAGCACGATCAGCAGGAGGATGCCGACGGCGGCTTCGACCGGGATGCGGGCGAAGTTGCCGAGGGTGAGGCGGCGCAGCACGTTGGGGTAGAGCAGCGCGACGAAGACCATCCCGCACGCCAGGACGTTCAGGGTGTGGGAGAGCCCGGTGGAGCGCAGGAAGCGGCGTACCCGGCCGGGCTCCTCGGGGGTGGCTTCGCCGGCCGCCGGTGTGGCGGTGAAGGGCTGGCCGGGAAGCGTCTCGCCGGCCGGCTCTTCGGACGGCGCCTCGTCCGCGGGCTCCTCCGAGGTCGCCTCGGCGGCCTTCTCCTCAGCCGGGGCCTCGGGCGGCGTGGTGTCCGAGGGCGTACCGGGGGTCTCGGGCTCGTCGGGCGTGGCGGGGTCGGCGAGGTCTGTCGGCTGCACGTCATGGTGAACGCAGGCCGTGCCGGGATGGTTCACCCGTGGATCCGGGAAGTTGGGGTGTCCGGAGTCATAGCGTCGTGCCGGTCAACTCATCGAATCGGCGAGGAATCGGGACGGTGGCGTTGCTGATCGGGTTCGCGCGCGCCTGACCTCGGCCGGGCTCGACGACTTCGGGGACCGGGCGGTCCCGCCGCCGCCGGACCGGGCCTGTTCGGGACCGGGTGTTCCGGCGCCACCCCGCGCGAGGGCCTGGAGTGAGAAGGGGGATGGTCGACGCGCTGTTCATCGCGCGAACCGCTCGCCAGGGAGTGGCCCGCCGTCAACGGCATCGGCGATCGCCTATGCTCGGCGAGTGCCGGACACCGATGACCGCGTCGTCTCACCGCGAGAGCAGTTCTACCGTGTCTTCTCGCCGGCGCAGGCCGACACTCTCGCCGAGGTCCTCACCGGGCGCCGGGAGTTCCCGCAGGAGTTCACCTATCTCGGGGACGGCGCCGCGCTCTGGCGGGCCTCGACCGAGGGCATCCCCCACCAGCGGGCCGCCCCCACCCAGGAATACCACCTGCTGCTGCGGAACAGTGCCGCCGGTCTGCTCGCCCACGGTCCGGCGGACACGCCGGTCGAGGTGATCGACCTGGGGCCCGGCACCGGCAGGCCGGCGCGGGCACTGCTGCACGCGCTGGTCGCCGCCGGCCGGTTCGCCGGCTACCGCGGCATCGACATCAGCACCGGCCTGCTCGACCTGGCGGCCCGGAACCTGCGCGCCTGGTTCCCCGGCGAGGCCGCGCGTCTGGAGTTCCGGCACGGCGACTTCACCGGGCCCGACCTGGCCGGTGTGCTCCCGGCCCGGCCCGGCGGCGGGCCGGGCCGGTTCGTCCTGCTGACCGGTGGCACCGTGTTCAACATGGCCGAGCCGGAACAGTTCCTGCGCCGCGTCGGCGCCGCGCTGTCGCCCGCGGACCTGCTGGTGCTGACGGTGCGCTTCGATGTCGGGTTCAACCGGCCGGCGTTCCTGGACCACGTGGAGGCCGGCGCCCCGCTGCTGCCGATCCATCAGGCCGCCGTCGACCTGCTCAACCTCGACCCCCGGTGGTACGAGACGGAGCGCGGTTTCGACCCGGGCCGCAGCGAGGTCTGGACCGGGCTCAGGTTCCGGCGTCCGGTCACCATCCGCATCGACGGCGCGTCCGGCCCGCACGCCGTCGCGTTCGAGGCGGGCGAGCGGATGCTGGTCTACCGGTACCGTCTCCTCGACCGGGCCGGGGTGATCGAACTGCTCACCCGCAGCGGCCTGACGACGATCCTGTTCGACGTGGGCACCAGCGGCGAGGTCGCCCTCGTCGCCGCGGTGACCGGCGCGAACAGCTGACCCCGGATTCGCGGCGGTCCATTTGTCCGTTCGACTATGGCAAACTCCCATTCATGGGTAGCCGGCCGCCATCGCTCAGCCGTCCGATGCGCAACCTGCTGGCCGGTTTCTACACCTCGCTCATCGGCTCCCAGATGGCCCCGATCGCGCTGGCGTTCGCCGTTCTGGGCAGCGGCCACGGCGTGGCGGGCATCGGCCTGGTCCTCGGGGCGAGCCGCCTGCCGACCGTGGGGTTCATCCTGGTCGGCGGCGTGCTGGCGGACCGGGTTCCACGCCGGACCCTGATGCTGATCACCGACCTGGTGCGGGCGGTGAGCCAGGGGCTGCTGGCGGTCTGGATGTTCACCGGCCACGTGCCACTCGCCGCCCTGATGCTGTTCGCCGCGGTCGACGGGCTGGGCAGCGCGTTCTTCCGCCCGGCCCTGAGCGGGCTCGTCCCGTCGCTCGCCGGAGCGGCGAGCCTGCAGCGGGCCAATGCGCTGCTCGGCTTCGGCCGTTCCGTCAGCAGCCTCGCCGGGCCGGCGCTGGGCGGGGTGCTGGTGGCCGCCTTCGACCCGGGCATCGTGTTCGCCGTCGACGCCGGGTCCTACCTGGTCAGTGCGCTGTTCCTGATGGCGATCCCGCGCGACGCCGTCGCGCCGCGGCCGGCTGCGTCGAGTCTGTTCGCGGATCTGCGTGACGGCTGGGCCGAGTTCCGGTCCCGGCGCTGGCTGTGGTCGATCGTGGCGCAGTTCAGCCTCATCCACCTGACCGCGATGCCGGCCTATCTGGTGCTCGGCCCGCAGATCGCGGCCGACGGGCTCGGCGGCGCCCGCGGGTGGGGGTTCATCCTCGGCGGTTTCGGTGCGGGAGCGGTCGCCGGTGGACTGTTGATGGTGCGGTTCACGGCACGGCGGCCGCTGCTGACGGCCATGGCCGGGCTGATGGCGTTCGTGCCGGCGCTGCTGACCCTGGCGCTGTCCGCTCCGCTGCCCGTGGTGGTGGCGGCCGGGTTCGTCGCCGGGACGGGCATGGGCGTCTTCGGGGCGCTGTGGGACACCACCCTCCAGGCGAACGTGCCGCGGCAGGTGCTGTCCCGGGTCAGCGCCTACGACTGGTTCGGCTCGCTGGTGACGTTGCCACTGGGCTATGTCCTCGTCGGGTTCCTCGCCCACGTCGTGGGGCCGGGGATCCTGCTGGTCACCGGCGCCGCGGTGATCGTGGCGACCTGTCTGGCCGTCGTCACGGTGCCGGATGTGCGGCACCTGACCAGCGCCGCCGACGCCACGGCGCCGTCGGCGAAGAAGACCGTGCCCTGAGTGGCCGGTGTGGGTCAACCGCACAAAATCAGCAGATGAGCTGATTTCAGGGTGAAACCCGGGTGGCCGGTGGGGTGGGTGAGCACCATCGGGAGGTGGAGATCCGGCAGCTCAGCTACGTCGAGGCGGTGGCCCGGTACGGCGGGTTCACCCGGGCGGCCGAGCGGCTGCACGTGGCCCAGTCCGCGGTGTCGGCGCAGGTGCGGGCCCTCGAAGTGGAGCTCGGCGTGACCCTGTTCGCCCGGACCACCCGCCGGGTGGCGCTGACCCCGGCGGGCGAGATGTTCGTGGCGCGGGCCCGACGGATCCTGGCCGAGCTGGACGGCGCCCGCAGCGAGATGACCGAGATCACCGCCGTGGTCAGCGGCCGGGTGACGATCGGGGCGACCGCCGCCCTCGGGCCCTACGACCTGGCGGGGGCGCTGACCCGGTTCCGGGACCGGTACCCGGGGATCGCGGTGCGGCTGCGGTCGGGCCGGGTGACCGGGCTGCTCGGCGCTTGCGACACCGGCGAACTCGACCTGGTGATCGGTCCGCTGCACGCCGACCTGCCACCCCGCTTCGACGCGGTGCCGCTCGCCGACGAGCAGCTGGTGCTCGCCCTGCCGCCGGGGCACACGATGGCCGGCGGCGGCCGGCTCACCCTCGGTGAGGTGCGTGACGAGCCGTTCGTGAGCATGCCGCCGGGCAGCGGCCTGCGCTGGATCCTGGAGGACGCCGCCCGGGCGGCGGGGTTCCTGCCCCGGGTGCACTTCGAGACGCACAGCCTGCCCGCGGTCCGGGAGCTGGTGGCGGCGGGTCTCGGGGTGGGACTGCTGTCGCGGACGGTGGCGGAGCAGCCGGGCGGCCCGGTGATCGCGGTCCGGCATCTGCACCCGCCGCCGGTGCACCCGCCGATCGGGGTGATGCGCCACCGGGAGCGGCCGCTGAGCGCCGCCGCCCGGTCGCTGCGGCATCATCTGGTCGAGATCGCCGGCCGTGACCTGCGCCCCGAGCCGCCCGCGACGTCGGCCTCGGCACCGGCCTCCGGGCTGGAGGAGTTCGATGTCGAGGAGCCGTCCGCGGTGGCCATGAGCTAGCGGGGCGGGTCACTCCACAGGGGCCACTCGAAAGCCTCGTAGGACCGGCAGCCGGGTCCTGGTCTGTTCACACAGCGACGCCGGAACGGCGACCCGGTGCGGACCGCCGCCCTGAGGACGAGGAGACGTCAGGAAGCGGTCGTGCCGGGCTACCGGCGTCGCCGCGGCACCCAGAACTCGACCTCGGCGCCTTCGCCGGGACGACTGTGGATCGTCGTGCGGCCGCCGAGGTCGCTGATCCGCCCGCGCATCGACTGCGCCACTCCGAGCCGGCCGGCACGAGCGGCCTCGCCCAGCCGCCGCGGGTCGAAGCCGACACCGTCGTCGCGCACGGTCACCCGTACGCCGTCGCTCTCGTCCTCCAGGAGGATCCAGGTCCGCGCGCCGGCGCCGGCGTGCTGGCGGACGTTGTCCACGGCGGCCTGCACCGCCGCGGTGATCTCGGCGACCGTGCCGGCCGGCAGCACGACCGGCGTCGCCGGCGCGGAGACCTCCACCGACGGACTCGACAGCGCGGTGAGCGCGGCCTGGAGGTTCGTCTCGGAGGCCGAGCCGGTGGGTGCGCCGCCGCTGTTGAGCAGGTTGCGCAGTGCCGCCTCCTGCTCGGCCGCCAGCGCCGCCAACTGCGCGCCCCGCCCGCCGAGGCCGGCGCCCTCCCGCTGGACCAGGGCGAGCACCTGCAACACGCCGTCGTGAATCGGGCGGGCCAGCCGGTCCCGCTCCGCGGCCGCCGCCTCCCGCCGGATCAGTTCGGCCTGCTTGCGTTCCGCCCACCGCTCGGTCATGTGGTGGGCGACGCCCAGCGCTGCGATGGCCGCGGCCGCCGCCAGCAGGAGGTAGCCGGCGACGACCGTGTGCGGCACCGGGTGGAGGGTGAACTCGACCGGTGTGCGGCCGCGCACGAAACTCACCTGCGTCGTGTACGTCCCGGCGAGGGTCAGCACGGCGGCGAACGGGCCGAGCACCGCCGGCACCGCGCCGCGCGGTGCGAGAACCGGCGCGGTCGCCGCGACCACCGCGGTCGCCGCCGCGCACACGAGCACCAGAAGGACCAGGGCCGGTACCACGCGGTGCTGCTGCACCATCTTCTCCGGGCGGCCGCCGGCGGCCTCGTACATGATGAACAACGCCGTCGCCGCGCTCACCGTGAGCGCGGCGGCCATCGCGACCCGCCACCGGCTCGCGGCGGCCGCCGCGCCGATCGCCACACCGGCGAGCGCGCCGAGCCAGCGCGCCGACGGCTCGGGGCGGAGGGCGGCGAACGCGAGCATCAGCGGCGTCGAGGCCCCGATCTGTACGACCACGACGGTGGCCGCGCCGGCCAGGGGCCACTTCCCGGCGAGAGCGGCGAGCCCGGTTCCGAGCACCAGCACCACCGCGCCGATGATGGCGATCCTCGCCAGGGGATACCGGGCGAACGTGCTCGACTCGACGCCCAGCCAGTACCCGAGCCGGCCGATGGGCCGTACCGACAGCGGCGATATCAGGAGCACCGCGGCCCCGGCCCCGATCACGAGCCGCAGGCGCTGCCACACCCCGGCGCCCGGCGCGTCGGCGGCGGCGTCGCCGCGCCGCCACGACCTGAGCGCGGCAGCGATGCCCGCCAGCCCGGCCACCAGCATCGCCACACGCCAGACGAACGTGGCCGGTGATGCCGTCGACGGCGGCTCGCCGGCGAGTGCGCCGCCGAACAGCACGGCGCCCGCGGCCAGCCCGGCCACGGCCGCGCCCAGGCCGGGCGCGTCGCGGCTCAGTCCCTGCACGGCGCCGAGGACACCGACGACCAGCAGCGGAAACGCCGCGGTGAGCGAGACGTGCAGCGCGACGGTCCAGGGCCCGGCGGCCGTCGGGTGACCGGCCAAGGGCACGGCGAGCAGGCTGCCCGCCGCCAGCAGGCACGGCCACCATCGCAGCAGGCACAGGGCGAGGACGGTGGCGGCGGTCGGCACGAGACTGATGAGCGACGACTCGTCGCCGAGGTGGCGGTCATAGCCGTACACGTCGTGGCGCGGTGAGTAGGAGACCTCGCCGGCGGACTTGACCAGCAGGATCTGAAGGCAGCCGCCCAGGCCGGCGACAGCCGTCCACCACCGTGACAAGCCCCTCAGCATGCCGCTGATCATCACAGCCGGCCCGGCCGCGCATCCTCCGGGGTGCGGCAGTGAGCCGGGTGGAAAAGAAGGGCGGGGGTGGCGCCCGCCCCGGCAGAATGCTCGGCGTGATCGCCTCGACTCGCCGACTGCTCGCCGTGCTGGACCCGCTGCCCTACCCGCGGCGGCTCGACCACGTCGCCGCCTGGGCGCGGACCGCCCCCGACCGGGCCGCGGTCTGCGCCGACCTGTGGCGGGAGGGCGCCTACGAGCGGCACCTGGCGCTGATCGCGGCCGCGGTCATCGGCGACGTCGAGGCGGTCACGGCGGCCACCCGCGACCCGGTGCCGGGTCTGCGGTCGGTGGCGCTCGAGGCCGCGGTGCGCGCCGGGCTTCCCGTCGGCGACGTCGGCGACCTGGCGGCCGTGGACCGCCGCCGGATCTACCGGGTGCTGCGCCGCCTGCGGCGGCCGGCGGTCGCCGACGCGCTGATCATCGAGGTTCTCGCGGCGCACGGTCCGGCGGAGGCGGCGGCGCTGCTGCCGGGCTGCTCGGCCGAGACGGTACGGACGATGCTGCCGGACCTGGAACACGTGGTGAACCTGAGCGCCGTGGCCCGTACCCATCAGGACGTGGTGCACGACCGCGTCCGGGAACGGCTCGCCGCCGCCAAGCCCGAACACCGGTCGCTGGTGTGGAGTCCGGCGACCGCCGCGGCCGTGCTGAACGGCGACCCCGCGGTCCTCGACCTGCTGGACCGGTTCGCGCCGGAGGACCAGTTGCCCGGCCCGCTCAGCGCGTACCGGCGGCTCGCCGCGCACCACCCGGACCGGGTCGCCGCCCTGCTGACCGCGCCCGGCCGTGCCGCCTGGCTGCGGCGCCAGACGCTGCCGCGCACCCTGCTGCGCCGGCTCGCCGCGCTGCCGGACGACCGTCTCGTCCCGCTCGCCCGGGCGGTGCGCGACCACGCTCAGGCGTTGGCCGGCCTGCTCGCCGCCCTGCCGCCGGCTCGCCGCGGTGGCCTCTACGACGCCGCCCTGGCCGATGTGGACACCGCGACGCGGATCCCGCCGTCGCGGGTGATGGACGTGCTGCCGGCCGCCGTCCGGTTCCGTGAGGCCGCGCGCGTCCTCGCGCTGCCGGCCGTCCGCGAGCACGAGTCGCAGGTGCGGGAGTGGAGCGCCTATCTGCCGTGGCCGGAGGCGTCCGCCGCCCTGGAGCCGGCGATCCGCTCCGGCGACGCGACCGTGCGGGCCGCCGGCTGGTCGCTGCTGGTCGCCGCCGCGCTGCGGACCCGTGCCACCGGGCCGGTCGCCGAGGTGACCGGGCGCCTGGTGGGGCTGCGCAACGAGCAGGACCCGGTCCGGTCGGCGGCGCTGGAGGCGCTCGCCGGGGCCGGCCGGCTGCTCACCGCCGCCGCCACGCCCGACCTGACGCGGATCGCCACCGACGCCGCCGAGGCCCGCGACGCCTCGTACGCCACGACGTACGCGCTCGGCCGGCTCGCCGGAGAGGTGCTGCGCCACCACGCCGGCGTGCCGGAACTCGCCGAGTGGGCGCTGTCCACCTTCCACCGGCTCAACGACCGTTTCCTGCCGCCGGCCCTGGCGCTGCGCCGGGGCCAGGAGGTGGAGGTCTTCGACCGGTTGCGCCCCGGGGTGGAGGCGGCGGCGCGGCGGGGCGCGCACGGCCTGCTGTTCACCCTGGCCCGGGCGTTCGGCAGGCGTGCCCACCACATCCCGGCGCTGCAGGAGATGCTGCGCCGGTCGTTCGCGCCGAACGTGCTGGAGTCCACCGCCCGGACCGCGATCGGCCTGTGGCTCGACGACCCGCGCACCCGATCGGAACGGGTCGCCGAAGTGCTGGCCGCCGATCCGACCGCCGTCGCCGTCCCGGTGGTGTGGCGAACCGTCTGCACGAACCGCACCGACCTGCTCGACGTGGTGTTCGCCCGCCGGCCCCGCGGCCGGTTCGTGGAGGAGGGTCTGCGCTGGGTGCCGTCCGGCGTCGAACGCGCCGAACGGTGGCTGCCCCGCCAGCAGCGTCGCCTCGTCGACCTGATGGAACGGGTCGTCGAGGACGCCGAGGTGCCGCAACACCACCGGGCGTCCGCGTTGCGGGTGGCCGCCCGGGTGCCCGGCGCCGGCCGGGAGTTGGCGCTGCGGTTCGCCGGCGCGCCCGAGGTGATGCTGGCGGAGGCGGCGCTCGGCGCGCTGGTCTGGACCGACCGGCCCGACGAGGCGCTGCCGGTGCTGCTCGCCCACGCGGGCGGCGGCCGGGCCCGGGTCGCCCTCTACGCCGCGGACCGGGCGGTCCGGTTCGTCCCGCCGGCACGGCTGCCCGGCCTGATCGGCCCGGTCCTCGCCGGGCCCAGCAAGATCACCAGCCGGAAGGAGGCGGTCCGGCTGCTGGCCCACTACGGGCCGGCGTCGGCCATGGCGACGCTGCTGGCGGCCTACCGCACCGACGGCCAGCACCGCGACGTGCGCGCGGCGATCGTCTCCGCCGCCCGCCAGCACCTGGAGAACGAGGTGAGCTGGCTGATCCTCGACCAGGCCGGAGGCGGCAGCCGGGAGGAGCACCAGGCCGTCCTCGACGCCCGGCCCGACCTGGTCCCGGTCGCGCACCGGGCCCGCTACGCGGGTCTGATCCTCGCCGCCTGCCGGGGACAGGACCGGGAGATCCGGCGCACCGCCTTCCTCCGGCTCGCCTCCTGGGCGCCGTGGGCGGGCGACGTCACCGGACTCGTCGTGGACCGGCTCACCGACCTCGACGTAGACCTCGACGTCCACGCTGCCGGCCAGTTGATCCCGGCGGCCGGACCCGGCTGGTTCGACGACGCGTACGGCCGGCTCGCGGCCCGCGACGCCGCCGAGACCCGGCCCGCCGGGCCCGGAAGCGACCGGCCGGCCGTCCGGCGTGTGGACACTTTGGCCCGGGCCGTGCCGACGATCGCGTCGACGGTGGCCCGTGCCCGGTCCATCCCGGAGATCCGGCGGCTCGCCGGCCGGCCCGGCCATCTCGCCGTCGCGGTGCCGGTTCTGGTGGCGCTCGGCCGGCTGGACAACCTGGACGAGGTGGCCGACCTGTGCGCGGGCCGGCCGGTGCTCGCGGTCCGCGCCGCCGACCAGGCCGGCGACCGGCTGCGGCAGCTTCCGCAACTGGTCGACGCGGACACCCTGCGACCGGTGATCACCCGGCTGGCCGGCCGCGGGGACCTGGCGGGCGGGCTGCTCGCGGTCGCGCTGACCGCGTCGGGCGACGCCTTCGGCTGGGCGTCGCCGTGGCGGGAACTCCTGCTCGCGCTGCGGGAACACCCCGTCCCCGACGTGCGGGACGAGGCGTTCGCCGTCGACATGACCTGACGGAGGTCAGGCCTTCTTCAGGGTGACCTTCTTGCCGGAGGCCTTCACGGTGTACGCGACCGACTTCTTCGTCCACGGGTTGGTGGCGTACACCCGTACCCCGCCGGTGATGTCCTTGGCCTTGACGATGGGGACCGGGCTCTTCTGGTTGGCGGCCGTCACGTCGCGGCGGACGAGTTTGCGCAGCGTGGCGACCTTGACCGTGCGGCCCTTGGCGGCCTTGCGGGTCGCCGCGGCGCCCTGGGTGGCGGCTGACTTCACCATGGCGGGCATGTCGAGGTACGCCACGCCCGTCATCAGGGTGGCCTCGTCGATCGTGGCCGAGGCCGCCGGCAGGCTGATGTCCTGCGCGCCGTACGTGTAGTCGACCGTGCCCTCGGTCGTCGCCTCGTCGGCGGTCGCCGTGACGTCCACCTCGGTCAGGACGGCAGCCGCCGAGGTGTGCATGGTGACGGTCTCGTCGTCGCTGACGACCCGGAACTCGGCCGAGCCGTCCTCGTGCACCGTCTTCGTGCCGGCCAGCGAGTAGGCGTCGAGCAACGACGCCGGGCTGGGAGCCATCTCGTCCAGGCGCACCCTCGTGTCGGCCGTGAAGACGAACGTGACCGACGGCCGGCCCATCATCGTGAGGGCGGCATCGGCGGTCGGGTCGTCGAGCGACTGGTAGACGCCCTTGCCCTCGGCCGCGTAGGTGACGGTGTCGCGCCCGGCGAACTCCAGCACGTCGAAGTACAGCCCTCGCGCCGGGTCGACGCGGGTCTCCTTCGCGATGTGCAGGGACGACGAGTCCATCGACACGGTCATGTCCATGTCGGCGCGCCAGCCGCCCGCACCGGCCGACAACGACGCGTCCGCCACGGCCTTCAACGCGATCTTCATCTCGGCGGCGCTCAGGGGCGTGCCGGCGTCGGCGGCCCAGGCGGCGCCCGGCGCGGCGATCAGGCCCACCGCCATCGAGGCGGTGGCGAGCAGAACGGCGGGCCTGGTGAGTACGGACATGCGGCGACCTCGGGGGGGAGCGACGGGATGTGGCGCCTGTGTATCGGTCGTCATCCGGCCGCCATGAGGATCCCGGGGCGTTGATCTCGCTGATCAGTCTCCGTCGTGCGCCGGGCGGCGGCAGGGCACCCGCACGGGTGGCGTCCGATGTGGACGCCGGCGCCGGCCGGGGCGGCCGGCGGCGTATGCTCGCGCCATTCGTGAGGCCCGTCGACGGGAGCCACCGCCATGACCGACAGTGACGTCAACGCCAAGCTGGACACCAGCGTGCCGCACTCGGCGCGGGTGTGGAACCACTGGCTGGGCGGCAAGGACAACTTTCCGGTGGACCGGCAGGTCGGCGACGACTTCGCGAACCTGTACCCGGACATCACCGTGGTGGCGCGGCACTCGCGGGCGTTCCTCAAGCGGGCCGTCACCTTTCTGGTGAAAGAGCGGGGCATCCGGCAGTTCCTCGACATCGGCACGGGCATGCCGACGGCGGAGAACACCCACCAGGTGGCGCAGGCCGCGGCGGCCGACGCGCGGATCGTCTATGTCGACAACGACCCGCTGGTGCTGGCCCACGCGCGAGCGCTGCTGACCAGCACGCCGGAGGGCCGGACCGAGTATGTCGACGCCGACCTGCACGACCCGGCGGCGATCATCGACGCGGCGCGGGGCACGCTGGACCTGAACCAGCCGGTGGGCCTGATCCTGATGAACATTCTCGGTCACGTGCCCGACCTGGATCAGGCGGTCGCCATCGTCCGGGCACTGCTGGCGGCGCTGCCGTCCGGCAGTTACCTCCTCACCGCCGACGGCACCAACGTGATCGACGGCCCGGCCTTCGAGGAGGCGATCGGGGTGTGGAACGCGAACGCCCCGCTCAGCTACCACCTTCGTCACCCCGATGAGATCGCCCGCTTCCTCGACGGCCTCGACGTGCTGGAGCCGGGCCTGGTCGCGTGCTCGGCGTGGCGCCCGTCCCCGGACGCGGCCGGCGAGGATCTGCGCGAGGTCGACGAGTACGGTGCGGTGGCCCGCAAACCCTGACCCCACCCGCCGTCCGCCCCGCTGACATACCCGAAAGATCTCACTCTCCGGAGTGTTTATGACACGAGCAGTGTCACTTTGGGGTCAAATGCGCGTTTTCATGGGTGAATCGGGGCGCTGCTGCGCAGCATGACCCCGCCGAGGCCGGTCATCCGGCCCGCTTGTGGAGGTGCCAGCGTTGGTTGCCGACATTGATCTGATTCTGAACGCGTTAGCCGCCGGCGCCGGCGGCGTCGCCACGGCGATGGCCGGGGACGCCGGCCGGGCGGCCTATGAGAAGTTGAAGGGTCTGCTCCTGATCCGCCTCGACGGGCGGGAGACGGCGATCCGGGAGCTGGAGACCGAGGAGCCTCAGCGCGCGGTGCTGGAGGCGCATCTGGTGGCGGCCGGGGCGGACAACGACCGGGAACTCGTCGAGACGGCCCGGGACCTCCTCCGGCGACTCGGCCACGACCCCGGCCCGGCGGGGTCCAACACCGGGGCCGGCAGCGCCGCCCGGGACGCCTACGCCACGTTCGTCAACGGCAGTGTCTTCGTCCGCGGTGACTGGCACCTCGGCGGGGAGAAGGCGAAAGACCGGGCGGAGGAGGCGAACCCCCCTCAGCGGCCGGCGGCGGTTTGACAGGGCATTCGCCTGCCGGTGACAACAAGCCACATCCACCCGTGCGGCGTCTGCCGCTTCTCGGTGGCGTCGTCACGCTGGGGATAGTCGTCGTCCTCGGGTTCCTGATCTTTCTGACCTGGAGATGGGGACAGAGCAGCGGCCCGCCGCAGCAGGCTCTGCCGGCCGGGCCCGTCCCGGAGAGCACCGGGGGCACGCCCGGCTCGGGGGCGCACCGGCCGCCGGCCGGCGGCACCGCGACGACCACGCCCGGTACGGCGGGCGCCGACGCCGGGGCACACCGTGGTTCGGCCGGGCCGCGGACCGGAGGGCAGACCGGTTCGGGGACGGGAGGGACCGGGGCCAGCGGCGAGCCGAACGGATCGGGGAGCGGGCCGGGTGGTGCCGGGAGCGAGGAGCCGGATCCGGGAGGGGTGTCCCCGCCGATGACGCCGCCACCGACCACACCGCCCACCGCCGACCCGCCCACGCAGCAGCCCACCCAGGGCGGCGGTGCGCCCGCACCGCAGGTCGAGGAGGCCCGGACGGTGGAGTTGCGGTCCGCCGACGACGAGCGCAAGTCGGTCGACATCGACTACTGGCAGGCCCGGCACCAGGGTGACGGGGATCTGAACGCGACGGCCGACGGCCTGGCGGGGGCGGGCGGCGCCAAGATCGCGCTCGTGCGGCAGGGCCGGGGCGACTGGGAGACCTGCAGCGCCGACCGTGACGACTGGACGAGCGAGGTCCCCTACTCGGCGCTCACTCAGGGCACCTATCTGTGCGCCCGCAGCTCGGAGGGGCGGGTCGCGTACCTGCGGATCGAAGCCGTGCCGACGGAGGCCTATCCGGCGATCACGTTCTACGGGTCCACCTGGGATCACCCGAACTGAAGCGCCGGCGTGGCCACGGGCGCGGGGGCTCGTACGGGAATGAGAGGGGCGTGACGCGTTCCCCGTTCGCGTCACGCCCCGTGTGCCCGGCCATCCTCCACCGTCCTGGGGATGGCCGGACGTGCCGCACCGCGGGGATGGGACGGCGATATAAAACCCGCCCCCCGCCGGTGCCCGCCCCGCCCGGTGGCCCGGCCAACCCACCCCCGTCGGGGGGTGGGCCGCACGTCCCTCTCCGCGGAGAGGGACCGGCTATCTCAGACCGACCACCAGAGGGTGGTGTCGGGCGGCAGGATGACGTTGTCGGCGGTGCCATCGATGGGGCCGCTGGCCAGCAGCAGCTCGCCGGGGCGGCCGACGGCGACCGGCTCGTCGCTCATGTTGACCGTGCAGCGGAACACCGCCGCGCCCTCGGTCTCGCGCTCGAAGGCGAGCACCCCGGCGGGTGCGGGGATCCAGCGGAGGTTGTCGGTCGGGGCGAGCGCCGGGTTGTTGCGGCGGATCGACAGGGCCGAGCGGTACAGCTCCAGGGTGGAGCCGGCGACACCGGTCTGCGCGGCCACGCTGAGCTGAGCCCACGAGGCGGGCTGCGGAAGCCAGCTGCCGCCGCCGTCGGGGCCGAAGCCGTAGGGGGCCTGGTCGCCGCTCCACGGGATCGGGACGCGGCAGCCGTCGCGGTAGCCGTCCTGGCCGGCGGCGCGGTGGAAGGCCGGGTCCTGGCGGGCCTCCGGCGGCAGGTCGATGACCTCGGGCAGCCCGAGCTCCTCGCCCTGGTAGACGTAGGCGGAACCGGGCAGCGCCAGCATCAGCGTGCTGGCCGCGCGGGCACGGCGCAGGCCGGCCTCGTCGTCGACCGCGGTGGGTTTGCGGCCGGCGGCCTCGCCGTCGATCTTCTGCATCAGGCGGGTGGTGTGCCGGACCACGTCGTGGTTCGACAGAGTCCAGGTGGTCGGGGCGCCGACCGCGCGCATCGCGGCGAGCGATTCCTCGATCATCTGGCGCTGCTCGTGCACGTTCCAGGCGGTGCCGAGGTAGCTGAAGTTGAACGCCTGGTGCAACTCGTCGTCGCGGACGTAGTTGGCGACCCGGGCCAGCGTCGGCGCCCAGGCCTCGGCGACGGCGATGCGCTCGCCGGGGTACTCGTCCAGGATCTTGCGCCATTCGCGGTAGATCTCGTGCACGCCGTCGCGGTCGAAGAACGGGCTCTCACCGGCGCCGAGCAGATGCCACTCGCCGGTGTCGCCGATGTCCGGCAGGCCGTCCTCCTTGACCATGCCGTGCGCGACGTCGACGCGGAAGCCGTCGACGCCCGCGTCCAGCCAGAACCGCAGGATGGTCTTGAACTCGTCGCGGACGGCCGGGTGATCCCAGTTGAAGTCGGGCTGCTCGGGAGCGAACAGGTGCAGGTACCACTCGCCGTCGGACACCCGGGTCCAGGCCGGGCCGCCGAAGATGGACGGCCAGTCGTTCGGTGGCAGCTCACCGTTCTCGCCCTGGCCGGGGCGGAAGTGGAAGCGCTCGCGGAACGGGGAGTCGGGGCCCTCGGCGATCGCGCGCTTGAACCATTCGTGCTGGTCCGAACAGTGGTTGGGAACCAGGTCGACGATGACCCGCAGGCCCAGGGCGTGCGCGCCGGCGATCAGCCGCTCGGCGTCGGCGACGGTGCCGAAGATCGGGTCGACGGTCCGGTAGTCGGAGACGTCGTAACCCGCGTCCGCCTGGGGCGAGGCGTAGAAGGGGGAGAGCCACACCGCGTCGACTCCCAGATCCCGCAGGTACGGCAGCCGGCTCTGGATGCCGGGCAGGTCGCCGATGCCGTCGCCGTTGGAGTCGGCGAAGCTGCGCGGGTAGATCTGGTAGATGACCGCGTTGCGCCACCAGGAAGCCGGTGGCGCCTCAACGGTGCGCGGTGCGATCAGTTGGTCCGTCATGGCGAGGAACGCTAGCAGGTGACTAACACGTGTTACAGACCCAAGCGGCTGCTTTCTTTCAGCAAGTTCTTGCAGCGACGGTTTATGCCGGTTTTGCGGTGGATTCCCGGACTATCAAGGACGTGCCAAGTGTCTGGTGCGGGTGCTGCGCCTCGCCCCTGATAGCCGAGATCAGGAAGCTTGCGGCCATCCGCCCCTTGGTCACGATCGGCTGCCGGACAGTGGTCAGCCGGGGTCGGAACCAAGCGGACTCCGCGAGGTCGTCGAAGCCGGTTACGGACACCTCTGACGGCACTTTTATTGCAAGTTCTTGCAAGGCATCCACGGCCCCGTAGGCGAGGACGTCGGACAGCGCCAGAACGGCCGTCGGCGGGTCGGCGGCGGCCATCAGCCCCCGGGTCGCGTGGTAGCCCTCGGAACGGGTCACCGGCACCTCGGCCAGCCGCACATCGGCCATCGACAGGCCCTCCTCGGCGAGCGCGTCGGCGATACCGGCCAGGCGGCGGGCGAGCGGTCCCCGGTACCCGCGCACCGACACCTCGGCGCCCGGATCCATCGACAGCACGGCGAGCCGCCGGTGGCCGAGGTCGAGCAGGTAGCGGGCCACCTCGCGGGCCCCGCCCCGGTCGTCCACCTCGACGCTCGGGGCGCCCTCCAGCCGGTCGCTGTCGATCAGCACGAACGGGATGCCGCGCCGGTCGAGTTCGGCCACCTCACCGCGGTCGGCCTCCAGCCCGCACACGATGAAACCGTCCACCGCGGCGTACGGAATCGCCTTGAGCACCGAATCCTGCAGCGGCGGGGTCAGCAGCAGGGTGTAGCCCTCCTGGTCGCACACCTGTCCGGCGCCCATCAGGAAACGTGAGTAGTACGGGTTCTCCAGGATCCGGGCCAGTCGCTGCGGCAGCAGCACCCCGATCGAGTTGGTGGTGCCGGCCTGCAGCATCCGGCCCAGGGTGCTCGGCGCGTAACCCATCGCCTCGGCGGCGGCGAGGATCCGGTCCCGGGTCGCCACGGAGATCCGCTGCGGGTTGTTGAACGCGAACGAGACGGCTGAACGCGAGACGCCCGCGGCCGCCGCGACATCGTTCGACGTGGGCTTGCCGCTGGTCTTCCTCGACGGCATGCGCGCTCCCTGGGTTCGGCGCTCACCATAACGCAGCCGTGCCGTGCCGCACGGTGACGTGGTCGGGCCGTACGGCCTCCCCCGGCCGGGGGACGCGTGGCACGACCGCGGCGCCCGCCGCCCCTAACCTGGGGTGGATGACGTTCAGGGCAGCCCGGGTGAGCCGGGTCGCCGCACCCGAGCACACCTGCTGGGCCTTCGACGACGATCGGAGCTTCTGCCGGTACGCCCGCGAGTTCCTGCACGCCGGTCTGGGTCACGGCGAGCAGGTCTGGTACGTGCCCGGTCCCCGCTCCGGGGGTGTCGCCGAGTGGCTGCGGGACGCCGCGCGAGGGCGGGAGGAGTCCGTGCGGATCCTGGCGCCCGAGGTGGCCTACCCCGCCGACGGCTTCATCGACCCGGCCGAACAGATCACCGCCTACGTGGCGGCCACCGAGGCGGCGCTGGCCGCCGGCTTCACCGGACTGCGGGTCGTCGCCGACGCGACGACCCTGATCCGCACCGCCGCGCACCTGGACGCCTTCGCCCGGTACGAGTTCGCCATCGGCCGGTACATGCGCATCGCCCCGCTGCGGGCGCTCTGCGTCTTCGACCGCACCACCCTGGGCGACGACACGGTCGCGGAGCTCGCCTGCCTGCACCCGAGCACCAATGCCCCGGGAGTGCCGTTCCGGCTGCAGGCCGGCGCGACCGCTCGCGTCGCGGTCCTGCACGGCGAGCTGGACGTCGCGTCGGTGGACCTGTTCGCCGCCGCGATCAGGCGGGCCGACCTGCGGCCGGCCCGCGGCACGGTGGTGGTGCACGCGGAGGGGCTGCGCTTCATCGGCCACCACTGCCTGGCGGTGCTGCAGCGGTACGCCGAGCAGCGAGCGGTCACGGTGGTGATCCGCACCCGGCTCCGCACCGTCCCGACCATGGTGGACCTGCTCGGGCTGTCCCGTATCCGGGTGGAGATGATCGCATGACGGCCGGACGGACAGGCTCCTTCCACGAGGCGATCTGCTACGACTCCGACGACCATCTGCTCGCCGTCACCATGCCGTTCCTGCTCGGTGGCATGGCGGCCGGTGAGCCGGCAGTGGTCTCCCTGAGCAGGCACAACGCCGAGCTGGTGCGGGCGGCGTTGCCGGCGGCCGGCGGGGTGACCTTCCTGCCCGGGGGAGCGGTCTACGCGCGGCCGGCCGCGGCGATCAAGCAGTACCGGGAGATGCTCGCCGGGTACGTCGCCGAGGGCGCGGACCAGATCCGGATCGTCGGCGAGCTGCCAGCGCGGGCGCTCGGCGCGACCTGGGACTGGTGGGCGCGTTACGAGGCGGCGGCGAATCACGCGTACGAAGGGTTCCCGGTGTGGAGCATGTGCGCGTACGACACCAGGGTCACCCCGGGGGCGGTGCTCGCGGACGTGATGCGCACCCACCGCCGGACCGCGCGCCCGGACGTCGGGTTCGCGCCCAGCGACAGCTACGTCCTCCCGGCCGACTTCCTGATGGAGCCGCGGGCGCCGTCGACAGACCCGCTCCAGCGGACGCCGCCGCACGCCGACCTGACCGACCCGTCCGGCCGGATCGCCCGGGAGGCGACCCGGGCCGCCGCCCGCGCCGTCCTCACGGCACAGGCCACGGAGGAGATGATCATGGCGGTCAGCGAGGCGGTCGTGAACGCCTACCGGCACGGCCGGGGCACCGTCCGGCTGCGTGTCTGGACCGGCGCCGAGCGGGTGGTGGCCGCCGTGACCGACGACGGGCCGGGCCCGCGTGACCCCTTCGCCGGGCTGCTGCCGCCCCGGGACGCGACCCGGGGCGGCCTCGGTCTCTGGCTGATTCACCTGTTCTGCGACCACGTGGTGCTGGACCGGCGCCCGGGCGGATTCACCATCCGCCTCACCGCCGGGAATCCACACTGGAGCTGAGCGTCGGGAGATCGGTTTGTCGGAGCTGAGCGTCAGGCCGCGGTCACGTCGACGCGGACGACCGCGTCGAACAGGTAGCCGAGCGTGTTGTGCCGGGCCACGTCCGGCTGGGTGTTGCCGCGCACGTCGGTGGCCCGTGCGAGCAACCGGTGCGAGCCGGCCGTCGGCGTCCAGTCGATCTCCCAGCGCTGCCACGCCCCGCCGGGCGTGCCGCCGTAGGGACGGGCGCGGCGCCAGGTCGTACCCCCGTCGGTGCTGACCCGCACGTTCCTGATCGGGCCGTCCGCCGACCACGACCGGCCGGTGAGGCGAGTGCGCACGCCGGCCGGGAACGTGGTTCCCGGGTCGAGCTCGAAGGCGCTCTTGACGACCTGCCGGTCGAACGGCTGCCCCTCGGCCGGGAAGTCCGGGCCGAACAGCCGGTAGAACGTCGTGTTCCAGGGGGAGAACAGCGGCTCGGCGGCGACCTCGATGCGCCCGACCCACTTGATCGAGGCGATGCCGACCCAGTGCGGCACGACGACCCGGACCGGGAAGCCGTGGTCCGGCGGCAGTGGCTCGCCGTTGAGTTCGTAGGCGAGCAGCACGTCGTCGAACGCCTTGCGCACCGGGAACGGGCGGCGCACCGGGCCGAGGTCGACGCCGCCGCTGACGAAGTTCGGGTCCAGGCCGACCGGCTGCACGTCCACGGCGTCGCGGGTGACGCCCGCCCGGCGCAGCACGGTGGAGAGCCGGACCCCCCGCCACCTGCCGACGCCGATCGCGCCGAGCCGCCATGCCGTACCGGAGACGGTCTGGCCCTGCTGGGTGGTGTAGTAGCCGCGGCCGTTGCCGGCGCACTCGATCGCGACCGGCGCGGTCACGCTCGGCAGCCGTAACAGGTCCTTGAGGCTGAAATTCACCGGGCCGCCGCGCAGGCCGGACCCGAAGACCTCCAGGTTCCAGGTGGCCGCGTCGACGGCCGGTGTGACGGTGTGGTTGCGGACGAAGAACCGGTCGACCGGCACGTAGTAGCCCTGATCCTTGAGCGCCGACCACCGGGTTTCCGCGTTGGTGCCGAGGGCCCGGAACAGTTCGGCGGGCAGGGGCTTGACGATCGGCGAGGCGGCGGCGGCCGGGCTTGTGGGGGCGGCGGCTCCGGCACCCACGGCGGCGGCCGGGCTTGTGGGGGCGGCGGCTCCGGCACCCACGGCGGCGGCCGGGCTTGTGGGGGCGGCGGCTCCGGCACCCACGGCGGCGGCCGGGCTTGTGGGGGCGGCGGCTCCGGCGCCCATCGCGACGGTCAGCGCCAACAACTCCCGCCGGGAGAAACCGCGCGTCCGCCCGGCGAGGAAATCGCGCAGTCTGCGCTCGTCGTACACACCCTCATTCATGTCTGCGGATCCTATCGGTGTCGTAGGAATTAGAGAAGGTGTGGCGCGGTCACGGCAGCCGGGCGACCGCGCCGTAGTTCGCCACCTCGCCCGCGCCGGGCCCGGGCCGTTCCGGGCGCCACTGGCTGACCGGGACCAGGCCGGGCTCAAGGGTCCGCAGGCCGTCGAGGAACTCGGCGACCCGGGCCCTGGGCCGCGGCCGCATGTCGGCCTGCCCGCACCGGACGAGTTCCTCGAACGCGGCGGCGGCCCGCTCGCCGGCGAAGTCGAGCGTGCCGTGGCTGAGCACCAGGAAGCTGCCGCTGGGCAGAGCGCTGACCAGCTCCTTGACGACCGTGGTGGCGACCTCGTCGTCGTGCACGAAATGCAGGACCGCCACCAGCAGCAACCCGACCGGCCGGCTCAGGTCCAGGCCGGACCGGGCGATGATCGCCTGCGGGTCGTGCAGGTCGGCCTCCAGGCACACGATCCGGCCCTCGGGGTCACCGGCCAGCAGGGCGCGCGCATGGGCCATCACGACCGGATCGTTGTCGACGTAGACGACCCGGCAGTCCGGGGCCACGGCCTGCGCGACCTCGTGGGTGTTCTCCGCGGCCGGCAGCCCGGCGCCGACGTCCAGGAACTGCCGGATCCCGCTCTCGGCCAGGTGCCGCACGCCGCGGCGCAGGAAGGCCCGGTTCTCCCGGGCGGCGGTGACCACGGTGGGGAACACCCTCGCAATCGCGTCGCCGGACTCGCGGTCGGCGGCGAAGTGGTCCTTCCCGCCGAGCCAGTAGTTGTAGCGGCGGGCCGGATTCGCGGCCGCGATGTCGACCCGCCGTGGCTCCCGGACCGGCGGCGCCGGGCCGTCGGCGAGCAGCCGCGGGCTGTACAGGCCGATGCCGGCGTCCGTTCGTGCTCCGGTGACCTGCCGTAACGCGGCCCGCCGTTCCTGGCACGGCCAGCGGTGCTCGCCGCGTTCCAGCTTGCCGACCCAGCGCGAGTCGACCGCGAGAGAGTTCAGGTTGCGGTCCGGATAGAGCGCCCGCAGGGCCTGGTTGACCAGCTCGGCGAACTCCGTGCGGGACGGCGGCTGCCCGGCCCGGTGCGGTGACGGCAGACGCCGCCGCGCCTCTCGCAACGCGTGGTTGGGCGTGCGGATCGCGTCAGGACGGCGCGGCATGGGATCCCCGGGTCATGGGCATCGGTCGATTCTTTGCCATGGGGCATCCGGGGCGCAAGGGTCGAATTGGTGTTAACTTCTCGAAAAGTACCCGGAATGCCAGGTCGGACCGGAAGTCGGTACCTCCCGAAGCCGCATCCATCCGTGATCGTATATGTGCGCTGAGTCGCTGGTGGGGCATGCGGCGGGCACCGCCGCTAGCCGGACCCGGGGGAAACGCACACCATGAAGTTCGCAAGGCCGGCTTTGCCGCGCCTGACCGACCGTCCGATCCGCACCAAACTGGCCCTGCTGATCACCCCGACCGTCCTGGTGATCCTGGTGTTGTCCGGCGTGATCGGCTACGGCGCCGCGGCCGCCGCCTCCCGCGCCGACGAGGCCCGCCGCCTGGTCGGGCTCAGCCTCACCGCCGGGGAACTGGCCGCGGCCCTCCAACGCGAACGCGCCGCCGCCGGCCTCGTCTTCGCCCGGCGATCCGGGCCCGAGACGATCACCGCCTACCGGGAGGCCACCCTGCGCACCGACGCGGTGCTGGCGAGGTACCCCGGCGGCCCGGCCGGCGCCCTGCCCTCGCTGCGCGAACAGGTGCGCGGCGGGCGGGAGGTCCCCGCCAGCCTCGTCCTGTTCCGCTACCGCACCATGATCGCCGACCTGACCGGATACCGCGCCGGCATGGGACAGCTCAACGTGGACACCGGCACCAGCACCCGGCTGCGCGCCGTCGCCGGCCTCTCCGACAGCATCGAGGCCCTCGGCCGGCTCCAGGTCACCGTCCTGCCGGCACTCGCCGCCGGCCGGCTCACCGCCATCGAACAACAGCAGGTGGTGGCGTCCGCCGCCGCCCACGCCGACAACCTCGAAGGCTTCCGCCGGCTCTCCCCGCCCGCCTGGGAGGCACGGCTCGACGCACAGCCGGGCTCCCCGGCCGTGACCGACGCCGAACGTCTCCAGGCGCTGGCCGCCAACAGCCCGCCCGGCGCCGATCTGACTTGGGCCGTCCCGCCGGAGCAGTGGACCGGCGCGCTCGGCGCCCGGATGGACCAGCTCCACGCCGTCGAACGGTCGCTGGACGCCGAACTCGTGCGCGCCGTGACCGCGGAACGCGACGACCAGCACCGGGAGATCCTGCTGCTCGCCGCCGCGGTCCTGTTCTGCCTCGTGGTGCCGATGGCGGCCGGGTGGTGGATCACCCGGTCGATGACCCGGTCACTGCGGGCGCTCACCCACGGCGCGGCCGCCACCGCCACCACACTGCCCACGGTGGTCGCCCGGCTCACCGCCGGCCGGCCCGACCCGGCCGCCGCGGCCGAACTCGTCGAACAGGCGGGGCAGGCGATCGCCGTCACCGGCCGGGACGAGATCGGCGAGGTCGCCCGGGCCTTCAACCACGTCTCTCGTACGGCCGTGAGCCTCGCCGCCGACCAGGCGCAACTCCAGGCCGTCATCGCCACGGTCATGGAAGCCATCGCCCGGCAGCTGCAACGCCAGGGCCAGCGGGTGATGGCCGCCATCGACGCCCTCGAACAGGACGAGGAGGACCCGGACCGGCTCCGGCGGCTGTTCGAACTCGACCAGCGGGCCACCGGCATCCAGCGGCTCATCGCGAACCTGTTCGTCTTCGCCGGCGGCCGGGCGGGACAGCCGGCCCGGCGGCCCATCCCGCTCGCCGACGTGGTCAAAGCGGCGATCAGCCGGGTGCACAACGCGTACGACCAGGTCGACGACGCCCGCGTGGAGACGTCGGTGCTGATCGTGCCCGAGCACGCCGAGGAGATCGTGCACGTGCTCACCGAACTCGTCGACAACGCGGTCCGGTTCTCCGCCCCGGGCAGCCCGGTGCGCGTCGAGGCCCACCACGTGGGGGACCGGGTCCACATCCAGGTCAGCGACGACGGGATGGGGATCCCGGAGAGCCGGTTGCCGTACCTCATGGATCGCCTGGCCACCTTCCGCCTGGACGCCGAGACCGCCCGGCACATGGGACTGCCGGTGGTGGGCCGCATCGCGGCACGTCTCGGTCTCGACGTGGCGCTGCGCTCGGCCGGCGCCGGCACCCGCGCCGACGTGATCGTTCCCGGCGTCCTGTTCACCGTCGGCCCGGCCCATGCCCCCGCGGCGCCGCCGCCCTGGCCGCCGCCGGCGCCCGGCACCCCGCTCAGGATCTTCGAGGAGGTCGCACACCCGTACTTCCACCACGATGCCGCCCGGCCCGCGCTCCCCGCGGCGTGGGCGAGCGCGTCGGCCGCCGCGTCGACCCTGGCCGACGCCCCGCCACCACGGCGGCGCACCGCACACGGCCTGCCGGTCCGCGTCCCCGGCGAATACGCCCTGCCGGCTGTCGAACCACCCGCGCCGGCGTCCGCGGCCCCGCCCCGCGACCGTTCGGCCGCAGCCCGGGGAATGGCCGCCTTCGCCGCCAGCGCCCGGCTCTCCCGCAGCACCCCCACACAGATTGGCCCCCGATGACCTTCCCCGACACCCCGGCCCCCGGGGTCAGCCGAGCCCTCGGTTTCCTGCTCGACCGCTTCTGCTCGGAGAACCCCGACGTCAGTCACGCCCTCGCGGTCTCCGGCGACGGCATCCCCCTGGCCGCGAGCGGTGGCGTCGACCCGGCCATCCGCGACCAGCTCGGCGCCAGCACCTCCGGCCTGATCGGCCTGGCCGTCGGCATGGCCTCGTTCATGCGGGCCGGCGAGGTGCACGACATCGTCGTCAACTTCGACTCCGGCTGGGTGATCGTGCAGCGGCCGTCCCGGCGGCTGGTGCTGACCGCCCTCGCCGGGTTCGACGCCGAGATGGGCCGGGTGCACCACGAACTGGTCCGGCTCGGCGAGGCCGCCGGCCGTGTGCTCGAACCCGGCCCCCGCGTGACCGCATGACCAGCACCCGAGCCGACAGCATCCGGGCTGCCAAGATCGTTGTCGCGGGCGGTTTCGGGGCCGGCAAGACCACCTTCATCGGGTCGGTCTCCGACGTGGTGCCGCTGCGCTCCGAAGCCCTGTCGACCGAAGCGGCCGCGGACGCCGACGACCTCAGCCTCACCCGCGGCAAGGAGACCACCACGGTCGCCATGGACTTCGGCCGCATCACCATCGACGACCTGCTGGTGCTCTACCTGTTCGGCACACCCGGGCAGCGGCGGTACTGGTTCATGTGGGACGAGGTCACCAGCGGCGGCATCGGCGCGGTAGTCCTCGCCGACGTGCGCCGCCTCGCCGACGCGTTCCCGGCCGTCGACTACTTCGACGCCCGCTCGATCCCGTACGTCGTCGCCGTCAACGCCTTCCCCGGCGCCGCCCGCATCGCGGACGCCGAACTGCGCGAGGCGCTCGGCGTCGCCCCGGCCGTTCCCGTCCTCACCTGCGACGCCCGTGACCGGCACCAGGTCCGCGACACCCTGATCCGGCTCGTCCAGCACGTGGCCGCCTGCTACCGCGCCGTCCACCACATTTAGGAGAACCGTGAGACACCCACAGAGCCTGCTCGCGGCGGCGGCCGCCGTGCTGCTCGCCGCCACCGGCTGCTCCGGGTCCAGCCTCGACACCGGCCGCCCGGCCGCCGGCGACGGCACCCTCACCGTGGGGCTGATCTGGCCCGCCTCCGGCCCGTACGCGGCGCTCGGCAAGGACCAGGCCGCCGGCTGGCAGCTCTACCTGGACACGCACGGCGGCAAACTCGGAGGCCGGACGATCAAGACCGTCACCGCCGACGAGGGCACCAATCAGGCCTCCGCCCTCACCGCGGCGAAGAAACTCCTCGACAGCGACCGCGCCGCGGTGCTTGTCGGCACCGCCAACGCCGACGCGGCCTCCGCCGTGGCCGCCCCCGCCACCGCGAAGAAGGTGCCGTTCATCGGCACCGGCGGCCGCCCGTCCACCCTCACCGACGTCAGCTACACCTGGCACACGTCGTGGCTGTCCCGCGAGATGGGCGAAGCCGTCGCCGGTTACATGAAGACCGCCGTCGACGGCCCGGTCTACGTCATCGGCCCCGACTACCAGGGCGGGTACGACCAGCTCGGCGGCTTCACCGACGCCTTCACCAAGGCCGGCGGCCGGCTCGCCAACCCCGACGGCAAGACCACCTGGACGCCGTGGCCAGCCACCACCAACTTCCTGCCCTTCCTGAACCAGGTCAAGGAATCCGGCGCCAAGGCCGTCTACACGTTCTACGCCGGCACCGCGGCCGTCGACTTCGTCAAGCAGTACCAGCAGGCCGACCTCAAGATCCCGCTGTACGGGGCGGGCTTCCTCACCGAAGGCGCGGTCCTCGGCGCCCAGCAGGCGGCCGCCGACGGCGTCTACACCGTCATGAACTACGCCCCCAACCTCGACAACCCGGCCAACCGCGCGTTCGCCCCCGCCTACCAGGACAAGTTCGGGGCCGCGCCGAACATCTACGCCGTCACCGGCTGGGACGCCGCCCTGCTGCTGGACAAGGCGATCGCGGCCGCCGGAAACGACCTCACCGGCGAGGCCGTCAACAAGGCCATCGCGGCGCTCGGCGCCGTCGACAGCCCGCGCGGAGAGTGGCGGTTCGGGACCCAGCACGCCCCCAACCAGGCCTATTACCTGCGGCAGGTACGCGACGACGGGCGCACCCGGGCCAACGTCGTCACCCAGACCCTGACCACCCTCACCAACTGAGAGGACGGTACGCGGCGATGGCCGGCACCTACCTGTTCGACAACGCCACCACCGAGGCCGCCCGCCAGGTCAAACTGCTCGCGGCGATCCTCGACGAACACAGCTTCGGCGTGCTCCGCGCGCTCGGCCCGGAACCCGGCTGGCGGTGCCTCGACCTGGGCACCGGAGCCGGCAGCGTGGCCCGGTTCCTCGCCGGGGCCGGCTGCCGGGTCGACGCCCTCGACACCGACCCCCGCCACCTCGACGAACACGAGCTGATCACCGTACGGCAGGAGGACGTCACCACCGCCTCACTCGGCTCCGGCGTCTACGACCTGATCCACGCCCGGCTGCTCCTCATGCACCTGCCGCAACGGGAGGAACTGCTGGCCACCATGGTCGCCGCCCTCAAACCCGACGGCCACCTGGTGATCTCCGACTGGGACTGCACGCGCCCGTCGGACATGCTGCTCACCGCCCCCTTCGAGGTCGCCGAGGCGTTCCTGGCATTCCAGAACACCATGATCGCGGCCGGCGCCGCCCGCGGCATGGACGTCGCCTGGGCACGCCGGCTGCCGGCCGCCATGCGCGCGGCCGGTCTGCGAGTGCACGGCGTCATCCACAACCGCTTCTGGACCGGCGGCGAACCCGGCATGCAACTGCACGCCTGCAACAGCCGCCAGCTCGAACAGGGCCTGCTCGCCGGTGGCATGACCCGCACCCAGCTGGAGGTGCTGCGGTCCGGCATGGAGAACCCCGAGGTCAGCGGCTACACCTACCCGATGCACACCGCCGTCGGCACCCGGGTGTAACCCGGCGTGGCCACCTGGGCGGCGACCATGGTGGACGGGGTGGCCTACGGGCTGCTCCTGTTCACCGTCAGCGCCGGACTGGCACTGATCTTCGGGGTGATGGACGTGCTCAACCTCGCCCACGGCACGTTCTACCTGGCCGGCGCGTACCTCGCCTGGGCCCTCGGCGACGGCGTCGCCGCCTTCAGCGCCGTCGCCGGCCTGGTCGCGCTCGGCGTCGCCGCCCTGGCCGTCGGCGCCGCGGGTGGCGGTCTCCTCGCCCTGGCCCTGCGGCCGCTGCGGGCCGGCGCCGACCACCTCGACCAGGCGCTGGCAACGCTGGGGCTGGCCTTCATCGCGTCGTGGGCGTTCACCGAGGCGTTCGGGGCAGCCCCCTTGCCGGCCTCGCCGCCGGCCGCGCTCGCCGGGAACGTCGTCATCGCCGGGCACGGCTATCCGGTCTACCGGCTGCTGTTCATCGTCGTCGCCGCGTTCCTGGCCGCCTGCCTGCACCTGGTGGTCCGGAGCACGCACGCCGGAACCCTGTTGCGGGCCACCGTCAGCGACCCGGCGATGGCGGCCGCGAGCGGCATCCGGGTCAACCGGGTACGGGTCACGGCCCTGGCCGTCGGTGGCGCGATCACCACTCTGGCCGGTGTCCTCGGCGCGCCGCTGCTCGGTCCGGCTCCGGGCGTGGACGTCCAGGTTCTGGTGCTGTCGCTGGTCGTCGTCGTGGTCGGCGGAGCCGGATCGGTCGTGCACACTCTCGCGGCGGCGCTGCTGGTCGGCCAGGTGCAGACCGTCGGCGTCATCGCCGCGCCGACTCTCGCCGCGTTCCTGCTCTTCGGCATGGTCTTGGCGGTCCTGGTGATCCGGGGCCGCACCGGCGCGGCGGCGGTGCTCCGCGCATGAATCCGCCTCCGGCCGACCGTGCCCCCTCCACCCCGATCCCACGGATCAACGGTGAGCCCGTCCATGTCGAGCCGGTCGACGTCGAGCTGCTCAATGTTGAGCCGGTCGACGTTGAGCCGGTGAACGTTCAGTCGGTCGGTGTTGGGCCGGTCGACGTTGGGCCGGTCGACGTTGAGCCGATCGGTGTTGGGCCGGTCAATGTCGATCCGGTCGACGTCGAGGTAGTCAACATTGAGCGCATCAATGTTGAGCGAATCAATGTTGATTCTGCTCATGTTGACGGCCTCAATGTTGACGGCGTCCATATTGAGGCCGTCCATGTTGAGTCGGCACGTCCTGACCTTGATCCGGTGGCAGGCGCTTCAGTCGACGTTGCTGGGTCAGCGTCCGTCTTGCGGCGCCGTCGGTTCGTGCTGCGGGGCGTTGCCGGGCCGGAGTCCGTCTTGCGGCGCCTTCGGTTCGTGCTGCGGAGCGTTGCCAGGCCGGCGTCCCTCCTGCGAGGCCGTTGGTTCGCGGTGCCGGGCGTTGCCGGGACGGCGCTGCTCCTCGCCGCTGCCGTTATCCCCGCGGTGGCCGGCCCCTACCCGGTCGCCGTCGCCGCTCACGCCCTGGTCCTCGTCCTGCTCGCGATGAGCACCCAGCTTCTGGTGGCGGTCGCCGGGTTGCCCGCGTTCGGCCAGACCGCCTATTTCGGTGTGGGCGCCTACACCGCGGCGCTGCTGTGCCGGGGAGGACACAACGACGCGCCGCTGTTGCTGGCCGCCGCCGCCCTCACCGCCGGCGTCGCCGCCGCTGTCACCGCGCCGATGCTGATGCGGACCCGTGGCACCGCGTTCCTGATGGCGACCTTCGCCGTGCAGTCGCTGACCGCGACCGCCGCGGCCCGCTGGACCACCGTCACCGCCGGTGACGAGGGCTTGCACACGCCTCCGGTCCTGCCCTGGCCCGGCGGTGCGCCGCTCACCGCACCCGCATACCTCTACTGGTACGCCCTAGCGGTGGTCGCCCTCGCCGGTGCAGGTCTCGCGTTCTTCCTGCGTTCCCGGCTGGCTCTCACCTTGCGCGGTATCGCCGGCCACGAGCCCCGGATGACCGCCCTCGGCCATCGGGTGACCAGGGACCTCACCGCCGGCTACACCATCGCCGGTGTGGTGGCCGGGCTGGCCGGTGGCCTGCTGATCGTCGTCAACCAGTACGTCTCCCCGGCTGACATCGGCTTCGAAGCGGCCTCGCTGACCCTGCTGGCCGCCGCGATCGGCGCGGGCACGCTGGCCGGCGCGGCCATCGGTGCGGCCCTGGTCGTGGCCGTCCGCGACGGGGCCGGGGTCGGCACCGACGGTCTGAGCCCGTTGCTGCTCGGCCTGCTGTTTCTCACCGTCGCCTACCTGCGCCCCCTCACCGCCCGACTGAATCGCCGACGCGGATGAAGCCCGCCAGGCCCGATGTCGCGGTGCGAACCACCGCCGGCGTGCGGTGGAGGAGGCGGTGAGCGCGGCTGGGTTGGAGGGCTGTGAGTGGGCTCCGCGGTCGGTGTGCGGTGGGGGCGATTGCCGCTGGTTGGAGTGCTGAGGGTGGGGCCCGTGGCCGGTGTGCGGTGGGGTCGCGTCGATTGCCGCTGGTTGGAGGGGATGTGGGTGGGCCCGGATCGGCGTGCGGTGGGGGTCGGGGTGAGTGCGCCCGATTGAAGTGCTGTGGGTGGGCCCGCGCCCGATATGCGGTGAGCCCGGCCGGTTGGAGTGCTGAGTGGGTGGGCCGCGCCGCCGGGTCGGTGTGCTGCGGCCGGTGTGCGGCGGAGGCCCGGGTGGCCGCCGCCGATCCGAATACTGCGGGGGCGGTCATCGGCCGCGCGAACGGGAGGCTGGGATGAGCACTGCCGGATCCGGATCCGGTGCCGCGGGTACGGGCCACCGCCCGCCCGAGCCGAAGGCTGAAGTGGACGTTTCCACCGCCGGACCGGTGCTGCGGGTACACGATCTCGTCGGCCGGTACGGGGCGGTCACCGCGGTCGACGGCGTCAGCCTCACCGTGGCGGCCGGCAGCAGGCACGCCGTCATCGGGCCGAACGGGGCGGGCAAGAGCACCCTGCTCAGCCTGATCGCCGGCAGCCTGGCCCCGCACGGTGGCCGGGTCCTGTACCGGGACACCGACATCACCCGGCTCGGCCAGGCGGCGCGGGCACGGCGCGGGATCGGGCGGACCTTCCAGCATCCGGGGATCGTCGAGCGGCTGACCGTCGCCGACAATGTCGCCCTGGGCGTGCCGATGCGGCGGTCGCTGCGCGTGCGGGCGGCCGTGACCGACGCTCTCGATCAGGTGGGCCTCGCGGGCAGTGCGGGGGAGACCGCAGGGCGGTTGCCGTACGGCCAGCGGCGCCTCGTGGAGATCGCCATGTTGCTGGCCGGTTCGGCGCGGCTGTTGCTGCTCGACGAGCCGTGCGCCGGGCTCGGGCCCGCTGATGTCGAACGCCTGACCGAGGTGTTGCGCGCGCTCCCGGCCGACATGACCGTCGTGGTGGTCGACCACCACCTGGACCTGATCTGGAACCTGGCCGGCACCGTCACCGTCCTGCACCAGGGCCGGCACCTGTGCACCGGCACACCAGGCGAGGTGCGCGCCGACCCGGCCGCGCGGACGGCGTACCTCAATGTCGTCCCTCCACCCCGCCGCCCGGGATCCGACGCCACGCCGGGCGGTGCGGATGCCATGCCGGGCGGTGCGGATGTCATGCCGCGCGGTGCGGATGTCATGCCGCGCGGTGCGGGCGCCGCGGTGACGGGGAGCGCCGACCGGGCCGGGGACGGCGGGCCGGCGTTGACGGTGACCGGTCTGCGGGCCGGCTACCAGGGCGCGCCGGTGATCGACGGTCTGGACCTGGACGTGGCGGAAGGTAGCGTCCACGCCCTGCTGGGCCGCAACGGCGCCGGTAAGACCACGCTGATCAACGCCCTCGGTGGCCTGCTCACGCCGGGGGCCGACACGAGGATCCGGGTGGCCGGAACGTATCTGCCGATCGGCCGCCCGCACCGGTTCGCCGGGCACGGGATCGCCCTGGTCCCGCAGGGGCGCCGCTTGTTCGCGCAGCTCACCGTCGCCGAGCACCTGAGTCTGGCGGCGCGTTCCCGGGGCCGCCGTTCCGTGGAGCGGGTGCTGGCGCTGCTGCCCGCGCTGCGGGATCTGGCCCGGCGGCGTCCCGGCCAGCTCTCCGGCGGTCAGCAGCAGATGCTCGCTCTCGCCCGCGCCCTGCTCAGCGAGCCGCGGGTGCTCCTGCTCGACGAGCCGAGCGAAGGGCTCGCGCCCGTGGTGATCGGCCAGTTCGCCGAATCCCTGACCCGGATCGCCGCCGAGGGGGTGGCGGTGCTGCTGGCGGAACAGAATGTCGGTTTCGCTCGTACGGTCGCCGACCGGATCACGGTTCTCGACCGGGGGCGGGTCGCGCTCACCGTCGCGACCGCCGATCTTCCGGGCAACGGCATGGAGCACCGCCTGAACCGGCTGCTCGGCATCGCCGCGAAGTAACCCGGCCGCCGGAACGCGCCGCCGGAACGCGGCCAATGGAACCCCCGCTGCTGGAGCGCCGCCGCCGGAAGCCCGCCGCCGGAGCGCCGCTGCCGGAACGCGCCGCCGGAACGCGGCCAATGGAACCCCCGCTGCCGGAAGCCGGCCGCCGGAACCCCGCTGGCAGGGGGCCGCCGATAGGAGCCCGCCGAGAGCGTGCCGCCGCAAGTCCGCTGGCGTGGACATCGATGCGAGCCCCGATGGGAACCCGCCGATGGGAGGCGGCAGGTGGGGAGTGCCACCGCAACTCGTACCCGCGAACGCAACGCAACGGTGGGAGGCGGCAGCGGGGGAGCGCCACCGCACCGCGTACCCGCGAATCCGGCTCGAACGCCGTGCTGCGGCGGACAGTGACCGACCGCGGCGACGCCGAAGCCGGATGGCCCAGAGGGGCCACCCGGCATCTCTCCAGCGAGGGAGCGCGAGGGAGAGCGAGAGAGAGGGCCTACCGCTTGTTGTCCGCGGCCGACTCGGCGACCCCGGCGCGGTCGACCGACTCCCAGTCGGTGCGCGGCAGGGTCCGCGCGGCCTCGCCTTCGGCGGCCCCGGCCGAGTCCTGCGGCCGGCCGGGCCACCAGAACCGGTCACCGGTGAGGGTGGCCAGGGCGGGGACCAGCACGGTACGGACCAGCAGCGTGTCCAGGAGCACCCCGATGCCGACGATGACGCCGATCTGGGTCAGGGTGACCACCGGCAGAACCCCGAGGACCGCGAACACCGCCGCGAGCAGGATGCCCGCGCTGGTGATCACCGCGCCGGTCACGGCCAGGGCGTGCACCATGCCGTCCTTGGTGCCGCGGGTCGCCGTCTCCTCCTTGGCCCGGGTGACCAGGAAGATGTTGTAGTCGACCCCGAGCGCGACCAGGAACAGGAACGAGAACAGCGGCACCGAGTTGTCCAGGGCCGGGTAGTCGAACACGTTCCGGAACAGCCAGGAGCCCGCGCCGAGTGACGCCACGAAACTGAGGACGACGGTGATCATCAGCAGGATCGGGGCGACCAGCGCCCGGAGCAGGGCGACCAGGACCAGGAACACCACGGCCAGGATCACCGGGACGATGACGGCCAGATCACGGCGTGCGGCGTCGCGGGTGTCGAGGGCGGTCGCGACCGTGCCCCCGACGAGGGCCTCGCCGTCCAGGCCGGTGCGCAGCGCGCGGATGGTGTCGAAGGCCTCGGCGGTGTCCGGGGCCGCTTCCAGGACGGCGTTGATGCTGACCCGCGAGGCGGTCTGCTCGGCGATCCGCGCCTGGGCGACGCCCTCGGTGCCGGTCACGGTGGCGAGGACCTGCTCGGCCTTCGCGGGCTCCGCGAGGACCACGGCGGGCCCGGCGGCGCCGGCCGGGAAGTATCTGCTGAGCGTCTCCAGTCCCTGCACCGACTCGGCCTCGACCCGGAACTGCTCGGTCTGCGACAGACCGACCTTGGTGCCGAGACCACCGAGCGCGAGGAGGCCGAGAACGGCCATCGACGCGGCGGTGACGGTGACCGGGCGGCGTACGACGGTGCGGCCGACCCTCGCCCAGAAGCCTCTGCCATCCTCCGCCCCGGCCCGGCCGACGCGCGGGATGAACGGCCAGAACAGCGTGCGGCCGCAGATCACGAGCGCGGCCGGGAGCACGACCAGGGCGAAGACCGCGGCGATGGCGACGCCGGCGGCCGCGCTGATGCCCAGCGCCGTGTTGCTCTTGAGGCTGGCCAGCATCAGGGTGAGCAGGGCCAGGATGACGGTGCCCGCGCTGGCCGCGATGGCCGGCCCGGCCCCGCGAAGCGCCTTGGCCATGGCCTCGAACCGGTTCTCGTAGCGGTGTAGCTCCTCCCGGTAGCGGGAGATCAGCAGCAGCGCGTAGTCGGTGCCGGCGCCGAACACCAGCACCGTGACGATGCCGGCGGTGGAGCCGTTGATGGCCAGGTCGGTGTGCTGCGACAGCAGCGCGATCACCTTGGCGGCGAGCTGGTCGGCGAAGCCGACGACGAACAACGGGACGACCCAGAGGATCGGGCTGCGGTACGTGAGCAGCAGCAGGATCGTGACGACAACGACGGTGACGAGCAGCAGCCGGGTGTTGGCGCCGCTGAAGCTGTTGGACAGGTCGGCGCTGAAGCCCGCCCCGCCGGTGACCTGCGCGGTCACCCCGGACGGTAGGCCGGTGGAGGCCTTCGCCCGCAGATCGGCGACGGCTTGGCTGGTGACGTCGGCGTCGCCGGTGGCCGGCAGCGTCACGGTCACCAGGGCCGCTCTCCGGTCCCCGGAGAAGATCGGCTGCCCGAGGCCCGCGACCGTGACCAGGTCGGCGTCGGTGAGTGCCGCGCCACCCTTGGCCACCACGATCAGCGCCGGGTTGGTCCGGCCCGAGGGCAGCTCACGCTGCAGCTCGGCGACCCGCGTCGACTCGGCGGACGCCGGCAGCGACGAGGCCGGGTCGTTGTCGGTCTCCGTCGTTCCGGCGAACCCGAGGACGAGTCCACCGAGCAGCAGGGCCAGGAGGAGCGTCGCCCATGCCCTTCTCATTACAGGTGCCCCCTCAGAGCAAGTCTTCATGACTGAGAATCTTTACCATCGAGATTGTTCACGACTGTGCCGGGATCTGCAACACTTGCCCCCGTGGAAGTGAACGAGACCGCGGAACGGGCGCGGTTGCGCAGGGAACTCGTGGACCTGCTGAACACGTACAGCAGCGAGGCGCAGCACATCGGGCACGCCTTCGCGCACCAGCACCGGCTGCACGCCACCGACATGCACGCCCTGCTGGCCGTGATGCACGCCGAGCGGCGCGGCGCGCCGCTGACCCCCGGCAAGCTGGGCGACGCCATCGGCCTGACCTCCGGCGCGACGACCGCCCTGATCGACCGTCTGGAACGCGGCGGACACCTGCGGCGCAGCCGGGAGAGCACCGACCGGCGGGTGGTGCACCTGCGGTACGCGGACGCAGGCATGGCCCTGGCGCTGTCCTTCTTCGCCCCGCTGGCCCCGCGCACCGACAAGGTCATGGCCGAGTTCGATGTCACCGAGCTGCAGGTCATCGAACGGTTCCTGCAGGGCATGATCGGTTCGGTGGTCGCCTACCGCGACGAACTCCGCAACGCCTGACCGATTCCGCCCGCCGCGCCGGAAGTGCCGGGCCCACGGTTTGCAACGCATGTGCACCACGCGCTCGCCGCAAGGGGCCCTCGCCGTTGCCGATCGAAAGCGGCGTGCGAACCGAGCCCATCCTTGCCGCAGCCATCACCCCGCCGACCGCAGACGGCGGCGTGTTGGCCGAAGCCGACGCCATGCTGGCCCGCGGCCGTGCCCGCCACGCCGAGCGACTGCTCGCGCCCCTCGTCGGGCGCGAGCCGGAGAACACCGGCGCCTGGCACCGGATGGCCCGGGCCCGCCTCGACCTCGGCGATCTGGGCGGTGCGCTCCTCGCGGCGCAGGCCGGGTGGCACCTCGATCCCTACGGCGCCGAGTCGCTGTACTGGCTGAGCCAGGCGCGGTCGCGTCTCGGTGACCACGCCGAGGCCATCGCGGCCGCGGCGGCGGCCTGCCGGGAGGATCCCGGCAACCCGCGCCTGCATAACCGGCTCGCCGAGGCGCAACTCGCCGCCGGGCTCGCGGCCGACGCGGCCGAGGGCCTGCACAGCGTCGCCGATCTCGCGGGGTACGACGCGGACCTGCTGGTCACGTACGGGCTCGCGCTGTTCGCCATCGGGCGGCCGCTGAGCGCGCGGGAGGCCGTCGGACGGGCGCTGGCGATCGATTTCGGGCACGCCGGGGCACGTGCCGCACTGAAGGCCTTCGCGATGGCGATGAGCTCGGCCGTCGACGCGGCGTCGCTGGCGGTGGCGGCCGACGAGTTCGGCGAGTCGCTGCGGATCCATCCCGGGCAGGGCGCCGTGCGGCGGCCCGGTGCGGGGCAGGACGCGCTCGCCCACGTGGCACGGGTGGCGCTGCTCTGGTTCCTGGCGGCGGTGGCCGGAGCCGGGATTCTGGAGGCGGCCGGACTGCTGGTGGCGCCGGCGAGTCTCTACCTCGCGCTGGTGTCCGCGGCCGGGGTGGCGGGGTGCGTGTCCGCGCTGGCCGGTCGGTCACGCCGAACCGTCTGACCGCTTACGGTCATCTCGCTTCTCGCTCGACTCTTGCTCTGTTGCTGGCGGCCGGTCCGGATCACACCGGCCGGCCGTCGGCCTGCTCACGGCCCGTCTCCGAGTCGGGCTGCTGTTCGGCGGGCTGGTGTTCGCCGGGGTGATGCTCGCCGGGCTGGTCGTCCGCGGGCCAGCGCGCCTCCCGCAACTGCCGCAGGATGCGGGTCAGCTCGGCCCGGTCGGCCGGGTCGAGGCCGGTGAAGAGCCGCTCGCCCTCAGCGGCGCGCGCCTCGCGGATGGCGTGCATGGTGGCCACCCCCTCCGGCGTCAGCGTGACCAGGGTGGCGCGCCGGTCGGACGGGTCCGGTTTCCGCTCGGCCAGGCCGCGTCTCTGCAGGTCGTCGATGACCTCGGTGGCGGAGCGCGGCGCGATGCGCAGGTGCTCGGCCACGGAGCTGAGCCGCATCTCGCCGTGCCGGGAGAGCACGCCCAGGGCGCGCGACTGCGACGGGGAGATGTGCCACGGCTCCAGCGCGATCCGGGTGTGCTCGCGCAGGCGTCGGGTCACCGCCCAGAACGCTTCCAGCAGGCTGTCCTCCTCCACGGCAACAATCTATCAGGGACTATCGCTGTTCCCTCATGTTGAGGTAACCTCAGCGTTGTTGCCTCCCGGGTGGCCGCCTCTTACGAGGACGCGGCGCCCGGGGTCCGTACCGAGGAAGGTTTGTTCTTGGCTGAAGGAAAAGGCCGCGGCGCGGCACGCACCCTGACCCCCGCGGAGAAGGCGCAGGCCCGCGCCGTCTCGCTGCGCCGCATCGGCGCCCTCTTCATCGGCCACCGCCGGCGGCTCGCCGTCGTCGTGGCCGTCATCGTCCTCTCGTCCGTGATCTCGATGGGCTCGCCGTTCCTCCTGCGTGAGGTCATCGACGTCGCCCTCCCGCAGTCCGACCTGCGGCTGCTCTGCTGGCTGGTGGCGGGCATGGTCGGCATCGCCGCCACGACCTCCGCGCTCGGCGTCGTGCAGACCTGGATCTCCACCGCGGTCGGTCAGCGGGTCATGCACCGGCTGCGCACCGACGTCTTCGCCCACCTGCAACGGCAGTCCGTCGGCTTCTTCACCCGCACCCGCACCGGCGAGGTGCAGTCCCGCATCACCAACGACATCGGCGGCATGCAGCGGGTGGTCACCTCGACCGCCACCTCCGTCGCCGCCAACCTGACCACGGTGGTCGCCACCCTGGTCGCCATGGCCGCGCTGTCCTGGCAGCTCACCCTGGTCTCACTGCTCGCACTGCCACCGGCGATCTACTGGACCCGCCGGGTCGCCGCCATGCGGCAGGCCATCACCGCGCAGCGCCAGCGCGAGCTGGCCGACCTCAATGTGATCATCGACGAGGGCCTGTCCATCAGCGGCGTCCAGCTCGCCAAGACGATGGGCGCGAGCGGCGCGCTCACCGAGCGGTTCACCGACTCGTCGGCCCGCCTGATCGACCTGGAGCTGCGGTCCGAGCTGGCCGGCCGCTGGCGCATGGCCACCATGAACATCGTGTTCGCGGCCATCCCCGCCGCCATCTACCTGGCCGCCGGCCTGCCGTTCGCGGCCGGCGCGATGAGCATCGGCACCCTGGTCGCCTTCACCGGGCTGCAGGCGGGTCTGTTCCGGCCGCTGATGAGCCTGCTCGACGTCGGGGTCACCCTCACCGCGTCGCTCGCGCTGTTCCACCGCATCTTCGAATACCTCGACCTGACGGTCGAGATCGAGGACCCAGCGACGCCCGTGCGCCTCACCGAGGTGCGCGGCCACCTGCGCTTCGAGGACGTCACTTTCGCGTACGGGGACAGTTCCGCCGCCGCCCTCGCGGGAGTGAGCCTGGACGTCCCGGCGGGCACGTCCCTGGCCCTGGTCGGCGAGACCGGCTCCGGCAAGAGCACCATCGCCGCCCTGATCGCCCGCCTCCACGACCCCACCTCCGGCCGCGTCACCATCGACGGCGTCGACCTGCGCTCGCTGGCCCTCGACGACCTGGCCGGCATCGTCGGCGTGGTCAGCCAGGAGACCTACCTGCTGCACACCACCATCCGGGAGAACCTGCGCTACGCGAAACCAGGCGCGACGGATGCCGAGATCGAGCGCGCGGCTCGGGCCGCCCAGATCCACGACCTGATCGCCGATCTGCCCGCCGGCTACGACACGATGGTCGGCTCCCGTGGCCACCGGTTCTCCGGCGGCGAGAAACAGCGCATCGCCATCGCTCGCACCCTGCTGCGCGACCCCCGCATCCTCGTCCTCGACGAGGCCACCAGCGCCCTCGACAACGAGACCGAGCGGGCCGTCCAGCGGGCCTTCGACGAGCTGTCCCGCGGCCGCACCACGGTGACGATCGCCCACCGCCTGTCGACGGTCCGCGACGCCGACCAGATAGCCGTCATCGACCACGGCCGCATCCTGGAGTCCGGCACCCACGAAACGCTGCTCAGCGACGGCGGCCGCTACGCGGCCCTGGCCCGCTGACCCGTCCCGCCCGCGCTCGTCCGTCGCCGCGTTGGAGACCGGCGGCAACTGATGGAAGAAGTTTCAAGACCATGAGTTTCATCTGCGGCATTCATGTCTATACGTGAGGGGTGAACTCCCCAGCGACGCAGCCGCCCGAGGGCGATGCGGATCCCATGCCCGGCCCTGTCGCGGTGATGGATCCCGAAACACAGCTCATCGAGATCGCCGTTTCCGGGCGGTGGACCCGCCGGGCGTGGGCCGGAACCCGCACGCTGCTGAGCAGTTGCCTGGCCGAACAGCCGGCAGGCATCCTGATGGATCTGTCCCGTCTGGACGACCCGCACTCGCAGAGCGCGTCTCTCTGGCGCACCGCGGCGCGCGAGGCGGGGCAGTCCCCGGTGCCCATCCGGATGGCCGTCTGCCTTCCGGATGACGCCGCCCTGGCCGTCCGGCTGCGCCGGGTCGGGGCATGCCACCGCCTGGCCATCTATCCGGACCTGGCAGGAGGCCGCGCCGCGCTGCTGAGTGAACGACCACCGGCCGATGAACTCCGCATCACCTTGCCGCCGCTGCTGAACACCACCATGACAGCACGCAACGTCGTCAGCGCCGCCTGCCGCGAGTGGGATCTGCACGGCCTGCGGCCCCGCGCCCTCTTCGTCGCCTCCGAACTGGTCCTCAACGCCGTCGAGCACGCCGGCACCTCGATGACCCTGAGCGTCGCCCGGCTGATGTCTCGACGCCGCTCGTCGTACCGCCCGCAACCGCTGCTGCGACTGACCGTGCACGATCTCAGCCCCGAGTTACCCCGGCTCCTCGCGCCGTCGCTGACCACGCCGCTCGAACGAGGGCAGGGACTGCGCATCGTCGACGCGGCGGCGGAGACGTGGGGAGCGCTTCCGACTCGTACCGGGAAGCTGGTCTGGGCGATCCTGAAGGAACGGCCGGTGTGACAGGCCGCCGGTCAGACGCCGGTGAACTTCTCGAAGTGGACGACCTCGTCGAGAGGGCGGCGTTTCGGCTGGGACCAGCGGCCTTTGTTCGGGTAGCCGAGCGGGATCAACGCCATGGTCAGCGCGTCGTCGGGGAGGGCGAGCAGCTTGCGCACGTCGGCCTCATGGCCGACGTGCAGGGTCGTCAGGGTCGCGCCGAGGCCGTGCGCGCGGGCCGCGAGGATCAGCTGCTGGACGGCGCCGTAGATCGACGAGCCGAGCCTCGGGTTGGTGGACTTCGCGGCGCCGAGCATCACCGGGATGATCCAGACCGGGGCCTCCTCGAGGTGGTTGGCCAGGTGATCGGCGGCGAGGAAGCTGCGCTTGCTCATCGCGCCGTCGTCTTCGGCGTTCAGGATCTGCTCGCGGCGGGAGCCGTAGTGGCGCTCCCAGCCCTCGCGGTACCAGTCGGCGATCTGCCTCTTCGTCTCCGGGTCGCGGACCACGATCCACGCCCAGAACTGGCCGTTGCCGGCGGACGGTCCGCGGATCGCGGCGTCCAGGATCGCGCGGATCACGTCGTCGCCGATCGGCTCGGTGGACAGGTAACGGCGCGCCGGCGTGGAGTGCAGCGCTTCCATCAGGGGCAGGTCGGTCTTCAGGGGCAGGTCGGTGCTCATGGTGCGAGACTAACGATGCGGTCGGCGACCCGCTGCGCTCCGGCGCCCTGCAGGATCGTGTAGTGGTTGACGCCGGGGACCAGTTCGGCGTCCACGCCGGCGAGCTGCTCCGGCCGGTAGAGGCCCGGCTCCTCGTCCATCAGCCCACGCGGCGCCCACAGCAGCGGAAACGGTGCGGGCGCCGGGTGGGTCAGCATGTCGGCGGCGTCGCTGCGGACCGCCTCGATGACGCAGGACGAGCCGGCGCCGGTGAAGTCACGCAGCACGTACGCGTCCAGCATCGGCGACCAGTAGCGGCCCAGCGCCGGATTGGCCCGGAAATAGGCGGTGTAGGCGCCGGCTGACCCGAACGTCATGGACAGCCGCGCCATGGCCGGGCCGATGACCGCGTGCAGCCCCGCGTCGACGTCGAGCCCGGGCGGGACGGGCAGCGCCACCCCGCCGTCGACCAGCAGCGCCCGTCTCACCCGCGCCGGGTGCAGAGCCGCCGTCGCCGCGACCACGAAGGCGCCCATCGAATGACCCACCCACGTCGGCGACGCCACCGCGAAATGGTCGGCGACGGCGAGCAGGTCGGCGGCGTGCGCGGCCATCCCATAGGGCCCGGGCAGCTTCGCGCTGCCGGCCCGCCCGCGCAGATCAGGAGCCACCAGGTGTACGCGCCCGCGCAGCGCCGCCGCCACACCGGCCCAGGCCAGCGCGTTGGCGGTGATGCCGTGCGCGGCGAGCACGACCGGCCCGTCACCCGGCCAGCTCAGCGCTCGCAGCGTGCCGCCGGCCACCGGGACGTCGATCTCCCGCGCCATCTCCGCCCGCGCCATCTCAGTGCGCCGTCCAGCCGCAGTCGATGGTGATCGACGCCCCGGTGATCAGCCGGGCCGGTGGCGTGCAGAGATAGGCGAGCAGTTCGGCCACCTCGGCCGGCTCGACCAACTCCTTGATCGCCGCCCGGTCCAGCAGGATCGTGCCGATCACCTCGGACTCGTCGATGCCGTGGACGGCCGCCTGGCCTGCGATCTGCTTGTCGACCAGTGGGGTCCGCACGAACCCGGGATTGATGCAGTTGGAGGTGACCCCGCGCGCGGCCCCTTCGAGCGCGGTCACCTTGGACAGCCCCTGCAGCGCGTGCTTGGCACTGACGTACGCGGCCTTGAACGGTGACGCGATCAGCCCGTGCACCGACGAGATGTTGACGATCCGGCCCCACCCGCGCTCGTACATGTGTGGAAGCACCAGCTTGACGAGCCGGAACGGCGCCTCCGCCATCACCCGCTGGATCAGTGAGTACTCGTGCGCCGGGAACTCGGTCAACGGCGCCACCACCTGCAGGCCGGCATTGTTGACTAGCACGTCGACCGCGGCCGGGAGAGCGTCCACGGCGTCCAGGTCGGACAGGTCGGCGGGAACGGCCCGGCCACCGGTCGCGGCGGCCACCTCCTTCGCGGCCCGTTCGTCGATGTCCACCACCACCACATCGGCGCCGGCCGCGGCGAGCCGTTCGGCGCAGGCCCGCCCGATACCGCTGCCCGCGCCGGTCACCAGCGCGGTCCGGCCCGCCAGATCAAGGTCGACCACCTGTGCCGTCGTCATGGCGGTGAACGTACGGCCGCGCCGCCCGTGGCCGACATGTGCCCGCCCCACACAACCGGGCGGCGCCCCGTGTGATCGATGCCGATGGTTTTGACGCCGGGCTGTTCCTAGCGTGTGGCCGCATGAAGCAACCGCGCACCACCACCGCGATCGCGGCGGGAGCCCTCGCCCTGGCGGCCTGCGGCAGCCCGCAGACCGCCACCGGCGCCGGTTCCGGTTCCGGTTCCGGTCCCCTCCGCGTCGGTGTCGTCCACTCCCAGTCCGGTCCGCTCGCCACCTACGGCGCGCAGTACGCGGAAGGTTTCCGGGCCGGCCTCGCCTACGCCACCGAGGGCACCGGCAAGGTGGGTGACCGGGCCGTCGAGGTCACCTACGCCGACGACGCCGGTGACCCGGTCAAGGCGGTCGCCGCGGCCAAGGACCTGATCGGCAAGGGCTTCACGGTGCTCGGCGGGTCCACCTCGTCCGGGGTGGCGCTGCAGGTCGCCCCGCTCGCGGCCGAGAACAGGGTTCTGTTCGTCTCCGGGCCGGCCGCCACCGACGGGCTCACCGGCGTCAACAGATACACGTTCCGGTCCGGCCGGCAGTCGTACCAGGACGTGCTGGCCGCGAAGCCGTACCTCGGCGACGGCCGGAAGGTCCTGGTCTTCGCCCCCGACTCGGCGTTCGGCAGGTCGAACGTCGACGCCGTCACCACGCGACCAGCGGCTCGCCCGGCTCGGCGGGTCACTGCCAGGGCCGTTCGGGAAGCCGCTGTTCGTGTTGGGCGCGCTGTTCATCCTGGCGGTCTACTTCGTGCCGGGCGGTCTGACCGGTCTCGGCGGCCGCCTCGACCCGCTGCGCCGCGCCCTTCGCCTCCGCCGCACCCCACTCGCTCCGGTTCCGCCCCACGACCCGTCCGCGCGCGTCACCGGAGACCGGAACGAACTTGCTTCCGATCAATAGACTGCCGCCCATCAGTGGCGCCGGGGAAAGGGCCTCGACCACGGGCGCCGGAAGAAGGGCCTCGACGTGGAGGCCACCGCTCCGTTCGTGCCTCGCCGTGGTGATCTGGCAGCTGTGAAGGCTCTTCCCCTCGCCGGCCGCCGGCACCGGTCCATGGCTGACCGGCACCGCTCTCGGCCTGGGCTTCGGGGTGCCGACCGCCATCGCCGGGAACTTGTGGGCAAACGCTCGGAACGGCGACAGCAGATGGCGGCCGTGGCAGGTGTTCACCACGATCCTGCTGTTCGTCGCCGTCTACACCACCATTCCGAGGATCGGCCCGCTGCCCACGACCGCCGGTGTGGAGATGGTCGCCGGAACCTGGTACTTCACCTGTGCGGTGGCGAACAGCGGGCTCACCCTGGTCCTTCCACCCCGCCGGCGGCGCCGGGATCGCCTGCCGGCGCCCGTGGGCGGGCCACTTCCGTCGCACCGCCAAGTTCAAGAAGCGTCGCTGAGCTCGCCTCGCGGTACGGCTCCGCCGCGATAGCCGCCGCTGGCGCTGGAGCGGCCTCCGCCGCGGCGGGCAGGCGCTGACCTGGGCGGAGCCGGGCCGGGTCAGGCCGGCTGGGCTCCGGCGTATGTGCCGGACGGGCGGAAGCGGAGCGGGCGGTCGCCGTACTCCTCCAGGGCGTGCGCCAGCCAGCCCGCCGTGCGCGCCACCGCGAAGATCGCCTCGCCGGCGTCCGGCGGCATGCGGTGATGCAGGGCCAGTGCGGCGAGCGCGAGGTCGATGTTGGCTGGCGTTCCCGACCGGGTACGCAGCGACTCGTCCAACCGCAGCGCGGTGTCCCTGGCGGGTCCGTCGTCGAGCAGGTCGAACAGTGCGGCGGCGCGCGGGTCGCCGGCCGGGTAGAGGGTGTGCCCGAAACCGGGGACCATCACGCCGGAACGCAACCGCTCGGAGATGGTGACCATCGGCCCGGAATCGGTCATGGAATCGGCGAGAAGCGTGTAGGCGAGACCGCTCGCCGCCCCGTGCAGCGGCCCGTCGAGGGCCGCGAGGCCGGCGCCGACCACCGCATAGGGGTGGGCGCGGGTGGACGCGGCGACCCGGGCGGCCAGGGTCGACGCCGCGATGTCGTGATCGGCGAGCAGAACCAGAGCCGCGTTGAGCGCCCGCAGACCCGACTCGGTGGGTCTCTCGCCGGTCAGTCGCATCCACAGCGCCTCGGCGAACGGCATCTGCCGGATCGGGATCGCGTGCCGGGGCGGCAGGCCCTCGACCATCGCGGCGAGCAACTGCCGCCCGGTGGCGACGACGGCGGCCGGGGAGGTGTCGAAGCGGAGCGGGTCGGCGGCGGCCGCGGCGGCGACGGTGACGCGCAGGTTGTCGGTGAGGCGGGCGGTCCCGGGCAGGGGGCGCGTGACGGCCCGTGCCAGGTCACTCAGGTTCCGGTCGACGGGGAACGGGACGTCGTCGAGGTCACCGGTCCAGAGCAGCGAGGCGACGGCCTCGTAGGCGGTGGTCCGGGCCAGGACCGTGGCGTCACGACCGCGGAAGTAGAGCCCGCCGTCCCTGATCAGGGTGATGCCGGTCTGGATGCCCGGGGTGGTCGTGCGGCGCCGGCCGGCCAGGAACGCGTCGACGTCCGCCTTGGCGAACATGCTGTTCTTCCCGTCGGCGTTGCGGCGGCTGGAGAGCAGGCCACGGCTGACATAGGCATACACGGTGGCGGGCTTGACGCCCAGGAGAACAGCGACTTCCTCGGTGGTCAGCAGTGGCTGCGTATTCATGTAGTCATGCTCTCATATTGACTGGATCAACATTGACATCAACATGTACCGGATCCACATTGATGTCATGTTGACAGTCAATCCTGGACTTGCCGGTGTCGTCGCGTTCGACACCGAGATCGCCGAACCCGACCGCGACGGCGGGGCGCTGCGATACCGCGGCGTGGACATCGACTCTCTCGCCGGAACGGTGTCGTTCGGCGACGTGTGGGGACTGCTCGTCGATGGTGACTTCGAACGGGGACTACCGGTAGCCGAGCCCCTCGCGCCTGTGGAAAACTCCGGCGACATCCGGGCTGACGTGCAGGCCGCGGTGTCGCTCCTGGCCCCGCGCTGGAAGCTGGGCCAGCTGATCGACATCTCCGGCGCCCAAGCGCGGGAGGACGTGGCCCGCGCGTCGGCGGCGGTCCTGTCATATGTCGCCCATGCTGCCCGGGCCGCTTTCCCGGCCGGGGCCACCTCCCGCCTTCCGGCATCGTCTTCGGGCCAGACATCATCTTCGGGCGGTGCGTCGTCTTCGGGTCTTCCGGCGGTGCCGCAGCGGCTCATCGACGCGGGCCGGACGGCCACCGAGCGGTTCATGATCGCCTGGCAGGGCGAGCCCGACCCGCGGCACGTCGCGGCGATCGACCGCTACTGGATCTGCGCGGCCGAGCACGGCATGAACGCCTCCACGTTCACCGCGCGCGTCGTCGCCAGCACCGGCGCGGACGCCCCGGCCTGCCTGTCCGCGGCCGTCGCGGCGCTCTCCGGGCCGTTGCACGGCGGGGCTCCGTCGCGGGCGCTCGGCATGATCGAGGACGTCGAGAAGGGCGCCGACCCTCGGCGGTACGTGCGTGACCTCCTCGACCGCGGGCAGCGGCTGATGGGGTTCGGGCACGCGATCTACCGGGCCGAGGACCCCCGGGCGCGGATTCTGCGGGATGCCGCCCGCGAGCTGGCCGCTCCGCGCTACGAGGTGGCCCGGCAGTTGGAGGTGGCAGCCCTGGCTGAACTGCGGGAACGCAAACCGGACCGGGTCCTCGAGACGAACGTCGAGTTCTGGGCGGCCGTGATCCTCGACTTCGCGGGAGTGCCGGCCGAGATGTTCACCGCCATGTTCACATGCGCGCGGACCGCCGGCTGGAGCGCGCACATCCTGGAACAGAAGCGCCTCGGCAAGATCATCCGGCCGTCGGCGGACTACGTGGGCCCCGGGGGACGTCAGGCCTCAGGGGTCAGTGGCTGGTCCGAAGCGCTGAGGCGTAACGGCTGAGGCCACGTTCGAGGCGGGGCTCCGGGAGGCTTCGCGGCTGGGTCTGAGCGCGTTCGAGGCTGGGGTCCGCGGCGGGGTTCGGGGGGGGGCCGCGGGTTGCGGCGCGTTCGAGGCTCGGGTCCGCGGCGGGGTTCGGGGGGCCGCGGGTTGCGGCGAGTTCGCGCGGCGGGGCTCGGGCCGAGGTGAGGCGAGTCTGAGGCCGGGTTTGCGGCGGGGTTGGAGGCGTGTTCAGGGAGGACGTTCGCGGTGGGCTCCAAGGCGGCATCGCGGCCGGAACTGGATTCGAGCTCGGGACAGGTTCTCGGCCGGGGTCCGAGGTGACCGAAACTGGGTTTGGGGCTGGGAAGCCGGGTTTGCGGCGGGTTCGAGGCCTGACCCCGAGGCCGATGGGGAGCCGGAGTCGGGGAGCGGGTCGGAGGGTGGGAGAGGCGCGCCACAATACCGACACTCCGGACAACCGCATCTAATTTGGGTTGAGTCGGGTTATCGGGTCGGACGCGCCGCCGAGCACGGCGCTCCGGCCGGCGGTTCACCGGCGGCCTCCGATCATGCGGAAGGCGTTCGATGGTTGCCCCCTCCCGAGGATCCGAATCCGGCGGCCCCCACAAGCCGCAAGCCGACAGCGCGCGGCTGGCTGAGACCGCGCGGTTGACCGTTCCCACAGCACCGGCCGGCACTGCGGCGCTGTCCGGCGCTGCGGTGTCGTCCGGCATCGCGGTGTCGTCTGGCGTTGCGGGGCCGTCCGGCATCGCGGGGTCGACTGGCATCGCGCGGTTGAGCGTTCCAGCGGGCTTGGCCGAGACCGCGAGGTTGACCGTTCCAGCGGGCCTGGCCGAGACCGCGAAGTTGACCGTCCCAGCGGGGTCGTCCGGCATCGTGGGGTTGTCTGACACGGCACGGTTGACCGCTCCAGCGGGGACGTCCGACGTTGCGGGGTCGTCTGGCATGGCACGGTTGACCGTTCCGGCCGGCCTGGCCGAGACCGCCCGGCTGACTGTTCCAGCGGCGCGGTCCGACCTCGCGGCGTCGCCCCATACCGGACGAGTTCCCGATATCCCGGGGCCGGCCGAGACCGCCCGGCTGACCGTCCCAGTGACGCTGTCCGAGAACGCGCGGCCGACGGATATCGCAGGGCCCGCCGACCCCACGGGACCGGCGGAGACCGCGCGGTTGGCGGACAAGGCGCGGTTGGCGGACAAGGCGCGGTTGACGGAGACCGTGCGGTTCGCCGTCACGGCGGGACTCGCCGAGAGCATGCGGTCGGCTGACCGGGCGCGGCTGCCCGAAAGTGCCCGCAAGGCCGACGAGGCGGGCCGAGCGTGGACCGCCCGGCTGGCCGAGACGTCGCGCCGGGCCGCCAGCGCGAGTTCGGCCGGAGACGCGCGGCCCGAGCCCGAACCGGCCGCCGCAGGCCGGTCATTGAGTGGCCGGTCACTGCGCGGACGGTCAGAGAACGGACGTCTAGAGAATGGACGGCCAGGGGGCGGTTGGCCACGGGGTGGATGGTCACTGAGCGGGCGGTCCATGCCTGACACCGCCGCCCTGGGGCGGATGGCGGCGACGCTGAGCCGGGAGGCGCGCAAGCGGCCGGTCCTGAGCGTCGCGCTCGCGGCCGCTGGGGTGGGGGCCGTCGTCGTCCCGGCCTTCGGGGCTTCACCGGAGGCCCCGGAGTTCCGTCCGGCGCCGGTGATCGCATCGCAGGCACCGGTCGTGACGGCGTCCGCCGGGGCGGCGCAGCCCGGCCTGGCGCCGTTCGTGGCGCCCAGCGCGACGGCCGCGGGCTACCCGATGCCGGGTACGAGGTTGGGCACTGCGGGCCGCCGGACCGGATCACCGGCTCTGGTGCCGCCCGCCGGTGGCCGTGTCGTGACGGCCGTGCCGGGGGCGAGCGCCTTGCCCACACGAACGGCTCCGGCGGGGGCCAGGACTCCCGCGATGAGGAAGCAGGCGCGTGCCGGGACACCGGAGAAGGCGGCCTCGGTCAGCTTCAGCAAGCCCGGCGAGGGCGAGACCGTCACCGCGGCCACGACCGTCAGCGGCAGCGCGGAGCTGCCCACCGACCACCAGGTGTGGTTGTTGTGGCGGCACGGTGGCGGAACCGCGTACCACGTCGTGGGCGCCTGCCGGGGTGGCCGGTCTTTCGTCTGCGGCCCGGCCGGTCTGGAGAGCGGGGGCGACGAGACGTTCCAGCTGACGGCGCTCGTGGTCGATCCGGCCGTCGCGAGAACGCTGAGTGCGGGCGCTTCCCGTGACGCCCTGCCCAGCCACCTGGCCCGCAGCGAGATCACGGTCCGCCGAGCCGCGGAGTGACGGTACGGCCAGCCATGCCACGACGCGGCCACCGGAAGGGCGAGGCGCGCGCTGGGACGATCGTCCGAGGGCGAAGCGGTCCGCCGCCTGCACGGTTGGCCGGAAGGGGAGGCGGCTGCCCGAAAAGGGCAACCGCGGTGTGTGCGGCCGACGGCGTGGGGAAAACCGCTGCCCGAAACGGCGAAGCGCCCGCCGAGGAGAAGGCGACCGCCGCAAAGGGAGAGTTCCGCCGTGTGACAGGCGGCCGTGCGGGGGAGTGACTGCTCGGCAGGGCGAAGCGCTCACCGGCGAAGGGCCGGCCGACATCGCCGGGTGATTCCTTCGCTCTCACCTCGGTTCCGGGCCCCGGCCAGCGCAGGAGTCGGCCACGCGAGGTGACCGATCGTGGCTGAATGCCCTGCCCGGGAAACCGGGACGGGCACCGCGCCCGTCCCGGATCGGGCGTACTAGCGCTGGCACTCCCAGGAGCGCGGGTCGTAGAAGTCGCGGAAGCGGTCGATCCCGTGCCCGCGGAGCGTGAACAGGCATGCTTCCCAGACGGCGATGTCGGCCAGGGCACCCGACTGCGTGTTGCGGCAGCGCCAGTCGTACGCGGTGTTGCCGAGCAATACCGCTTCGTCGTAGCCGAACCTGTGCTGGCACCATCCGGTGAAGTCTGGTGCGGTCGGCTGAGGCGAGAAGGTCCAGCAGTGCACGGACTGAGGGTCGTAGAAGTTGCCGATTCGATCGTGGCCGCCGACGGTGCGAAGGCAGGCGTCGTCGAAGGCGATATCGACCAGGCGGTTGTCGGTGGTCCGGCAGTGCCAGTCGTAGGCGGTGGAGCCGGTCAGCACGGCATCGGTGTGTCCCTGCGACCGGCAGTAGCCGGCGAGGTCCGCCCGGCCCTGGTCCGTGGCCGGATATGGGCTGGCGCCGGCCGGGGCGGCGAAGAGTCCGAGGGCGGCGATGAGCGTCGCGGCCATCATCAGGACGTTACGCAGCATGCGTGGCATGGTGATGGACTTTCCTTCCTCGTGGTGGGCATGCCCCACGTGGGGCCGGACGGCGGTGTCCGGTGGGCGGGCCCCACCATATGGACATCCCTGGATCGCTGCAAGTTCTTGCATTACCTGCATGTAGACGTCATGTGTCAAGCATTCACGTCGCTCGGTTAATGGGGTGGTCGAGGGGGTTGTGACCGGCGATTTCTCAGGGGCCCAGGGCCAACGAGACGACGGACACAGCGCCACGGGCTCACCTGCCAGCCTGAGTGGTGGCGGGGCGGGCCCCTCGGTGATCGATACCTGCAGGCGTACTCGGCAGGTCGTAAACCTGGGTGTGACGTAAACCTACAAGGACCGCAAGAACTTGCAATTCGCTCGGTCAACTCCACAATGGTTCGAGGGGTTCACAGGGCAGTTGCCAGCGTCCGCATCGGCTACGGACGCGGACGTCTGGAACGGCCCAGCGACCGAACGGTGTTCGGCGCCGCACCCCGCTACCCCGTCAAGGCGCTCACCCTCCCGGTCACCGGCGCTTGGCGAGCCTCGGAGCACACCACTCGGCAAGGAAGGAATCACCACCCCCATGTCACGAATCTTGCGCGCCGTGCTGTTGACGGTCGCGACACTGGCCACCGCCCTCAGCGTCTTCGCCGCCCCGGCCGGCGCCACGCCGCGCACGCCCTACGACCTCGGCGCGCCCGACCTGGGCGGCTACTGCCAGTCCCAGGGGTATACCGATGCCGTCTTGACCGGCTCCACCGCCTACGACTGGCACTGCCGCGGCAATGACAACCGCCAGGCCGACATCTCGTTCGACGAGGCCTGTCGCTGGACATACGTTCCGCGGAACGTCCACCGCATCGGCACCTTCTCCGACCCGGCTTCGGTGCGCTGCTGGTTCGTCTCGAATCGCCAGGGAGGCGCACCGGACTTCACCCGATACTGCCGGAGCCAGGGCTTCGACACGGCGGTGCTGTCCGGTGACACCGCCTACGACTGGCACTGCCGTTCCAGCGAGTCCGGCGCTCTGGCCGACATCAATGTCGGGCAGGCGTGCTTCGAGACGTACTTCGGCTACCGCCTCGACCGCTTCACCAACTTCCGGGACCCGCACTCCTGGGAGTGCCTCCTGTAGGGCACGCTGATCGGGACGGGCCGCAAACCCGTCCCGATCACCGAATGTTCTTTTCGAGGCGCCGTGGAGGAGTGCGATGACTGACCGAAAGCCGGCGATCGTCCTCGTCGACGATCTCCGCTCATTCGTTGACGGCCGGCCGGCCGAGGTGGCGCGCACCAGCTCAGCCGGAGTCGAGCTTCTCGACCGTCACCGGAGCAACCGGCTCGATGAACTGTGGCTCGACCACGATCTGGGCGACGATGACACCATCTGGCCGGTCGTGGAAGTCCTTGAACGGGCTGCCTTCGAGTGCCGCCCCTTCGATGTCGGTGTCGTCATCATTCACTCAGCCAATCCCGCGGGCGCCGCGAAGATGGCGCAGGCTCTCCGCCGTTGGAACTATCCGGTCCGCGTCGCTTCGGGTGACCCCGCGGTGGGTTACGTCGACGGAGTCGGCTCCGCTGACCGCCAAGCCGGACCATAGGCCACAGCACAGGCCGAGGCGGGCGGACGCGGCGGAAGACGAGCGGTGCGGGGGGGGGCCCCCCGGGGGGCCCCCCCCCCAGGGCCCCCCCAGCCCCATGAACACGGCGACACTGGCCGTGGGGGGGGGCCGCGGCGGAAGCCGCGGGGTCCGGGTGGCGCCCCCTGGGCGCCACCCGGACCGTGCCCCCTCAGTGACGTCTCAGACGGAGACCCGGGCCAGCATCGGGCGGGCCAGCCCGGCGAACTCGGCGGGCCGTTCGATCTGTGGCATGTGGCCGGTGTCGGCGAACATGTGGGACTGGGCGTGCGGGAACGCCGCTCGGGCCGCGGCGAGATGCTTGCTGGGCAGGATCAGGTCACGATCCCCCCACACGATCAGCGTCGGTTTCTCGTGGGCGGTGAGGCGGGCGAGCAGGTCGGTTCGCCAGGCGGCGGCGATGCCCCGGAAACCGCCGAGCGCTCGGGCCACCTCCAGGTAGACGGGGGCGAAATCCGGCTGCTGAGCGACCTTGATGGCCATCGCAACGCGTTCCGGGGTGACCAGGGCGCGGTCGGTGAAGAGCAGGCGTTCCATGCGGGGCGCGGTGAGCCGGTCGATGCGGCGCAGCATGTGCCGGCCGAGGCCGGGGACGGCGAGCAGGCGCAGCGCGGCGGTCACCTCCTTGCCGAATCCGGCGCTGTTCACCAGGGTCAGTGTGGACACCCGGCCGGGCGCGGCGGCCAGCATGGTCATCGACACGGCGCCGCCGAGCGAGTTGCCCATCAGGTGTACGGGGCGGGTCTCGCCGAGAGTGTCGAGGGTGGCCCACACGCCGTCGGCGAGGACGTCGAGGGTCGTCGGGGCCGGCATGCGCTGGGACAGCCCGAATCCGGGCATGTCGATGCTGATCACCCGGTATTCGCTGTCCAGCAGCGGATGCTGGAGCAGCCAGTCCTCCAGGCTGCGGCCGATGCCGTGCAGCAGCACGACCGGCGGGGCGGCCGGATCGCCTGTTTCGTGGACACGGACTCGCGTACCCCGTACCTCAAGGAATCTCATCTTCTGGCCGCCTGGCCGGCCGGGCGCGCGCCGCGGGCGGAAGCGACGGTGACCGCGCGGACGATCCTCGCGTGACCGACCGGCAGGAGCCGGGCGAGCAGGTCCGGCGCCTTGGCGCTGGTGGCGATGAGCAGCCGGGCCTTTCGCTTCGCGACGGCCCGCAGAATCAGTTCCGCGGCCTTCTCCGGGGGATAGCTGAGCAGCGCGGCGAAGAGTCTGCGGTTCGGTTCGATCTCCTCCTCCGGTACGTGTGAGCCCACCAGCGCGGCTTCGGCGATCCTCGTCCGGATGCCGCCGGGATGCACGGTGGTGACGCCCACGCCGTTGTCGATCAGCTCGCTGCGCAGCGATTCGCTGAGCCCGCGCAGGGCGAACTTGCTGGCGCAGTACGCGCTCTGGCCGGGCGGCGCGATCAGCCCGAACAGGCTGGACACGTTGACCAGATGCCCGCCGGGCGTGGCGGTGAGCGACGGCAGCAGAGCGTGGGTGAGCAGCATCGGCGCCCGGAAATTGACGTTCATGACCTGCTCGAACTGGTCGATCGACACCTGGTCGAACCGGCCGCCCAGCGCGATGCCGGCGTTGTTGACGAGCAGGCCGATCGCCGGATGCTCGTTGAGCACCTGCGTGGCGAGCGCGTCGACGGCGGACCGGTCGGCCAGGTCGGCGATGATCGTCTGCACGTTGAGGCCGGGGTGCGCGGCGCTGATCCGCGCGGCGACCGGTTTGAGCCGGCCCTCGTCGACGTCGGCCAGCACCAGGTCGCTGCCGCGGTGAGCCAGGCCGTAGGCGAGTTGTTCGCCGATGCCGCTGGCGGCGCCGGTGAGCACGGCGGTGCGCCCGGCGAACCGGTACGCGGGAAGTCGTGTCATGAAACCACCTCGGTTGAGCGGACGGTTGCGGGACGGCGGGTGAAGCTCATGTCGCGGGTGACGTCGGCGCGCGGCGTGGTGACCACGTCACGCAGGTAGTTCTGCCGGACCAGCCACGGGTCGCGGTTCCCCTGGCGCGGGAACTTGTCGAGGGCGCGCTGCACGTACCCGGAGGAGAGGTCGAGCAGCGGGCGCCCGATGTCGCCGGGGGTGGTCGGGGTCGCGGCGGTGTAGCCGTGGCGTTCCATGTGGTCGAGCAGTTTCAGCAGATAGCGGTGGGACAGGTCGGCGCGCAGCGTCCAGGACGCGTTGACGTAGCCGATGCAGTAGGCGAAGTTCGGCACCCCGCTGAGCATCAGCCCGCGGTAGGCGGCGGACTTGCCGACGTCGACCGGTTCGCTGTCGACGGACAGTTCCACGCCGCCGATCGGCAGCAGGGACAGGCCGGTCGCGGAGACGACGACGTCAGCCTCGATGACCGTTCCGGATCTGAGTCGGATGCCCTCGGGCACGAACCTGTCGATGTGGTCGGTGACCACCGAGGCGCGGCCGTCGGCGATCGACGTGTAGAGGTCGGCGGACGGGATCACGCAGAGCCGCTGGTCCCAGGGGTCGTAGGACGGCTTGAAGTGCTCGTCCACGTACCCCGGATTCTTCAGGAAGTGGACGGCGACGTCGCGCAGCGCGCGCCGCACCAGCTTCGGCCGGCGTTTCGCGAGCTGATAGAAACCCTGTGTGAGCAGGATGTTCTTGGCGCGGGCGACCCGGTTCGCGGCATTCGGCGGCAGGAACCGGCGGGCGACGTCGGCGATCACGTCCCGGTCCGGGAGCGGGGTGACGTAGGTCGGGGAGCGCTGCAGCATCGTCACGTGCGCCGCGTCGGCGGCCATCGACGGCACCAGCGTGACGGCGGTCGCGCCACTGCCGATCACCACCACGCGTTTGCCGGCCCAGTCCAGGTCGGCCGGCCAGAACTGCGGGTGCACCAGCCGCCCGGTGAAGTCGCCGAGACCCGCGAAGTCGGGCTGATAACCCTCGGCATAGCTGTAGTAGCCAGCGCAGCCGTAGAGGAACGTGCAGGTCAACGTCGTGCCGGAGGCGGTGTGGACGGTCCAGCGGGACTCGGCGGAGGACCAATCGGCGCGTGTCACCCGCGTACCGAACCGGATGTTGCCGGTGATGCCGGCCTCGTCGGCGGTGTCCTGGATGTAGCGGCGGATCTTGTCGCCGGAGGCGAGGGCCTCCGGCTCGCGCCACGGCCGGAACGGATAGCTGAGCGTGAACATGTCCGAGTCGGATCGGACGCCTGGATAGCGGAACAGGTCCCAGGTGCCGCCGATCGCGTCGCGTGCCTCCAGGATGGCGTAGGTGTCTTGGGGCCGCTGTCGCTGCAACCGCCAGGCGGCGCCGATGCCGGACAGCCCGGCGCCGATGATCAGGACGTCGAAGTGCTCACTCATCCCGGCCGCCCGTCGCGAACCAGGGCGGAGTGCCGGTTCCGGAGATGCGGATGCCGCCCCAGGGATCGGGATCGCCCAGCTTGACGGCGGTCTCCGGGGAACCCGGGACGACGATCGCCGCCTTGCGCAGGCCGGCGCCCACCCGCTCGCGGAGCATGTCGTGCGGCTTCGTCCGCCCCGCCCAGCGGAACCGGCCCTCGATCGGCTCGAAGTGGGCGGACATCCTGATCTCGACCGGGACCGGGCCGTCCTCCAGGCGCAAGGTCGCGGGTCCTCGGTACTCCTCGGCGTCGGTGCTCACAGATCTCTCGCCCACCCTTCTGTCGCGGCGAGTCCGCCGGGGATGTCGGCGGCACGGCGCATGCCGGCGATGCCGCCCCAGAGGAACGTCGTCAGGTATTCGCTGAGCGCCTCCCGGCTGATCGGCTGCTGCTGGCGCAGCCACCAGTCACCGACCGCCTGCACATAACCGACGACGCCGTACGCCCAGGGCAGCGCCGCCCCGGAGTCGAGACCACGGGCCCGCAGCCGGTCGCCGAGGATCCGGGCCAGGCCGCTGGCCACGGTGTCCATCACGTCGGCGACCACGTCGCGGTGCCGGGCGATGTCGGGCTGGTGCACGACGAACCGGTACAGGTTGAGATCGGATTCGATGTGCGCCAGGTAGACGTCGATGGCGGCGGCGACGATCGCGCGTTCCTCCCGGACGGCGGCGACCGCCGGGACCATCGCCTCGATCACCATCTGGCCTGCCTGCTGGCCGACGGCGAGCCACAGCTCGGACTTGTCGGCGAAGTATCGGTAGAGGACCGGTTTGCTGACACCGGCGTGGGCGGCGATGGCCCCCATGCCGACGTCCGGGCCGTGCAGACGGATCGCCTCGATCGCGGCGAGGGTCAGCTCCGCCCGGCGTTGTTCGCGATGACCGTCCCAGCGGCCGCGGCGGCCGTCGCCGGGATTGACGGGGGGAGTGACCGAGTTCATAGTACTAGAAGTAACTGTTACCGCCGGTAACGTCAAGACTTGTGGAGGACCGGATGACCACCACTCCCACCGAGCGGGACCGCACCGCCACCCGGCTGCTCCGCTCCTCGGCCGAGCACTCGTACGACCCCGAGGTGGAGATCGACTGGGAGGCGCCGTTCGTCGACGGCAAATACTTCGTGCCGCCGCACCGTTCCAGCCTCTACGGCACCGCCCTGTGGGAGCGGATGACCGAACAGCAGCGCGTCGAGCTCACCAAACACGAGGTCGCCAGCATCGCCGGGCTCGGTGTCTGGTTCGAGACCATCCTCATGCAGCTGCTGGTCCGCGAATACTTCAAACAGGACCCGACCGCCCCGCACGCCCAGTACGCCCTCACCGAGATCGCCGACGAGTGCCGCCACTCGGTGATGTTCGGCCGCATGATCGCCCGCCTCGACGCGCCCCTCTACCAGCCGGTCGGCGTCAACCAGTGGCTCGGCAAGTGGATCGCCCACACCGGCGTCGGCCCGCGCATGTACGCGGCCATCCTCATCGCCGAGGAGATCCTGGACACCCTGCAGCGCGAGGCCATGAACCACGAGGACGTGCAGCCGCTGGTCCGGATGGTCTCCCGCATCCACGTCGTCGAGGAGGCCCGGCACGTCCGCTACGCCCGCGAGGAGCTCGCCCGCCAGATCCGGGCCGCCGGCCGCGGCCGCCTCGCCTTCGACAAGCTGGTCATCGCCCGGGCCGCCTATCTCACCGGGAGGCGCCTCATCGACCCGCGGGTCTACCGGGCCGTCGGCATCGACCCGGAACAGGGGCGGCGCGCGGCGCGCGCCAACCCCCACCACCGCGAGACCATGCGATGGGCGGGGGAGCGAGTGGTCGCCTTCCTCTCCGACCTCGACCTCATCGGTGGCCCGGGCACGGCGCTCTGGCACGCTTCCGGCCTTCTTCCGCGTACGGCCTGAGCCGCGCCGAGGACGACCGCCACATCGATGCCCTGTCGCCGGCGCGTGTGCGAGGGGCAGTCGCCGATGCCGCGCCGCCCGTGTCGTCCCGGCCGAAACCGGACCGGGTGTGCGACATCGCGCCGCGAAGCCGCGCCAGGAGCGAAGTCCTCCCGCATCGGCGCCGCCGGCCACCGGTGTGCCCATTAGGCTCGATGTCACCGAGAGTGATCATCCGGGTGAGGAGGGTCCCATGAGATGCAGCGGCACCTATGAGTACCTTGACAGCGCCGGCGCCGAGGAGCAGGCCCGGCTCGACGCCGTGCACCGCTATCAGCTCGTGGACGAGCCGGTCGAGGAGACGTACGAACGGATCGCGTTCATCGCCGCGGCCCTCTTCGACACTCCGATCGCGACGGTCTCCCTCGTCGAGCAGCATCGCATCTGGCTGGTGGCGGCTCATGGCCTGCCCGGCGTCCGTGAGGTCGGCCCGGAACCCGGCCTGTGCGGATCGGCCATCGCCCAGGACGGCGTCTACGTGGTCAACGACGCCGCCACCGACCCGCGGACGCACGAGCACCCCCTGGTCCGTGGCGAGCTGGGACTGCGGTTCTACGCGGGGGCGCCGATCCGGACCCACGACGGCTACCGGCTGGGCACGGTCGGCGTGATCGACAGCCGTCCACGGGAGACGACGGGACGACAACTGACCGCGCTGGCGCACCTGGCCGCCGCGGTGACCGACGAGCTCGAACTGCGCCTGCTGGTGATACGCGGCGCCATGGCCGAGCAGCGCATGCGGGAAACGGTCGACGATTGAGGGCGCCCGTCCTCTGACCGTTCTCACACTGACCGTTCTCACAAGAGCGTCGAGATCCGGGTTCCGGTCTCGTACGAGCTGATGATCGCGTCGGCGAGCCGCAGGGCCCGGCGGCCCGCGCCGATCGGTACGGGAGGCGCGGCGCCGGCCCGCAGTGCGGCCAGCAGCTCGTCGACGTGGCGGTCGAAGGTGGCGTGGAAACTGCGGTCGGTGTCGTTGAAGTAACCGGCCTGCCAGACGTGGGCGGTCTCGTCCTCGGCGCGCTGGAAGCTGTACCGGCGCACGGTGTCGTCGATGAGGATCCGCCCGGCGGTGCCGTTGAGCTCGACCCGATGGGTGTCCTGATAGGCGTAGGACGAGTCGTACGAGCCGACGAGGCTGCCGACCGCGCCGTTGCCGAACCGCGCCGCCACGACCAGCGTCGACCAGCCGTGCCCGCTCGGGTCGGCCAGTTGCGCCACCACCGACTCGATCGGGCCGCACAGGTGTTCCAGCAGGTCCAGGCCGTGGCACTGGGTCTCGATCAGGTTCGCGTGCGGATGCCGGCTGGTGCCGGGCTCACCGCCGAAGCGCCAGGTGGCGAAGGCGAGCCGGCCGAGGTCGCCCCGCTCGACGGCGGCGACGGCCAGGCGGACCGGCTTGGCGTACCGGTGGTTGAAGTTGATGCCGACGAACGGGTTCCACCGGGCCGCTTCGGCGACCAGGATGTCGGCCTCGTCCGCCGCGAAGACGAGCGGCTTCTCCAGCAGCAGCGGCACCCCGGCCCGGATCAGCCGCAGCGTCGGCTCGTAGTGCCGCTCGTTCGGCAGACAGACGGTGACCAGGTCGGGCCGGGCCCGTTCGAGCATCTCGTCGAGGTCGACGAAGGCGGCGGCGCCGAACTCGGCGGCGCGGGCCGCGGTCCGGTCCGGGTCCCGGCCGACGACGGCGACCAGCGACGTGTCGGCCCGGCCGGCGAACAGTTCCGCGTGGTGCCGGCCCCACCATTCACCGGTGCCGACGACGGCGACCCGCACCGGCGCCACGTCCGGAGCCGGCCGGGGCCGGACCACCCCTGGCGCGTATCGTGCCGCGGCTCTCATCGCGTCCTCCGGCGGGTGAGACGGGACTGGATCAGCACCACGACGACGAGGAACGTGCCGCTGACGACCTGTTGGTAGTACGCGGTGAGGGTGCCGACCTGGTTGATCAGGTTCTGGATCACTTTGAGCAGCAGCACCCCGGCGAGGGTGCCGCCGAGCGTGCCGGCGCCGCCGGTGAGCAGGGTGCCCCCGATCACCACGGCGGCGATCGCCTCCAGTTCCCGGCCCTCACCGATGGTGGGCAGGCCGGACTGGGTCTGCGCGGCCACCAGCACCCCGGCGATGCCGGTGAGCAGCGCGCTCAGCACGTAGACCAGCACCCGGACCCGGGCCACCGGCAGACCCATCAGCTCGGCCGCCTCCTGGCTGTCGCCGACGGCGAAGGTGGCCTGGCCGAACCGGGTCCGGTTGAGCACCACGACGCCGGCCGCGAAGGCGGCCAGCGCGAACCAGACCGGCGCGCTGAGCCCCAGCCAGCGGGCCTGGCCGAGCTGGGTGAGGGCCAGGTCGGCCGGGATGATGTGGACGGTGTTGCCCTCGTCGGCGACGGCGAACGCCAGACCGCGGGCGAAGAGCAGGGCGGCGAGCGTGACGATGAACGGCGCGATCCCGGCCCGGCCGATCAGCAGGCCGTTGACCAGCCCGATGACGCCGCAGACGGCGAGGGGGAGCAGCACGGCGGCGAGGGTGCCCCAGCGGGAGCCGTACGCGGTGAGCACCCCGCTGAGCGCCAGGAGCGAGCCGACCGAGAGATCGATGCCGCCGCTGAGGATGACGAACGTCATGCCGGTCGCGATGAGCAGCAGGTACGAGCTGTCCAGGGCGATGTTGCCGAGGTTGCGGCCACTGGCGAAGCTGCCGCCGAAGGTCAGGGAACCGGCGACGAGCACCAGGGCGAGCACCACCGGCGTGCCGGCCCGATCGGGCCGCCACCAGAGCAGGCGGGTCACGGCCCGGGGCCCGGCGCTCGCGGCGGTGGCGTTCTCGACGGCGGTCATGCCCGGCTCCGTCCGCGCTGGACGTACACGGCGGCGATGATGATGCCGGCCTGCAGCATGCGGGCCGCCGAGTCCGGCAGGTCGTGCTGGATCACGGTGGCGGTGATCAACTGCATCAGGAGGGCTCCCATCAGCGTGCCCACGATGCGGACCCGGCCGCCGGACAGGGGGGTGCCGCCGACGACCACGGCGGTGATCGCGCTGAGCTCGATGAGCAGGCCGACGAACGAGGGATCGCTGGCGCCCTGCCGTGCCGTGCTGAGCACCCCGGCGGTGGCGGCCAGCACTCCGCTGACGACGTAGACCGTGACCAGAGTGCGTTTGACCGGCAGGCCGGCGAGGGCGGCCGCGGCGTGGTTGCCGCCGACGGCCAGCAGCCGGCGTCCGAACGCGGCCCGGTGCACCGCGACCGCCGCCGCCCCGGTCACCACCAGCACCAGCAGCACGCTGATCGGGACGCCGAGAACCGCGTCGTTGCCCAGCGCGCCGAGGACGGGGTCGAACATCTCGGTGAGCCGCCCGTCGGCCAGCACCAGGGCCAGTCCGCGGCAGGCGACCAGCGTGCCGAGGGTGGCGATGATGGGCTGCATGCGGGCGAACGCGACGAGCGAGCCGTTGACGGCTCCGACCGCGGCGCCGGCCAGCAGGGCGATCGCGACGGCGGGCCAGACGCCGTAGCCGAGGTACAACGGCAGCACGGCGGCGCTGATCGCCATGGTGGAGCCGACCGAGAGGTCGATGCCCTCGCTCGCGACGACCAGGGCCATCCCGATCGCGACGATGGCGACCGGCGCCACCTGCACCAACTGCAGCCGCAGATTGGCCGCGGTGGCGAAGTGCGGCGTGAACGCGAGGTTGAAGGCCAGAAGCACGGCGATCGCGAGGTACACCCCGCCGGCCTGGAGGAAGCCGAGGATGTCCGGCCGGGCACGCCGGGCGGCGAGAGTGTCCGCCATCAGAGGCCTCCCCGCGGTGCCGCGGGAGCGCGCGGCGGCCGGCCGTCCCCGGACGCCTGGGCGATCACACGCATGATGTGGTCCTCGCTGACGTCGTCGCCGCGCAGCATCCCGACGACGGCGCCGTCGCGCAGCACGAGCACCCGGCCGGCGCCCTCGACGACCTCCTCGAGTTCCGAGGAGATCAGCAGCACGCCCAGGCCGAGCGCGGCGAGTTCGCTGATCAGCGACTGGATCTCGGCCTTCGCCCCGACGTCGATACCGCGGGTCGGCTCGTCGAGGATGAGCACCCGGGGGGAGAGGCAGAGCATCCGGGCGAGCAGGACCTTCTGCTGGTTGCCGCCGGACAGTTCCCGAACCCGCTGGCCGGGGCTCGACACCTTGACGCGCAGCCGCCTGACGAACGTGTCCACGATCTCGTCCTGCCGGCGTCGGGAGACGAATCCCGCGGTGGTGAGACGCGGCAGCGCGGCCAGCACGATGTTGTCCCGCACGCTCAGGTCGCCGATGATCCCCTCCGCCTTGCGGTCCTCGGGCACCATCCCGATCCCGCCGCGGATGGCGGCCGCCGGGTTCCAGCGCCGGGCGCGGGCGCCGTCGACGCTGATGGCTCCGGCGTCCAGCCGGTCGGCGCCGAAGACGGCCTTGGCGGTCTCGGTGCGGCCGGAGCCGAGCAACCCGGCCAGGCCCACGACTTCCCCGGCGTGCACGTCGAGGCTGACGCCGTCGAGCACCGGCCGGCGGGTGAGCCCGTCGGCGCGCAGCACCGGTGTGCCGGTGGCCTCGGGTATGCCGGTGGTCCGGCCCCGCTGGTCGCTGACGGCCGGGTCGCTGAAGGTGGTCGTGCCGTGCCTGCGGATCTGGTCGGTGTCGCGGCCCAGCATCGTGGCGACCAGCCGCAGCCGGGTGGTGCCGGCGACCGGTCCGGTGTGCACCAGGCGCCCGTCGCGCAGGACGGTCACCCGGTCGCAGATCCGGAAGACCTCGTCGAGCTTGTGCGTCACGTAGAGCACCGCGACCTGACGGCGGCGCAGCAGCGCCACGACGTCGAGCAGCAGATCGACCTCGCGCGGCTCCAGCGACGAGGTCGGCTCGTCCATGACGACCACCCGGGCGTCGGTGGACAGCGCGCGGGCGACGGCGATCATCTGCTGCACGCCGAGGCCTAGTTCGCCGAGCCTGCGCCGTACATCGACGGTGATCCCGTACCCCGCCAGGATCGTCCTGGCGTCGCGGCGCATGCGGCGGAAGTCGATGAGGCCGAGCCGGTTGGTGGGTTCCCGGCCCAGGTACAGGTTGCCGGCGACGCTGCGCATCGGCACCAGGTTGACCTCCTGGTAGATGGTGCTGATGCCGGCGGCCTGCGCGTCGCGGGGGTGCGCGAAGGCGACCGGCTCGCCGAGGTAGCGCACCTCGCCGCCGTCCGGCCGGTACACGCCGGTGACGAGTTTGATCAGCGTGGACTTGCCCGCGCCGTTCTCGCCGACCAGTGCGTGCACCTCGCCGGGGCGCAGGTCGAGACAGACGCCGGTCAGGGCACGAACACCGGCGAAGTGCTTGCTCACCGACCGCACGTCGATGGCGGGAGTGGTCATCGGGGCCGCTCACTCTCCACGGGGGCCGCCGGGGGAGGGACTCCTGCCCTCCCCCGTCGACAGGGTCGGGCGTCAGTAGGCGTTGGCGAGTTCCGAGCGGGCGTTGTCCTTGGTGTATTCCTTGTCGGAGATGATGGCCTTCTCGACGACGCCCTTGCCGCTGTAGAAGTCGTCGAGCGCCTGGAAGGCGAGCGGCCCGAAGCGCGGGTTGGACTCGATGACGCCGGCGATCCAGCCGTCGAGGATGCCCTGTACGGCGCCCTTCGTACCGTCGATGGTGATGATCTTGATGTCGCCCGGCTTCTTGTCGGCGCCCTTGAGCGCCGCGACCGCGCCGAGCGCCATCTCGTCGTTCTCCGCGTAGATGGCGGTGATCCCGGGATTGGCGGAGATGAGCTGTTCGGTGACCTTCTGGCCCTTCTCCCGGGTGAAGTCGCCGGTCTGCTCCGCGACGACCTTCAGCGGGGAGTTCCTGGCGGCCAACTGGTCCTTGAAACCCTTGGTGCGGTCGACCGTCACGTTGACCCCCGAGGCGCCGAGCAGGATCGCGACCTCTCCCTGGTCACCGGTCGCCTTGATCATGGCGTCCGCGGCGCGCTGGCCCTGTACGACGAAGTCGGAGCCGATCCAGCCCAGATAGTCCTTGCAGGGTGTCTTCGTGGTGAGCAGCCGGTCGATGGTCATCACCGGCACCTTGGCGTCCTGCGCCGCCTTGAGCGCGGGGTCGAGGCCCTCCGAGTTGAGCGGCGAGATGATCAGCGCCTGGGCGCCCTGGGCGATCATGCCCTGGATGTCGGCGATCTCCTTGTTGAGGTCGGACTGCGCATTGGTGGTGATGAGCTTGACGCCGCGCTTGGCCGCCTCCTCCTTGATGGACTGGGTCTCGGTGATCCGGAACGGATTGGCCTCCTTCTCCGACTGGGCGAAGCCCACGGTGATGTTCTTCAGGTCGAGCTTCGGGACACCGCCGTTGTACCGCTCCGGCGTGCATCTGGTGGTCCCCGAGGTGGCCTGGACCTGCTGTGCCGCCGAACTGTTCGTGCCGGGATCGCCGCCGCCGGTGGGATTGGTGCAGCCTGCGGCGACCAGGAGCAGGGTCAGCGCGGCGCCGGTCGCGGCGCCACGGGTGAGTCGTCCGGGGAGAGACATCGCTGGCGTCCCTTCACATGGAGGTATGACGGACCAGAGCCCCGCGCGACGAGGTCAGGTGCGCGGGTGCCAGAAGTTGAAAGAGTTTGACTCGAACTTGGCCAGAGCGTAGTCACCTCATGGCAGGACTTGTCAATGGCGTGACCGGAATGGTCAGAGATGGTCAAAGTTGACGATGAAGGTGGCGGGCGCCGGGTTACGCGAGGTGGACGTCGACGCCTTCGGCGCGGAGCCGCCGCACCACGTCGGGATCCGCCGCGCGGTCGGTGACCAGCACGTCGATCCGCTCGCTCGGCACCGTCTGGCACATCGTGTCGTGGCCGAGCTTGGTGTGGTCGGCGAGCACGACGACCTGCTTGCCGGCGGCCATCATCGCCTGGTCGGTCGCCGCCGCGAAGACGTTGGGCGTGGTCAGACCGCGCTCGGTGGTGACGCCGTCGCCGGAGAGGAACACCTGGGCGCCCCGCAGCCCCGACAGCGCCTGCTCGGTGATCGGGCCGACCACCGCGCCGATCGAACGGCGCAACGCGCCCCCGACGAGCACGACCTCGATCTGCGGTGCGCCGATGAGCTGCTGGGTCACCGGGATCGAGTTGGTCACCACGGTCAACTGGCTGATCCCGGCGAGCCGCCGGGCCAGCGCGGTGGTGGTGCGCCCCGGACCGAGCAGCACGGCGCTGCCGGGCACGACGAGCCCGGCGGCGTAGGCGGCGATGGCCTCGCGTTCGGCGTGCACCGGATCGGCCGGCGCGCCGTCACCGGGCGCCGGAGGTGGGCTCGCGGCCGGCTCGGCCGGCGTGACCGGCGCGGTCCGCGGCGCCGCGCGCCCGGCGGGCAGCGGGCCGGCGCCGCCGCGCGTCGCGATGAGCAGGCCGTCGGCCACCATCGAGCGCAGATCCCGGCGCACCGTGGACTCGGAGATGTCGAGCGCCTCGGCGAGTTCGCGGAACGAGACGTAGCCACGGTCGCGGACCTGCTCCAGCAACCGTCGACGCCGCTCGGCGATCAGCACCCCCGACACCTCCCTCCGTGTGGTCGATGCAGAATATGTCAGATCCTGTCACCGCTGTCGAGCAGGGCGCGGAAGCGCGCGTACGCGGCGTCGGCAGCGTCCGAGGATCGCGGCTCGAACCGCCGTGGTGGCAGCGAGGTCCGCACGATCTCTCTCATCTCGGCCAGCGAGGACAGTTCCCCGGCCGCCCGGGCCTGGATCAGCAGATTGCCGACGGCGGTGGCCTCCACCGGCCCGGCCAGCACCAGCCGGCCGGTCAGATCGGCGGTCAGCCGGCACAGCAGCGGGTTCGCGGCTCCGCCGCCGACGATGTGCACGACGTCGGCGCGGCGGCCCGCCAGCGCCTCGGCGCGTTCCAGGGTCCATCGGTGCTTGCAGGCGAGGCTGTCCAGCACGCAGCGCACCAGAGCGGCCCGGTCCGCCGGGACGGGCTGGGCGCTCGCCCGGCAGAGGGCGGCCAGCCGCGCGGGCATGTCGCCCGGCGCGACCAGGCCGGGCGCGTCGGGGTCGATCAGAGACCGGAACGCCGGTGCGGTGCTCGCGGCGGCGACGAGATCGGCGTACGGCGGTGAGCCCCACGCCGCCCGGCACCGCTGGAGCAACCACAGGCCCGTCCCGTTGCGCAGGAACCGGATGGTTCCGTCGACTCCGGCCTCGTTGGAGAAGCCGGCCAGCCGGGCGGCGTCGGTCAGCACCGGGGCCGGCAACTCCAGTCCCGCCAGCGACCAGGTCCCGGAGGAGATGTAGCCGACGGCCGCCGCCCCGGCCGGGACGGCCGCGACGGCGGAGGCGGTGTCGTGCCCGGCGACGGCCCACAGCGGCACCCGCCGGTCCGTCAGCAACGAGCCGACCCGGGTGCCGGGCGCCACGACGTCGGCGTCGAAGAGCCGGCCCGGTATGCCGAGCGCGTCGATGACGCCGGTCGCCCAGCGGCGGGTGACGACGTCGAGCAATTGGCTGGTGCTCGCGATCGTCTGCTCGGTGGCGAGCCGGCCGCTCAGCCAGTACCCGAACAGGTCCGGCAGCATGGCGAGGCGCTCGGCGATGTCCAGTTGTGGTGAGCCCTCCATCGCGACGAGCTGGCTGGCCGTGTTGATCGGCAGGAGCGCGGTGCCGGTGGTGCGGTACAGCGCGGCGGGATCGACGCGCTCCGCCACCAGTGTGGTGCTGGACTCGGTCCGCCGGTCACGGTAGTGCCACGGGTTGCCGACCAGCCGGCCGTCGCGGTCCAGCAGCGCGAAGTCGTTGCCCCACGCGTCGACGCCGATCCCGGCGACCCTGTCGCCGTCCCGCTCGGCCAGCGCCGCGGTCAGCCCCGCCGACAGGTCCGCGAACAGCGCCAGCACGTCCCAGTGCAGTCCCTGCGGCAGCGTGACCGGCCGGTTGACGAACCGGTGCACCTCCCGGACCTCCAGCCGGCCGTCGCGGAGCGCACCGCGCAGCACGCGGCCCGTCTCGGCACCAAGGTCGACGGCCAAGAACACGGGCATCGCCAGAGCCTAGTCGCGACGACCTCGATTCCCACGCCAGCGGCGGCCCGCTTCACGGAGCGGCTGCCTCGGCACCGTACTGATCGGAAACGATCATTTTCGCGCATGAACAATCGCCATTCCGCGGCATTCTGATGCCGCTTGCCACTCGGGCGGTCGCCTTCGAGGGCACGTCGGTGAACAAGGGTCCGATTCTCGGATCGTCGCCCGTGGATCCGGTGCCCCGCAATAACCGCGGTTCACCCCAGTTTGCGGACATCTGTCATGCCAGCCGTGGCGTTAAGTGGTCAGTTCTGTTCGTTACTGGTCGATCAGTCATTGACGCGTCTGCTGGTGAGCGGTTTACTCCGTAACGAGTCGGTCACCTGGCCGACATCTTGTGAGTTGGCGGCGAGATTCTGCCCGCGGTCCGCCCTTCCAGATCCCGTGGTGCGGGTGTGTGGATCGCACCTGATGATCGAGGAGTCGCAACGCGGATGAACGGACTGCGAAGAAAACGGTGGATGGCCGGCTGCGCCGCTGTGACGGCCGTGCTGGGCTGGGGACTGGTCGCGCCGCCCGGCGCCGCGGCCGCCGCCGGGGAGCCGGTCGAGGTGGTCGTGGACGGGCTCGACGTCCACAAGGACAACGTGAACGGCCTGCCCTATAAGGGACTCGGTCTGATCAGCGCGAACAGCACGAGCAACCTGCTGATGGACTACAAGGCCGAGCATCCCGCGGAGTACTGGCGGCTCATCGACGTGCTGTTCGGCGGGCCGAACCCGCTGATCAATCACGTGAAGATGGAGATGGGGTCGGACACCAACAACTCCACGGGCTCGGACGCCGCGACGATGCGCACGGCCACCGAACTGGCCGACGCCTCCCGGTCACCGGGTTTCCAGCTCGCCGCGGACGCCAAGACGGTCAACCCGGGGCTGAAGGTCTCGATCCTGCGCTGGACCATGCCGTACTGGGTGCAGACCGCATGGAACGCGGGCACCGGACGCGACGAGATGTACCAGTGGTACAAGGAGACGATCCTCGACGCGTACCAGAAGTACGGGTACATGGTCGACTACGTCAATCCGGACACCAATGAGACGACGAACCCGGACATCTCATTCATCAAGTACTACAAGAACGCGATCCTGTCCGACACCGACTTCGCGAACCCGCGGTACGGCATTCCCGCCGCGGAGCGGGCGGCGGTCGAGGCGGCCTACAAGAAGATGAAGATCGTCGCGTCGGACGAGAACCAGACCAAGAACATCGGGCCCGCGCTGCTCAACGACGCGGAGCTGTTCGAGATGGTCGACGCGGTCGGATACCACTACAACACCGACGACCGCTACGACGGGGCCACCACCAGCAACACGTACGAGCCGTACACCAAGCTCGCGACCGGCCGGGACAAGGAGGTCTGGTACAGCGAGGGCGTGGGCTCGTTCGGCTTCACCGACTACCGGGTCAACAACACCGAAGGACCGGGCGGCGCGAGCACCGGCATCGGCGGCCTGCAGAGCGCGCTGGACCTCGCCAACCGCAGCGTCAAGGGATACCACCGGTCCAAGCGGACGCATTACATCTTCCAGCCCGCGATCGGCTCGTTCTACGAGGGCGCGCAGTACAGCCACAAGGAACTCCTCAGCGCGCGTGACCCGTGGTCGGGCGCCATCCACTACGACGCGGCCATCCACGTGATGGGGCACTTCACCAAGTTCGCCAAGACCGGCTGGGAGAACGACACCAACACGGCGGGCATCTGGCGCACCGTGCCCGAGGCCAGCTACAGCGGTGTCAGCGGCACCGAGAACATCGACGGCAGCAACGGCGCGGCGAGTTACCTGACCCTCGCCGACCCGGACAAGCGCGACTTCTCCACGATCGCGGTCAACGACAGCGACCAGACCAAGACGTACCGCGTCACCGCGCGGAACATGAGCCTCGGCGCGGACCCGGCGGCCGAGATCTGGGAGACCCGGGCGGCCGACCCAGGGCAGGCGGCCGACGCCAACTTCCTGCGCCTCGTCACGGAACTCCAGCCCGCGGCCGACGGCTCCTACACCTTCCCGGTGCAGCCGCGGTCGGTGGTCACCTTCACCACGCTCGACAAGAGCACCGATCCGGCGACGGCGCGGCGGCTGCCGCAGTCGCTGCCCCGCACCGTCCTGGACACCGACGCGACGGGCAAGAACCCGAACACCAGCGACACCATCCTGTACGCCGACGACTTCGAGTACGCCCAGGAGGGCACGGTCGAGGTGGGGGTTGGCAACGGCGCGAGCCGGCAGCGCCAGCCCTACCTGGCCTCGCGGGGTAACGAGCCGCGGTACATGGTCGACCAGACCGGCGCCTGGGAGGTCGGCGCCGGCGGCGCGAGCGGTGACAACGTGCTGTACCAGCAGCTCGACCAGTCCATGAAGGACACCGCGGCGTGGAACAGGAACAACCCCAACACGCTCGTCGGAGACTTCCGCTGGCAGAACTACAAGGCCACCGTCGACGTCTCGTTCCCGGACGCCGCGGGCGGGTCCGCCGGCCTGGGCGTACGTCAGCAGACCGGCATGGGGATCAACGACCCCGCCTACAGCATCCGCGTCAACCGGTCCGGCTCCTGGACGTTCTACGAGCACGGCACGGCCGTCGCGACCGGCACGCGGCCCGCGGCCCGCGGCTACACCCTCGCCGTCGAGGCGAAGGGCGCGACCGTCACCGCGTTCGTGAACGGCACCGTGGCGCACCGCTACGTCGACGCGACGCCTGAGCTCGCCGGACGGGTCAACCTCTCCAGTGACTTCCACCGGACCGGCTTCGACAACCTGGTGGTCGAGAAGGTCGACGGCTACGCCCCGTACGCGGTGTCGCTGGTCGACAACATGGATAGCTCGGTCGCCTACGCCGGGACGTGGAGCCGCAAGGCCGCCGCGGGCGACGCGATGGACTGGCACCGCTCGACGTCGACCAGTTCCACCGCGGGCGCCTCGGTCACGATCGGCTTCACCGGCACCGGCCTCGACGTGATCGGCGGCAACAACGGCACCGCCACGCTGGACGTCTCCGTCGACGGGAAGCCGCTCGCCACGAGCGCGGCGACCCTCAGCACCGGCAAGCGCCAGGCCACCTACACGCTGCGCGGGCTCCCCGACGGCCCGCACACGGCCACGTTCGTGCTGCGGTCCGGCACGCTCGTGATCGACGCGTTCACCGCCACCTCCGGTGACGTGGACGGCGCCGTCGACACGACCCCGATCCGCGACGCGCTCACCGCGGTCGGCACGCCGGTGGAGGCCGACCACTCGCCCCAGTCGTGGGCGGTCTTCGCCGAGACCCGCGCCCAGGCGACCGCGGCGCTGCCCGGCCGGCCGGGCCTGGACACGATCGGGACCGCGCAGATCGCGGCCCGGCTCCGGTCGGCGTTCGACAACCTCGTGCGCGGCGACGTCACCGACACGAAACGGGACCTCGGCCTCCTGGGCGCCGTCCGGGCCACGGACGGTCTGCCGGCGACGGTCACGATCGACGGCCGGCCGCACGAGGTCACCTGGACGGCCGCCAGCCGCGACGCGGCACGCAGCCCCTACACGACGCTGCCGGTCGAGGGCTGGACGAACGACGCCTACGTGAACGGCAAGAAGCAGGCGTTCACCGCCCGCTACGAGATCGTGCCCGCATCGCTGGTCTACTACATCGACGGGGGACTGGCCGCCGGCCAGAACTCGCCGCAGTTCCAGGCGGTCACGGCGTCCGACGCCGGCTCGGGGCTGCGCAACGAAGCCGCCGACCAGATCTCGGCCACGCCCGACACCTGGGGATACATCAACGACGGCCTCAACATCAAGGGAAGCACGGACGCCGGCGAGAAGTACTCGACCGGATACTGGGCGGGCGCCAACAAGACCGTCCGCTACCGGCTGCCGCTGGACGCGGGTCAGTACGTACTGACATCCGGCTTCACCGAGTGGTACGGGCAGACCCGGCCCATGTCGCAGACGGTCACGATCGGCGGCACCGTCGTGACCGGCGCCCCGATCAGCCTCACCGCCGCCACCACGCGGGCCACCGGCACGGTGTCGTTCTCCGTCCCCACCCCGACGGTGGTGACCTACACCGTGGCGAAGACCGGCATGCAGGACCCGGTCATCAGCTGGCTCGCCGTCGCCCGGACCGGCGACGTGATCACCGCGCCCGGTGCGCCGACGAACGTGACCGCCACCGCCGGCGACACGACCGCGCACGTCACGTGGACGGCGCCGGCGTCGGACGGCGGCGCGCCGGTCACGGGCTACACCGTGACCGCCCAGCCGGGCGGCACCACCTGCACGACCGAGGGCGCGACCAGGTGCGAGGTCACCGGCCTGCACAACGCGACGGCCTACACGTTCACCGTCGTGGCGCGCAACGAACAGGGCGACTCGCCGGCCTCGGCTCCCTCGGCCACCGTCACGCCGATGTGGATCCCCAGGACCGTCGCCGTCACCGGCGCGGCCCAGGTGACGATCGGCCAGCGGACCACCCTGGTGGCGCGCATCGACCCGCCGCAGGCCGGCCAGGCGGTGACCTGGCGGTCGTCGGACCCGGCGGTGGCCACCGTCTCCGCCGCGGGTGTGGTGACCGGTCTCGCGTACGGCCGGGTCGTCATCACGGCGACCTCCGTCGCGGCGCCGCAGGTGTCGGCATCGCACGCGGTCGCGGTGGTGCCGGCGGCGTGGTCGCCGGCCGTCACCTACCAGGCCGGTGACCGGGTGCTGCACGACGGCCGGGTCTTCCAGGCGCAGTGGTGGAGCCAGGGGCAGACCCCGGGCGGCTCGCCGTGGGGTCCCTGGGGAGAGGTGGGCGCCCCGGTCGGTTGCCGGGAGGGCAGCCATGCCGCCTGGACGTCGTCCTGGACCTACACCGGCGGTGAGGTCGTGCACTACCAGGGCCACCTCTGGCAGGCGAAATGGTGGACGCGCAACCAGCCGCCGGGTGACGCCCACGGTCCCTGGCGCGACCTGGGCGGCGACTGCTGAGTCGCGGCGCTGAGTGAGGCGGGGCGGCGAGATGCCGCCCCGCCTTCGTGTGGGCGCCGCACCGGCCGTCCCGGAGAGGGATTGTGGAATCCTGTCAGCTTTCCGCGATCCGCGGCAACGGGCGTGGCGCCGCCTATAGTCGCCGTCGTGTGCTGACGTGCTCATCGCCGAAGACGACGAACGGCAGGCCGAGCTGCTGCGGCAGTACCTGCGGGCGGCGGGGCACCGGGTGGCCGTCGTGCACGACGGACGGTCCGCTCCGGCGGCGAGGCAGCGGCCACCGGAGTCGGTGACGCTCGCGGCGATGGGCGGCGTCATCGGAACCCTGCTCGGGCTGGTCGCCTCGGCCGGCTACGCGGGGTATCACCAGTGCACCTACGTCGCCGTCATCCGCGGCGGTCCGAACGGACTCACGGTCCATCCGCCGCGGCAGCGGTGGCGGTGGCGGCCGTCGGCTCCGATCGGCGCTGACTCCGTCGTTCACGTGTCAGCTGACACTCCGCAGCGCCTGCCGGACGCCGGCGACATCGTCGGCGAGCCGCCGAGTGTTCGGGTCGAGGCGTCCCTGGAGTGCGCTGATCAAGTACCCGGTGTGAGCATTGCGATGCGCAGCGTTACGCCCACGGGTCGGAGTGACGGATCTCGCACCGGGTGCGCGACGGTTTCAACGAGGTTGCCGGTGTTCCACCGACGGCCGGTCCAGGGCGGTCCGGCCGTCGGCCGCGGGGATCGGGACGGTCGGACGGTGGGCCGTCGCCTCACGGTGTGCGAAATTGTCGCGACGTTCCGCGCCGGAAATCCTGACGCGGGTACGGGGAGCCGCGGGACGCACGCGGCGAAGCCCGGGGGAGAGGAACTGATGGACGACGCGCTGGTGGCCTACAACGCCGGACGGGTGGACGGGGCCGCCGGAGACCGCGACCCGCAGATCGCCGAAGATCCCGAGGTCGGCGCCGACTATCGGATCGGGTTGCTGGACGGGCGGATCGCGGCGTTCCATCTCATCGCCGAAGTGCGCCGGATCCTCGGGGTGGAAGGGTCGCTGTTCGACCGCCCGGACGATGTCACCGGAGCATGATCAACAGGTCACAACACTCTCCGCCGACCAAGTGACCGGCCGTTATTCTGTCGGAAACATTGCTTTGGCGCTCCCGAAACCAGGCCTTAGGACTCTTGCACCGGACGGCGGCACAGGATGGGGACCGGATGATCGAGGGCGCACTGGCCGGATTCACCGTGGCGGTAACCGCGGAGAGACGCCGGAGTGAGATGGCTGCTCTGCTGGAACGACGCGGAGCACGGGTGATCAGTGCACCGGCGATCACCATCGTTCCGCTGATCGACGACGACGCGCTGCACGCGGCGACGAAGGCCTGCATCGGACTGGAACCGCACCTGGTGATCGCGACCACCGGCTTCGGGTTTCGCGGCTGGCTCGAAGCGGCCGAGGGCTGGGGCATGGCCGAGACGCTGCGCGGGTCACTGCGCAACGCGCGGATCATCGCCCGTGGCCCGAAACCGTGCGGCGCGATTCGTGCGGCCGGGCTCATCGAGGACTGGGCGGCTAAGACCGAAGCCTCCGAGGAGGTCCTGGAGCGACTCCTCGCCGAAGGCGTGGCAGGGCAGCGCATCGTCGTGCAGGAGCACGGCGAGCCACAGACCGAGTTCGTGAAGGCGCTGCGCACGGCCGGCGCGGCCGTGGTCGAGGTGCCGGTCTACCGGTGGGCCCTGCCGCCCGACACGGCGCCGGTGCGGCGGCTCGCCGAACAGGTCGCCGCCGGGCAGATCGACGCGGTGACGTTCACCAGCGCGCCGGCGGTCAAAGCGTTCCTCCAGATCGCCGAGGAAGTCGGCGCGGACGTCACGTCGGCGTTCAACAGCGGCACGCTCGCCGCGTGCGTCGGCCCGGTCACCGCGGCTCCGTTCGCCGAGCGGGGGATCCCGGTGGTGATGCCGGAGCGCTACCGCCTCGGCGCGCTGATCAAGACGGTCACCGACGAGCTGCCGCGGCGCGCGGTCCGGCTTCAGGTCGCCGGGACGATCCTCGAGGTACGCGGACACGCGGTCCTGATCGACGGAGTGACCCACGCGCTCGCCCCGGCCGCGATGGCGATCCTGTCGGCGCTGGCCCGCAAGCCCGGCTCGGTGGTCTCGAAGGAGCAACTGGCGGCGGCGCTGCCCCGGGGCAACGACGGGCACGCGGTCGACGTGGCGGTGGCGCGGTTGCGGGCGGCCCTCGGTTCCGGCAAGCACATCGAGACGGTGATCAAGCGAGGCTACCGCCTCCGCATCGACGACGAAGCCGCCTGACCAGCACAATCAACACGTCAATCCAGTCAAGTCAACCCGTCCAGTCAACTCAAGCCATCAAGTCAACATGAGCAACACGTCAATGCGTGCAAGGCGTCAACAAGAGCAGGACGTCAACGTGTGCAGGACGTCAATGCGTGGGGACGTCAACGTGTGCAGGACGTCAACGCATCGATGTGAGCGGCGCGCAAGACGGCAATGCAAGGCAAGACGGCAATGCAAGGCAAGACGGCAAGGCGAGGAAGCACCGCAAGACCGCAAGACCGCAAGACGGCAAGACCGCAAGACCAGTGCGGACGCGCCTGAGGATTAGCCCGGCCGACCGCACTACCCCACCCGGCGACGAGGCCGGACCCGGAAGAGCCCGATGTCCATGCCGGGCCTCAGGGCCCAGATCGAACTTCCGAGCTGTGGGGACGGACTGGACCACACCGGTCCCGTTCCGGTCCCACAAGGGACCCAACGACGCCGGGGCCGGTGGCCGGTACAGGTAAGGGCCTCGGTGACGGCGGAACCGCCGGCCCGAATCGGCTGCTGGGGGACGCCGGGGGCCGTTGGCCGGTACCGGGCGGCTCGCCAGTACCGGGCGGCTTCGGTAGCGCCGGGACGACTGGCCCGTACCGGCGGGGCTGGAGACGACGACGGGACCGTTTCGGCCGTACCGGAGATGTCCGCACCGCTTTTGCAGGAACAACCGCGAGCCTGAAGTGATGCCGGGCCGCTCCCACCGCGCAAGCGACCCGAACCCGCGCCGTCAGGCGCCGGATGAGGGCTGAAGCCTGAGGAGACGTCCGTGACTGAATTCCCCACCCTGATCGCCGTCGCCCACGGCACCCGTTCGCCGGCCGGCCGCCGGCAGATCCAGGAGCTGGCCGCCACGGTGGCGCGCCGCCGGCCCGGGCTGGACGTGCGCCTCTGCTACGTCGACGTGCAGGAACCCAAGGTCGCCGACATCGTCCCGACCGTCGGTGACGCGGTCGTCGTGCCGTTGCTGCTGTCCGCCGGCTACCACGTGCGGGTCGACATCGCCGAGGCCGTCGCCGGCACGCGTTTCCCGGTGACCGCGCCGCTCGGGCCGGACCCGGTCTTCCTGGAGAGCCTGCGCCGTAACCTGCCGGCCACCGACGCGATCGTCCTCGCCTCCGCCGGATCCTCGGACCCGCGGTGGGTGGCCGGCATCCAGGAGGTCGCCGCCCAGCTGTCCGGCCCGCGGGGCGACCTCCGCTACCCGCTGGGGAACGGTGTCCGGGGCGACCTCGAACACCCGCTGGGGAACGGGCCGCGAGTGGAACTCGGCTACACCTCGGGCAGCGGGCCGCGCGTCGCGGACGTCGTCGCCCGGCTGCGCGCCGAAGGCGCGAGAACCGTCGCGGTCGCCGCCTACCTACTGGCCGAAGGCCTCTTCTACCGCACGCTGCACGCGGCCGGCGCCGACCATGTGACGCCGCCGCTCTGCCATGACGCGGCGGTCGCCGACCTGGTTCTGCGTCGGTTCGATAGCGCAATCCTCACAACGGTCGGTAGCGGTTTGTAGTCACAACTGTTGCGGACCGGTTGTAGGGATTCCTGAACAACAGCGTCACCGCAAGGCGTCGTAAGGGTTAACGGCGAGCGGAAAGCATCACTGGTGTGACGGCGACCCAGACGCATTGCCCGTACTGCGCCCTGCAGTGCGGAATGACGCTGACGCCCGAGATCCCCTTGAGGCCGGGGATGCCGGGTGTTCGGCTGGAGCCGGCCGAGTTCCCGGTGAACCGGGGCGGCCTGTGCGCCAAGGGCTTCACCGCGGCGGACCTGCTGGACCACACGGACCGGCTGCTGACGCCGCTGGTGCGCAAGGAGCCCGGCAACCGGGAGAGCCCCCTGCGGGAGGCTTCCTGGGAGGAGGCGTACGAGCGGATCGTGACCGCGATCCACGACAGCCAGCAGGAGTACGGCCCCGACAGTGTCGGCGCTTTCGGCGGCGGCGGGCTGACCAACGAGAAGGCGTACGCGCTCGGCAAGTTCGTGCGGGTGGCACTGCGGTCGTCGGCGATCGACTACAACGGCCGGTTCTGCATGTCGAGCGCGGCGACGGCGGCGAACCGGGCGCTGGGCATCGATCGCGGGCTGCCGTTCCCGCTCGCCGACGTGGCGCAGGCCCGGACGGTGCTGCTGGTCGGCGCGAACCCGGCGGACGCGATGCCACCGTCCATGCAGTACCTGGACACGGGCCGGGCCGACGGCGCCAAGCACATCGTGATCGACCCGCGGCGCACGAACACGGCGAACGGCGCGTACCTGCACCTGCAGCCGCTGCCGGGCACCGATCTGGCGCTGGCCAACGGCATGCTGCACATCGCGATCCGTGAAGGGTGGATCGACGAGGACTACATCAAGACGCGGACGGAGGGTTTCGACAGCCTCAACAAGGCGAACGCCTACTGGCCGGAGCGGGTCGAGCGGATGACCGGCGTCCCGGAGCGGCAGCTGCGGGAGACGGTGCGCATGCTCGCCACCGAGGGCCCGAGCATGATCCTCACGGCGCGCGGCGCCGAGCAGCACAGCAACGGCACCGACACCGCGCAGGCGTGGCTCAATCTGGCGCTCGCGCTCGGCCTGGTCGGCAAACCCTTCTCGGGGTACGGCACGATCACCGGCCAGGGCAACGGGCAGGGTGGCCGCGAGCACGGGCAGAAGGCCGACCAGCTGCCCGGTTACCGCAAGCTCGACGACCCGGTGGCGCGGGCTCACGTGGCCGCGGTCTGGGGCGTCGACCCCGACGACCTGCCACGGCCGGGCCTTTCCGCGTACGAGATGATCGATCGTCTCGGAAGTGACGGCGGCGTCAAGGTTCTGTGGGTCCTGGCCAGCAACATCGCGGTCTCCGCCCCACACAGCAACAACGTCGTCGACAAGCTGAGGCGCCTCGACTTCCTGGTCGTCTCGGACATCTTCCTCTCGGAGACGGCCGAGTTCGCCGACGTCGTCCTCCCGACCGCCCAGTGGGCGGAGGAGGAGGGCACCATGACGAACCTCGAGGGCCGTGTCATCCGCCGCAAGATGGCGTTGCCGCCGCCCCCGCTGGTGAAGAGCGACCTGACGGTGCTGACCGAGCTGGCCGGCCTGCTGGGCCGCGGCGAGTTCTTCACCGATTCCCCGCGCGCGGTGTTCGAGGAACTGCGCCGGGCCAGCGCCGGCGGGATCGCCGACTACGCCGGCATCACCTACGAGCGCATCGAGGCGGAGCAGGGCGTGTTCTGGCCCTGCCCGGACGAGAACCACCCGGGCACGCCGCGGCTGTTCGGCGAGAGCTTCCCGACGGCCTCCGGCCGCGCCAGGTTCATCCGGGTCGATCACCGCGACGCGGCCGAGCTGCCCGACACGACTTTCCCGTACGTGCTGACGACCGGCCGCAACATGCAGCAGTACCAGAGCGGCAACCAGACCCGGCGGGTGCGGGCGCTCAATGTGGCGCTGCCCGAACCGCGCGCCGAGATCCACCCCGACCTGGCCCGCCGCCACGGCATCGCCGACGGTGACCTGGTCGAACTCCGAAGCCGCCGTGGCGCCGCGACGTTGCGCGCCCGGCTCAGTGACGGCATCCGGCCGGACACGGTGTTCGCGCCGTTCCACTGGCCCGGAGCCAACGCGTTGACCAACCCGGCCTTGGACCCCCATTCCAGGATGCCCGCTTTCAAGGTGTGCGCGATCTCGATCGAGCGCGCACCGGACAGTTTGGAGAACTGATGACCCAGAAGCTTGTCGTCATCGGCAACGGTATGGCGGGCGCCCGTACGGTCGAGGAGATCCTCGCTCGTAACGGCGACTTCACCATCACGATGTTCGGTGACGAGCCCTACGGCAACTACAACCGGATCATGCTCTCCAACCTGCTCGCCGGGGTGGAGGACGAGGCCGGGATCTTCCTGAACGACCTGAGCTGGTACGCGGACAACAACATCACGCTGCACGCCGGCACCAAGATCGAGAAGATCGACCGCAAGGCCAAGGTGGTGATCGCGGACGACGGGTCGAGGACCCCGTACGACAAGCTCATCATCGCGACCGGCTCCAGCTCGTGGACGCCGCCGATGAAGAACGTTCACAACCCGAAGCGCGGCTTCCACCAGGGCGTCTTCGCGTTCCGGACGCTCGACGACACGCGCGGCATGATCCGCTACGCCCGGGACCACGAGCGCGCGGTCGTGATCGGCGGCGGCCTGCTCGGCCTGGAGGCGGCCCGCGGCCTGCAGAACCACGTCAGCGAGGTGACGCTCCTGCACGCCATGGGCCACCTGATGGAGAGGCAGCTGGATGAGAAGGCCGGCCACATGCTGCAGGCCAGCGTCGAGAACAAGCTCGGCATCAAGGTCATCACCAACGCGATGACGACCGAGATCCTCGGCAAGGACCGGGTCACCGGGGTCAAGCTGGCCGACGGCACGGAGATCCCGTGCGACGTCGTGGTGATCGCCGCCGGCATCCGGCCGAACACCCAGATGGTGGCGGACAGCGGCCTGCCGGTCGAGCGCGGCATCGTGGTCGACGACCAGATGCTGGTGCGGGGCGAGCAGGACATCTACTCGGTCGGCGAGTGCGCCCAGCACCGCGGCAACCTCTACGGCCTGGTCGCGCCGCTGTGGGACCAGGCGAAGGTGCTCGCCGACCACATCACCGGCCGGGACACCGAGGCCGCGTACACCGGCTCGAAGCTCTCCACCAAGCTGAAGGTCGCCGGCATCGACGTCGCCTCGATGGGCCTCATCGCGCCGGAGCTCGACGACGACGAGGTGATCATCTACAGCGAGCCGAAGAAGGGCATCTACAAGCAGCTCATCATCCGCGACGGGGCGCTGGCCGGTGCCATCCTGGTCGGCGACAACAGCAAGGCCGCCAGCCTGATCCAGTCGTTCGACCGCGCCCAGGCACTGCCGGAGGAGCGGGCCGAGATGCTCTTCGACATCGGCGGCCCGGCCGGCGAGGTCAAGCCCGAGGACATGCCGGACGACGCGCAGGTCTGCAACTGCAACGGCGTCAGCAAGGGCGCGATCTGCGGCGTCGTCAACGCCGGCTGCAAGACGGTTTCCGGCGTCATGGACAAGACTCGCGCGGGCAAGGGCTGCGGCACCTGCAAGCCGCTGGTGCAGCGGATCGTCGAGTGGGCCGCCGGCGGCGAGGCCGAGGACGACCCGGCCGCGTCCTGGTACGTCCCGGGCGTCCCGATGCCGAAGCCCGAGCTGATGGCCGCGATCCGCAAGTACGAGCTGAAGAGCGTCTCGTCGGTCTTCGAGAAGCTGGTCCCCGGCGGTGAGCACGACGCCAAGAGCAAGATGGGCCTGGCCTCGCTGCTCAAGATGATGTGGGCCGACCAGTACTCCGACGAGCGCGACGCCCGGTTCATCAACGACCGGGTGCACGGCAACATCCAGAAGGACGGCACCTTCTCGGTGGTCCCGCAGATGAAGGGCGGCGTCACCACCCCGGCCGAGCTGAAGCGCATCGCCGAGGTCGCGGAGAAGTACAACGTGCCGATGGTCAAGCTCACCGGTGGCCAGCGCATCGACCTGCTCGGCATCCCGAAGGAGCAGCTCCCGGCGATGTGGGCGGACCTGGACATGCCGTCCGGGTACGCCTACGCGAAGAGTTTCCGCACGGTGAAGACCTGCGTCGGCTCCGACTTCTGCCGATTCGGTGTGGGTGACTCGACAGCGCTGGGCATCGCGATCGAGGAGCGCTATCAGGGTCTCGAGGGGCCCGGCAAGATGAAGCTGGCGGTCACCGGCTGCCCGCGCAACTGCGCCGAGGCGTACGTCAAGGATCTGGGTGTCGTCGCGATCGACGGCGGCAAGTGGGAGATCTACGTCGGCGGCGCCGCCGGCGCCCACATCCGCAAGGGCGACCTGCTCGTCACGGTCGACTCGGCGGAAGAGGTGATCCGCCTGACCGGCCGGTTCCTGCAGTACTACCGCGAGAACGCGAACTGGCTGGAGCGCACCTACGCGTTCGTCCCGCGCATCGGCATCGAGCGGATCCGCGAGATCGTCATCGACGACTCGGACGGCATCGCCGAAGCCCTGGACGCGGCGGTCGACGAGGCCGTGCAGTCCTACAAGGACCCCTGGAAGGAGCGGGCCGTGCCGGCCACGCCCGGCCAGTTCCGTACCTCCCTTCCCCTGACCGTTCTCCCTCAGGTTCCGGTGCGCTCATGACCATCGCCCCCATTGAGAAGACCATCCTCGGCCCGGTCGAGGAGATCCCGTACGGCGAGGGACGCACCTACGCCGTCGGGCTCGACATGATCGCAGTCTTCCGCCTCCGCGACGGCTCCCTTCGCGCGGTGTCGGCGGTCTGCCCCCACAAGGGCGGCCCGCTCGCGGATGGACAGATCGACAACAGGGTTGTCGTCTGCCCGTTGCACCTCTACGCATGGGACCTCGCCACCGGGTGCTCCCAGTCCGGACAGCCCCCGATCAGTGTCTACCCGGTTCGGGTCGATGACGGTCACATCATTCTGGGAGACTGAAGATGACTGCGACACTTCCTACGCCCACCCAGGCCAGACCCGCTGCCAAATCGCTCAACGGCCACTGGATCGACGACTGGCGGCCCGAGGACCCGGCGTTCTGGGACAACGGCGGCAAGCAGGTCGCCAAGCGAAACCTGATCTTCTCGATCTTCTCGGAGCACATCGGCTTCTCGGTGTGGTCGCTGTGGTCGGTGATGGTGCTCTTCCTCGGCCCCGCCTACGGCTTCGACCCGGCCCAGAAGTTCCTGCTCACCGCCGTGCCCACGCTGGTCGGCGCGGGACTGCGGATCCCGTACACCTTCGCGGTGGCCCGTTTCGGCGGCCGTAACTGGACGATCATCAGCGCGTCGCTGCTGCTCATCCCGTCGATCGCCGCGGCGTTCCTGATCGAGCCGGGCGTCTCCTACGAGACGCTGCTGATCCTGGCCGCGCTGGCCGGTGTCGGCGGCGGCAACTTCGCCTCGTCGATGGCGAACATCAACGCCTTCTACCCGGACCGCCTCAAGGGCTGGGCGCTCGGCATCAACGCCGGCGGCGGCAACATCGGCGTCCCGGCGGTGCAGCTGGTCGGACTGTTCGTCCTCGCGACCTTCGGCGCCGGCTCGCCCGGCCTGGTGGCGGGCATCTACATCCCGCTGATCGTGATCGCCGCCGTCGGTTCGGCCCTCTACATGGACAACCTGACCCAGGCGCGCAACGAGAAGCGCGGCATGCGTGACGCTGCCCGGGAGAGCCACACCTGGATCATGTCGGTGCTCTACATCGGCACCTTCGGTTCGTTCATCGGCTTCGGTTTCGCGTTCGGCCAGGTGCTCCAGGTGCAGTTCGCCGACACCTTCAACACCCCGATCAAGGCCGCCTACCTGACCTTCCTCGGCCCGCTGCTGGGCTCGCTGATCCGCCCGTTCGGCGGGGCGCTGGCCGACCGGCTCGGCGGCGCGAAGGTCACCTTCGTCAACTTCATCGGCATGGCGGTGGGCGCCTCGATCGTGCTCTTCGCCGCGCAGCAGCGGTCGCTGCCGCTCTACCTGGTCGGCTTCATCACGCTGTTCATCCTCAGCGGCCTGGGCAACGGCTCGACCTACAAGATGATTCCGGCGATCTTCAAGCAGAAGTACGCCGGTGACGAGAGCCGGTCCCGCCGGGTCTCCGGTGCGGTCATCGGCATCGCCGGCGCGATCGGCGCGGTCGGCGGGGTGCTGGTCAACCTGGCCTTCCGCCAGTCGTTCCTGACCTACAAGGACGCGGACGCCGCGTACATGGCGTTCATCGCGTTCTACGCGCTCTGCGTGGTGATCACCTGGGCGGTCTACCTGCGCCCCGGTGCTCGTACGAAGATCGCCGTCTGACCCCTTTCGGGTGATGGCCTGCTCCGCTTTTCGGCGGAGCGGGCCATCGTCTTAACGTATGAGTTTGCGCAGCTGACCTGGGATTGTTCACCCGATCGAGGTGCGAGTTCTCAGGGTCAAAGGGTCCCGATGATCATACGATTCAACTTGTCCGGAAATTACCCTTTCCTGCAGAAATGGTGATCGAATGAACAAGATGACTCGTGCCATCGTGATGACCGGTGCCGCCGTGGCCGCCGGCCTGACGGTCGCCGCTGGTCCCGCCGCCGCCTCCCCGGCGACGGCCTCCACGGCCACCGCCTCCGAGGTCGGCTCGAAGACCGCCGTCACCCAGCAGCAGGACTTCAAGCGCCGCGACCGGATCTTCGGCTTCTACAACAGCCCGCGGACCTGCCACAAGATCGGCAAGCTCGGTCAGTGGAAGAACCAGTGGGAGCGGTACTCCTGCTTCAAGGTCTACCGCGGCTTCCACAGCGGAGACTGGGCGCTGAAGGTCTACTACGGCTTCAACTACCACCAGGGCAACAAGCACTGGAACAACGCCGGCGGTCAGTACGGCGGCGGCCAGTACGGCGGTGGCCAGCACGGTGGCGGTGACTACCACGGCGGTGGCCAGTACAACGGGGGCCCGGACAACCAGCACTACGGCTCCGGCAACGGCCCGTACCAGAAGAACTGAGCCAACCGCTCGATCGGCCGAGGGCCGCACCCCGTCACGGGGTGCGGCCCTCGGCCGTCGTCGCCACCCGCCCTTTCCGGACCACCGTGTGCACCGCTTCGAGCGCTCCGATGTCCCGCACCGGGTCGGCGCGCACGATCAGCAGGTCCGCCTCCAGGGCCGGCCGCGGCCTCCCGGTCCGGTCCACGACGCCGCAGGCCCGCGCGGCGACCGCGGTGGCCGAGGCGAGCGCGACGGCTGGCGGCCCCGCGACCTCACCGGCCCCGGGGCCGCCACCCTCGCCGCCCGCTTCGCCTCCGCGGGCGAACGGGCGCTGTGACGTGGGGGTCGCGCACCGTCCTTCGATCCGCACGCCAGGAGATGTGGTCAGCTCGTGGGGCGGGGACGGCGGCCCCAGAGGACCAGACCGGTCAGGAGCATGGCGCCGCCCAGAGCGACCATCGCGACGGCGACGGCCGTGCGGGCGCCGCCGGTGACGTGGGAGGCCACGATCCATCCGCCGCTGATGTCGAGGACCAGCACCATCAGGCCCTGCGGCATCACCGGGATCCAGCCCACCGTGAGCAGGCCCAGGGCCCACGCCGTGGCGCGGTTCTCCCGGTACCATCCGGCGTCCCACCGCAGCGGGATCGCGGTCTCCGGCGGCCGGGTGCGCCGGCCGGCCGCGGTCAGCACCTCGGCGCCGCGGTTGGCCAGGCGGTCGTCGGCCAGCCAGGCGCCACCGAACCACGTCGCGACACCGGCGGCCACCCCGCACACCAGAGCCGGCCAGCGCGGCGACTGCGGTCCCCAGATCAGCCACGCCATCGGGGCCGCGGCGGCCGCCACCCCGGCTGCCGACGCGACCAGCACGCTGATGATGTCCGTCGGATTGTCGGCCGAGGTGGGGTGCCGGGGGTCCGGCACCGGGCGCACCCGCAGCAGTGACACCCACACCGGCACGGCCGCGCCCGCCCCGAGCACGGCCGGCAGCACCGCCCACGCCGCCAGCGGGTCCACCCCGGGAGCGAGCAAAACCCCGGCGACGGTGAGCAGCAGCGCGATCGGCGTCACCAGAAGCAACCAGGCCAGGGCCCGGCCGCGGACCTCGGCGCGCTCGCCGCCGTGCGTGGTGAGCGGCATCCACAGCGCGGTGCCGTCCAGCCCGATCAGGCCGGCGGACATGGCGGCGGCCCCGAGCGCGGCGAGCACCCCGGCCCAGGGCAGAAGCCGGTCGGTGTGCGCCAGCGTCGGCAGCCCGGCGAGCAGGGATCCGTAGACGACGGCGAACGCCAGGTACTGCAGCCGCAGCGGATGCCGCGCCCACGTGCGCAGTTCCCGCCCGGCGACCGCCCACACCGGACCGGGCCCCCACCAGCCGGCGGACACCGGCCGGGCCGGCGTGAGCGGGGCCGGCGCGGAGCCGGCGGTGATGGGGGAGCGGCGCGGTCGCCACGAGGAGCCGGTGACCAGGGCACGGCGGACCAGGGCGAGGTACGCCAGGGCGAATACCGCCACCAGCGCCGCCAGCCCACCGAGCATGAGAAGGCCGCGGCCGGCCGGCCCGGTCACCGCCCCCAGCGGCCAGCTTCCCGGGAAGTACGGCAGCCAGCGCACGACGTGATCGGGCGCGCCGGCGAGCAGGGAGGTGATCCACGGCGCGACCGCCCACACCGACCCGAACACGCCCATCACGGTGCCGGTGAACACCCCGGTCGTGATGGCCCCGGCCGGCCCGCCGGCGTGCCCGACCGCCTCCAGCGCGACCGACGACCCGATCAGCCCGGCCAGCCACAGCAGCAGCGCCCCGACCCCGGCGGCGACGGCCTCGCCCGCGCCGTACCGTGCGGCGTGCACCGGCAGGGCGGCGAGCGCGGCCAGCGAGACCAGCGGCCCGATTCCGACGGACGCGGCGATCAGCAGGCCGGTCGCCGCGGCGGCGCTGCCGACCGGCTCCAGGCGCAGGTGCGAAGGCTGGACCCGGCCGCGTCCGCCGCCGAGCATGAGCGGCAGCACGATCCAGCCGAGCACCCACGTACCGGCGAAAAGGGACAGGGTGTGCCGGTCGCCGTACGTCGCATATCGAATGAGCCAGGCGGCCGCGAGCAGGCCAGCCAGTGCGGCCACCACGGGCCCGGGATGCTCGCGCAGCGAGCGCCGGAACATGCTGGCCCGCATCCGTGCGGGCGTGATGAGCAGCGTGGACGTCGTGAGCAGGGTGGACGTCGTGAGCAGCGGAGGCGCGGGGTGAATCCCGGGCGTCGCGGGGACCGGCGTGCTCATCGGACCAGCCAGGCCAGGCCGTCGGTGCCGGTGGTCTCGGCGCCGACGAGTTCGACGAAGCGGTCCTCCAGGGAGAGGCCGCCGGCCACCTCGGCGACCGGGCCGGCTGCCACGACCCGGCCCTGATGGATGACCGTGACCTCGTCGCACATCTGCTCGACCAGCATCATCGAGTGGGTGGACAGCACGGTGGTGCCACCGGCCTCGACGAACCGGCGCAGCACCCGGCGGATGCTCGCCGCCGACACCGGGTCGACCGCCTCGAATGGCTCGTCGAGCACCAGCAGGCGAGGCGCGTGCAGCAGGGCCTGGGCCAGGCCGACCTTCTTGCGGTTGCCGGTGGAGCAGTCGGCGAGCGGTGTGGCGGCGGCCTTGGCCAGGCCGAGGACGTCGATCAGCTCGGCGACGCGGTCGGCGGCCGCGGCTCGCGACAGCCCGCGCAGGCCGGCGCTGTATCGCAGCAGTTCCGCGCCGGTGAGCCGTTCCGGCAGGTCGAGGCCGTCGGGCAAAACCCCGGTCAGGGTACGTGCGGCGCTCCGGTCGCGCAGCGCGTCGTGGCCCAGGACGCTGATCCGGCCGGCGTCCGGGACGATCAGGCCGACCGCCATGCCGATGGTGGTGGACTTGCCGGCGCCGTTGGGCCCGACGATGCCGTGGAACGTGCCCTGACGCACGGTCAGGTCGATCCGGTCCACCGCCCGGAAACTCCCGAATGTCTTGCAGAGTCCCCGAATTTCCAACGCTGGCGATGGCATGGGCGTCAGGATAGTCAATGTCTGACCAGCGGGGGTTCCCATCGGCGGGCGCTGATGGCAGCGTGTCCACATGGGATGGAGAAAGTCTTTCACCGTGACGGTCGTCGCGGTTCTCGTCGCGACCGCGGCGGGACCCGCCGGGTCCGCCGCGGCCGCGCCGTCGTTCGGCTATCTGAAGCCGGGCGGCCAGCCGCGCCTCGTCGAGAAGGTGCCGGTCAACGTGGTGTTCGTCGGCTACGAACCGGCGCAGGTGGGGTCGAGCGCGTTCCGGGGCGAGTTGGCGCCCGGTTACGAGCCGGTGGTCCGGTCACGCCTGAACTACGGCGTGACCGAGAAGCTCGGCATCACCTACAAATACGACTACAAGCTCACCTACGCGAACAAGGCCTATGAGGACCGGTTCTTCGGCCAGCTCGGCAAGCTTGCCCAGCCCGCGCCGCTGACCCTCCTGCAGCAGCAGTACAACGACCAGGCGAAGAACGTCCTGGACATCACCGCCAACCACACCATCGACGCGCCGAGCGTGGAGAAGTGGCTGGCCTTCCATCCGCCGGCCGGTGTGGACACGACCCGTAACACGGTCTTCTTCATCAACTGGTTCGGCCGGTCCGACTTCAAGCACCACGTCTACACCAAGATCGGCGAGCCCGACCCGGACACCGGTTACGACTTCGGCGCGCAGCGCCAGTCCCGCAAAATGATCGCCTGGGGCGGCACCACGGCCGACGACGAGGAGACCGGCCTGGGCAGCACCCGGCGGGTCTGGTTCCACGACCTGTCCGCCGGCCCGGAGTCCTGGACCAGCAACTACATCGTCGACAACACGGACCTCGACGGCGACGGCGTCGAGGACTACCGGATGCCGCCGATCTGGGAGTACACCGCCGGTGGCTACCGTTCCCCGGCCGCTCTCGCCGGCGACCTCGGCAAGCTCACCCGGTACGTGGCGCTGAACCTGCTCTTCACCACGTCGCCGCTCTACCCGGTGGAACTGCCGTCGCCGAAGCCGCCGAAGAGCCTCAACCTGGACAACAACACCTACGAGGGCTGGCCCGGCGTCGACGCGTCCGAGCAGTACATCACCCCGGAACTGCTCGTCGACGAGCTCGCCGAGCTGCGCTGGCGCAACCGGTTCTCGCACGACCTGCAGGACCTGCCGTACGACGAGAAGGCCGAGCAGTGCTACCTCGGCGTCGCGGTGACCAACGAGTCCTGCTACCCGGAGACCGGTCTCCCGGCGATCGCCAACCTCTACCTCTACAACCGGGAGAACATCGACCGCGCGCTGGACGACCAGGGCAAGGTCGACTACGAGATCCCGATGTTCAACTACGCCGTCGGTGAGGGCGTCGACACACCGGGTCTCGGGTTCGCCGACGACAACTACACCGACGGCACCCAGAGCTACGTCTTCTCGTTCATCGGGCCGGACATCGTCGAATCCGGTTACGGCCTGACCACCACCCAGATTCACGAGGTCGGCCACCACCTGGGCATGAGCCACCCGCACGACGGCTACGACAGCGCGACCGGCGTCGACTACGGCCCGGTGAACGAGTTCTTCTTCGCCAACGCCGGCGACGAGAGCAACTCGATCATGAGCTACATCGACGTGAACTGGGACTTCAGCCAGTTCGACCGGGACAACAGCGACCGCTTCCTGACGGCCGCCTACTGGGAGGCCGCGAACCGGCTCGCCGCGACCGTCCCGGCCGGCAAGGGCAAGATCGCGCTGAAGGCCGCTGACGCCCTCCTCGGCGCCGCGTCGAAGGCGTTCGCCGCCCACGACTACCGGGCCGCCCACGCCCTGGCCGAGAAGGCCTACAGCGTGGTCGCGGCGATCCCCGGCGTCGACGTCGCGGGCGTCGCCAGCGCCCTCAAGGCCGAGGCCGACCAGGCCCGACGCACCACCGAACTGCACGAACCGCACGAGTTCATCGACACCCTGGCCCCGGAAAGCCCGCGCAGCCAGCCCTGACCGGAAGACGAAAGGGCCGCACCGGGATTCCCCGGTGCGGCCCTTTCGTCGAACAGGTCAGCCCTTGACGCTGCCCGCGAGCAGGCCGCGGACGAAGTAGCGCTGCAGCAGCAGGAACACCGTGACCGGCACGATGATCGAGACGAAGGCGCCGGCGGACAACAGGTACCAGGCGGTGCCTCGGGTGCCGGTGAGGTTGGACAGCTGCACGGTCAGCGGCGAGATCGTCGGCGAACCGGCGAACGTCAGCGAGACCAGCAGGTCGTTCCACACCCAGAGGAACTGGAAGATGCCGAACGCCGCCAGCGCCGGGGTGAGCAGCGGCAGCAGCACCCGGAAGAAGATCGACACGTGGCCCGCGCCGTCTATCCGGGCCGCCTCGATGAGGCTGGACGGAACTTCCTTGATGAAGTTGTGCAGCAGATAGATCGCCAGCGGCAGGGCGAACGTCGAGTGCGACAGCCAGACGGTCCAGAAGGTGCCGTCGATGTCCCACGCGACGAAGAGCTGAAGCAGCGGCAGCAGCGTCACCTGCAGCGGAACGATCTGCAACGCGAAGATCGCGATGAACAGGAAGTTCTTGCCGGGGAAGTTCATCCACGCGAACGCGTACGCCGCGAGCGACGCCAGGCACAGCGGGATGATCACCGACGGGATCGTCATGACCAGCGAGTTCAGGAACGAGTCCGGCAGGTTGGTGCCGGCCTTCTCCGGGTCCAGAACGGTCCGGTAGTTCTCGAACGTCACCAGCGGGTCGGTGAAGAACGTCCACCAACCCGTACGCCGGATGTCGTCCTGCGGCCGGAAGGAGGAGATCAGCAGGCCGACCGTGGGGATCGTCCAGACCACGGCGATGATCACCGCGGCCAGCGACGCCCACGGCGAGGTGAGCTTCTTCTTCGCCATCGCCGCGGCGGACAGCTTCTTGCCCTCCGTCTTCGACAGCGGAGTGGTGGTGAGAGGTGCTGCGGTGGTCATCACGCCTCCGATCGGCGAAGCTGGCGGATGTTGTAGACGACGATCGGGATGACGAGGACGAACAGCACGACCGCGAGCGCCGCGCCGAGGCCACGGTTGTCGCTGCGGAACGTCTGGCTGTAGAACTCGTTCGCGATGACGCTGGTCTCGAAACGGCCACCGGTCATGGTCTGGACGATGTCGAAGACCTTGAGGGTGCCGATCGCGATGGTGGTCAGCACGACCACGACCGAGGGACGGATCGCGGGCAGCGTGACGAACCGGAACATGCCCCACGGGCTGACGCCGTCGAGGCGGGCCGCCTCCACGATGTCGTCCGGGATCGCCTTGATGGCCGCCGACAGGACAGTCATCGCGAAGCCAGCCTGGATCCAGATCATGACGGCGATCAGCAGGAACGTGTTGAGCGGTGAATCGATCAGCAGTTGCTGCGGTTTACCGCCGAGCCACACGATGATCTGGTTGATCAGGCCGATCTGCTGGATGTTCTGCTGGTCGGGCCGGAACTCGTACATGAACTTCCAGATGACGCCGGCCGCGACGTACGAGATCGACATCGGAAGGAAGATCAGTGCTTTCGCGAACGACTCCATCCGCGCCTTGTCCACGAGGATGGCGTAGACCAGGCCGACACCGGTAGCGACGAACGGGGTGAGCAGCACCCAGAAGGCCGTGTTGCGCAGCACCGTCAGCTGCTCGGGATCGGTCAGGATGGTCGTGTAGTTGTCGAAACCGACGAAGCTCTTCAGTGAGGCGTCGAGGAACGACTGGTAGATGGTCCGCAGACCGGGGTAGAGCAGACCGACGCTGAGCATCAGCACGGTCGGCAACAGGTAGAGCGCGGCGATCGCGCGGTCGCGCTTGCCGGTGAACCGGCTAGCGATGAAAAGGATCAGGCCCATGACGGCTGCGAACAGAAGAATCGCTGCGAACATCTGCAGGATCTTCTGAGGGGTGGTGGAGGCGGTGGTGAACACGCGGCCCGTTCCTCCTCGGCACGTTCCAGATGAGGGGTGTTCCAGATGAGAGAGGTTAAGTGAAGACCAAAAGTGATCAGACTGCTAGGGCCGGTCGGGCATGACCCCCGACCGGCCCCGGTACAGCTAACTGATCACTTGGGCCAGGCGCTCTCGATCTTGTCGAGCGTGGTCTTCGTGTCCTGTCCGGTGATCCACGCGGTGCTCTGCTTCCAGAACGCGTTCGAGCCGACCGCGGCGGGCATCATGTCCGAGCCGTCGAAGCGGAACTGGGCCTTCGGGTCCTGCAGGATCTTGGCGGACAGCTCGTCGATCGGGTTCTTCAGGTTGGCGATGTCGAGCCCCTTGTTGGCGCTGACCCAACCGGACGAGACCTTGGCCTTGGCGTTGGCCCAGACGGAGCTGGACAGGTAGGTCTGGAACGCCTTGACCTCCGGGCGGTCCGTGAACGCCACGACGAACTCACCGCCGCCGAGGACCGGCTTGGTGGTGGCGTCCTGACCCGGCAGGTAGAAGGCGTAGACGTCGCCGTCCTTCGCCACCTTGGTGCCCTTGGTGAAGTTGGCCGCGTAGAAGCTGGCCTGGCGGTGCAGCGAGCAGGTGCCCTCCAGGATCGGCAGACCCGCGTCCTGGAAGGTGGTGCTGGCGATGCTCTTGACGTCGCCGAGACCGCCGTTGACATACGCGTCGTTCTTCAGGTACGCGCCGACGGCGTCGAGAGCCGCGGTGGCCTCGGGGCCGTTGAACGGGATCTCGTGCTTGACCCACTTGTCGTAGGTCTCCGGCCCGGAGAGCCGGAGCATGAAGTCTTCCATCCAGTCGGTCATCGGCCAGCCGGTCGCCTCACCGGAGTTGATGCCCGCGCACCACGGCTTCTTGCCGGCGGCGACCATCTTGTCGGTCAGCGCCTTGAGCTCGGCGAGCGTGGTGGGCTCGGTGTAACCGTTGTCCGCGAACTCCTTCGGCGAGTACCACACCAAGGACTTCACGTTGGCGCCGAGCGGCGCGGCGTAGAACTTGCCGTCGACCGTGCCGTAGGCCTTCCAGTCGGCGCCGAAGTCCTTGTCGACGTTGGCGGCGACCTCGGCCGGCGCCGGAAGCGCCTTGCCGGTGGCGACCAGGCGCTGGAGCAGGCCCGGCTGCGGCACGAACGCGAGGTCCGGCGGGTTTCCGGCCTCGGCGCGGATCAGCACCTGGGTCTCGAAGGCCTTGTCGCCCTCGTACTTGATCACGGCGCCGGTGCACTGTTCGAAGGGCTTGTAGGACTCCTTGTGCGGGGTGTCCTCGGGCGTCACGATGCCCGTGTAGATCGTGACTTCCTTGCCCTTGATGTCGCCGAACGCCTTGTAGGGCGAGCAGTCGATGGCTGCGAGAGACGTGCCGGGAGTGCTCGTCTCCGAGTCGCCGCCGTCGGCGCAGGCGCTGAGGCCGAACACCAGGCCTGCGCTGAGGGCACCGGCGAGGGCGATCCGGGATCGCGAACTCCCACGTTGAACGAACATACCGCTCCCTATGTCATATAGCGCCTCCGGCATCTCGCGACGCCGCCGTCCGAAGCGCTTCTTGACCAACAGTCAAGAGGTATCCAGCAAGTTGCGCAATGATTTCGGCGCGATCGAGTCGGTAACGATATCGCTGCGACGTACTGGCACCTTAACCGGTTAAGGAGATTGGCGAAAGAGCCTACCCTCGTCCGGCTGGGAGCGTCCGGCTTTGCCGGGATTTAACCGGATCAAACGACCGTGACATCGGGGATGAGTCGGTTTTGTTGAGGTTCGGGGGAACCCGCTTCAGGCGGCAACTCCGGTGCCCCGGAGGATCAGGTCGTAAACCGCATAAACGAAACCGCCGCGGTGGCCTGGGGCCACCACGGCGGTGCGGGGGCGTACTGACGTACGCCATGATGTTTCAGCCGGTTGATTAGCCGGACACCGCCACGTAGCGGTAGCCCAGGCGGCGCATCCGGTCGGCGTCGAGCACGTGCCGGCCGTCCAGCAGGATCGGGCTGCGCATCAGCCCGACGAACTTCGACCAGTCCAGTTCCAGGTACTGCGCCCACTCGGTGACCAGCACGACCGCGTCGCAGTCGGCGAACACGTCGTCGATGGTCTCGCTCAGGTACGGCGCCAGGTCCGGCTGTTCCTTGCGGAACCGCTCGGTCGCGACCGGGTCGTGCAGCTTCACCCGGGCGCCGCGGGCGAGCAGCGAGTTGGCGATGTCCAGCGCCGGCGCGTCGCGCAGGTCGTCGGTGTTCGGCTTGAAGGCCAGCCCGAGCAGGCCGATCTTGCGACCCTTGAGGATGCGCAGCTCGTCCTGGAGCCGTTCCACGGCGATGGCCCGCTGGCGGCTGTTGACGTCGCGGGCCGCCTTCACGATCGGCATCTCGAGGTTGTACTCGGCGGCGGTCGCGATCAGCGCCTTGGTGTCCTTGCCGAAGCAGGAGCCGCCCCAGCCCACGCCGGGCTGCAGGAACCGGGAGCCGATCCGCTGGTCCAGGCCCATGCCGCGAGCGACCTCGGTGATGTCCGCGCCGACCTTGGCGGCCAGCTGGCCGATCTCGTTCGCGTAGCTGATCTTCAGGGCCAGGAACGCGTTGGCCGCGTACTTGATCAGCTCGGCCGAGGCGAGGTCGGTGGAGACCAGCGGGACCGCGTTGGCGTCCTCGGGCCGGGGCAGGAAGGTCGGCGCCGTGAACGTCTGGTTGATGATCGGCCGGTAGAGGCGGTTGAGCACCTCGAGGCTGCGCGGGTTGTCCGAGCCGATGACGATCCGGTCCGGGTAGAGGGTGTCGGCGATGGCGTTGCCCTCGCGCAGGAACTCCGGGTTCGACGCGACCGCGAACTCGACGCCCTCGGGGCGGTCCTCGCGGGTGGCGAACGAGTCGCGCAGGATGGCGTCGACCCAGTTGCCGCTGCCGATCGGCACGGTCGACTTGTTCACCACCACGGTGAAGTCATGGTTCAGGGCTTGCGCCACGCTCTCCGCGGCGCTGCGCAGGTAACGCAGGTCGGGGCTGCCGTCCGCGGCCGACGGCGTCTGCACCGCCACGAACACCACGTCGGCGCCGGGCACGGCATCCTCGTAGGACGTCGTGAACGTCAGGTTCCGCGCCGCCTCGGCGAGCAGGTCCTCCATCCCGGGCTCGTAGATCGGGCATCGGCCACCGCGCAGCATGTCGACCTTGGCCTGGTCGTGGTCGACGCAGGTCACCTCGTGGCCGAGGAAGGCCAGGCTGACTCCGGTGGTCAGGCCGACATAGCCGGTACCGACAACGCAAACCTTCATGCAATCTCCTCCGCCGCTGTGCCGGACCGCGGTTACGCCACGTATAGGGAGCGTGGCTTAACCGGCCTCTCTCCGGGCCGGCTGGCCGGCGCCCCGGATGGTGCCGGCCTGCGTGTTCCGGCCGAATGATACACAGGCGATTCGCCCGTTCTTTGTCACTGAATGTCGGCTTCGTTCCTGCGCGGCGAGGGCCGCATTCCCGGACGCCCCGAAGTCGCCGAAAAGTTTCCGGCTCTTGACATGAAGATGACAGCGACCGACGCTTTGGGAGCGCTCCCACTTATGCACGTCAATGGAAGGGTCATCTCCATGCGAAGGTCCCTCGGCGGCGCGGTCGTCGCCGCCCTCGTGATCGCGGCGACCACGGTCGCCGTCGCCTCCGGCCCACATTCCGCCACGGCCGCCCCCGCTGACCCCTACACCTGGAAAAACGTTCGGATTGACGGCGGAGGCTTCGTCCCCGGCATCGTCTTCAACCCCGGCGAGAAGGACCTCGTCTACGCCCGCACCGACATCGGTGGCGCCTACCGCTGGAGCCAGTCCGCGCAGAGCTGGACCCCCCTGCTCGACTGGGTCGGACAGGACGACTGGGGTCACAACGGTGTGCTGAGCATCGCCCCGGACCCGGTCGACACGAGCCGCGTCTACGCCGCCGTCGGTATGTACACGAACAGCTGGGATCCCAACAACGGTGCCATCCTACGCTCCACCGACAAGGGAAACACCTGGTCAAGGGCAATGCTGCCATTCAAAGTCGGTGGCAACATGCCGGGCCGCGGGATGGGGGAGCGGCTCGCCGTCGACCCGAGGAACAACCGGAACGTCTATTTCGCCGCCGAAGGTGGAAACGGGCTCTGGCGCAGCACCGACCACGGCGCCACATGGGGAAAAGTGGCCAACTTCCCGAACGCCGGTAACTACGTCGCCGACCCGGCCGATCCGAACGGCTATCTGAATCAGAACCAAGGGCTTACCTGGGTCACCTTCGACCCGCAGTCACCCGCTGTGTATGTCGGGGTGGCCGACAAGGAGAACCCGGTCTACCGCTCGCTCGACTCCGGCGCCACCTGGGAGCGGATCCCCGGCCAGCCCACCGGCTACCTCGCGCACAAGGGCGCGGTGCAGGGCAAGTACCTGTTCATCACGACCAGCGACACCGGCGGGCCGTACGACGGGACCGCCGGGCAGGTGGCCCGCCTCGACACCACCACCGGCGTCTGGACCGACATCTCGCCCACCCCGGTCGCCGACCGCTACTACGGCTACTCCGGCCTGACCGTGGACGCGCGCAAGCCGGGCACGCTGATGGTGGCCACCCAGATCTCCTGGTGGCCGGACACGATCTTCTTCCGCAGCACCGACTACGGCGCCACCTGGACCCGCATCTGGGACTGGAGCAGCTACCCGAGCCGGACCAAGCGTTACACCATGGACATCTCGGCGAACCCGTGGCTGGACTTCAACAGCACCGCGCAGGCGCCCGAGGAGAGCCCCAAGCTCGGCTGGATGAACGAGTCCCTGGCGATCGACCCGTTCGACTCCAACCGCCTGCTCTACGGCACCGGCGCCACCGTCTACGGCACCACCCAGCTCACCAACTGGGACACGAACACCACTTTCACCATCCGGCCGATGGCCAAGGGCCTGGAGGAGACCGCCGTCCTTGACCTGGCCAGCCCGCCCAGCGGCGCCCCTCTGGTCAGCGCCCTCGGCGACATCGGCGGCTTCCACCACGCCGACCTCGACACCGTCCCGGCGAGCTTCCACGACACCCCCTCGCTGGGCAGCAACACCGGACTGGACTTCGCCGAACTCAGCCCGTCGTTCTTCGTCCGGGTCGGCAACAACGCGGCCGCCCCGCACATCGGGATCTCCACCGACGGCGGCAAGAGCTGGTACCAGGGCCAGGAGCCGTCCGGCGTGACCGGCGGCGGCACGGTCGCGGTCGGCGCCGACGCCAACGCGGTCGTCTGGTCACCGGCCGGCGCCGGCGTGCACCACTCCACCACCCGCGGCAGTTCCTGGGCCGCCTCCACCGGCATCCCCGCCGGGGCCAAGGTCGAATCCGACCGGGTCAACCCCAAGACCTTCTACGGGTACGCGGCGGGCCGGTTCTACACCAGCACCGACGGCGGGGCGACGTTCACCGCCTCGGCGGCCGCCATGCCGGCTGAGGGCCGCGTCAACCTGCACGCGGTGCCGGGCGTCGCCGGCGAGGTGTGGCTGGCCGGGAGGACCGGCCTGCTGCGCTCCACGAACGCGGGGCAGACCTTCACCGCGGTCGGCGGCGGCGTCTCCGAGGGCGTCAACGTCGCCTTCGGCAAGGCCGCGCCGGGCGCGACCCGCCCCGCGGTGTTCCTGGTGGGCACGGTCGACGGCACCGACGGCGTCTTCCGCTCCGACGACAACGGCGCGAGCTGGGTACGGATCAACGACGACAAGCGCCAGTACGGCAACGCCGGTGACGCCCTGGCCGGTGACCCCCGCATCTGGGGTCGGGTCTACCTGGGCACCAACGGCCGCGGCATCCTCTACGCCGACCGTACCGGCGGACCCGTCTCCCCGTCGCCGTCGGTCTCGGCGTCGGTGTCGGTGTCGCCGTCCGTCTCGACCTCGCCCAGCACCTCCGTCTCGCCCAGCACCTCCGTCTCACCCAGCACGTCCGTCTCACCCAGCACCTCCACCGGCTGCACCGCCACCTACCGGATCACCGGGCAGTGGAGCGGCGGCTTCCAGGGCGAGCTGACCGTCAAGAACAACGGCGCCGCCGCGACCACCGGCTGGAAGGCGGGCTGGACCTACACCGGCGGGCAGACCGTCACGCAGGGCTGGGGCGGCACCGCCACCCAGTCGGGCGCCGCGGTCACCGTCGTGAACGCCGGCTACAACGGCACCCTCGCGCCCGGGGCGTCCACCACGTTCGGATTCCTCGGCGGCACCACCGGCTCCACCAACCCCGTTCCGTCCCCGATCACCTGCTCCACCACCTAAGTAGCCCGGCCCGGCGGCGCCCGTGGTCCGACGGGCGCCGCCACCCGGCGGAAAGGAACATCCCCCGTGAGTCCATGGAGACAACGCCTGCGACGCAGGCTGGCCGTCACCGGCGTCGCCGTCCTCGGCGCCGGAGCGGTTCTCGCGGCCGGCGCCCCGGCCTATGCCGCCGCCGGGTGCGCCGTCGTCTACAAGGTGCAGAGCCAGTGGCCCGGCGGTTTCACCGGCGACATCCAGATCAAGAACACCGGTGACCCGCTGACCAGCTGGAAACTCGAGTTCGACTTCCCCGACGCCGGCCAGAAGGCGGTGCAGGGCTGGAGCGGCGTCTACAGCCAGACCGGCCGGCACGTCACCGTCGACAACGCACCCTGGAACGGGTCGCTCGCCACGAACGGCACCGTGAGCAGCGGCTTCAACGGCACGTTCACCTCGGCGAACCCGGTGCCGACCGCGTTCACCCTGAACGGCACCACCTGCGGCCAGACCGAGAACGCGCCGACCGTGGCGATCAACAGCCCGGCGGCGAACACCCGCTACACGGCACCGGCGTCCATCCCGATCGCGGCCACCGCCACCGCGGCGGCCGGGCAGACGATCAGCCGGGTCGAGTTCTACCACGACGGACTGCTGCTGGGCTCGGACACGAGCGCGCCGTACTCGTACAGCTGGGACGGGGTTCCGGCGCAGAGCACCGCCTACCACGTGCAGGCGATCGCCTACGACAACGCCGGCACCAAGAGCAACACCGCCGACGTGCCGGTCTTCGTCGACGCGGCCACCACCGGGTCGATCGTCGCCGACGCCACCTCGCTGGCGATCAACCCCGGCGCGAGCGGCTCGTTCAAGGTGGCGCTGAGCAAGGCGCCGACCGCGAACGTGACCGTGGCCGTGGCCCGCAGCGCCGGATCCACCGCGGTCACCGTGACCCCGGCGACGCTCACCTTCACGCCGTCGAACTGGAACACCGGCCAGGCCGTGACGGTCGCGGCCGCTTCGTCGGCGGCGGTCGGCGCGACGGCCACCATCTCGGCCACCGCCGGCGGCCACACCGCCGCCCAGCTCGGGGTCACGGTCGTCAAGCCCGGTTCGGTGGACGCCCGGTTCACCCAGCTCTACAACGACCTGAAGAACCCGGCCAACGGCTACTTCAGCCCGGAGGGCGTGCCGTACCACTCGATCGAGACGCTGATCGACGAGGCGCCCGACCACGGTCACGAGACCACCAGCGAGGCGTTCAGCTACTGGCTGTGGCTGGAGGCCGAGCACGGCCAGGTCACCGGGGACTGGGCGCCGTTCAACAGCGCCTGGGCGACGATGGAGAAGTACATCATCCCGTCGCACGCCGACCAGCCGACCAACGACAAGTACAACCCCGCCAAGCCGGCGACGTACGCGGCCGAGCACCCGCTGCCGTCGCAGTACCCGTCGCAGCTCGACAACAGCGTGTCGGTCGGCACCGACCCGCTGGCCGCGGAGCTGAAGGCGGCGTACGGCACCTCCGACATCTACGGCATGCACTGGCTGCTGGACGTCGACAACACCTACGGCTTCGGCCACTGCGGTGACGGGACCACCCGGGTCGCCTACATCAACACCTTCCAGCGGGGCCCGCAGGAGTCGACGTTCGAGACCGTGCCGCAGCCCTCGTGCGACACGTTCGCGCACGGCGGCCCGAACGGCTACCTCGACCTGTTCACCAAGGACGCGTCGTACGCCAAGCAGTGGAAGTACACCAACGCCCCGGACGCCGACGCCCGGGTCGTGCAGGTCGCCTACTGGGCGCTGCAGTGGGCCACCGAACAGGGCAAGCAGTCGCAGATCTCGACCGCCGTCGCCAACGCCGCCAAGATGGGCGACTACCTGCGCTACTCGTTCTACGACAAGTACTTCAAGACTCCCGGCTGCGCGTCCACGTCGTGCCCGGCCGGCACCGGCAAGAACGCCTCCAACAACCTGATGTCGTGGTACTACGCCTGGGGCGGGGCCTACGACACCAACGCCGGATGGGCCTGGCGGATCGGGTCCAGCACGAGCCACTTCGGTTACCAGAACCCGATGGCCGCGTACATCCTGTCCAACGTCAGCGCCTTCAACCCGAAGTCGCCGACCGCGAAGGCCGACTGGCAGGCCAGCCTCGACCGGCAGCTGGAGTTCTACCAGTGGCTGCAGTCGTCCGAGGGCGCCATCGCCGGCGGCGCGACCAACAGCTGGAACGGCAACTACTCGGCCCGGCCCACGAACGTCCCGACGTTCTACGGCCTGTCCTACGTCGAGGCGCCGGTCTACGAGGACCCGCCGTCCAACCGCTGGTTCGGCATGCAGACCTGGTCGCTGGAGCGGCTCGCCGAGCTGTACTACGTGACCGGCAACGCGAAGGCCAAGGCGGTGCTCGACAAGTGGGTGCCGTGGGCGCTGGCCAACAGCACCATCGGCGCGAACACCTTCTCCATCCCGTCCGACCTGGCCTGGACCGGCGCGCCGACGACCTGGAACCCGTCCAGCCCGGCGGCCAACACCAACCTGCACGTGACCGTCTCCAGCCACAGCCAGGACCTCGGTGTGGCCGGCTCGTTCGCCAAGGTGCTCACCTACTACGCGGCCAAGTCGGGTAACGCCCAGGCCAAGACGGCGGCCAAGGGGCTGCTCGACGCGATCTGGACGTTCAAGGACTCCAAGGGCGTCTCGGTGACCGAGACCCGTGCCGACTACAACCGCATGGACGACGTCTACAACGCCTCGACGGGCCAGGGCATCTACATCCCGCCGGGCTGGTCCGGCGAGATGCCGAACGGCGACGTCATCAAGCCGGGTGTCTCGTTCCTGGACATCCGCAGCTTCTACCGCGCCGACCCGGACTTCCCGAAGGTCGACGCGTACCTGAAGGGCGGCCCCGCGCCGACGTTCAACTACCACCGATTCTGGGCTCAGGTCGACGTGGCCACCGGCTACGCCGACTACGCCCGGCTCTTCCCGGAAGGCTGATCCATGCGACTTCTGAGAGTGGCCGCGGTGGCCCTGTTCGCCGCCGCGGCCGGGATTGTGGCGCTGCCAGGCACGCCCGCCCAGGCACACGGCGCCATCCAGGTGCCGGGCAGCCGCACCTGGTTCTGCTACCAGGACGGCCGCAACCCGAACACCGGCGCCATCGAGCCGAAGAACGCGGCCTGCGCCGCCGCGGTGGCCCAGAGCGGGGTGACCTCGCTCTACAACTGGTTCGCCGTGCTCCGGTCGGACGGGGCCGGGCGGGTCAGCGGGTTCATCCCGGACGGCCAGCTGTGCAGTGGCGGGACCGGCGGACCGTACAACTTCACCGGATTCAACCTGGCCCGCGCCGACTGGCCGACGACGCATCTGACGGCCGGCGCGAACGTCCAGTTCAAGTACAACAACTGGGCCAAGCACCCCGGCACGTTCTCGCTCTACATCACCAAGGACGGCTACGACCCGGCCAAGCCGCTCGCCTGGAGCGACCTGGAGCCGACGCCGTTCGACCAGGTGACCAACCCGCCGGCGAACGGCGGGCCGGGCACCGACGACGGGCACTACTACTGGAACGGGCGGCTGCCCGCCGGCAAGTCGGGTAAGCACCTGATCTATTCGGTGTGGTCGCGCTCGGACAGCCAAGAGACCTTCTACGGCTGCTCGGACGTGGTGTTCGACGGCGGAAACGGCGAGGTCACCGGCATCGGCGGCGGCCCGTCGCCCAGCAGCCCGAGCCCGAGCAGCCCGTCGACCAGCCCGTCGACGCCGGGCAACCCCTCGGGTCGCTGCAGCGCGATGTACAGCATCGTCTCGACGTGGTCCGGCGGGTTCCAGGGCGAGGTCATGGTGCACGCCGGCGCCGCGGCGGTGAACGGCTGGAACATCTCCTGGACCTGGCCCGGGGACCAGAAGATCGCCCAGGTGTGGAGCGGCAAGGGGACCGGCACCGGATCACTGGTGTCGGTGAACAACGAGAACTGGAACGCGAACGTCCCGGCGAACGGTCACGTCACGTTCGGGTTCCTGGCCTCCGGCGCGGCCGCGCCTCAGGTCCAGAATCTGACCTGTACGACCGGCTGACGGCCGGTCCGGCATGACGGCGCCCCCGGGAAGTGTGACTGACGTCCACGGCCCGGGGGCGCTGTCCGTCGGGAGGCTGTCCGTCGGGAGGCTGTCCGTCGGGGGGCGGCTTGACGGCGGGTACGGAGCATTAGTACATTACCCGCATAAAGAAGAAAAGCTCTCTTATCGGCCTATCGGGTGCAGACGGTTCACCCGATCCGTCCCGATGGCCGATGTTCCATCGGGCGGTGACGCGCCGTGGCCTCCTGCTGGCCGGCGCCGGCGCCGCCGTCGTCATGGCCACGCCCGGTGAGGCCGGCCAGAACACCGCTGTTCCCCGCGTGGCCGTCCGGGTCGGCACCTGGGCGGCCGCACCGGCGGCCGTGCCGGCGAAGAACGTCGTCACCCTGGCCCGCCAGACGGTACGGCAGGTCGTCCACACCAGCGTCGGCGGCGATCTTCCCCGCGTCACCCTGACCAACGAGTACGGCACCGAACCGGTGCGGATCGGCGCGGCCCGGATCGCCGTGCGCGCGGGCGCTGGCACGTCGTGCGACGCGGTTCCGGGCAGCGACCGGCCACTCACCTTCGGCGGCGCCACCGAGACCGTCCTGGCTCCCGGCCAGATCCTGGTCAGCGACCCGGCCGACCTGGTCGTGGCGTCCGGCGCCGACCTGGTGATCAGCCTGTACCTGCCGGACCGGGTCGTCGCCGCCACGGTGAGCCCCCGCGCCAAACAGTCGAACCTGATCGTCAACGGCGACGCCACCGCCACGCCGCGGCCCGGCCACGGCAGGCGGCTGACCCGCTACCTGTGGATCTCCGGGGTCAGCGTCCGCACGGTCCGCGCCGCCGCGGCCATCGTCGCCCTCGGCGACTCGATCACCTGCGGCACCAAGACCACCGACAACGCCAATCACCGGTGGCCCGACCTGCTCGCCGCCCGGCTCCGCGCCGCCGGCTCGCCGCGTGGCCTGCTGAACGTCGGGCTCAGTGGCAACCGGCTGCTCTTCGGCTTCGAGGACCCGACCGGGCGGGCGCACGCGAGCGCGTCCATCGGCCCGGCCGCGCTGCGCCGGTTCGACCGTGACGTGCTCGGCCAGCCGGGCGTCCGCCACGTGGTGACCCTGATCGGTGTCAACGACCTGGCCAACAACCCGGCGGTCACGCCCGAGCAGTTGATCGCCGGGCACCGGGAGCTGATCCGGCGAGCCCGGCTCGCCGGCCTGCGGGTGGCGGGCGGCACCCTGTTGCCGTTCGGCGAGGCGCCCGCCCGCTACAACAACGCGGCCAACCGGGCGAAACGGCAGAAGATCAACGCCTGGATCCGGACGAGCGGCGAGTACGACGCGGTCATCGACTTCGACGCGGCGGTGCGCGACCCGGCGAACCCGCAGCGGATGCGGCCCCGTTACGACTGCGGCGACGGCCTGCACCCGAACGACGCCGGGACAGCGGCGCTGGCCGCGGCCGTACCGCTGGAGCTCTTCGCCTGAGACGGGCTGTCTTCGACCGGCTGTCTGGGACGGCATCGGCCTCGCGCGGCGACCTTGCGGGTCAGACCGCGCTCGGGCTGTTCAGACCGCGCTCGGGCTGAATCGTTCGGGATCGCCGGCGCCGACGCGCAGGATCTCCGGCACGCCCCCGGACAGGTCGACGACCGTGGTCGGCTCGGTCCCGCACTCGCCGGCGTCGACCACCGCGTCCACCATGTGGTCCAGGGCCTCCTTGATCTCCCAGCCCTGGGTCATCGGCTCCGTCTCGCCGGGCAGCAGCAGCGTGCTCGACACCAGCGGCTCACCGAGTTCGGCGAGGATCGCCTGCGCGGTGACGTGACTGGTGATCCGTACCCCCACGGTCTTCTTCTTGGGGTGCAGCAGGCGCCGCGGCACCTCCTTCGTCGCCGGGAGGATGAACGTGTACGGCCCCGGCGTCGAGGCTTTCACCGCCCGGAACAGCGAGTTGTTGATCTGCACGAAATGGCCCAGCTGGGCGAAGTCGTGACACAACAGTGTGAAATGGTGCCGATCGTCGAGCTGGCGGATCGCCCGGAGCCGGTCCAGCGCGTCCTTGCTCCCCATCCGGCAACCGAGCGCGAAACACGAGTCGGTCGGATAGGCGATCAGCCCGTCGGAGCGGACAAGATCGACGATCTGATGGATGCTGCGCGCCTGCGGATTGTCCGGGTGCACGTCGAAGTACCTGGCCACTCACGACAGCTTAGGCTTCGAACCATGTCGACTGTGCACCGCCCGGCAGTCCGGGTGATCTGCTTCGACGCCGACGGGCGGATCCTGCTCATGCATTGGCAGGATCCGGTCACCCGCGAGCGTCTCTGGGAACCGCCCGGTGGCGGCATCGATCCGGGCGAGACGCCCCTGCAGGCGGCCCGCCGCGAACTGGCCGAGGAGACCGGCCTCGATCCGGCCGCGATCTCCGACCGCTTCCTCGACGTCGAACGTGACAGCTGGTGGAAAGGCCGCCGGCACGTCGGCAGGGAGCAGTTCTTCGCGGCGCTCTTCCCCACGTCACGGCCGCCGGTGGGCAGGGAGGGCCTGCTCGCGTACGAACAGAGCGAACTCATCACCCACGCCTGGATCGACCCCGCCGACCTGAGCGCGCTCCCAGACCGCCTGGAGCCGCCCTCGCTGCCCGGCCTGCTTCCGCAGTTCCGCTCCTGGACCTGATCCCGCCGGCTGCCGCGGCTGCACCTCGACGCCCTCGTTGACCGCCTTCGAGGGCGTTTCGGCGCGCGGACACCGTTTCGGCTGGTGCGGCATAACGCGGCCGTAGCTCGGGAGCATCTGGTGGACGGCTACGACCGACGCCGGCTGGGCCCAGCGGTTTCCCTGTAGCACCTGGTTGACCTTCTCGCGGCGGAACAGGTCGAGATCGACTGGTGCTGAGTGGCGAGCCGCCGCCTTCCCGCGCTCCCGCAACGGCGTCCGGCCCTTCGGCGGCAGTGTCAGAAGACCGCCGTCGAGCCGTGCTGAAGAATCACGCGTATGGACACCCACGACCCGTCGCGCCAGGCGGCCGCCATGGTCCCTCGATGGGCCACCAGCGAGGCCGGGGCCACCGTGGCGGACGCTGTCGAATATCTCGACCACAACGAGTACGGGATCGCGCTCGACATCCTCACGGAGCTGGGCGATGCCTACGCCGCCGAGACGTCGTTCTGGAACCTTTTGGCAGCTGCGGCAGCCGAGATGAACCTGCACCGCACCAAGGCCTGGTGCCATTGGAGAGCAGCAGAGACCCTCCACGGCATCATCCGTGCGGACCTCCAACTCCTCAGCCCCGCACAGCCAGGTGCCCGGAAGACCCCAATACCGGGCGACGGCATACTGCGGCCCCTGTGGAACATCGGGATCATCATGCCGGAGGGGCACCCTGACCTGCGCGTCGCCCGCATCTGGGTCGAACGGGCACCCGAACTCGAACCAGGCGCATGCGGACCGATCCGGCTTGCTCCACTCAGCCCCGAAGGATGGCGGCACCTGCGGCCCGGCGACCAGATCACCATGCACGAACAGGCTCCGCCGGCCGGAACTGCCACCATCACGCAGGCGACATTCCCTGCTGACAAAGCCGATCGTCTCCACTAGGCCAGGCATCGACCGGCCGCTCGTTCAGTGCGGCTGTCAGGCGCTTCGTACGGGTGTGCGCCGCTAACGATCCTGAACGCCGCGCCCCTCAGGAGGCGTCCGCCGCTGTTGCTGTGGTGCAGCGGCGCGCCTGAGTGCCTCCCCTCAGTGGGATCGCGGAGGCCCTCCAGGGGGATCGTTTGTCCGTTTGTCTTCATGCCGGGTATCGCGGTATTCCGTCGCGGACGGGCTCCGGATTTTGTCGTACGCATGTTCGACCATGGGTGGCGTGCAGGAGATGATGCGGAAACTCGCCGACCTCGCGGGGCAGTGTGCCGCCATGCGGATGACGCCGTTGCCGCGGGCCGAGCTCCTCGACTTCCTCGATGGCGTGCACGCCGCGCAGCAGATGTTGCAGGCAGCGGTGCTGCACGCGGTGCGTGAAGCCGACCGGCGAGGAGTGCCGGCAGCCCAGCAGGCACCTTCGCCGACGGCCTGGCTCCGAGCTCGGTTGCGCATCAGCCCGCGGGCCGCGAACCGCTTGTTGGCTCAGGCCACCGCCGTCGACCGTAACCCGCTCCTGGACGAAGCGGTGACCGCGGGGAAGGTCAACGCCGAGCAACTCGCCGTGATTACCACCGCCCTGGCGAGCCTGCCCACGACAGTGCCGCCCCACGTGCGGGGCCAGGCTGGCGCAGTCCTCACCGACTGGGCCACTCACCTGGACCCGCTCGGGCTGCGGACCGCCGGCCGTCGCATCCTCGACCATGTCGCACCGGAGGTCGCCGAAGCGGTCGAGGAGGAGTGGCTACGCCGCACCGAACAGCAGGCGCACGCCCAGCGATACCTCACGCTCAGCCCACTGGGTGACGGACGTGTGCGGGTGCGGGGCCTGCTCGACACCGAATCCGCAGCGATCGTCACCGCGGCCCTCGACCCGTTGTGCAAGCCGGACCCTCAAGGCAAGCCGCACTCGCTGCGCGAGCCGAACCGAGTGGGCCGCTCGCGGTCCTTGTGCGAACCGCATTCCCTGGGGAAGCCCGACCGGGTGAGCGGGTTACGTTTGCTGGACGAGCCGGACCGGGTCGGTGGGTCGTACTGGCGCGGCGGCCCGGACCATGTCGCTGCGAAAGTCGCCGTCGCTGCGGAGCCCGCCGGGACCGGCGAGGCGCGCACTCCCGGGCAGCGGCGTGCGGACGCACTGACCGATGTCTGCCGGCTCGTCCTGGCCGGCAGTTCTCTGCCGGACAACGGCGGCGACCGGCCGCAGCTCGCCGTCACCGTTGCCTACGACCCGCTCCGGGAGAAACTTGGCACCGCCCGGCTCGATGACGGCGAGCCGCTCTCCGCCGAGGCCGTGCGCCGGCTCGGCTGTGACGCTCGCATCCTGCCGCTGGTGCTCAACGGCCATGGCCAGATCCTCGACGCCGGCCGCACCCGCCGCACCGCGACGGGCCCGATGCGCCGAGCCTTGGCCGCCAGAGACCAAGGATGCGTCTTCCCTGGCTGCGGCCGGCCACCACGCTGGTGCGACGCCCACCACATCATCAGTTGGACCGAGAACGGCCCGACCGACCTCGGAAACCTGGCCCTGCTCTGCGGACACCATCACCGCGTGGTCCACGGCGACTCCGGTTGGGAGCTGCGCGTCGGAGCCGACGGCCTGCCTGAATTCCTGCCGCCGGCCTGGCTCGACCCCAACCGTCGGCCCCGCCGCAACGAATACCACCGCCGCCCCGAGTTCTACCCGCGCACGTGACCAGGACGAGACGCGTGGCCAGGCCGCGACAGGTCAGCCGGCCGTGGCGACTCGGATGGTGGTGAGCGGTCGGGTGGTCGTGGCGCTTCAGGCAGCAGGAGTGATCCAGGCGGCCGTGTCAGCTGGCAGCAGGCCGTCCGGGGTGAGGGGGTCGCTGGTCAGTAACACGTGGCCGGGTGGCAGCGGGACCGCGTCGGTGCCCATCGCTACCACCAGGGCGAAGTCGGGGCGGTGGGCGATCAGCCGCTGGTCGTGGTCGATCGACCAGGTGACCGTGTCCTCGGAAGGGAGGCGCAGGGCGCGGCGCAGCGTGATCGCCCTACGGGCCAGCGGGAGCGTGGGGGAACTCAGGTGGGCGTCCCATCCGGGCGGGAGGGGCAGCCACGGCGGGGCCGCGCCGGGTGGGGAGAAGCCGTCCGGCCAGGGGAGCGGGACCCGGCAGCCGTCGCGGGAAAGGCCGGAGCGCGGCCACGCCGGATCCTGGCGGGCCGCGACCGGCACGTCAGCCTCCGGCAGGCTGTACTCCTGGCCCTGGTAGAGATAGGCGGCCCCGGGCAGGCCGAGGATCGTCAGCAGGGCGGCGCGGGCCCGGGAGGTGCCGGCCCGGGAGGTGCCGGCCCGGGAGGTGCCGGCCTGGGAGGGGCGGGGTTCGTCAGGGCCGACGGCGTAGCGGGTGGCGGTGCGGACCACGTCGTGGTTCTCGACGACCCAGGTCACGGGCGGATGTCGCAGCAGGCGGGTGGCGGTGTCGCGCCACACTGTCGCGTTCCACTCGGCGATCAGGAACTCGAAGGCGAACGCTTGGTGCAGGCGGTCGTCGCCGACGTAGCGGGCGGCGCGGTGCGGGTCGAGGTTGACCTCGCCGATCAGGGCGCGCGGCGGAGCGTACGAGTCGGTGATCGCCCGCCATCGACGGTAGACCTCGACTGTTTCGGGCTGGTCGCAGGCGAGCGGGTTGCCGCGCAGCCGCCCGGGGGACGGGATCGCGCCGGGTGGCAGGGACGGCAGGCCGGCGGCCTTGAACAGACCGTGCGCGACGTCGACGCGGAGCCCGTCGACGCCCCGGTCCAGCCAGAAGCGCAGCACGTCGTCGAAGAACCCAGCGGTCCGCGGGTCGCGCCAGTTCCAGTCGGGCTGTTCGGCGGAGTACAGGTGCAGGTACCAGGAGCCGTCGGGAACCCGGGTCCAGGCGGGGCCGCCGAAGACGCTGGGCCAGTCGTTCGGCGGGTCGCCCGGCCGGCCGGGCGGGGAAGCCGCGAAGTGGAAGCGGGCGCGCGCCGACGGGTCGCCGGCCAGTGCGGCCTGGAAGATCGGGTGCTGGGCGGAGCAGTGATTGGGCACGATGTCGACGATCACCCGCAGGCCGAGTCCGTGGGCGCGCAGAACCAGGGCGTCGAACCCGGCCAGATCCCCGAAGAGGGGGTCGACGTCGGTGTAGTCGCTCACGTCGTACCCGTGATCGGTCTGGGGTGAACGCTGGAACGGTGTCAGCCAGATCGCGTCGGCGCCCAGACCGGCGATGTGATCGAGGCGGGCCGTCAGGCCCGCGAGGTCGCCGACGCCGTCTCCGGAGGCGTCCGCGAAGGACCGCGGATAGACCTGGTAGACGACGCTGTCACGCCACCACGTAGGGGTCAGCGCCGGTGACCGCGTCCCTGGAAGCGGGCCAGGAGGCCGCGGAGCTTCTGCTGGTTCTCCGGCTTGGCGAGCTGGCGGCGCCCCTGCTCGGTGAGCTGCCGGCCCCGAGGACTGGTGAGGAAAGCCTGGATGCGCTGCGTGATGGTAGCCATACCTCAAGTGTGCCCACTGGGTGCGGGAATCACACCTGACACGGGGCATCCCCAGCTTATTGGCAGTCGGCACCGCAGTGGCCGTCAGCACCCGCATCGACAGTCGCGGAGGCGCTCGAACACGCGCGGAAGCGTGGCAGGGCGCCGCGAACCGGGGAATGCTGAAGGCGTAGGCGTGCCGCGAGCGTGAGGAGCCGTTGTGGAGACCGATCTGTTCATCGCCGGGAAGTGGGTGCCCGCGTCCGCGGGCGGCCGTTTCGACGTGCTCGACCCGGCGACCGGTGACGTGATCGCCTCGGTCGCCGACGGCGGCGAGGCGGACGCGATCACCGCGGTGGACGCGGCCGCGGCGGCAGGTCCGGCCTGGGCGCAAACCCCTCCGAGGGTACGGTCGGAGGTGCTCCGCCGTGCGTTCGAGTTGATGACCGACCGTGCCTCGGAGCTGGCGACCCTGATCAGCCAGGAGAACGGCAAGGCCCTCACCGACGCGAAGGGCGAGGTGACGTACGCCGCCGAGTTCTTCCGCTGGTTCGCGGAGGAGGCGGTCCGCGCTGACGGGGCGGTCGCGACCGCCCCGTCCGGCGCCAACCGGATCCTGGTGACCCGCCAGCCGGTCGGTGTCTGCGTCCTGGTGACGCCGTGGAACTTCCCGGCCGCGATGGCCACCCGCAAGATCGGCCCGGCGCTGGCCGCCGGTTGCACGGTGATCCTCAAGCCGGCCAGCGACACCCCGCTGACGGCGCTGGCGATGGCCGCGATCCTGGCCGAGGCCGGCGTCCCCGAGGGCGTGGTCAACGTGCTGCCGTCGCGCGGTTCCGGCACGGTGGTGTCGGCGATGCTGCGGGACTCCCGGGTTCGCAAGCTGTCGTTCACCGGTTCCACCGAGGTGGGGCGGATCCTGCTGGCCCAGGCCGCGGAGAACGTCGTCAACACGTCGATGGAGCTGGGCGGCAACGCCCCGTTCGTGGTGTTCGCCGACGCCGACCTGGACGCCGCTGTCGACGGCGCGATGATCGCGAAGATGCGCAACGGCGGTGAGGCGTGCACCGCGGCGAACCGGTTCTTCGTCGAGTCGAACGTGGCCGAGGAGTTCTCCCGCAAGCTGGCGCAGCGCATGTCCGCGCTGGTCGTCGGCCCGGGCACGGACGCCAAGACGCAGGTCGGCCCGCTGGTCAACGAGGACACCGTGGCGAAGGTGGACAGTCTGGTCAAGAGCGCGCTGGACGGTGGGGCGAAGGCCGTCACCGGCGGCAGCCGGCCGGACGGGCCGGGTTTCTACTATCCGCCGACGGTGCTGACCGGCGTGGCCGCGGACGCGCCGATCCTGCGCGAGGAGATCTTCGGGCCGGTCGCGCCGATCGTGACCTTCAGCGGGGAACAGGAGGCGGTCCGGCTGGCCAACGACACCGAGTACGGCCTGGTGGCGTACGTCTACACCCAGGACCTGGCCCGTGGCCTGCGGGTCAGCGAGGCGATCGAAGCCGGCATGGTCGGCCTGAACCGGGGGCTGGTCAGTGACCCGGCCGCGCCGTTCGGCGGGGTGAAGCAGAGCGGCATCGGCCGGGAAGGCGGCCACGAGGGTCTGCTGGAGTACCTGGAGTCGAAGTACATCGCCCTCAACTGGTGATCACGGCCTCTGGTGATCACTGCCTCTGCTGAACACTGCCTCTGCTGAACACGGCCTCTCGAATTGTGTGGTCTCGCGACACGCGCGGTTCCTCGACATGCGCGGTCCGGCCAGCGGACTTAACGTCATGGATGTAATCCACCTGTAACCGGGGGAGCATCAATGACGGCGAAGTCAAGGACGACGAAGTCGAGGTGGACGGCCGCGGCCGCGGCCCTGTTGCTCGCCGTCACCGCTGCCGGGTGCAGCGATGACGGCGACGGCGACAGCGGCGACGGCACGCTCACCGTCTGGAGCCTGGAGAACCTGACCGACCGGGTGCAGGCCACCCAGAAGATCGTGGATCGGTTCACCGCCGCCACCGGCATCCCGGTGAAGCTCGTCGCCACCGATGAGAACCAGTTCAGCAGCCTGATCACCAACGCCGCGGCGGCCGGCACGCTGCCCGACGTGGTGGGGGCGCTGCCGCTGGCGGCGGTGGCGCAGATGCACACCAGTGAACTGGTCGACACCGCGGCGGCCAAGGCGGTCGTCGACCAGCTCGGTGCGGGCGGGTTCTCGCCCCGAGCCCTGGAGCTGACCAGCCAGGACGGCAACCAGCTCGCGGTGCCGTCGGACGGCTGGGCACAGCTGCTCTTCTACCGCAAGGACCTGTTCCAGGCCGCCGGGCTCGCGGCGCCGGACACGTACGACGCGATCCGTGCCGCCGCGCAGCGGCTGAACACCGGCGACGTCGCCGGGATCACCCTCGCCACCGTCGGCAACGACGCCTTCACCCAGCAGACCTTCGAGAACCTGGCGCTCGGCAACAACTGCCAGCTCGTCGACGACGCCAAGGCGGTGCAACTGGAGTCGCCGGCCTGCGTGGCGACCTTCCAGCTCTACGCCGACCTGGTGAAGAACTGGTCGGTGCCGGGCGCGCAGGACGTCGACACCACCCGGGCCACCTACTTCTCCGGCAAGGCGGCCATGGTCGTCTGGTCGTCGTTCCTGTTGGACGAGCTGGCCGGGCTCCGCAACGACGCGCTGCCGACGTGCGAGCAGTGCCGGAGCGACCCGCAGTGGCTGGCCAAGAACACCGGCGTGGTGACCGCGATCGCCGGGCCGGGGCAGTCGGGTGGGCCCGCCCAGCCCGCCCAGTTCGGTGAGATCACCAGCTGGGCGATCACCAAGGACGGCCCGCGCACCGACGCCGCCAAACGGTTCGTGGCGTTCATGATGAACGAGGGCTACTCCGACTGGCTGGCCATCGCCCCCGAGGGCAAGATCCCGGTCCGCAAGGGTGTCGCCGACTGGAACAAGCTTCCGGCCGGTGTCGACAGCAAGAAGCCGCTGGCCGAGATCTATCCGGCCGAGGTGCTCGACGTCCTGGCGAAGAGCCCGGACACGTTCCAGCGTTGGGGTTTCCCGCAGAAGCAGGGCGCGCTGGTCGGCGCCACGCTCGGCGAGTTGCCCGTACCCAAGGCGATCAATGCTCTGACCAGCGGTGAGCTCGATGCCGCCGGCGCCGCGAAGCGGGCGGCGGAGGATGTCGAGACCATCCAGAAGTCCCTGAAGTAAGCGGGTCGCGCGAGTGAAGGGGCAATTGACAGCCCGGCAGCGGGAGAACCGCGCCGGGCTCGCCTACCTGTCGCCGACGCTGGTCGTCGTCCTGGTCGTCGTGGTGTTGCCGATCCTCTGGACGATCATGCTGGCGTTCCAGCGGATCCGGCTGATCAACCTGCGTAGGGTCGGGATCTTCGGCCAGTACACGCTGGCCAACCTGGAGACCGTGCTCGGCTCGCCGGGGTTCTGGTCGTCGCTGTGGACCACTCTCGTCTACACGGTCGGCTCCACCCTCGGCTCGATCGGGCTCGGGCTGGTCGCGGCGCTCGCTCTGCGCAGCCGCTTCCACGGCCGGACGCTGGTCCGGGCTTCGGTCCTGCTGCCGTACGTCGCTCCGGTGGTGGCCGTGGCGTTCGTCTGGAACGTGCTGCTCAGCCCCCAGTTCGGTCTTGCCAACGACTGGGGCGTGCGGTTCCTCGGCTGGGACCGGCCGATCGCGTTCCTGAGCCAGCGGGAGTACGCCCTCAACCTGCTCGGCTGGCAGGTGGACGTGCCGATGGCCCTGCTCACCGTGATCGCCTTCGAGACGTGGCGGTACTTCCCGTTCGCGTTCCTGTTCCTGCTGGCCCGGCTCCAGGCGGTGCCCGCCGACCTGGAGGAGGCGGCCCGCGTCGACGGCGCCGCGCCCACCCAGATCTTCCGGCACATCCTCCTGCCCCAGTTGGGCGCGGTGATCGCGTTGCTCAGCGTGCTGCGGTTCATCATGACGTTCAACAAGTTCGACGACGTCTACCTGCTGACCGGCGGCGGCGCCGGCACCGAGGTGGTCAGCGTCCGGGTGTACGAGTTCCTCACCGCCCGTTTCGACATCGGCGCCGCGGCCGCGCAGGCCCTGGTCCTGGCAGCCGGGCTAGTCGTGCTGCTGGTGATCTACCTGAAGTTCCTGGCGCCCCGGGTCGAGGAGGAGGAGGAGCAGTGACCTCGCTGATCAAGGACCGTGCTGCTTTCGAGACCCGCGTTCTGCGGGTCCTGCGCCCAGCGGTGATCACCGTGCTGGCGCTGATCACCCTCTTCCCGTTCCTGTACATGCTGCTGCTGTCGATCCGGCCGATCGAGGAGCTGCTGGAGAGCCCGGGCCAGCTGTGGATCGGGCCGTCCGAGTGGACGCTGCGCACCTACCGCGAGGTGCTGACCCCGGCCGGCGACGGCGGCCAGGGCTTCCTGGGGTTCCTGGCCAATTCGGCGATCGTGTCGGTGGCCGCGACCCTGCTGACCCTGCTGGTGTCGATTCCCGGCGCGTACGCGGTGGCCCGGCTCCGTTTCGTCGGCCGGCGCCAGGTGCACTTCCTCTTCCTGGCCGTCTACCTGTTCCCGTCGATCCTGCTGGCGATCCCGCTGTTCGTGCTCTTCACCCGGCTCGGGCTGCGCGGCTCGCTGGCCGGGCTGACGATCGTGTACATCGCCCAGACCGTCCCGGTCTCGATCTACATGCTGCGCAATTACCTGGCGACCATCCCGCAGAGCCTGGAGGAGGCCGCCGCGGTCGACGGCTACAGCCGCCTGCAGACGCTGCGCAAGATCATCCTTCCGCTGGCCGCACCGGCCGTCATGGCGAACGCGCTGTACGTCTTCATGATCGCGTGGAACGAATTCCTGTTCGCGCTGCTCTTCCTGGTGGAAGATCGAGCCGATTGGACCGTTTCGCTCGGACTGGCGCAGCTGTCCGGCGGCATCGAGGTGAGCAAGACCGTCCTGATGGCCGGTTCCGTGGTGCTCACCCTGCCCATTGTGATCATATTCTTCGCGGCCGAACGGCTACTCACGGAAGGCCTGACCGCCGGTGCGGACAAGGGCTGAGTGGGCGAGGCTTGATCGGGTAAGGCTTGATCGGGTAAGGGGTCGACCCGTGTCGGAGACGGGATGAGGCAGTCACAGCCAGTGAACGCGCCCGGTGAATGTTGGCAGTAACCCGTCGAAAATGAATAATCTTGTTTCCCGGCCCCCACCCGATGTTGCGGCCGTGGCGCGCTGGCCGATACTTGGCGGACCGTTCAGCGCTCCACGCAGCTCGGGTTTTCCCTGAGAGGACACCTATCGCCATGCGCAAGTCTTTGCTCGCCCTGGTCGCCGCCGGCCTGTTGACGACGGCCACAGTCACGGCCTGTGATGACGGCGGCGACACCGGTGACGCGGGCGACGGCGCGGCGACCAACAACGGCAGCAGTCAGCAGGTCACCGGTAACGGTGGCGTCGGCGTGATCCTGCCCGACACCAAGAGCTCGGCCCGGTGGAGCACGTCCGACCCGAACTTCCTGCAGGCGGCGTTCGACAAGGCGAAGGTGCCGGTCCAGATCGTCAACGCCGAGAACGACAAGGAAGAGTTCAAGCGGCTCGCGGAGGCCATGCTCGACAAGGGCGTCAGGGTCCTCGTCATCGCGAGCCTCGACTCGATCAGCGGCAAGGCCGTCATCGACAACGCCCGCAAGCGCGGCGTGCCGGTGATCGACTACGACCGGCTGACCCTCAACGGCGGCGCCGACTACTACGTCAGCTTCGACAACCAGAAGGTCGGCGTCCTCCAGGCCACCGAGCTGCAGAACTGCCTGAAGGAGAAGAACGTCGTCACGCCGGTGATCGCGGAGCTCAACGGCTCGCCCACCGACAACAACGCCAAGCTCTTCAAGGACGGGTACGACTCGATCCTCAACGGGATGTACGACACCGGCGAGCTCACCAAGGGTCCCGACCAGTACGTGCAGGACTGGGACAACGACGAGGGCCGCGAGATGTTCAGCCTGATGATCAAGCAGTACCCGAACATCGGCGGGGTGCTCGCCGCCAACGACGGCCTCGGCAACGCGGCCATCGAGGTGCTCAAGGAGAAGGGCCTGAACGGCAAGGTTCAGGTCACCGGTCAGGACGCCACCGTCGAGGGCTTGCAGAACATCCTCGCCGGCGACCAGTGCATGACCGTGTACAAGGACGTGAAGCTCGAGGCGGACGCCGCCGCCGAGCTGGCGATCAGCCTGTACAAGAACGTCAAGCCGCCGGTCACCGACAAGCTGAAGGACCCGGAGTCGGGCCTCTACATCCCGTTCAAGAAGCTCGAGCCGAAGGCCATCACGATCAAGAACGTGAAGTCGGTCGTCGACGCAGGCTTCGTGGACGCCGCCAAGCTCTGCGCCGGCGACTACAAGAAGGCCTGCCAGCGGGCCGGGATCCAGTAACGGTTCGGGCCCCAGCTCAGGATCAGGGCCGGCTCAGGATCGGGGCCGGCTCAGGATCGGGGCCGGCTCAGGATCAGTCCGCGATCCTGATCCGGACCCGGCGGTTCTGCCGGCCCTTGCTCTCCACCTTCACCACCTCGATCCGGCCCACCTGCGCGGTCGAGGCCACGTGGGTGCCGCCGTCGCCCTGCCGGTCCAGGCCGACGATGTCGATCACCCGGATCTCCGGGTGATCGAGCGGCGGCAGCGCGTCCTGGGTGCGGACCAGGGTCGGGATCGCCAGCGCCTCCTCGCGCGGCAGCACCCGCGCCACGATCTTGCGGTCGGCGGAGATCTCCGCGTTCACCGCGTCTTCGAGCGCCTGCTTCCAGGGCCCGTTGAAACCACCCTCGGGAACCTCCGGCAGGTTGAAGTCCATCCGGGCCTCACCCGGCTGCATGTTCCCGCCGGTGACCAGCGCCCCGAAGTCACGGAACACCGTGCCGCAGAGGATGTGCAGGCCCGAGTGCGTACGCATCAGGCTGTAACGCCGCTCGTCGTCGAGCGCGCCCCGCACGAGCGTCCCGACCGCCGGCACCGGATCGCCCGGCGCCGGGATCAGGTAGTGCTCATCGCCCTTGCGGGTGTCGACGATGCGGGTCCGCACGCCCTCCCAGAGCAACACTCCGTGGTCCGGCGGCTGCCCGCCACCGCCGGGGTAGAACGCGGACCGGTCGAGCACGACGCCCGCCTCCGGGTCGGCCGGATCGGACCACAGCACGTGGCAGTCCCATTCGCGCACGGTCGGGTCGGCCCAGTCCAGACGTTCGGTCACGAAGCGACTGTAAACCCTGTGACTCAGAACCCCGCGCCTTGAAACCCCGCGCCTTGAAACCCCGCACAGGTCAACTCTGGAGCATCACCAAACGGCTCGTCGCGCGCGTCATCGCCACGTAACGGTCGACGGCGCCCTCGATCCCGGTGCCGAACCTCTCCGGGTCGACCACCACCACCAGGTCGAACTCCAGGCCCTTGGCCAGTTCGGGCGTCAGCGACCGTACCCGTGACGTGCCCTTGAATGTGGGGTCCCCGATGACGCAGGCGGTGCCTTCGGCGTGCTCGGTCAGCCACGACTCCAGGATCGCGTCCCGCTCCGTGACCGCACCGTGGTGGACCGGGAGGCCGCTGCTGCGGATCGAGGTCGGCACGTTGGCGTCCGGCAGCGCGGCCCGGATCACCGGCTCGGCCTCGGCCATGACCTCCGCAGGCGTACGGTAGTTGACCGTCAGCGAAGCCATGTCGATCCCGCTCGCCCCGGCCCGGCCCAGGCCGACCCGTTCCAGGCGTTCCCGCCACGACTCGGTGAACCCGTGCCGTGCCTGCGCGCGATCCCCGACCACGGTGAAACTGCGCGACGGGCAGCGCAGCAGCAGCATCTGCCACTCCGCGTCGGTCAGTTCCTGCGCCTCGTCCACGACCACATGCGCGAACGGCCCGGCCAGCAGGTCCGGGTCGACCTCCGGCCGCGCGGTCCCCTCAGCCAGCACGTCGCGCAGATCCTGCTGCCGCAGCATCGTCATCAGACCTTCGCCGTCGTCGTAGTCGCTCGCGGCGATCAGGTCGTCGACGACCCGGTCCATCTCCACCCGTCCGGCGGCGACGGCGGCCTTCGCCCGGCGCTGCCGCTGCGACGACGACGAGTCCCCGAGCCGCTGCCGGACCGCGTCCAGCAGCGGCAGATCCGACACCGTCCACGCTCGCGGATCCGGGCGCTGGAGCTTGCGGATCTCGTCCACGCTCAGCCAGGGGGCACACTTACGCAGGTACGCGGGGACCGACCAGAGATCGGCGACCAGGTCGGCGGCCTCCAGCAGCGGCCAGGACCGGTGCAGGGCGGCTCGCAGCTCCCGGTTACGCGCCAGCTCCTCCTCGCTCGCTCGCGACCTCTCCGCGAGCATGGCGAGCAGTTCCTCCCAGATCGTCTCGCGCGCCTCGTTGTGCGGGGTGCCCGGGTCCGGCGCGTCGAAGGCCGCGGCCCAGTCCTGGGCGGTCAGGCGTACCTGTGTCGCCTCGGTGTTGATCGTCATGCCCTTCGTGGGCGGCTCCTCGTAGAACTGGACCGCCGCCTCCATCGCCCGCACCAGCCGCGCCGACGACTTCAGCCGGGCCACCTCGGGGTCCGTCTCGGCCACCGCCACGGCCCCCTCCGGGACGAGGTCGCGCACCGTGCAGGTCTGCACGTCGTCCTCGCCGAGGCTGGGTAGCACGTCCGCGACGTACGCCAGATAGGGCTCGTGCGGCCCGACGAACAGCACCCCTCCCTGCCGCCGGCCCAGCCGCGGATCGGAGTAGAGCAGGTACGCCGTCCGGTGCAGGGCCACCACCGTCTTGCCGGTGCCCGGCCCGCCGTCCACCACCAGGACGCCCCGGGACCCGGCCCGGATGATGGCGTCCTGGTCGGCCTGGATGGTGCCGAGCACGTCGCGCATCCGGGGCGACCGGCTGCTGCCGAGGCTCGCGATGAACGCCGACTGGTCGTCGAGCGCCGCGTGCCCCTCCAGACCGTCCGGGGTGAACACCTCGTCCCAGTAGTCGATGATCCGGCCGTCGGCCCAGCGGTACCGGCGGCGGCTGATCAGGCCGTCCGGGTTGGCGTGGGTGGCGGCGAAGAACGGCTCGGCGGCCGGTGACCGCCAGTCGACCAGCAGGCGGCCGCCGCCGCGACTGCCACCGCCACTGCCATCGCCGCCGCCGTCGGTGAGACCGAGCCGGCCGACATACACCGGCTCGTCCGGGTTGTCCGCGAACACCATGCGGCCCAGGCACAGGTCCAGGCTGAACCGGCGCAGAGTGCGCAGCCGGCCGGACAGCCGGTGGATGGCGTCGTCCCGGTCCACCGCCTGGCGTCCCTTGCCGGCCGGCGCCCGGCGTTCGGCGTCGAGCCGCTCGGACAGCTCGGCGATCGACCGGGCGAGGCTCTCCGCGGTCGCGGCGAAGTGCTTCTCGTCCGCGGCGATCAACGCCGGGTCCGCCTTGGCGGCGAGCCGCTCGGGCAGATGGAAAGCACTGGTGGTGGGCAGATTCAAGGCATCCCCGTTCCGCGGTTCTGAAGCTCAGGAAAGCGATTCTGCGCCAGAGATGGGGTCTTGCCGCAAGGCCCCCTCTGTGTTATAAGTTAGAGGTGGCGGAGAGAGCTTCTATCTCATCCGCCATTTCTCTTGCCCCTCGTCGGTAGCGGCCCCTCGTCGGTAACGGCCCCGTCGGTAACGGCGCGTCACGCGAGCAGCTCGCGGACCCGGGGGACGACCTGCTCGGCGTACAACCGGATGCACGTCGTCAGGCGGTCGTGGGGCAGCGTGCCGTGCGAGTACTTCAGGTCGAAGCGATCGATGCCCAGCGTGCGGACCGTGTTCGCGATCTTCTGGGCCACCGTCTCCGGGGAGCCGACGTGCCAGGCGCCGTCGGTGACGTCGGCCTCGAAGCGGTCCCGGGTGATCGGCGGCCAGCCGCGTTCGCGGCCGATGCGGTCGATGTTACGGCGGGCGTGCGGCCACAACGCGTCGACCGCCTCGGCATCGGTGGCGGCCACGAAACCGGGGCAGTGCACGGCGATCGGCTGCGGCTCCTGGTCCAGCTCCTTCAGGGCCCGGCGGAACAGATCGGTGTACGGGGCGAACCGTTCGGGGGCGCCGCCGATGATCGCCAGGACGAGCGGGAGGCCGTACTGGGCGGCGCGGACCACCGACTCGGGGCTGCCGCCGACACCGATCCACGTGCGGATGCCACCGGACTCGGTCTTGGGATAGACCTGCTGACCGCGCAGGGCGGGGCGGATCGAACCCTCCCACGTCACCGGCTCCTCGGTGAGCAGCTCGGCCATCAGGTCCAGCTTCTCGGCGAACAACCGCTCGTAGTCGGCCAGGTCGTAGCCGAACAGCGGGAACGACTCGGTGAACGAGCCCCGGCCCAGCATGATCTCGGCCCGGCCGCGCGAGACGGCGTCCAGCGTGGCGAAACGCTCGAACACCCGTACCGGATCATCGGAACTCAGGACCGTGACCGCCGTGCCCAGCTTGATCCGCTCGGTCCTCGCGGCGATCGCCGCGAGGACGATCTCCGGTGAGGAGATCGCGTAGTCGTCGCGGTGATGCTCGCCGACGCCGAAGAAGTCCAGGCCGAGCCGGTCGGCGAGCACACCCTGCTCGACGACGTCCCGGATGACCTGGGCGTACGGACGGCGCTTGCCGTCCTCGCCGACCGTGACGTCGCCGAAGGTGTCCAGCCCGAACTCGGTCCGGCCGAGATGCTGGGTGCTGTTGGGATCAACCACCCGCAGATCCTACCGGCGGCCTTTCAGGCGCCGGCCGAACTCCTTCGCGATCTCCTTCTTGGCGTCCCGCTCGGCCATGACCTGCCTTTTGTCGTACGACTTGAGGCCGCGCGCCAGACCCAGCTCGATCTTCGCCCAGCCGTCCTTGAAGTAGAGCGACAACGGCACCAGGGTGAGCCCCGACCCGTCCCGCAGCTGGTTGAGGATCTTGACGATCTCGACCTTGTGCAGCAGCAGCTTGCGGGTGCGCCGCGGGGTGTGGTTGGTCCACGAGCCGAAGCCGTACTCGGCGATGTGCAGGCCGTAGAGCATGAGCTCGCCCTCGTGCTCTTGCGCGAACGTGTCGACCAGCGACGCCCGGCCCAGGCGCAGCGACTTCACCTCGGTACCGGCCAGCACCAGGCCCGCCTCGTAGGTCTTCAGGATGGCGTAGTCATGCCGCGCCTTCTTGTTCGACGCGATCAGCTTGACGCCGGTCTCTCTAGGCATCGGGGTCCGCCGGAGGGAGGTCGGCCGGGATCGGCCGCCGCATCGAATAGGTGACGCTGCTCAGCCGGTGCGGCTCGTCCTTCACGTGGATCACCGCCCGGGCGTACGCCTGCCAGCCGGCCGCGCCCGCCCGGTTCAGGTGCCGAAGGTCGTCGAAGCGCTCGTCGGTGCCCCAGCGCAACACACCGCCGGGATGATGAAACGTGGCGGTCCAGTCCATGAAACGGTCGGCGCCCAGCGTGCCCGCGGCGCGGTATTCGAGCCGCGCGTATTCCCAGATGTCCACCGGGTGATTATGCCGTCCGATTCGACCTATTGGTGTTCGGAGATGACCGTACGACCGTCGAGATGCTGAAAAGCCTTCCCCACCAGGTCTTTCAACACAACCTGGTCGATGTCGGCGAGTCGCTTCAGATAGAGGCACGACTTGCCGGTGCTGTGCGGGCCGAGGCGGGCGAGCAGGTCCTGGTAGCCGTCGAAGCCGGCCGAGACGTAGAGGGTCAGCGCCTGCTTCCGCGGTGACAGGCCGACGGCCGGCCAGTCGCCCTCACGGCCGGTCGCATATCGGTAGTGGTAGGCGCCGAACCCGATGATCGAGCTGCCCCACATCACCGGCGGCGCCCCGGTCACCTCGGCCATCAGCGTGCAGGCCGCCTCGGCGTCCGCCCGGCGTTTCGGATCGGGCACCGCCGCCAGGAACGCGGCCACGCTCTCGTCATTGCGCGTCGTCTTCGCCTCGGCCATCCGGTCAGCCTAGGGCCTCAGACGGCGGTTCCCGGCGGCGACTTCAAGTGGACCGCGGCCTCGGCCGGATATCCGCCGCGTCCGTCGCGCAGGGCGGTGGCCGCCAGACGGATCAGGTCGATGTTGACCCCGGCGCCGCCGCTCGGGTCGTGGACCTTCAGCCGTACGTCCAGGCTCACCTCCGTCTCACCCCAGCCCTGCGCCTCGATGTTGAGGTGGGCGATCTTCTGCGACTTGAGGTGGGGCAGATATCCGAGGGGCGCGATCTGCACCTTGTCGGTGCCCAACGCGTTCACCTTGGACTGGTGCTTGGTGTTCGGGGTCTCGACCAGGTTGCGGAAATCCTCGGTGCCGCCGAGATTGACCTGGTACGAGCTGATCAGGGTGAGACCTCGCTCCTCAAGCAGTCGCAGCAGGGTGTTGTGCAGGACCGACGTGCCGAACTGGCTGGTCAGATCGTCGCCGATCAGCGGCAGGCCGGCTTCCTCGAAGCGCCTGAGCAGCGAGGGCTCGCGGGCGACCGAGTCCGACGTGGTGTTGATGAACGCCGCGCCCGCGATCAGGGCGGCCTCCGCATAGGCCCGGGCGGTCTCCGGCCGGCCGCTCGGCGCCGAGTAGAGCAGCACCTCGGCGCCTTCGATGGCGTGCGCCATCCGCGGGATCCCGGCCGAATCCACGAGACCACGCTGGACGACGACGCCGGACGGGGCAAGGCCCGCCTCTGCGCCGGGCGAGCCGCCTCCCGATGAGCCGGGGCGGCGAGATTCGGGGCGGTGAGCGTCGAGGCGGGGGAAGTTGTTGGGCGGGGCGAATATCGCCTCGTGGAGATCCTTGCCGACCTTGCCGTCGGAGAGGGCGAAGGCCGCCACGACATCGATGTCACCGACACTGAGCCCGGCCAGCTGCGGTCGGTGGATCCCCACCAGGCTGCCGGTGCGGCGGTAGAAGTTGATTCCCTGCACCAGCGCCGACGTGTTGTTCCCGACGCCGACGACTGCGACCCGCGCGTTCTCCGTCACGGCACGACGCTACCGGGCCCACTCCAGCCGGAGTGTGCCCGCCGAACCCGTCACCCGCCAGCCGCTCACAGGGACTGTCCCGACGTTTCCGGTGAGCGGTGCTCGACGCGTGGGGGCCCGCCCCGTGAGGGCGGGGCGGGCGGTGAGTGCTCAGGAGATCGCGGCCCGAACGGCGGGAAGCCAGCGGGCGGCGATCTTGACGTTGCCGGCGTCGTTGGGGTGGACGCCGTCGTAGGTGTCGGTGGCCGTGTTGAAGCCGGTCCACTGGTCGACCACGGTGATCTCAGAGGCGGCCGTGCTCAGGGATGCCGCCCAGGCGGGGATGGCGGCGTTCAGGTTGACCACGCGCCGGCCGCAGTCGGTGCAGGTGGGCGGGTTCAGCGGGATGATCTGCGCGACGATGATCTTCATTCTGGGATTGGCGGCGCGCATCTGGCCGACCAGCGTGGTGTAGGCGTTCAGGATCGTGGTCGTCGGCAGGTTGCTCCACGCGTCGTTCGTGCCGAAATGCATCATCACCACGTCCGGGTCGCTCGCGGACAGCCAGCCGGGCAACTGGTTCTGGCCGGCGACGTTGGTGACCAGGAAGCCGCCGTGACCCTCGTTCTGGCTGTCGTAGGGGAAGCCGCAGCCGTCGCCGGGCAGGGTGCCGACGAAGTCGACCTCCGCCGCGGGGAGCTGCCGCCACAGCAGGGCACGCCAGCAGCCCGGCGAGCCCGTGATCGAGTCGCCCAGCGCCATGATCTTGGTTGCCGCGCCCGCGCTGGACGACGGGCTGGGGCCGCCGCTGCCGCTCGGGGCCGGGACGACACCGCCGGTGCAGGTCACGCCGTTGAGGGTGAACGCGGCCGGCACCGGGTTGCTGCCGGTCCACGAGCCGTTGAAGCCGAACGAGGCCGTGCCGTTGGTGGCCATCGCGCCGTTCCAGCCGGCGTTGCGGACGGTGACCGTCGATCCGGCCTGGCTGACCGTGCCGCTCCAGAGCTGGGTGATCGTCTGGCCGGCCGGGAACGTGAACACCAGTGACCACTGCGTGGTCGGATCGCCGAGATTGGTGACGTCGACGCTCGCGCCGAAACCGCCGGGCCACTGATTGCTGACGGTGTATTTCACCGAGCAGCCGGCGGCGGCGTTCGCGCTGGTGGCGAGCGCGAGCCCGGTGGCGGAGAGGAGGGTTGTGGCGAGGCCGAGGGCGGCCCACTTCCGTCTCTGCATGGGGATGCCTTTCGGGAGGTGCTTGACGGGGGTGCGGGAACGGCGCACCCTGGGAGCGCTCCCATTAACGCACATCTATGAGGTGCGAAACCAGGCGTGCGGCGCGACGGGATGGACGCCGCGCGGGCGGGCGGTCGCGGTGGGGAGTGCGGTCGAGGGCGCGGGGGCGCCGCGACCGCACTCGGCGGCTACCGGCCGGGAGAGCGCGGGGGGACCGGACTGCGAGAAGGCCGGCCTCCCCGCGTTCCGGCCCACGGCTAGGAGGCTGGCGGCCGTCCGGGAGGCTAGCGGCTGTCCAGGAGGGCTTCGGGGCCGAGGTGGCGCAGCGAGGCGTCCAGGACCTGCGCGGTGTGGGCCAGGGCGATCGTCGCGCCGCGGCGGCGGACCGCGGCGGCGACCTGCATGAGGCAGCCGGGGTTCGCGGTGACCAGCAGTTCGGCGCCGGTGGCCAGGACGGCGTCGGCCTTGCGGTCGCCCAGTTCGGCGGCGGGGGCCGGGTTGAGGACGTTCCAGACGCCGGCCGACCCGCAGCAGATCTCCGGGTCCGCGATCGGGCGCAGTTCCAGGCCGGGGATGCCGCGCAGCAGGGCGCGTGGCTGGTCGCGGATGCCCTGCGCGTGCGCGAGATGGCAGGCGTCGTGGTAGGCCACCGTCATCGGCAGCGGGTGACGGCGGGCGGCGGGGCCCAGTTCGGCGAGAAGTTCGGCCAGGTCGCGGACCTTGGCGGTGAAGGCCGCGGCCCGTGACGCGTAGGCCGGGTCGTCGGCGAGGAGTTCGTCGTACTCCTTCAGCGACGACCCGCATCCGGCCGCGTTGACCACGAAATAGTCCATGCCGGTCCGCTCGAACACCTCGATCAGGCGCCGGGCGAACCGCTGCGCCTCGGCCCGGCGCCCGTTGTGCACGCTCAGCGCGCCGCAGCAGCCCTGCTCGGGCGGGATCAGCACCTCACAGCCTTCGGCGGCGAGGACCCGTACCGTCGCGGAATTGACGTCCGGGAAGAACGCCGACTGAACACAACCGGTCAGCATGCCCACCAGTGCGCGGCGGGCGCCGCGGGCCGGCACGCGGGCCGGCGGGCGCGGCACGCCGCGCAGCCGCGGCGCCAGCGATTCCAGGGTGGCCAAGGTCGGCGCGAGACGTCGCAGCAGTCCGGTGCGTGCGGCGAGCTTCTGCAGACCGGACATCCGGTACGCCCGCAGCGGTCCCCGCAGCAGCCGCAGCCGGCGCGGGTACGGGAAGAGCGCGAAGATCGCCGCTCGCAGGGCCCGGTCCCGGGCGCCGCGGGAGTGGCGGCGTTCCACCTGGGCGCGGGTGTCCTCGATGAGCCGGTCGTAGCGGACCCCGGACGGGCAGGCGGTCACGCACGCCATGCATCCGAGGCAGCGGTCGAAGTGGGTGACCATCGAGTCGCTGAGCGGCTCACCGGAGAGGCCCTGGCCGATCAGGTGGATCCGGCCGCGTGGCGAGTCCATCTCCTCGCCCCACAGCACGTAGGTGGGGCACGTCGTCAGGCAGAACCCGCAGTGAACACAATCGGACACCAGATCCGCGCTCGGTGGGTGGTGCCCGTCGAACGCAGGCTCGCCGTGCGTGGTGATGCCGTGCGTGGTGATGCCGTGCGTGGTGATGCCCTGCGCGGTGAAGCCCTGTGGGGTGGTGCTGTTCCCGGCGGCTCGGAGCGCGTCCGCGGGGGGAGTGCCGGTGCCGTGCGTCGCGGTGACGGGCATCGTCCCGTTCTCCGCCGCTCGCAACACATCGGCCCGTGCGGGCTGAGGCGGTGCGGACCGAGGCGGTGCCGGCTGAGGCGGTGCGGGCTGAGGCGGTGCGGACTGGGACGGTGCGGGGTCGGGTCGTGGAGTGCCGTCGGTGCCGGACATCAGATCCCTCCCACGAAGCGGCCGGGCGCGAAACGGTGGCGCGGGTCGAACCGGTCCTTGACCCGGCGCATCAGGTCGAGCCCGGGCACCGGCCCCCACATGTCCAGGCCGTCGCGGATCGCCTCGGGCGCGGTCAGCACGACGGCGTGACCACCGGCCCGGGCCGCCGCCACCCGCAACACCTCGACAGCTCGCAGCGCCTCGTCAGCCCGCAGCGCCTCGTCAGCTCGCAGCGCCTCGGCCGTGTTGTCGGCGGTGCACCCGGCGCCCGCGTAGAGGACTCCGGCTCCGGCCGAGCCGCGGATCGTCAGGCCGGCGTCGACAGCGGCCGCGACCAGCCCGGGGACCCCGGAGAGGACGCTCGTCAGCTTCAGCCCGAGGCCGTCCGCCGTGGGCCACGGCGGGGTGTCCCACCAGGGCGGCGGGACGTCGGTGATCTCGCCGCCGAGCAGGCGGGCCAGCACCGCGGCGCGGTCGCGGACACCGGCGGCGGTGCCTTCGAGCAGCACGGCTGTCTCCGGTGCGGTCCCGGGCCCGGCGTTGATCTCCAGCGCGCTGGGAGCGAACTGGCCGGCTAGCACCTTCGCGGCTTCGGTGGGCGGGGCGGTCGCCCGTACGAAGCAGATCGCGGGAGGGACCGGATGCAACCGGAAGACGCACTCGGTGATCAGGCCGAGCGTGCCCAGGGCGCCGGTGTAGAGCTTGCCCAGGTCGTACCCCGCGACGTTTTTGACGACCTTGCCCCCGGCCCGGGCGACGCGGCCGTCGGGCCGCACCACCGTGATGCCGATCAGCAGGTCGCGGGCCGTGCCGTAGCGCAGCCGGCGCGGGCCGCTCGCGTTCGCCGAGACCGTGCCGCCGGCCGTCGCCGAGGGCGGCGCGTCGAGTGCCAGCTGCTGGCCGGGAAGGCCGTGCAGCTCGGCCATCGGGGTGCCCGCCCGGACCACGGTGATCAGGTCGCCGGCGGCGTGCTCCACGACCCCGGCCAGGCGCCGCGTGTCGATGATCAGGTCGAGTTCGCGTGGGGGCGGGCCGTACTGGAGTTTCGTGCCGCCGCCGCGGATCACCACGGCGAGGTCCCGGGCGGCGGCGATCAGCGCGGCCGCCTCCTCGGTGCTGGCGGGCGCGGCGACGAGCCGGGCGGGCACCCCGCCGACCACGTCGTCGTCGCCGGCCTTGGCCGCGAGATCATCGAGAACGCTCATCAGAAGATCTCCGCCACGCCGGCCACCTGTTGCGGATGCACGCCCTGCCGGCGGCCGGGTCGTTCGCCGCAGAGCCGCGGGGTGGGGAAGATCTTGCCCGGGTTGGCCAGGCCGTCCGGGTCGAAGGCACACCTGACCAGCTGCATCGTGTCCAGATCGGTGTCGTTGAACATGCGCGGCATGTAGCGGGCCTTGTCGACGCCGACGCCGTGTTCGCCGGTGATCGAGCCGTCGTACTCGATGCAGAGGTCGATGATCGCTCCGGAGACGGTCTCGGCGCGCTCGGCCTCGCCGGGCACGCCCGCGTCGAAGAGGACCAGCGGGTGCAGGTTGCCGTCGCCGGCGTGGAAGACGTTGGCGACCCGGACCCCGTGCGACGAGGCCACCTCGTTGATGCGGCGCAGCACCTCGGGCAGCGCGGTCCGCGGGATCACCCCGTCCTGGACGATGTAGTCGGGGCTGATCCGGCCGACCGCGGCGAACGCCGACTTACGGCCCCGCCAGATCAGCTGCCGCTCGGTGTCGTCGGCGGCCACCCGGATCTCGAACGCCCCGAACGTGTCGCACAGGGCGCTGACCTCGGCGAACTGGGCTTCCACCTCAGCGGCCGGGCCGTCCAGCTCGACGATCAGGACCGCGCCCGCCCCGGCCGGGTAACCGCAGTGGACGGCGGCCTCGGCGGCCTCGATGGAGAGGGCGTCCATCATCTCGATGGCGGCCGGCACCACGCCGGCCGCGATGATCGCCGAGGTGGCGGCGCCCGCCTGATCGGTGCCGCGAAAGGCGGCGAGCAGGGTGCGGACGGTCTCCGGCAGTCGGGTCAGTCGCACCGTCACCTCCGTCGCGACACCCAGCGTGCCCTCCGAGCCGACGAACGCGCCGAGCAGGTCGTACCCGGGGGTGTCGGGCGCGGCGCCGCCGAGCCGGACCAGGTCACCGTCGGGCGTGACGACCTCCAGACCGGTCACGTGGTTGGTGGTGAACCCGTACTTGAGGCAGTGGGCGCCGCCCGAGTTCTCCGCCACGTTGCCGCCGATCGAGCAGATCTGCTGGCTCGACGGGTCGGGCGCGTAGTAGTAGCCGTACGGCGTGGCGGCCTTGGTGACCTGCAGGTTGATCACTCCCGGCTGGACCACGGCACGCTCGTCGGCCGGCCGCGTCCCGACGATCTCGCGCAGCTGGGAGGTGACGATCAGGACGCCGTCGGCGTGCGGCAGCGCCCCACCGGAGAGGCCGGTGCCGGAGCCGCGGGCCACGAACGGGACCTTCGCCCCGGCACACGCGCGGACGACGGCGGCAACCTGGGCCGCGGTGCGGGGGAGAGTGACCAGGGCGGGGATGACCTTGTAGTTGGCCAGGCCGTCGCACTCGTACGTCCGCAGCTGTTGCCGGTCGGTGAGCACCTGGTCCGGACTCAGCTCGGAGCGCAGCCGCACGGCCAGCGCATCGATCCCGCTCATGGTGGACCTCCTCGGCGACACTGCCTGGAGCCACGCTAACCGTGATCGGCGCCGCGCGCGACGGGCACGCGACGGACACACGACCGGGCAGCAGCCGGTGCCGCCGCCGGGACGTCTGACAGGATGGCCGGATGTTCCTGACCGCCAGACCCCTCCGCGCCGTAGTGGGCGCCACCTGCGCCCTGGTGATGGCGGCCGGGTGCAGTTCCTCCGACGACGGCGGCCCCGAGGAGGGGCTGATCACCGTCACCACCATGCGCGGAGCGTTCCTGCAGCCCGCCGACATCGGCCCGGCCTGGGCCGCACCGCAGCAGAGCGCCGACCCGCAGCAGATGGTCAGCTTCTGCGGCGGAACCAGCACCCCGCCACAGGTGCCGCCCGGCGCCGAGATCGTCTCGTCGGCCGCCGCCGACGAGGGCGAGAAGGGCGCGCAGACACTGCAGCAGACCGCGCTCGTCTACGCCGACGCGGCCAGCGCCGAGGCCGGGCTCGGCCTGTTGCGGACGGTGGCCGGGCAGTGCGCGCCGTCGACGGACGTGCCCGCGACCGTGACCGCCGACCGCAACGAGCCCGCCTACCAGGAGAACGTCGAGGTCCGTGACCTGGCCGAGGGCGCCTGGTCCGGGTTCGTGATCATTCGGCACAAGTTGTACGAGTCGGCGCACCCCGGCACCGCGGACACCGCCGTGGCCGTGCTGCGCACCCGTAACGTGGTGCTGGTCGACACCTACGCCATCTACCGGCTCGACAACGCGAGCGCCTCCCCGAGCTTCGAGACCGACTGGCGGCGCCTCGTCGGATCCGTCGTGCAGCGCGTGGGCTAGCCGCCCGTTGATCACCAGCCCGTGAGCCGACGGCTCACGGGCTGTCGGCTCGTGGGCCGGCGGCGGTGGGCCGTTTGAGGCGAGGTCGAAATCCGGTTGACGGCTGGGATGGACAGCCGGACGAACGTCGTCTAATGTTCGCGGTGCGCCGTTGCGAGTTCTTCCCCCGTGGAATTCGCAGCGGCGACCTTATTTTCCGCCGTGAACCGTCCCGGCAGCCGCCTCCGGCAACTCGATCAGCAGCAGCCCTCTTGTCGACCGACAACCCTGTCCGGGCTCGGTGCGCAATGGTGCGCGGAGAGAGCGTGTACCGATCACGCTTCTCCGCGCCGGTGTGGAAAAAGCCACGGCACTGTTAACTATTCACTCGGGTCGTGCTTAGCCTTACGAATCCCAGGGCAGGAACTGATACCCGCCGCGGATTCTTAACCGGAGGTATGGGCATGAAGTTCGTGTACGACTTTGCCGAAGGCAACAAGGACCTCAAGGACCTCCTGGGAGGCAAGGGCGCCAACCTCGCGGAGATGACCAACCTGGGCCTGCCCGTGCCCCCCGGCTTCACCATCACCACCGAAGCGTGCAAGCAGTACCTGCACAACGGCACCCACGTCGAAGGACTCGCCGCCGAGATCGACGAGCACCTCGCCGCGCTCGAGACGAAGATGGGGCGCCGCCTCGGTGACCCGGGCGACCCGCTTCTCGTCTCGGTGCGCTCCGGCGCGAAGTTCTCCATGCCCGGCATGATGGAGACCGTCCTCAACGTGGGGCTCAACGACGCGTCGGTGGCCGGCCTCTCCCGGCAGGCCGGCGGCAACGACCGGTTCGCGTGGGACTCGTACCGGCGGCTGATCCAGATGTTCGGCAAGACCGTGTGCGACGTTCCCGGCCACGAGTTCGAGGACGCGCTGCACGACGCCAAGGTCGCCAAGGGCGTCAAGGACGACGTGCAGCTGGACGCCGACGACCTGCGGGCGCTGGTCACCGCGTACAAGAACGTGTTCGTCAAGCACACCGGCCACGAGTTCCCGCAGGACCCGCGCGAGCAGCTCGACCTCGCCGTCGAGGCGGTCTTCCGGTCCTGGAACGCCGACCGTGCCGTCCTCTACCGCCGGCAGGAACGCATCCCGACCGACCTCGGCACCGCCGTCAACGTGGTCGCCATGGTCTTCGGCAACCTCGGCTCCGACTCCGGCACCGGCGTCGCCTTCACCCGCGACCCGGCCACCGGCGAGCAGGGCGTCTACGGCGACTACCTGTCCAACGCCCAGGGTGAGGACGTGGTCGCCGGCATCCGCAACACGCTGCCGCTGGCCGACCTGGAAGGGCTCGACAAGAAGTCGTACGACGAGCTCATGCAGATCATGGCCACCCTGGAAGGCCACTACCGGGACCTGTGCGACATCGAGTTCACCATCGAACGCGGCAAACTGTGGATGCTGCAGACCCGCGTCGGCAAGCGCACCGCGGCCGCCGCGTTCACCATCGCCGCCCAGCTCGTCGACGAAGGCGTCATCGACATCGACGAGGCGCTCACCCGGGTCACCGGCGCCCAGCTCGCCCAGTTGATGTTCCCCCGCTTCGACCTCGCCTCCGACCCGGCGTCGCTCACCCGCGGTGTCGGCGCCTCCCCGGGCGCCGCGTACGGGCAGGTCGTCTTCACCTCCCAGCGCGCCGTCGAGGTCGCCGCCGAGGGCAAGCCGGTCATCCTGGTCCGGCGCGAGACCAACCCCGACGACCTGCCCGGCATGATCGCCGCCAACGGCATCCTCACCAGCCGCGGCGGCAAGACGTCACACGCCGCCGTCGTCGCCCGCGGCATGGGCAAGACCTGCGTCTGCGGGGCCGACGAGATGGAGGTCGGCCGTGACTTCTTCACGATCGGCTCGCAGACGGTCCGCGAGGGCGACACCATCTCCGTCGACGGCACCACCGGCCGCGTCTACCTCGGCGAGGTCCCGGTGCGGCCCAGCGAGGTCGTGCAGTACTTCGAGGGCGACCTCGACCCGCTGCGCGCCAACGACCCGCTGGTCGCCGCCGTGCACCGGATCATCACGCACGCCGACGAGAAGCGGCGCCTGTACGTGCGGACCAACGCCGACACCGGCGCCGACGCCGCACGCGCGCGACGGTTCGGCGCCCAGGGCATCGGCCTGTGCCGGACCGAGCACATGTTCCTCGGCGACCGCCGTGAACTGGTCGAACGGCTCATCCTGGCGCGCAGCGAGACGGAACGCAACGAGGCCCTGGCCGCCCTCCAGCCGCTGCAGCGGGCCGACTTCCTGGAGATCTTCCGGGAGATGAACGGCCTGCCCGTCACGGTGCGGCTCATCGACCCGCCGCTGCACGAGTTCCTGCCGTCGCTGGAAGAGCTGGCGGTCAAGGTCGCGGTCGCGCACGAGCACGGCCGCAACGTCGAGCACGACGAGCAACTGCTGGCCGCGGTACGGCGCATGCACGAGCAGAACCCGATGCTGGGCCTGCGGGGCGTACGCCTCGGACTGGTCATTCCCGGTCTGTTCGCGATGCAGGTCCGTGCGATCGCCGAGGCCGCGGTGGCCCTCGCCGCGGAAGGCGGCAAGCCGCGCCCGGAGATCATGGTCCCGCTGGTCGGGGCCGTGCAGGAGCTGGAGACCGTCCGCGCCGAAGCCGAGAAGATCATCGCGTCGACCGTCGGCGACTCGGGCGTCGACATCCTGATCGGCACCATGATCGAGGTGCCGCGGGCGGCGCTCACCGCCGGGCAGATCGCCGAGGCCGCCGAGTTCTTCTCCTTCGGCACCAACGACCTCACCCAGATGGCCTGGGGCTTCTCCCGCGACGACGTCGAAGGCGCGTTCTTCTGGCGTTACCTGGAACTCGGGATCTTCGGCATCTCCCCGTTCGAGTCCATCGACGCCGACGGCGTCGGCCGCCTCGTCCGCATCGCCGCGGAGGAAGGCCGTGCCGCCCGGCCCGGCCTCAAACTCGGCGTCTGCGGGGAGCACGGCGGCGACCCCGACTCCGTGCACTTCTTCCACGAGGTCGGCCTGGACTACGTCTCCTGCTCGCCGTTCCGGGTGCCGATCGCCCGCCTCGAGGCCGGTCGCGCGGCGGTCACCTCCGAGGGCTCCGACCACCGCTGACCGCACTTGGCGTCAAGCGGCGATCGTGATGCGGGGACCACCCGGAGAGGTGGTCACCGCATCACGATTCTGTCGAGGGAGATTGTCGGCAGGCGTAGGCGCCGTCGACCACCGGTGGTGGGTCCGCGCCGGGTGGGGCCGCGCAGGTGAAGGCCCGGACCACGGCGTCGTGCAGGGCGTGGGCCACCCGGGGGCCGGAAGCGGCGAGCAGCTCGGCGGCGGCGTGCTCCAGCATGGCCGCGGCGACCGGCCAGTCCGCCAGGGCGGCGGCACTCAGCCGGCGGGCGGCCTCCTCGGGACGGTGGCGGAACAGCAGCGCGGAGAGGTCGGGCCACGGCTCGTCGGGGCCGTCCAGCAGCGGGCCGGGATCGGCGTAACCGGCGTCGGCCAGGATCAGCAGGGCCTCGCGGTCGTCGTGGACGGTGGCGTCGGCGCGGACGCGGCCGGCCAGGGCGGCGACTATCGGGCTGTCCGCGTTCTGGCGGACGATCTCGGCATAGGCCGGAAGGCGCTCCGGGTCGAGCGGGGCGGAAACCGGCTCGGGGGTGAGGTCGTCGGCGCTGAGCCGGCGGGCACGGACGGTCCGGGCGGTGATCCGGGCGTGCAGGCGGTAGACCGGATCGTCGACGGGAAGCTCGGCGCCGCCGAGGACCTGCTCGTTCGCCGAGATGACGGCGGTGACGATCGGACCGGCGCCGGCCGGGTCGCGGCGGGCCTCGTCGTGCGCGCGGGCCGACTCGGGCACGGGACGGCGCCCGGCCAGACGATCGGCGGTGTAGGCGTGAGAGCCGTGACAGGCGTAGGCGCCGCGGTAGACGCCGTCGAGCCCCGGCAGGCCGGTGAGCAGCGCAGAACCCACGTCGGCGGCGAACGGGAGCACACCGATCGCGGCGTCGAACCGGGCCCGGTGGTCGGGCCGCAGATAGGCCAGCACGTCGCTGTCGTGCTCGGTGCGGTGGCCCGGCCAGCACCAGGACGGCATGCGGATGAGCAGCTGGCGCTGCCTGGTCCAGGCGTGCGCCTCGCCGTCGAGGTCGTGGGCCTCCCGGGCGGCCTCGACCAGCGCGCAGTCGGCGGCGACGGCCTCGCCCGGGGTCTCGATCAGGGCGGCCAGGGCGGTCGCCGCCCGGCGGTCGGTGGGAGCCAGGAGGATGACGAACGTGCGGAGGAGCCGGGCCAGCGAGTGCGGGTTGCCGGGCAGCGGCGCGGGCGGGAGCAGCGCCCGCAGCATGCCGGCCGGCGTGAGGTAGAGATGCCGGTGGGTGTGCCGCGCCCACCTGCTGCGTAGTTCCCCCAGGTAGACCTCGTGCTCCTCGCCGGCGGCGACCGCGCCGGCCGGCGAGTAGGGCGGCGACGGCGGCGTCACGGGGCCGGTCAGCCGCGCGCGGAGCACGCTCAGGTGCAGGATGCGCGGAAGGTCGGCGCCGGTGGACAGCGCTTCGGCCAGGGCCCGGTCGACGAGCCGGAGGAACGGGCCGTCGCTGCCGGAACGGGCCCGGAGCGACAGCCGCAGGCCGCGGTCGAGCGCCGTGACGCCGGGATCGCCGGTCGTCCCCATCATCCCCCCTCGATCGAACCTGGTCGCTGCGCCGGATGCTACCGGCGGGGTGCGACATCGGCCGCCCCGTGGCGCCACGAGCGGGTGGATCGTGGGACATCCGGCCGACAATGTCGGAGGGCGGGTCTAACGTGGCGAGGGGACGGTGTCAACGACGACGACGGAGGAATCTCATGGCGTCCCTGCTCAACCCCTACCTGACGTTCAACGGCAAGGCGCGCGAGGCCGTCGAGTTCTATCACTCGGTCTTCGGTGGCGAGCTCAAGGTCAACACGTTCGGCGAGTTCGGCGCCCCCGATCCGGCCACGGCCGGCCTGGTGATGCACGCCCAGCTGGAGACGCCGCAGGGCTACACCCTGATGGCGTCCGACTGCCCGCCCGGCATGGAGTACAAGCCCGGCGAGAACATCACCGTCAGCCTGAGCGGCGACGACGGTGACACCCTGCGCGGCGCGTGGGAGAAGCTGGCCGCCGGCGGGCAGGTGCGGATGCCGTTGGAGAAGCAGGTGTGGGGCGACGAGTTCGGTCAGCTCGTGGACCGGTTCGGCATTCCGTGGATGGTCAACATCACCGGGCGATAACGGGCAGGGGCGGGCGCCGGCCGGCTCCCGCCCGCGCCTTGCGGAACCACGATGTCGCGCCCCGTATGACGAGCCTCGTGGTGCTCACGCTCCGGGGCTGACTGTCCGAAGAGGGTGATGCTTAGAATCCTCGCGAAATCAGCATCGGGCGGGCCGGGGGGCCTCGCGCGCCGCGGCGACGATGCTGGCGAGGGGGAGAGCTACGTGACGGTCGAACGACCGGTCCGTGAGTGGAACGGCCTGGTCATTCCGGAGCCAGGGGTCTACACACTGGACGAAGCCCACAAGCGCATCGGATTCGTCGCACAGCACATGATGGTCAGCCCGATCCGGGGCGAGTTCGCCGAGGGCTCGGCGAGGATCACGGTGGCGGCGGACCCGCTGCGTTCGTCGGTGAGCGCGACCATCCGCGCGCGCAGCATCAACACGCACAATCCGGAGCGGGACGCGCACCTGTCCAGCCCGGACTTCCTCGACGTGGACCGTTTCCCGACGCTGGAATATCGCAGCAGCAGCCTCGTCTGGGAGTCCGACAGCGACCCCATCTTCCACTGGGCGCGGCTGCGCAACAATCCGCTCGGCCGCCGAGGGACGGCAGCCGACCTACCGCCCGCGGCGACCCGGGCATCCGGCCGGTTCGTCCTCAAGGGCTATCTGACGGTCAAGGGCGTGACCCGGCCGATCGACATGCAGATGGAGTTCGGCGGGGCCCGGCGTGATCTGTACGCGCGGGACATCTTCGGGTTCAGCGCGACCGCCGAACTGGACCGGGAGGATTACGGCCTGGTCTGGAACGTGCTGTTGGAAGCCGGCGGCGTCCTGGTCGGCAAGAAGATCCACATCGAGATCGCCGGCGAGGCCATCCGCGAGTCCTGACGGCTGTCCACACCGCACCCCGACACCCGCACCCGGCACCCGCACCCGGCACCCGCATCCCGCTGGGCGCGCCGCCGGCGGGCCGTCGCCCAGGCACGTCCTCGGCGGGCCGAGGGACGTCTGGGCGACGGCTTGCCGGGTTGTCAGTCCTCGTAGGGGACGTCGTCGTAGAAGTCGGGCTCGGGTGGCAACGGCACATCGTCGTCGCCGCTCCAGGACGGTGTGGAGGCTGAGCGGGCGGGCCTCGGCACCGAGGCGCGGGGAGACGCCGCAGGCGGATCGGCGGCGGCATCGCCCGAGGCCCCGGCACCCGCACCGGAGGTGGCCGGCTCGCCACGGACCGTCGCCAGGACGTCGGCGCCGAACTTGGTCAGTTTCGACTGGCCGACGCCGCTCACCGTGCCCAACTGGTCGAGGCTTGCCGGAGCGAGCGCGGCGATGGCCCGCAGCGTCGCGTCGTGGAAGATCACGTATGCGGGGACGCTCTGCTCCTTGGCCGTCGCCCCACGCCACGCCCGCAGGCGTTCGAAGAGCGCGGCGCCTTCGGGGGACAGATCAGCGGCGGGTGCCGCGGCGGAGCTGCCACGGGAGCTGGTGCGGGCCGTCCGCGGGGTGGCGACCTCCCGCCGCATCAGCAGTTTGCGCTCGCCGCGCAGCACCTCGCCGCTGCGATCGGTGAGCGTCAGAGTGCCGTGCTCGCCCTCGACCGACAGGAAGCCGCCGGCCAGAAGTTGCCGCACGACGCCGCGCCACTCGGCTTCCTTGAGGTCGGCGCCGATGCCGAAGACGGTGAGCTCGTCGTGCCGGAACCGGCTGACCTTGTCGGTGCGTTTGCCGAGCAGGATGTCGATGGACTGACCGGCCCCGAACTTCTGGTTGCGCTCCTTCTGCAGGCGGAACACCGTGGACAGCAGTTTCTGCGCGGGCACGGTCCCGTCCCACGACTCCGGCGGCGACAGGCAGGTGTCGCAGTTGCCACACGTCTCGGGGACGGAGGTCTGGCCGAAGTACTCCAGGATCTGGGCCCGCCGGCAGGTGACGCTCTCGCAGAGCGCCAGCATGGCGTCGAGGTGCCGGCCGGCGTTGCGCCGGAACGTCAGGTCACCCTCGGAGCTGTCGATCATCTTGCGCTGCTGGACCACGTCCTGCAGCCCGTACGCCAGCCAGGCCGTCGACGGCAGCCCGTCGCGCCCGGCCCGGCCGGTCTCCTGGTAGTACCCCTCGACCGATTTCGGCAGGTCCAGGTGGGCGACGAACCGCACGTCGGGCTTGTCGATGCCCATGCCGAAGGCGATCGTCGCGACCATGACGAGGCCGTCCTCGCGCAGGAACCGGGACTGGTTGGCGGCGCGGGTCCGCGAGTCGAGGCCGGCGTGGTAGGGCAGCGCGGGAATCCCGTGCTCCGACAGGAACTCGGCGTGTTTCTCCACCGACGCCCGGGACAGGCAGTAGACGATGCCGGAGTCGCCGGCGTGCTCGGTGCGCAGCAGGTCGAGAAGCTGCTTGGCCGGGCTGTTCTTGCCGACGATGCGGTATTGGATGTTGGGCCGGTCGAAGCTGGCGGTGAAGTGGCGGGCGTCGGTGAGCCGCAGCCGGGTGGCGATCTCGTCGCGGGTGGCCGGGGTGGCGGTGGCGGTCAGCGCGATCCGCGGCACGTCGGGCCAGCGCTCGTGCAGCATCGACAGCGACAGGTAGTCGGGCCGGAAGTCGTGGCCCCACTGCGCCACGCAGTGCGCCTCGTCGATCGCGAACAGCGAGATCTTCCCCCGGTCGAGGAGCCGCTGCACCCCGGCCGTGCCGAGGCCCTCCGGTGCGACGTAGAGCAGGTCGAGCTCACCGGCGACGAACTCGGCCTCGACCAGGCGGCGCTCGTCGTAGTCCTGCGAGGAGTTGAGGAAGCCGGCCCGCACACCGAGGGTGCGCAGCGCGTCGACCTGGTCCTGCATGAGGGCGATCAGTGGCGAGATGACCACGCCGGTGCCCGGCCGGACCAGCGCCGGGATCTGGTAGCAGAGCGACTTGCCGCCACCGGTCGGCATCAGCACCAGGGCGTCGCCGCCGGCGATCACGTGCTCGACGATGTCGCCCTGCTGGCCGCGGAACGACGGGTAGCCGAAGACCCGGTTGAGGGCGTCGACGGCGCTGGACACGGGTTGAGGGGGAGCCGAAGTCACCTGGCGAGTCTAGAGAGCCGAGCCGATGATCGGATTCACCCTGTGGATGACGGCAAACCTGTGGATGACGGCAAACCTGTGGATGACGGGAGGCCTGCGGATGACGGCAGACTGACCGATGACGGGAGATCCGGGGATGACGGGAGACCGACCAGGTCGAGAATGCGCCGGGCCGGGCTGCCGGACACCGCGATCAGCGTCAGCGGCGCCTTCTCGATCAGGTGCTGGGCGGCCACCTCGTGCAGCGCCGACACTCCGGCGCTGGCCAGGTGGCTGACACCGGACAGGTCGACGGTCATCGGCACGGTTCCGCCGCGGCTGCGGCGGAACAGTTCCGCGCGTACCTCCGCCGCTGACGCCGCGTCGACCGGCCCGTCCAGCCGGATCCGGGCCTCGTCGTCGCCGGGAAGTTCCGTGATCGTCATGTCGCCGGCGTGCGGCGGCGTCCGCACCGATTCGCTCCCCACCATCTCGCCTCCCACCGATTCGGCGAAGCTGGCCAGCAGCCGTGCCGGCCGGAGCAGCGGGTGCCGCATGGTGGCGACGGTCCCGTCGACGCCCGGTTCCACCCGCAGGCTCTGCACCAACTGGGCGGTGAGCGCCAGACCCCTTCCGCGGGTCGGCTGCCGTTCCGGGACCCGCCAGCCGCCGTGGTCGGTGATGGTCGCCTCGACCAGCCCGGAGGCCAGCAACCGGGCACGGATCTCGATGACGTCGCGGCCGAAGTCGCCGCCGAACGCGTGCTCCATCGCGTTGGTGGCCAGCTCGCCGATCGCGTGCTGGATCACGAAGACGTCCTCGTCGGCGGCGCCCGCGGCGGCCAGCCAGGCGGCGATCTCGAGGCGGGAGCCGCGCAGGGCGACCGGCTCCGCCGGCAGATTCAACATCATCTCCGGTACGGCCGGAACACGCTGAGCCGCCAGCAGGGTGATGTCGTCGGCGTGCCCGCCGGAGCGGACGAGCAGTTCGAGGGTTTGCGTGCAGACCCGTTCCGCTGCCGTCGCGGAGGGGTCGTGCAGGGCCCGCCCGGCCGCCGCGTCCGTGGCCACCTGGGCGAGCTCCGCGGCGGCGTCCGGGCCGGCGCCCGGCCGTTCCAGGATCCCGTCGGTGTAGAGCAGCAGGGTCTCACCGGGCCGGAGAAGGTCCGTCCGCACCGGGAAGGAGCCGCCGGTGCCGAGCGGCGTGCCCCGCGTGCCCTCCAGATAGCGGGCAGTGCCCAGGCCCGCACTGCCCAGACCCGCACCGTCCAGGCCCGATGCCGGGATGATCAGCGGCGGCGGATGCCCGGCCGTGCAGTACGACAGCTCCCCGGTCCCCGGGTCCAGCATCACCACGTTGACCGTCGCCGCGTACGCCGCGCGCACCCGCCCGGCCAGCCGGTCCGCCGCGTTCAGCGCCTCGGTGATGCTCGCCCCGGCGTCGAGCCGCTCCTGAAGGACGGCCCGGAGCTGCCCCATCACCCCCGACGCGGTCACCCCGTGCCCGACCACGTCGCCGACCATCAGCGCGATCCGCCCGTCGGGGGTGGTGACCGCGTCGTACCAGTCCCCGCCGGCCTGGGTGCCGGCGTCGGCGAGCAGGTAGCCGGCCGCCACCTGGAGGCCGGGCAGCACCGGCAGCCCGACCGGCAGCAGTTCCCGCTGGAGCGCGTTGACCACGTCGCGGCTCTGCTCGTAGCGGCGGCGCTGCCGGTCCGCTTCGGCGACCGCCGCCTGCCGTTCGAGGGCCAGGTCGGTGACGTCGAACGCGGCCCCGATCACCCCGCGCAGGCTGCCGTCGGCGTGATGCCACGGGACGAGCGCGAACGTCGCGAACATCTCGCCGACAGAGCCGTCCGGCTGGTTCAGGTGAACCCGCCACTGTTTGCCGCTGATCGGCTCCCCGGTCCGGTACACCTCGTAGAAGGCGTCCACGAACTGCTGCCCGGACAGGTCGCTGAGCACGTCGCGGATCGCCCGGCCCAGCACATCCCGGCCGGGCAGCACCGCCCGGGTGGCCGCGTTGTAGGCGCGCACCACCAGGTCCGGCCCTTCACCCACGATGACGATGAAAGGCAGCTGATCGACTGCCGACGCCATCGCTTGCTGGTCGCCCGCCTGCTGGTCGCCGGCTTCCGGTATGTCCACGCCCGTCACCATGCCATCGTGCCGGACCGGTCGGCAGAAGGCGCCGAACGTCACTCGGCCAGGGGCAGATCGATCGTGTGAGCGGTATGAGAAGCCTTCACGCTCAGGTAGCGCACGTTGGCCGCGGACAGGTGCACACCGGTCGGGATCCGCTGGGTCACGTCGATGCCGAGCGCGGCGAGCTGGCCGGCTTTGTCCGGGTTGTTGCTGAGCAGCCGGATCCGGTCCACGCCGAGGGCGAGCAGCATCTGCGCGGCCGCGGTGTAGTCGCGCTCGTCCTCGCCCCGGCCCAGCGCCACGTTCGCCTGATAGGTGTCGAGGCCGTCGTCCTGCAGGGCGTAGGCGTCGAGTTTGGCGTACAGGCCGATGCCACGGCCCTCCTGCCGCAGGTAGAGCAGGAATCCGCCCTGGTCGGCGATCCGCTCCACCGCCTCGCGCAACTGCGGGCCGCAGTCGCAGCGCTGGCTGCCGAAGACGTCGCCGGTCAGGCACTCGCTGTGCGGCCGGACCAGCGGAGCCCGGCCACCGGCCGCCGACTTGGTCAGCGCCCGCTGCCAGTCACCGAGGCCTAGGGCGAGATGCTCCTTCCCGTCGGCGAGCCCGTCGAATGTCATCACCCGAGCACTGGTCGCGTAGCCGTCGGGGAACCGCAGCGGTACGGTCACCTGCCGCCGCATGGTGGCCTTGGTGACGGTCATCGGCATGGCCGGGGCTTCGAACATCGGTCCTCCTCGTTTGGTTCCGCCGTACTCGGCGCGCCGGTGATGCACTGCCCAGAGACCGGCCCCCGCACACGGGGATTATGGTGAGGTCCGATTCCTGGAGGCGTCATCGGTGGCTGAGCGTCCTTACACCTTGCTGAGCTGTGGCATGTCCATCGACGGTTACGTCGACGACACCACCGAGGAGCGCCTGCTCCTCTCGAACGAAGCAGACTTCGACCGGGTCGACGCGGTCCGCGCCCAGTGCGACGCGATCCTCGTCGGCGCCGGGACGATCCGGCAGGACAACCCGCGGCTGATGGTGCGGTCCGGGGCCCGCCGTGCCGCCCGGATCGCCCGAGGGGCGCAACCGGACCCGGTGAAGGTCACCGTAACCGGCAGCTGCCACCTCGACCCGGAGGCGTCTTTCTTCACCGCGGGTGACGCCGACAAGCTCGTCTACTGTGCGACGTCGACCGTCGAGGGGGCGCGTGAGCTGCTCGGCGGCCGCGCGACCGTGGTGGACGGCGGCGATCCGGTCGACGTCCGGCTGGTCTCGGCCGACCTGGGCGCGCGGGGCGTGCGCCGGCTCATGGTCGAGGGCGGCGGCCACATGCACACCCAGTTCCTCGCCGCCGGGATCGCCGACGAGTTGCAGCTGGTGGTGGCGCCGTTCTTCGTCGGTGATTCGCGGGCGCCGCGGTTCGTCTACGACGGCGCCTTTCCGTGGAGCTCCGACAACCGGGCGACCCTCGCTGAGGTCCGCCCGATCGGTGACGTGGTGCTGCTGCGGTACGCCCTGTCCGAACGTTTCGGTGAGCCCTGACCTTTCCGTCAAGCCGGGACACCACCGGAGTAGGCGGGACGCCGAGCCTCCACCCGTACCGCCGCCCGGAGAACGCGGGCGGCGGGCAGCGGCACGATGATCGGAGCCGGCGCCATCGCCGGAACGTGCGCCGCCGCGATCGCCGGGCTGAGAGTCAGGGGCGAAGCGGGCGCCGCCGCGATCGCCGGGGTCAGCGCCGGAGCGGTCCGCGGCTTCTCCGCGCGGCGCGCCACCAGCCGCACCACCAGGACCACCGCGCCCGGGATGGCCGCGACGAACGCCAGGATGCCGTAGGCCACCGCGATCGTCAGGCCCTGCGCCGCGCTCAGGCCCGCGGCGCCGAACGCCCAGGCCATCACCCCTTCACGGGGTCCCCAGCCGCCGACGTTGATCGGCAGGCCCATCGCGAGCAGCGCCAGCAGCAGCAGGGGCGCCAGCTCCAGCAGCGACGCCACGCTGCCGGCGGCACGCGCCGCGACCAGGAACGTCGCCAGATGCCCGGCGAGCGCCGCCGCGGAGGCGAGCAGCACGCCCGGCCCGCTGCGCCACGACAGCAGCCCCGCGCGGATCTCGCTCATCCCGGCCCGGGCTGCGCCCGCCGCCTTCGAGCGCCCGCGCCGCAGCCGCCGCATGCCGAGGAACACCAGGACGCCGGCCGAGGCGATCCCCGCGGTCACCGCGGCGGTCCGCGCCCCGTTCGCGTGGAGGAGATCAAAGACCGGCGAGGGTACGGTGACGAGCACCGCCGCCCCCACCACCAGCAGGACGATCATTCCCGCCGTGCGCTCCAGGACGACCGCCCGGACCCCGCGGCCCAGGTCGCCGGAATCCTTGCCGTGCCGCACCGCCCGCCCGACGTCGCCGAGGATCCCGCCCGGCAGCGCCGCGTTCAGGAACAACGCCTGGTAGTAGTCGGCCGTCGCGTCCTTCAGCGTCAGCCGCATGCCCAGCCCGCGCGCCACCAGGCACCAGCGCCATGCGCTGAGCACCGTGGTCGCGGCGCCGATCCCCAGCGCCGCCACCAGAGCGCCCGTGTCGAGCACCCGAAGGCCGTCCAGGAACGCCCCGGTCCCGAGTCGCCACATCACCAGGGCCAGAATTCCGGCCCCACCCAGCAGGCGTAGCCAGGCCCAGATAGATCGCGTCACGTCCCATGTCCCCTCGTCGCTCTCGAGGACTAGTACGCCCGGTCAGCCACCCACGGTTCAGTTGAAGATCGCTAAAACATCCTTGTGTCCCACGGAAGCGTGCGGAAGTGCCGCCAAACGGCGCTCCAGATAGTCGCCGAGCGGCAGGCCGGGGCGCTCCTCCAGGGCCGCCGCGACCCATCCGCGCAGCCATTCCGCGGTGAGGGCGGGCATCGCCGGGCCGAGACGCCACGGGCTCGGGCGTACGGTCACCCGCGCTCCCACCCGCACGAACGCGGCCTCGGCGGCCTCCGCGGCGTCCGGTCCGAGCAGCCGCCGCCCGTCGACGACCCGCCGCTGGTGAGCGTTGAAAGCGGCCGTGACCTCGGCGTCCAGCGGGTCGTCCGGCGCCAGCCGCACCTCCCCGGTCACCGAGAGGGTGAAGAGCACCGCCACGCGGGCCTGGGCGCAGACCTCCGCCAGCCGGGCGACCTCGTCGGCGGTGAGCAGGTCGAGCAGCGCCGAGCAGGTGACCAGATCCGTTCCGGCCAGGTCGGCGGCGGTGAGTTCGGCGACATCCAGGCGCTGTGTGCTGACCGTCACCCCGTCCGGCATGCCGTTCGCCGCCCGCAGCAGCAGCGCCGGATCCCGGTCCGTCATGATCCAGTGCTGTGGGCCGGGCGGCAACAGCGGTGACAGCCAGCGCCCCAGCGAACCGGTCCCGCAGCCGAGGTCGCGCACGGTCCGCACCGGCCGGGGAAGCTGTTCGACCAGATCCAGCGCCCGCGCGGCCGCGTCGGCGGGTTCCCGCAGGGTCAGCCACCCGGCGCTGAACTCGCCCTCCTCCGGCGCGCTCATGGTCGGTCCCGCCCCGCGGATCCCGTCGGCGGGCGCCGGCCCGGTCTCACTGAACGTGATGATCTCGGCTCCTGATCCACCGGCGCCGGTCGTGCCGGCCGTCCCGGCGGGGCTGCCCGTCTCCGGCCTGCCGTGTACCTCGGTCATGTCTGCCTCCTTCGGCATCGTCGCTCGCGCCGGGGCGTGTCAGGTGATGTCATCGAGCACCTCACCCAGGCGGCGGGCGGTCTCGTCCCAGCCGGTCAGGGTCTGTCGGCGGGCCCGGGCGTGCGCCCGCCAGCGGTCGCGCAGGCCGGGGTCGGTCAGCCAGTCGCGCAGGGCGGCAGCCAGGGCCTCCGGGTCGTCCGGCGGGATCAGGCGGCCGGGAAGGCCGCCGTCCGGGGCGGCGCCGAGCGCCTCCGGGACACCCCCGACGTCCGTCGCCACCACCGGCAGGCCACGGGCCAACGCCTCGGTCACCACCATGCCGTACGTCTCGGCCCGCGACGGCAACACGAAGAGATCCGCGTTCGCGTACGCGTCGTCGAGCGCGCCGCCACTCAACGGCCCGGCGACGTGCACGCGCGCGCCCACCGGCCCGGCCGGCAGCCGAAGGCGGCCGGCGCCGGCGATCGTGCAGGTCCAGTCCAGGCCGGTCAGCCGGGACAGAGCCTCCACCAGAAGGTCCTGGCCCTTGCGGTGGGTCAGGGACGCCACGTTCAGCAGGCGGCCGCCGGTGGGGGAGGGCCGCGCGAGCGGAGCCTTGTCCACGCCCGGCGGGACGACGTGGACGCCGGAGAGACCGTGCATCTGTTCGACCCGGCGGGCGGCGGGGGTGCTGGTGGCGATCACCGCGGCGGCCAGGCGCAGGGCGCGGGACTCGCACGCGCGCAGTGCGGCGGCCTCCTCGTCCGGGAGGCCGGTCTCGTCGCTCAGCGGCAGGTGGACCAGGATCGCCAGCCGGAGGCGGTTCGCGTGGGGTTCCAGCAGTTCCGGGACACCGCACGCGATCAGGCCGTCCAGCAGGACCAGCGCGCCGTCGCTCAGGTCGCCGAGGATCGCGGTCAGGGCCCGGCGGTCCGGCTCGGCGGGGCGGGGCCAATTCCCGTCGAGCAGGAGCTCCCGCGTCCGGAAGAGCGGCAGCGGCCTCTTGCGCGGGGCGGATGGCGTGGGCCGTACCCCGTCGGGGTCTTCGGAAGAGGGACCGGCCGTGAGGCGGCGGAGGACCTCGCGGTCGTATCGGTTGCCGCCGCTGGGTGCCGCCGGGTCGTCGATCGACGCCGGCAGCACCGCGAACAGCGGGTGAATCACAGGGTGCGCTCGTAGGACGCCCAGGCGATGTGCGATTCGTGGAGGGTCACCGAGATGCCGGTGAGGCCGGTCGCGCCGGGGCCGAGTTCGCCGGCCTGCGCGCGGACCGCGAGGCGGTCGGCGATGACCTTGGCGAGGAACTCGGTGGAGGTGTTGACGCCGGAGAATTCCGGGTCGTCGTCGAGGTTGCGGTAGCTGAGCCCGGAGCAGATGGTGTGCAGCTGCTCGCTCGCCCGGCCGATGTCGACCACGATGTTGTCGTCGTCCAGCTCGGGTCGGCGGAACGTCGCGTCCACCACGAAGGTGGCGCCGTGCAGGCGCTGGGCCGGTCCGAAGACCTCGCCGGAGAAGCTGTGCGCGATCATGATGTGGTCGCGGACGGTGACGCTGAACAAGGGTTCTCTCCTCTGTGCGGTTCGTGGCGGTACTACGGGTACCCGATGTCGAAAGATCAATTCCCGGTCAGTAGTCGATCACGTGACAGAGGGCCTTCAGGGTGCCGTCCGCGAGCCGCGGCAGCACCCGCGGCAGGTCCTCGAAGCGGTCGTGCCCGGTGATGAGGGCGTCGAACCGGGGGTCCTTCAGCAGGTCGAGGGCCACCTGGAGGCGCTCGGCGTAGCTGCGGTGGCGGGTGGGGGAGATGCCGCCGACCTGGCTGCTGCGGATCGTCAGGCGCTTGCTGTGGAAGAACTCACCCAGCGGCACGGCGATCCGGCGGTCCCCGAACCAGCTCAGCTCGACGACCGTGCCCTCGGTGCGGAGCAGCTCCAGCGAGCGGTGCAGGCCCTGCTCGGTCGCGCTCGCATGGATGACGATGTCGCGCCCGTCGCGCGCGTCGTCCGGGTGCGCGAACCCGACGTTCAGTAGTTTGGAGATCGCTTCCCGGCCCGGGTCGACGTCCACCAGCTGCACGTCGGTACCGGGCAGACCGGCCAGGACGGCCGCGACCGACAGGCCGACCATGCCGCCACCGACCACCGTGATCCGGTCGCCGATCTGCGGCGCCGCGTCCCACACGGCGTTCACCGCGGTCTCCACCGTCCCGGCCAGCACCGCACGCGCCGGCGGAACCCCGTCCGGGACGACCGTGACGGCCGACGCCGGGACCACGAAGTGGGTCTGATGCGGGTAGAGGCTGAAGACGGTCTTCCCGGTCAGCGACGGGTCGCCGTCCTCGACCACGCCGACGTTGAGGTAGCCGTACTTCACCGGGGCCGGGAAATCGCCGTCCTGGAAGGGAGCCCGCATCGTCGCCCACTGGCTCCGCGGGACGCGTCCCTGGAAGACCAGCGTCTCCGTGCCACGGCTCACTCCCGTGTGCAGTGTGCGCACCAGCACATCGGTCGGCGAGGGAGTGGGCACCTGTTCGGTGCGTATCTCGCCGGTTCCCGGGCAAGTCAACCAGAACGCGCGCGCCGTCAAAGTCTTCCCTTCCATCACTGAACCAAAAGTCCCCGGCGAGCGTGTCAATCGGGGACAGCGGCTAAACCCTACGTCCAGGAGGAACGGTGACCATCAGTACCGCCACGACCACGACGAGTCCGTACCGGGCTCCGCTGGCCGGGTTCGTCGCCCAGCTCCTGCTGCTGGGCGCGCTCGCCGTCACGGTGGGTCTCAGCACGTGGGGCCTGGTGGCCGGGGTGGTCTACGGCGCCGTCCTGTGCGGCCTGCTGGGTCTCGCTCTCCAGCGTGCGGGAATGACCCGGCTCGGATGGGCGAATTCGGTCACGTTTAGCCGGGCGATCCTCACCGGCGGCGTGACCGCCCTGATCGTCGCCCATGTCGCCGGCGCCGAGACGCCGGTCGCGCTGTTGGTCACCCTCGCCGGGGTCGCCCTCGCCATGGACGGCATCGACGGCCAGGTGGCCCGCCGTACCGGCACCACCACCTCGCTGGGTGCCCGCTTCGACATGGAGATCGACTCCATCCTCGTCCTGGTCCTCAGCGTCTACGCCGGCTCCGAGCTGGGCTGGTGGGCCGTCGCGATCGGCGTCTTCCGCTACGCCTTCGTCGCCGCCTCGTGGGCGCTGCCCTGGCTGAACGCCCCGACCCCGCCGCGCTTCAGCCGCAAGGTGGTCGCGGCCGTGCAGGGCGTCATCCTCGTCGCGGTCGCCAGCGGCCTGCTGCCGACCCTGGTGGCCGTGCTCGCCCTGGTCGTCGTGCTGGCCCCGCTGACCTGGTCGTTCGGCTGCGACATCGCCTGGCTCTACCGCGCGTCCCGCGTCAGTGAGACGGCCCGCAGCCGCTGGTCCGCCCCGAACCGCGAACACGCCATGGCCGGTTGATCGACTCAGCCGGTTGATCGACCCAGCCGGCTGATCAGCTGGGGAAACGCCGGTCCAGGACGGTGAGGGCGAGCCGGCCCCAGGTGATGTTCTCGCGCTCGAAGATGATGCCCCGCTGCAACGTCAGGTACGGGCCGATGCGGTTGCCGGTGGAGAGGAACTCCTCGTCGCCGCGGTCGCCGAGGATCTCCTTCAGGCGCTGCTCGTAACTCTCCAGGCGGCGCGCGCTCGACTCGATCCGAGCCTCGATCGACGACCGGACGCAGGCCACGTCGGCGTGGGCCAGCGCCTCGATCTGGACGAGCAGCTCGTCGCGTACCGTCGTGGGTCTCGGGTCCTGCCGGGTGAAGGCCCGCAGGGCCGACCGCCCGGCGTCGGTGAGGGAGAAGAGCCGTTTGTCGGGGCGTTTGGACTGGGCGACCACCCGGGCCGACAGCAGCCCCTCGGCCTCCATCTTCTCCAGCTCGCGGTAGAGCTGCTGCGAGGTGGCGGTCCAGAAGGCCGCCACCGACACATGGAACTGCTTGGCCAGCTCGTAACCGGACGCCTCACGGTTGATGAGGGCGGCGAGGACAGCGTTGCGAAGCGACACGGGACTAAAGGTTACGAGCCGCGCGGACCGAACTCGGGAGCCGTCCGCTTCATCGCCGCACGCTGGAGGATCTTCGTGTTCCGCAGCGTGAGAAGGCGCAGCTGAACCCGTCGCTCGCGGGCGAACGTGCGCCGGGCACTGGCCGTCACCGCCCCGTCGAGCAGGCGTTTCGCGGCGGCGACCGCGTCGGGGGAGCGACCGGCGAGCCGCTGGGCGAACGCGGTGGCGGCGGCGATCGGGTCGTCGTGCACCTCGGTCACCAGGCCGAGCCGGTCGGCCTCGGCGCCGGAGATCTCCTCAGCGGTCATCGTCAGGCGCTTGGCGACGTCGAGCCCGACCACCTCGGTCAGGGTCCGGATGCCGGTCATGTCGGGGATGATGCCCCACTTGCCCTCCAGCACCGACCACTTCGAGTCGCCGGTGGCGAAGCGGAAATCCGCGGCCAGCGCGATCTGCAGGCCACCGCCGTAGCAGTGGCCGTGTACGGCCGCGATCACCGGGACCGGCACCCGCCGCCACGCCCAGCACGCCTCCTGGAACAGGTTCGTCCCGCGCCACGGCGCCGGCAGGAAGGCGCCGACGATCCGGCGCGGTTGCTTCAGCGTGCCGGGGATGTCCAGGCCCGCGCAGAACGAGGCGCCCTCGCCGGCGAGGATCACGGCCCGGATCGTACGGTCGCGGCGCAGCCGCCCGGCCGTGGCGACCAGCTCGGCGAGCGTGTCCAGGGTGAGGGCGTTGAGCTTGTCGGGGCGGGCCAGGCGCACGTGCGCGACGCCGTCCTCGATCCGGGTGGTCACCAGGGTCATGTCATGAGTCCTTTACAGGCGTGCGGCGAGCTCGGTCGCCTGCTTGATCGCGCGTTTCGCGTCCAGTTCGGCGGCCACGTCGGCGCCGCCGATCACGTGCACCGCGACGCCCCGGGCGGTGAGCGGCGCGACGAGGTCACGCACCGACTCCTGGCCGGCGCAGACCACCACGGTGTCCACCGCCAGCAGGCGGGCCTCCCGCGGCGACTTCGGGTCCTTCGGGTTCGCCGGCACGGTGATGTGCAGGCCCTCGTCGTCGACGCGGACGTACTCGACGCCGCGCAGCATCGCCACCCCGGAGTCCTGCAGGGTCGCGCGGTGCACCCAGCCGCTGGTCTTGCCGAGGCCCTTGCCGAGCGCGCTGTCCTTGCGCTGGAGCAGGTGCACCTCCCGCCGCGGCGGGGCCTTCACCTTCATGGTGAGGCCGCCGCGCTGCTCGGCGGGATCGGTCACCCCCCAGCGCCGCATCCAGTGTTCGGCCGACTCGCCCGGCTCGTGCAGCAGGAACTCGGCGACGTCGAAGCCGATCCCGCCGGCGCCTATCACCGCGACCCGCGCGCCGACCGGGGCGTCCCCGCCCACGACCTGCTGGTAGGTCACCACCGACGGGTGCTCGATCCCGGGGATCGGCGGCACCCGCGGCGTCACCCCGGTCGCCACGACCACGTCATCGAACCCGGTCAGATCATCGGCGGCGACGCGCTTGCCGAGATGCAGGGTGATTCCGCGGGTCTCGATCATGTGCTGGTAGTAGGTCAGCGTGTGGGCGAAGTCCTCCTTGCCGGGGATGCGCGCGGCCAGCCGGAACTGCCCGCCGATCCGCTCGGCGGCCTCGAAGATCTCCACCCGGTGCCCACGGCCGGCGAGCTCCACCGCCGCCGCCAGGCCGGCGGGGCCGGCCCCCACGACAGCGACCTTCTTGACGGTACGGGTGGGCGAGAGCACCAGCTCGGTCTCGTACCCGGCGCGCGGGTTCAGCATGCAGGTGGCCCGCTTGTTGCTGAACGTGTGGTCGAGGCAGGCCTGGTTGCACGCGATGCAGGTGATGATCTCGCTCGCCCGGCCCTCGGCGGCCTTGTTCACGAACTCGGCGTCGGCCAGCAGCGGGCGGGCCATCGACACCAGATCGGCGTCGCCCGCGGCGAGGATCCGCTCGGCGATCTCCGGGCGGTTGATCCGGTTCGAGGCGATCACCGGCACCGACACCTCGCGCCGCAGCTTGCCGGTCACCCACGCGAACGCGGCCGGCGGCACCGACGTGACGATGGTCGGCACCCGGGCCTCGTGCCAGCCGATCCCGGTGTTCAGGATCGACACGCCGCCCTCCTGGAGGCCGCGCGCCAGCTCGACGGTCTCCTCCCAGGACTGCGCGTCGTCGACCAGGTCGAGCAGGCTGATCCGGTACTGCACGATGAAGTCGGCGCCGACCAGGTCACGGGTCCGCTTCACGATCTCCAGGGGGAACCGCATCCGCTTCTGGGCGCTGCCGCCCCAGGCGTCGGTGCGGTCGTTCGTGCGGGCGGTCAGGAACTGGTTGATCAGGTAGCCCTCGGAGCCCATGACCTCGACACCGTCGTAGCCGGCCCGCTTCGCCAGGGCCGCGGCCCTCGCGAACGCGGTCGCCGTGCGGTCGACCTCGCGGGCGCTCATCGCGCGCGGCTTGAACGGCGTGATCGGCGACTTCTTCCGCGACGCGGCGGCGCTGAACGGGTGGTAGGCGTACCGCCCCGCGTGCAGCACCTGCAACAGGATCTTGCCGTCGTGCTGGTGCACGGCGTCGGTCACCGTGCGGTGCCGGCGGGCCTGTCCGGTCGTGGTCATCTGGCTGCCGAACGGCAGAAGCCAGCCCCGCCACGTCGGCGCGTAACCGCCGGTGACGATGAGGGCGGTGCCGCCCTTGGCCCGCTCGGCGAAGAACGCGGCGAGTTTCGGCAGGTCACGCGCCCGGTCCTCGAGCTTCGTGTGCATGGAGCCCATGACGACCCGGTTGCGCAGCACGGTGTGCCCGAGGTCGAGCGGGCTGAGCAGGGTCGGAAACGCAGTGCCCATGTCGTCGGCCTCCTCGCGGATAACTGGCCGCCGCAGCATAGACAACAAAACACCTATGCAACAAGTTGCCTATAGGCCGCTCCTGAACCCCTCCCGCCGCCCGGCGTTTCGTCGGCCCGGCCCTGTGCGCCGCAGGCCCGGCGGCGTCAGCCGTCGCTGACGCGTGTTCTGGTGGTGGGTGGCGTGCGTGGGCTACGGCTGGGTGGGGATAGGGGAGGCGTGGCTGTTCAAGTGGCTGTCTGCGGGCCGGCGGAATGCACCGCCGAAGAGGCCGCGCACGCCCGGCGGGTGGGCGAACTGCTCGCCGGGCACGGCGCTGTCGTTCTCTGCGGCGGCGGGACCGGGGTGATGGCCGCGGTGGCCGCGGGCACCCGCGGCAAGGGTGGGACGGTCGTCGGCATCCGGCCCGGTGACGGCACGGAAGAGGCTTCCCCGGACCTTTCGGTGACCGTCGTGACGAACATGGGGCAGGCCCGGAACGCCGTCATCGTCTGGTCCGCCGACGCGGTCATCGGCATCGGCGGGTCGTGGGGCACGCTCAGTGAGATCGCCCTGGCCATGCGACGCGGCGGAATCCCGGTGGTGTCGCTCGGCGGCTGGCGGGTCGTGCGGGCCGACGGCGCGCCCGTGCCCGGACTCCGTCACGCGGCGACGCCGGAGGACGCGGTCGCGGAAGCCCTGCGCGGCGCGGGAGGTCCCGGTGTTGCGTTCTGGTGAACTTCTTCCGCGCCTACGCGCGGGCGCATCCGGGGCCCGCGGCGACCCCGTCGACGATGCGGTACCGCGAGATGTCACCCCGGACGTAGTCGGTCAGCTGCCCGATCGAGGCTGGCGCCGCTCCGTTGTTCATCAGGTAGCCCACGATCGCGGTGTCCACCGTCCGGCAGGTCGCCTGGTCGGCGACCTTCTGGGCACGGGACTCCAGGTCCCTGGGGTTCAACGCAACGTAAGAAACGCCGGCAATACTCACCGTGAGCGCACTGGTCATCGCAAGTTCGATCAAACGCACTGGTGCAGGCTAGTCATGATCACTAAAAGTAGTCCCCTGGCTGATCGGTCAAGATCCTGAACCTCAAGTGCCACTCTGTGTAACAGCCCTGCCGGGCGAATGAATCGACGTGACTCGCGCCCCGGATGCTACGGTGATTACTCGCAGCAACGGTCTGATTACGCTGGAGGATCCCATGCGTCGTGCCGCTGTCGTTCTCGCCCTCGCCCTCGCCGGGCTGTGGATCGCCTCGCCCGCGAGCGCGTTCGCCCACACCGCGGTGCACGACCCGGTCATGCACACCGTGCTGGACGGGCTCACCCTGCTGGTCGCTTCCGCACCCGTGTGGACGGCCCTGCTCTGGAGCGGCGGCCGTCGCTGGCTGCTCGCCGCGCTGATCGGGATCGTTCAGATCCCGGTCGCGATCATCGGTTTCGTGCCGATCGCCAGTCCGTACCTGCACCTCACGCTGTTCGTTATCGCACTCGCCCTGACCGCGGCGTCGCTGCGGGTGGTGCGTGGCCAGGCACGGGCTGCCGCCGCCCTGCCGGCCCACCGGTAGGGGCGACGGGGGACCGGGCCTCTCAGCGGCCTGGTCCCCCGATGTGATGTCCGCGTAACCTCGCTGTCGGTGAGGCTGGCCACAATGAACACGTGGTGCACGAGACGATGATGCCGGTCAACGGCATCCATGTGTGCGTGGAGACGTTCGGCGAGCCCAACGAGGCTCCCCTGCTTCTCCTGGCCGGCGATGCCAGCTCGATGGACTGGTGGGACGACGAGTTCTGCCGGCGGCTGGCGGCCGGCGACAGGTTCGTCATCCGATACGACCAACGGGACACCGGGCGGTCGACCTCCTATCCGGCGGGCGCCCCCTCCTACTGCGCCGCCGACCTCCTGCACGACGCGGTCGGGGTGCTCGACGCGCTCGACGTGCCGGCCGCGCATCTGGTCGGCTTCTCGCACGGCGGCGTCCTCGCGCAGCGCCTCGCGGTGCATCATCCGTCCCGGGTGCTCAGCCTCACCCTCATCTCGACCAGCGCCGACGGCGCGACACCCCCGACGCCTCCGGTCGCGGCCGGCGGACCGGTCGCGGTCTCCGCGGGCACGGTCACGGCCGGTGTGCGTACGGTCGAGGCGCCCCCGGCCACCGACGAGACCGACTGGTCGGACCGCAAGGCGGCGGTCGCCCGCATGATCGACGAGATCCGGGCCGGCGGCGGCCCGTTCACCGCTGACGAACCGCACCTGCGCCGGCTCGCGGAGCGGGTCTTCGACCGGTCGGCCGACCTGGCCGCCACCCGCCTTAACCACCGCCTCACCGGTTACGGCCCGACCGTCCGTGACCTGCTCGGCGGCATCACCGTGCCGACGGTCGTCCTGCACGGCACCCTGGACCGGCGTTTCCCCGCCGGGCATCCGGAAGACCTGGCCCGGTGCATCCCCGGCGCCCGCCTCGTCTGGCTGGACGGCGTCGGCCACGAGTCTCCACCCCGCGCCGTCTGGGACCAGGTGCTCCGCGAGATCCTGACGCCCGCCGCTTGAACGGCTGTGCGAGCATCGCCGGATGCGGATCGTCGGCCAAGCCGGGCGGGACCGGTTCGGCCGGTTCGTCCTCGTCCCCGGCGCGGTTCTGGTGGCCGCGTCGCTCGCCTTCCACCGGGTGCTGCCGGGCGGCAGTCTCCTGCCGACGTTCCTGCCGTGGCTCGGGGTCACCGTGCCGGTCCTGTTCGTTCTCGCCGCCTGGCGCGGCTCCCGGCCGGCGCTGATCGCCTCGGTGCTGCCGCTCGCCGCCTGGCTCGCGATCTTCGGCGGCCACCTGATCCCGGACGGCGACACCCCGCACGACCTGGTGGCGGTCCAGCACAACGTCAGCGACGAGAACCCAGATCCGGCCGCGACCGTCCGCACTCTGCTCACCGCCGGCCCCGACCTGGTCGCGCTGGAGGAGATCGTCCCGGCGGCGCTGCCCGCCTACACGGCGGCGTTCCCCGCCGAATACGCCCACCACACCGTGCACGGCACCGTGGCGCTGTGGTCCCGGCATCCGCTCACCGAGGCCACCGCGCTGGACATCAGGCCCGCCGGGTTCGGCGCCGACTGGAACCGCGGGCTGCGCGCCGTCGTGCGGACCTCGCACGGCGACATCGCGGTCTACGTCGTCCACCTGCCGTCGGTGCGGCTCGGCGTGGGCGGCCTCGACACGGCACGCCGCGACGACAGCGCCCGCCGGCTCGCCGCGGCCCTGGCGGCCGAGCCCGTCCCCCGGGTGGTCCTGCTCGGCGACCTGAACGCCACGGTGGACGACCGCGGCCTGGAACCGGTCGTCTCCGGGCTGGGCCTAAGTGCTTGGGTTCGTAAATTCTTCGGGGGTTATGCGGCCAGGGCGTGTGCGGCAGGCTGGGTATTGCAGCCGGCGGGTTGCTGGAGGTTCTGCTCTTTCTGTTCGTGTCGCTCGATCCGGGTCATCA
>NZ_JASCTH010000011.1:257951-281426 GCF_030009775.1 Actinoplanes sandaracinus | reverse complement strand
GCCGCTGGAATCGGCTGTTCGTCGGTTCGCTCGCTAATGTCATGGTCATATCAGGTTTGGCTGTTCCCGCCTTCGCGGGGGCCCCGACCACGCCGTCGCGAGAGCCGTCGCCGCCGCCGGTCGAGAAGCTCGACGGTGATGGCGGCCCGGTCAAAGGACGGGCTTGGTCACAGAAGCCGGTGCGTGACATACCGGTGGCCGTACCAGTGTGGCCGGCACCGGTGACTGCCCGGGTGGACCTGACGGCCGCTGGGACTGCTACGACTCGTGCGGCGACCGCCGCCCACAAGGTCAAGGTCGGGTCCTTGCCCGTTTGGGTGGCCGATGCCCCCGAGGCCGGCGGCTCGCGGCTGTCTCGCCTGGACGTGCAGGTGATCGACCGTGCCACCGTCCCGGAAGCCTGGCGCGACGGCATGGTGCTACGGATGACCGCGCCGCAGGGTGCCGGTTCGAAAAAGACGCGGCTGTCGGTCGACTACCGTGAGTTCCAGAAGGCGTACGGCGCGGACTGGGCGTCGCGCCTGAAGTTGTGGCAGGTGCCGCGCTGCGCACTCGACACCCCCGCGGCGGCGGACTGCCGCTCGGTGGCACTGCCCTCGACCGTCGACAAGTCCGCGGGCACGGTGTCGGCGACGGTAGCCGTCGACTCGGGCGCCACCGGCGCCGTCAACATGACCGCCGCGGCCAGGACCACTGCGGCCGCGTCCACCGGTTCCTTCGTGGCGCTGGCGGCCGCGCCGTCCGGTGACAGCGGCGACTTCACCGCCACCAGCCTCGCACCGTCCTCGACGTGGTCGGCGGGCGGCAACTCCGGTGAGTTCTCCTGGAGTTATCCGATGCGGGTACCGCCCGCGGCTGGGCCGACGCCGGGCACCTCCCTGGCCTATTCTTCGGCAGCGGTGGACGGGCGTTCCGAGGTGACCAACAACCAGCCGTCCTGGATCGGTGAGGGCTTCGACTACACACCTGGATTCATCGAGCGCCGCTACGTGCCGTGCGCGCAGGATTCCAAGGACGGCGCCAACAGCACCAAATACATCGGCGACCTGTGCTGGCGGTCGGACAACGCCACGGTGAGCCTCGGTGGTTCCAGCAGCGAGCTGGTCTTTCAGGCCGGCAAGGGCTGGCACAATCGCACCGAGGACGGCTCCAAGATCGAGAAGCTGACCGGTGCCGGCAACGGCGACACCGGTGACGCGGCCAAGGACGGCGTGGGAGAGCACTGGCGGGTCACCACCGCCGACGGCACCCAGTACTACTTCGGCCTCGACGATCTTCCCGGCGAAACCGATCCCACGAACTCGACGCTGAACGTTCCGGTCTTCGGTAACCACTCCGGCGAGCCCTGCCATCAGAGCGGCTTCATGGCTTCCGACTGTGTGCAGGCCTATCGTTGGAACCTGGACTATGTCGTCGACGTGCGCGGTAACACCATGTCGTACTGGTACGGCAAGGAGACCAACAAGTACGCGCAGAACGCCACCGACTCCTCCACCGCCGCCTACGACCGGGCCGGCTACCTGACCCGGATCGACTACGGCACCTACGACCGGACCCAGGCCGTCCACGGTGTCACCGAACGCAACACCAACCCGCACGCCCAGATCGAGTTCACCACCGACGGCCGGTGTTTCACCAACTGCGGCACCGAGAGCGCCCCGACGACCGCGAACTGGAAAGACACCCCCTGGGACCAGAACTGCAAAGCCTCCGCGACGTCGTGCCCGAAACAGTTCTCGCCGACGTTCTGGACCACCAAGCGGCTCAAGACGGTCACGACCCGGGTGTGGGACACCACCGTCGCGACGCCGAAGTGGCAGGACGTGGACTCGTGGACACTCACCCACACGTTCTCGGCCACCGCCGACACCACCCACACCGGCCTCTGGCTTGAGAAGATCGACCATGCCGGTCTGGTCGGCGGGCAGGTAAACCTGCCGCCGGTGACCTTCGAAGCGAAGTCGATGCCCAACCGGGTGCTGACCGAGAACACCTCGACCAACAACTGGCTGCGGATCTCCAGCATCGTCACCGAGACCGGCGCCCGGATCAAGGTCGACTACACCGAGCCGGACTGCACCGAGGCGATCATCGGCTCGCTGAAGGCACACACCAACACCCGCCGCTGCTATCCGGTGAAGGTCCCGAGCAACGCCGACCCCGGTGGCGACGTCATGGTCGAGGAATGGTGGCACAAGTACCTCGTCACCCACGTCGCCGAAGACGACCTCCAGATATCGAATGATCATCCGGCGCCGTCCAAGCACACCCGCTACGAATACGTCGGTGCTCCCGCCTGGCACTACGCCGACGACGACGGTCTGGTCCCAGCCAACCGCAAGACCTGGGACCAGTGGCGCGGCTACGCCGAGGTTCGCACCAGCGTCGGTGACGAGGCCGACACCCGCACACTGACGGTCACCAAGTTCCTGCGCGGCATGCACGGCGACCGGGCAGCACCTTCCGGCGGAACCCGGCCCGTCACCGTTCCCGCCTCGGTCGGCTCCGAGACGGTCTACGACCACGACCAGTTCGCCGGCATGATCCGTGAGCAGGCCACCTTCAACGGCGTCGTCTCCAAGCCGGTGTCGAAGACGGTGAGTGTGCCGTGGCGGTCCAACCCACTCGCCAGCCGCACGATCAACGGCGATACCGTTGAAGCCCGCTACGTCAACACACAGGTCACCTACTCGGCGACCGCGCTGGGCGTGGACGGCAGCCGCGGCTGGCGCACCTCCAGCAGCCGCAGCGACTTCGACCACACCTACGGAACCGTCAACTGGTCGCAGGACGACGGCGACACCAGCAAGACCGGCGACGAGAAGTGTGTCTCGCACACGTATAACCGCAACACCGCCAAGAATCTGACCGGGACGGTCAGTCGCACCCTGACCACCGCTCTGACCTGCGGTGCCTCGCCGGCCAGTAGCGACGATGTCGTCGCCGACACCCGAACCTATTTCGACGGCGCCGGCAGCCTCACCACGGCACCGATCTACGGATCAGCGACCAAGGTCGAGCAGCTCAAGGACTGGACTCCGGGCACCGGCACGGTGTGGCAGACGGTCTCCCAGTTCACCTACGACTCCACGGGCCGGGCGAAGACCACCACCGACATCAGGAACAACGTCAGCGAGGCCACCTACGTACCCGCCGTCGGCGGGCCGGTGACCAAGGTCAGCACCAAGAACCCGCTCAGCTGGACCTCCACTGTCGACACCAACCCGTACTGGGGTTCGGCCACCAAACAGACCGACCCGAACGGCCGGATCACCGCCGACGTGGACTACGACGCTATGGGCCGGGTAGCACGGGTGTGGAAACTCGGTTGGACTCGCGCCGCCAACGCCACCAAACCGTCAGCGCAGTACGAGTACAAGTTCGCGGCCAACCGTGACGCCTACCCGTACGTCCGGTCGCAGACGTTGAACGCCGCCGCCAACTACATCACCTCCTACCAGATCTCCGACGCCTTGCTGCGGCCCCGGCAGACCCAGACCCTGTCCAAGGGCGGCGGCGGCGACCGGGTCGTCACCGACACCATCTACGACGAGTTCGGCCGGGCTGCTACCAGCTACGGCGCCCATGCCGAGCCGGGCGCGCCGTCCGGTGTGCTGTGGTGGGAGCCGGAATGGTCGGTGCCGACAGTCGGCAAGACCGTCTTCGACCGCGCCTCCCGACCCACCGCCTCGATCCTTCTCGGTGGCGACAACATCACCAACCTGGTCGAGAAGTGGCGCACCACCACCGCCTACGAGGGGGACCTGACCAAGGTCACGCCTCCGCGCGGCGGCACTCCCACCACCACGGTGACGGACATCGCCGGCCGGGTGACCGCCCTGCGGCAGCACACGACCCCTGCCGGGGTCAACGGCGCCTACACCGAGACGACCTACACGTTCAATCGCAAGGACCAGCAGAGCAAGGTCAGCGACAGCGACAAGAACGAGTGGACCAGCACGTACGACGCCAAGGGCCGGCTCGTCCGCAGCATCGATCCCGACAAGGGCAAGACTGACCTCGCCTACAACGATTTCAACGAGCTGGAGAGCACCACCGACGCTCGGGGCGAGAAGCTCTGGTTCAGCTACGACACCCTCGGCCGTAAAAAGCAGGTCCGCGACGACTCCGCCACCGGGCCGCTACGTATCGATCTGCGCTACGACACTCTCACCGACACCACGCCCGGCTTCCGGGGACAGCTCACCCAGAGCGTCCGCTACGAACCCGCCGGTTCCGCCAACGCCTACAAATGGCAGGTCCGCGGCTTCAACGGCCGCTACCAGCCGACCGGCGTCAACTACGTCATCCCCACCGCCGAGACCGGCCTGGACGGCACCTACATCGTCGGCTTCGGCTATGCCGGGGCCACCGGTGAGCCGACGACCCTCTCTTACCCGGCCGGGGGTGGCCTGGTCACCGAGCAACTGACCACTCATTACCACCCCAGCACCGGCATGCCTGCCCGCCTTGACACCAGCCTGACCGGCTGGGAGGGCACCATGGCCACCGCGTACTTCACCGCCTACGGCGAACGCACCGGCTCCAACTACCAGATGCGCGACAACCCGTGGGCGCAGGACACGATCTACCGCGACGAAAGCACCCGGCGGATCCAGCGCACCACCGTCGGACGCCAGACGGTCGCAGGAACGGTCTCCGACCGTAACTACGACTACGACGAAGCCGGCAACATCCTCTCCATCGAGGAGAAGCCCGCCGTCGGCGCCGGCGAGAAGCAGTGCTTCCGCACCGACCCCCTCGGCCGCCTGACCACCGCCTGGACCCCGAAACCCGAGCTGCCCTGCACCACCGACCCCACCGTGGGCGACCTCGCCGGACCGGCCCCCTACTGGCAGGACTGGACCTTCACCGACACCGGCTCCCGCAAGACCGAAACCACCCACGCCGCAGCCGGAAACACCATCCGTGACTACGCCATGCCCGTCGGCGGCCCGAACGTCGTCCGTCCCCACGCGGTCACCAGCATGACCACCACCGCTGGCAGCCGGCCGGCCACGACCACCCAGTACCGCTACGACGCCAACGGCAACATGACCTGCCGCCCCACCGCAGGCAGCACCAGCAACAACTGCGACACCAACACCAACACCCAAACCCTCAACTGGGACGCCGAAGGCGAACTCGCCACCGTCACCACCGGCGCCAACACCATCGAAGCCAGCGTCTACGACGCCAACGGCGACCGCCTCATCCGCCGCGACGCCACCGGCACCACCCTCTACCTACCCGGCCAGGAGATCCGACGCGAAGGCACCACCAACACCGGCACCCGCTACTACAGCTTCGCCGGCACCACCTTCGCCTCCCGCACGGCATCGTCCGCCATCACCGATCTGACCTGGCTCTTCAGTGACCACCAGGGCACCCAGCAGATCAGCATCAACGCCGGCACCCAAGCCGTCACCACCCGCCGCCAAACCCCCTACGGCAGCGAACGCGGAACCAACCCCATGTGGGTCAACAACAAAACCTTCGTCGGAGGCGACACCGACCCCACCGGCCTGATCAACATCGGCGCCCGCCGCTACGACCGTGATCTCGGGCGCTTCATATCCGTCGATCCCCTCATGGACCTCGCCGACCCGCAACAATGGAACGGCTACAACTACGCCAACAACAGCCCCATCACCCAAAGCGATCCCGACGGACTCGACCCACGACCCTGGCACGACCCCGGTTACACCCCCGACAAGTGTGCGAAAAGCACGTCCCTCGAATGTCACCCGACGGGAAAAACCAAATACCCGATCACCCACAACCCGGCAACCGGAACGAACGACGGGTCACCGCACGGCGCCGCCTTCGACCTTGACAAAGACGGATACATCAGCCGCCCAGAGATGACCGAATTCGATCTCGACTACGACGGCCGAAAAGACTACAGCTGCGCCCAAAGGGACTGGGGATGCATTGCCGGAAAGGCCCTCGGCGGTGTCGCTGTTGTCGCTGTTGGTGTTGTGACCATCGGCGGTGCCATCGTCTGTCTCGAAGCTGTTGTTGTCTGCGCCACGCGTGCCGGTGACGCCGCCCTCGACTCAGTGGCCCCGGGCACCGTAGTTGCCGGTACCGCGGGAGCCGCAAAGCTCGGCTCACAAGCACTTGAAGAGGGCGGATCCGCAGCAGCGTCCAGGGCAGCCAAAATGTGCGCCGGAGCGAAAAGCTTCGACGGCGACACTCAAGTGCTGATGGCAGACGGCTCCACAAAGAAGTTCAAAGACCTCCACGAGGGCGACGAAGTGCTAGCCACCGACCCAGAGACGGGCGAGCAGGGGCCCCGCGAAATCGAAACCATCTGGGTGCACAACGATGACCTCTCCGGCATCACCGTCGACGGCCAGCGCCTGCTCACCACCGAAGACCATCCGTTCTGGAACGAGTCCGACAAACAGTGGCAAGGTGCCGAGCAGCTCGACGCCGGCGACCTCGTCCGCACTCCGACCGGAACCGCAAGGGTCACCGGCTTCGACGCGGCCAACTCCCAGTTCGGGCCCGCATACAACCTGACCGTTGCCGACATCCACACGTACTATGTGCTCGCCGGCAACACGCCGGTCCTCGTACACAACCAAGGTGGCGAACCTAAACCCGGGCAGATCTACCTCTGGCGCGCAGTCACCGAATCCGAGCTTAGGGATGTCACAAATACTCGGAAGTGGAGCAGCACGCAAGGAATTAAATACTTTGCCTTCAGTGAGGAAGGCGCTTCCCAGTACGCGAGGTACGCGTACGGCGCGTACCCGAAAGAGGGGCCATATACGATGCTCCGGACTACGGTAAAACTCTCAGATCTTCCGGAAGATGCACGCATGACGGCCGTTGACGTCAAAAGCGGCGGCGTAGCACTTACCGATGACCAGTTAAAACTTCTCGGCAGGCCGTCGATTATGCCGAGCATGAGTTCTGGTGTGGGCTGCCGGTGAGATACGTCATCGCCGCCTCGCGGCAAGCAACCGTCGACTCCTGTAGAGCCGTTCTTGGTGCGCGAGAGCAGCTCGAGTTCCGTTTGGGTTCCGTTCCGGAGGCAGGTGAAGATTGCGATGCCGCAATTCTGAATTTCGTTCTAGCTCATGAACGGTACGGCGGTTCGCCCATAGTCGGGTTAGCTCAGGCGCTGATCAATAACCGCGGGGATGGGGCGCCGCGGTTGATACTGGCAACTCCTCCCATGTCGATCAAAACCGCGTCGGACGCGGCTACCGATGCCGACATCGAATCGGCGTATCTTAATATGCTCAAGTCTTGCATGGCCGTCTACGTTGATGTGTGTGGTGACCCCCCTGAGGCTAAAATACTTATTCACGTCGAAGGCGCGGGCATTGATCGCCCAAACCTGAATCTAGCCTTGCGGGCACTGTCCGATCTACTGGAAATGTGAGGATGTCGACACTTGATTGTGTTGCGAGTGGGAAGCGGGCGTTAGCGCTCTTGGAGGGTTCCGAGGATGCGGTGTTACGCGGGACGTGGAACACATGTCGTTGCTTTTAGGCTGCCACCGGGAGTCTTACAGAAGGGCACCCAGCCTAGTCGGGGTGATGCGGCATGCGCGGACGGCGGCGAGGTTACGTCGGTGTTGCCGTCACGGTTGCCGTCAATAGCGGAAATAATCGACGTGCACCGATGCGCTGATGCTGTGTGCTCGCACCCATCCACTGCGGTCCTGGCTTCTCGGATCTGTGTTGCTCACTGTCGACAGGCGTGCGCCGGGCCGTAGGCCTTGAGCGAGTGCGCGCGGCCCGGCTTCGGCCGGGCCGTTCTTGATTACGTGAAGCAGTTTTGGACCAGCGCCACCCGTGGTCAGGTTGTCGGCTTGCGGGGGCGACGGGTTTTCTTAGCGGCCGGCTACCGGGCCGGGATGTGACCGGGAACAATGGTGTTCAGCAATGACGGGCAAAGCGCAATCTGCAGTAGTGAAACAGGCCGCATGGCCGGCGAGGCTGTTCGTGCGATGGTCTCTCACGTGGCTTGCTGTTTACATGGCGGCTCAATTCGCCGGAGTGCTGCTCTCCTACGCCTGGCTTTGGTCGGAGGGTAAGATCTACTTTTCCGGCGATCCCACTCTGCTCCAGCTAGTGACCAAAATCTTTCCTATCCTGGTCTTCTACCTGGTGGAAGGGGTCATCTCGGTCATCATATTGTGGGTTTTCGGTCGGCGTCGGCGTCCGCGCCGGTTCCGTGTTCTGAGCCTGCTGGTCTTCTTCCCCCTCTGGGTGCCGCTACACATTGTGAGCCTTTCATCGATGTACCTGGACCCGACATGGCTTGCTGCCTCGCTCGCCGTGGCCATGTTGATCCGCCAGCCTGAATCGGCGCTCTACGGGCCGCGGGTATCACCGTGGAGGACGCGGTTTCGCAAAGCGCGCGGAGCCAGACCCAGGGGAAGTGCCAGGTAGCTTAAGCGAATCATGTGAGTGGGGTAGAGGCGGACGCCGACGGGCTTATCGTGACGGTGCGGGTGCCGAGAGTTCCATTCGTACTGGTCCGGCGGCTTTCTCGTGTTCGTGGAGGTTCCGCCGAGTCGGTCGTGTCGGTGGACGTGCAAGGGTGTCAGACTCGATCCGTCATCCATTCCGGTGTGAGAACGGTCAAGTAGTTCGTGGCCGACGCTTTGGGAAACGGGGCGCCCATGGCGAGGTGTTCTGCCGGGGTCGTCAGCGGTCCAGTCCGTCGATGGAACTAGGCCGTGGCCCCCACTGCGCGTGGACTGTGAAACGGCTGGGATCGAACGGCAGTGGACCGGTGGTCACGCGGTGCCCTCGGCGGCCAGTGCTTGCTTCCGGCGCGGATTTGCTTCGGGGAGCGGCCGGCCGTCGGCCAGCACGGTTCGGGCAGCGAGCTGCCGGACCGTCGCCTTCCCCAACTCGCGGCTCTGGTCGCGGAGCATCGCGACGGGCCGAGACGCAGCACGATGAGCTTGCCGTCGTTGACCGTCTCAACGTCCGCGTCGAGTCCGGTGGCATCGACGATGGCGAAGTCGGGGTGCAGCTAGGTCGCCCCACTGAAAGTGGGGCGTCCGCTTCCATACGTTACGTTCCAGTCACGCACGTCGGCCAGCGCGGCCAGGAAGCCGACGACATCGGTGGGCCGCTCGGCCAGGGACGGATTGACGCCAGGTCTTGGCGCTAACACCGGGACCGCAGAGTGCGGGGCCCGCTTCGCAGTGCCCCATTCGGGCACCACACGCCCGATCCGGGTACACCTTACGGACGAATCGACAGCCAGGCGACAGGCGAGCGACCTAGGAGCGACCTGGTTCCATGATCGACACCGGGTTCCGATGTTTCCGCAGCTCAAACGGCATGAAGCAGATCTATGTCGCAGGAATCCTGAGGGTTAAAAGCTCAGCTCTGCCATTGAGCTAGCAGCCCGCAAGGTGCGGGTTACCCGCGAAGACGACGAAGCCTAGGCGGACCCATCCCTGACATGATCGCAGGCGCGCTGAGGCTGTCAAGCGAACAGCGCCCCACCGGCAGCCTCAGAGGCTGAGCCCGAAGACGACGGACAACCCGGTGACTTGGATGGCCTTGCCGACCGGCGGCGAAGGATTGACCAAGGTCAGTGTGACGCCCGCCGCCGCGGCGGTGTTGCGGGCGCTCACCAGCGCGCCCAGCGCGTACGAGTCGATGAACGTCACGTTGGAGACGTCGACCTCCAGGACCTGGCATTGGGAGGCTTGCGCGGCGGCCGCGAGGTTGTCGCGGACCTCGTCGGCGTCCGCGAGATCTAGTTCCCCGGCTAGCGCGGCACGCAAGGTGATGCCGTCACGGCTGGTCTCGTAAGCGATCATGGCACTACCCGACATGCTCCGACCGTAACGGCCGTCCGCCAGGCCCGCCCGGCGAGGGCGTCCTTCAGTGGAAAACGAGCGCCTCACCGTTGCGGTCGGGGCCGGGATGACGGTGGGCCGGCCGGACATCGCGGGGATCTCCGGCCGGCCCTCGCCTCACTTCGTGGGGGCAGCGCGTCGACCTCGGTCGCGAGCTTCGCGGCCACGCCACGGACCGTCTGGGCGAGCTGTTCCAGCCGATCCGGAACGCTCTTGCTGATCTCCGCGTCGGGGCCGTCGGCGAAGGCTCCGAAGTCGTCAAGCGTCTCGGCGAGCGCGCCCGCGGCGGCGGTGACCGCCTCCAGCTGCAGGCGGGCGGCGATGCCGTACGAGTGCTCCACGTGCACCATGCTCAGCAGGTATTCGGTGGTCACCCAGTCGGTCGCCTGCATTCGCTCGAACGGCTCCAGCCGGGGCAACCAGGCCTGGAAGAAGGCCGACGCCGACTCGGCGTGGTTGTCGAGGAAGGTCTCGTCGAGTTGCTCGTGCACGGCCTTCACCGACATGCCCGCGGCGAGGGCGAGCGCGTCGTGCCGGGAGACGGGGTCACCCGCGGCGACGAGGGCGCGCAGGTCCGTCACGGAACCACCCATCCGTTCGACACGTGGCCGGAGTTCTTGGCGTAGGTCACCTCGATGGTACGGCCCTTGTATTTCCACACGGCCTTCATCGCGCTCTTCTTGTAGGTGGTGTGGCTGCCCTCGGCCATGGCACGCGCCATCAGCTCCGCGACCTCCTCACGGCTGCGGGCGCCCACCGCGGACCACAGGTGCTTGGGCTCCATGATGTGCTTCCACTTGTCCGCGGAGATGTTGTTGAGCAGGTACGACTTGACCGACTTCTTGACCTGGGTCTTGCCGTACCAGCGGATCGCGTACTTCAGGCCCAGCCGGGCCAGGGCGCCGAGGACGATCATCACGGGAATGGCCTGCTGCTGCACCGCGGTGGTGTCGATGTGCAGGATCTCGCCGGAGCTGGTGGCTCGCAGCCGGGCGACGAAGTCCTCGTCGCCGACCGGCAGGAACTCCTCGACGACGAACTCCTCGCGTACCACCTGCCCGTCGATCTCCGCCTCGACGGCGATCGGGTCGAACCGGTCGTCCTCCAGGGCGACGACCGCGGTGCCCGAGACCCCGGCCGGGTCTTCGAGTTCGACCTTGGTCAGGCCCTGCTCGCCGGGTTCGGTCACCTCGGCCTTGAAGGTCGCGACCGACTGCAGCTCGGGGTCGACGATGCCGTCGACGACCACCAGGCCGGTGTCCGACGGCTCGATCGGTGACGCGGCGGCCGGCGCCACACCGATGCCGAGAACGAGTGACGTGGCAACAGCGATGCCGATGCCGGATGCGAATCTGAACACGGGTGGTGTTACTCCTTGCCTTGTTGACATTCGAGTGCCGGGACGTCGCCTTCCGGAAAGGAGACGGTGCCGAGTCCCGCCGGATCCGGCGGCGTCCCGGCGTCCCGGCAGGCGGCGATCACCCCGGCCGCCACGGCCGCGGCCGCGGACGTGCCGTTGATCGTTTGGTACCGGCCGCCGGGGATGGGTGCGAGCAGGTCGTTGCCGGGCGCCGCGAGGTCCGCCGCCTTGCCGTTCGCCAGGGCCAGCCGCTTGCCGTGGCCATCGTGAGCGGTGACGGCGACGACTCCCGGATAGGCCGCGGGGTAGAAGTCGAACGAGCCGAACCCGTTGCCCGCCGCCGCGACGACGACGACGCCCGCGCCGACCGCCCGTGCGACGGCGGCACGCAACGCCGGATCGTCGCGTTCGGTCCCGAAACTGGTCACGATGTAGGCGGCGTCCGCGGCGACGGCCCAGTCGATGCCCTCGGCGACCGCGCCGGGACCGGCCTGGCCGGTGTCGTCGAGAACCCGTACGTCCAGCAGGCGTGCCCGCTCCACCAGACCGCCGGAGAACTCGCCGTGCGGGCGGCCCGCGATCAGCCCCGCGATCTGTGTTCCATGCGGTGACCGTCCGTCCGGCAGGCCGGGCGCACTCCACGCCTGCACTACCTGCTGCCGCAGGGCGGGGTGGGTGGCCTCGACACCGCTGTCGACGACCGCGATGACCGGGTCGCGGTCGAGCCGCTCGGCGTGCTCCCGGGCGGACCGCACCAGATCCGGCCATGACGAGGGGCCCCCGCTGTCCGGCGTGCAGCCCGCTGTCACGAGTACCAGACACAGCAGTGCCAGGTTGTTGCGTAAGCGCAAGACGTCTCCCCGTTGCGGCGCGCACCGTAATCGATCTTCGGTGATGGCCGAACGAGATTATGACCATGACGGCCGGACCGGTCGCCCGTGGAACCCGTCCGGTGTGGTGTTTGACACCGCTCCCTTGTGTAGTCCGGGCGGAAGCGCCCGGCTCGACCGGATCAGGCCCCGCCGGTGGCGCGCAGGTGGGCGCGGGCGCGGCTGAGAGTGTCGGCGAGGGTGGCCAGCTGGTCTCGGTCGAGCAGGTCGATCAGGTTCTCGCGGACGACCCGCAGGTGCCCGGGTGCGGCGCGGTGCAATGCCTGTTCGCCCTGCTCGGTGAGGACCGCGAGGATGCCCCGGTCGTCTCCGGTGTAGGCCTCCCGGCGGACCAGGCCCGCTTTCTCCAACTGGCTGACCTGATAGGTCAGTCCGCTGCGGGAGGCGACCAGCGCGAGAGCGAGCTCGGCCATCCGCATGCGCTGCCCGGGAGCCTCGGCGAGCCGGGTGAGCAGTTCGTACTGCGGCTGGGTCAGCCCTCCGTCTTCGCGTAGCTGCTGGTCGATGCGCCTCAGCAACAGGTTGCTGGTGTCCAGGAAGGCCACCCAGGCTCGCATCTCGGTCTCGTCGAGCCATCGCTCCGTCATGTCAGCACGGTACCAGTTGATTCGAATTCGAACGAGGTGTAGCGTTCGCCGTGTAGTTCGAATTCGAACCACCCCCGGAGTTCCCGGGTCAGGACGGATCAAGGAGAGAACCATGAAGATCGCGATGCTCGGCGCCGGCAACGTCGGATCCGCTCTCGCCGCCCGGCTGGTCACGCTGGGGCACCACGTCACGCTCGTCGCCAGCGACCCCGCCTCGGCCCGGCTCGCCGCCGCCGCGGCGGCTTCGGGCGCGGAGATCGGCACCGCCGTCGACGCCGCCACCGTCGCGGACCACGTCGTGCTCGCGGTGCCGTTCGCCGCGATCGACGACCTGCTCACCGACGAGGTCCGCGACGCGCTCGCCGGCAAGGTCGTGATCGACGCGACGAATCCGCTCGCCGCGGACTTCATGTCGCTCACCGTCGGCCACACCACCTCCGGCGGTGAGCGGGTGGCCGAGCGACTGCCTCGGTCGCACGTCGTCAAGGCGTTCAACACGATCTTCGCCGCCACGCTCGGCACGCCCACCCTCGGCGGCGCCGCACAGCTGCTGCCGGTCGCCGGCGACGACGCGGGCGCCAAGCGGGCCGTCATCGACCTCGGCATCCAGCTCGGTTTCGACGCCATCGACGCCGGCCCGCTGTCCAACGCCCGCTACCTGGAGCCGGCCGTGGAACTGCTCATTCAGCTCGCGTACGGCCAGGGCCTCGGTGCGAACATCGGTCTGCACCTCGCCCGTGGCTGACGGGGAAGGGCGCTGCCCGGCCCGGACCGCTGCCGGCTCGCCGTGCCATCTCCGCCTCGGTGGGGATGGCACGGCCGGACGCCGCTCGCGCGGGCTCTACCGCAGGCGGCCCGGAAGGTGGCTCGGTGACGCCTTGCAGGGGTTTGATTCCACTCTGTCGGGTTAGCCGGGAACGTCGGAAAGTCTGGGTGACCCGGCAGAACGCTGTGTTGGCGCTGTGCGTGACGGCCCCGACGTGCCAGGGTCGAGTCGGGCCGCGTTGGGCGGTCGTCCAGATCGGAGAAGCGTTTTGTCGGTGTACGACCCTGAGCAGCTACTGGCCGGATTCCAGTCGATGAGCATGTTGGCTGGGCTCGTGGAGCGTGGCGGGCGCCCGGCGGCGGTGAGTCCCACGATTCCGCTGCGGGCCGGGGAGAAGCAGTACGGGTGGTTTCCGGTGGACGTGACCGGGGCGGGCCGGCGGCTCGCGGTCATCACCAGTCACCGGCTGATCCTGGGCGCGGACGAGTACCCGTTACGCACCGTGACCAGACTGCGGCCACGGCCGGACGACTGGGCGCTCACCGTGGACGTCGGCGGCCGGCGGACCGTGGAGATCGCCGGGCCGTGGGTGCCGTGGCTGGGAGTGGTCCTCTGCGCGGAGCTTCACGGGGCGGCGTGGCCACCCGGGTACGCGCCGGTGATCCCGGCCCCACGACGGAGGCCGCGGGCGCTGGAGACTGTTCAGTAAACCCAGACCGGCGTCTTCAGCGGGATGGCGTCGTTCTTCCACAGCCAGTTCATCGCGGCGATCGAGACGCGGGCGCAACCGTGCGAGGCCGGGTAGGGCGGCACGCTCGGGGCGCCGTGCACGGCGATGCCACCGTTGAAGTATTTCGGGCGCCACAGCATGCCGAGCGGGGCGTCGCGCCAGCCGTCGATCTGCCGGCCCACCTTGAACTTCCCGCGGGGGGTGTCGGCCAGGTAGGTCTCGCCCTCCTGCTCGTAATACTCGTTCGAGCCGGTGGACGTGTTGAAGATCTGGGTGACCTGACCGTCGGTCACCAGGAGCAGCAGCTGACGTTTCAGGTCGATCTCGACGAAGGTGCCGCTGGTGGAGCGCGCCTTCGGGCGTACCCCCTGGTCCAGGGCCTTTCGGGTTTTCGGGCCGACCGCGCCGTCGCGGCCGGTGCCGGCCGCCTTCTGCAGGGCGTAGACCGCCTGCTGGGTGGTCGAACCGAATTTGCCGTCGGCCTCGCCGTTCCAGTAACCGAGCTCGTTGAGACGCTGTTGCAGCGCCTGGACGTCGGCGCCTTTGGCGCCGCTCTTCAATTTCCGGGGCGCCGGCGGGACCGGCGCGGACGCGGAGGCGGAAGGGGCGGCGGAGGGCTCAGCCGACGCCGTGGGCGCGGCGATCGGAGAGGATGCGGGTACGGAAGGCGCCGGCCCGTCCGCCGCCGTGGTCTCCGAGTCGCAACCGGCGGCGAGAGTCATCGTCACCGCGGCGGCGATCGTGATCGTGAGAGCTCTACGCACAGGTGAAGTCTAGAGACTCATTCACAACCGTCCACCGATGATCGGTGGCCGTCCACCCGGGCGGGTGGCGCTCCGGGGCGGCCCGAAAAAGAGCCGAGTACGATTTGGCTATGTCATGGAAGGCGAGCGCGCGGCACGGCGTACGGGAAGCGCCCGGTGGTTTCGCTCTCGTCCAGGAACTGCTGAACACCCGTCCGGCGATGTCCTATGCCGCGGACCTGCTGAACACCGTCGACGACGCGCAATGGTGGGTGACCGACACGCTCGGCATCTGGTCGCACGTCTCCGGGCTGCCCGCACCCACGCTATTGCTCTCCGCCGCCGATCTGCGCTCGATGCGCCGGCTGCGGACCGCCTTCGAATACGTCGTGCTGGCCGGGTCCAACCCGGAACCGGACGGTTCCCTGCTGCCGCCCGCCGACGTGCAGGTGAGCCTGGTGCCGGACGGGACGGGCTGGGTGCGGGTGGTGCCGACCGGTCGGGGCATCCGGTGGCTGGCGTCGGCGCTGTGGGCCGAGGCGTTGCTGGCTCAGCAGGCGGGCTTCTGGCCACGACTCAAACTCTGCAACAACCCGGCCTGCCGGGCGGCCTTCTTCGACACCTCCCGCAACAACAGTGGCGTCTGGCACGACGTCAGCACCTGCGGCAACACGGCCAACCTGCGGGCGTTCCGGGAGCGGCGCCGACTGCTCGGCCAGGAACATCAGTGACCCCGCCGGGAACTATGAACGATTTCCGGGCGACTATCAGTCATGGCATGTGAGCGGTGGCGGGATCTGCTTTCCGCGCAGCTGGACGGTGAGGACGACCCGGCGCTGCGCCCGTTGGTCGACGAACACCTGGCCGGGTGCGCCGGCTGCCGGGCCTGGCTGGACCGGGCGGCGGTGGTCAACCGGCTGACGCGTACGGCCGCGGTGCCGGACGTGCCGGACCTCACCGCCGCCATCCTGGCCGCGCTGCCGGAGCGACCCGCGCCGCGGCGGCGTCTTCCGGTGGCCGCGCTGCTCTACGTGGCTCTGGCCGTGGTCGGTGCGGTGCAGCTGATCCTGGGACTGACACAGGTCGGCGGTGGGGCGAGCGCCGGGCACGGGCACAACGGGCTGGGTGCGACGCAGGGCCACCTCTGGCATGAGTCCGCGGCGTGGAACGTCGCGGTCGGAGCCGGTTACCTCTTCATCGGGCTGCGCCGCACCAGGCCGGCCGGCCTGCTGCCGATGCTGACCGCGTTCGTCGGGATGCTGCTGCTGATCTCGGTCACCGACCTGACCGGCGGCCGGGTCGACGTCGGCCGGCTGGTCGGCCACGGATTCGTGATCGCCGGGTATCTGCTGGTGGTGGCGTTGTCGCGGGGTGTCGGCGGAGAGGCGCCGCCACCGGGCGCCCGGATCGGCGAGGGCTGGCGGGCGCGTTTCGACACCGAGACGAACCAGGACGCTCCCCGGCCGGGACTGCGCCTGCTGCCGCCGCCGCACGGCCCGCTGACCGCACGGCATCGGGAGGACCGGGCCGCCTGAGTCACCTGTCCGACGGGCGGACCGACAGCTCGCGCCACTCGTCGGGCCCGGTGAGCAGGGCGCGGATCATGTCGAGGGCGGCTTCCTCGCTGTCGTACTCGAAGAAGTGCGAAACCCCGTCCGAGCCGCCGGCGCGCTGCTCGACATACCACTGATCACCGCTGGTGCGTAAGTAGACGTCCTTGCGCGCTATGCGCCCCCACTTACTGTTCCACCAGTGCTTACGCTGCTCCATCCCGGCACTGTATCGAACATGTGTTCGAACAGTGCCGGGAGGGCGGATCTTTTTCGCCGACGTGTCAGCGGGGCGGTTCGGGGCGGCGGCCCAGCACCTCGTCGAGGGCGCTGTTGGAGACCTGGTGACCCTGGCCGCGCAGCAGCGCGTCGCGGATCTCGGTGAGCAGCTTGACCTCTTCGCTGGGGGCCTTCGGCGGCGGCTCCTCGCCGCGGCGGCGGCGCTCGGCCAGCCGGTTCAGCGGGAAGACGACCAGGAAGTAGAGCACCGCAGCCGTCAGCAGGAAGGTGATGGCGGCGTTCACGAACGACGCGTAGTCGAACTCGACGCCGCGAACGGTCCACTTGCCGGCTTTGAGCCCTTCGCCGCCGCTGAGCAGCTGGATCAGCGGCTTGAGGAACGCTGAGGTGAAAGTGGTGACGACCGCGGTGAAGGCAGCGCCGATAACGACGCCGACCGCGAGGTCGACGACGTTGCCGCGCATGATGAAGTCTTTGAAGCCTTGGAACATCTTGCTCACAGGCACACTCCCAGGGGCCGGGGGTTCAGTCCGGCAACGGGGTGCCCGTCACCGGTCGACGACAAACTACGCCGACCGGACCTCAGTCGAGGGCAGGCTCCTCGGCGGCGACCGCCTCATCCACCGTCGGGTAGGTGTGCAGCACCTCGACCAGCCCGCTCACCTCGAGGATGCGCAGCACCCCACGCTGCGGGGCGGCCAGGCGGACCGTGCCGCCGGCGTCGTCGGTGCTGTTCTTGGCGCGCACGAAGACCGACAGCCCGGTCGAGTCGCAGAACGACACCTCGGCGAGGTCGAAGACCAGGCGGGTCCGGCCCTTCTCCAGCAGGTCACTGATCTGATCCTGCAGCTGGGGGGCGGTTGCCATGTCGAGCTCACCAGCGACCGACACGACCACCATGTCGTCACGCTGTTCCGTTTGTACCGTCAGGGACATTCGCGGACCTCCAGTTATTGCTGAACGGTACTCCACGCACCCGATGATGCGCAGAACGGGACGTGCCTTCGCCGTCCGCCCGTTACTTGGCTTACAGCAACTAACGGACAAGCTGATGGTAAAGTCCGGCCGTTGCGCACGATCGCGTAGTAGGTAGAGGGAGACAGCGATGCCGCTGAGTCCGGACGAAGCGGGTCGCTTCGCCGATCTGCTATCGGGACATGCGGAACCCATGGTGGCCCGCTGGACCGAACTGGTGGCCGCGAACCTGCGGGGCCGGCTGAGCAGCGCTGAACTGGGCCGGCAGACCGCCGATCTGCAGCGCGCCTTCCAACAGGCGTTCGCCGCCGGGGCCACCGATCTGGGTGACGAGGCGGCCGCCGAGCTGCGCGCCCAGCTCACCGAACTCTCCAACCACCGGGCGCGGCAGGGCTTCACCGCCACCGAGACGGCGGTCAGCGTCTACGCGCTCAAGGACGCGGCGCTGGAAGCCCTCGGTGACGCCGCCAACCTGAAGGACTACGTGGCCTTCTCCGGGTTCGTCGACCGGGCCGCGTTGTTCACCTTCGACAGTTACGTGCGGGTCCGCGAGTCCCTCATCGCCGACCAGGCCGAGCAGCTTCTGGAGCTCTCCACCCCGGTGGTGAAGCTGTGGGAGGGCGTGGTCGCCGTGCCGCTGGTCGGCACGCTCGACTCGGCGCGGGCCCAGGTGGTGATGGAGCGGCTCCTGCAGACGCTGGTGGACACCGGCTCGCCGTACGCGATCATCGACATCACCGGTGTGCCGGCCGTCGACACGCAGGTCGCCCAGCACATCCTCAAGACCGTCGTCGCGGCCCGCCTGATGGGCGCCGACTGCATCATCTCCGGCATCCGCCCGCAGATCGCGCAGACCATCGTCGCGCTCGGCATCGAGTTCGGTGACATCGCCACCAAGGCGTCACTCGCCGACGCGCTGCGGCACGTGCTGCACAAGACCGGTCAGCGAAGCCCCGGGGCCAAGCGGACGGAGCGCTGACGTGGAACGCGTCCCGGTCCTGAAGATCGGCGACATCCTGCTGGTCTCGATCCAGATCGACATGGAGGACCAGGTCGCTCTCCAGCTGCAGGAGGACCTGGCCGAGCGGATCGTGGCGACCGGCGTCCACGGCGTGATCATCGACATCAGCGCGCTCGACATCGTCGACTCGTTCGTCGGCCGTACCCTCGCCACCATCGCCGCGGTCTCCCGGGTGCTCGACGCCGAGACCGTGGTCGTCGGCATGCGCCCGGCGGTGGCGATCACGCTGGTCGAACTCGGTCTGTCCCTGCCCGGCATCCGGACAGCCCTCAACGTCGAGCTGGGCATCGCGCTGCTCGGCAAGCGCGATGTGGGCGACGAGCCGGCCGACGACGAGGACGAGGACGACCCGGCAGCGGTAACCACCTCGTGAACGAGGAGAGCCAGCGCCTTCCGGTCGTGACCGATCAGGATGTCGTCCGGGTCCGGCAGCTGGTGCGTACCGTCGCGGTCGCGGTGAAACTGTCGCTCGTCGACCAGACCAAACTCGTCACCGCGGCGAGCGAACTGGCCCGCAACACGCTGGTCTACGGCGGCGGTGGCGAGGTCGAGGTGACCCGAGTCCACAACGAGCGGCGCGGCGGCATCAGGATCGTCTTCGCCGATCAGGGGCCCGGCATCGTCGACCTGCAACTGGCTCTCACCGACGGTTACACCACCGGTGGCGGACTCGGTCTGGGCCTCAGCGGCGCCCGGCGGCTGGTCGACGAGTTCGAGATCGACACCGAAGTGGGCAAGGGCACCACGATCACCGTGGTCAAATGGTGCCGATGAGCGGAGGAGCGGTGGCTTCCCAACCCGAAGGACTCCTGGACGGAGGGGTCTGGTTCCGGGTGGAGGAGCCGGGGACGGCCTCTGCCGTGCGGCGGGCCGCCGAACGCCTCGCCGCCGACCTGGCCATGCCGGAGAAACGCGTCGCGGATCTCTCGATCGTCGCCGCCGAGGCGGCCGGCAACCTGGTCAAACACGCTGACCAGGGAACGATCCTGGTGCGTGCGGTACGCGCCGCCGACCAGGCGGGCGTGGAGCTGATCGCGGTCGACAGCGGGCCCGGGATGGCCGACGTCGACCGGGCGATCGGTGACGGGCACTCCACGGCCGGGACCCTCGGCATCGGGCTCGGCGCGATCCTGCGCCAGGCTAGCCGGTGGGACCTGCACTCGGTGCCGGGCAGAGGCACCGTGCTGGTGGTGCAGGTCTGGCCGGGCGTCGCGCCGGAACCGAGCTGGGCGGCGGGATTGACCCGGCCGCTGACCGGCGAGTCGGTGAGCGGCGACGCGTGTGCCGTCCGCGAGATCGACGGCCGCCGGCAGATGCTGGTCAGTGACGGGCTGGGCCACGGCGGACTGGCCGCTGCCGCGTCGCACGAGGCGGTGCGGGTGTTCCGGGAAGCGCCGGCTGTTCCGCCCGCCCAGATGGTGGAGCTCCTGCACCGCGCCCTCGGGCACACCCGGGGCGCCGCGCTCGCCGTCGCCGAGGCGGACCGGGAATCCGCGGTGATCCGCTACGCCGGCCTGGGAAACATCTCCGGGACCGTGCTGGCGCCCGACGGCAGCCGACGCGGCATGGTCTCGATGCCCGGCATCGCCGGACATCAACGACGGCAGGTCCGGGAGTACGACTACCCGCTCGCCCCCGGCGCGATCGTGCTGATGCACAGCGACGGCGTGGTCGACCGGTGGAACGCGGCCGACAGTCCGGGACTGCTCATCCGCACGCCCGCGGTGATCGCGGCCACCGTGCTGCGGGACGCCGGCACCCGCCGGGACGACGCGGGCGTATTGGTGGCGCGGTTCTCATGACCGCCGAGCCGCTGATGCGCATGCGCCTGCGGGTCGAGCAGGACATCTTCGTGGTGCGGCAGCTGGGCCGGGAAGTGGCCCGGGCGGTGGGCATGGAGTCGCAGGACCAGACCCGGGTGGCGACCGCGCTCAGCGAGGTGGCCCGGGTGCTGCTCCCCGCCGGGCAGTACACCGAGGTGGCGTTCACCATCGAGCCGATCGGGGTACCTACCCTTCAGGTGACGATGGCGCAGCCGGGGGCCGAGGAAGCGGCCCGGCTCGCGGATCAGTTGCGACAGGTCGGCCGTCTGGTCGACACGATGGAGGTCGATGATGGCGGTACCGGCACGGTCGTCCGGATGGCTCGGCGGTTGCCGCTGGGCGCCCCTCGGCTGACCCCCGACCGGATGGACGAGATCCGCGCCGAGCTGGGCCGGCATGTGCCGGGCACCCCGCTGGACGAGCTGGCCGTGCAGAACCAGCAACTCATCGCCGCCCTCGACGAGGTGCGTGCCCAGCGTGACGACCTGGCCCGGCTCAACGCCGAACTGGAAGAGACCAACCGCGGCGTGATGGCCCTCTACAACCAGCTCTCCCAGGAGCTGGAGGAGACCAACCGCGGAGTGGTCGCCCTCTACGCCGAACTGGACGAGAAGTCGGCGCAACTGCGAGCCGCCAGCGAGGCGAAGAGCCGTTTCCTGGCCAACGTCAGCCATGAACTGCGGGCCCCGGTCACCGCCATCATCGGGCTCGGCCGGCTGCTCACCGACTCCGGTTCCGACGAGCTCACCACCGAGCAGAGCCGCCAGGTGGATCTGATCCGAACCTCGGCCAGCGACCTGCTCACCCTGGTCAACGGCCTGCTCGACCTGGCCAAGGCCGAGGCCGGACGGATCGAGCCGAACTGGTCCGAAGTGGACCTCCGGGCGGTCTTCGGCCAGCTGCGCGGCACGCTGCGGCCGCTCGCCACTCGGCCCGAGGTGGAGTTCTCCGTCGAGGAGCCGGCCGTGGCCCGCCTCCGCTCCGACGAGGTGCTGCTCGCCCAGGTGCTGCGCAACCTCCTGACCAACGCGCTGAAGTTCACCGAGGCCGGATCGGTGCGGCTCAGCGTGCGCCGGGTCGACGACGACATCGAGTTCGTCGTGGCGGACACCGGCACGGGCATCCCCCACGAGCTGCAGGAACGCGTCTTCGAGGAGTTCTACCAGGTGCCCGGCAGCAAACCGGTGAGCGGTAGAGGCACCGGCCTCGGCCTGCCTTACGCCCGGCGGCTCGCCGGGATCCTCGGTGGCGGGCTGTGGGTGGACTCCACACCCGGCGAGGGCAGCACGTTCACCCTCCGGCTCCCCTTCACGTCATGATCCCTGCCACCGTCCTCGTTGTCGATGACAGCGCCACCAAGCGATACCTACTGGTCAGCTGGCTGACCCGGGCCGGTTTCACGGTCATCGAGGCGGAGACCGGCGGAGCGGCGCTCTCCCGTCTCCTCAAGCCCGGCATCGAGGTCGACCTGGTCGTCCTCGACGTGAAACTGCCCGACATGAGCGGCTTCGACGTCTGCGAGACGATCAAGACCGATCATCGGTACGGGGTACTGCCGGTGATCCATGTGTCGGCGCACGCCGTGGACGTGAACGACCGGACCCAGGGACTGAACCGGGGAGCCGACGCCTACCTCGTGGAGCCGATCGAGCCCGACGAGCTGATCGCCACCGCCCAGGCCGTGCTCCGCTACTACCGCGCCCGGCAGCGCGCCGAACTGCTCGCCGAGCGGATGGTCCGGCTGGCTGAGACGACCCTGGCGATCAACTCGGCGCCGACGCTGCCCGCCCTGCTGGCGGCTGCCGCCGAGGGCGCCGGCGACATCTTCGGCGGGCCCGTCGTCGTGGTGGCGGAGACGTCCGAGGGGGAGAGCCTCGCCGCGGCGGGCAAGCCGGCCACCATCCGCCGCTGGGCCGTCCCCGGGCACCGGGTGGCCGTCGGGTCGCTGGTCCGCAGCGACGACCCGGCCGACTGGGACGTGGCCGACTGGCCGGAAGGCGAGACCGTCGCGGTCGCGGCGGCCCGGCTGCGCATCGACCGGCCCCCCGTTTACGTCGCGGTGCCCGGGCGGTCCCAGACCCCCGGTTTCCCGGTGCTGCGGCAGCTCTCCCAAGCGGTCGCCGCCGCCGTCGAGGCACAGCGCTCCTTCGACGAGGAGCACCGGATCGCGGTCACCCTGCAGCGCAGCCTCCTCCAGTCGCGGCTGCCCGAAGTGGCCGGGCTGGACCTGGCCGTCCTTTACGAGCCGGCCAGCGCGCAGACCGAGGTGGGCGGCGACTTCTACGAGCTGACGGTGCTCAACGACCGGCTCCTGGTGGCGATCGGCGACGTGGCCGGCCACTCGCTGCACGCGGCCACCGTGATGGCCGAGATCCGCCACGCGGTGCGCGCCTACGCCGTCGAGGGCCACTCCCCGGGAACCGTCCTCGAACTGGTCAACCGTTTCATGCGGACCGTGCTGCCGGCCGACTCGGCCACGCTCTGCCTGCTCACCCTGGAACCGGCCACCGGCCGGATCCGGATGGCCAGCGCCGGGCACCTGCCGCCCCTCGTGCACGTCGACGGCGAAGTGCGTTTCCTGGAACCGCGCGGTGTGCTGCTCGGCATCGGCGCGCCACCGCGGGCCGAACTCGAATACACCCTGCCGCCGGGTGGCACGCTGGTGCTTTACACCGACGGGCTGATCGAGCGGCGCGACGCCGACCTCGACGTCGGCCTCGCCGCCCTGGCCGCGGAGGCCGCCCAGGTGGAGCCGGATCTCGACGTCTTCTGCCGCCGGCTGCTCACCCGGCTCACCGGGGCACGTGCGCAGGCCGACGACATCGCTGTCGTCGCGGTGCGGCGCTCGCCTCCCGGCGGGCGCCTGACGGCCTCATGAAAGTGGGGGGGGACCGGCAAAGGGTCCCCCCCCCGATCATGGTGGCGAACAAACAAGGACAAAAA
>NZ_JASCTH010000011.1:0-257941 GCF_030009775.1 Actinoplanes sandaracinus | reverse complement strand
CCGCCGGGGGGCCGCTGGCGTCACATACTTTTGGGGGTCGACACACCTCGGGGCCCCCCCCCACTTTCATGGTCCGACGAATACGCGTCAAACTCGCCGCCGGTGTCATCGGCCCATTCAACGCCGCACGTCTACGCTTTCTCCGCCGTTACTCAGGGGCGCGTAAGGGCTTTCAGCGTGATGTAGTGAGGATCGACCGGCGGCTGGAACCTGAGCGTGTCGCCAGGCTGGAAACTGCGGCGGACTGTTCCCACGGTCACCGAACCGATGTAGGCGCCGGCCTCGACCTTCACGACACCGACCTTGTTGAACGAGTTCTGGCCGACGCCGGCGAAGCAGATTTTCGTGCCGCTCTGCAGGTAGACCTTCACGTCGGTCGGGTTTCCGCAGGGAATCTGGGCAGCGAAGGCCGCCGCCGGCACGCTCATGCCCGCCGCGACCGCAACCGCTGCCAGACCCACGCCAATGGCTGTTTTCCTCATTCGGCTCTCCCCCGTTGATTCGGCTCTTACCTTGACGCTGCCAAATGCGATGGCTATTAGATCGGAACAGACTCACCGTGGCGATGATGGGCATCGCCGACTGAATAGCGGGCCGAATCTATCACATTATTGACGCCCGGCTATGTGCCCGGGTTGCTCGTATCATGAGGGAAATCCACGGCCTCCGGTGTCAGGCGGCACCGAGGACGTCGAGGACCCAGGCGATGTTGAACGCCTCTTCCTTCCAGGCGTCGTAACGACCACTCGGGCCGGCGTGACCGGCGCCCATCTCGGTCTTCAGGAGGTATTCGCCGTCGGGAGCCACCGAACGCAGCCGGGCGACCCACTTCGCCGGCTCGTGATAGAGCACGCGAGTGTCGTTGAGGCTGGTCACCGCGAGGATCCGCGGGTACGCCTGCTTGGTGACGTTCTCATACGGGCTGTAGGACTTCATGTAGGCGTAGACCTCGGCCGACTCCAGCGGATTGCCCCACTCCTCCCACTCGGTGACCGTCAACGGCAGCGACGGGTCGAGGATCGAGGTGAGCGGGTCCACGAACGGGACCTCGGCCAGGATGCCGGCGAACGCCTCGGGGGCGAGGTTGGCGATCGCGCCCATCAGCAGACCGCCGGCCGAGCCACCGCGGGCCACCAGACGCTGGGCCGTCGTCCAGCGGCTGCGGACCAGAGCCTCGGCGGCCGCCACGAAGTCGGTGAACGTGTTCCGCTTGGTGAGCAGCTTTCCCTGCTCGTACCACTGGCGGCCCATCTCGCCACCGCCGCGGACGTGGGCGATCGCGAAGACGACACCCCGGTCGAGCAGGGAGAGACGGGCGATCGAGAAGTACGGGTCGATCGAGTGCTCGTAGGAGCCGTACCCGTAGAGCAGCGCCGGCGCTGAGCCGTCCCGCCGGGTGCCCTTGCGCGCCACGATCGAGATCGGCACGCGGGTGCCGTCGCCGGCGGTCGCCCACTCGCGGAACTGCTCGTAATTGGCCGGGTCGTAGCCGCCGAGCACCGGTTTCTGCTTGCGCAGCGTCATCACGCGGGTGATCAGGTCGACGTCGTAGACCGAGTCCGGAGTGACCAGCGAGGTGTAGGAGATCCGGACCGTGCTGGTCTCGTACTCCGGGTTGCCGGCCAGGCCGACGCTGTAGAGCGGCTCGGGGAACTCCATGTCGTAGGAGGCCGTGCTGCCGTCGGCCATCACCCGCAGGCCGGTCAGGCCGTCACGGCGCAGCGAGATCACCAGGTGCCGGGAGAACGCGTCCACCGACTCCAGCCGGGTGCCCGGCTGGTGCGGGATGAGCTCGACCCACTCGCCCGGGTTGTCCACCGAGGTCCACGACACCGCGAAGTCCTCGGCGCCCCGGTTGTGCAGGATCAGGAAACGGTGGCCGTGGTGCTCGATCGAGTACTCCACGCCCTGGCAGCGCTCGGCGATCAGGGCGGGCTCGGCCGTGGGAGTGTCGGCCGGGATCACCCGTACCTCAGATGTGATCTTGCTTTGGGTGTCGATGACGATGAATTTCTCACTGCGGGTGAGGTCGACGCCGACCCAGAACCGCTCGTCCGGCTCCTCGTAGACCAGGGCGTCATCGCTCACACCGACCGTGTGCCGCCAGACCCGGTACGGGCGCCACGCCTCGTCGACGGTGATGTAGAAGAGCGTGGTCCCGTCGGACGACCAGGCGCTGCCGTAGAAGACGTCCGGCACCTCGTCGGCCAGGACCTCGCCGGTGACCAGGTTCTTGACCCGCAGGGTGAACCGCTCGTCGCCGTCGAAGTCGGTCGAGAAGGCCAGCCATTTCCCGTCCGGGCTCACGTCGAAGGTGCCGAGAGCGAAGAACTCCTTGCCGTCGGCCAGCTCGTTGCCGTCGAGCAGCACCTCCTCGCCCGGCTTGTCGGCGCCCATCGGCGGGTCGGTGTCACTCGGAAGTGCCGGGACCCGGCACTGAATCCCGTACTGCTTGCCCTCCTCGGTGCGGGTGTAGTACCAGAATCCGCCCTTACGGCTCGGGACCGAGAGATCGGTCTCCTGAGTGCGGCCCTTGATCTCCTGGAAGACGGTCTCCCGCAGGCCCGCCAGATGGGCGGTGGCCTGGTCCGTCCAGGCGTTCTCCGCCTCCAGGTGGGCGATGGTGGCCGGGTCCTCCTTGGTCATGAGCCAGGCGAACTCGTCGATGACCGTGTCGCCGTGGAAGGTGCGCTCGGTGGGCGCCTGACGGGCGATGGGTGGACCTTCAATCGTCACCGGAAACACGTTACCGCCCGGATTTCCCGCACACACGGACCTCGCTCATTCGAACATGTGTACGATGTTCCCGAGTGGACGATCTTCATGTGGGGAGGCTTCGAACGTGAGCGGTTCCCTGCTCGCCGAGCTCGTGGAAATCTGCGGTCCCGGGTCCGCGCGAGTCGCCCGCCCCGACGATCAGATCGCCGGGCTCCGCGCCGGTTTCGTCGCCGCCCCGGCCACCACCCGCTCCGTCGCCCAACTGCTCCACCTCGCGACCGAGCGGGGCCTCAGCGTCCGGCCGCGCGGCTCCGGCAGCAAATTCGATTGGGGTACGCGACCCGAGCGCCTGGATCTCATCATCGAGACCGGCCGTCTCAACGGCCTGTGGGACCACGACGGTACGACCGCGGTCGTCGCCGCCGGCACCACCGTCAGGGCCGCGCAGGCCGCGCTCGCCCCGCACGGCAAACGCCTCACGATCGACCCGCCGTCAGCCGGAGCCACGATCGGCGGCGTGCTCGCGCTCAACGAGTCCGGGCCGCTGCGGCACCGGTTCGGCCCGCCCGCCGGGCAGGCCGTGAGCGTCGGGTTCGTCGGCCGGGACGGCCGGTTCGTGGAGTCGGCCGAGTGGGAGGGCCCGGCCGGCGAGGTGATCACATCGGCGGTGTTCCCGCTCGAGGAGGCCCCGGAAAGCCGCCGCTGGGTGGTGCGCCCGGTGACGACACCGACCCAGGTCGGTGAGCTCGTGAGCCGGGTCAGCGCGCCCGAGTTCGCGCTGAGCGGGGTCGAGGTGGACCTGCCGGCGTCCGGCGAAGGTGCGTTCGCGCTGCTGCTGGAGGGCCCAGCCGACTTCGTCGCGGCGGGAGCCGGGCGGCTCGCCCGGGAGATGGGCCCGCTCGCGGCCATCCAGACGGAAGCGCCGGCCTGGTGGGGGCGCTACCCGTTCACCGGGTCCGACGTCGTGCTGCGCATTCGCGTCCGATCCCGCGACCTGCACGCGGTCGGCTACGCCCTGCGCGACGCGGTGGGCGCCGCGGTCGCGCTCCGCGGGTCGGCGGGAGCCGGCGTGGTGCACGCGGTGCTGCCCCGAGGGTTGAGCGCGGCCCGCATCGGCGACATCGTCGTCAGCCTCAAGCAGGTGCTGCTGGCCCGGCGTGGGCAGGTGGTGGTGCTTACGGCGCCACCCGGGCTGGCCGCCCAGATCGAGATGGCCCGCCCCGGCGACCTGTTCTGACCCGGCGGCCGTGCGATGCCGCGTCCACGCGCGCAGTGCCGGCATCAACGCGCTGCCGCATCAACGCGCTGCCGCATCAACGCGCGCCAAGAAGGCCAGGCAGATGGCGGGGCGCCGCCGCATCAGCTCGGCGTGAGGTGGATCGAACGGGTGGCCGGGTGCGGCCGTTCCGGGCCGGTGGGAGGGCGGGCCGGAGCGGTGGCCTGGTGTTGCTGGGGGTGTTTGGCGGGGGAGTGGGTGACGTGGGTGGCCGGGTGCGGCCGTTCCGGCCCGGTGGGAGGGCGGGCCGGGGGGCAGTGGCCTGCTGTTGTTCCGGGGGTGCTTGCCGGGGAGGTGGTTCGAGTGGGTGGCCGGTGCTGCCGCTCCTGTCTGGCGGGAAGGTGGGCCGAGTGGAAGGCCGGTGCTGACGCTCCATCCCGCAGGCAGGATGAGCCGGAGCGGTGACCAGACGTTGTCGGGACTGGCCGGCGGGCGCGCGGGGCACCCGCGCGCCTCGCTACCGAAGGCGGTCGTCTGATGGGTCAGCCGAAGACGGGATCGGCCCGCAGGCAGGGATCGGCCCGCAGGCAGGGACCGGCCCGCAGGCAGGGACCGGCCCGCAGGCAGGGATCGGCCCGCAGGCAGGGATCGGCCAATGATGGTGTCAGCCCGCAGACGGGGATGAACTCGAGACGGCTCAGCCGGAGATGAGTTGAGTCGGAGACGGGGGCAGCCGAAGACGGGGTCAGCCGAAGACGGGGATCAGGGCGGCCGTCTCGGAGGCCAGGTGGCGGCCCATGCGGGCGACGTCGCCGACCGCGTAGGTGAGGAAGGCGAACTGGCCGACCTCCCGCACGCCGGTGAGGATCAGATCGTCGACCAGGACACGGCGCCGGAGCATCGGGACGCCTTCGCCCAGGATGGTCGGCGCGATCCCGAGGATGATCTCGTCGAGCAGGCCCTCCGCGACGAACTGGCTCACCAGGTCGCCGCCGCCGGCCAACCACACGTTCTTGCCCTGGGCGGCGACCAGCATGGCCTCGTGGACCCGGCGGACGTCGCCGCTGATCATGAACACGTTGGCGTCCGGCACGGGCGGCAGGTCACGGTGGGTGAAGACCCAGCACGGTACGTCGCCGTACATGTCGTGCCAGTTCTCCGGTTCCTTGAGCAGGTTGTCGTGCTCCAGGACCCATTCGTAGGTGGCCGCGCCCATGGCGAACGCGCCGACACCCTCGAAGAACTCACCGAACGGATTCTCGGTGCCCTCGTCGACCTCGAAGAGCCACTCCAGCGAGTTCCTCTCGTCGGCGATGAAGCCGTCGATGCTGGTGGCGGTGTAGTACTGCGTCTTCGCCATGACAAACACCATGCCATGAGCCGCCCGGCAAAAAGGGCAGATCGATCAGGACGGCCTTGGTCACCCCAGGTCCGCAGAGGACCGGGCAGCAAAGCCAGGCCCGAGCGCCTGCGACGGTCGTGCTCTGGGCTGTGGTCCAGGCGGCATACCGGCGTGCGGCGCTGTCCGATACAGCGTGCGGCGCGCGGTGCGCGCCGTGGGTGGGCCGCTCGCGGCGATGTGGGGGTGAGCGGAGCGTCGCGAGCGGTGAGTGGCCCGGCTGCGGGACGTGGGTGCCCGGCGGCTGGGCCCGTTGTGCGGGGGATGTGGGAGCGCGGCGGTGAGTGGCTGGCTGCGGCAAGTGGGCGCGGTGGTGCGGGTGCGCGAAGCGACGCGCGATAGCTGAGTCGGGCGCGCGAGATGCGGGTGTGCGAAGGGGCGCGATAGCTGAGTCGGGCCCGCGGGATGCGGGTGTGCGAAGGGGCGCGGTGGCTGGGTCGGTGGCACGGGATGTGGGTGTGTGAAGCGGCGCGGTGAACGGGATGAGCCGGCATGGGGCTTGGCAGCGGTGTGTGGGTGTACCCGGCGGGGTGCCGGTGGCGGGTGGGGTGTTGCCGCACCCAGCCCGCCACCGTCACCGGTTCGGCGCCGCGGCCTCGGGAAATCGGGCGGCGGGGCCCCACACCGTACTCCACGGGGAGGGGTCACGGGCCTGACTCTCACATCTCGGATGTCATGTCGGAGCAGTGCGGATGTCATGTGGAATCAGTGCGGACGCCACGTCGTCGCCGAAGTGCGGACGCCACGTCGAAGCAGGGAGAACACCCCGCCGTTGCGGAAGCCCGAAGGCCCGCTGAAGGAGCGCGCACGCCCGTTTAAAACAGCGCCATCATCCCCGCTCAAGGAGGGCGGACGCCCCGTTGAAGCAAGGCGGACGCACAGTCAAGGCACGCCGGAGCGTCACGGACGTGGCGTCGGAGCATCTCGGGCTTCCCCGACGGCGGGTGTGGGCCGGTGCGGGACCGAACGGTCAGGCCGGCGGGCTCACGTCGTAGGTCAGATAGGCGAACTGCCCGATCGGCCGTGCCCCCGTAAGAGTGAACCGGGACGACGTGATCCGCCGCGGCAGGACGGGCGCCCCGCCGCCGAGTGTGACCGGCGCGACGCCGAGGATCACCTCGTCCAGCAGCCCGTGATCGGCGAACTGCCCGGCCAGCTCCCCACCGCCGACCAACCAGATGTTCTTGCCCTGGGCGGCCGCGACCATCTCGGCGTGGACGGGACGGACATCACCTCGTACGAAATGGAGGTTTGCTCCTGGAATGACCGGCAGCTCGCGGTGCGTGAAGATCCAGGCGGGGGTGTCGCCGTAGGGCTCGAGCCAGGACGACGGATTCTCCAGCGACTTCTCGTGCCCGAGGATCCACTCGTAGGTGGTGGCACCCATGGCGAAGGCGCCGATGCCGGCGAAGAACTCGGCGAACGGGTTCTGGCCGCCCTGGTCGACCTCGAAGAGCCAGTCCAGCGAGTTGTTCTCGTCGGCGATGTAGCCATCGAAAGTGGTCGCGGTGTAGTACTGCGTCTTCATACCGTCGACCCTGCCACCGGGGTACGACAAAAATCAGGCCCCAAGACAGGACGAGACCCGGGGCGTACGGCGAAGGGTCAGGCGTCGTTGCGCAGGACGAGGATCGCGATGTCGTCGCGGGGCTCCTCGACCGAGAAGTTGATCGTCGTGGAGCGCAGCCGAGCCGCCATCACGTCGGCCGGATAGCCCGCCAGGGGCGCGGACGCCTCCCGCAGCCGGGCGGAGCCGAACAGCTCGCGGCCGCGGCGCCGCTCGGTCACCCCGTCGGTGTAGAAGATCAGGGAGTCGCCCGGGTCCAGCGTGATCGACACGTCCGGCGAGGTGATGGTCTCCAGCAGGCCGAGCGCCGTCCCGCCCTCGCCGACGAACGCGGTCTTCCCGTCGGCCCGGACGAGCACCGCCCGGTCGTGCCCGGCCAGATAGAGGCAGACGCCGAGGGTGCCGTTGGACTGCCTGGTCACCGACGCCATGGCGAGCGTGCAGTACCGGCCGCCGCCGCGTTGCACGAGCGTGCGGTTGACCCGCCAGAGGATCTCGCTGAGTTCCTTGCCGTCGTCGACGAGGATGCGGATCACGTCGCGGACCAGCCCGGTGACGGTGGCCGCCTGGACGCCTTTGCCGGAGACGTCGCCGACCACGACCAGCCACTGGTCGTCGCCGGACGGGACCACGTCGTAGAAGTCGCCGCCCACCTCGGAGCCGGTGGGGACGTACTCCGCGGCGAAGCCGATGCCGTCGACCCGTGGCAGGGCCGGCGGCAGCAGCGACGCCTGGAGGGTCCGGGCGACCCGGTGCCGCTCGTCGTGGATGCGGGCGTTGTCGATGGCGAGCGCGGCCCGCCGGGCGACGTCTTCGAGAACCGCCACCTCGTCGGCGTCGTGCCGGTGTTTCGGGTGCCGGCCCACGGCGAGGGTGCCGAGCCGGGCGCCCCGGGCGACCAGCGGGACCGCATAGCCTTCCATCGGCGAACCGAACATCACCTGGGTGCCGAGCCGGGACGCCTCCTCCAGCCGGGCCAGAAGTGACTCCGGGCCGGTCTCGGCGAGCGTCGCGTGCAACTGGGCCAGCGTGGACTCGTCGGCGTGGGTGGCGGCGGCGAGCTGGAGCCGGCCCCACGCGTCGGTGGTGTGGACCGCGCACCACTGCCCCAGCCGTGGCACGACCAGTTGCGGGATGAGGGCCATCGTCAGGTTCACGTCGAGGGACTGGGCGAGCAACTCGCTGGCCTCGGCGAGGAAGGTTATCCACGTCTGCCGGCGGATGTCGGCGCGGCGCAGGCGGTCGTTCTCCAGGTGCAGGGCGAACCGTTCGGCGACCATGGTGGCCAGGGCCAGGGCGTACCCCTCGGGGGCGGCGTCCAGTTCCAGCTCGCCGGAGTACGGCCGATGCACGGCCAGGGGGACGCGGATGGTGTCGGCGTTGTCACGGGGGGCTCTGCCGTACCGTGCGAGAAGTTGCCGCCCCATGCCGTCGCCGCGGTCGAGGCGGACGACGCCGCCGGCCGCGCCGGTGAGCCGGGCGAGCCGGGAGAGAAGGTCGGTGGCGAGGTCGGTGAGGCCCTCGTCGGAGTGCCGGTCGGTGCCGCTGCGCAGCAGGCCGGTGAGGGCGCCGAGGCTCGGGTTCTCGGACGCGCTCGGCAGGCGGACCATGCCGACGGCGTCCGCGCGCTGGTCGAGCCGGAACCAGACGCCCTTGCCGTCGCCCTCGTGCACGGTGCCCCAGCGGCTGGCGAAGTGGTCGACCAGGAGCAGGCCGCGGCCGCGCTCGGCCACCTCGCCGATGTCGGCGCTCTCGTTGCGCGGGCCGATGGTGAGCTGTTCGACCGGGCCGGACGCGAAGTCGGTGACGGTCACGGTGAGGCCGCCCGAGTCGGCGCTGACCTCGATCTCCAGCTCGGTGTTCGCGTGCACCACCGCGTTCGTGGAAAGCTCGGTGGTGAGCAGCAGAGCCTCGTTGAGCAGACCGACGAGGCCGGTCTCCTCCAGCACGGAGCGGACGAGGGCGCGGGCCGCCGCGGGGGTCCGCCGATCGTTGGGCAACCTGTTCCGGCGCACCAGGGCCTCGGACGGCGCACCCGACGGGATGCTCGTCCTGGTTCCGACCTCGGCTGGCACCCATGCATCCTCTCCCGTGAACGGGTGTATGCACAAAGTCGTCTCTCGCATTGACCCGGTCGAGCGAGAGAGGATAGGTAACCCCCCGGCAGTAGACAGCGAGTGAGGACAGCATGACTGCGGCTAAAGAGGCCAGCGTCGGCGTGCCCGACGAAACCGTTCTGCTCGGTGAACTCGCCGACGCGCTGCGACGTGTGCGCCGTGGCGATCTCAAGGTCCGGCTGCCCCGACGCGGCGGCATGGCCGGGGCGGTGGCGGAGGCGTTCAACGAGGTCGTCTCCCTGCAGGAGCGGCAGAACCTCGACCTGCGCCGGATCAGCCGGATCGTCGGGCGCGACGGCCGGCTCACCGAGCGCCTCGACGAGGAGGGCCTGGACGGCTCCTGGGAGGACAGCGTCCGCTCGGTGAACTCGCTGATCGACGACCTCGGCCGCCCGACCACCGAGATCTCCCGGGTGGTCGGCGCGGTGGCGGAGGGTGACCTTTCTCAGCACATGGCGCTGGAGATGGACGGGCGCCCGCTGCGGGGTGAGTTCCTGCGGATCGGCCGGACCGTGAACACGATGGTGGATCAGCTGTCGTCGTTCGCCGACGAGGTGACCCGGGTGGCCCGCGAGGTGGGCACCGAGGGTGAGCTGGGCGGCCAGGCCGACGTGCGCGGTGTCGCCGGCACCTGGAAGGACCTGACCGACTCGGTGAACACCATGGCGTCGAACCTGACGCACCAGGTGCGGTCGATCTCGCAGGTGGCGACCGCGGTGGCTCGCGGCGATCTGTCGCAGAAGATCACCGTGTCGGCCCGGGGCGAGGTCGCCGAGCTGGCCGACACCATGAACGGCCTCACCGACACGCTGCGCCTGTTCGCCGAGCAGGTGACCCGGGTGGCCCGCGAGGTGGGCACCGAGGGCAAGCTGGGCGGCCAGGCCGACGTGCCGAACGTGGCCGGCACCTGGAAGGACCTCACCGACTCGGTGAACTCGATGGCGTCGAACCTGACGAGCCAGGTGCGGAACATCGCCCAGGTGTCCACCGCGGTCGCGAAGGGCGACCTGTCGCAGAAGATCACGGTGGCCGCGCAGGGCGAGATCCTGGAGCTGAAGGACACCGTCAACACGATGGTGGACCAGTTGTCGTCGTTCGCCGACGAGGTGACGCGGGTGGCCCGCGAGGTGGGCACCGAGGGCCGGCTGGGTGGTCAGGCCCAGGTGCGTGGCGTCTCCGGCACCTGGCGCGACCTCACCGAGAACGTGAACCAGCTCGCCGCGAACCTGACGGCTCAGGTCCGCAACATCTCTCAGGTGTCCACCGCGGTCGCGAAGGGCGACCTGTCGCAGAAGATCACGGTCGACGCGCGCGGCGAGATCCTGGAGCTGAAGAACACCGTCAACACCATGGTCGACCAGCTGTCGTCGTTCGCCGACGAGGTGACGCGCGTCGCGCGAGAGGTCGGCTCGGAAGGCAAGCTCGGCGGGCAAGCGCAGGTCAAGGGCGTTTCGGGTACGTGGCGCGACCTCACCGACAACGTCAACTACATGGCGTCGAACCTGACCAGCCAGGTCCGGAACATCGCCTCGGTCACCACGGCCGTGGCGAAGGGCGACCTGTCGCAGAAGATCACCGTCGACGCGCGCGGCGAGATCCTGGAGCTCAAGTCGACCGTCAACACGATGGTGGACCAGCTGTCGTCGTTCGCCGACGAGGTGACGCGTGTGGCGCGTGAGGTGGGCTCGGAGGGCAAGCTCGGCGGTCAGGCGCAGGTGCGCGGGGTGGCCGGCACGTGGCGTGACCTCACCGACAACGTCAACTCGATGGCGTCGAACCTGACCAGCCAGGTGCGGAACATCGCGTCGGTCACCACGGCCGTGGCGAAGGGCGACCTGTCCCAGAAGATCACCGTCGACGCGCAGGGCGAGATCCTGGAGCTGAAGAACACCGTCAACACGATGGTGGACCAGCTGTCGTCGTTCGCCGACGAGGTGACGCGTGTGGCTCGTGAGGTCGGCTCGGAGGGCAAGCTCGGCGGTCAGGCGCAGGTGCGCGGGGTCGCCGGCACGTGGCGTGACCTCACCGACAACGTCAACTACATGGCGTCCAACCTGACCAGCCAGGTCCGCAACATCGCCCAGGTCTCCACCGCGGTCGCGAAGGGCGACCTCGGCCAGAAGATCACGGTCGACGCCCGCGGCGAGATCCTGGAGCTGAAGAACACCGTCAACACCATGGTCGACCAGCTGTCGTCGTTCGCCGACGAGGTGACGCGGGTGGCGCGTGAGGTGGGCTCGGAGGGCAAGCTCGGCGGTCAGGCACAGGTCAAGGGCGTTTCGGGTACGTGGCGCGACCTCACCGACAACGTGAACCAGCTCGCCTCCACCCTGACGATCCAGCTGCGCGCCATCGCCGAGGTGTCCACCGCCGTGACCCGCGGTGACCTGACCCAGAGCGTCGCGGTCGAGGCGCAGGGCGAGGTCGCCGAGCTGAAGGACAACATCAACCGGATGATCGTCACGCTCCGCGACACCACCAAGGCGAACGCGGAGCAGGGCTGGCTCGACTCCAACCTGGCCCGGATCGGCGGCCTGCTCCAGGGCCAGCGGGACGTCGGCGAGGTCTGCCGCATGATCATGACCGAGGTGACGCCGCTGGTCGACGGCCAGCTCGGCGCGTTCTTCCTGGTGGACAACGAGGAAGCGGTGATGCGCCTGCGGCTCAACGCGGCCTACGGCTACGTCGCCCGCGACCACGAGGTGATCTTCGGGCCGGGGGAGGGGCTGGTCGGCCAGGCGGCGCTGTCGCGGCGCACGATCCGGGTGCGGGCCACCCACGACGGGATACTGACCATGCGCTCGGGTCTGCTGGCCATGCCGCCGCACGACCTGGTGGTGCTGCCGGTCCTGTTCGAGGGCGAGATGCTCGGCGTGATCGAGTTCGCGTCGGTGGCGGCCTTCTCCGGGCTGCACCTGACGTTCCTGGAGCGGCTGGTCGCCACCATCGGGATCGCCCTCAACACCATTCAGGCCAACCGGCGTACGGAGGAACTGCTCGCCCAGTCACAGCGGCTGGCCCGGGAGATGCAGGACCAGTCGGCCGAGCTCCAGCGCACCAACGCCGAACTGGAGGACAAGGCCAAGCTGCTGAGCGATCAGAAGGCCAACATCGAGCTGAAGAACCGGGAGATCGAGTTGGCCCGGCTCGGCCTGGAGGAGAAGGCGCAGCAGCTCTCGCGGGCGAACACCTACAAGTCCGAGTTCCTCGCGAACATGAGCCACGAGCTGCGGACCCCGCTGAACTCGCTGCTGCTGCTGGCCCGGTTGCTGGCCGACAACACCGAACAGAACCTGAGCAGCAAGCAGATCGAGTTCGCCCGCACCATCCACAGTGCCGGCTCGGACCTGCTGTCGCTGATCGACGACATCCTCGACCTTTCCAAGATCGAGGCCGGCCGGATGGACGTGGAACCGGACGTGGTCGACTTCGACGGCATCCGCAGTTACGTCGAGCAGGCGTTCGTGCCGCAGGCGGAGGTCAAGGGCCTGGAGTTCCGGGTCGCGGTGGCGCCCGAACTGCCCGACTCGATCGTCACCGACCCGCAGCGGCTCCAGCAGATCCTGCGCAACCTGCTGTCGAACGCGGTCAAGTTCACCGACAACGGCTCGGTGACGCTGAGCATCTTCCCGACCGCCATCGGCTCCGACGTCGATGCGCCGCAGTCGCTGCACTCGGCACGGCAGGTGGTCGCGTTCGCCGTCACCGACACCGGCATCGGCATCTCGGACGAGAAGCTGGCGATCATCTTCGAGCCGTTCCAGCAGGCCGACGGCACGACCACCCGCAAGTACGGCGGGACCGGCCTGGGCCTGTCGATCAGCCGTGAGTTCGCCGCGCTGCTCGGCGGCACCATCGCGGTCTCCTCGGAGCCCGGCGAGGGATCCACCTTCACCCTGTACATGCCCGAGGCGCTGAGCCCGGACGCGATCCCGATGCCGGCCCTGCCGCCGGTGCCGGCCAAGGCCGTCTCGGTGCGGCCGGCCGCCTCGCTGGGGATGTCACTGATGGAGATGCCGCAACGGGTCGAGGACAAGCCGTCGGTGAGCGCCGCGGGCCGGAAACTGGAAGGCGTCACCGTGCTGATCGTCGACGACGACGTGCGCAACGTCTTCGCCCTGACCAGCGCCCTCGAGATGCATGGACTCAACGTGCTGTACTCGGACAACGGGGTGGACGGGGTGCGGATCCTCGCCGAGCATCCGGAGATCGACATCGTGCTGATGGATGCGATGATGCCGGACCAGGACGGCTACGAGACGACTCGGGGAATTCGACGCAATCAGCGTTTCCGGGACCTACCGGTAGTCTTCCTGACGGCGAAGGCGATGCCGGGTGACCGGGAGTCGGCCATCGCGGCCGGAGCGAGTGACTACATCACCAAACCGGTCGATCTGGACGAACTGATCGAGTTGATGGACCGCTGGGTGAACGCTGAGGGGACCGGAGAGCCGGAACGAGGCTGAAACCGGTCGCGACGGGGTAGCGCCATGGGGAAGGATCTACCGGTGGGTGAGGTGAGTACGGGTGGGTGAGCGTGCCAAGGCGCTTCTGGTCGACGACCGGCGAGACAACCTGCTGGCCCTGGAGGCGATCCTGCAGGGCCTGCCCGTCACCGCGGTCGCTGTCGAGAGCGGTGAGGCCGCGCTCAAGCAGCTGCTCACCGACGACTTCGCGGTGATCCTGCTGGACGCGCACATGCCCAACATGGACGGCTTCGAGACGGCCAGTCACATCAAGCGGCGCGAGCGGACCAGGCACGTGCCGATCCTGTTCCTCACCGCCGCCGACCGTGACGCGCAGCTCGCCCTGCGGGGTTATGCCGTCGGCGCCGTCGATTACCTCACGAAGCCGTTCGATCCGTGGGTGCTCCGTGCCAAGGTCTCCATCTTCGTCGAGCTCTGGACGAAGAGTCAGCAGCTCAAGGCTCAGGCCGAGGCCTCCAAGGAGCGGGAGGCCCAGTGGCAGCGGCTGACCGGGACGATCGACGAGGCGGCCCGGGTGCTCCGGGCCGGCGGCGACAAGGCCGCCGTCGAGGCGCTCGAACTGTTGGAGAGGGCACGCTGGGGAGACTGACTCCGGGCCAAATGTGACCTGGGTCACTGCGAACAACCTTGTTGGGCAGTCGCACCACTACCGGGGCGTGATCGCTTTTGATCATGCGCGATGTCCGCCGTCCCCGACGGCGGCACTCATCCCCCTGTGAGTAGGAGCAACATGCGGCACGCAATGCCCAGCGCGACTCCGAGCCGGCGTCGTCGTCGTCTGGTCGTGGGTCTCGGCGCGGCAGGTGCGGCCGGCGCCGTCACCGCGCTGGTCGCCATCCTCGTTCCGTCCGCCTCGGCCGGCACCCAGTTCAGCGACGACTTCGAGAACGGCGCGGGCAACTGGACCAAGTCCGGCGGCGACTGGTCCCTGGTCTCCGACGGATCCAAGGTCTACAAGCAGGCGAAGACCGAGAGCGAGCTCGCCCGCGTCTTCGCCGGTGAGACCTCCTGGACGAACTACTCGGTCGAGGCCAAGGTCAAGGCACTCGACCTCGGCTCCGGCCTGGCCGGCGTCGCGGCGCGCGCCAGCGGATCGTCCACCATGTACCGTCTCGCCCTGACCTCAGCCGGCAAGGCCGAGCTCCAGGCGGTCAAGGGCAGCGCCATCACCACCATCGGTTCGGCCCCGGTCAGCAACCCGGCCGCGTGGCACACCCTGAAGGTGGACGTCTCGGGCAGCACCATCACCGGTTACGTCGACGGCGCCAAGGTCGCCTCCGGCGCCGGCGCGCTGCCCGGCACCGGCCGTATCGGCCTGGTCACCAGCTACGCCGCGGCTGAGTTCGACGACGTCTCGGTGAACCCGCTGGGCGCCGGGCCGGCCACGTCCGCGCCGGCCGCGACGCCCACCGCCACCAAGCCGGCCACCGCGTCGCCGACCGCCACCAAGACCGCGACGGCTTCACCGACGGCGACCAAGACCGCCGGCGCCACTCCCACGGCGACGAAGACGGCGGCCCCGGCCCCGACGGCCGCCCCCGCCGCCCCCAGCGTGGCGTGGCCCAAGGCCACCGTCGACAAGCCGGTCACCGCGACGATCCCGGTCTCCGGCACGGTGGACGGCGGCAACGCCCGCTACTTCGGCAGCGGCGCCCTGGGCGGCGACGGCCAGGACGAGGGCCAGGACCCGCTGTTCAAGCTGGCCGACGGCGCGGTGCTGAAGAACGTCATCCTCGGCGCCCCGGCCGCAGACGGCATCCACTGCTCCGGTTCCTGCACGCTGATCAACGTGTGGTGGGAGAACGTCGGTGAGGACGCCGCCACCTTCAAGGGCGGCGCCTCGGCGACCTACACCGTCGACGGCGGCGGCGCCAAGGGCGCGGACGACAAGGTCTTCCAGCACAACGGCGGCGGCACGCTGACCATCAAGAACTTCCAGGTCTCCGACTTCGGCAAGCTCTACCGCTCCTGCGGCAACTGCTCCACCCAGCACAAGCGTGCGGTCGTGGTGCAGAACGTGGTCGTCACCGCTCCGGTCGGCAGCCTGGTCGGCATCAACCAGAACTTCGGCGACACCGCCACGATCTCCAAGGTCACCGTGGTCGGCAAGAAGAGCCTGGACATCTGCGTCAAGTTCACCGGCAACAACACCGGCAAGGAGCCGACCAAGATCGGCGCCGGCCCGGACGGCACGTTCTGCAAGTACACCGAGTCCGACATCACCTTCAAGTGATCGACCGTGGCCGCCGGGACCCGATCCCGGCGGCCACGGCACGGGGCACCTCGGCGGGCGCGGTCACGAGCACGACCTCCCGTAGCGCACCGCGACTCTCGCGGAACCACTCGGCGGCAGCGGTGTCGCTCCGGCACGAATCAACGGTTGGGAGGCGGCGCGATGACGCTCATCGAAGAGGAGCTGCGCGCGGCACTGCGCGCGGAGGCGGCAGTGCACCGTCCGGACCGTGAGGCCATGCTCGACCGCATCGGCCGGACCGCCGTGCGCAACCATGCTGCGAAGAGACGCCCGGCCCCACGGTTGCGGATAGCCGGCGCCGCTGCCGCGGTCGCCGCGGTGCTCGGCGGCGGTGGCTTCGCGCAGTGGGCGGTCGCCGGCGACAGCGAGCCGCGTCCCGGGCCCATCCCGACAGCGGTCGTCACCGTGGCTCCGACGCCGAGCGCTCCGGCGTCGTCGAGCGCCACCGGGCCCACCACGACCCCCGCTTCCTCGCCGAGCAGGACGACGAAGTCGCGTTCGGCCGGGCGGTCGGCGAGCCCGTCGACGGCCCCCGGCGGCGGCACGGCCACCGCGAAGAACGTGCTCTGGGCGGACGGCTCGGTCATCCCCGACGGCGACTCCCAGGCGAGCAGTGTCGTGACGGTGACCACCGGCGAGCGGCTCACCGCGCTCGAGGTGACGATCCGGGTCGCGCGCACCCCGGGCCTGGTGGCTCGCGGGGGCAGCCAGCAGGTGCCGGGTGCGAGCGTGACCAGCACGGTCACCGAGGAGGGCGGGGCGATGGTCTACCGCTTCGTGCTCTCCTCGGGAGACACCGTCGAGCCGGGGACGTACACCTTCTCCGCGCGGTACACCTACCCCAAGGGCGGGCGGGACGCGAACGGTGACTCTTACGCCGGGGCGGCGACCACCGGGGATGGAGCGGCTCCGGCCGTCAGCGGCGACTTCCGCTAGAAGTTATCCACAACGCTGTCCACAAGAACCCGGCTGGCTGTCAGTGCGGTCTCAGCGACGTCGAGACCGCACTGACAGCTCGTCCGTCAGCTGCTGCTGATCATCAGGGCCGAGCGCAATCCGGTGATGTCGAGCACACGCATCAGGAAGTCGCCGACGTTCGCGAGAGCCAGAACGACCTGCGAATGCTGGGCCTTACGGCTCAGCACCACCAGCGTGCCGAGGCCCTGCGAGTCACAGAAAGTGACGCCAGCCATATCGAGCACGATGCGATTGGGCTGGTCATCGCCGAGCAACTCGTTGACGACCGTGGACAACTCGGTGACCGTGAGCACGTCGATCTCGCCGGCGAGCTCGATCACCACCTCATCGGGCGCGCGCTGAACCGTGATGGACAGCTCGGGTCGTTCCACGCGGCTCAGCCTATCCTCTTCGGGGCGAATCAGCCCGTCCGGCGCGGTCCGGCCGAGTGCTTGCAGGACATCATCCGGTGACGTGAAGAACCCTCTCGCAATACTCGTTCCATGCCGCTGACAGAATGGGGACCGCTGTGACCACGAAAAATCCCGCCGTGGGACTTCCGTACCCGGAGGATGCCCCGGTCTCCCAGGCCCTGTTCGACCGCGCCCAGGCAATCGTGCCCGGCGGGGTGAATTCACCTGTGCGTGCGTTCCGTGCGGTCGGCGGCACACCCCGGTTCATGGCCTCGGGCTCCGGCCCCTGGCTGACCGACGCGGACGGGCGGCGTTACGTCGACCTGGTCTGCTCCTGGGGCCCGCTGATCCACGGACACGCGCACCCCGAGATCATCGAGGCGGTGCAGCGGGCCGCGGCCCTCGGCACCAGCTTCGGCACGCCCACCGCGGGTGAGGTCGACCTGGCCGAGGAGATCGTCCGGCGCACCCCGATCGACGAGGTTCGGCTGGTCAACTCGGGCACCGAGGCGACCATGACCGCGATCCGGCTGGCCCGCGGCTTCACCGGCCGGTCGAAGATCGTCAAGTTCGCCGGCTGCTACCACGGCCACGTGGACGCGCTGCTCGCCGCGGCCGGCTCCGGCGTCGCGACGCTCGGCCTGCCCGACTCGCCCGGCGTCACCGGAGCGGCGGCCAGCGAGACGATCGTCCTGCCGTACAACGACGTCGCGGCCGTCGAGGCCGTCTTCGCCGAGCAGGGCGCCGACATCGCCGCGGTCATCACCGAGGCGGCGCCCGGCAACATGGGCGTGGTCACGCCGCGCGACGGCTTCAACTCCTCGCTCGCCGAGATCGCCCACCGGCACGGCGCCCTGCTCATCGTCGACGAGGTGATGACCGGCTTCCGGGTCTCCGCCGGTGGCTGGGCCGGGCTGCACCCGGTCGACGCCGACCTGTTCACTTTCGGCAAAGTGATGGGCGGCGGCCTGCCCGCTGCGGCGTTCGGCGGTCGCCGGGAGATCATGTCCCGCCTCGCCCCGGCCGGTCCGGTCTATCAGGCCGGCACGCTCTCCGGGAACCCGCTGGCCTGCGCGGCCGGTCTGGCCTCGCTGCGGCTCGCCGACGAGGCGGCCTACAAGCGGCTGGACGAACTGGCCGGGACGGTCGGCTCGCTCGCGTCCGGCGCGCTGACCGCCGCCGGTGTGCCGCACCGGCTCTCGTACGCGGGAAACATGTTCTCGATCTTCTTCACCGACGCCGAGGTGTACGACTACGACTCCGCGAAGACCCAGGACGCGGCCGCGTTCAAGGCGTTCTTCCACAGCATGCTGGCCCGGGGCGTCTACCTGCCGCCGAGCGCCTTCGAGTCGTGGTTCGTGTCGACGGCGATCGACGACGCAGCGCTGGAACAGATCGCCGCGGCGCTGCCGCACGCGGCCCGAGCGGCAGCAGGAGCCTGATTTTGTCCGAGCCGACCAAGACCACGGTCCACGTGCTGCGGCACGGTGAGGTCTTCAACCCCGCCCAGATCCTGTACGGGCGCCTGCCCGACTTCCACCTCTCCGAGCTGGGTAACCAGATGGCGAAGGCGGCCACCGAGGTGCTGTCCGGCCGGGACATCACCCACGTGGTGGCCAGCCCGCTGGAGCGTGCCCAGGAGACGGCCGCCCCGTTCGCCGCGGAGTTCAAACTGGACATCACCACCGACGTCCGGCTGATCGAGAGCGCCAACTACTTCGAGGGCAAGAAGGTCTCGGTCGGCGACGGCGCGTTCAGCAACCCGCGGCACTGGTGGGTGCTGCGTGACCCGATCACCCCGTCCTGGGGCGAGGCCTACCTGGCGATCGCGCAGCGGATGTTCGCCGCTGTGCAGGCCGCCCGGGTCGCCGCCGAGGGCCACGAGGCGGTCTGTGTCTCGCACCAGTTGCCGATCTGGACACTGCGCCGGTATGTCGAGGGCAAACGTCTCTGGCACGATCCGAGACGCCGCGAGTGCGGCCTGGCCAGTCTGACCTCGTTCCGGTTCGAGGGGTCCAAGGTGGTCGGAATCGACTACTCGGAGCCGGCCGCGCACCTGGTCGCCATGTCCGCGACGGCCAAGACCGCCAAGGGGGCATGATGCGCCGCCTCGCCGTCGCCGCCCTCGCGGCGGTCACCACCGCCGCAGTCCTGAGCGGCTGCGGCGGCGAGGAGAACTGGGCGAAGAAGTGCTCCACCACCAACATGGTGGTGGAGTGCGACGCGGCGCACCGGCCCCTGATCTCCGGCGTGACCGGGGAGCTTCTGGACGGCCGCGCCTACGACCTCGAGGCCGACCGCGGCAAGGTGGTCGTGGTCAACTTCTGGGGTTCGTGGTGCTCGCCCTGCCGGGCCGAGGCGGACGACCTGGAGAAGGCCTACCAGGCGACGAAGGCCAAGGACGTCACGTTCCTCGGCATCAACACCCGTGACGAGCGGGACTCGGCGAAGGCGTTCGAGCGGGCCTACCAGGTCACCTACGCCAGCCTCTACGACTTCCAGGGCGACGTGGGCCTGAAGTTCGACGTTACCCAGAGCGCGATCCCGAACACCCTGGTCCTGGACCGGCAGGGCCGCATCGCGGCCGCGATCCGCCGCTCCACCACCCTGGGTGAGTTGCAACCCCTGGTCGAGAAGATCGCGGCAGAGGCGGCCGGCTGATGGACGACGCGTTCACGACCGCGGTCGCCGACGGCCCGCTGCTGCTGGCCATCGGCGCGGCCCTCCTCGCCGGCCTGGTCAGCATCCTGTCGCCGTGCGTGTTGCCGCTGCTCCCAGGCTACCTGTCCTACGTGACCGGGCTGGCCGGTTCCGATCTGGAGGTGGTCGCCGGACGGGATCCAGCGGCCGGCGCCGCGCCCGAGGCGGAGCCCGGAGCGGTGGCGGTGGCCACACGGACCCGCCGATGGGCGGTCAAGGGCCGGATCCTCGCCGGCACCGGCCTGTTCGTGCTCGGCTTCTCGGTCGTCTTCACCCTGACGACCCTGCTGACCAGCATCGGCTTCACCATGATCACCCACCGGGACGAGCTCAACATCGTCCTCGGCGTCCTGATCATCCTGTTGGGCGTGGCCTACCTGGGCTGGGTCCCCGGCCTGCAGCGGGAAGCCCGGTTCAGCAAGCTGCCCGCGGCCGGCCTGGCCGGCGCTCCGGTCTTCGGGGCGATCTTCGCGCTCTCCTGGATGCCGTGCGTGGGCCCGACGCTCGGCGCGGTCAACATCCTGGCCGTCACGACCGGACAGACCGACCGGGCCGTCATGCTCGCGCTGGCCTACAGCCTCGGGCTCGGCCTGCCGTTCATCCTGTTCGGGCTCTTCTTCCGCCGGTTGCTCGGTGTCTTCCAGGCGATCCGCCGCAACAGCCGGTGGGTCACCCGGGCCGGCGGGGTGCTGCTGATCCTGGTCGGGTTGTCGTTGGTCACCGGCCAGTGGTCGTACTTCCTGACCTGGCTGCTGACCACCTTCAACTTCGGCGGGGGGACCCTGCTGTGACCGTCGTCGAGGACCGGCCCGCCACCGCCGAGACACCCCCGCCGCGCCGCGGCAACCCGCTGTGGGCGCTGCTGCGCAACTCCTGGCGACAGCTCACCAGCATGCGTACGGCGTTGATCCTGCTCTTCCTGCTCGCGGTGGCCGCGGTGCCCGGCTCGATCTTCCCGCAGCGGTCGGTGAACCGGGAGAACGTCGCCGAGTACTTCACCGCGAACCCGGAACTGGCGCCCGTGCTGGACCGGTTCTTCGCCTTCGACGTCTACGCGTCACCGTGGTTCGCGGCGATCTACCTGCTGCTGTTCACCTCGCTGATCGGGTGCGTGCTGCCCCGCCTCCGCGATCACATCCGGGCGCTCACGACCGTACCGCCGGATGCTCCGAAGCGTCTGGAGAGGCTGCCGCACCATGTCGGCGGAGAGCGACGCCCGGAGGATCCCGCGGCCGCGGTCGCGGAGATCGCGAAGCTGCTGCGCCGCCGGCGTTTCCGCACCCGGCTGCGGGAGACGCCGGAAGGCTGGACGGTCTCGGCCGAGAAGGGTTTCCTGAAGGAGACCGGCAACCTGCTCTTCCACGTCGCCATGCTGGCCGTGCTGGTCGGTGTCGGGTTCGGGCAGTGGTACGGCTGGCACGGCAACCGCCTGCTGGTGGAAGGCACGGACCAGGGCTTTTGCAACATCGTCACGCAGCACGACGAGTCGGTCCTCGGTCCCCGGGTCGACGCGGGCGACCTGCCGGACTTCTGCCTGCGGCTGACCGAGTTCGACGCCACCTTCCAGACCACCGGAGTGCCGAAATCGTTCCGGGCCACGGTCGACGTGAGCGAGGACGGCGGCAAGCGGTACCGGCCCGAGACGTTCACGGTCAACGATCCGCTGCGGCTCGACGGCGCCAACGTCTATCTGCTCGGCCAGGGTTACGCCCCGGTGCTGCGCTACACCGACCGGTTCGGCGCCCAGCAGACCAAGCCCGTTCCGTTCCTGCCCACCGACGGCATGCTGACCAGCGAGGGCGTCGTCCAGTTCCCGGATGTCAACATCGACCCGGCGACCGGCAAGCGCGACCCGGCTCTGCAGATGGGTTTCGAGGGGGTCTTCCTGCCGACGGGCGGCACCGACGGCAGTGCCGTGTCCCAGTTCCCGGCCGAGAACAATCCGGTGCTCTACCTCGCGGCCTACCGCGGTGACCTGGGTCTGGACACCGGCCGGCCAGGATCGGTCTACGCCTTGGACCGCGACCGGATCGCCGACGGCGACCTGAAGAAGGTCAGCGGCGAGCGCCCCTACGTGCTGCGCCCGGGCGAGAAGTGGACTCTGGACGACGGCACCACGCTGGAGTTCGTCGGCACGCGCAGGTTCGCCACGATCTCCATCCGCCACGACCCCACCCAAGGGGTGATGCTGGCCGGGGCGGTCCTCGGGCTGGCCGGGCTGATGCTGTCGCTGTCCGTGCACCGCCGTCGGGTCTGGTTCCGGGTTCTCCCGGCGGATCCCGAGGCGGCGGGCGGTAGCGTGGTCGAAGCCGGTGGCCTGCCCCGCACCGACTATTCAGGTTTCGGCGAGGAGTTCGCGGCACTCACCCGCCACATCAAGGAAGGGAAGTCCTGATGGCGGAGTTGTCCAATCAGCTCATGGCGCTGACCGTGCTGGCCTACCTGGCCGCCATGGTCTGCTATGCCGGGGAATACGCGTTCGGCAAGCGCAGCCACATCGGCAGAGCCGCGACCCGAGAGCTGGTGGGCGCCGGTGGTCCCGCCACCTACGAGGAGGCGGCAGAGCGGCTCAAGCCGTCACGCGGCGACTGGTCGGGACGCGTCGCGGTGGTCCTCAACCTGCTCGGCCTGGCCCTGCACCTGGGCACCACGGTCACCCGGGGCGTCGCCGCGGAGCGGATGCCCTGGGGCAACATGTACGAGTACATCCTCTCCACCGCGCTGATCGGCGCCGCGGTCTGGGCGGGGGTGCTGCTGCGCAAGCCGGCCGTCCGGCACCTGGGCCTGTTCGCCACGCTGACGCTGGTGGTGCTGCTGGGCGCGGCCGCGCTGGTCGCCTACACCCCGGTCGGCCCGCTGGTGCCGGCGCTGAACTCGTACTGGTACGTCTTCCACGTCTCGACGATCATCGTCTCGTCCGGGATCTTCCTGGTCGGCGTGGTGCCGGCCGCGATGTTTTTGATCAAGAACGGGTGGGACTCCGGTAAGCGCGGCTTCCCGTACACGCTGGGCCGGCGGGTCGGCGACGCCGGGACGCTGGAGCGGCTCACCTTCCGCCTGCACGCGTTCGCCTTCCCGCTGTTCACGTTCGGCGCGCTGATCGCCGGTCCGCTGTGGGCGGAGGCGTCCTGGGGCCGGTACTGGGGCTGGGACCCCAAGGAGGTCTGGGCGTTCATCTCCTGGATCGTCTACGCCGCCTACCTGCACGCCCGGGCGACCCCGAGCGTGCGGCGGACCACCGCGACCTGGATCGCGATCCTCGGCTTCGTGACGATGCTGATGAACCTGTTCGGCGTGAACCTGTTCTTCGAGGGCCTGCACTCGTACGCCGACGCCGGCTAGTCAGTCCGGGCAGTCGCCGGCCGTCCAGGTGTCGTAACGGGTCTTCCAGTCCAGGCAGAAACCACCACGTGCGGCCGCCGCTGTCTCGGTCGGGACGTCCTCGCGCCAGAACCGGGACGGCCCTCCGCCGGACGGCCGCAACCGCACGTTGTCCACGGTGACCTTCGGCACGTCGATCTTGGTCTGGCGTGAGGCGTCGACGTGCACTTCGACGTACTGCTCGATGTGGGCGCGATCGCCGAGCGGCAGCTGCTGCTGGGTGAGCAGGTTCCACCGGTTGTTCCACCAGAGCCAGGCACGCCAGACGCCGGCCGGGTCGCCGTTGATGTCCAGCCAGACCTGGTCGCCGGGGCGGACCGGGTACTGGTCGTAGAACTGCCACCGGTTGGTGTTCGTGTTGAACGTGTAGATGTGCTGGCGGCCGGGGGAGGCCCAGCCGGTCTCCGACCAGCCGGCCTCCAGCCAGGCGATCCGGCCGCCGCCCAGGTGGCGTTTCGCCATGAACCGGCCGACCACGAAGTCGTAGGTCTGCGGCCGGATCGAGCCGTCGACCACGGAGAACCGGCCGGACACCCCACCCCACTCGCCGCTGGTCCCGGCGCCGAGGTGGTGGTAGCCGCTCGGCGTGAACGCGTTGGCGGGCAGCTTCGGGGTCCCTCCGGATTCCAGCAGCGGGGCTGATGAGCGGCAGGCCCGCGGACTGTTCAGGGTGGGCGGCCCGGTGGGCGGCCGGGAGGACGCCGGGCCCGGCGCGCACACGGGCAGACGGGGTTCGGTGGCCGAGTTCGCCGGGGCCGCGACGGCGAGCGCCGCGGTCAGACCGGTCAGCAGGCACCATCGGGTCACGTTCCGCAGCTTCACAGAACGCCCAACGGGACTCCCGGATCTCCAGTGACGCGAGCCACCACCTGACCCTCGCCGCGCTCCCACCTGATCCATCGGCCAGGACCTAGTGCCAGACTGGGTGTCATGGCGCCGCGTGGATTTCCCTATGCCGATCTGCAGAGCTTCATCGCTGCTCTCGAGAAGGCGGGTGAGCTGCGACGGGTCACCGTGCCGGTGGACCCGACGCTGGAGATCAGCGAGATCGTGACCCGGACTGTGCGGGCCGGTGGCCCGGCACTGCTCTTCGAGCGGCCGACCCGGGGCGACATGCCGCTGGTGATCAACCTGTTCGGCACCGAGAAGCGGATGGCGATGGCCCTCGGCGTCGACCATCTGGACGAGGTCGGCGAACGCATCGGTGAGCTGGTCAAGCCGGAGCTGCCGGTCGGCTGGTCCGGCATCCGCGAGGGCATCGGCAAGGTGCTGCAGCTCAAATCGCTGCCGCCGAAGAAGGTCAGGACCGCCCCCTGCCAGGAGGTCGTCCTGAAAGGCGACGAAGTGGACCTGGGCCTGCTGCCCGGCCTGCAGGTCTGGCCCGGCGACGGCGGGATCTTCCACAACTTCGGGCTCACCCACACCAAGCACCCCGAGACCGGCAAGCGCAATCTCGGCCTCTACCGCCTGCAGCAGCACTCGAAGAACACCCTCGGCATGCACTGGCAGATCCACAAGGACTCCACCGCGCATCACGCGGTGGCCGAGCGGCTGGGCCAGCGCCTTCCGGTCGCGGTCGCCTTCGGTTGCGACCCCGTGGTGTCGTACGCCGCGAGCGCCCCCCTGCCGGCCGACATCGACGAGTACCTGTTCGCCGGTTTCCTCAAGGGCGAGCGGATCGAGATGGTCGACTGCCTGACAGTCCCGCTCCAGGTCCCCGCCGAGGCGCAGATCGTTCTGGAGGGCTATCTGGAGCCCGGCGAGCGCCTGCCCGAGGGCCCGTTCGGCGATCACACCGGCTTCTACACCCCGGTCGAGCCGTTCCCGGTGCTGCACATCGAGACGATGACGATGCGCAAGAAGCCGGTCTACCACTCGATCGTCACGTCGCAGCCGCCGCAGGAGGACCACGGCCTCGGCAAGGCCACCGAGCGGATCTTCCAGCCCCTGCTCAAGATCCTGATCCCGGACATCGTCGATTACGACATGCCGGCGGCCGGTGTCTTCCACAACTGCCTGATCGTGTCGATCAGGAAGCGTTACCCGAAGCACGCGCAGAAGGTGATGAACGCCGTTTGGGGCGCTCACCTGATGTCGCTGACCAAGCTCATCGTGGTGGTCGACGAGGACTGCAACGTCCACGACTACAACGAGGTGGCGTTCCGCGCCTTCGGCAACGTCGACTACGCCCGCGACCTGTTGCTCACCGAGGGCCCGGTGGACCACCTGGACCACTCGTCCTACCAGCAGTTCTGGGGCGGCAAGGCGGGCGTCGACGCCACCCGTAAGCTGCCGGCCGAGGGCTACACCCGCGGCTGGCCGGAGTCGATGGTCATGTCGCCCGAGGTGGTCTCCCTGGTCGACAAGCGGTGGAAGGAATACGGGCTGTGACAGCCGTCGAGGAAAAACCGGGCAAGGTCAAGTCCTTCCTGCGGCTCGTGATGATCGAGCACTCGATCTTCGCGCTGCCGTTCGCCTACCTGTCGGCGCTGGTCGCCATCGCCTCCCTGGATGCCGGGATCGGCGAGCACTGGCTCGACCTGGTGCTGGTCACGATCGCGATGGTGGCCGGGCGGACCTTCGCGATGGCCGCCAACCGCATCCTGGACCGCCGGATCGACGCGCTCAACCCGCGGACACAGAACCGCGAGCTGGTCACCGGTGCGGTCAGCGTCCGTACCGCCTGGACCGGCGCGCTGGTCTCGCTGGTCGTCCTGATCGTCGCGGCCGGCCTGCTGAACCCGCTCTGCCTGGCGCTGTCACCACTGGCGGTCATCCCGCTGGTGATCTACCCGTACGCGAAACGGTTCACGAACTTCCCCCACTACGTCCTCGCGCTGGCTCAGGCGGTCGCCCCGGTCGGCGCCTGGCTGGCGATCACCGGCACGTTCTCCGGCTCCTGGCCGGCCTGGGTGCTCGGGGTCGCGGTCGGCCTGTGGATCGGCGGGTTCGACATCATCTACGCCTGCCAGGACGCCGAGGTGGATCGCCAGATCGGGGTGCACTCCACCCCGGCCCGGTTCGGGGTGCGGACCGCACTGCACATCTCCACCGTCACGCACGTCGTCTCGTTCGCGCTCTTCCTGTGGTTCGGTCAGCTCGCCGGCTTCAGCTGGTTCTGGTGGGCCGGCCTGCTGCTGACCGCGGCCGGCCTGGTCTACCAGCACGTGGTGGTGACCGAGAACGACCTCTCCAAGGTCAACCGCGCGTTCTTCACGGCCAACGGATTCATCGCGATCGGCCTGTTCCTCTTCGCGCTCGCCGATCTGATCCTGCTGTAACCGAATCCACCGGCCGCTCCGTCTTATCCGCGTGAGTGATCGAGAGGCCGAGTTCCGCGAGTTCGTCGCGGTGCGGATGGAGCCGTTACGGGGGCTCGCGTACCTCACCTGCGGCGACTGGCAGGTGGCCGAGGACGCAGTGCTGTCCGCCCTGGCCAAGCTGTACGTGAAGTGGAACCGGGTGGACAACCCGGAGCCATACGCGCGAACCGCCGTGGTGCGAGCCGCCATCGACGAGACTCGTCGGCCGTGGTGGCGTCGCGAACAGTCCCGCAGCCACGCCATGCCCGATTCCGTGGTGCCCGACGACGCCACGGGGGCAGTCGACGAGCGGCTCCGGGTACAGCAGGCCCTTGGGGGCCTGCCGTCCCGGCAACGGGCGGTGCTGGTGTTGCGCTTCCTGGAAGGGCTCAGCGTGCAGCAGACCGCCGTCGCGCTGAAGTGCCCGGAAGGGACCGTGAAGGTCTACACCGCACGTGGTCTCGACGCGCTCCGCCAAGTCCTCGGCACCGAGATGGAGGCCCGCCATGAAGCCGCTGTCTGAGCTGTTGCAGGAAGAGAGCAGGACTGACGCGCCGCCGCTCCGGCACAGCGTGGACGACGTACTGGCGGCCGGCCGACGGCGGGTGCGGCGCCGCAACTCCGGGTGGGCGCTCGCCGCCGTGGCGGCGGTGACCGCCGCGATGGGGGTTCCACAACTCGTCACGAGGCACACGGCGCCGAGTCCACCTCCTCCGGCGGCGACCACCCCTGCGCCCGCCCCGGCCGGTGGCGACCGGATCCCTTCCGTGGTCCGGTTCAGCGGATACCAGACGAAGTCCTTCACGCTCGGGGAGCCGACGAACTTCAACCTCGGCTACGCGTTTGCCAGCGTGAGCCCGAGCGGGAGGAATGACGTCAAGTTCCACCGGGGCGCGACGCTGCGGGTCTTCGAGCCCGGCGCTGACCCGGTCGCCCGGATGGGGATCGGTGAGCTCACCGCCGCCCAATCGATCAACGGGCGCCCGGCATACGTTTTCACCGCTGCCGGCCCCAGTGAGGGTCTGATCTGGGAGTACGCGGACGGCGCCTCGGCCGTGCTCGTCGGTGACGCGCTCGGCCTGACCGGGGACGGCCTGCGGGAGGTGGCCGAAGGGTTCCGCCTGACCGCGGAGCGACCGGTCACCCTCGCCTTCAAGGTCAGCTACCTGCCGGATGGGTTCCGGCTGTCCAGCATCGCCCAGGACGAGAAGTTCTCACTGGCGGAGTTCCTGCCGACCGAGGTGGTGCGTCAGCAGTTCACCGCGCCCAAGAACCGGCCTTTCGCCGACGGTGACCTGACCAAGGGCAACATCCAGCTGATCATGAGTCAGGTGCCGGTGCCGGGAGACATTCCTGACTGCGCCCACGATGCGTGCCTTGCCCGGCGAGTGCTGCCCGGCGGCCGCTATCAGTTCGAGGTCGGTGGCAGCATCTCGAAGGCCGAGGCGCAGAAGGTGCTCGACTCGGTGACCGTATACACCCCCGGCGACCCGTCGACGTGGGCTCCGGTCCCGGAAGCGGTCCCGGAGGCATACCGGCTCCGGGCCGAGTAGCACACTGGTCACATGCGCGAACCATGGATCGTCGGCGTCTCCGGAGCGTCCGGCACCCCGTATGCCAAGGCGGTGCTCACCGCACTGCTGGATGCCGGTGAGTCCGTCGACCTGGTGGTCTCCCGGGCGGCCCGGCTCACCCTGCTGGACGAGACCGGCGCGACGATCCGGGACGCGCACTGGAAGGACGACGTGGCGGCCTGGCTCGGCCGGGACCTCGGTGATCTGGCCTACTGGCCGGCCGGGGACCTGGCCGCCGGGCCGAGCAGTGGTTCCTATCCGGCGCGCGGGATGGCGATCGTGCCGGCCAGCACCGCGGCATGCGCCGGGATCGCCATCGGATTGTCGAAGGACCTGTTGCAGAGGTCGGCCGAGGTGAACCTCAAGGAGCGACGACGCACGGTGGTCGTCCCCCGGGAGACCCCGGTCACCCGCAGTCACTTGCAGCACCTGATCGCCCTGCACGACGCCGGGGCCGTCGTGCTGCCGGCCAGCCCCGGATTTTACGGCTCCGGGGCCGGCGCGACGGCACAACAACTGATCGACTTCGTAGCGGGAAAGGTGCTGGACGCGTTGGGCGTACCCCACACGCTGTTTCGCAGATGGACCGGCGAATTGGGTGAGGGGCGGGCTTAGCGCAGGCCGTTGGGCGGGCCGTAGCCCGGTCCCGGATTGCTGGGACCGTTGTTTCGCGGTTTGTTGGCGGCGTCGTCCTCGCGCATTTCCTCGATCACGCCATCGCCCTCAAGCAGTGCGCGAACTTCGGATTCACGGAATCGGCGGTGTCCACCCGGAGTACGGATGCTGCCGATACGGCCGGCGGCGGCCCAGCGCGTGACCGTTTTGGGGTCGACGCGGAACAACGCGGCCACCTCGCCCGGTGTCAGCAGACGATCTCCAGTGTCCACAACCCCCTCCTCGGTTCGGTATCTGGAGCGGCCGGTGGTCACGGTGAGTGTCGGCATGCTCGATCTGGACGTAAAGCCATTAGAGCACCGCCCCTGAACCAAGTCCGTGAAATGCGGAAAAAGCCCCGATTGCGACAGTGGTCATTATCCTGCCCCCCATTCGCCGCTACCGGGCGTGAAGGTCGGAGCGCCACCCGATTAGGGTTTCATGCATGGACTCCATCGACCTCCGGCTGATCGACCTGCTACGAGAGAACGCGCGCTCGTCGTACGCCGAACTCGCCCGCAAGGTCGGGCTCTCCGCCCCCGCCGTGCACGAGCGAGTCGGTAAGCTCGAGACCGCGGGGACCATCCGCGGCTACCGGGCCGACATCGACCACGAGGCGATCGGGCTGGGCGTCACCGCGCTGATCGGCATCATCGAGGACTCGGGCGCCGACACCGACGACGTGCTCGCCGCGGTGCGGGCCATGCCCGAGGTGGAGAGCTGCTACTTCATGGCGGGCGTCGAGTCGTACCAACTCATCGTGCGGGTCGGCACGATCGCGGAACTGGAGCAGCTGATCGTGCGGATCAACCGGACCCCTGGCGTCGCCACGACCCGGACAGGGATCGCCCTCTCCACCAAGTGGGAGAACCGCCCGCAGCCCGGCTGGGCCGACGGGCACAACGGCGGCTGATGATGGACATCACGAAGCTCGACCGCTCCGACTGCGTCGCCCGAGACTGGGCCCGCGACGCGATCGCCCTCGTCGAAGCGGACGCGAACCGGTCCGCCGACACCCACCTGCTGCCGTTTCCGCTGCCCGCCTCCTGGGGGATCGACCTCTACCTCAAGGACGAGTCGTCGCACCCCACCGGCTCACTCAAGCATCGCCTGGCACGGTCGCTGTTCCTGTACGCGCTCTGCAACGGCTGGATCGGCCCGGCCACCACCGTCGTGGAAGCGTCCTCCGGATCCACCGCGGTCAGCGAGGCCTACTTCGCGCGCATGCTCGGCCTGCCGTTCATCGCCGTCATGCCGGCGGCCACCTCGCCGGAGAAGATCTCGCTCATCGAGTTCCAGGGCGGCCGCTGCCACCTGGTCGCCGATCCGAACCAGGTGGTCGCCGAGGCCCGGCGACTCGCGGCCGACCTCGGCGGGCACTTCATGGACCAGTTCACGTACGCCGAGCGAGCCACCGACTGGCGCGGCAACAACAACATCGCCGAGTCGATCCACAGCCAGTTGTCACTGGAACGGCACCCGGTGCCGGCGTGGGTCGTCGTCGGCGCGGGCACCGGCGGCACCAGCGCGACCATCGGCCGCTACGCCCGTTACCGCCGGCTGGAGACCAGGGTCTGCGTTGTCGACCCCGAAGGGTCCGCGTTCTGGCAGGCTTACCTCGCCGGCGACTGGACCGTCGCCACCGGCCGGGGCTCACGCATCGAAGGGATCGGACGGCCCCGGGTCGAGCAGTCCTTCCTGCCCTCGGTCGTGGACCGGATGATCCACGTGCCGGACGCGGCGTCGCTCGCCGCCATGCGGGCCGGCTCGGAAGTCCTGGGCAGGCGGCTCGGCGGATCCACCGGCACCAACCTGTGGGGCGCGTTCCGGCTCATCGCCGAGATGCGCGCGGCCGGGCGGACCGGCTCCGTCGTCACACTCATCTGCGACGGCGGCGAACGGTATGCCGACACCTACTACTCCGACGAGTGGGTGGCCGCGCAGGAACTCGATCTCGCGCCGCACGCCGAAGTGATCCGGGAATTCCTCGACGGCGGTGACTGGCCGGGATAGAAGCCTGTCGAACGGCATGGTTAGATCCCCGATCATGGATGATCAACCCACGCCGTCGAAGAGACCGGTGCTGGCCGCGTGCCTCGCGGTCCTGGTGCTGGCCGTCGGCGCCGGCGCGGTGGTGTTCTGGCCGGACCGCGAGCAGGCCGCCACGGCGACCCCGGCTCCGTCGGCCTCGGCTTCTCCCTCGCTGCCGGTGTCTCCCCCGCTGGAGAAGGCGACTCCGGTCAACCAGGTGGATGCGCTGCTGGACGCCCAGGCGCAGGCGCTGGTCAAGGGCGACGAGGCGGGCTGGCTCGCTCCCGTCGACCAGAAACTGCACCCGCGCTACCGGACGATCTTCCAGAACCTGCGGGCGCTCGAGGTGACCTCCGCCGACCTGGCGATCGACGAGCAGCCGAAGATGGACGGCGCCGCGATCAAGGCCCGGGTCTGGCTCAACTACTGCTTCAGCGGCGTCGACTGCCCCGCCTTCCGGGCCGACGCCAACTTCGGGGCACCGAAGATGATCTACATGCTCACCTGGACACCCCGCGCTGATTCGTACGTGATCACGGGCATGGCCGACTCCGGCGTCCCCAATCACATGCAGCCGGCACCGTGGGAGAACGCCGCGCTGACCTTCGCCCACGGGGCACGGGTGATCGTCGCGGGACCGAAGTCACAGGCGAAGAACATCAAACGCGCCCTGCCGCTCGCCGAGAAGGCGGCCACGGTCGCCGACCGCTACGCCGGGCAGTTCAACAACCCGCAGAAGAAGTACCGGATCTACATGGCCGACGACAAGTCATGGAAGACCTGGTACGACGACGCGGCGCCGAAGTGGTCCGCCGCCTACCACCGGCAGTTCAACGGCGTCGGCAGCGACATCGTCATGAGGGCGGGCAAGGTGATGTCCGGCACCGACCGCGAGATCACCGAGCTCATCCAGCACGAGATGGCCCACGCCGTCACCCTGAACGGCAACCGCAACCGGGACGAGGGCCAGGACCAGTGGCTGGTCGAGGGGATCGCCGAATACATCGGCTACCAGCCCCGGAAGCCGCAGAACACCGACAGCCGGGATGCGCTCCGCTACGTCCAGTCCCGCCGCGGCGCCGTCAAGACGATGGCTGTGCCGCAGCTCGCCGAGAAGGCCGACGACCTCACCGTCACCAGGCTGTACGCCACCGGCCATTTCGCGGCGGGCTGCATGGCCGACCAGTTCGGCGAACCCAAGATGATCACCTTCGTCCAGATGGTGGTGTACGAGGGCATGGACCTCGACCCGGCCTCCCAGGTGGCCTTCGGCAAACCGTTCAAGACCGTCGACAAGACCTGCGTGAACTGGATCAGGAAGCAGCTGTGACCCGCCGGGCCAGACCCGGATAGTCGACCACGAAACCATCGCCGTCGCAGGTCAGGTCGGCGCTGAAGGTCTCGCTCGCGAACCGGACCCGGTTGTCGCCCAACGGCGTGTAGATCTGGTCCGCCTGCACCACCTCCAGGCTCGGCACCAGCACGAACGCGACGCTGAGCCGGTGCGAGACGCCGTCCGTCGCGCTCTCCAAGCCGAGGCGGCGGATCGGCAGGGAGTTGAACAGCGGTGATCCGCCCAGGTCCACGTCGAACGCGCCGAACAACAGATCCGGGTCGGCGCAGCCGGGTAGGCCCGCGCTCGCATGCCCCGTCGCGACCAGCGCCGCATCCAGATCACCTTGCTCGGAGGCGGTCACCCGCCAGCGCCCGGAGGCCAGCTCCAGCCGCACCCCACGAGCCCAGCCCGCTCCCTCGGCGCGAACATCGACCCTCACGGTCGCCCCGTCCGGCCCGGTCCGCGCCTCATAGCGACAGGTGAACGGCACGGGGGCGGCGGCCAGGACGGTTCCGTGCGCATACAGGCCGTCGCGCGCGTCCAGCAGGGCATGTTCGGCACCGGGAACGTCCTTACGCTCCCAGAACAGCACGGAAGGCAGCGGCATGCCGGTAACCTACCCGTTTCCGCCGCGGTCCACCGTTCCTCCTATAAAGATCAACCCCGCTGGGTGGGCGCCGGGCGCATCCCTTTCACCCTTTCAAGAGCGCGGCATCCCTTTTCATCTCCAAGGGCGCTTCCTCTTGAAGGAGGCGGCCGTACCCCTTCCCCTTTGCGGGGCGGCGGCTGGCGCGGGCGGGAAAGGCCGAAGCCCCGATCGCGGAGCGCGACCGGGGCTTCGGGTGAAGCAGGTGTGGATCAGTAACTGCGGGCCGGGCGGGAGGTGCCGAAACGGCCACCCGGGCCCTCGCGGCGATCGGTGCGGTTCCCGCTGTCGCGGCGCTGGCCGGCCGGGCGGTCGCCGAAGCGGTCGCCACCGGCGGGCCGGTCACCGAACGAACGCTGCGGGCGGTCGCCGAAGGAACGCTGCGGGCGGTCACCGGCGGGCCGGTCACCGAAGGAGCGGTCGCCGGCCGGGCGGTCCCCGACGGAACGGTCGCCGGAGGGGCGCTCGCTCCGCTGGCCGCCGAAACCGCGGTCGCCCGACGGGCGGTCGCTGAAGCTGCGGTCGCCACCGGCGGGCCGGTCACCGTAGGAACGCTGCGGCCGGTCACCGAAGGAACGGTCGCCGGTCGGGCGGTCCCCGAAGGAACGCTGCGGCCGGTCACCGAACGAGCGGTCGCCGGTGGGGCGGTCGCCGGCGGGCCGGTCACCGTAGGAACGCTGCGGGCGGTCACCGAAGGTGCGCTCGTTGCGGTCACCGAAGCTGCGCTGCGGGCGGTCGCCGTAAGAGCGCTGCGGCCGGTCGCCGAAGGAACGCTGCGGGCGGTCGCCGAACCGGCGGGCACCGCCGGAACGCTCGCGACGGGGCTCCGGCTCCTCGATGACCGGGATGCCACTGGGCTCGCGGGCGCCGGTGATCTCAGCCAGCTTCTCGTCGCCCACGCGGACGCGGTACTCACCGGGGGTGACACCGGCCTTCGACATCATCGCCTGGGTGGTGCGGCGCTGCTTCGGCAGAACCAGCGTGACCACCGCGCCGGACTCGCCGGCCCGTGCGGTGCGGCCGGCCCGGTGCAGGTAGTCCTTCGGGTCCTTCGGCGGGTCGACGTGCACGACCAGCGAGATGCCGTCGACGTGGATGCCGCGGGCCGCCACGTCCGTCGCGACCAGGACGTTCGTCCGGCCTTCCTTGAACTCGGCGAGCGTACGGGTACGCACCCGCTGGGTCTTGCCACCGTGCAGGGCGCCGGCCCGGACACCGACCGCAGCGAGCTGCTCGACCAGCCGGTCCACGCCCATCTGGGTGCGGGCGAAGACGATGGTCTTGCCGGTCCGGTTGGCGATCCACGAGGTGATCGGGAACTTGTCCGCCGGCGGGATCAGCAGCAGGTGGTGATCCATCGTGGACACACTGGCCTCCGCCGGAGCGGTGGAGTGCGTCACCGGGTCGTGCATGAAGCGCCGGACCAGGGTGTCGACGTCGCCATCCAGAGTGGCCGAGAACAGCAGCCGCTGGGCGTTCTCCGGCGTCTTGGCCAGCAGATCGGTGACCTCGGGCAGGAAGCCCATGTCAGCCATCTGGTCGGCCTCGTCCAGAACGGTGACCTCGACGTCGTCGAGCTTGCAGGCGCCACGCTCGATCAGGTCGGCGAGCCGGCCCGGCGTGGCGACGATCACCTCGACGCCGCGACGCAGCGCGTCCATCTGACGGTCGTACGGAACGCCGCCGACGGCGGTCTTCAGGAAGACACCGACCGAGCGGCCGACCGGCATCAGCGAGTCGGCGACCTGCATCGCCAGCTCGCGCGTCGGGACCAGGATCAGGGCCTTGGGGTGGTGCGGGCGAGCCCGGCCACCCTGGGACACGCGGGTCAGGACCGGCAGGCCGAAGGCGAGCGTCTTGCCGGAGCCGGTCTGGCCGCGGCCGAGAACATCCCGGCCGGCAAGCGCGTCGGGCACGGTCGCGGCCTGGATCTCGAACGGCGTGGTGATGCCCTCGCGGGTGAGGACCCGGACGATCTCAGCCGGCAGGCCCAGGTCGGCGAAGCCGAGCGTGGGGGCGGCGGGCTCGGAAGCCTCCGCGGCGACCTCGGTCACGGCGACCTCGGCGACGACCGTCTCGGTCACGGCGACCTCGGCGACCTCAGCGGCGGCGGCCGGCTCGGTGACGGTGATCTCGGTGACGGGCGTCTCAGTGCCGGCGATGTCGGCAGCCGGGGCCTCGACGACGGGCGTTTCGGGGGATTCGTTCTCAGTGCTGTTGTTGAAGACGGACGGGAACGTGCTGGCGTCAGCGAAAGTGGTCAAGAGAACCTCTCTACGGGGGCGCATGCTCGCGAAATGGCCCGCCGCGGTCTTTGATGACCGCTCGCTGAAATGCCCGCAAGAACGCCCGTGGCGTGCACCGGGTGGGCACGCCGCGTCAATAACTACCATCAGTGTACGGGTGAACGTCGGAACCGCCGACCGCATTCCAGGCGGGTAGTGGGCCTGCTCACCCCAGAGAGCAACCTCGCCAGTCTAGATGGTCGAGGGCCTGGGCGGCAAAACACCAGGGCATCTGTGCGTGTCGGACTCGCGTCAGTTCGCCAGATTGCCGACGAAATCGGTGAACGCGTCACCCGCTGTGAACACGAACACCAGGCTGACCGTCACCAGCAGGCCGAGCACCGCGAGCATGGCGATGACCACCTTGACGTTGCTGCGGCGCTGGTCTACAGGGGCGTCGTACCACCCCTGGGCCAGGATGTGGCCGGTCAGCGAGCCGGAGTTCTCGGCCGGGTCGGAGACCGGCATCGTCATGTCGATCGCCGGATAGCCGCCGGTGCCGTAGACCGTGCCCTGGCCGCGCTGCTGCGGAACCCCACCGGAGACCGGGCTGATCGGCGTGGTCTGCGAGGTCCCGGTGGAGACCGGCTGGGTCATCTCGATGTTCTCCGGTGACGACGGGTAACCCCGGTACGGCGTTCCGCGCGGCGCGCTCTGCGGGGCCGGCGGCAGTCCCGCCGACGCGGCGCTGGGCGGAAGGGTGTAGCTGGGCAGCCCGTTTCCGATCATCGGGGGCGGCGGGACCAACGGCGGAATCGGACCCGGGACCGGGCTGGGGCCCGGCGGGACCGGGCTGGGGCCTGGGCCTGGCGGAACCGGGCTGGGACCCGGGCCCGGTGGGACCGGGTTCGGTCCTGGGCCTGGCGGAACCGGGCTGGGGCCGGGACCCGGTGGGACCGGGCTGGGGCCTGGGCCTGGCGGCACCGGGCTCGGGACCGGAGGCACGGGAGTCGGCGGGACAGGACCCGGCCGGGGTGACGGCTCCGGGGTGGGCGCCGGGAACGGGGTCGGCGGTGCGGGGAACGGCGCCGGCGACGGCTGGATCGGCTCAGGCCGGGCGGGGTCGGGGTCGGGGTCCGCGGGTTTCGGCGGGACCGGGCGTGCGGGCACCGGCTGCGGCTTCTCCGGCTCGGGAGTCTTCGGGTCGTCCGGCTCGGGCTTCTGGGGCTTCGGCTCGTCCGGGGCGGGGTCGGCTGGCTTCTCCGGGTCGGCTGGCTTCTCCGGGTCGGCTGGCTTCTCCGGGTCGGCTGGCTTCTCCGGGTCGGCTGGCTTCTCCGGGTCGGCCGGCTTCTCGGGCTCGGCTACTCCGGCGGCGCCGTCGAGGCGTGGTGTGGAGCCGTAGACCGTCGGCTGCGCCGCCGCGCGGGCCGAGGTGGGCACCTCGGCTGCCCCGGGGCGGATGACGCCGGGCACGGCGGCCCGTGCGGCGCCGGAACTCGGCACCGCGGAGATCGGCCGTGCCGAGGAACCGGCGGCCGGTGCTGAGGACGATGCGGGGCTTCGGGGCGCCGGAGCGGCGGAGACCGGCGCGACCGAGACCGGAGCCACCGACGCGGAAGCCCGGGCGATGGGCGCGGCAGAAACGGGTGCGGCGGAGACCGGCGCGGCAGAGACCGGCACGGCAGAACCGTGCGGGCCGGAGACCGGAACGGCGGACGGCGTGGCGGAACCGGGTGCGGGCGCTGCGGAAGCGGACACGACGGGAGCGGCCGAGACCGGCGCGGAGGCGCTGATCCGGGTGGCCGGAGGCGTGGACACCGGCACCGACGCGGACGCCTTCACCGTCGATGGGGTGGATGCCGGAGGGGAATGGGGCGCGTCCGTGCCGGACGAACTGCTGACCGCTTCAGACGCGGGAGAAGAAGCCGGAGCGGCGGAGGGATCGAGCGCACCCGACGAGGAAGAAGGGGCTGGTGCGGCAGGCGCCGACGGCGTGCTGGGCGCGTCAGAGGCCGTAGAGACGCTGGACGCGCCCGACGTGGAAGGAGTGCCGATTGCGTCAGACGTTGCAGAAGTGGTGGGCGCGCTTGACGTGGGCGGAGTGCCGACTGCGTCAGACGACGGGGCAGAAGTGTTGGGTGCGCCGGACGTGGCAGAGGTACCGGGCGCTCCTGACGTGGGCGGAGTGCTGGCTGCGTCCGACGTGGCAGAAGTGTGGGGCGCGCCCGACGTGGGATCGGTGCTGGGCGCGTCAGAAGACGTGCCGGCCTCACCGGCGGCGGGAGAAGCGCCAGACACGGGAGACGCGCCGGGCGCCGGGGAAGAACCGGGTGACGAAGAAGACGCCGACGCGGAGACCCCGTCAGGGGCGGCCCACAACGCGCCCGGGGCGGGCGGCGGCGGAGGAGCGAACCCCTCGGCGTCGTTCGCGGGCGGCCGCGCAGCGGACGGCGTCTCGATGTCGCCGTCCCTGGTCGCCTGCTGCTCGTCCATGAGTCCTCCCGACCACCGCTGCCGACGACGGTTCGGACGCCGGGCGCTGACCTTAACCGTGCCACATCAGCCGGTGTGAACAAACCCGGCATCGGCGTCACTCGCCCGGCTCCTGCCGTCCGATGGCCGACCAGCCGTTCGGCGCCCCTTCGCCCGGTGTCCTTCATCTGCTTACCGGACTAGTCGTCGTCTGAACTCGCCGACGAGGAAGCGGACTTCGAGGCCGTTTCCGATGATGCGGATCCGGTTGACGACGCGGACTTGGACGACGACGCGGACTTGGACGACGACGCGGACTTGGACGACGACGCGGACTTCGTCGTGGACGAGGACGTGTCAGCCTTCGACGATGTGTCCGCGGCCGACGCGGAGGCGGCCGGTGAGGTCGACGTGCTCGCGCTCGGGGTCGGCGTGGGCGCGGGAGTATCCGAGGACGGCGTGCCACTCGACGGCGGGTTGCTCGACGGCGGGTTGCTCGACGGCGGGTTGCTCGACGGCGGGTTGCTCGACGGCGGGTTGCTCGACGGCGGGTTGCTCGACGGCGGGTTGCTCGACGGCGACGAGGTGCCGGGGGCGGGGTTGGAGGAGCCTGGTTTCGTCGTCGACTGGCTCGGAGACGGGCTGTTCCCAGGCTTGGTCGTCGTGGCGCCCGGGGTCGGCGACTGGGTGCGGACCGGCTCGTCGGGATCGGGCGCCCCGATGTCGGGGACCTCGGTCTCGCCCTCGATGGAGCCGAACACCCGGGTCGCGGCGAAGAGGCGGGTCCACCGGACGGGCGAGAGGCGGACGTTGAGGCCGCTGCGCGGGGCCTCGACCATCATGCCCTCGCCGGCGTACATCGCGACGTGGTGGATGCCCGTCCAGCTGCTGGAGGAGCTGAAGAAGAGCAGGTCGCCGGGGAGTAGCGAGTAGCGAGAGACGGCCCGGTCGCGGGTCTGGTAGTACTGGTCGCGCGACACCCGGGTGAGGTTGAAGCCCACCGAGCGGTACGCCGCGTACATCAGGCCGGAGCAGTCGTACTGGTCCGGGCCCTCCTCGGACCACACATAGGGGTCGCCACGCTGGGCCAGCGCGAACTGCAGCGCCTGGACCGCTTTCGGGTCGGCGCCGCGCCCGGCGTCGGCGCCCGCGAGGTATTCCTTGCCGAGCTGCTGGTCGGCCGCGGTCGCGGTGCTCTCGGCGGCGCTGATCTCCTTGCGGTTGTCCGCCTCGAATTTCGCCTGGGCCGCCTGCTTCTTGGTGAGGTCGGCGCTGAGCGCGGTCCACTGGGCGGCGAGGGTGGAGTACCGGCTGTCGGCGGCGAGGTGCTCCGCGGCCGCGATCTTCGCGGCGTCCTCGGCGGCGAGCAGGTGACGAGCGGCAGACTCGTAGGAGGTGGCGTCGCCGCGCTGGATGCGCGCCAGCGCGTCGAGGTCGGCGAGGCCGGTGTCGAGAGTGCCGGGCGGCAGTGCGGCGGCCTGTTCGATGGTGGCCGACGCGGCGGCCGCGGCGTCGGCGCGGGCCTGGGTGAGCGCCTGCTGGGTGCCGCTGACCCGCTGCGACGCGGCGGTGAGCTGAGTCTGGGCGAGGTCGCGGTCCTGGCCCAGCCGGATCAACTGGTCGCCGATCGTGGCGATCTCGGCGCGGCCCTTCTCCACTTTCTGGAGGATCGGGCTGGTGACGGCGCCGATGGTGGTCGGTGACGGGGTGGTCGGGGTGGTGGGGCTGGGGGTGGGCGCGCCGGGGAGCACCAGGGCGCCGGTCTGGGTGGGCCGCGAGCCGGAGTCGGGAATTGCGGTGATGCCGGTCACGTTGATCGGGTCGGCCATCGCCGGGATCGGCTGGAACAGCGCAGCGATCGCGGCCGCCACGGCTGCCGAGCAGACGAACGGCCGTAGGCGCGGGCGCACGAAGCGCCTGCGATGCGTCCCGTGCCGTTGTGCCTTACCCATGAGCTCCCCGTCCGCGATGGTCCCGACCGTCGCTTGTCGTCCCTAAAGGTTCATACCGCAAGCGCCGTACCGGTGTCGATCGAATGAAGGTGAAAGCACGCTGAGAATTATTCGGCTTACCGGTGCCGCAGGTCCCGTCAGGGGCGGGACGTACTCTCGACCACGAGGTGACGACAGGGGGCGCAGATGGATGCCGGGCTGAAGCGTGAGCTGGAGGCGAAGGTCTACGCGGGTGAGCGGCTGTCCCGAGAGGACGGTGTGGCGCTCTACGCGTGTGATGACCTGACCTGGCTCGGCAGGTTGGCACATCACAAGCGCACCGTCATGAACGGCGACCGGGTGATGTTCAACGTCAACCGGCACCTGAACCTCACCAATGTCTGTGCCGCCAGTTGCGCGTACTGCTCGTTCCAACGCAAGCCGGGCGAGAAAGACGCTTACACCATGCGGATCGACGAAGCGGTCCGTAAGGCGAAGGAGATGGAGGACGAGCAGCTCACCGAGCTGCACATCGTCAACGGCCTGCACCCCACCCTGCCCTGGCGGTACTACCCGAAGGTACTGCGCGAGCTGAAGGCCGCGCTGCCGAACGTGAAGCTCAAGTGCTTCACCGCGACCGAGGTGCAGTGGTTCGAGAAGATCAGCGGGCTGTCGGCCGGCGAGATCCTGGACGAGCTGATGGACGCCGGGCTGGAGTCGCTGACCGGCGGTGGCGCCGAGATCTTCGACTGGGAGGTCCGGCAGCACATCGTCGACCACAACTGCCACTGGGAGGACTGGTCGCGGATCCACCGGCTGGCCCATGAGAGAGGCATGAAAACCCCGGCGACCATGCTGTACGGCCACATCGAGGAGCCTCGGCATCGGGTCGACCACGTGCTGCGGCTGCGCGAGCTGCAGGACGAGACCGGTGGTTTCGCGGTCTTCATCCCGCTGCGATACCAGCACGACTTCCACGACTCGGCCGACGGCATCGTGCGCAACCGGATCCAGGCGCGGACCACGATGGCCGCGCCGGCCGAGTCGCTGAAGACGTTCGCGGTCTCCCGGCTGCTGTTCGACAACGTGCCCCATCTGAAGAACTTCTGGGTCATGCACGGCCTGTCGGTGGCTCAGCTCTCGCTGAACTTCGGGGCCGACGACCTGGACGGCTCGGTGGTCGAATACAAGATCACCCACGACGCCGACTCGTACGGCACGCCGCACACGATGCACCGCGACGACCTTCTTCACCTGATCTGGGACGCCGGTTTCCAGCCGGTCGAGCGGGACACTCGTTATCAGGTGGTGCGGGAGTACGAGAAGGCGCCCACACTGGCCGAGCGCCGCAGCGAGCCCCAGAAGATCTGGGCCTGATCCGGGGACGGGGAGTCGATGACCCAGTTGAAGAAGGACGCGACCGGCCGTCTGGCGACGATCGGTGATCTGCTGGGTTCCGCTTTCGCCGGACTGGCGGTCGGCACCGCGGTGCTGCTGGTCTTCGAGGCGGTGATGGCGCTGACGGGGCTCGGTGAGTTCGGCGAGTCGAACGGCTGGCTGGTGCTGATCCTGCCGGTCTGGCTCTTCATCGAGGAGTTCCGGGCCGAGGGCTTCGGTGGGCACCGCATCGTGGTCGGCGCTCTGGCCGCCGGCTTCGGCGTCGCCGTCGGCATGACGATCGCCGGTGGGGTGGCCGAGGTCGCTCCACCCTTGGTCAGCGGCGGGACCGGCGCGGTCACCGGTACGGTCGTGTACTGCCTGCTCTGGTTCTACGGTCTCCGGTCGCTGAATCACCGGTCCGATTGAGGAAGACAACGGCCTGGCGGTGCTGAGTCACCGGCCCGGCTGAGGGAGATAACGCATGAAACCCGCCGTCAAGTACACGCTCGGCCGCCTCGGCCTGTTTCTGGCCGTGTTCGCCGCGTTGTTCCCGACTCCACTGAACATCCTGGTCAAGGCGATGGTCGCGTTCGTGGCCTCGGCCGGCTTGTCCTTCATCGTGCTGCGCCGCTGGCGGGACGAGATGGCGGAGCAGCTCGGCGAGATGGCCGCCCGCCGGTCGGCGGAGAAGGACCGGCTGCGCTCGGCGCTCGCCGGTGACGAGGACGCGGCCGCCGAGGGTGACCGGGTCACCGCCGCCGACATCGTGGAACACCCGAAGCGAACCGGCGCCTGATCTCCGGCATCGACAGGTGCCGGAGTCTTGACACCGCGTAACTCTAGTTATGTAGAGTTTCGCAATGCCCAGGACACCGCATACTTCGCCGCAGACTCTGCGGCTCTTCGAGGCCCTGATGAAGGAGCCCACCACCTGGCGTTACGGCTACGACCTGAGCCGGGAGACCGGTCTGGCGTCCGGCACGCTCTATCCGATCCTGATGCGCCTCACCGAGCAGACGCTGCTCGAGGCCGGCTGGGAGCCCTCCGACCAGCCGGGCCGCCCGCCGCGGCACACCTACCGGCTGACCGGCGACGGCGTCGCCCTGGCCAAGGTCCGCCTGGCCGGCGCGGTGGTTGAGAAGGCGCCACGGCGCGGCACGGCCGCGGCGATCGTGAGGCCGGCATGAGGGCGGTGGCCTACCGGGTGCTGCGGTTCGCCGTGCGCGGCCGCCGGGAGCAGGGCGGTCCCTGGGGCGAGGCGGTGCTGGCCGAGTTCGACCAGACGACCGGCACGGCGGCGGCGCTGCGCTGGGCGGCCGGCGGCCTGCGGGTGGCGACGCGGGAGAGATACACGCGCCGTCCCACCGCGTACCGCCTGGCGTTGGCCGCGGTGGCACTCCTGGTGGCGGCCCTGTCGGGCGTCACGGTCAACTATGTCCCGAGTTCCAGCATGGAGCCGACGCTGACCGTCGCGAGCCGCCACCTGGTCGACAAGGTCAGCTTCCACCTCACCGGCCTCGATTACGGGGACATCGTCATCCATCCGCTGCCGGACCACCCGGAGCAGGAGACCGAGCGCCGGGTCATGGCTGTCGCCGGCGACCGGGTCGACTGCCGGGACGGCCGGGTGTTCCGCAACGGCGCGGCCGTCGAGGAGCCCTACCTGCCGTCCGGTATGGCCACCGAGTGCCTGTCGGTCACGGTTCCGCACGGGGCGCTCTACACGCTCGGTGACAATCGGGACGTAGCCAATGATTCGCGCTTCTCGGGGTTCGTACCGGAGGATTCAGTCATCGGTCGAGTCGTCCTTTTCGGCTGAGATCGACACGATCTGTGGCGGTGTGGGCTCCTGAAGTGTCGTGGGTTAGCGTTTCAGGGACCGCACCGCAGCGAAGCCGGTGGGAAACCGGCGCTGTCCCGCAACTGTGATGCCTCTTGACGAGGTCTAGCCAGGTCGCCTGGGTGCCGGTCGCGATCCAGCGCTCTCGGGGAGGGGCGCCTCGCGGGCGGCGGCCCACGGCGGCCCCTGTCGGCGAAGCACCAGCCCGGCCGACAGGAGGACCTCATGAAACGCCTGCTCACCGCCGCGATAGCGGCCAGTGCCCTGTTCCTCGCCGGATGTGCCGGTGACGACCCGAAACCGGCGCCCACCGCGGCCAGCGCCGCCGCGGCGTACCCCGTCACGGTTGACGGTGTGACGCTCGACGCCCGGCCGGAGAAGATCGTCTCGCTGAGCCCGACCGCCACCGAGATGCTCTTCGCCATCGGCGCCGGCCCGCAGGTCACCGCGGTCGACGACCAGTCGACCTTCCCGGCCGGCGCGCCGAGGACCGACCTGTCCGGCTTCAAGCCCAACGCCGAGGCGATCGCTGCCAAGAACCCCGACCTGGTGGTGCTCTCCAATGACGCCGACGGCATCGTCGCCCAACTCGGCAAGCTGGCGATCCCGGTCTTCGTGTCGCCCGCCGCCGGCACCATCGCCGAGACCTACGACGAGATCACCGACCTCGGCGCGCTGACCGGCCGCCAGTCCGAGGCCAAGGCGCTGAACGAGCGGATGATCGCGGACATCGACAAGATCGTGAAGTCGGTGCCGGCCCGCGGCAAGCCGCTGAGCTACTACTACGAACTCGGCCCGGACCTGTACTCGGCGACCTCGACGACGTTCATCGGCTCGGTGTTCAACCTCTTCGGCATGACCAACGTGGCCGACGCCGCCGACCCGGCCGGCACGTCCGGCGGTTACCCGAAGCTCTCCCAGGAGGCCCTGGTCGCGGCGAATCCGGACACCATCTTCCTGGCCGACACCAAGTGCTGCCAGCAGTCCGTGGAGACGGTGAAGGCGCGGCCCGGCTGGGCCTCGGTCACCGCGGTCGCGAAGGGCCAGATCTACGCTCTCGACGACGACATCGCGTCGCGCTGGGGTCCCCGTACCGTCGATCTCGTCAAGGCCGTCGCGGACGCGGTGAGCAAGGTCCCCGCCTGATGGGCGCCGGCCGGCCCGCCGGCCTGAGGCCGGCGTGGCTGGTCGCAGGCGTGCTCACGGTGCTGTTCGCGACGATTCTGGGCCTCGCCTTCGGCTCGGTCTCCCTGCCGCCCGGCGGCGTCGCGGTGGAGATGCTCAACCTCATTCCGGGGGTACGGCTGGACAGCGGCCTCACCGAGCGTGAGGTGGCGATCCTGACCCAGCTCCGGCTGCCCCGCGTGGTGCTCGGTCTGCTGGTCGGCGCGATGCTGGCCCTCGCCGGCGCCGCCTATCAGGGCGCGTTCCGCAACCCGCTGGCTGATCCGCACCTGCTGGGCGTGGCCGCCGGAGCCGGCCTCGGGGTGACGGCGGTGATCGTGCTCGGTGCGACGTCGGCGGACGGCATCACCGGCCTGCCGATCGGGGTGCCGATGGCCGCGTTCGCCGGCGCGCTCGGCGCGGTGGCCCTGACCTGGCTGCTCGGCGCCGCCGGTGGCCGGGACCGCTCACCGGCCACACTGATCCTGGCCGGGGTGGCGGTGTCGGCCTTCCTCTCCGCGGCGCAGACCTACCTGTTGCAGAGGCACATGGAGTCGGTGCGCGACGTCTATTCGTGGATGCTCGGCCGGCTCTCCACGGCCGGCTGGCACGACGTGCTGGTGGTGCTGCCCTACACGGTGATCACCAGTGCGATCGTCCTGGCGCTGCGGCGTGAGCTGGACGTCCTGACGGTCGGTGACGCCGAGGCGACCAGCCTGGGCCTGCACCCGCAGCGCAGCCGCTACCTGCTGATCATCGCGGCGTCGCTGGGCACGGCCGCCGCGGTCAGCGTCTCGGGGCTGATCGGTTTCGTCGGGATCATCGTGCCGCACACGCTGCGGCTGCTGGCCGGGCCGGGCAACCGGGCGCTGCTGCCGCTGTCGGTGCTGTTCGGTGCGGCGTTCCTGGTTCTGACCGACCTGCTGGCCCGGACCGCGGGCGGGGACGCGGAGATCCCGATCGGGGTGGTCACCGCGTTCCTCGGCGCGCCGTTCTTCATTCTCGTGCTGCGGACGAGCCGGTCGGTGGCGGTATGAGCGCGATCGAGGTGGCGGGGCTGACGGTCCGGCTGGACGGGACGCTGATCGTCGACGGTGTCGACCTGGCGGTGGCCGAGGGCGAGTGGGTGACCGTGATCGGTCCGAACGGGGCCGGCAAGTCCACCGCGCTGCGGGCGATCGGCGGGCTGCTCCCGTTCGGCGGGACGATCCGGTGGCACGGCCGGGCAGTGGACAAGCTGCACCGGCGGGAACGGGCCAAGGCCGTGGCCACGGTGCTGCAGTCGCCGGTGGTGCCGCCGGGCATGCGGGTCTTCGACTATGTGCTGCTGGGGCGTACCCCCTATGTGCCGCCTCTGGGCCGTGAGTCGGCGGCGGACCTGGCCGTCGCCGACGACGTTCTGGCCGCGCTGGACCTGGCGCCGTTCGCCGGGCGCCGCCTGGACACGCTCTCCGGAGGGGAGCGGCAGCGGGTCTTCCTGGCTCGCGCGCTCGCCCAGGGCGCCGGGATCCTGCTGCTCGACGAGCCGACCAGTGCCCTCGACATCGGCCACCAGCAGGAGGTGCTGGAGTTGGTCGACCGGCTGCGCGCCGAGCGGGGCCTGACCGTCCTGGCCACCATGCACGATCTCTCGACGGCGGGTGAGTACGCCGACCGGATCGTGTTGCTGGCCGGAGGCCGGGTGGTCGCCGCCGGAACTCCCGCCGAGGTGCTGACCGAGGGGAATCTCGCCGAGCACTACCGGGTGAAGGTGCGGATCATCGACGGTGACCGGGGCCCGCTGGTGGTGCCGGTGCGCGGCTGACCTGAGGAAATTCGGCGGCGAGAACCAAATGGCAACCGTGCTGCACTCCGACGGGACCCGAGACGTCCGAACGGAAAGGTATGACGGACACGCTGGTTATTGAGATCGCGATGCAGTCGATGATCGTCGCGGCCAAGATGTCGGCTCCGGTGCTGCTTACCGCCCTCGGGGTCGGTTTCGCCATTTCGCTGTTCCAGTCGGTCACCCAGATCCAGGAGGCGACGCTCTCCTTCGTCCCGAAGGCGATCGCGATCGGTGCGGCCCTGCTGCTCACCGGCAACTGGATGCTCCGCGAGATGATGACCTTCACGGTTCAGATGTTCGAGAAGATCCCTACCCTGCTGTCCTGAGTGCCGGCGGAAAGGCCGCCCTCAAGGAGAAGGCGGCCTTTCGAGAAGCGGTGTCAGCCGAGTGTGGCCGTGTGGAGCAGACGGTTGGGCGAGCCGCTGCCCCGGCTGGTGACCACTCCGGTGGTGGCCGCGTTGACGATCGCCGCGTTGACCGCGCTCACCGAGGCCCCCGGGTGCGTGGCCAGGTAGAGCGCCGCCGCCCCCGCCACGTGCGGCGCCGCGAACGACGTGCCGCTGCCGGTGTAGGTCGCGGTGTTGCCGGTCCGCCAGGCCGAGGTGATCGAGACCCCGGGTGCGAACAGGTCCAGCACGGATCCGTAGTTCGACCACGAGGCCTTGGCGTCCGTGCTGCTGGTGGCGCCGACGGTCAGGGCCTCGGTGACCCGGGCCGGTGAGGTGCTGCCGGCGTTCACACCGGAGTTTCCGGCCGCGATCGTGTACGGGATCCCCGCCGTGATCGACCGCCGGACCGCCGCGTCCAGGGTGCTGCTGGCCCCGCCGCCGAGGCTGAGGTTCGCCACCGAGCGGCCGGGCGCCGCGTTGGCGGTCACCCAGTCGATGCCGGCGATGACCCCGGCGGTGGTGCCGGACCCGTTGTCGTCGAGAACCCGGACACCGACGACGTTCGCGCTCTTGGCCACGCCGTAGGTGCTGCCGACCGCCACGCCCGCCACGAAGGTGCCGTGCCCGTTGCCGTCCTGCGCGATGTTGTCACCGTCGACGGCGTCGTAGCCGTACGACGCCCGGCCCCCGAAGTCCTGGTGGGTGACGGTTATGCCGGTGTCCACCACGTAGACGGTGACGCCGTTGCTCGGCCCGTACGTGTAGGTGGTGCTCAACGGCAGCGCCCGCTGGTCGATCCGGTCCAGCCCCCACGGCGCGGAGGTCTGGGTGGCGGCGATCCGGATGGTCTGGTCGGCCTCGACGGCCGCGACCGCCGGGTCGGCCGCGAGCCGGGCCGCCTGTCGCGCGCTCAGCTTGGCGGTCCAGCCTTCGACGGCGTGGCCGAAGACGCGGGACACGGTGCCGCCGTACCGCTTGGTGAGGCTGTCGGCGCGGGCCTGGTCGGCCTGGCCGTTCTTGAGGACGACGACGTAGGAGCCGCCGATCGCGGTGGCGCTGTCCGCGTAGAGGATCTCGCCGGTCGCCGGGGCGGCGAACGCGGGGGTGGTCAGGGACAGGCCGACGGCGGTGCCGACGAGGATCGCGGCACCTCGGGTGACGGCTCGCATGGGTTCCTCCGGGTTCTCGACGTCCGGTTTGGACGTGTGCCGAGAACGTTAGGAAGGAATGTTTGATTGACGATCAACGATTCTTCACGGTGTCGACAACGAGTTCTATCGATATTTGTTGAGGATGGCGAACTGGCCACCCTGCGGATCGGCGAGAACCGCGTACCGGGCGCCGGGAATCGTCGTCGGCGGATGGATGATCCGGCCGCCCAGCCGTGACGCGTGCTCGGCCGCCACGTCACAGTCCCCGGCCGCGAAATAGACCTGCCAGTGCGGGAGCTGATCGTCCGGCCAGCCGCTGCCGACCATCAGCTGGATGCCGGCGACCGGCAGGCGGTCGCGCTCGCAGACGACGTAGGGCAGGCCGCCGACCTGGCTGTCCCGGAAGGTCCAGCCGAACACCGCTCCGTAGAACGCCACCGCGCCCTCCACGTCGCGGGTGTTCAGCTCGCTCCAGGTCAGGGCACCGGGAAGGTCGAACACCTCGGCGCCCCGCATCGCCCCCGCCTCCCAGACGCTGAACGGCGCCCCGGCCGGGTCGAGGAACGCCGCCATCCGGCCCTGGTCCACCACGTCGAACGGCGGCACCAGCACCTTGCCCTGCGCGGCTTCGACCCGGGCGGCGACCGCGTCGGCGTCGGCGGTGGCGACATAGGTGCTCCAGGCCGTCGGCTGGCCCGCCCCGAGGAGCGGGCCGGCCCCGGCCACCGGCAGGCCGTTGAGCAGGAACGTCGTGTAGCCCCCGAAGTCGTCCCCGGAGACGTCGGCGGTCCAGCCGAACAGCGCGGTGTAGAAACGAATCGCGCTCTCGAGGTCGGAGGTGGCCAGATCCACCCAGGTGGGCACTCCCGGTAACGGAACGGTCATGCCGCGAATGGTCGCATTTCCATGCCTCCGGCCGGATGAAACTGTCGGCCTTCCGAAACAGCTCTGGCCGAAGCAGCGGCTCTAGCCGAACCTGCGGCCCTCGTCCCGCCGGTAGGCCAGCACCGCGAGACCGGCGAGCGCCACGGTCCACCCCACCAGCGCCACAGTCGCGCCGAGGTCGAACGGGAAGTCGCCCACGGTCGCCCACATGAGCCGGGCCGCGCCCCCGGTCGGCAGATAGGGCGACAGCCACGCGATGAAACCCGGCGCGCCACCCGGCGGCGTCAGCAGCCCGCCACCGAAGGCCAGCGGCAGGAACAGCACCTGAGCCACCACCAGCGCGGCCTTCTGTGGCAGCGCGTAACCGATGGCCAGCCCCATCAGGATGAACGGCACCGAGATCGCGGCGCACACCACGACGGCGGTCAGGAAGGCGGCTGTGCTCATCGTGGCCTCGGTGAACAGCGCGGCGATCACGACCACCGGGACCAGCGAGACCACCATCATGAGAAGGCCCGCCAGGATCCGGCCGAGGAAACGGGGCGCCGCACCGGCCGGCAGGGTGCGCACGTACGGATCCCACGGTTGCGCGCGGTCCTCGGAGACGCCGACCCCGTACTGGAAGAGGTTGGTGTTCATCACCGCGAACGTGATCATCGAGACGGTGGCGTAGGTCGCGTACACCGGATCGTCACCGACGAACGGCACCACGAACGCCAGCATCGACGCGGCCGGCCAGAACGCACTGCCGACCACCGCGATCGGGATCCGGAAGACCTCCAGGATCTGGAATCTTCCGTGGGTCAGGGCGAGGCTCGTCATCGCTGTTCCTTTCCGGTCAACGTCAGGAACGCCTCTTCCAGCGAGGTCGGCCGCACCTCCAGGTCGCGGAACGGCACGTTCCTCTCGACAAGGGCGCGGACCATGCGATCCGCGTCGGGCGTCAGCAGATGCAGGCGGTCACCCGCGCGCTCCACCGACACCAGACCATCAAGATCAAGATCGGTCAGCGGTACGGGTGAGGTCAGGCTGATCCGGCGCAGTCCCACCAGCCCGCGCACCGACTCCACGCTGTCGTCGGCCAGCACACGCCCGTTTGCCAGCACCACCACGCGCCGCGCCAGCGCCTCGATCTCCTCGAGGTAGTGGCTGGTCAGGACCACGGTGCCGCCGTCGGCGTGGAACGTGCGGATCGCCTCCCACAGATCGCGGCGGGCGCCCACGTCGAGGCCGGTCGTCGGCTCGTCCAGGAAGACGATCTCGGGGCGGCCGGCGAAGGCCAGCGCCACCGCGAGGCGGCGCTTCTGCCCGCCGGAGAGGCCACCGGTCTGCCGCCTCGCCAGGTCACCGAGCCCGAAACGGTCCAGCAGTTCAGCCTTGGCAATGGGGTTCGGGAAGTGTGCCCGTACGAAATCGACGACCTCGCCGACGCGAAGCGAGGCGGGCAGACCCGTCTCCTGCGGTGTGACGCCCAGCGTGCGCCGGTTGCGCGGATCGCGCGGGTCGCCGCCGCACAGCTCGACCCGCCCACCGCTGGGCCGGCGGCTGCCGGTGAGCAGGCCGACCAGGGTGCTTTTGCCGGCCCCGTTCGGGCCGAGCAGCCCGACCAGCTCACCGGCCCGGACCTCGAGATCGACTCCGTGCAGCGCGACGGTGCCGCCGAAGTGTTTGGTGACGCCCTGTGCGCGGGCGTGGATCATCATGTCCCCTCTCCCGGATCGATCAAGGTGCGCAGGGTGCTGACGTAGTCGTCGAAGGCCAGCCGGCCGCGTGCGGTGAGATGCACGAGGGTCGCCGGTGTGCGGCCGCGGTGGGTCTTGGTGACCTCGACATATCCGGCGTCCTCGAGTTTGCGCAGGTGCACCGACAGGTTGCCGGCGGTCATCCGCAGGATCTCCTGCAACCTCGGGAAAGCGATCCGGTCGCCCCGGCTGAGCTGAGACAGGGCCGCCACCACCCGCAGCCGCGCCTGGGCGTGGATGACCGGGTCCAGTTCCGGCAGCTCGTTGTTCACCGAGGTCATCGGCGCCGCATCCAGCCGATGAGGCCGGCGGCAAGCAGGCCGCCGCCACCCGCGACCGACACCACCAGGGCGTGCCAGCCCGGTCCCCACAGGACACCGGCGGCGTTGACGACGCTGATCCAGGCGCCCAGGACGAACATGTCCCACGCGCTCCAGATCGCGCCGCCGGCCATGTAAAGGGCGCCGACCAGGGTGACCATGCCGCCACCCCAGAGCAGGGCCTGCAGCGAGTCGGGAATCGAGTCGCTGACGCGTCCGAAGAGGATCGCGAGGCCGCTGAATCCCGCGGACCAGGAGATGCCGTACATGACCCCCTGGCGGCTCGACGGACCGGAGATGTGCCGCCCCGAGCGCGCGCCCGCCACCCCGGTGAAGATGCCCGCAGCGATCATCAGGGCGGTCAGGGACGTCAGCGGGACCCACTCGGGGAGGGCGACCAGAGCCCGCCCGTCAGGCCCGTAGCGCAGGAATGACAGGCCGAAACTGATCAGCCAGGTGAGGCCCCACGGCCAGTACATGAGCCGGGGGTCCGGGGTGACGTGCCGGATCACGTTGACCTGCTCGTGCTCGATCAGCCGCAGCGCCTCGCCCGGATCATCCAAGGTCGATTCGTCATCCATCGATGCCATGCGCCGACTTTACAACGCAAAGTCAAAGAACTTTGTGTCATAAAGTTGATGGGGTGACTCTAAGGTGGCCTCGTGGGTAACGTGATCTTGCGAGCGGCCGTGCCCGCGGAACTCCCGGCGATTCTGGAGTTCTGGCAGGTGGCGGCGGAGAACGACAGTCGTCCCGCGGACACCGGCGCCGCCATCGAGGCGCTGCATAGCCGCGACCCGGACGCACTGATCCTGGCCGTCGACGGCGACGACATCATCGGCACGGTCATCGCCGGATGGGACGGCTGGCGGTGTCACCTCTACCGGCTCGCGGTCGCCCCGCACCGTCGCCGCGAAGGCCTCGGCGGCCGCCTGATCGCCGCCGCGGAGGAGCGGTTCCGGTCCTTCGGCGGTACGCGAGCCGACGCCATGGTCCTCGACGAGAACGTGGCCGCACACGGGATCTGGGCCCGGCACGGCTACCGCAGGCAGGGCGAGTGGTCCCGCTGGGTGAAGCCCCTCACCCGGTAGGCCGGTTGCCGGAAAGCGGGCCTGTCACGACTCGCGCGTCAGTTATCCACAGCTTGGTGTGCAGGGCTGTGGATAACCCGACGACACCGGCGGCGGCGTAGCCGACCGGCCGTCCGTCGCCGATCGTGCGCCGCCCGCTCTGATCTCGTCGGCTCGAATCTGTGGGCCGACCGGGTCCACCGCTCGGCGCTGGCCCCCAGATCCGGGTGGCGACGACGGCCGCCGCCAACCCGGTCCTGCCGGCGTCCGAAATGGATCGGCTCTGTGCTCTACCGGCCCAGCGCCTTGAGGGCGGCCAGCACCTCGCCGAGGTGATCCTCGCCGAACGGCCGCAGCACGACCGTCCCGGCGCCCGCGTCGGTCAGGATCCGAACTTTCCCCGGGATGTCGGCGGCCGGGCCGACGAGGGCGAACACCTCGTCAGGGGTTACGCCGAGGAAACCGGCCTGACCGGCCAGCGCCGTCGCCCGGGTTCGCGCGGCGGCCGCCGGGTCGTCCTCGACGTGCAGGAACGCGAAGTTGATGACTTCGTGGTCCTCGGTCGCGCCGCCCCGGCGCAGGTGGGCGATGGCCTCGGCCAACTGCGGCGGGTGCAGGCCCTCGACCAGGATGGTGCCGTCCGCGACCCGGCCGGACAGCTCCAGCGAGCGCGGCCGGACCACGCCGGTGACGATCGGCGGGACCACCGCCGGCGGGTGGACCAGGCGCACCCCGTCGAGGTGCACCTCACGGCCGTCGATGGTGACCGTCTCACCTTTGAGCAGGCCGCGGACCGCCACGACGGTCTCCTCCAGCAGGGCCAGCGGAGACTTCACCGCCGCTCCGGCTTGGCGCACCCAGTCACCGACGCCGTGACCGATTCCGCACACGAGGCGACCGGGGTGGACCCGGGCCAGCGTGGCGATCTCCATGGCGAAGAGCGCGGGATTGCGGAACGGCGCGGGCGCGATGCCGATGCCGACGCGCAGCCGGGTGGTGGCGGCCAGGGCCAGGGCGGCGGCGCTGACGCCACCGTTCCAGCCGAGATCCTCCACCACCCACAGGTCGTCGGCGCCGGCCGCGTCCACGGCCGCGGCGAACTCCGGAAGCTCCTCGGGGGCGCGGTTGCAGTCGAACATCACTCCGATACGGGGCATCACGAGAGCGTAAGCGCTTCCGGCAACGGCTTCGCGTGCAGCACGGAAAGCCGGCTCACCGCCCGGGTGAGCACCACGTAGAGGCGGTTCAGGCCCTTCGGCTCGGCGGCCACGATGTCGGCCGGCTCGTGCACGATGACGTGGTCGTACTCGAGGCCCTTGACGATCATCGCAGGGACCACCATGACGCGCGCCTCGGAGTCGACGTCGTCGGGCGTCGCGTGCCCGATCCCGGCGGCGTCCAGGTGCGCGCGGAGCCGCTCCACCGCGGTGTCGGCCGCGATCACCGCGACCGAACCCTCGTGCGCCAGGGCCGCGGTCACCTCGGCCATGACGGCGCCGTCCAGGTCGGCCTCGCTCACCGCCCGGACGGCGAGATCACCGTCGCGGCGCAGCGACACCGCTTCCGGCACATTCACCCCGAGCGCCGGCAGGAGGCGGTTGGCCAGGGCCACGACAGCTTCCGGTACGCGGAAACCGACGGTCAACGGCACCACGGCCGCGTCCGGTTTGCCGAGGTGCCGCAGGATGTCACGCCAGTCGTTCGCCGCCCACGGGTCGGTGCCCTGCGCCAGGTCACCGAGCAGCGTGATCGAGCCGTGCTCGCTGCGCCGGGCGATCGCACGAGCCTGCATGGGGGAGAGGTCCTGAGCCTCGTCGATGACGACGTGACCGAAACTGGTCTCCCGCTCCAGGAGCCCCGCGGCCTCGTCGAGCAGCACCAGATCGGCCGCGCTGAACTTGGCCGACTTCGCGGTCTTCGGCGGCTTGACCCAGCGGATCGCTTCCTGCTCCTGCTCGGTGAACAGGTCACCGGCCGCAGACGGATCGGTCAGCAGAGCCGCGACCAGCGATTCCGCGGTGACGGCCGGCCAGGTCGCCTCCAGGAAGCCGGTGACCGGGCCGATCTTGCTCATCTTCCGAAGCCATGAGTCGCCCGGCGAGTTGCCGGTCCGGTACTCCGACTGGAGCTGCAGCAGGCCGACGACGCGGGCCCGGACCCGTTCGCGCCCGACCGAATACGGCAGTTCCTCGCGGCGGGCCTCGTCGATGATCCGGCGCAGCGGCTCGATGTCGATCCGCCACCGGTAGGAACCGTCCGACACCATGATCGGCTCGGTCGGCCGGGTGATCCGGTTCCACAGTGTGCGGCGGAGGGCCTCGGCTATCCGTACGTCATGTTTGATCGCCGTGGCCGTGGGTGTGTCGACCGCCTTGACCGGCGCCCGTGTGACGAGGTCGTCCAGCGTGGACTGCTGCACCTCGACCTCGCCGAGAGTCGGCAGCACCGCGGAGATGTAGGAGAGGAACGCCGTGTTCGGCCCGACGATCAGCACCTTCGACTTGCGCAGCCGCTCCCGGTGCAGATAGAGCAGGTAGGCGGCACGGTGCAGACCGACCGCTGTCTTGCCGGTGCCGGGCGCGCCCTGCACGCAGATCGAGTCGGCGAGATCGGCCCGGACCAGCTCGTCCTGCTCCGGCTGGATGGTCGCGACGATGTCACGCATCGGGCCGACGCGGGGCCGCTCGATCTCGGCGGTCAGGATGCGGCTGCTGGTGCCGAGCTCCTCGCCGCGGTCCAGATGCTCGTCCTCGAAGCTGGTCAGTTCCCCCTTGACGAACCCGAACCGGCGGCGGGTGGCGATGCCCTGCGGATCTCGCACGCTGGCCCGGTAGAAGGACCGGGAGAGCGGCGCCCGCCAGTCCAGCACCATCGGTTCACCGGCGTCGTCGGTGACGTGCCGCCGCCCGATGTGGAAGGTCTCCTTCCCGATGTCGGGGCGGTTTTCGATGCCGAGGCGGCTTCCGGTGTCGAGGCGGTTTTCGGCGTCGGGGCGGCTTTCGATGTCGAGGCGGCCGAAGAACAGTGGGGTGTCCGGGTCGTCGGCCAGCTCCTTGACCCGGCGGGCCATGTGCCGGCCGAGCTGTTCGGCGGTGTAGGAGTCCCCGGCGACCCGGTCACCGGTGGAGAACAGCGCCTGGGCGCGGTCGCGCATCCGGCGCAGCGCGGCCCGTGACGCGGTCAGATGGGTACGTTCGGCGGCGAGTTCCATGTCTAGCTCAGGGGCAGGCACAGGTCGTCCTCGGAAGGGCTGATCAGGGCTTGCTCGCGTATCCGGAGGGCGGGTAGGCCGTTCTCCGGCGCGGGGACGCCCGCTGCGGTGCATGCTCACCACGGCCGTCAAGCGGCCCTCCACGCTACGCGATTCCAGCTCCTTGTCTACCGAATAACGGTGCCCGCATGCCGCTGGGTGTGAGCTGGGCGACTGCGCCGTTGTTCAGTGAGCCGATCTGTATCGGCGTAGTGGCGAGCGCGGCGGCGCTGTGGGATGCACCTGGCCGGCGGCCTCCAGCTTGTGCAAAGCGCGCAGCACCTTCATGTAGCTCAGGCCAGTGCGCTCCTCGATGTCGCGGCGGCTCAGCTCGGAGCCGCCGGTTAAGGCCCGTAGAACGATTTCCACGTCACTTACGCCTGAGTTGAGGTCCAACGCCAGCTGCTCCTCGCGCGGAGCGAGAAGGTAGCGCGAATGACGACGCTCTCCGACGCGAACCACGATTCCACGATGAACAAGATCCGCGAGTTCGGCGGTTGCCCGGTGAGCTTCCAAGCCGAGGTTTCGCATAGAGGAATTGGTGACCGCCCGGCCTGAGCGCATCTCCGCGAGCGCTAGTTGTTGTGTGGCGGTCAGATTCTGCTGCCCCAGTTCAGCGATCCAGGCTGTTGTCTCGTCGTCCAGCAAAGTGTGCCGGGGGAGAAGGAGCTTGAATCGGGTGATGCGGTTGTGGAACTCGGGAAGAGGCGAACCGGCTCTCCGGAGCTCCCGGAGCATGGTGGGAATTCCGCTTGCGCGGTTCTCGCAGACCATGCGTCCAGTTTCAGGGAGGCGCACGTCCTGTAATAAGCGGGCGAGGACCGGGTTACGAGTAGAGGTGACCCCTTCACCACCCAGATCGTCCTCGGTGACGGCGCCAAACAGTCCACCGGGATTGGCGATGACTAGACGGTCCGAGTACAACGTGATCTGCACCGGGGTGCTGCGGGAGTAGGACGAGTAGTCACGGTGCAGAAGTGCATTGGCGATCGCCTCACGGATCACTTCTGCCGGGTAGTCGTATCGGTCAATCCGGCCGCTGCCGTCAATGAACGAACGGACCGAGGTGTTCCGGAGGACAGCGCTGACCGCCTCGTCCACGATGATGGGGACTGGACCGTCGAATGATCGGTTCTCCAAGAATCGCGGGCCGTTGGCCGGGACATCCTGGTTGGATGTGCCGGGGTACACGACCAGGGTGGCGTTCAGTTGAGGAAAGAATTGCTGAGGGTAGACGCCCAAGGTGAGGAGGGCGCCCAGCGTCGGCCGAAGGATGTTGGATGAATCTTCGGCTAGGACGTTGAGTCGGCGGAGCGCCTGCTGGCTTCCCAGATCTGCGAAGGCTCGTGGCTGCCTCTGGCGGACGCGCGCTAGAAGAAGCTGTACCTCCGTTTCGTCGAGATCAGCTGGGGTTGCGCCGGGCACGGGTTGTCTATCGTCGTCGGGCTGTCCCCGGTTCGTGTGCAGCAGATGGATCTCGAAGTCGGTCAGACGACGGTCTCCGTCGCCGCCACGGGTGAATGAACCGTTGTACTCACCGCGCGCGGCCACGTAGCAGGGTTTGAAACGGGGGTCGAGTTCCCCTACCTCAGCGATGACCACCAAGGCATCCTCGAACGGCACGATCTCGATCTCGCTGCGTACCGGCGGATGCAGATCGTCGTTGCATGCCGAAGCCAGTGCGTCGCGGATTCGGGCGGCATCGAAACCTGCAGCGGGACGGAAGCCCGACGCCTCGTCCAACCCGAGGATCACAGTCCCGCCTCGATCATTGCTGAGAGCGCTCAATGTGTCCCGAACCGACTTTGGTAGACCGCCGCCCGCAGCCTTGACCTCCACGTCGTGGAGATCAGTGCCACTGCGGCGCAGGAGTGCTATCAGGCGAGCCAGTTCTTCGGGAGTCATAAGCATCCTTGCTAAAGACTTTTGCGAAAGACTTTAGCAACTCATCGCCTGCGACGTGAGCCACCCTGCACTCCGCCGACCAGCATGCGGGACGAGATCGGGGATAACGTCGCAGCATGAGCGACAGCGTGAGTCGGCCCCGGGTCGGGCACATCCAGTTCCTGAACTGCCTGCCCATCTACTGGGGGCTGATGCGCTCGGGCGCCCTGCTCGACGTCGATCTGCACAAGGACACCCCGGAGCGGCTCAGCGCGGCTCTCGTCGCCGGCGACCTGGACATCGGGCCGATCACGCTGGTCGAGTTCCTGCGGCACACCGACGAACTGCTGCTGCTGCCCGACCTCGCGGTCGGCAGCGACGGGCCGGTCCTCTCGGTCAACCTCGTCTCCACCCGGCCTCCGGCCGAACTGGACGGGCGGCCGGTCGCGCTCGGCTCCACCTCGCGGACCGGCGTGCTGCTGGCCCAGATGCTTCTCTCCGAGAGGTACGGCGCCGAGCCCGAGTATTTCCGCTGCCCACCAGACCTGTCCCAGATGCTCATGGAGGCCGACGCCGGTGTGCTGATCGGCGATCCGGCGCTGCGCGCGATGTATGAGGCCCCCCGCCACGGCCTGCAGGTGATCGACCTGGCCGAGGAGTGGAAGGAGTGGACCGGCCTGCCCATGGTCTTCGCCGTCTGGGCGGTCCGGAAAGACTTCGCGGCCGCACACCCCGGCCTGGTCAAGGACGTGCACGAGGCGTTCCAGCGGTCGCGTGACCTATGCCTCGGCGAACTCGACGAGGTCGCCGAGTCAGCGGCCCGCTGGGAGCCGTTCGACGCGGCCACCCTCGCCAACTACTTCCGTGCCCTCGACTTCTCGCTCGGCGAGCGGCAGATCGCCGGAGTCCAGGAATTCGCCCGGCGTGCGGCGAAGCGCGGCGAGGTGCCGCCGCTGCCCGCCGGCGGTCCCGCCTTCGCCGATCTCTGATCTCACCCACCCGATGTTTGATCTTCCCTGGTCAGAGGCCTTAGGATCCGCGGGCTCCTCCGGCCGGTGACTCAGGTTCCGTCTCGCCTCGCTTCCCTGCGAGCCGCGGTACGGAACCCGGCTGGACCGACCCAGCTCGAAACGGGTGACCATGCGTCCGCACGCCGTGTTCCGTCGTCTCGCCCTGACCACCGTGGCGGCCGGGTTGACCCTGACCGGTCTGGCCCTGCCCGCTCGGGCCGCTGACGACCTGGAACTGGCCTACGTCGGCATTCTCGGCCCGGAGACGGTGACCGTCGTCAACGGTCAGTCGAAGACGGTCAGATTCGACCTCTACAACCTGGGCGCCGCGGCGGAGGACGTCGTTCTGACGTTCGGCAGCGCCGCCAGGCCGATCAGCGCGGACCTCGGGTTCACCGCGCCCGCCGGGTGCGAGCAGAACACCTGCGCCATCGGCGATCTCAAGGCGGGCGAGCGGCGCAGCGTCAAGTTCACGCTGAAACCGGCCGCCGCCGGTGCCGCGGACCCGGCGGGGAACCTCGCGCTCTCCACCTCGGTCGGCGGGCGGGCCAGCGACGAGACGTCGATCACCGTGGTACGCACCGACAAGGGCGGCGCCGACCTCGAGGTCGCCGATCTCGCCGACCTGAAGCTCGGTCCCGGCGAGTCGGCGGACGTGCCGGTGGCGATCCACAACAGCGGTAGCAAAGACGTCAAAGCGCTGGGCCTGCTGGTCATGGCACCGCTCGGGGTGACGCCGGTGCTGAATTACAGCAACTGCGAGCCCGACCGGGAGCTCGGCGGCTTCGTCTGCGTCTTCAACGAGACGCTGGCGGCCGGCGGTTCCTTCGCCCTGCCCGAAGCCACGCCGCTGCGGGTCACGGTGCCCATGGGCACTGCCGGGCCGTACGACTACCCGGTCTACGTCGCGGCGATCGGCCTCGCAGACAGATACGTGTTCGACTTCGCGAAGCGAACCGCCGGCGCGGCCGGCCGGGAGTTGGAGTTGGAGACCGTCGCCTCGGTCTCCGCCGCCGAGCCGGAAGTCGCCGACGACCTCAACAAGGACGACAACGCGGCCCTCTTCTCGGTGACCGTGCCGAAGACGAACGCGGACAGCGCGGCTGTCGGGGGCGTCTTCTCGGGGGCGGTCGGCGACAGCAGCACGGTCAAGGTGGGCGTGCGAAACCTCGGGCCGTCCGCGACCATCCCGGCGAGCGTGGGCTGGATCCAGTACGCGCATGTCAAGCTCCCGGCCGGGGTCCGGCTGACCAGGCTCGACGAGCGTTGCCTGCCGGGCACGTCGCCCACCGACATCGACGAGGATTTCGCCAACCTGCCTGACGATGTCGGCCTGGTGGACGGTGCCGGCCTGCCCGAGGGCGCCGGCCCGTCCGAGGGCGTCGACCTCTCCGGGATCACCAACCTCGTGTGCCTGGTCGTGGAGAGCGTGCCGGGCAACGGCCGTCACCTCTTCAGTCTCTCCGCCGAAATCGTGGACGCCGCCGAGTACAAGGCGGGATTCGTCAAGGTCGACGGTGGTGTGCAGGACTCGAAGAGCGGCAACGACAGGGCCGCCCTCACGGTTGAGCTGACCGCCGGTGGCGGTGGTGGCGGCCTGCCGATCACCGGCGCCCCGGCCGGTCTGGTCGGAGCCGGTGGCGCGGTGCTGCTGGTGATGGGCGTGATCGCATACCGGTCGGCGCGTCGCCGCCGGATCGTCACCGTCGTCGAGTAGCCGTTCCGGCTGCGGACCATGCGGATCTTCCGCCGCCCTCGCGAAGGAGCCGGGTGCATGCTCGGCTCCTTCGCGAGGTGACCGAGCTTGTGGTGATCAGTCGCTGAGCAGGGCGTCCAGCGCTGCCATATCCGCGACGGTGAGCTCCCAGGCGGACGCGGCGGCGTTCGCCTGGACCTGCTCGGCGCTGACGGCGCCGGCGATCACACTGGCCACCCCGGGCCGTGCGGCGAGGCCGGCGATCCCCACCTCCAGCAGGCTGCGCCCGCGCTCCGCCCCGAAGGCGGTCAAAGCCTCGATCATGTCCCAGTCGGCGCGGGCGAGCCACGACGCATACCGCTCCTGCGCCATCCGGGTGCCGGCGGGCGGCTGCTCACCACGCCGGTACTTGCCGGTGAGCAGGCCCGACTCGAGCGGGAAGAACGGCAGCAGCCCGAGCCCGAACCGCTCGCAGGCAGGGATCACCTCGGCCTCGGCCGCCCGGCTGAGCAGGCTGTACTGGTTTTGCGCACTGATGAAACGGGTCAGGTTGCCGCTGCGGGCGACCCAGTCGGCGTCGGCGATCTGCCAGCCGGAGAAGTTCGAGTTGCCCAGGTAGCGGACCTTCCCGGAGCGGACCAGGTCGTCGAGGGCCGCGAGGGTCTCCTCGATCGGCGTCGCCGGGTCGGGCTGGTGCATCTGGTAGAGGTCGATGTAATCGGTTTCCAGCCGGCGCAGTGACGCCTCGACCGCCCGGACGATGTAACGCCGGGACCCGCGCGCCTCGAAGTCGCGCCCGTTGACGCCTTCCATGTCCATACCGAACTTGCTGGCCAGCACCACCTCGTCGCGGCGGCCCTTGAGAGCGGCGCCGAGAAGCTGCTCGGAGGATCCGTGCGGCGTGCCGTAGATGTCAGCGGTGTCGAAAAGTGTGATCCCGGCGTCGAGGGCGGCGCCGACGACCTCACGGACACCGTCGGCGTCGATCTTGCGGCCGAAGTTGTTGCAGCCGATCCCGACCACGGACACGGCTAGTCCCGAGTCACCGAGGCGTCGGTAGGTCATCTCACTCATGCGATAGCTCCGAGATTGCTAGTTGTCGATAATTACGCCTGGTAGCGTGACGTAACGTCGCGTCCATCATGGACTCGCCCACGATCGGTTCGCGATGGGCGCGGCCCCGATCACTCCTCCGCCGTCTCCGATCTCCTCAGGTCGCGGTAATGCGGCCGGAGCACGTCGACCAGCGGCACGTGCCGGACCTTGACCGGCGGCGCGTCGAGAGCCCGCAGCAGCAGTTCCGGCGGAGTGCCCCCGCGAGGTGGCCGCTCCCTCAACCGTCCCAGGCTGATCGCCGGCGACCAGAAATCGGCGAGCCGGGCATCCAGCGGTTCCTCATCGACCGCCAGCGGGTCCACGGTCTCGGAGGGCTCGGGTGTGCCGCGCAACGCGTCGAGCAGTTCTTCCCGGCCGCGCCCTCGCCACGCCAGCACCAGGAACGGATCGTCGTCGAACGCCTCGGCCATCACGTAGAGCACCGCCGACCCGTGCTTGCACGGGATTCCCCAGTCGGGGCAGGAGCAGTCGATGTCCAGCCGGTCCGGGAAGAGTGGCAGGCCCAACTCGGTGAAGAGGTCCACGATCTCGTGCGGCATCTCGCCGGCGAGCAGTGCCGCACGGTACAGCGCCCGGCCGGCCAGGGCGTCGATCGCGTCGGCCCACTGTGCGTCGTCGTAGGCGGGGACACGGATCGTCACCTCGTACGGTTTCGGCCGCGAACCCTGCACCCGGGCCAGCACGCGCCCCGGCTCGAGCGCGAAGTCGATCACCTGGCCCTTGCGGGCGTAGGCCCGCCCGCGCGCCAGCCGCCCGGAATCGCAGACGCCCTCCAGCACGTCGACGAATTTCCGTGACCACCACTGCTCGCCGATCTTGCCCCGTTTCGATCGGACCGCGAGGCCGCCGTCCACCTCGATCGGGCGCCCCGCCTCGTAGAAGCGGCCGGAGTTGTCGACCGGCATGTCAGCGCACCGCCGCGGGGTCGAGCGAGAACAGTTCCCGGAGTTGGTCGGTGCTCAAATCGGTGATCCACTCCTCGCCGGTGCCGACCACCGAGGAGGCCAGTGCCTTCTTCCGCTCGATCATCGCGTCGATCTTCTCCTCCAGCGTGCCGGTGCAGATGAATTTCCGGACCTGCACGTCACGGGACTGCCCGATCCGGAACGCCCGGTCGGTGGCCTGGTCCTCGACCGCCGGGTTCCACCACCGGTCGAAATGGATGACATGGTTGGCCGCCGTCAGGTTGAGACCGGTGCCGGCAGCCTTGAGCGAGAGCAGGAACAGCATCGGCTCTCCGGCGGTCTGGAACCGCTCGACCAGATCGTCCCGGCGGGCCTTGCTCAACCCGCCGTGCAGCCACAGCACCGGGCGGTCGGTGTGCGCCGCCAGGTAGGGCTGCAGGAGTGATCCCCACTCGGCGTACTGAGTGAAGACCAGCGCTTTGTCGCCGTCGGAGACGATCTCATCGGCCAGTTCCTCCAGCCGGGCCAGCTTGCCGGACCGCCCGGGCAGCCGGGAACCGTCCTTGAGCAGATGCGCCGGGTGGTTGCAGACCTGTTTGAGTTTCATCATCGCGGCCAGCACGTTGCCGCGGCGCTGAATGCCCTCGGTGCTCTCGATCTCGGCCATCATGTCCTCGACGACCGCCTGGTAGAGGGTGGCCTGCTCGGGGGTGAGCGAGCACCACACTTTCATCTCGTTCTTCTCCGGCAGGTCCGAGATGATGTTCTTATCGGTTTTGAGCCGGCGCAGCACGAACGGCCCGGTAGCCCGTTTCAGCGCGGCGGTCGCGTCCTCGTCCTGCCGGGTCTCGATCGGCTCCTGGAACCGGCGGCGGAACCGTTTGGCCGGCCCGAGCAGCCCGGGATTGCAGAAGTCCATGATCGACCACAACTCGGCCAGGTGGTTCTCGACGGGTGTGCCGGTCAGCGCCAGCCTCGTCCGGGCCGGGATGGCGCGAACCGCCTGGGACTGCCGGGTGCCACTGTTCTTGATCGCCTGGGCCTCGTCGCAGACCACCCGGCTCCACCGGACCCCGCGCAGCGTTTCCAGGTCGCGCAGCGCCGTGCCGTAGGTGGTGATCACCAGATCGGCGCCGGCCACCGCGTCGTCGAACTCCGGCCCGCGCAGCCGGGTGCTGCCGTGGTGCACGTAGACCCGCAGGCCCGGCACGAACCGGCCGGCCTCCTTGTGCCAGTTGCTGACCAGCGACATCGGGCAGACGAGCAGCGTTTTCCCGTCACCCTGCTCGGTGAGCAGCAGGGACAGCGTCTGAGCGGTTTTGCCCAGGCCCATGTCGTCGGCGAGGATCCCGCCGAGCCCCAGACGGCCGAGGAAGTTCAGCCAGGACAAGCCCCTCTCCTGATATGGCCGGAGCGTCCCCTGGAACCCGGCCGGGGTCGGCATCGGGGTGAGCCGCTCGGCCGCCTGTCCCGAGAGCAGGTCACCGAGGTCACCGTCGGCGTCGACCTCGACCAGCGGAAGATCCTCCTCGCCGCCCTCGACCACCTGTTGCAGCAGGTCGCCCGCCGTCATCTCGCCCTCGCGGCGCCGGTTGACGGCCTTGAGCGCGGCCTTGAGCTGCCGGTCGTCGAGTTCCACCCACTGGCCGCGCACCCGGACCAGCGGAATCTTGGCGCGGGCCAGCTCGGCCAACTCGTCCGCGCTCACCGCGCCGTCGCCGATCACCAGATCGATGCGGAAGTCGACGAGCTCGGAGAGGCCGAACCCGGAGTCGGCCACCGCCCGGGACGTGCTCGTCTTCGATTTCGTGCGGGTGGTCAGTTTCAGGCCCACCGCCTTACGGCCGGCCCACGAGGGCAACTGCACGCCGAACCCGGCGGCCTGCAACAGCGGTGCCGCCTGAACCAGGAAGTCATGGGCCTCGGCGGTGCTCAGCGGCATGGCGGCCGGCCGCTGCTCGAGCAGAGCCACGTGCAGCAGCGGGAAGAGCCGGACCGCCCGGCCCAGCCCGGCGAGGAGCGTCTCGTCGGGCCGCTTGGGCAGGCCCGGAAAGCCCTCACCGTCCCAGAGGGCTTCCGCCGGCAGGTAGAGGCTCGGGTCCTCGGCCGACTGGAGTGCGAACTCCAGCGCCCACTCGTCGGTTTCCGGCGCCGGCTCGATCAGCCGAAAACTGACGCGGACCGGCCCGTTCGCCTCGTTCGCCGCGCGCATCCAGTCGTCGAGAGCCCGGCGCAGGTCACGGACCTCGCTCTCGGCGGCGCCGGGCAGGGCCGGGCCGGCGGTCAGGGCGGCGAGCCACCTGTCCGGCAGGGCGGCCTTGGGCCCCGGCCGCTGGCCCACCATGATCCGGTCCGGCAGGGCGTCGCGGGCCGCCCCGTCGAGCAGCGAGTCCAGAGCGTCCCGGACCGTGCGCCCGATGGGATGCCCGCCGGTGGCGGCCCGCACCACCGGCGGCATGCCGGCGGCGAAGTCGCGGAAGGTGACGGTGTCGGCCCCGGTGAGCACCGGGCGCCAGCGGGCCGCGGGCACGCCCGCCTCGATGACCAACTGCGGCAGCATGCGCCCGCGCCGGGCCAGGTCACACGCGTAACCGGCGAGCAGGCTCAGGTAGCGCAGCGAGGCTCCGGCCAGCCACGGGCCGTCGGGGTCGGGGTCGGCGAGCAGCCCCAGGGCCGTCATGGCCGAGTCGCCGGGCACCGACAGCGCCGGAACCGTCCAGGCGCCGAGTTTGACGCCGCGGGTCGCCGACTCGGCCTCGACGCCGGTCTCCGGCGACGGCAGGGGACCGCGGCCGGTGCTGGGCAGGGAGATCGTGACCGACTCGGTGGTGGCGGCGGCGACCGCCTCCCCGAGGGCGTCGGCGATCTGCGCGGCCGCGGTGGCGAACGGATGCGGGCGGGATCTGGCGCGGGAGGTCGAGGTCAACGGCACGCCGGGATCCTCGGCCCAGATGATGAGCCGGCCCGGACTCCCTGCCCCCGGCACCCAGCCGCCGTGCACGACGAGCACTTCCACCCCCAGAACGATTCGTCGAGATCAGGTGCTGTCTCGCGGATTACGCCTCGCGCGGGTCACGCCCGGCTTCGACGTGACCCGCGAGAGAACCTAAGGCATGTTTCACCAGGGATGGCCGGGCTGCGGCACCTGCTCCCCTCCCGGAACAGACGCTAGCGGCCCATGGGCGGAGCCTCACGAACCCGCGGGTGTGGCCCACTCGACCAGCTCATAAACGACACCGTTGGGGTCGGTCACGAGCAGCAGCCGCTCGCCCCACGGCTCCTCCCGGATGGGGAGAGTCAGCTCGACGCCCTCGGCCCGCAGCCGGGCCTGCTCGCCGTCGAGGTCGCTGACGACGAAGGCCACGATCGTGCCGGCCGCCCGCACCTCGCGCAGATGGGGCGGCAGCACCTCGAGACCGCGCTGAAGGAAGATCAGGTCGACGCCGCCGTCCTCCCGGCCGAGCGAGGCGAAGCCGTCCGCCGACATCCGTTCGGCATAACCGAAGTGGTCCACGAGAAACTTGCTCGAAGCGGCGACGTCGTCGACGGTGAGTGAGACTGCGGTTGAGGTGATCTGCACGATGGCCTCCAAGGCGGTTTCTCGATAACGAGCGGCTTCATCTGTACGCCGTATACAATACACCGTACAAGAAAGGAGCGCCACCCGTGGGCGAAGTGCGCCGGACCATCGAGCTGCTGTGGTTGCCCGAGCCGGACGAGACGGCCGAGGCCGGGGGCCGCAAACGTGGCCGCCGACCAGGCCTGACCGTCACGCGGGTGGTCGAGGCCGGGATCGCGATGGCCGACGCCGAGGGGCTGGACGCGGTCTCGATGCGGCGGGTGGCCCAAGAGCTGGGTGTCGTGCCGATGACCCTCTACACCTACGTCCCGGACAAGAACGCCCTGCTCGATCTGATGCTGGACCGGCTCTACCTGGCGATGCCGCGGGCCGGGCGGCCGGACCGGCCGTGGCGGGAGCGCCTGACCGCGGTCGCCGAGGAGAACCGCCGGCTCTACGCCGACCACCCGTGGGCGGCGAGTCTGCCCGCCAGCCGCCCGCCTCTGGGGCCGGGCCTGATGGCGAAATACGAGCACGAGCTGCGCGCCTTCGACGGCTGCGGGCTGGACGACGTCGAGCGCGACTCGGCGCTCACCTTCCTGATCGGGTTCGTGCAGTCCGCGGCGCGGACCGAGGCGGACGTGCGAAGCGCGGCGACCCGTTCCGGGGCCACCGACTACGAGTGGTGGTCCGAGCGGGGGCCGATCTTCGAGATGGTCTTCGACACACACCGCTACCCGACCGCGACCCGGGTCGGCGCCGCGGCGGGCGAGGCGCTGGGCGCGGCCTACGACCCAGGGCACGCGTATGTGTTCGGGCTGCAACGGGTGCTCGACGGGCTGGCGGTCCTGATCGAGGGCCGGGGCGCTCCGGGGGACTCCCGGTGACCCTCGCCGCTGACGGTTGACGGCCGGTGGACGTACGCTTCGGATCGTGACCGCGAATCCGGAGATCGACAGCATCCTGCAGCGCGGAGCCGACGGCGGGCGCATCACGCCCGAGGAGGCCCTGCTGCTCTACACGCAGGCCCCGTTCCACGCGCTGGGCGAGGCGGCCGACGCGGTCCGGCGCCGGCGCTTCCCCGACGGGATCGTCACCTACCTGATCGACCGGAACATCAACTACACGAACGTGTGCGTCACGGCGTGCAAGTTCTGCGCGTTCTTCCGGGCTCCCAAGCATCAGGAGGGGTGGGCCCACCCGATCGAGGAGATCCTGCACCGGGCCGGTGAGGCGGTCGATCTCGGCGCCACGCAGGTGATGCTTCAGGGCGGTCACCATCCCGACTTCGGGGTGGAGTACTACGAGGGCCTGTTCTCCGCCGTCAAGCAGGCGTACCCGCAACTCGCCATCCACTCGATCGGCCCGAGCGAGATCCTGCACATGGCCAAGGTCTCCGGCGTCTCCATCGAGGACGCGGTGATCCGGATCAAGGCCGCCGGGCTCGACTCGATCGCCGGCGCCGGCGCCGAGATGCTGCCCGATCGCCCCCGCAAGGCGATCGCCCCGCTCAAGGAGAGCGGCGCCCGCTGGCTCGAGGTGATGGCGGTCGCGCACCGGCACGGCCTTTCCTCCACCGCCACCATGATGATGGGGACGGGTGAGACGAACGCCGAGCGCATCGAGCACATCCGGATGATCCGTGACGTGCAGGACCTCGCCGTGGCCAACGGTTACCGCGACATCGGTGTGGAGGAGTCGCACGAGGTCGGCGGTTTCCGGGCCTTCATCCCGTGGACCTACCAGCCGGAGAACAACCATCTCAAGGGCCGCACCCAGGCCACCACGATGGAGTACCTGCGGTTCATCGCGGTCTCCCGGCTGTTCTTCGACAACATCGCCCACCTGCAGGCGTCCTGGCTCACCACGGGCAAGGACGTCGGCCAGCTCTCGTTGCACATGGGTGTCGACGACCTGGGCTCGATCATGCTGGAGGAGAACGTGATCTCCTCGGCCGGCGCCCGGCACCGGTCGAACCTCCAGGAGCTGATCTCGATGATCCGCACCGCGGACCGCATCCCGGCGTGGCGCGACACCTGGTACAAGCGTCTGGCCGTGCACTACACGCCCGCCGACGACCCGACCGACGACCGGGTGGTCTCGCACTTCTCCTCGATCGCCCTGCCGGGTGGCGGGGCGGGCAAGCAGCTTCCGCTGGTCGACGTCTCCTGAGCGAAGTCGACGTCTCCTGAGCGAAGTCGACGTCTCCTGAGTGAAGAAGTCGACGTCTTCTGAGTGAAGCGGTCCCTTCGGGGGGTGGCAGTCAACCGTTCGGCCAGGTTCGGATCGTCGGACCGGTGAGGCTGGGTTGCTCCTTCGTAACGAGCCCGCCGGTTGGCTGTACCGGGTCGTTCCGGCTGGTTACGTTGCCTGTGTAAGGCACCGGTAACTCAGATACGTCGCCTGCCGCGGTCAGCGTCGGTGACGAGCATTCGGACCCGACCGACGCGGTCGTATATATAACGCACAAGGCACGGGCGGGATGGGAGACCATCCCGCCCGTGCTGTTTTCCCGGGTGGCACAGTTGAGGCGTGACGCGCGCAGATCTGGACAAGCAGCCGCATGAGGTCGCCGAGATGTTCGACGGCGTGGCCCACCGGTACGACCTCACCAACACCGTCATCTCTCTCGGCCAGGACCGGGGCTGGCGCCGGGCCACCCGGACCGCTCTGGGGCTGCGCCCCGGTGAGCGGGTGCTCGACGTCGGCGCCGGCACCGGTGTCTCCACGGAGGAGTTGAGCCGTTCCGGCGCGTACGCGGTCGGCGCGGATCTCTCGGTGGGGATGCTGCGGGCCGGCCGGCGGGTCCGGGCCGAGGTGCCGCTGCTCGCCGGTGACGCGTTGAGGCTGCCGTTCGCGGACGGGGTCTTCGACGCGGTGACGATCTCCTTCGCCCTGCGTAACGTCGTGGACACGGCTGCCGCGCTGCGTGAGTTCGCCCGGGTGACCCGGCCGGGCGGGCGCCTGGTGGTCTGCGAGTTCAGCCATCCGACCAACGTGGCGTTCCGGACCGTCTACATGCAGTACCTGATGCGGTCGCTGCCGGCGGTCGCCCGGGGCGTGGCCAGCAATCCGGACGCGTACGTCTATCTCGCCGAATCGATCCGGGCCTGGCCGGACCAGCAGGGGCTGGCGGCACGGATCGCCGAGTCCGGGCCGTGGGACCGGGTGGGCTGGCGCAACCTGAGTGGCGGCATCGTGGCTCTGCATCGCGCCACCCGGGTGTAAATAGCGCATTCTCCAAACAAAGCGCGAAATGCGCTGTTTAGCTCGATTCATGACTGATATCGGACATCTGGACGACACCGACATCGACCTCGCCATCGACGACGGCGAGGCGGGCGAGCGCCGCGCCACCGAGTTGGCCACCCGGCTCCGGATGGTCGCGGCGCAGGATCCCGATCTTGCCCAGGATCTCGTCGAAGACCTGATCGTGGCGCTCGATCAGGCGATGGGCGGAACCATCCGCAAACACCTTGACGGTCCGGCGCTCGGCGTGGCGGACCGGGTCCTTCGGGCGCCTGAGCAGGGGCGTTAGTTCAGTCCAAACAATTAGGCGAACCTAAGCGCAAAGATCTTCGATTGTCGGCCTACACTCCGATCGAGGCATGCTTGTGAACTAATTCACGAGCGCCCCGGCGAGACGGAGGTTGGACCGTGAACGACCACGTAGCGAGTGGACCCGTCAGCGACGAGGCGGACGTCATCGTGGTCGGAGCCGGTCCCGGCGGTTCGGCGGCGGCCTACCACCTGGCCCGGCACGGCATGCGCGTGCTGCTCCTGGAGAAGACCGAGTTCCCCCGCGAGAAGGTGTGCGGCGACGGCCTCACGCCCCGCGCGGTGCGCCAGTTGATCCGGATGGGCATCGACACCTCCGAGAAGGCCGGCTGGCTGCAGAACCGGGGCCTGCGGGTGATCGGCGGCGGCGTCCGGCTCGAGCTGGACTGGCCCGACCTCGCCAGCTTCCCCAGCTACGGCCTGGTCCGGACCAGGATGGACTTCGACGACATGCTGGCCCGGCAGGCCGCCGAGGCCGGCGCCCTGCTGCGGACCGGGGTGAACGTCACCGGCCCGGTGATGAACGACGACGGCTACGTGATCGGCGTCGAGGCCAAGGTCGGCCCGGGGAAGGAATCGGTGCAGTTCCGTGCGCCTCTGGTGATCACGGCGGACGGCGTCTCCGGCAAGTTCCCGCTCGCCCTTGGCCTGGCGAAACGTGACGACCGGCCGCTCGGCGTGGCGGTCCGGCGTTACTACCACTCGGCGGTGAAAGCCGATGACGACTACCTGGAGTCCTGGCTGGAGCTGCGCAGCGCGCAGGATCCGGGCCGGCTCCTCCCCGGGTACGGCTGGATCTTCGGCCTGGGTGACGGCCGGGTGAACGTGGGCCTCGGCATCCTCAACTCGTCCGACGCGTTCGGCAAGACGAACTACCGCAACCTGCTCACCGACTGGCTCGGCAGCACCCCGGAGGACTGGGGTTTGCGTGACGAGGCCAATGCGGACGGCCCGACGCTGGGGGCGGCGCTCCCGATGGGCTTCAACCGCGTGCCGCACTACACCCGTGGGGTGATGCTGGTCGGCGACTCCGGGGGCATGGTCAACCCGATGAACGGCGAGGGCATCGCGTACGCGATGGAGTCCGGCGAGATGGCGGCCGAGGTGGCGGTGCAGGCTCTGGCCCGCCCGTTCGGCCCCGAGCGCGAGCGGGCCCTGCGGGCGTACCCCGCCGAGTTGAGTCTCCGGTTCGGTGGTTACTACCGGATCGGTGGGATCTTCGTGAAGCTGATCGGCAATCCGCAGATCATGCGGCTCGCCACGAAGTACGGCATGCCGCAGCCGCTGCTCATGAAGTTCGTCCTCAAGCTCCTGGCCAACCTCACCGACCCCCGGGGTGGCGACGCCATGGATCGCATCATCAACGGCCTGACCAAGGTGGCGCCCTCTGTCTGACCGGCGCGGCTCCAGGGTCGAATCGGACACAGCGGGTACCCCGACCAAAGGACTACAGAACCACAGTAACTAGTGTAAAGCGGCTGACAGTCGTACGGGAGTAGACATGACGATCAACCCTTACGTCCCGATCGTCGGGTTGCTGATCCTCGGCGCCCTTTTCGCGTTGTTCTCGGTGTCCATCGCACCCATCGTCGGGCCGAAGCGCTACAACAGGGCCAAACTCGACGCTTACGAGTGCGGGATCGAGCCGGCGCCACAACCGATCGGTGGCGGGCGGTTCCCGGTGAAGTTCTACCTGACCGCGATGCTCTTCATCATCTTCGACATCGAGACCATCTTCCTGTACCCGTGGGCCGTGTCGTTCGACGCGCTCGGTCTGTTCGGGTTCGTGGAGATGGTCTTGTTCATCCTCACCGTCTTCATCGCCTACGCGTACGTGTGGCGGCGTGGCGGCCTGAACTGGGACTAACCCCACGATTTTTTTAGGTCTTCTCACTGGAAGGCACTGCGCTATGGGTATCGAAGAGAAACTCCCGTCAGGCATCCTGCTGACGAGCGTGGAGAAGGTGTCCAACTGGGCCCGTAAGTCGTCGTTCTGGGGAGCCACCTTCGGCCTCGCCTGCTGTGCCATCGAGATGATGGCCGCCGGCGGTCCCCACTACGACCTGGGTCGCTGGGGGATGGAGGTGTTCCGGGCCTCGCCTCGGCAGGCCGACCTGATGATCGTGGCCGGCCGGGTCAGCCAGAAGATGGCCCCGGTGGTCCGGCAGATCTACGACCAGATGCCTGAGCCGCGCTCGGTGATCTCGATGGGGGTCTGCGCCTCGTCCGGCGGGATGTTCAACAACTACGCGATCGTGCAGGGCGTCGACCACATCGTTCCGGTCGACATCTACCTACCCGGGTGCCCGCCGAGGCCGGAGATGCTGATCGACGCGATCCTCAAGATGCGCGAGAAGGTCATGGCGCAGCCACTCGGGCCGAACGGACGCAAGATGCTCGAAGCTCGGCAGGCCGAGGGCCGAGTTCCGATCGTCGCGCCCGGCGCCATGCCGTCGTCATACCGCGTGGACAAGGTCCGCCGCGCGGAATGGACTCAGGCAGTGAAAGAGGGACGCGAGGAGCAATTGCGGATCGAGAACTGGATGAAACTCCAGCCGCATTTGCGGGAGGTTCACAAATGAGTATTCAACCCGGAACCGACAGTAGCGTCCCGGTGGGCGCCGAATTGGGTGCTCCGGCACAGACGCCGCCTAGCCCGGATAAGGGCATGTTCGGAGTCAAGGGGACCGGAGACGTCTCCGGCTTCGGTCGCCTAGCCCGCCCTAGACCTGCTGTTTTTGACAGCCCACGGCCATACGGCGAATATTTCGACGACGTCTATGACGCGTTGGAGGAAGCTTATCCGGCCCTCTCGGAAGCAATCGAGAAGGTGGTCGTGGATAGGGCGGAGCTCACACTTCACGTACGCGCCGAACACATCGCCGAGGTGTGTCAGGTAATGCGTGACGACGCCTCCCTGCGGTTCGAACTCTGTTCCTCGGTCGACGCGGTGGACTATCTCGGATCCGACGAGCGCCGTTTCCACGTCGCTTATCAATTGACTTCGATGACCTATCGGCGCCGTGTGCGGCTGGAGGTCGCGGTGGCCGACGGAGTCACGGTCCCGAGCGTCACCCAGGTCTACCCGACCGCCGACTGGCAGGAGCGGGAAATCTACGACATGTTCGGCGTCGTCTTCACCGGCCATCCGAACCTCACCCGGATCCTGATGCCGGACGACTGGGAGGGCCACCCCCAGCGCAAGGACTACCCCCTCGGCGGCGTGCCCGTCGAGTACAAGGGCGCCGAGATTCCGCCCCCCGACCAGCGGAGGGTCTACCAGTGACCACGTCCGAATACGCGAGCGCACGCGAGACCACCGAAGGTCGCGTCTTCACGGTCACCGGCGGGGACTGGGACTCCCTCACCGCCAGCGTCGACCCGCTCAGCAACGAGAAGATCGTCGTCAACATGGGGCCGCAGCACCCGTCCACGCACGGCGTGCTCCGGCTGGTGCTCGAACTCGAGGGCGAGACGGTGACCGACGTACGCCCGGTCATCGGCTACCTGCACACCGGGATCGAGAAGAACCTGGAGTACCGCAACTGGACCCAGGGCGTCACCTTCGTCACCCGCATGGACTACCTCGCCAACATGTCCAACGAGACGGCCTACTGCCTCGCGGTGGAGAAGCTGCTCGGCATCACCGACCAGATCACCGAGCGGGTCACCACGATCCGGGTGCTCTTCATGGAGCTCCAGCGAATCGCCTCGCACCTGGTCTGGCTCGCCACCACGGGCATGGAGCTCGGCGCGATCTCGATGATGCTGTACGGCTTCCGCGAGCGGGAGTACATCCTCGACATCTTCGAGGAGACCTCCGGGCTGCGGATGAACAACGGCTACATCCGCCCCGGCGGCCTCGCGCAGGACATCCCGGACTCTGCGGTCCGCAAGATCCGCGACTTCCTGAAGTACCTGCCGAAGAAGCTCAAAGAGTACGAGGCCATGCTCTCCGGCCAGATCATCTGGCAGCAGCGGACGCAGGGCGTCGCCGTGCTGGACGTGACCGGGTGCCTCGCGCTCGGTATCACCGGCCCGGTGCTCCGCTCCGCCGGCCTGCCGTGGGACCTGCGCAAGACCATGCCGTACTGCGGTTACGAGAACTACGAGTTCGACGTGCCCACCGCGACCACCGCCGACGTCTGGGGCCGTTACCTGGTCCGGATGGCGGAGATCCGTGAGTCGCTGAAGATCGTCGAGCAGGCACTGGACCGCCTCCGTCCCGGGCCGATCTGGATCGAGGACAAGAAGATCGCATGGCCGTCGCAGCTCGCGCTCGGCCTCGACGGTCTCGGCAACTCCCTCGAACACGTCGCGAAGATCATGGGCCAGTCGATGGAGTCGCTGATCCACCACTTCAAGCTCGTGACCGAGGGCTTCCGGGTTCCGCCTGGTCAAGTCTATGTCGCCATCGAGCATCCGCGTGGCGAACTCGGCGTACACGCGGTCTCCGACGGGGGCACCCATCCGTACCGGGTGCACTACCGGGAACCGAGCTTCGTGAACCTTCAGGCCATCCCCGCGATGGCCGAGGGCGCTCTGCTGGCCGACGTGATCGCCGGCGGCGCCTCGCTGGATCCCGTGATGGGTGGGTGTGACCGATGACAACGGTGGAATTCTCGCCGGCCGCCGAACCGCTGGCGGCGAAGCTGCTCGAGCCCGCGCGCGAGATCCTCGCCCGCTACCCGGCCGGACGGGAGCGCTCCGCGCTGCTGCCGCTGCTGCACCTGGTGCAGACCGAGGAGGGCTACGTCAGCCCGGGCGGGGTGGCGTTCTGCGCCGACGTGCTGGGCATCAACAAGGCCCAGGTCGGTGCGGTCGCGACCTTCTACACCATGTACAAACGGCGTCCGACCGGCGAGTACCTGGTCAGCGTCTGCACCAACACCCTGTGCAACGTGCTCGGCGGCCAGGAGATCTACGACGAACTCGTCGAACACCTCGGTGTCGGCCACGACGAGACCACGGCCGACGGCAAGATCACCTTGGAGCACGCCGAGTGCCTGGCGGCCTGCGACTACGCCCCGGTGGTGACGGTCAACTACGACTTCACCGTCGACCAGGCGACCCCGCAGAGCGCGGTCGAGCTGGTGGAGCACCTGCGCCAGGGCCAGCGGCCGACGCCCAGCCGGGGCGCCCGGATCTGCTCGCTCAAGGAGATGCAGTACCAGCTCGCCGGGTTCGCCGACCCGCGCGAGGGCGCGGTGGGCGACGGCGTGGCGGGCGCGCCGACGCTGCGCGGCGTGCGCCTGGCCCAGGAGCACGGCGTCGCGGTCGCCGGGTTCGACACCGACACCCCGATCACCAAAACCAAGCCGGCCCGCGACGAGAGCGCGCTCCCGCCCCGGACGGACGCGGCGGACAAGCCGGTCGAGGACAAGCCGGCCGAGGGCCGCATCGCGGCGGTCGCCAAGAAGGCGGCGACGGCGGTCAGGACCGCGGCCGGCGCGGTCGCCGAGAAGGTCGGGGAGCACCGGCACGCCGGCAAGACCACCGACACCGGCGACGTCAAGGACCCGGAGGTACGCGCGGCGGAGTCGCGCAATCCCACCGCCGACACCCCGGGTGATCCCCCGACGACCACGCCGGCGCCCGGCAACCCCGCCGAAGAAGCCGGAACGGCGAGCAACGAGCCGGCCGGCGACGGCAAACCCGCCGGTGACACCAACCGCGGCGAGCGGATCGTCACCGAGCGCACCGCCGAGCAGAAACCGGCCGACGTCGACCCGAACCCCGGGTGGCAGAACGTTCCGCGCGCCACCGAGGAGGAGAAGTGACCCAGCCCCGGCCGGAGGTCCTTCAGAAGCTCACCCCCGTCCTGACCAAGCGCTGGCTCTCGCCGGACGCCTGGCAGATCGGGGTCTACGAGCGGCTCGACGGTTACCTGGCACTGCGCAAGGCACTCGACGTGCACCCGGACGACCTGATCCAGCTGATCAAGGACTCCGGACTGCGCGGCCGTGGTGGCGCCGGCTTCCCCACCGGACTGAAATGGGGCTTCATCCCGCAGGGCGACGGTAAGCCGCACTACCTCGTGATCAACGCGGACGAGGGCGAGCCCGGCACCTGCAAGGACCTGCCGCTGATGACGTACGACCCGCACTCGCTGGTGGAGGGCGCGATCATCGCGTCCTACGCCATCCGGGCCAACCGGGCGTTCATCTACATCCGCGGCGAGGCGGTGCACGCCGCACGGCGGCTGCGCCACGCGGTCCAGGAGGCGTACGCCAAGGGGTTCCTCGGCAAGAACATCCTCGGCTCGGGCTTCGACCTGGACCTGGTCGTGCACAGCGGCGCGGGCGCGTACATCTGTGGTGAGGAGACCGCGCTTCTCGACTCGCTGGAAGGGTTCCGCGGCCAGCCCCGGCTGCGTCCGCCGTTCCCGGCCATCGCCGGCCTCTACGCCAGCCCGACCGTGGTCAACAACGTCGGGACCATCGCCAGCGTGCCGTACATCGTGCTGGGCGGCGCCGACTGGTGGAAGAGCATGGGCACCGAGAAGTCGGCCGGCCCGATGATCTATTCGCTCTCCGGCCGGGTGGTCAACCCGGGCCAGTACGAGTGCGGCCTCGGCATCACCCTGCGCGAGCTGATCGAGCTGGCCGGGGGCATGCAGCCGGGCCACGAGCTGAAGTTCTGGACGCCGGGCGGCTCGTCGACGCCGATCCTGACCGCCGAGCACATCGACACCCCGATGGACTTCGAAGGGGTCGCGGCGGCCGGGTCGATCCTCGGCACCACGGCGATGCAGATCTTCTCGGACCAGGACTGCCCGGTCTACAACACGTGGCGGTGGCTGGAGTTCTACCACCACGAGTCGTGCGGCAAGTGCACCCCGTGCCGGGAGGGCAACTACTGGATGGTCCGCACCTACCGCCGCATTCTGGCCGGTCAGGGCACCGTCGCCGACCTGGACACCCTCCAGGACACGGCGGACAACATCTTCGGCCGGTCCTTCTGCGGCCTCGGCGACGGCGCGGCGACGCCGGTCGTGTCGACGCTCAAGTGGTTCCGGGACGACTACCTCGGCTATATCGAGGGCCGCACCGCGCCGCGGCTCTCCGAGAAGTCCCTTGTAGGAGCGCACTGATGACGGACGTAGCCAAGAAGACCGATCAGGTCACTCTCACCGTCGACGGCATCGAGGTGACCGCCGAGAAGGGCGAGCTCGTCATCCGGGTCGCCGAGCGGATGGGTGTGGCCATTCCGCGGTTCTGCGACCACCCGCTGCTCGCGCCGGCCGGCGCCTGCCGGCAGTGCCTCGTCGAGGTGGAGGGGCAGCGCAAGCCGGTCGCCTCGTGCACCCAGACGGTGGCCGAGGGCATGGTCGTCAAGACCCAGCTCAGCTCGCCGGTCGCCGCCAAGGCGCAGGCCGGCATCATGGAGATGCTGCTGATCAACCACCCGCTGGACTGCCCGACCTGTGACAAGGGCGGTGAGTGCCCGCTGCAGAACCAGGCGATGAGCACGGGCCGTGCCGAGTCCCGGTTCAAGGAGGAGAAGCGGGAGTACCAGAAGCCGATCCACATCTCCAGCCAGGTGCTGCTGGACCGGGAACGCTGCGTGCTCTGCCAGCGCTGCACCCGGTTCTCCGAGGAGATCGCCGGTGACAAGTTCATCGACCTGATGGACCGCTCGTCCGGCGAGCAGATCAACGTCTACCGCGACGACTTCTTCGGCGGCGACGGCACCGGCGACGGTGAGGTCGGAGACGGCGAGGGCGACGTCCCGTTCAACTCCTACTTCTCCGGCAACACCATCCAGATCTGCCCGGTCGGAGCGCTGACCGGCGAGCAGTACCGGTTCCGGGCCCGGCCGTTCGACCTGGTTTCCTCGCCGAGTGCCTGCGAGCACTGCGCCTCCGGATGCGCCCAGCGCACCGACCACCGCCGCGGCAAGGTGCTGCGGCGGCTGGCCGGCGACGACCCCGCGGTGAACGAGGAGTGGAACTGCGACAAGGGCCGCTGGGGCTTCCGCTACGCCACGGCCACCGACCGCATCACCACCCCGCTGGTTCGCGACGCCAAGACCGGTGAGCTGCGCGAAGCCTCCTGGAGCGAGGCGCTGTACGCGGCGGCCGAAGGCCTCAAGGCGGCGATCTCGCGCGGCGTCGGGGTTCTTCCGGGCGGCAGGCTGACGGTCGAGGACGCGTACGCCTACGCCAAGTTCGCCCGGACCGTCCTCGGCACCAACGACATCGACTTCCGGGCTCGTCCGCTGCGTGCGACGGGCACACCGGTGTCGGTCACCGAGGAGGCGGACTTCCTGGCCGCCGCCGTCGCCGGGGTCACCGAGGTGACGTACGAGCAGGTGGAGAACGCGCCGTCGGTGGTGCTCGCCGGTCTGGAGCCGGAGGAGGAGTCACCGATCCTCTTCCTGCGCCTGCGTAAGGGCCACGTCAAGAAGAAGCTCAAGGTGACGGCCGTCTCGCCGTACCTCTCCCGGGGTCTGGAGAAGCTGGGCGCCGCGCTCGTCGCGGCCGTCCCGGGGGATGAGGCTCATGTCCTGAGCACGGACTCCGCGGTGGCGGAGGCGCTCAGCGCACCGGGCTCCCTGCTGATCGTGGGCGAGCGGCTGGCAGAAGCACCGGGCGGGCTCAGCGCGGCGGCCGCGCTGGCCGCCCGCAGCGGCGCGAAACTCGCGTGGGTGCCCCGCCGGGCCGGTGACCGCGGCGCCGTCGACGCCGGCTGCCTGCCGAACCTGCTGCCCGGTGGCCGCCCGGTCACCGACGCCGCGGCCCGTGCCGCGCTGTCGCTGGCCTGGAAGGCCGAACCGGGCGTGCTGCACGGCACGCCCGGACGGGACACCGACCGGATCATCGCGGGGGCCGCCGACGGCACACTCGGCGCCCTGCTGGTCGGCGGCGTCGACCCGGCCGACCTGGCCGACCCGAAACTGGCCGAGGAGGCGCTCGACGCGGTGCCGTTCCTGGTCAGCCTGGAGATCCGGCAGAGCGCGGTGACCCGGCGGGCCGACGTGGTGCTGCCGATCGCGCCCGCCGTGGAGAAGGCCGGCACCTACATGGACTGGGAGGGCCGGCTCCGGTCGTTCGACGCGGTGCTGAAGAGCACCGCCATGACCGACGGCCGGGTGCTGGAGGCGATCGCCGCCCTGCTCGACGTCACCCTGAACACCGGTGATGTCCATGCGATCCGGCGCGAGCTGGGTTCTCTGCCGGGCAACGCCTCGCCGAACCGGGCCGCGTCCACCGTTCCGTCCGTCGCGGCGGCTCGCGCCGCCGAGCCGGGCGAGCACGAGGCCGTCCTCGCCACCTGGCATCACCTGATCGACCTGGGCTCGCTGCTCGACGGCGACCAGGTATTGGCGGGCACGGCCCGCCCGTCGGTGGCCCGGCTCGGCAAGGATCTCGCCGAGTCTCTCGGGCTCGCCGACGGTGACCTGGTCACGGTCAGCACGGTCCGGGGGTCGGTCACGCTGCCGGCCGCGATCACCGACCTGCCGCCGCGGGTGGTGTGGCTGCCGACGAACTCGCCGGGCTCGACGGTCCGGCGCAGTCTCGGCGTCACCGCCGGCGCGGTGGTCAAGCTGACGGCCGGCGTCCCCGGCTCGATTCTCGCCGAGGGGGCCTTGTGAACCAGATCGTGCTGGCGGCGACCGCCGTCGACCCGACGCTGGAGACGTTCGAGAACGACATCTGGTGGATCTCGCTGATCAAGCTGTTCGGCTTGTTCGTGCTGCTTCTGCTCCTGACGCTGTTCACGATCAACTACGAGCGCAAGGTCGTGGCCCGGATGGCGGTCCGGCCGGGCCCTAACCAGGTCGGCCCCAAGGGCTGGTTGCAGAGCCTCTCCGACGGCATGAAGCTGCCGTTCAAGGAGGAGATCATCCCGAAGACCGCCGACAAGGTGGTCTACTTCATCGCCCCGGTGATCTCGGCGACGGTGGCGTTCACCGCGTTCTCGGTGATCCCGTTCGGCGGCGTGGTCAACATGTTCGGCCAGCAGACCGCGCTGCAGCTCACCGACGTGCCGGTCTCGGTGCTGGTGCTGCTCGCCTGCTCGTCGATGGCGGTGTACGGCGTGGTGCTGGCCGGCTGGGCCTCCGGCTCGACCTATCCGCTGCTCGGCGGTCTGCGGTCGAGCGCGCAGATGATCTCCTACGAGGTCGCGATGGGCCTGTCCATCGTGGCGGTCTTCATGACCGCCGGCACGATGAGCACCTCGCAGATCGTGGCGGCGCAGGCCTCCGGCAACCCGGTGGAGCTCTTCGGTTTCGAGGTGACCGCCCCCGGCTGGTACGCGGTCCAGCTGCTGCCGAGCTTCATCATCTACCTGATCGCCGCGGTCGGTGAGACGAACCGGGCGCCGTTCGACCTGCCCGAGGCGGAGTCCGAACTGGTCGGTGGCTTCCACACGGAGTACTCGTCGTTCAAGTTCGCGCTGTTCTTCCTCGCCGAGTACATCAACATGATCACCGTCTCGGCGTTCGCGACCACGCTCTTCCTGGGCGGCTGGCGGGCCCCGGCCCCGATCACCACGTTCTGGGAGGGCGCGAACTCCGGTTACTGGCCGCTGCTCTGGTTCTTCGGCAAGGTGCTGATCCTGCTCTTCGGCTTCATCTGGCTGCGGGCCACGCTCCCCCGGATGCGCTACGACCAGTTCATGCGCTTCGGCTGGAAGGTCCTGATCCCGGTCAACCTGGTCTGGATCCTGTTCCTGGCGTACTTCAAGGTCGCTCGCAGCGGCGCGCTCTCCGACGAGGTCCGGTGGATCTCCACGGGCGTCATCGCGGTCCTGGTCCTGGGCGTCGCCTGGGGTTGGCCGTCACAGAAGAAACCGAGGCGGCTCTCCATCGAGGAAGAACTGCATCAGCGGCCGCCGGGCAGTTTCCCGGTCCCGCCGATGGATCTCCAGGTCCCGCCGAGCCCCCGCGCCCGCCGAGCCGTGGCCGAACGTGCCCCGGCCACCGTCGGCGGCGAGCCCGAATCGAAGGAGGTGTGACGTGGGCACGGTGACCGGCTCCTTCAAAGGTTTCGGCGTGACCTTCGCGCACATGTTCCGCAAGGTGATCACCACTGATTACCCGTTCTCCCCGCCGAAGCCGGCGCCGCGCTACCACGGGCGGCACATCTTGAACCGGCACCCGGACGGCTTGGAGAAGTGCATCGGGTGCGAGCTGTGCGCGTGGGCCTGCCCGGCCGACGCGATCTACGTCGAGGGTGGCGACAACACCGACGAGCAGCGGTTCTCGCCCGGCGAGCGGTACGCGAAGATCTACCAGATCAACTACGCCCGGTGCATCTTCTGCGGGCTGTGCATCGAGGCCTGCCCGACTCGGTCGCTGACCATGAGCAACGAGTACGAGCTGGCCCGCGACAACCGCCAGGATCTGATCTTCACGAAGAAGGAGCTCCTGGGCCCGCTGCTGCCCGGCATGGAGCAGCCGCCGCACCCGATGCGGCTGGGTGAGACCGACAAGGACTACTACATCGGTGCGCTCACCAACCCGGGCACGTCGATCGGCGCCGAGCGGGCGCCGTCGAACGAGGTCACCGGGAAGGAGGTCGTGTGATGGGGGCCGTCTCCACCGGCGAACAGGTCGCCTTCTGGATCCTCGGACCGCTCGCGGTGATCGGGGGGCTCGGCATGGTGCTGGCCCGCAACGCGGTGCACTCCGCGCTCTGGCTGGTCCTCACGATGCTGAACCTCGGGTTCTTCTACGTGATCAACTCAGCGCCGTTCCTGGGCTTCGTCCAGATCATCGTCTACACCGGCGCGATCATGATGCTGTTCCTGTTCGTGCTGATGCTGGTCGGCCGGGACGCGTCGGACTCGCTGATCGAGACCCTGCGTGGCCAGCGGATCGCCGCGATCGTGCTGGGCGTCGGCTTCGCCGCCCTGATCGGCACCGGCCTGGCACGCTCCCTCGGCAACAACACCGTGATCGGCCTCGACGCGGCAAACCAGAACGGCAACGTCGAGGGCCTGGCCGCGCTCCTGTTCACCCGGTACGTCTTCGCCTTCGAGGTGACCTCGGCCCTGCTCATCACGGCCGCGGTCGGCGCCATGATCCTCGCCCACGTGGAGAAGGCGCAGGAGGACAAGCGTGACCAGGTGACCCGGATGAAGGAACGCTTCCGCCCGGGCAACTACCCCGGCGCGAAGGCCGGTCCCGGCGTCTACGCGAACACCATGTCGGTGGCCGCGCCCGGCCGCCTGCCGGACGGCAACGGCGCCGAGCGGAGCATCTCGCCGATCCTTCCGGTTCGCGAGTTGACCCCGTCCGAGGTCGCGCCGAAGGGGACTGAGAAGTGACGCCTGACTACTACCTGGTGCTGGCGGCGATCCTCTTCACCATCGGAGCCTCCGGGGTGCTGGTCCGCCGCAACGCGATCGTCCTGTTCATGTGCATCGAGCTGATGCTGAACGCGGCGAACCTGGCGCTGATCACTTTCAGCCGGATCAACGGCGGCCTGGACGGCCAGATCATCTCGTTCTTCGTGATGGTCGTCGCGGCTGCCGAGGTCGTGGTCGGTCTCGCCATCATCATGTCGATCTTCCGTACGCGGCGCTCGGCGAGCGTTGACGACGCGAACCTCCTCAAGTACTGAAGGGCCTTCACGTGGATCTTGCTGTGGAGTTCGCCCCCGCGACGGGAGTGTTGAGCAACATCTGGTTGCTCGTGGCCATCCCGCTGGCCAGCGCGGCGATCCTGCTGCTGCTGGGCAAACGGGCCGACAAATGGGGCCACTGGCTCGGTGTCGCCTCGGTCGCCGCCTCGTTCGTACTCGGGCTGATCTTCTTCCTCAATCTCTCCGGTCTCGACCCCGAGCGCCGCTCGGCCGAGTTGAGCCTCTGGGACTTCATCGTGGTCGGCCGCCTCAACGTCGACTTCGGCCTGCTCTTCGACCCGCTGGCCGGCGTCTTCGTGCTGCTGATCACCGGCGTCGGATCGCTGATCCACCTGTACGCGGTCGGGTACATGGAGCACGATCCAGGCCGGCGGAAGTTCTTCGCCTACTTCAACCTCTTCGTCTCGGCGATGTTGCTGCTGGTCCTGGGCAACAACTACGTGATGCTGTACTTCGGCTGGGAAGGCGTCGGCCTGGCGTCCTACCTGCTGATCTCGTTCTGGTACACCAAACCGTCGGCGGCCACCGCCGGCAAGAAGGCGTTCCTGATGAACCGGGTCGGCGACGCCGGCCTGGCCATCGGCATCTTCCTGATGTTCACCGAGCTCGGCAGCACCCAGTACGACGAGGTCTTCAACGGGGTCGACTCGCTCGCCGCCGGGACGATCCTGGTGATGGGTGTGCTGCTCCTGCTCGGCGCGTGCGGCAAGTCCGGCCAGTTCCCGTTGCAGGCCTGGCTCCCGGACGCGATGGAGGGCCCGACCCCGGTCTCCGCGCTCATCCACGCGGCGACCATGGTCACCGCCGGCGTCTACCTGATCGCCCGGTCCAACCCGATCTTCTCGGCGAACACCACGCTGCAGCTGATCGTGGTGAGCGTCGGCGCGCTGACCCTGCTGATGGGCTGCCTCATCGGCGCGGCCAAGGACGACATCAAGCGTGTCCTGGCCTGGTCGACCGTCAGCCAGATCGGTTACATGTTCCTCGGCGTCGGGCTCGGCGGCGGGGCGTACGCCCTGGCCATCATCCACCTGCTGGCGCACGGCTTCTTCAAGGCCAACATGTTCCTCGGGGCCGGCTCGGTCATGCACGGCATGCACGACCAGGTCGACATCCGCAGGTTCGGTGGTCTGCGCAAGCACATGAAGATCACCTACTTCACCTTCGCGACCGGCTGGCTGGCGATCATCGGCATCCCGCCGCTGTCCGGCTTCTTCTCCAAGGAGCCGATCATCGCGGCCGCCTTCGAGCGGGAGGTGGCCTGGCAGGGCTGGGTGTTCGGGACGGCGGCGCTGCTCGGCGCCGGTCTGACCGCGTTCTACATGACCCGGCTCTTCGTGCTGACCTTCCACGGTCCGGCCCGCTGGACCGAGGACAACCAGCACCCGCACGAGTCACCGGCGATCATGACGATTCCGCTGATCCTGCTGGCGGCCGGCTCGGTCGGCGCCGGTTTCCTGATGAGCACCAGCGTGCCGAACTGGCTGACCCCCGTCTTCGGCGAGCAACAGGCCGCGCCGCACGGCGTGCTGGGCGACAGCGGCCACACGATCGTCACCGTTCTGTCGCTGCTGGTCACGGTCCTCGGGGCGGGCCTGGCCTGGGCGCTGTTCCGGAACGGAACGGCGACGGAGCCGCAGCCGGCCGGTGTGCTGGTCACCGCGGCACGCCGCAACCTCTACACCGACGCCTTCAACGAGGCCGTCTTCGAACGGCCCGGCATCTACCTCACCCGGGCGCTCGTCTTCCTCGACAACCGGGGGATCGACGGCCTGGTCAACGGCCTTGCGGCCGGGGTGGGCGGTGGGTCCGGCAGGCTGCGGCGGCTTCAGACCGGATTCGTGCGATCGTACGCCCTGTCGATGCTCACCGGCGCCATGCTCGTGGTCGGCGCCTTCCTCGCGATCCAGCTGGGGTGGTTGGCGTGACGAACATCATTCGGTCCGGTCGCCACGGCGGCCGGCGACTTGCGGACGTTCGGAGGCCGAATAATGTTCGCTGACTTCCCGTTCCTGTCCATCCTGACGCTCCTGCCGTTGGTGGGAGCGGCGGTGGTGGCCTTCATCCCGCGCAGCAAGGCGCAGTTGGCCAAGCTGGTCGCACTGGGCTGGTCGCTGGTCGTACTGGTGCTCAGCGTCTTCATGTGGGCCGCCTTCACCATCGACGGCGACCGGTTCCAGTTCCGCGAGTCCTACACCTGGATCCCGGCGTGGGGGGCGAACTTCACCTTCGCCGCCGACGGCATCGCGCTCGTCATGCTGATGCTGATCGCGATCCTGTTCCCGGTCGTCATCCTGGCGTCCTGGAACGACGTCGACCAGAGCACCCGCTCGGCGCCGGCCTACTTCGCGCTGCTGCTGTCCTTCGAGTTCACGATGATCGGGGTCTTCGCCGCGGCGGACGTCTTCCTGTTCTACGTGTTCTTCGAGATCATGCTGATTCCGATGTACTTCATCATCGGGTCGTTCGGCAGCGGCCAGAAGCAGTACGCGGCCGTCAAGTTTTTCCTCTACAGCCTGGTCGGCGGCCTCTTCATGCTGGCCTCCGTGATCGGGCTGTGGGTGCTCGGCGGGCACACCTTCGACTTCACCGAACTCGCGAAGTCGACCGCGGCGATCGACCAGAACACCGCCCGATGGCTGTTCCTCGGCTTCTTCGTGGCGTTCGCGATCAAGGCGCCGTTCTTCCCGTTCCACACCTGGCTGCCGGACTCCGGTGGCGCCGCTCCGGCGGGCGCCGCCGCGCTGCTCGTCGGTGTGATGGACAAGGTCGGCACGTTCGGCATCCTGCGTTACTGCCTCTCGCTCTTCCCCGAGGCGTCGCGCTGGTTCGCGCCGACGGCCATGATCCTGGCCGTGATCGGCATCATCTACGCGGCACTGCTCGCGGTGGGCCAGAACGACCTGAAGCGGCTGGTGTCGTACACGTCGATCGCGCACTTCGGCTTCATCGGCATCGGCATCTTCGCCTTCACCACGCAGGCGGGCACCGGCGCGGTGCTCTACATGGTCAACCACGGGCTGGCCACCGGCCTGCTGTTCATCGTGGTCGGCATGTTCGTGGCCCGGCGCGGATCCTCACTGGTCAGTGACTTCGGTGGGGCCGGGAAGCTGGTTCCGGTGCTGGCCGGGGTGCTGTTCTTCGCCGGTCTCGCCTCGCTGGCGCTGCCCGGCACCGCACCGTTCGTCAGCGAGTTCCTCGTCCTGATCGGCACGTTCAGCACGAACAAGGGCTACGCCGTGGTGGCGACCATCGGCATCGTGCTGGCCGCCGCGTACGTGCTGTGGATGATCCAGCGGACCACCCAGGGCACGCTCAACCCGGCTCTCGCCGAACTGCCCGCCATGTCGAAGGACATCACCCTGCGGGAGAAGGCGGTCGTCGCCCCGCTGATCGTGCTCCTGCTGGTACTCGGCTTCTACCCGAAGCCGGTCATCGACGTGATCAACCCCGCGGTGCAGGCGACGATGCAGGACGTCGGCGCGAAGGACCCGGTCCCCACGGTGGAGGCCGGCGGAAAGGTGGGCGGCTGACCATGGAACCGTTGAAACTGCCCCCGATCGACTACGCGGCCCTGCTGCCGATGTTGATCCTGTTCGGCGCGGCTTGCGCCGGGGTTCTGCTCGAGGTGCTGGTCCCGCGCCGGGCCCGGAACATCGCCCAGCTCTCACTGTCGCTGCTCGCCATCGTGGCGGCGCTGGTCGCGGTGATCATGGAGCGTGGCACCCGCACGATCACCATCGGTGGCGCGGTCGCCGTCGACGGGCCGACGCTCTTCCTGCAGGGCTCGATCCTGGTGCTCGGCGGGGTGTCCATGCTGCTGATCGGCGAGCGCTCGATCGAGCGGGGCGGCGTGTTCGTCTCGCAGGCCGCGGTCACCGTCGGCTCGCAGAAGGACATGAAGCAGGCCGGCGGCCAGCCCGGCGCCACCGAGGTCTACCCGCTGGCCACCTTCGCGCTCGGCGGGATGCTCCTGTTCGTCGCCGCGAACGACCTGCTCACCATGTTCGTGGCGCTGGAGGTCTTCTCGCTGCCGCTCTACCTGCTGTGCGCGCTGGCCCGTCGCCGGCGCCTGCTCAGCCAGGAGGCCGCGCTCAAGTACTTCCTGCTCGGCTCGTACGCCTCGGCGTTCTTCCTGTTCGGTGTCGCCTTCATCTACGGGTTCGCCGGCGGGATCCAGCTCAGCGTGGTGCACGACGCGGTCGCCAACCCGCAGCGCAGCCAGGTGCTGCTCTACGTGGGGCTGGGCATGGTCGCGATCGGTCTGCTCTTCAAGGCCGCGCTGGCGCCGTTCCACGTCTGGACGCCGGACGTCTATCAGGGCGCGCCGACACCGGTCACCGCGTTCATGGCGGCCTGCACCAAGGTCGCCGCGTTCGGGGCCCTGCTGCGGGTGCTCTACGTGGCGTTCGAGGGGGTGCGCTGGGACTTCCAGCCGGTCCTCGGGTCGATCGCGGTGCTCACCATGTTCACCGGCGCGATCCTGGCGGTCACCCAGACCGATCTGAAGCGCCTGCTGGCCTACTCGTCGATCGCCAACGCGGGTTATCTGATGGTCGGTGTCCTCGCGCTCAACGACGAGGGCCTGAGCAGCACGATGTTCTACCTGGTGGCGTACGGGTTCTCGGTGCTCGCCGCGTTCGCGATCATCAGCCTGGTGCGTGACTCGGACGGCGAGGCGACCCACCTGTCGCGCTGGGCCGGGATCGGCCGGAAGAGCCCACTGCTCGCCGGCGTCTTCACCCTCATCCTGCTCGCCTTCGCGGGTATCCCGCTGACCAGCGGCTTCACCAGTAAGTTCGCGGTCTTCGGCGCGGCTTTCGAAGGCGGGCAGACCTGGCTCGTGATCTTCGGTGTGGTGACCAGCATGCTGCTGGCGTTCCCGTACCTGCGGGTCGTCGTGCTGATGTGGCTGTCAGAGCCGGGGGAGTCGACGCCCGCGGTCTCCATCCCCGGTTTCCTGACCTCGGCGGTGCTGGCGCTGGGCCTGCTCGTGACGGTGGGACTGGGCGTGGCCCCGGCGCCGCTGATCGAGCTGACGCGCGAGGCGGCACAGTTCGTCCGCTGACCGTGTCCAGTTCGAAACTGATCAGTCCAGGAGCCCCGGCCACGGCCGGGGCTCCTGGCGTCGAGGACGGTCGGCGGCCGGGGTCCTACCTGGACTATCCGCGAGTCGGATGACCGATTTCTGCCGCCTGCTCCTGCCGGTCACGGTGGCTCGGGGCGAACCTGCGGCCGCCATCGCATGAGCCGGCGGCGATGGGGCGTGCCGGTGTGGCGGCCGCCCGGACCGGGAGGCACGGGCGCCTTCGTGGGCCGTACCCCAGGTGTCGGATTTTTGATCTTGTCGCGTGCCACCCTGGGACTGAAAGCGTCAGACCGGTATGGCATCGTGAAAGCGTGGTGAGCACCGGTGATTCGAGCGAGTCGGCGCTGCGCGATTCGACGCTGAGTGAGTCGACGCTGAGTGAGTCCGCGCTGCGCGATCTGGCGCTGTCATCGCTGGGCCTCGACGTCGATCCCGCGATGGACGAGTCGGTGTCGGCGACGCTGGCCGCTGTAGAGGTCGCGCTGCGAGACTGTGTGGCCAGCGCCGATCCCCTGGTGGCCGAGGCCGCGCGGCATCTGGCCGACGCCGGGGGCAAGCGGTTCCGGCCGCTGCTCGTCGCGTTGGGGTCGCAGTTCGGTGATCCATCGTCGCCCAAGATCGTCGCTGCGGCCAACGTGGTGGAGTTGACCCACCTGGCGACGCTCTACCACGACGATGTGATGGATGAGGCTCTCGTCCGGCGTGGGGCGCCGAGCGCGAACGCGCGCTGGGGCAACTCGGTGGCGATCCTGGTCGGTGACTATCTCTTCGCCCAGGCCGCCGACCTTGCGGCGACTCTCGGCACCGAGGCGGTCCGCCTGCAGGCGCAGACGTTCGCACGCCTGGTGCACGGGCAGATCGCTGAGACGGTGGGCCCGCGTGGCACCGACCCGATCGAGCACTACCTGCACGTCATCACCGAGAAGACGGCTTCCCTGATCGCCACCGCGGCCCGCTTCGGCGGCCTCTTCTCCGGGGCGCGCCCGGAGTTCGTGGAAGCGCTGGCGGGCTACGGCGAGACCATCGGCATCGCCTTCCAGCTCTCCGACGACCTGCTCGACATCGCCAGCGAGTCGGTGCAGTCAGGCAAGACGCCCGGCACCGATCTGCGTGAGGGCGTTGCGACGCTGCCGGTGCTCTACGCGCTGGCCGGTGACGACATCGACGCCTCCGCGGCCCGCCTGCGGGAGCTGCTGTCGGCCGGCCCGATCACCGACGACGCGCTGCACGCCGAGGCGCTCACGCTGCTGCGTGAGTCGGCGGCGATGAAGCGGGCGCGAGAGACCGTCCGTAGCTATGCCGAGGAGGCCCGGGCCCGTCTGGCGCCGCTTCCCGAGGGCGAGGCGAGGCGCACGATGGAGGCGCTCTGCGACTTCATCGCCGACCGGACCGGCTGAGGATCCGGCTGCCGGCCAGCATCAGGGTGGCGGCGCCGAGCATGGCGACCGCCGCCGTCACCCACATCGCGGGGTAACCGGCGGTGTGGGCGATCGCGCCGAGCCCGATCGGCCCGATGCAGCCGCCCGCGTAAACGCCGGTCTGCGTGATCGAGGTGGCCGCGGCCGGCGCCTGCGGGTGCAGCCGGACCACGGCGAAATTCATCAGGCCGGGCCAGGCCCAGCCGAATCCGAAGCCGAGAACGACCCCGGCCACGAGGGCCGGAGTGCCCGGCACGGCCAACAGGGCGAGTCCGGCGGCGCCGGTGACGAGCAGCGCGGCGATCACGCTGACCTGCCGTTCCGGGCGGAGGTCGGCCTGCCAGCCACCGTATATCCGGGCCAGACCGCAGATCGCGCCGCCGAGGGTGAGCACGAGACCGGCCGGGCCGGGCATGATGCCGCGCTCGACGGCGGACGAGACGACGAAGGTGCTGAGCGCGTTGGCCGACCCCGCCGCCAGGGTGCTGGCGATGCCGAGGACCATCAGAGGGCCGGTGGCCCGGCCGGGTTCCGGGCGGTGACGCCGGTGTGCGATCTCGCGTGGCACGAGCGGAATGGTGGCGGCGGCCAGCAGCCCGGCCAGGACGAAGGCCCAGCGCCATCCCAGGGTGAGGGCCAGTGCGGGTACGGCCGCGCCGGCGAGGACCGTGGCGACCGGGATGGCGGCCTGTTTGATGCCGAAGGTGAGGCCTTGCCGGTGCACCGGAACGTGCCGGGACAGGCTGGTGTTGCTCGCCAGTTGCCCCATGGCGTTGGCGGCGGCGCCGAGCGCCAGGATCGCCGTCAGCGTCCACAGCGACCGTGCCCCGACCGCGATGCCGATCAGGACCGTGGCGGCGAGCCCGAGGGCGATCCGGGCGGTCCGGGTGGCGCCGTGGCGCTCGACGAGCGTCCCGGCCGGGATGGAGGCGAGCGCGCTCACTCCGAAGTAGGTGGAGACCACCAGTCCGAGCCCGGCCGGCGAGAAGCCGAGTTCGTCGCCGACCTGAACGGCGAGACCGCCGACCAGGAAGACGGGTATCGAAACAGAGATCGTCGTGGTAAGGGCGCCACCCGTTGCCCGGACCGCGTTTGTGCTGGTGGAGCCGGTGGTGTCGGGTTCTGTGCCGGGGTCGCGCATCGGACGCAGAGTAGGCCGTTCCGGCGACCTCTCGATGCGGACAGTTCCATCGATCACACGCGCTGTGTAAATCGACCGTGATCCACTTCTGTTTGGCATTCCCCCGGGAGCTGATTGTTCATATGGTGTAAGTCCCTGGCCACGGAGGTAGCTGTGCGTGACCCCCTAGCGGAGCCGTCAGATCTCATCCGGAGCGTGTCGCGTGCCCTGCGCGTGCTGGAATCGGTGGGTCGGGCACCGCGTGGACTCACCGTGAAGCAGATCGCACGACGATGCGAACTGACCGTCGCGACGACGTACCACCTCGTGCGGACCCTCGCCTACGAGGGCTACGTGATCCGTCGTGAAGACGGCACATACATCGTCGGCCTGGAGATCGCCGATCGGTACCGTGAGCTGGTCTCCGCCTTCCGCGGCCCGCCCGCGGTCGGCGAGGCGCTGCGCCGGGCGGCTGTCGACAGTGGATACAGCCACTACCTCGGCAGGTTCGTCGGCGGACGGATAGCCGTCACCGCCTCGGCCGAAGGCGCCCGGTCCCCGTTCATGGACGACGTGGCGCCCGGTTTCGACGAGGGCGGACACGCCACCGCACTGGGCAAGGCGTTGCTCGCGACGCTCACCCCCGACCAGCGGTCGCGCTATCTGCGTGACTACGGGATGCGGGCATTCACCCCGGCCACCCTCACCACGCCCGAGGCTCTCGAAGCCGACCTGGCCGCCGGCGAGCGGCGCGGCATGCAGATCGAGATGGGCCAGTTCCGGCAGGGCCTGGCGTCCGCCGCCGTGGTGGTGGTCGCCGACCGCGACATGGAGCGGCGGCTCGTCCTGGCCTGCTCGATGCCGGCCGCCGAGATGCTCACCTCGGCACGGGTGGTCCGGGCGAAACTCACCGCCGCCGCGCGCAACGTGGCGGAGGCGCTGTCCGGAGGGGAGTCCGCAACCGCCTGAACGGGTGGTCGCTCTCCGAATTTGAGCCGCCACGGCTTGAGGTGGGGCTTTAAGGGTTCGTTGAACCTTCGCGACCGATACCGCGTACCACCAACCGGGACCACAAACCCGGCTGGAGGCGGTTCGGATGCGGTGTGAGGACGGGCACGATGACGCCGCCTATGTCCTCGGCGCGCTGTCGCCGATCGAACGTGCCGCGTACGAGAGCCACCTGGCGTCCTGCTCGTTCTGCCGGGAGGCGGTGGCCGATCTGGCCAAGGTGCCGGACATGCTGGACCGTCTGGACGCGGACGACTTCGAGCGTCTGCTGGACCCGACCCTGTTCTCGTCGTCCCGGCCCGGCCCTGTCCAGCGTTTCCCCGATCCCGCCCGCCGTCCCCCCGCGAAGCGGGTACGAGCCTTCCCGATCCGTGTGTTCAGCACGGTGACAGCGGTCGTCCTGGTGCTGATGATCGGTGGCGGACTGGCGTTCTGGGGGCTGCGCGGCTCGCCGGGACAGCCGACGCCACCGCCCGGGCCCGCGATCGCGATGACCCCGGTCGACAGCACGTCACCCATCGCGGCCACCATCCGGATCACCAGCACCGGCGCCGGGAGCCGGGTGGAGATGCAGTGCTCGTACAGCAAGTCGGCCCGGCCGTACACGTTCCGGCTCGTCGCCTACGGGCCTGACGAGCAGACCGAACAGCTCGGATCCTGGCTGGCCCAGCCCGGCGCGGAGTTCCTGCTGCCGGCCGCCACCCACTTCACCCAGGGCAGCCTCTCCCGCCTGGAACTGGTGCGCTCGGACGACCGGGTGATGCTCGTCTACGAACCGCCCGCCTGAAGGACCGGCTCCACCACCGCCGCGCGGTCCCGTGCCGCGGCACGAGCGCTGCGCAGACCGTCCACGGTGAAGACGAGCAGCGCCAGCCAGACCAGACCGAACCCGGCGAGCCGGGCCGGCGGCATCGGCTCGTGGTAGATCAGCACCCCGACGCCGAGCTGAAGAATCGGTGCGACGTACTGCAGGATGCCGAGGCCGACCATCGGCACCCGGTTCGCCGCACCGGCGAACAGCAGCAGCGGAATCGCCGTGAGCACACCGGCGACCAGCATCAGCACCGTGTGCAGGCCCGAGACGTGGCCGAACTCCGCGCCGCCGGACAGGTTGAGCCAGGTCAGGAACGCCAGCGCGGGCAGGAGCAGCACGGCGGACTCGACGAACAGGCCCTCCGCGGGCGGCAGCGACATCCGCTTCTTGATCAGGCCGTAGCAGCCGAACGAGGCGGCCAGAGTGAGAGCGATGTACGGCAGCCGGCCGTAGTCGACGGTCAGGATCACCACCGCCAGCACGCCGATCCCGACGGCCACCCCCTGCAGCGGCCGGAGCCGTTCGCGCATCACGGTGACACCGAGCAGCACCACGAGCAGCGGCGTGATGAAGTAGCCGAGCGCCGTCTCCACCACCCGGGACGAGTTGACCCCGTAGATGTAGGTGGCCCAGTTGACCGCGATCAGCAGGGCCGCCAGCGAGACCCCGCCGAGCAGCCGGGGCGTGTGCAGGATGCGGGCCAGGAAACGCCAGTTGCGCATGCCGGTGAGCAGCAGCGCGACGAAGACGACCGACCAGACGACCCGGTGCGCCAGGATCTCCAGCGGCGGGGACGGGCGCAGCAGCTTGAAATAGATGGGAAAGAAGCCCCACATGACGTACGCGGTGAGGCCGTACAGATATCCACGCCGCTCATCGCTCATCCCCCCACCGTAAGGTCGGGGGGACGGGGCGGTCCTTGCGTATGTTCCAGGTCACGAGGCCAATCGAGCCCCGCTGGCCTGCTTTTTCTCAGCCGGTCAGTCGTTGTCCGGCACCAGCATGTTGAGCACCCAGCTCACGACACCGACGAGCAGCGCGCCGAGCACGGCCGGCAGCACCCCGTCCACGTGGAAGGCCAGGTCGAACTGGTCGGCGATCCAGCTGGTCAGCAGCAGGAGCAGTCCGTTGACCAGAATGGCGACCAGGCCGAGCGTGAAGACGTACAGCCCGCAGCCGATGGTCTTGATGATCGGCCGCAGGACCGCGTTGACCAGGCCGAAGATCACCGCGACGCCGAGCAGCGTGCCCGCCTTGGTCGTGGTGGAGTCGGCGGTCAGTTCGATGCCGTCGATCACCAGCGTCGCGATCCACAGCGAAACGGCGGTGATCACCAGCCGGATGAGGATGCCCATGGCACGGGATCGTGCCACGGCCTGTCCACCAGTGGAAACGACACCCCGCGATCTTTGTGAGATCTATGCCGGAGTTAAGGAACGTCCCCGCACCGGCTCGCCGATCAGGCTCTGCTCGATCGGGGTCTGGGAGAGCGCCGCCCACCGGACCGCCCGCCGGTTGATCACCGCGACCATGTCGGTACGCATCCGCGGGAAGTACGGCGCGGTGTCGCCCAGGCCCAGCGTGCCGCCGAGCAGGGTGGCCTCGGCCGGCGTCAGCCGTTGCAGCACCACCACGTCGGCCTCGGTGGCGTGCGGCACGTCGGAGGCGCCGAACTCGTCACGCACCACGAGAGTGGTCTGCCAGCCCGCGTCCCGGGCCGGCTCGGGACCGGCCGGGGCCGAGCCGGTGTCGAGGACGGTCAGGGTCGGATGCCGCACCGACCCGGCCGGAGCGTCGAACGGGCGCCCGGGAGGCAGGATCGTGATCGAGTCGCCGGGGACGGCCGCGCCCCGCACGAACGGCTCCCACGCGTGCGGCCGGGTGGTGCGAACCAGGACCCGGGCTCCGACGGCCATCGCCCGGAACGCCAGCAACTGGGCGCCCGGCAGCCCACCCACGAGCAGCGCGCGGGTCGGCTCCGGCCGGAACAGGCGGAGCAGGACCGGCCCACCGCTCTGGTTGCGGCCGACCATCAGGCCGGCCGGGCTGATCGCCAGTTCCGGGGCGCCGATGGGCCGCCCGTCCACAGGCTGGCCGCCGAGCGGCAGCGTCGCCGCGAGCCCCGGCAGGTGCGCGCCGTCCCACCGGCGGAGCCGGACCCGGTCGGCCGCCAGCAGGGCGCGCAGAGCCCGGAGCGCGGTCTCCAGGGCGGTGGCGTCGGGGGCGGCGAGGCGGACGAAGAGACCGGTCGCCGTCAGCGCCACCGTGGTGGAGGCCGCGGGCAGATGCAGGATGCGGGTCACCAGGTTGCCCGAGAGATCGGTGCCCGAGCTGGGCAGGCACCGGAACGTCGCCTGGACCAGGCCGCCCAGCCGCAGCCCGGACCACGTTTCCTGGGCGTTGTCGCCGCCGCCGGCCGACTCGGCGCCGGCCAGGTCGGTGATCGCGCGGAGCGCGGCGACCTCGCCCAGCGGGCGGGCCTGTGCCGGGCCGAGGCGGCGGGTCAGCCGCCGGGTCAGGCCGGCGAGGCTGCGGCGCAGCTCGTCGTCGGACCAGCCGCCGGTGCGTGAGACCCGCAGCGCCAGGACCGCGCGCAGGTGCCCGAGGGAGCTGCCCTCGGCGAGGGTGCGGTACGAGCTCTGGGCCCGGTCCGTTCCGGGCCGGGTGGTCGGGGCGGAGACGGCGCTCAGCACCAGCTGGGCGCGGACCTGAGGCTGGTCGCCGACGGCCTGGTCGCGGCCGGTGGCGTGCAGGAGGGTCGCGAACGACGGGACCCGGGAGGTCTCGTCGGCCGGGTCTCCCAGCTCCACCAGGACGGTGAGCCCGGAGTCGTCGGCGAGGGCGGCCGCCGGACCGCCGGGAAGGTCCAGCGTCGTCAGGCGGACCCGTGGGGCGGCGAAGGACAGCAGAGCGGTCGTGCTGTCGATCCGTGCCGCCCGTCGCCGGCCGGCATAGCGGAACAGGACACCGAGCCACTGGAACGCCCAGCGGCCGCGCAGGCGCAGCCAGGTCAGCGCCAGCAGACCGGCGGCGGCGGCCACGGCCGGCACCATCGCCACCCCGCCTAGCGCGAGGCCGGCCATCACCAGCGCCGCCGCGACCTGGGTGGCGACGATCTGCTCGGGCTGGGCTCCGAGCAGCCGGCCACCGCGGCGCCGGCGGATCAGGGACTCGGTCATGGGGACCGCGACCTCGGTGCTCACGAACCGCCCCTCTCCGTCGTCCGGTATCCATTCACGGTCATGCGCGGCTCATCGTAGGACAGTTATCCACAGATCGATCGCCCCACCGGGCGGTTATCCACAGGTTGGCGGACCGGGGCAGACGCGCCTCGCGGTGGGCGGCTAACGTCGTCGATGTTGTTTCGCGGCGGGCGGCAAGCCTGATCGCAAGCGGCTAGCCTAGTGGCCCACGTCGATGCGACCTGCGGTCCACATCGGATCGAATTGCGAGAGGGGTGACGTCCATATGGCGCTGACTCAGAGCGAGTCAAACAAGATGGCACAGACGGCCAAGGACTTCGACGAGGTGAACAGCTCGCTCCAGGACATGCTGACCCGGCTGATGGGCCAGCTGTCCGTGCTGAGCGGGGCTTGGAAAGGCCAGGGCGCGCTGGCGTTCGAGCACGTCAAGAACGAGTACGCGAACGACCTCAAGCGGCTCAACGACGCGCTCGCGGAGACCGCCGAGGCGATTCGTACCTCCGGCGCCAGCTACGAGTCGACCGACAGCGCGGCTGCGTCCTACGTCCGCCAGACCGGCGGCCAGTTCACCCTGCCGCTCTGACCTACCGGAGGAACCCATGAACGACGGCCTGCTTCTCGTCAACTTCGGCGAGCTCGAGAACGCCAGCGCCAACATCGGCCGGGCGCTGGCCAGCCTCACCAACGACCTTGCCGATCTCGAGCGCAAGGGCAACGAGCTGAAGGAGACCTGGTCCGGCGCGGCCAAGGAGGCCTATGACGAGCGCCAACAGCGCTGGCAGTCGGCCTCCCGCGACCTGCAGAGCATCCTGCAGGAGATCAGGAGCGCGCTCGACAAGTCCCGGACCGATTACCACGACACCGAGCGTGCCGCGACCAACCGGTTCCAGTGACACTTCTCCGCACGTGGTGAGGCCGGCGCAACATGTCGCCGGCCATCCACCCCACGTCGCCGGGCCGAAAGGCTCATCGGGTCGCCCGTTCGCGTAATGCCCACGCCGACTCCCGCGGTTACCATAAGTGATTGAATGGGTGCGCTGAGAGATTGGCGCATGCCCGCGGGGCCTCGGCGGACCTCTCCCGGGCGCGTGTTCAGCGCCACCCGACAGTCAGCATGCCGCCGCCCATTGTGATTGTGGCCTGACCTTGTAGGTTATACGCGTTGAGTTGGCTCGTTGACACGCGTGGGGAGAGGTGGACGTGTCCGAGTGGGAACCGGCTACGGACGCCGAGGCTGCGATGCGCGATGCGTTGCGCACCGACGACCAGGAGTCCTACTTCCGCATTCTCGCCGGTGTCGACCTTCTGTTGCCGGTCTCCGCCGACGTGCTGGCCGGCCTCGCGCCGATGGGCTGGGGCACGTGGAGCACCGGCGGTCGCACCCACGTGCTGGCGTTCACCTCGAACGCGGCGCTGCAGTCCTGCCTGGCCGACTACACGGGCTCGGCGCGCCGGGTGCCGTACTCGGAACTCGCCAACACCTGGCCCAACCTCGAGTGGTGGCTGGCCGTGAACCCCGGCCTGCCGATCGAGGGATACCTGCCGGCCTGGTTCGTGGCCCAGCTCGCCCGTGGCGATCTGCGGCTGCCCACCCGTGGCCCCGGCCGCGACGCTCACAGCTCGCGCATCCAGGAGCTGGGCGCGGCCGCGCTGGCGGCTAGCCGGTCCGGTGACGGGACGGCGGCGGGTGGCCCGACCTACGACCAGGCCCCCGCGGTTCCGGCGGGAGCGGCGCCCCCGGCGATGCCGGTCGCCTCACCGGCTCCCGTGCCGCCTCCACCACCGGCGCCCACGGCTCCGCCGATGCCGATGCCGGCACCGGTGGCTCCGGCCGTCGCCCCGATCCCGCCGGTCGGCGCCACGCCGCCGGTCGGGCCGGGTGGGCTGCCGATCCGGACGCCGAGCGGAACCTCCGCGAGCGGCCTGCCGGTGCGGACCCCCGTCTCCGCCTCCCCGGCGGCGCCCGCCGCCTATCAGTCTCCGTCGGCTCCGCCCGCCGGTCCGGCTCAGAGCTTCGCCGCTCCGGGCGCCGTTCCTCCGGGGCTCGCGCCGGCGTCCGCTGTGCCCGCCTCCGCTGCTCCGGGACGTCCCGGAGCCGGTTCCGGCATGGCCACTCCCGGCTGGGACAAACCGGGCATGCCGTTCCGTCCGGAGGAGGACCCCCGCGGCCCCCTCCAGGACCTGCGGGCGCCGCTGCCCGTGCGGACCCCGATGGCGAACACGCCGCCGGTGCCCGAGCACGTCGCGCCGTACGACCCGGCGGAAGCCCAGGTCGATCCGAACTGGGCCGGGAAGCAGAGCCCGGCGCCGGCGAGTGCGCCGCCCGCCGGGCCGCCCGCCAGCGGGGCGCTGCCCCGGCGGCAGCCGGGCCAGTCGACCGGTGGCGGCCCGATGACGAGCATGTCCGGATTCGTCCCGGGCGCCTCCAACGCGGCCAACGCCGGCGCCGTGAGCAGCGCCTCCGCGCCGCCGGCTTCGCCCACGATCCGCCCGGCCTCGCCCGCGTCCGGTCCCGAGTTCGGGTCGCCCACGCCGACTCCGGGATTCGGGCCTTCCACCCCGCCTCCGGGGTCCGCCGCGTCCGCTCCGGGGTTCGGCGCACCGGCGCCCGCCGTCCAGCAGCCGGTCAACCCGGCCGCGCCGCCCGCCGCCGAGGGCGCATTCGGTGGGCCCGGTGGTGGCCTGCCGCGCCGCCAGGTGACCCCACCCTCCGAGCGCCCGGCCTCGATGGCCGCCGCTGCCCAGGCGATCGGCGCGGGCCGTGCCCCGGGCACCGAGCAGACCGCGCCCGCGTGGGACCGCCCGGCCCCGCCGCCGGCCTCCGACCGGTTCGGTCCGTCGGGGCCCGCGCCGTCGATCGCCCCGCGGCCCGAGACCACCGAGTCCCCGGCCGCGACCACGCGGACCAACCTGCTCCCACCGGTGATTCCGGGTGCGCCCAGCGTCGGCGGGCCGGGTTCCGGGGCGTCCCCCTATCCGTCCGGGCCGGGCACCGGCTCGGCGGTTCCGGCCGTGCCGGAGGCCTACGCCGCTCCGATGCCGCCCGCCGCTCCCATGCCGCCCGTTCCGGGGCCGTCCTACGGCCTTCCGCCGCAGGGCAGCCCGGCGTCCGCCTACGCCACGCAGTCCCTCTCCGGTCCGGCCTTCGCGACGCAGGTATTGCCCGTCGCGAGCGGTGGCTACACCCCGGCTGGAGCGTCCAACCTCGGCGTCTCCGGGTCCGCCACCGGGTCTCGCGGCCCGGCCGCGGAGGAATTCGTCGCCGCCAACGATGTTGAACGGGATCTTCAGGACGCCGCGGACGCGGGTAACAACGACGTCTTCCTGTCCACGCTGCTGCTGGCGAAAGTTCTCGTGCCGGTCGCCAGCCACTCCCGGCCGGGCAGCGCGCCCGGCGAGTCCGGCTTCGCCTTCCTGCCCGAAGAGGTGGACGGCGAACGCTTCCTGATCGTCTTCACCAGCAAGGACCGGCTCACCGAGCACTTCGGCGAGCCGACCCGGACGGTCCAGGCACGGTTCTACGACCTGATCCGCAACTGGCCCGACCCGACCTGGTCGTTCGCGGTGAACCCGGGGACGCCGGTCGGCGCGAAATATCCGGGGTCCCAGATCATCGCGCTGGCGAGCTGGGCCACCGAGGCCGGTCTGGGCGCTGAGCCCGTCGAGAGTCCCGCGGCCGAGCCGCAGACCGTCCCGGTGCCCGCTCCGCAGCCCGCCAGCGACGAGGCTCAGCAGGCCACCGTCATGCAGAAGACGGTCTCCGCGGAGCAGGTCGACTACTACCTCGACCGCGGTTACGACCGGATCGCCGGGTTCGTGCACCGGGCCTCCGAGGTCGAGCACCTGCGCACCCCCAGCGACCTCTTCGGCGCCCTGGGGCTCTACTACGACTCGTCGGAGTTCCAGCCGGACGCCAAGGAGGCGTTCGTGCTGCGCTGGCCGGCATACCGGCCCAGCCTCTACCGGATCCCCTACGGCGGGCAGAACGAACAGGCTCTCCGTGCGATGGACGGCTGGGTGATCGAGCGCCCGCCGTTCCGGGGCAACGGTTTCGCGCCCGGCGAGGGCCGCGACGTGATCGCGGAGTTCAAGGTGGACAGCGTCCGGCTGCCGCACGGCGCGCAGCTCTGGAGCATCGACGCGGACGGCAACGAGCGGATGATGGCGATCTTCGACGCGGACGGCCCGCAGTGGCGCCGGGTGGGGGAGCAGTGATACGCGACGGATACGTGGTCACCTGGCAGGGCCGGGAGTACGACGCCGCCCCCGACGGCGACCGGGTCCGCATCTACACCACCAGCCCCGCTGAAGGATTCCAGGAGATCAGGCCCGGTCGCTATGTCCGGGTCCTCGAACCCGACGAGTTCGAGGACATGGTCTACGTCCGCACCCTCTGCACCTGGCGCGGCGAGCCTTTCGCGGTTCTCGCCGAGGCCGACTCGTGGCTGCGCCTGGAGTACACGGGTGGTCGTGCGCCGGTCGCCCGCCAGCTCGGCCTGGAGGAATTCGACTACGGCGTCTATCAGGGCTGGGCGCCGGCTCACGAGGTTCACGACCGCTACGAACACCGCATCTGACGCGGGCCGCTGACCTCGTCGCGAGGATCGGACGGCCACCACAGCGCACGAAAGGGCTCCCCGCTGATGAGCGGGGAGCCCTTTCGTCCGTTCCGGGGCCCGGCGACCGAGGAGGAGGAAAGGGGGAACGGTCGCCGGGTGCGGTCCGGACGCGGGGGACCGGTCATCGCTCGCGGCGGCTGTGGGGCAGTCACGCCGTGACGATGAGCTGGCCCGCCGTGCCGGGGCCGGTGTGGGGGCCGGCCCCGGCTCTCGGCGATCTGAGCCGGCGGGTGGTTCGGGGATGAGCCGGCCGATCAGGGTGGGGACGGGTGTGACGGGGACGGGGTCAGCGGACGTGGATGGCGGGCTGGGCCGGGGTGGTCATGCCGTCGCCGAGGAAGAAACTCGGGTGCGGCGGCTGGTTGTACGCGGTGTTCTGCCAGGCGACGGCCACGCGGTACTGGGAGTCGTGCATCAGCGTGGTCAGGCGGGTGCTGGTCGGGATCGGCGAGCTGTAGATGCGAAGGGCCGAACTGTCGCTTTTGCGCCAGATCACCTCTTCACGCCAGTCACCCAGGATGTCGCCGGAGAGGGCCGGGTTGGCCTTGGTGGTGTTGTTGGCAGTCACCTCGGCGGCGGTCAGCAGGCGTGTGTCGGAACCGGTGCCGTACTTGCTGATCTTGTTGCCGTCGAGAAGTTCGCGGACCGGGTCGCCGTCCCACCAGACGAGGAAGTTGATGCCGGTGGGCTCGCGGCCGACGACCGTGCCGGCTGAGTTGAACAGGCCGGTCTCGGTGGCGGACCACGACTCGGCGCCCCCGCTGCCGGCGTAGACGTCGCCGGCCACGCCGCGGCCGTTGTCGCCGTTCGCGGCGGTCTTCCATAGGATCTTGCCGGTCGCCGCGTCGGCCATCCAGGAACTGGGCTTCGAGGAGTCCTCGTCGACCTTGAAGACCTCGAGGCCGGTGTTGTTCCGGTCGAAGTCGCCGACGTGCAGGGCGTCGCCGTGGCCGTTGCCGGTGTTCCACAGCTTGGTGCCGTCGTCGTTCAGGGCCATCGAGCCGTAGACGATCTCGTCCTTGCCGTCCGAGTCGACGTCGGCGACGGAGAGCTGATGGTTGCCCTGACCGGCGTAGGCGCTGTTGCCGGACGTGCTGGTGTCGAACGTCCAGCGCTTGGTGAGAGCGCCGTCGCGGAAGTCCCAGGCGGTGATCACCGATCGGGTGTAGTAGCCGCGCGCCTCGATCAGCGACGGGCGCGAGCCGTCCAGGTACGCCGTGCCGGCGAGGAATCGGTCGACGCGGTTGCCGTAGCTGTCGCCCCAGCCGCTGACCGCTCCCCGTGCCGGGGTGAAGTCCACGGTGGAGAGCGCGGCGCCGGTCTGGCCGCTGAACATGGTCAGGCGCTCGGGCCCGGACAGGATGTAGCCCGACGCGTTGCGGTGGTCGGCGGTCGGGGAACCGATGACCTTGCCGGTGCCGTCGACGGTGCCGTCCGCGGTCTTCATCGCGATCTCGGCCTTGCCGTCACCGTCGTAGTCGTACACCTGGAATTGGGTGTAATGAGCGCCCGCCCGGATGTTCCGGCCGAGATCGATGCGCCACAGGCGGGCGCCCTGCAGGGTGTACGCGTCGACGAACACGTTGCCGGTGTATCCGGACTGCGAGTTGTCCTTGGAGTTGGACGGGTCCCACTTGACGATGACCTCGTAGTCGCCGTCGGCGTCCACGTCACCGACCGACGAGTCGTTCGCCGAGTAGGTGTAGGCGACACCGTCCGGAGTGGTGCCACCGGCCGGCACCGACAGCGGCACGTCGAGGTAGCCGTTGGCGAGGGCCAGCGATGCCGGCGAGGCGGTCTGCTCGACGCCGTTGACGACGGCTTTCACGGTGTACGACGCGGACGCCGCCGCCCCGGTGTCGAGGTGGTTCGTGGAACCGGTGATCGGCGCGGAGTTGACCTTCGCCGACCCGCGGTACACGTTGAACGCCACCGATGTGGGGTCGGTGCCGAGCATCCGCCAGCTGACCAGGTTGCCGGTGCCGGTCCGGACGCTGATCACGCCCCGGTCCAGGTCTTCCATCTGCCGCCCGGTCCCGGTGGTCGTTCCCGGGTTCGTCGCGGCCAGTACCCACTGCTTGTTCGTGTTGGCGGTGCAGGTCTCCTGGATGATCGCGCCACCGGCCGCCGTTGCGGCGTCCTTGTCGCTGAGGCAGAGACCCGAGTTGACGTTCTTGATCTGATACCCCGGGCCGCTGGCCACGAAGGTGAAGAGCTGGTTCGTGGCCGCGCTGCCGCAGGTGTACTGGATCAGCTGGACGCCGCCGGCGGTGCTCTTGGCCGGCACGTCGACGCACTTGCCGCTCTTGGCGTTGACCAGGTTGAACTGCCCGGCCGATCCGGCCGCGACGAGCTTGAACTGCTGCCAGGCGGTCCCGGCCGTGCAGCCCCACTGCTGGAGCAGGGCGTTGTTGTCGGCACTGCCGGCCGTCACGTCGAGGCACATGCCGCTCTTCGCGACACTGAGGCTGTAGGTGCCTCCGGCGATCGGTGTGGCACTGGTGGCGGCGTTCGAGGGGAGGACGAACCAGGCAACGGTGGCGGCCGCGAGCACGCCGGCGGCGCCGAGGACGGCCAGTTCCCGGGTGTGTCTCTGAGGCATGGGACCTTTCCGATCTCAAGCCATGCTGCGCCCGCCGCCAGTCGGGCGCAGTCGGCTACGGTCAGTAACAACTGGGAGCGGTTCCACCGCAACCGACCGTGAGATTAGGGCAGATCCGAGGCCTGATTGATCTTTTAAAGATCACTTAAGGCGACCGTAAGAGCGACCTCAGGAGGGGGTCTTCAGCCAGCGCAGGATCTCACCGGTGACCACGTCCGGGGCCTCCTGGTGCAGGAAGTGGCCGACGTCCGGAAGAAGGCGCCACTCGTACGGCGCGGTCACATAGCGTCCCGAACCCTGCGCGGTCCGCGGGAGAACCGCGGTGTCCAGCGCACCGTGCAACTGGAGCGTCGGCACGCTCGACGGGCGCTGCATCAGCTTGACGAACCGGTAACCCTGCAGGCGCAGCGCGCTGCGAGCCACCCAGCGGTATGCCTCCAGCGCGCAGAACGCCGCCTGCGGGATCCGCATCGCCTCGCGGCAGCGGGCCGAGTAGTCCGCGAACTCTCCGGTGGCCGCCCACTGTGGGCTGCTCCACCGGGCCATCAGCTCACCGACCAGCGCGGCGTCGTCGCGGGTCAGCACGTGCTCGAAACGGGGAACCTGGAAACGCACGACCGTCCGGGAGGCGGTGAGCTGGCCGCGCGGGTCGGCGAAGAGAGCCGCCCGCAGCCGCAGCGGATGCGCGGCGCCGAGCACGACCAGGCGGTTGACCAGTTTCGGGTGGAACGACGCCGCCGCCCAGCCGACCATGCCACCGGCTCCGGCACCGACCACGGTGGCCGAACGCTCACCGAGGGCGCGGATCAGACCGGTCACGTCGGCGGCCATCGTGTAGCCGTCGTACCCCCGGGGAGGTTTGTCACTCGCGCCGTAACCGCGCAGGTCGATGGCGGCGGCGCGGAAGCCGGCGTCCGCGACACGGGTCATGATGTCGTGCCAGGCCCACCAGAACTCGGGGAACCCGTGCAGGAACAGGACGAGTGGCCCGGTGCCGACCTCAGCGACGTGGAAGCGGCTGCCGTTGGCGCCGACGAACCGGTGCTGCCACGGGCCTTCCGTCAGCACACACGACTCGTCCACCTCTCCAGCCATGCCGTCAGCCTAGGCGGCGGTGTCACACATGACGCCGGGCAGTGGCGAAATGGGGCCGCACCGTGATCATTTGATGAGTTCCGCCTCGGTCATCGCCATCAGGGCGCCGGGACCGCAGTAGATCCGCAGCATCGTGGTCTCCAGCTTCACCTTCACCCGGGCGCCCTGGGCGAGTTCGACACCGGTGGTGGAGTAGAGGGCGTACTTCTGGCCGTCGTCGGCGACGAGGCCGTAACACGGGCCCTTGCCTCCACGAGTGACCATGCCGGCGACCCAGCCGGTGTTCGGCTTCTGGTCGGTCGGCTCCTTGGGCGGCTTCTCGGTCAGCGTGATGGTCGGCAGCGGTTTCTCGCCGCCGGGATCCGCCGGGCTGGACGACGGCGTGGCCGCCGGCGCTGTGGTGGCGCCGGTGGGAGACGGCGCCGGGGAGGGCGCGACCGAAGCGGAGGGGGCGGCGCTGGACGACGCGGCGGGTGACTCCACTCCGTTCGCGCAACCGGCGATGACCGCTCCGGCCGCCATGGCCAGGCCGATCCGGAATGTGTGGTGCATGCGCATGAAGCACATCCTTCCCGCGTAGGGCGTCGGAGATGGGACGAATCGCGGGGCCGAACGGTTCCCGAACTGGAGACGGCGCCCGGGAGGAACCCCGGACGCCGTCGAGAAACCGCGTGGATCAGTGGATCAGTAGACCGCCACCGTCATCGAGGTGCCGAGCTGGCTCAGCACGCCGATCTTGACGCCGACCGCGGGGAGCTTGACGCCGTGGTTCGGCAGCTCCTCGTAGAAGTACTTGTCCTTGTCGTTGAAGACCGGCTTGCCCCACTGCGGCTTGATGACCGACTTCACGCCGTTGAGGTGCAGCGTCATGCCGTCGGTCGGGTAGAGGCCGAACGGCGCGTCGTACACCTGGACCCGCGAGCGCCACGGAACACCGTCCGGGTTCAGGAACGGCTTCGGGTGGGCGTCGACGTAGAGGTTGAGGCCCTCACCCGGGTGCACGTTGGTGTTGTTGTCGATCTGCGAGGTGTCCCAGTAGGAGACCAGCAGACCGGTCTGGTAGTTGTAGTGCTCCACCCAGTCCGGCTTGGTGTTCATGAAGCCGAAGTTGTACGGGCCGGTCTCCAGGTACTTGTCGTACGAGGTGTAGCTGCGGTGGCCCGCGATGTAGTAGTGCGGGTAGTTCTGGGTGACGGTGGCGCCCACGACCGTGAATCCGCCCAGGGTCCACGTCGAGGTGCCCTCGGCGCCCTCGGTGCTGACGACAGCGCCGTCGGCGGTCACGGTCAGCTCGTCACCGAAGAAGCCGCCCTCGGAGACGCCGCCGTCGGTCACGTAGCGCAGGCGGAAGTCGACCTTCTGGCCCGCGTAGGCGTTCAGCGGGACGTTGATGTCGACCCAGGCGCCGCCGGTCGTGCCGCTGATCGCCGGGTTGCCCGCGCCGTCCTTGATGAACGGTGCGCCGGCGGCCGTGCCGTCGAGCTTCGTCCAGCTCGTGCCACCGTTGGTGGAGGCCTCGGCGTAGAGGTAGTCGTAGTCCGCCTCGATCGCGTACCGGCCCTTGAGCGAGACACCCGCGGTGGTCTTGCCGGTCAGGTCGATCGCCTTGGTCAGGGCGTTGTTCAGGTTGTCGGCGTTACCCGAGAAGAACTGCTTGGTGCCCGCGAACGGAGCGCCGAGCTCCGTGGTGACCGCCTTGTCCGGCAGGTTCACCACCACAGCCTGCTTCTTCTTGGTGTTGTACTCCTCGGGCCCGAGGTTGACGACCTTCTTGGCGCCCGCCTTGACCGACTCGTAGTTCAGCCAGCCGAGCTGGAGCTTGTTCCACGCGCCCAGGTCACCGGGGCGTGTGCCGATGCCCTGGTCCTTCTTCGCGCTGAGCCGGCTCTGCGCCATCAGCGACCAGTACTCGGTGTTGTTGTCGCCGAGACCACTGGTGTCGTAGTCGTCCGGGAGGCCGAGGTCGTGGGCGTACTCGTGCACGAAGACGCTCAGACCGCCGTTCTCCGGCTGGACCGTGTAGTCGCCGACCCACAGGCCGCTGGTGCCGACCTGGGCGCCGCCGAGCTTGTTGTTGGCGGGGCCGGTGGCGCCGGCGCTGGTGGCGAATGCGTACCAGCGGTGGCTCCAGACGGCGTCCTCGCCCTGGTACGGGTCACCGTCGGCCTGGTCGCCGCCGGAGTGGACGATCTGGAAGTGGTCCAGGTAGCCGTCGGACTCGTTGAAGTCGCCGTCACCGTCGAAGTCGTAACGGTCGTAGACGTCGTACTCCTTGAGCGCGGCGTTGATCTGGGCCTCGGTCTTGCCGGCCGCCTTCTGGTCCGCGTACCACTGGTTCACGCCGTCCTGGACCAGGGCCCAGACGTTGTTGCAGTTGCTGCTGGCGCAGACCGCCGGGTCGTCGCCGTTGGCGTCGGTCGGGTTGTCGTGCGACCGCCCGTACCGCGCCTCGTTGTACTTGACCTTGACCCAGTCGGAGACGGCGCCGTCGACGCTGTAGCGGCCGGACGACTGCTCTTCGAAGTAGGTCTTGACCGACTCGACGTTCTTACCAGTGCCGAAGTACAGGTTCCGGTAGTACTCGGGCGAGTAGTCCGCCTGCCAGATGGTGGAGTTGTCCACCTTGCGGTCCGGGGCCGGGATGGCGTTGTGCAGCGGGCCCTCGAAGGTCGAGGGGCCGGCGAACGCGTCCGTGGTGTCCTTGTCCGGGAAGTCCGGGTGCCGCTCGTTGCCGAACTCGGTCAGGATGACGAAGATCTTGTCGGTCTTCTCCCGAGCGAGCTCGACGTACTGGTTCTTACCCGGGTGGCCGAAACCTCCGTTGCCGTAGGTCTTGCCCAGGTTGACGACCTTGCTGCCATTCTTGGTCTCGACCGTGGCCTTGCCGCTGACCACATCGGAGACAGCAGCCTCGCGCAGCGCGCGACGCTTCTCCTCGAGCGGGTTCGGCATGTCATGGTCGTCGACATGAGCGGCCTCGCTGGCCGGTGCGGCCGGGGCAGAGTCCGAGGGTGGCGCCGCCATGGCCATCGTCGGCATCAACGCGCCGACGCTGGTCACGACCGCGGCGCCGAGCAGTCCTGCGACCACCTTGCGCACTACGTTTACCTCCGCTTTCGCCAGCCGGATCATGGGGGTACGGGCGTCCGGCGTGAAACGGTCCCGTGTCCGGGACTCAGGTGAACGTATGCAAAACAAACGATGCGTGGGGTGCGGGAAGCATATTGATGACCAACGGTTATTCGATATGGCCCGGTCATAACATGGGGACCGGCAAATACGACAAAAGGCTGATGACACAACTGTGTCACCAGCCTTTATTAATTGTCGTCAGTCCTCTGGCTTGGCCGTCTTCAGGCCCGAGGAGATGAGATCCATGACAGTGGAGTCTTGAAGGGTCGTGACGTCACCGAGTGACCGGTTCTCCGCCACGTCACGCAGCAGCCGCCGCATGATCTTTCCGGAACGGGTCTTCGGCAGCTCGGCGACGAGCATGATCTGACGTGGCTTGGCGATCGGGCCGAGCGTCTTGGCCACGTGGTTGCGCAGCTCCTTGATCAGCGCCTCGCCCGCGTCGCCGGCGGTGTCCACATTGCCGCGCGGGATGGTGAACGCGACGATCGCCTGCCCGGTCGTCGGGTCGGTCGCGCCGACCACCGCGGCCTCCGCCACCGACGGGTGCGACACCAGGGCCGACTCCACCTCGGTCGTCGAGATGTTGTGCCCGGAGACCAGCATGACGTCGTCGACCCGGCCGAGCAGCCAGAGGGCGCCGTCGGAGTCCTTCTTCGCGCCGTCGCCGGCGAAGTAGATCCACTCGTCGCCTCCGGCGGACGAGCCGGCCCCGAAACGCGACCAGTACGTCTCCAGGAACCGCTGGTCGTCACCCCAGATGGTGCGCAGCATCGACGGCCACGGCTCCCGCAGCACGAGGAAGCCGCCGCCTCCGTTCGGCACCGACTGCGCCTGGTCGTCGACCACGTCGGCGCTGATGCCCGGCAGCGCCGTCATCGCCGAGCCCGGCTTCGCCGCGGTCACACCGGGCAGCGGGGAGATCATGATCGCGCCGGTCTCGGTCTGCCACCAGGTGTCCACGACCGGGGTGCGCTCGTGGCCGACGTTCTTCCGGTACCAGATCCAGGCCTCGGGGTTGATCGGCTCACCGACGCTGCCGAGAACGCGCAGCGACGACAGGTCGTACTTGGCGGGGATGTCGTCGCCCCACTTCATCATGGTGCGGATCAGCGTCGGCGCGGTGTAGAGGATCGACACCTTGTACTTGTCGACGATCTGCCAGAACCGGCCGCGGTCCGGGGTGTCCGGGGTGCCCTCGTACATCACCTGGGTCGCGCCGTTGGAGAGCGGGCCGTAGACGATGTAGGAGTGCCCGGTCACCCAGCCGATGTCGGCGGTGCACCAGTAGACGTCCGACTCCGGCTTCAGGTCGAAGACCGCGTGATGGGTGTACGACGTCTGGGTCAGGTAACCGCCGGTGGTGTGCAGGATGCCCTTCGGCTTACCGGTGGTGCCCGAGGTGTAGAGGATGAAGAGCGGGTGCTCGGAGTCGAACGGCTGCGCCTTGTGCTCCGGGCTGGCCTGCTCGACCGTCTCGTGCCACCACTTGTCCTTGTCCGTCCAGGCGACGTCCTGGCCGGTCCGGCGGACCACCAGCACGTGCTCGATGCGATCGGTCCGGGACACCGCCTCGTCCACGGTCGGCTTGAGCGCCGACGGCTTACCCCGCCGGTACCCACCGTCCGCGGTGATCACCACCTTGGCGGCGGCGTCCTCGATCCGGGTGGCCAGCGCCTCCACCGAGAATCCGCCGAACACAACGCTGTGCGTCGCCCCGATCCGGGCGCAGGCGAGCATCGCCACCGCGGCTTCCGGGATCATCGGCAGGTAGATCATCACGCGGTCGCCCGCGGTCACACCGAGCTCGGTGAGCGTGTTGGCCGCCTGGCTGACCAGCTTCAGGAGCTCGGAGTAGGTGACGGTGCGGGTGTCACCGGGCTCGCCCTCCCAGTGGATCGCCACCTTGTCGCCGAGTCCTGCCTCGACGTGCCGGTCCACGCAGTTGTACGCGATGTTCAGCTCGCCGCCGACGAACCATTTCGCGAACGGCGGGTTCGACCAGTCCAGCACCTGGTCCCACGGCTTGGTCCAGGCCAGCCGCTCGGCCTGCTTCGCCCAGAAGGCGAGCCGGTCACCCGCCGCCTCCTCGTAGGCGTCGGCCTTGACGTTCGCGTTGGCCGCGAGGTCGGCGGGCGGCGGGAACTGCCGCGTCTCCGAGGACAGGTTCTCCAACGTCTCGCTCATGAGGGCGGCTCCTCTGCCGTGACCGGGGTCTCTTCGTCTGCACATTAGTTGCGCCGGCGGTTCCGGCGAAGGTTTGCCAGGCAGCCCGCGCCCGATGGTGCCGTGCGCGCGCCGACCGGCGATTTGGTGCTCACTACTGCGCGAATCTTGCCAGTTCCACGCTCATTTGTGCACCCCGTGTTTCCCGTGTTTTGCCGGCCACCGCGTTCACTACCGTGTTCACGTGGATCCACTAGCCCCGTTGCTCGACCTCGCCGACGTCGCACCTGCCTTCGCGAGCGCCCGAGAGTCCGTCGACGCCGCCCACCGCCACCGAGCCCTGCGCCGGCACGGCGGCCAGGTCGCCGCCGAAGCGAGCCTGCGCGCCGCCGTCGCCAGCGCCGCCCTCGAAGGCAGCGCCTATGACCTCGAGGAGGTACGCGGCGGCACGGTCACCGATCCGGTCGTCCAGGGCGCCCTCCGGGTCGCCGAGTCACTCGGCGGCCTGGTCGACCTCTGGCCCCGCGCGCCCCGCCAGGTCCTCGCGAAACTGCACGTGCTCGCGGCCCGCGGCGTCGTCCACGACCACGACCTCGGCCGGCTCGCCAGCGGCGCGGAACGGATCGACGCCCTCGCCGGACTGGTCGCCGGGAACGAGACCACCCCGCCGATGCTGCTCGCCGCCATCGTCCACGCCGAACTCCTCACCCTGCGGCCCTTCGCCGGGCCGGCCGGCGTCGTCGCCCGCGCCGCCGCGCGCCTCACCCTGATCGGGCGCGGCTTCGACCCCCGCGGGCTGGTCGCCGTCGAACGGGGCCACCTCACCCGGGAGCCGGAGTACGTCGGATCAGCCGGCGCCTACGCCACCGGCACCCAGGACGGAGTGCGATCGTGGCTGCGGCACTACGCGGCGGCGATCACCGCCGGCGCCGAGGAAATCACCGTCATCGGTGATGGGGTCCTCGCCGAGGCCTGACCGGCGGCATACTTCATCGCGTGGGTTCGCACTGGGTCCGTCCATACTCCCCGGGCACCGGCCGCTGGATCGTGATCGCCTGGGAAGCGGCCGCACTGGCGCTGCTCACCTGGGCGACGATCCGTCAGTTCGACCTCATCGGGCACGGCGTCCGGACCGTGGCCGGCGTGCTCGCCGCGGTCTGGGTGATCGGCGCGTGGCGAATACTCGAGCACGGGGTCTACGTCAGCAGCGACGGCGTGCTGATCCGGGGTTTGCTGCGGTCACGCCGCATGCGATGGCGCGACATCGCCGGAGTGCGCCTGCACCAGGCCACGCATCGGCTCGGTCGATGGGAACTGCAGCGCGACATGACCGTGCTCATCGAGCGGCACGACGGCGCGACGGTGAACACCGAACTGTGGGCCCAGGGAGTCGACTTCCATGCACGGCCGAAGGCGTTCCGGGCCGTCTACCACGAAATCCGCAACCGTCACCGGGCCGCGGCCGAGACGTAGGACGGCCGGTGGACATTGAAGAGCCGGCGTCCCTCGCGGGGGCGCCGGCTTTGCGCGTCCGGACCGGGTTAACAAGCGTGCACCTGAGTCGTTGTCGACGGTCCAGGGCCTCGGGGAGACTAGCTCGGCGAGGCGGAGGTCCCGTCGCAACGTGCCTGCCGTGGCTGATCGCGCGTGGGTTCCCGGTGGCCGTGCACGGTGCCCGAGATTTCCGGGCCCGCGAGTCATTTCTACGCCGCTCCGCGCATGATCGCCAGATTTCCCCGGAAATGGCGACCGAACGCGGAATACTCAGACCGATGCCGGTGACCAGCGGACTCGCCCGAAAGGCGCTCAGCGGCCGTGAGCGGCGCCCACGCCGCGTGGTGGCTCACGGTGCTCTTGCCGGCCGTACGAAAGAAAAGGTCTCAAGCGGCCGCGGCGCGGGTGCGGCGGTGACGTCCGTAGAGGGCGACGCCGATGGCGACGCCCACGCCGACGCTGAGGGCCGCGGCGACCGGCACCGCCGGGCGGTCGCGGAGGCGCCTGCCGAGAGGCACGGGATGGCGGAACTCGAGGACCGGCCAGGAGCGGAGCAACGCCACCCGGCGCAACGCCCGGTCGGGGTTGACGACGCTGGGGTGACCGACCGACTCGAGCAGCGGAAGGTCACTGCTGGAATCGGAGTAGGCGTAGCACTCGGCGAGGTCGTAACCGCGCTCCTCGGCCAGCTTGCGGACCCCGACGACCTTGGCCGGGCCCGCGGAGTAGAACTCCACCGCCCCGCTGTAACGGCCGTCGACGATCGCCATGCGGGTGGCGATGATGTCGGTGATGCCGAGCAGCGCGCCGATCGGGCGGACCATCTCGTCGCCGGAGGCGGAGACCAGTACCACGTCGCGGCCGGCCGCCTGGTGCTCGGCGATCAGCGCCGCGGCCTCCGCGTAGACATAGGGGTTGATGAGATCGTTGAGGGTCTCGGCCACGATCTGCTGCACCTGCTCCACTCGCCAGCCCTTACAGAGGGCGGCCATGTAGTCGCGGGTGCGGGCCATCGATTGCTCGTCGGTGCCGCCGCCGAGCCGGAACATCATCTGGGCATAGGCGGTCTTGACCACATCGCGCCGGCTGATCAGGCCATCCCGGTAGAACGGCCGTCCGAAGGCCAGCGCACTGGACTTGGCGATGACGGTCTTGTCGAGGTCGAAAAACGCGGCGCTCAGGCCCACGGGCCGAAAGTGTAGCCGCACCCGGCACGCCACGGTTGTCCCGCTCACCTGATGTGCCCGATGGTGACGCAGGGTGAAACCGGTCAGACGGGCAGGAGTGTGACGAGCATGCGACATTCGGTACTCGACGGGAGGCCTGATCCTGAGGCAAACTTGTGTTTGCTACGAGGTCTGTGTTGTCACCGCTCCACTTGGTGACATCTGAGACCGGAAAATCGGTTCAGCTAAAAGCCCTCGGTGATCGCGCCCCCCGCGATTGCCGAGCGATTCGGCTCGACCCCCCCGGAGCCGAATCCCAGGACGGCCCCCGTCTCCCCCGACGGGGGTCGTTCCCTTTTCAGGCGCCGGTGGCCTGGCTGGGCTCCCCCTCGAACAGGGCGGGACCGGCCGGCTCGATCAGGCCGAAGAGGCCGCAGAGACCGGTCACGGTCAGCACCCGGCGGAACGTGTCGCTCGGATTGACCACCCGGAAGTCGATGCCCCGCGCGGTGGCGGCCCGGTAACCCTCGATCAGCGCGCCGAGGCCGGTGGAGTCGATGAAGGTGGCATCGCGCAGGTCGACCGCGACGGCCGGCGGCGACCAGGCGGTGACGGCGTCGTCCATACCGCGCGCCACCTCGCTGGAGTTCGAGTAGTCGATCTCACCCACCACGGTGACGGTGACGGTGCCGTCGTCGGCGAGCGCCGTGCGGATCGAGCTCTCCATAGCGACCAAAGATACCCAACCCGGCGCCCGGCGCACCTCCTGGCTTAGCAGATCACCTCCCCGGGCGGGGGCCGTCCACCATTCCTGGTTGTCCACAGCCCGGCGGTATCGGCGGTTGTCGTGCCCGGCCCGGCCCGGCGACGGTGAGCGCCCCAACCCGCCGTCCCCGCTGGAGGCCAGCGATGCCCGCCCCGCGCCGCCCCCTGATCGTGACCGCCGACCCCGGCCTGCTCGACGACCTGCTGCGCCTCGCCGCGGCGGGCGGAGCCGAGGCCGACGTGTCACCCGACCCGGCCGGAGCCCGGGCCCGCTGGTCCGGCGCCCCACTCGTGCTGGTCGGCGCCGACCAGGCCACAGCCTGCCTGCGGGCCCGGCTGCCCCGGCGGGACCGGCTGGTCCTGGTCGGGCACGCCGGCGCCGTCGATGCGGCCTTCAACGTCGCCGAACTGCTCGGCGCCGGCAACGTGGCCGTCCTGCCCGAGGCCGAACCATGGGTGATCGACCAGTTCGTCACCGGGGAACAGGCCGGCCCGCCGGCCGCCTGCCGGACCCTCGCGGTGATCGGCGGGCGCGGCGGCGCCGGAGCGAGCATCCTCGCCGCCGGGCTGGCCACGACCGCGGTGCGCGCCGGGTACCGGACCCTGCTGATCGACGCCGACCCGCTGGGCGGTGGGCTCGATCTGGTGCTCGGCTGGGAGCAGGTCGGCGGGCTGCGCTGGCCGGCTCTCGCCGGGGCGGACGGCCGGGTGGACCCGCCGGCCCTGCTGGGCGCCCTCCCGCACCGCGGTGACCTGGTGCTGCTCTCCTTCGATCGGGACGAGTTGCCGGGCGTGCCGATCGAGGCGATGGCGGCCACTTTGGACGCGGCCCGCCGCGGACGGGACGTGATCGTCGCCGACCTGCCGCGGCAACTCGACGACGCCGCCGTGCTGGCCCTTCAGGCGGCCGACCGGACTCTGCTCGTGGTGCCGGCCGAACTGCGGGCCACCGCCTCGGCGGCCCGCACGGCGGCGACCGTCGCCGCACACTGCGACGACGTGGCGGTGGTGGTGCGGGGCCCGGCGCCGGGCCGGCTCAAGGCGCGGGAGGTCGCGCGGGCGCTGGGACTGCCGCTGGCCGGGACCCTGCGTCCGGAGCCGGCGGTCTGCCAGGCGATCGAGCGGGGGACGGCGCCCACCGCCGACGGCAAGGGCGCGCTCGCGGTCCTCTGCCGGCGGCTGGTCGACGAACTGATGGGCGCGGGCACCAAGGCGGCCGTGGCATGACCGTCGCCGACCGGGTGCGGAAACGGTTCGCCCACGACGGAATGGAAGCGACGCCGGCCGCGGTGGTGAGCGCCGTCCGGCAGGACAACGCGGTCCTCGGGGACACGGCCGTGCTGCGGCTCGCCGGTCAGGTGCGCGACGAACTGATCGGCGCGGGCCCGCTCGCCCCGCTGCTCGCCGACCAGTCCGTCACCGACGTGCTCGTCAACAATCTGCAGGTCTGGGTGGACCGCGGAGCGGGGCTGGAACGTGCCGCGGTCCGGTTCTCGGACGCCGGCGAGGTACGCCGGCTCGCTCAGCGGCTGGTCGCGGCCTGCGGGCGGCGGCTCGACGACGGTCAGCCCTACGCCGACGCGCGGCTCCCCGACGGGACCCGGCTGCACGCGGTGCTGCCGCCGGTCGCGACGGACGGGCCCTATCTGTCGCTGCGTACCTTCCGGCAGCGGCCGTTCACCCTCGCTGACCTGGTCGCACACGGGACGGTCGCCCCGGCGGCCGCGCCGGTGCTGGCCGCGGTGGTGGCGGCACGGCTCGCCTACCTGGTGACCGGTGGCACCGGCAGCGGGAAGACCACGCTGCTCGCGACCCTGCTCGGGCTGGTGCCGCCGACCGAGCGGATCGTGCTGGTGGAGGACGCCGCGGAACTGCGGCCGGTGCACCCGCACGTGGTGGGGCTCCAGGCGCGCACCTCCAACGTGGAGGGAGCGGGCGCGGTCGGGCTCAGCGACCTGGTCCGGCAGGCGCTGCGGATGCGGCCCGACCGGCTGGTGGTCGGGGAGTGCCGAGGGGCGGAGATCGTCGACCTGTTGGGTGCGCTCAACACCGGGCACGAGGGCGGCGCGGGGACGCTGCACGCCAACGCGCCCGCCGACGTACCGGCCCGGCTGGAGGCGCTCGGGCTGCTGGGCGGGCTGCCGCGGGCCGCGCTGCACGCACAGGCGGTCGCGGCGTTGCAGGTGGTTCTCCAGGTCAGGCGTACGACCGAGGGCCGCCTCCTGGAATCGGTCAGCGTCCTGCTCCCGTCCGGGGAACAGCGGCTGGCGACGGTCGTCCCGGCGTGGCGGCGCGATCGGGGCCTCGGCCCGGGCGCCGCCGTGCTGGCCCGCCTGCTCACGGAGCGTGGGGTGGCGGTGCCCGCCGTCCTGTGCCCGCCGGTGTCCGAGGGAGGCCCCACGTGAGCTGGGTGCTGGTGACACTCCTGATCGCCGGTGCGGTGCTGGCCGTCAGACCGGGGGACGCGGCCCGGGAGCGGCTCTTCCGGCGGCGGCCGAGGACTGCCCTCCTGCCGGCGGTGCGGCCGGTGATCCGGGCGTTCCTGGACGAGCCGCGGTGGCGGCTGGTTCCGGCCGTCTCCGGGCTGGCGGCCGTGGTGGCGGGGCTGTCCGGCGGGCCGGTCGCGGGAACCGTCGCCGCGGTCTACGCGGGCCTGGGCGTCCACGAGTGGCGGCGGCGGGCCGGGCGCAAGCGGGTCGAGGCGCGGCGGGCCGCGTACCTGGACGAGTTGGCATCGCTGGTCGCGGAGCTGCGGGCGGGGATCCCGGCAGCGGTCGCCGCCGGCCGCGCCGAGAGCACCGGGTCCGGGCGGCTCGGGCGGCTGACGGGGGCGGTGTGGGGTCTCGCCGAGCGCACCGGTGCGCCGGCGGCCGACCTCCTCGACCGGATCGAATCGGACGCGCGTGCGGCCGACCGCTCGGCCCGGACGGCCGTCGCCCAGGCGGCCGGGGCGCAGACCACGGCGATCCTGCTGGCCGGCCTGCCGTTGGGCGGGATCGCGCTGGGCTACCTGATCGGCGCCGATCCGCTGGCGATGCTGCTGCACACGCCGTGGGGCGCGGCGTGTGTGGTCGCCGCGCTCCTCCTGCAGTGCGCCGGGCTGAAATGGGCGCAGCGGCTCACCGAGGGGGTGGGCCGGTGACCCCCGTGACCCCGGTGTGCGGGGTGGCGGCGCTGCTGCGGGCGGGTGGGCCGGTCCGGGTGCCGCTGCGTGAGTGCTGTGTGGCCGCTCTGGTCGGCGTTGACGGGGCCGTCAAGGCTTGCGAAGCGCTGCTGCCGGAACCGGTCCTGGGGAGCGTGCCGGTCGCGACCGAGGCGTCATGGTGAGCGGGCCCGTCGTGGCGGTGTGCGCGGTGGCGGCCGCGGTGGCCCTGATGGCGCCCGCGAGCGCTCCCCGGCTCCCACGACCGAGGAAGGCCCGGCAGACCCGGCTGCTGCTGCCGGTGCTCGCCGGGCTGGCCGTGGCCGGCTTCATCGGCACCGCGTGGGGTGTCCCTGCCGGGCTGGCGGCCGGGATCGGAGCGGACCGCTTCCTGCGCGGCCGGGAACCCGCCGAGGTTCGCCGGGAGCGCCGGGAGGCGCTCGCCGACCTGCCGCTCGGCGCTGATCTGCTGGCCGCCGCGCTCAAGGGCGGAACCTCGGTGGACAGGTCGGTCGCCGCCGTGGCCGAGGCGCTGGGTGGACCGCTCGGGGCCCGGCTGGAGCGCACCGCCCGGTCGTTGCGGCTCGGCGCGGCGCCGGCCGAGGCGTGGGCGCACCTGACCGGAGTCACCCATGCGGAGCGGCTGGTCGCGGCGGCCGTCCGGTCCAGCGCCAGCGGTGGCGCGCTGTCCGGGGCGCTGGAACGCCTCGCCGGCGACCTGCGCGCCGACCGGGCGGTGGCGACCGAGGCGGCCGCCCAGCGGGCCGGTGTGCTGATCGTGCTGCCTCTCGGCCTGTGCTTCCTGCCGGCCTTCCTGCTCGCCGGGCTGATGCCGACCGTGGTCGCCATCCTCGCCGACGTGCTCTGAAACCCCCCGATGCGGCGTGTCGGACGCCGCATCACAACCGGAGGAGGTCCTGTTGTCCCAACTCATCGCCCATTACCGGCGGCTCCAGGCGGATGCCGCGGACGCCGGAATGAGCACCGCCGAGTACGCCGTCGGCACGCTCGCCGCGGTCGCCTTCGCCGGTGTCCTGCTCAAGGTCATGACGAGCGCGTCCGTGCAGTCGGCACTCAGCGCGGTCATCGGCCGGGCGCTGAAGTGAGACGGCGCCGGCGGCCCGGCCGCGACCGGGGTTCGTTCACCGCCGAACTCGCGGCCGGGTTGCCGGCGCTCATGCTGCTGCTCGGCTTCGGCCTCACGGCGGTGACCGCGGTGACCGCGAAGATGCAGTGCCTGGACGCGGCCCGCGAGGCGGCCCTGGCCGGAGCGCGCGGTGCGGCGGCGACCGCGGTGGCGTCTCGAATCGCTCCCGAGGGCGCGGCCGTCCGGATGGGCGGGACCGCGGAGAGCGTCACGGCCGAGGTGTCCGCGCCGGTCCGGATGTTCGGCGCCGACCTGCCCGGCGTCGAGGTGCGGGCCACCGCCGTGGCGGCCCGCGAGCCCGAGGAGGTGGGCCTGCCGTGAGACGGTGGGACGACCGCGGCGCGGCGTCGATCTTCGTGCTCGGCGTGGGGCTGGTGCTGGTCTCGCTGGGGCTGGCCGGGGCGACCGTCGGGGCGGCGCGGGTGGCCCGGCACCAGGCCGGGGCGGCCGCCGACTTCGGCGCCCTGGCCGGCGGCCGGCACGCCGTCGAGGGCGAGGCGACCGCCTGTGCCGTGGCACGGCACTACGTCGAGGCGAACAGCGCCCGGATGACCGGGTGTGCCGTCACCGGCCTGGAGATCGTGGTCCGGACCGAGGTTGCGCTGGTGGTCTTCCCGGCGAGCGCGGAGGCGGCGTCCCGGGCCGGTCCGGTGTCCGCCTCAGCGGGAGACCTGCTGGAACAGGCTCTGCCCCGAGGGCGACGCCGATGACGCCGACGGCCGGCTCAGCCCCGGCCCGCCGCTGCTCCCGGATCTCACCGTGGCCGGAGAAGGACGCGGCTTCCGCTGCGGAGATCTGGCGGACGTCGGCGACCGACCGGCGCAGAACGGTGCGCAGCCACCGGGTCAGCGGGCGCTCCGCCAGCCGGTGCACCAGCCACGCCAGCCCGAGCACGACCGTGATCGCGCCCAGGACCAGCACCCACGCCGGCAGGGCGGTGCGCTCCTGGGTGTGCCGGATCAGGCTGTACCCGACGCGCTGGTGGAGCAGGTAGAACGGGTAGGTCAGGGCGCCGGCGGTGGTGAGCCAGGTCCACCGGATCCGGTCGGTCCAGCCGAAGGCGATCACCAGGACGAGGAGGTACGACAGGGTGACGATCACGATGCCCGGCCAGGTCGGCACGTCGAAACCGGGCTCGACGCCGGCCACCCGGTCCTCGACCCGTTCGACGCTGATCAGCCAGGAGAACGCGACGATCGCCAGCAGCAGTGGTGACCGGCCGAACTTGTGGATCAGGAACATCGCGATCCCGGCGATGAAGTAGGGCGCGTACTCCGGGACGGCGAGGATGTTGACGATCCGGCTGTCCAGCATCGGGCCGATCACGGCGACGGCCATCCAGGCGGCACAGAAGATCACCGTGCGGCGGTACGTCAGCCCGAACGCCACGAGCACCGCGAACAGCAGGTAGAACCGCAGTTCGACGAAGAGCGTCCAGTAGACGGTGTCGACCGCCGGGATGCCCAGGGGCTCCTGCAGCATGGTCATGTTGACCGCGATCTCGCGCAGATCCGGGGATCCGCTCACCGGGACACCATCGGTCACCGGCGCGATCGTGACGATCACGGCCGTGACCAGGATGCAGACCCAGTACGCCGGGTAGAGCCGGCTCACCCGGGACACGAAGAAGTCGCCGAGACTGCGCCGCCAACTGCTCATGCAGATCACGAAACCGCTGATCAGGAAGAACAGCTCGACGCCGAGGAAGCCGTAGACGGCGGCGTGGGAGAGGTACGGCAGGGACTGAGACGGCGGGCTCGACCCGTCGATGCGCCACGACACGCTGAGGTGGAACACCGCGACCGCCAGAGCGGCGATCAGGCGCAGACCGTCCAAGGCCGCGAGGCGGGGCGCCGCGCCCTTCTGCCGGTCGCTGGTCTCGGTGGTTGCTTCATCGCGACTCATCGGGGAGGCAGGCTACAACTTCCTGGCCGAGGTGAGCGGTGGGTCAATCGGCGTCGGGAAGCGCCGCCAGCACGATGTCCAGCACCTTCACCGCGTCCTCCTTGTTCAAGGGGTTGTTGCCGTTCCCACATTTGGGTGACTGCACGCACGACGGGCAGCCGGCCTCGCACACGCACGAGGCGATCGCCTCCCGGGTGGCGCGCAGCCACGCGGTGGCGGTGCCGTACGCCCGCTCCGCGAAGCCGGCCCCGCCCGGATGCCCGTCGTAGACGAAGACGGTCGGCGCCTCGGTGTCGGCGTGGTTCGCGGTGGACAGCCCGCCGATGTCCCACCGGTCGCAGGTGGCGATCAGCGGCAGCAGCCCGATTCCGGCGTGCTCGGCGGCGTGCAGGGCGCCCGGGAACTCGCCCGGCTCCACCCCGGCCGCGGTCAGCGCCCGCGGTGACACGGTGAACCAGACCGCGACCGTACGCAGCTCGCGCACCGGAAGGTCGAGCGGCCGGGTGTCGATGATCTCGCCGGTGCGGAGCCGGCGACGCTGGTACGACACGACCTGGTTGGTCACGTCGACCTCGCCGAGGAACAGCCCGACCGGGCCGGCGTCCACGTACGACCGGACGTTCACCACCGACAGGTTCGTGACGTCCCGGGCGTGCGTGGTCCAGTCCGGTTCCTCCTGGTGGACGAGGGCGATCGCGTCCTCCAGGTCGAGGTCGTCCACCACGTAGGAGACGCCCTGATGCAGGTGGACCGCCCCGGGATGCAGCATGGCGTGCGACGAGCCGTGGTCGACGGTGCCGAGCAGCCGCCCGGTGGCCGCCTCGACCACCGCCACGGGGGCGCCACCGGTGCCGCGCAGGTCCACCTCGGGGCGTCCCCGGTGGGTCCAGTACCAGCCGGACGGCCGCCGCCGCAGCGCGCCCTCGGCGACCAGCCGGCCGACGATCTCCGCCGCGGCCGGGCCGAACAGTTCGAGGTCTGCGTCGGTGAGCGGCGCCTCGGAGGCGGCGCAGCACAGTTGCGGGCCGAGCACGTACGGGTTCGCGGGGTCGAGCACCGTCGCCTCGACCGGTCGCCCGAACACCGCCTCCGGATGGTGCACGAGATAGGTGTCGAGCGGGTCGTCCCGGGCGACCAGCACGGCGAGCGCTTCGCCGCCGGCCCGCCCGGCGCGTCCGGCCTGCTGCCAGAGCGACGCCCGGGTTCCGGGATAGCCGCAGATCACGACCGCGTCCAGGCCGGCCACGTCGACGCCCAGTTCGAGGGCGTTCGTGGAGGCCAGTCCGAGCAGTGAACCGTCGAGCAGCGCCCGTTCGATGGCCCGCCGGTCCTCCCGCAGATAGCCGCCACGGTAGGCGGCGACCCGCTCGCCGAGGCCGGGCGCCACCTCGTTCAGTGACTGCCGGGCCAGTGCGGCGACCACCTCGGCGCCGCGCCGGGACCGGACGAAGGCGAGCGTCCGGGTACCGGCCACCACCGCGTCGGTGAGCAGGTCGGCGGTCTCGCGCAGGGCCGAGCGCCGGATCGGGGCGGCGTCGTCGGCGAAGCTTTCGAGCAGGGGTGGTTCCCAGAGGGCGAAGGTGACCGCTCCGCGCGGTGAGGCGTCCTCGGTGACGGCTGTCACCGGGAGACCGGTCAGGCGGGAGGCGGATCCGGCCGGATCGCCCGAGGTCGCCGACGCCAGGACGAAGGTGGGGGAGGCGCCGTACCGGGCGGTGGCCCGCCGCAGGCGCCGCAGCACGTGTGCCACGTGCGAGCCGAAGACGCCGCGGTAGGTGTGGCACTCGTCGACCACGACATAGCGCAGGCGGCGGAGGAAGACCCCCCAGCGGCCGTGGCCGGGCAGCAGGCTGTGGTGCAGCATGTCGGGGTTGGTGAGCACGAACCGCGAGTGCTGCCGGATCCACTCGCGCTCCTCGCGCGGGGTGTCACCGTCGTACGTGGCCGGCCGCACCCCGTCCAGCCCGAGCCGGGTGAGGGACCGCATCTGATCGGCCGCGAGCGCCTTGGTGGGTGACAGGTACAGCACGGTCGCCCGGGCGTCCTCGGCGAGCGTGCTGAGCGCCGGCAGCTGGTAGGCGAGGGACTTGCCCGACGCGGTGCCGGTGGCCAGCACGACGTGGGTGCCCTCCCGGGCGAGGGTGGCCGCGGCCGCCTGGTGTTCCCACGGGGCGGCGATCCCTTGTGCGGCGAAGGCGTCTCGCACGGCGGGGTCGGTCCACGCGGGCCACGGCGCCGCGCGGCCTCGTTGGGCGGGCACCCGCTCGACATGTGTGACCGGAGACACGGCCGTGCCGCGCTCGCGGGCCCGGAGCCGGTGCAGCAGCTCGGCGGGCCCGAAGGCGATGGAGGTCACGCATTGCACTGTGACACCGGTATGGCCCGAACCTCAAACGGGTAGGACGGTGGGTGCCACGCGTCGCCCTCTTCCCGTCGGTGGTTAGATTTCGCGGGGGGAGAGATCAGGGAGGAGGACCGATGGAGCTGTCACTCACGACCCGAACCGTCGCCGAGTACACCGTGCTCGAGGTCGGCGGCGAGGTGGACGTTTACACCGCCCCCCGGCTGCGTGAGCGTCTCATCGAGCTGGTGGACGCGGGTGCACGCGATGTGGTGGTCGATCTGGAGCGGGTCGACTTCCTCGACTCCACGGGGCTCGGTGTGCTGGTCGGCGCCTTGAAACGGCTGCGGACCGCGCACGGCACCTTCGGCCTGGTCTGCGCCAAGGAGCCACTTCTCAAGATCTTCCGGATCACCGCCCTGGACCAGGTCTTCCCGATCTTCCCGACGGTCGGAGCGGCCACCGAGCGCGACGGCAGCGGTCCAGCTTCGTGATGGCTACCGTTCGGCTCTCCTTCTCACCGGCCCCGGTGCACGTGCGCACCGCCCGGCTCGTCGGCGTCGCCGTGGCACGGCGCGCCGGGGTCGCGGAGGAGTTGCTCGACGAGGTGCGTCTCGCCATCGGCGAGGCCTGCACCCGTGCGGTCGCCCTGCACCGCCAGTACGGCCTCACCGACCTCGTCACCGTGGAGATGTCCGACTCGGACTCGTACACCGTCCGCGTCATCGACCACGGCCCGATCGAGGCGAGCGTGGGTCTGACGAAGCTGCCGCCGGATGAGCTGGCCGACGAGTCGCTGACCGACGACGCGCTCACCACGGGCGTCGGCTTCGCGCTGCTCGCCGGTTTCGTCGACGACCTCCAGGTGCGTCCCGTCGAGGACGGTTCGGGCACCGAGGTCCGCATGGTCTGGCCGGTCGCCCGCCGCTGACCGGCCGCCGCCGGCCTGGCCGCCGCGTTTCCGCGGCGACCTGAGGCCCGCGAGGATCACCGTCATCGAGGGGTGCGCCAACGCGCCCCCATTTCGAGGGATCTTTTCCTAGATTCCTATCCAAAACGGACAAAAGCCGTCAGGCTGAATCCTGTCCCTGGGCCGTCGAGATCAATTCCGGCCTAACACAACGGTGATCATCATCGCGACACGGCTGGTGCTACATGTGACGACCGACACGTAAGCCCTATACAGTACGCGAGTTATCAGCTACTGCTGGCCCGCGTCCGCGGGTCTGATCGGTCGTTCCCCGCTCCCACGGGGAATGCGCCCGGAAGGTCACGTCCACCGTCCGGGCGCCATCGGTGCACAGGAGGACATGGATGTCCACGACCTCGATAGACCTCGCCGCCGAGGGCGGTGCAGAGGCCCTGACCGGGTCAAACATCACATTCATCATCGTCGCGTTGGTGTTCGCCCTCGTGGCGCTCGGTTTCGCCGCCGCGTTCGTGCAATCGGTGCTGCGTAACGCGCGTGGCACCCCGAAGATGCAGGAGATCGCGGGCGCCGTGCAGGAGGGCGCCTCGGCGTACCTGTTCCGGCAGTTCAAGACACTCGGCATCTTCGTCGTCATCGCGGTCGTCTTGTTGTTCCTCCTGCCGGTGCACGCGACCGACAACGAGATGTGGGTCAAGATCGGCCGGTCGCTGTTCTTCATCGTCGGCGCGGTCTTCAGCTCGTTCATCGGTGGCGCCGGCATGGCGCTGGCCACCCGGGCGAACCTGCGGGTCGCCGCGGCGGCCGGTGAGCAGGGCGGCCGGGAGAAGGCGATGGGCATCGCCTTCAAGACCGGTGGTGTGGTCGGCTTCCTCACCGTCGGCCTCGGCCTCTTCGGTGGCGCGCTGGTCGTGCTGATCTTCGGCGGCGACGCGCCCACCGTGCTGGAGGGCTTCGGTTTCGGCGCCGCGCTGCTGGCCATGTTCATGCGGGTCGGCGGCGGCATCTTCACCAAGGCCGCGGACGTCGGCGCGGACCTGGTCGGCAAGGTCGAGCAGGGCATCCCGGAGGACGACCCGCGCAACGCGGCGACGATCGCCGACAACGTGGGCGACAACGTCGGCGACTGTGCCGGCATGGCCGCCGACCTCTTCGAGTCCTACGCCGTGACCCTGGTCGCGGCTCTGATCCTGGGCCAGGCGGCGTTCGGCCAGGACGGCCTGATCTTCCCGCTGATCGTCTCCACGATCGGTGTGCTGATCGCGATCGTCGGTGTCTTCATCACCCGGCTGCGGCCGAGTGACCGCAACGGCCTCACCGCGATCAACCGGGCTTTCTACATCTCGGCCGCGATCTCCGCGATCGCGGTGGCCGTGGTCAGCTTCGTCTACCTGCCGAACAGCTTCGCCGGGTTCAACGACACCGGCATCGCCGAGGACATCCGCAACAGCGGCCAGAACCCGCAGTGGGTCGCGGTCGGCGCGGTCGTGATCGGCATCGTGCTGGCCGCCGCCATCCAGGCGCTGACCGGCTACTTCACCGAGACCAACCGGCGTCCGGTGCAGGACATCGGCAAGTCGTCGCAGACCGGCGCGGCCACCGTCATCCTGGCCGGGATCAGCGTCGGCCTGGAGTCGGCGGTCTACTCGGCGCTGCTGCTCGGCGCGGGCGTCTTCGGCGCCTTCCTGCTGGGTGGCTCGTCGCTGACGCTGTCGCTGTTCGCGGTCGCGCTGGCCGGCACCGGCCTGCTCACCACGGTCGGTGTCATCGTCGCGATGGACACGTTCGGCCCGATCTCGGACAACGCGCAGGGCATCGCCGAGATGTCCGGCGACGTCGACGAGCGGGGCGCGCAGATCCTCACCGAACTGGACGCGGTCGGCAACACCACGAAGGCGATCACCAAGGGCATCGCGATCGCGACGGCGGTTCTCGCGGCCACGGCGCTGTTCGGGTCGTACACCAACAGCCTGGCCAGCTCGATGACGATCGCCGGGGTGACGGACGTCGGCGCTGAGATCATGAGTCAGCTCAACATCTCCAACCCGCGCAGCCTGGTCGGTCTGCTGATCGGCGCGGCGGTGGTGTTCCTCTTCTCCGGCCTCGCGATCAACGCGGTGTCCCGCTCGGCCGGCGCGGTCGTGATGGAGGTCCGCCGGCAGTTCCGCGAGTTCCCGGGGATCATGGACGGCACCCAGCGTCCGGAGTACGGCCGAGTGGTCGACATCTGCACCCGGGACGCGCAGCGGGAGCTGCTCACGCCCGGTCTGCTGGCGATCATGGCGCCGATCGCGGTGGGCTTCGGGCTGGGCCCGGGCGCGCTGGCGGCGTACCTCGCCGGCGCGATCGGGACCGGCACGCTGATGGCGGTCTTCCTGTCCAACTCCGGCGGCGCGTGGGACAACGCGAAGAAGCTGGTAGAGGACGGTGCGCACGGCGGCAAGGGTTCCGAGGCGCACGCCGCCACGGTCATCGGCGACACCGTCGGCGACCCGTTCAAGGACACCGCCGGCCCGGCCATCAACCCGCTGCTCAAGGTGATGAACCTGGTCTCGCTGCTGATCGCCCCGGCCGTGGTGACCTGGAGTTACGGATCCGAGGCCAACCCCGGCCTGCGGATCGGTGTCGCGGTCCTCGCGGTCGCGATCGTGACGGCCGCCGTGGTCTGGAGCAAGCGCAAGCCGATCTCGATGGGTGACGACAGCTCGACGGCCGCGGCCGTGGGCGCCGCCGACACCGCGCGGGCGGTCCAGGACACTCGCACCACCGAGGCGTCCCGGATCAAGGACAACGCCTGACAAATCTCGCAGCAGGACGAAAGGCACCCGGGAGACCGGGTGCCTTTCGGCTGATCTCGCCGGCCCGCGGCCGGGCGGTCCGAGTCCCGCCACATTGAAAAAAGTTCATTGACTCGATCGAGGCGTGTGGAGTGTCCGACCGTAGCCGTACCCTGCTTCCATGCGCGCGGTCCGACCGATCTCCCTGGCTCTCGTCCTCGTGTTCGCCGCCCCGCTGGCCGCGTGTTCCAGCCGGCCCGGCGCGCACGCCTGGGCAGCGCTGGTCTGCAACACGCTGACCCCCTGGCGCAGCGAGCTCGACTCGCTGACCAGCCGCACCCAGCAGCAGATGACCGCCGAGACCACGCCGGGCCAGGCGAAAGAGAACCTGGCCCGCCTCTTCGACGGCGCCGCCTCAGCGAGCGAACAGGCGCGGGCCGGCGTGGAGAAGGCGGGCGTTCCCGACGTGACGAACGGCGAGGCCATCGCCGACGGTTTCCAGCACTCGCTCGCCGGGATCCGCGATGCCTACGGCCAGGCGCGCACCGGCATCCAGGCCCTCGCCACCAGCCCGTCCAAGGCCTTCTACGACGAGGTCGGCAAGGTCGTCGGGCAGCTCACCACCAGCTACGAGCGCAGCAACCTCGACACCGCCACGCTCGAGTCGGTCGAGCTGAGACAGGCCTTCGACTCCCTGCCAGAGTGTCAATGAGCACGGTGCCGGCGATCCGATGAGCGATTCCGGCTGGCCGCTGATCCCGCGGGAGGTGCTCCCCCCGCCGGTTCCGGTGGCGAAGAGGATCGTCCCGCGAGGCACGGCCGGCCCGCGGGCCGGCCGTCAGCTGTCGATGTTCGGCGCCGAGACCATCGAGCCGTCGCCCGCCGATCTCGCCGGCCTGCTGGCCGGTCCCGGCCGGCTCGACCGGATGGGCGGCACGGCCCGCGTCTCGGTCCGGGTGGATGCCGCCTGGCGCGTCCATGTGCTGGTCACCGAGATGGGCGCCCGCGGCCTCACGGCCACCTGGGCCCCGGTTCCAGAAGATCAAGATCCCGATGGGGTACGCGCGATCGAGCTCTCCGCCAGAAAAGAGGCGATCGTCACGCCGGAACACCCGACGACGGCTGACGAACCGGGCCCCACGGAGCCGGCCGACAGCCCCGGAGCGGCGGAAACGCCCTCCGGCGACGACCCTCCGGCCGGGCCGCCCGCACCGCTGTTCGACGTGCGCACGGCGTACTCCCGAAGGTTGAACGGTCTTGCCCGCGCCTGGCCGGAGGCATCCGCGCAGCTCTTCCTCTCCGGGCCGCGGATGCGGCTCTGGGTGGCCGCCGCGGGCGGCCCGCGGCCGGGTGGCTACGCGCTCGGCCTGGACCCCGGAAAGGACCGCCACGTGGTGGAAGCCGCGCTGGTCCGGGCCGGTCTGGCGGGCCGCGTGTCGGATGACGGACGGCGGTACCTCATCACCGGGGCCCGGCGTCTGCGGCGGCTCGCCGAGCTGGTCGGAGAGCGTCCCTCAGCAGCCCCGGAGGAATTCTGGCCCGGCGGTGCACTCGCGTGATCTTCACTGATTGTGTCCGACATTACAGTCACTTCCCGGTGTACGGTGTCGCGGTCGGATGCACGCGGTGGCCGGACCGTTACCATCCGACTGCGGGGTTCCCCGGGAATGGTTGCTGGTCCGGCGCGTTACGTTGAACGTCTGTGCTCCGCCGAGCGGAGCGAGGAGCGCCGAGGGTCTCAATATCGAGGAGTGCCGTGCCGAGTGACGCCAGGACGATCCGTCTGGTCATCGTCGAGTCCCCGTCGAAGGCCAAGACGATCGCCGGTTATCTGGGCCCCGACTATCTGGTCGAGGCCTCAATCGGCCATGTCCGTGACCTGCCACGTAACGCCGCCGACATCCCCGCGGAGTACGAGGGCGAGGCCTGGGCCAAGCTCGGCGTGAACGTCGACAACGGTTTCAAGCCCCTCTACGTGATCTCCGCCGACCGCAAGCAACAGATCGCCAAGCTGCGCAAACTCGCCCGCGAGGTGGACGAGATCTTCCTCGCCACCGATGAGGACCGCGAGGGCGAGGCGATCGCCTGGCACCTGGTCGAGACGATCAAGCCCCGGGTGCCGGTCAAGCGGATGGTCTTCCACGAGATCACCAAGCCGGCCATCCAGGCCGCCGTCTCCAACCCCCGCGAGATCGACCGCGACCTGGTCGACGCGCAGGAGGCCCGCCGCATCCTCGACCGGCTCTACGGCTACGAGGTCAGCCCGGTCCTGTGGAAGAAGGTGCGGCCGAAGCTGTCGGCCGGCCGGGTGCAGTCCGTCGCCACCCGCATCGTGGTCGAGCGTGAGCGCCAGCGGATGGCGTTCCGGACCGCTGAGTACTGGGACATCCTCGCCACCCTCTCGGTGCAGGGGCAGGTCGACGGCCCGCGTTCGTTCAACGCGACGCTGGTCGCCCTCGGTGGCGACCGGGTCGCCACCGGCAAGGACTTCGAGCCCACCACCGGCAAGGTGAAGCCGGGCTCGACCGTGGTGCACCTCGACGAGGGCGGCGCCCGGGGCCTGGCCGCCCGGCTGGAGGGCCGGCCGTTCACCGTCACCCGGGTCGAGGAGAAGCCGTACCGGCGCCGGCCGTACGCGCCGTTCATCACCTCGACGCTCCAGCAGGAGGCGGCCCGCAAGCTGCGCTTCTCGTCCTCGCAGACGATGCGCACCGCGCAGAAGCTGTACGAGAACGGCTACATCACCTACATGCGTACCGACTCGGTGAACCTGTCCGAGACGGCCGTCGCCGCCGCCCGCCGGCAGATCGCCGACCTGTACGGCCCCGCCAACGTGCCGCCGCAGCCGCGCCGCTACACCACCAAGGCGAAGAACGCGCAGGAGGCGCACGAGGCGATCCGTCCCGCCGGTGACAACTTCCGCACCCCGGGCGAGGTCGCCAAGGAGCTGAACACCGACGAGTTCAAGCTCTACGAGCTGATCTGGCGCCGGACCATCGCGTCGCAGATGACCGACGCGGTCGGTAACTCGATCAGCGTGCGGATCCGGGCGATCTCCACCGCGCAGGAGGAGGCCGACTTCGGCGCCTCCGGCAAGACCATCACCGACCCCGGCTTCCTGCGCGCCTACGTCGAGTCGTCCGACGACGAGAACGCCGAGGCCGAGGACGCCGAGCGCCGCCTGCCCAACCTGGCCAAGGACCAGCCGCTGACCGGAGACGAGCTGAAGGCCGCCGGCCACCACACCTCGCCGCCCGCCCGGTACACCGAGGCGTCGCTGGTCAAGGCCCTGGAGGAACTCGGCATCGGCCGCCCGTCGACGTACGAGTCGATCATGCGGACCATCCAGGACCGCGGTTACGTGGAGAAGCGTGGCCAGGCGATGGTCCCGTCGTTCCTGGCGTTCGCCGTGATCGGCCTGCTGGAGAACCACTATCCGCGGCTGGTGGACTACAACTTCACCGCCGCGATGGAGGGCCAGCTCGACGACATCGCGTCCGGCGACCACACCCAGCTCGACTTCCTCACCTCCTTCTACTTCGGCAGCCAGACCGGCGGGGCGGACGACGAGATCGCCAAGGCCGGCGGCCTGAAGAAGATGGTGACCGAGAACCTCAGCGCGATCGACGCGCGGACGGTCAACTCGATCCCGCTCTTCACCGAGGACGACGGCCGTACGGTGGTGGTGCGTGTCGGCCGGTTCGGTCCCTACCTGCAGCGTCAGGCGCCGGACTCGACCGAGGAGTCGGCGGAGGACCGCGCGTCGGTCCCCGAGGGCATCGCGCCCGACGAGCTGACCCGGGAGAAGGTCGAGGAGCTCTTCCTGGCCGGCAACGGCGACCGGACCCTCGGCAACGACCCGGTCACCAACGAGGAGGTCCTGGTCAAGTCCGGCCGGTTCGGCCCCTACGTGTCGGCCGGTGAGCGCAAGTCGTCGCTGTTCAAGACGCAGACGCCGCAGACGCTCACCCTGGAGCAGGCGCTTCAGCTGCTCCAGCTGCCCCGGGTGGTCGGCAAGGACGCCGACGGCAACGAGATCGTGGCGCGTAACGGCAAGTTCGGGCCGTACATCTCCCGCGGCACCGACTCGCGGTCGCTGGGCAGTGAGGAGCAGTTGCTCACGATCAGCCTGGAGGACGCGCTCGCCCTGCTGGCGACGCCGAAGACCCGCCAGGCCCGGGCCGCGAAACCGCCGCTGCGCGAGATGGGCAACGACCCGGCCACCGAGAAGCCGCTGGTGATCAAGGACGGCCGGTTCGGGCCCTACGTGACCGACGGTGAGTACAACGCGTCACTGCGCCGCGACCAGACGCCCGAGGAGCTCACTCTCCAGGAAGCATCCGAGATGCTCGCCGAGAAGCGGGCCAAGGGGCCGGTCCCGCCGAAGAAGCGGGCCGCCGCGAAGAAGGCTCCGGCCAAGGCCGCCGCCGACGGGGCGGAGGGCGCGACGCCGGCCAAGAAGGCTCCGGCCAAGCGGGCCACCGCCGCGAAGAAGACCACGGCCGCGAAGAAGACGACCGCCGCGAAGCGGGCTCCGGCCAAGAAGGCCGCTCCGCGCAAGGCGGCCACCGCGGCGGAGTGAGGGCGGTCCTCGGGAGCCGGGCCAGGCTCGGCTCCCGAGACTCGACCGCCTGGACTCAACCGCCCAGGACGCGCTTCAGGTAGTCGTTGGCGAAGACCCGCTTCGGGTCGAGGCGGTCCCGCACGGCCAGGAAGTCGTCGAAGCGGGGGTACGCGGCACGCAGTGAAGCCGCGTCCCGGTAGTGCAGCTTCCCCCAGTGCGGCCGCCCGCCCAGCGCCGCGCAGACCTCCTCAACGGCCCGGAAGTACGGCTCGTACGGGCTGCCGATGTACTGGTGCACGGCGATGTAGGCGGACTCCCGGCCGTACCCGTGCGACAGCCACACGTCGTCCGGCCCGGTGAACCGCACCTCCACCGGGAACTGGACCTTGAACGGGAGCCGGTCGAGGATCCTCCGGATGGCGTCGAGTGCCTCGGGCAGGGCGGCGCGCGGTACCTCGTACTCCATCTCGGTGAATTTGACCTTGCGGAGTGAGCAGAAGACTTGGTCGGACCGGCCGGTGTAGGAGCGCGCGCTCAGCGCGCGGGCGGAGACGGCGCTGAGCGCCGGAACCGTCCCCGGGAAGCGCCGGCCGAGCGCGCAGACGCCCTGCCAGACGGTGTTGGAGAGGAAGTCGTCGTCGAGCCAGGCACGGAACCCCGACAGGGGCCGGTCGTTCTCGGAGACCCGCTTGTTGCGCTTGAGCTGGGCCCGGTCGGTGTACGGGTACCAGAAGAACTCGACGTGGTCGAACTCCGGCATCCACTCGTCGATACCGGCCAGCACGTCCGTCAACGGCATCGGCCGTTCGTCGGCGAGCAGCGTGAACGCGGGCACGCACCGCAACGTCACGTCGACGATGATCCCGAGCGCGCCCAGGCCGAGCCGGACCGCCGGGAACTCCGGCGCGCCGGAGGTGAAGCGCTCGACCTCGCCGGCCGCGGTCACCATCGTCACCGCCTCGACGCACGAGGCCAGTGTGGAGTGTGCCATGCCGGTGCCGTGCGTGCCGGTGGAGATCGCCCCGGCGACGGTCTGCGCGTCGATGTCGCCGAGGTTGGGCAGGGCCAGCCCGTGCTCGGTCAGCAGGGCGTTGAGAACGGACAGCGGCATCCCCGCCTGGACGGTGACCAGGTGGCCGTCGACGGCGACGAGCCGGTTGAGTCGGTGTACGAACATCCGCTGGTCGTCGGCGACCGCGATGGGGGTGAACGAATGCCCGCTGCCGACCACTTTGATCCGGCGGCCGCTCTCCCCGGCCTGTTTCACATGGGCGACGACCTCATCGACGCTGCCGGGTGTCAGCACGTCGGCGATGGACTCCTGATTGCGGCCCCAGTTGGTCCAGCGGCGGGCGTTAACGGGTGTAGTCATTCCGGCCTTTGTCCTCCGTCCGAGCGGACACCGGCACCCGGCGTCCCGTCGATGCGCCTCGCTCGTTGATCCGAGTAACGTTCTTTTTAATGATGAGATCTATTCGCGACGGTGACGATTTCGATGAAATCCCCCGCCGCGAGACGATCTCACTGCTGAGAGGGAGTGGCGACGCGTGTCGACACCAACCGTCAGCACCGGACCGCTGAGGCGAGTTCCGGTGCAGGGCAGAAGCGTTGCCCGGGTGCAGCGCATGCTCGACGCCTGTGCTGAGCTGGTGGACGAGGTCGGTTATGAGGGTTTGACCACGACGCTGCTCGCCGAGCGCGCCGAAGTCGCCATCGGCTCGGTCTATCAGTTCTTCCCGGACAAGCGGGCCATCGTCCAGGCGCTCGCGCTGCGCAACATGGACGCCTATCTGCACAGTCTGTCCGACCGTTTCGCCAGCGAGACCTTCGCCCATTGGTGGGACGCGGTCGATGCGGCGATCGACGCGTACATCCACATGCACCGCAGCGTGCCGGGTTTCCGGACGCTGCACTTCGGTGACGTGGTCGACCTGCATCTGCTGGACTCCGACCGCGACAACAACGCCGTCATCGCCGAGCGCCTGGCCGAGCTGCTGATCGACCAGTTCAAGCTCGCCGACCGGGGCCGGCTGCGGTTCGCGCTGCAGATCTCGGTCGAGGCGGCGGACGCGCTGATCAAGCTCGCGTTCCGCCGGGAGACTACCGGTGACGAGGCCGTCCTGACCGAGGCCAAGGCGCTCATAAGGGAATATCTGCACCGCCACGTCTCCGCCTGAGGTTCGTCTACCCCAGGAACGCACGGCCTTCTCCGCGGTACGTGAGGGCCGGCGCGGCTGACTCGCCGTCGACCAGTTGAAGCTCGTTGACGTGCTCGCACAGCTCGCCGGCCTTGGCGTGCCGGAACCACACCCGGTCACCCGGCCGCAACTTCTCGGCGGCCGTGCCCAGTAGCGGGGTCTGCACCTCGCCCGCGCCCTCGTCGGCCTTCAACCGCAGGCCCTCGGGCAGCCACGGGACGGGCAGGCGGGACGTCTCCGCGGTGCCGGAGGCGATCCAGCCGCCACCCAGCACGGTGGCGATCCGGGGAGCCGGGCGGCGCACCACGGAGAGGGCGAAGAACGCCGCCGGGGTGGGACGCCAGCTGCGGTAGGAGTCGAAGAGCATGGGGCCGTACAGACCGGAGCCCGCGGTGACCTCGGTGACCGCCGGATCGGCGCTGGTCGCGGCCACGCTGCCGGTCCCGCCGCCGTTGACGAACTCCAGCTCGGCGTGCGCGCTCACCGCCCGGACCGCGGCCGCCCGGCGCGCGCGCAGTTCGGGGAAGGCGCGGCTCTGCATCATCCGGATGGCCCGGGCCCGCAGTGCCCGGCCGGGCGGGTCGTCGCCGAGCCCGGCGATGTGTGCCTCATAACACATCACCCCGACGAGCTTGAATCCGCTTCTCGCGGTGATGGCCCGGGCGAGAGCGCCGGCCTGCGCGGCCGAGTGCACGGGGGACCGGCGCACGCCGATGTGCAGCGATCCGGCGGGCCGCCAGGAAGCATCAAGATCAATACATACGCGTACGGCCGGGCGCCCGTCCCCGGGCACGACCTGATCGACCAGGTCGAGCTGGGACGGATGGTCCACCATGATGGTGATCGCCGCGGTCAGAACCGGGTCCGAGAGGACCTCTCGCAGCGCGGCCCGATCCGTGGTGGGGTAGGCCACCAGCACGTCATCGGTCACGCCGGAGCGCACCAGCCAGACCGCCTCGGGCAGTGTGTAGGCCATCACTCCGCGCCAGCCGGGCCGGGCGAGCACCCGCTCCAGGAGGGCGCGGCAGCGCACCGACTTGCTCGCCACCCGGATCGGCTTGCCGCCCGCCCGCGCGGTCAGCCGGTCCGCATTGTCGTCGAAGGCCGCCAGGTCGATCACCGCGACCGGGGTCTCGAGATGGCCGGTGATCCGGTCGAGCCGCCGGCGCAGGGCGATGCGGTCAGTGAGCACGCGAGCACGTTATCCCTTACTCGATTAACACGAAAGACATTCATCTCTGCTCCACCCGATCGTGGTTGCCCCACGTCGGTGAACCGAGCGGTTACAGTGCTCCGAGCACTGACCACGGGAGGTAGGGCCATCAGCACGGATATGCACCAGGACCCGGGGCCCGTCGACCTCTCCGGGATAGCGGCGCTTCGCTCCGTCCTGCGTCGCCGCGGCTTCCGCCGGCTCTGGCTGGTGCTGGCGGGCGCCTCCTTCGGCGACTGGATCGGCCTTCTGGCCACCGCGCTCTTCGCCCAGGCTCAGTTCGAGAACACAGCGGCCAAGGGTGCGGCGTTCGGCAGCACCATCGCCGTACGCCTGCTGCCCGCCCTGATCCTCGGCCCGATCGCGGGCGTCGTCGCCGACCGGTTCGACCGCCGCTACACGATGGTCATCGTCGACCTGCTGCGGTTCGTCATCTACGGCTCGATCCCGCTGGTTCCGCTGCTCGGCGGCTCCCCGACCCTGACCGTCACCTGGGCCCTCGTCGCCACTGTCATCGGTGAGTCGATCACGCTGATCTGGATCCCGGCCAAGGAAGCCGCGGTCCCGAACCTGATCCCGAAATCGCAGATCGAGGTCTCGAACCAGCTCACCCTGGTCACCACCTACGGGATCACGCCGATCCTGGCCGCGCTGATGCTCGCCGCGCTCACCGCCGGCCTGGAGCAGTCGGGGGCGTCGCTGCCGGCCTGGGCGCAACCCGTGCAGATCGCCCTCTACATCAACGCGCTCTCCCGGCTGGCCACCGCGATCGTCGTGTTCTTCGGCATCCGCGAGATCGGCGGCAAGAGCGAGGAACGCAAGAAAGTCGCCGCCGAACAGAGCATGGGCCGCCAGTTCCTCGACGGGTGGAAGTTCATCGGCCAGACCCCGATGGTCCGGGGCCTGGTGCTCGGCATCTTCGGCGCCTTCGCGGCCGGGGGCGTCGTGATCGGCGCGGCACCGACCTACGCCAAATCGCTGGGGGCCGGTGAAGCCGCCTTCTCCCTGCTGTTCGGCGTCATCTTCATGGGCCTCGCCCTCGGCATCGGGCTCGGCCCGATGATCGTGAAGGACCTGTCCCGGCGCCGCTGGTTCGGCATGAGCATCGTGCTCGCCAGCGGCGCGGTGATGTTCCTCGGCCTGGCCTTCCACCTCTCCATCGCCCTGGTCGGGGCGCTGCTGGTCGGCGCCGGCGCCGGCATGGCGTTCCTGGCCGGCACCACGCTGCTCTACGGCGAGATCGAGGACGCGCTGCGGGGCCGGGTCTTCGCCGTCGTGCAGATCGGTGTCCGGACCGTGCTGCTCCTGGCGATCGCCGGCGCCGGCATCCTGGTCGGTCTCGGCAGCTCCCGCCGGGTCGAGTTCGGGCCGGTCGGCTTCGACGTCTCGTCCACCAGGATCCTGCTGCTGGTGGCCGGCGCCATCGGCATCTGGGTCGGCATCGGCTCCTTCCGCCAGATGGACGACAAGCCGGGCGTGCCGGTTCTGCCCGACCTGATCGGCTCGCTGCGCGGCCGCCCGCTCTCCCCGCCCGAGTCGTTCACCCGCTCCGGCGTCTTCGTGGTCTTCGAAGGCGGCGAGGGCGCCGGCAAGTCGACCCAGGTCACCCGCCTCGCCGACACGCTCAAGACCGAGGGCCGGGACGTGGTGGTCACCCGCGAACCCGGCGCCACCGACATCGGCGCCCGGATCCGCGCACTGGTCCTGGACAAGACCGAGGCGCCGTCGGCGCGGGCCGAGGCGCTGCTCTACGCCGCCGACCGGGCACACCACGTCGCCACGGTGGTCCGGCCCGCCCTGTCCCGGGGAGCGGTCGTCATCAGCGACCGCTATGTCGACTCGTCGCTGGCCTACCAGGGCGCCGGCCGTACCCTGCCGGTCCAGGAGATCTCCTGGCTGTCCGCGTGGGCCACCGGCGGCCTCAAGCCCGACCTGGTGGTCCTGCTCGACGTCGACCCCGGAGTGGGCCTGACCCGGGTGGACGACCGCGGCGAGGGCACCGACCGGCTGGAGAGCGAGTCCCGGGCGTTCCACGAACGGGTCCGGTACGCCTTCCTCGACCTGGCGGCCTCAGACCCCAAGCGTTACCTGGTGCTGGACGCCGCCCGTCCCGTCGACGAGATCGCCGAGGCGGTCACCGCCCGGCTGGCGGGCCTGCTCACCGCCGACGCTAAGGCCTCCGAAACAGCCTGAGCGGTACGGCGGCGGCCATCGCGGCCATCCCGGCGTCGTTCGGGTGCAGGTGGTCGCCACTGTCGTACGCGGCGGCCAGCCGTTGCGGATCGGAGGCGTCCCGGACCGCGGCGTCGAAGTCGATCACCCCGTCGTACTCGCCGGAACTCCGGATCCACTGGTTCAGCGCGGACCGCTTACGCTCGTTCTCCGGGCTGTAGAAGCCGAGCGTGTCGCCCTTGAACGGCAGGACCGTCGCGCCGTACGCCCGCAGGCCCGCCTGCCGGGCCCGGGCGATCAACTGCCGGTGCCCCCAGATCAGGTCGTCCGCCCCGACCGTCTCGTCGAGCGGGGCGACCGTTCCCGGGTGACCGAGATCGTTCACCCCGAGCAACACCACCAGGTGGGTGGCGCCCGGCTGAGCCGTCACGTCCCGGTCGAAGCGGCGCAGCGCGCTCTGCGCGAAGTACGCCGCGAACGCCTCGGCCGGGCTGCCGGCCGGCGGATTCGGGTCGTGCAGCAGCCGGTTGCCGGAGACGCCCACGTTCGCCACGCCGAGGGGGATGCGTGCCTCCCGGAACCGGGCCGCCAGATGATCCGGCCACCGGTGGTTGGCGTTCGTCCTGGTGTTCGCTCCGTTGGTGATCGAGTCCCCGAGAGTGACCACCGTTCCACCGCCGCCGCGCACGCTCACCCCCGACAGGAAGAGGTACTGCGTGACCGTGGCGGTGGGGCGGATCCGCCGGTCTCCGGTGACGTCGCCGGCCGCGACGGCGTTCTCCTGGAACGCGAAGGCGGCCAGCGTGGTGACCGGGGTGCGCTCCGGCAGATGAATGCTGATCAGCAGATCACCGCCGGCCGGCACGGGAAGGCTGACCGGATCGCTGACCAGCGGCGCCCCCGCCGGCACCGTCACCGCTGCGCGGCCACCGAAGGTGACCCGGCGATCGGTGCCGGGGCGGGCGTCGGTGCTCGCGCCGGCACCGGCCCGGATCGCGACGCGCACCGCACCGATCCGCAGCGGGGTGTCGCCGAACTCGTTCGTGAGCCGGAGGCGCACCTGATCACCGCCCACGCTGATGTGCGCCACCTGCCGCACCGTCTGGTCGGCCAGCACCAGCGGCGTGCCGGGCGGAACAGTCGTCGGCGCCGCCGCCCACGTGCCGACCCAGCCGTCGTCGCGGCCGTCGGCGAAGACCGGCTCCGGGTGGACGGCGGCGGTGAGCGCGGCGCCGGATGCCAGGGCCAGGATCTCACGGCGAGTCGACATAGGCTCTCCGAAAGTTTCGGAAATCGGACGATCGAGTTCCCGTAACGTAGAACGGCTACATGCCGCCGTCAAGCATTGATTCACCATGATGGACATCAATGACGACAGGTTGACGGCGATCGTTTCGTGCGCCTAGCGTTCCCGCCTGAAATCGCAACTTTCGGGAGGGCTCATGGGAGAGCGACGCAGCGTTCTGGCAGTCCTGACACTGGTTCTGGCCACCGCCGTGAGCGGCGCCGCGCCGGCCGTGGCCGCCACCGGACAGGGCGACACCTCATCGTTGCGGGCGGCGGCCCGCGGCAGCGGGGTCCGGATCGGCACCGCGGTCGACATGTCGACGCTCGCGGACGACGCGCCGTACCGGGCGGCCGTGGCCCGCGAGTTCGACACCGTGACCGCCGAGAACGAGATGAAGTGGCAGGTCGTCGAGCCGGAACGGGGCCGGTACGACTGGGCCGCCGCCGACCGGCTGGTCGACTTCGCCCGCGCCAACGGCCAAGCGGTTCGCGGGCACACCCTGGTCTGGCACAACCAGAACCCGTCCTGGCTCACCGAGGACGCCTTCACCCCCGCCGAACTGCGGCGGATCCTCCGCGACCACATTCACACCGAGGTGCGGCACTTCAAAGGCCGGATCTGGCACTGGGACGTGGTGAACGAGGCGATCAATGAGGACGGGACCCTCCGCGACAGCATCTGGCTGCGCGCGCTCGGCCCCGGCTACATCGCCGACGCCTTCCGCTGGGCGCACGAGGCCGACCCCAAGGCGAAGCTGTACCTCAACGACTACAACAACGAAGGCGTCAACGCCAAGAGCGACGCCTACTACGCGCTGGTCAAGCGTCTCCGGGCGGAAGGTGTTCCGGTGCACGGCTACGGCATGCAGGGCCACCTCGCCGTGCAGTACGGCTTCCCGGACACCGTCGCCGAGAACGTGCGGCGGTTCGACGTGCTCGGCGTGCAGACCGCGTTCACCGAGGTGGACGTACGCATGATCCTGCCGGCCGACCCGGTCAAGGTGCAGGCGCAGGCACAGGGCTTCTCCAGCCTGCTCCAGGCCTGTCTCCTGGCCCGGCACTGCGTGTCCTACACCCTGTGGGGTTTCACCGACCGGTACTCATGGGTGCCGGGCTGGTTCGACGGCGAGGGATCGGCCACGCCGTTCGATGAAGAGCTTCGGCCGAAGCCGGCGTACCAGGCCCTGCGGAACACGTTCCTGCTCGGCCGGCGCTGAGAATCGCCGCGATCGTGCCGGCACCGTCCCCCCGGCACGATCGCGGCGCCGCTCCCAGCGGCGGCGCCCCGCGGGGCGCCCGCCTCCCCCGCGCCCGGCCGCCCCCCCCCCCCCCCCCCCCCCCCCCCCCCCCCCGCCGCTCCCAGCGGCGTCGCCCGGCGGTGCGGCCGTCGGGCGGCGCCGCTCTCGGGTGATGCCGCAGTCGGGCGACGCCGTCGTTGGGTGACGCTGCTCTTGGGCGGTGCCGTCGTCAGCCACGCCAGAGCGTGACCATCATCGCCTCCAGGGCAACCTGTGGTTTCACGTTGCGGTCGATCGCGTCGCGACATGCCAGAACGGCTTCCAGCCGCCGCAGAGTGCTCTCGGGTGACCATTTCCCGGCCGCCGCCGACGAGACCGCGGCGAGATCCCCGTGCACCATCGCGACGGGTGCGCCCAGCGAGGTGACCAGCACGTCCCGGTAGAAGCCGACCAGATCCTGGAGTGCCCGGTCGATCGCGTCCCGCTGGGCGCGGGTGGCCCGCATCCGCTGGTTCTTCTCCAGCTCCTTCAACTGCCCGGCCGCCCCGCGCATCGCCGTGGTCGAGCCCTTGCCCGTGCCGCCCGCGCCGAGCGCCTGCTCCAGCGCCGTCCGCTCGGCCAGATCGAGGTCGGCCACCGCGTTCGCGGCCTCCTGTTTCGAGGCCGTCTCCAGTTTCGTCGCGGCGTCGAAGCACGCCCCGATGCTCGTCAACCGCCGCGGAACGGACAGCACCTCGTCACGGCGATCGCGGGCCTCCGGATCCGCGGCGAGCTGCCGGGCCCGGTCCACGTCGCCCTGCGCGGCTGCCGCCGCCCAGTCGGCCTGCTCCGGCGCGAGGCCGTGCCGCCGCACGAGAATCTCGGCTAGGGCACTCGCCGGAGGCTGGACCAGCGACACCACGCGACACCGCGAACGGATCGTCACCATGATGTCGTCAGGATGGACCGACGGCGTGCAGAGCAGGAAGACCGTCCGCGGTGAAGGCTCCTCGATCGCCTTGAGCAGCGCGTTGCTCGCCCGCTCGCCGAGACGGTCGGCGTCCTCGACGATCACCACCTGCCACCGGCTGCCGGACGGGGCACTGGCCGCCCGCAGCACCAGCATGCGGGTCTCCTTGACGCCGATGCTGAGACCCTCGGTCGTCACGACGTGCACATCGGCGTGAGTGCCGACGAGCGCGGTGTGGCAGCCGTGGCACTCGCCGCAGCCCCGCCCGCCGCGCTCACACTGCAACGCGGCCGCGAAGGCCCGCGCCGCGACCGTGCGCCGCGACCCGGGCGGGCCGGTGAAGATCCAGGCATGGGTCATCCCGCCAGGGTCCGGCTCGCCGGCCATGATCCGGGCGGCCGCCGCGGCGGCCCGGCGCAGGGTCTCGACCGGCTTGTCCTGGCCCACCAGCTCCGAGAAGACATCATGCGGACTCACCCGACGATGGTATTGCGGACCACCGACAGAAGGCGTCACCGGTGCGACTTGATCACTCAAGGTAACCCTTCCGGGTCCGCATGTGACGCTCCGTGGCGCCCTCCCGAGTTATCCACAGGGGACGTGTCGCCGTAGCGGGACGGTGGTTTGAGCGGGTACGGTCTCAATCCGGAACGCGACGGCGAGATGACGCGCGGTGAGGAGCCATGGATGGCCCGCGAGATCGACGAGGCGTGGATCGACGAGGCGATCGACCGATATCGGCACATCGAGACGTTGCGTGCCGACTTCGACAAGGCGGTGGCAGCCCACACCGTGTCGGTGCACTCGCCGGACCAGTCGATCGAGGTCGTGGTGACCGCCGCGGGCGACATTGTGGACGTTCGACTGCACGGCGGCCTGCGCCACCGGCAGCCGGCCGAGTTCGCCCAGGAGATGCGCGCCGTCGTGACCAGCGCCGCCGAGGCCGCCCGCTGGGCCCGCGACAAACTGCACGGTGAGGTGTTCGGATCGTTCCGCAAGCTGGAGGGGCACTGACATGGATCGTCTCGCTGACCAGATCGACCATGCCGCCACGGCTCTGGCCATCATGGACCGCCGACTGCCAGAGCTGTCGCCGGCCGCCTCCGACTTCGGCGCCGACGACACCGGCCGCCCCGGCCGGATCGGCCGCGCCCTCTACGCCGGCTGGACGGCGGTGCTCGCCGCCCGCGCCCGCGAAGCCGCCGACGCCTCCACCAAGCTGACCGAAATGGCCAGTTCTGTCCGTGCTGGTGCCCGCGACTACGCCGACACCGACGACACGGTCCGGCGCCGATTCCAGCGGGGCCTCTGATGCCCCACCCCACCCGTCCCGGCCCCCACCCGAGCCCGAGCGCCCGTCCCGGCCCGCGTCCGAGCCTGAGTGCTGGTTCCGGTTCGCTTCCGAGACTTGGTGTCGGTTCCGGCTCGCTCCCGAGCGTGCGCGCTCGTTCCGGCCCGCGCCCGAGCCTGGGCGCCCGATCGTGTGTCGGCGTCTGCCCGCGTTTTGGCGCCTACTCTCGTGCTGGCGGCCGCGTCCGATCCAACAGTGGTCGTGATGTCCCGGTTCATTGCGGGATTGAGCGAGGCCTCTGATGGATCGCCTGGACGAGTTGCTCACCGCCGGGACCCCGCTGTTGAGCCGCGTCGACGAGGTGCTCTCCACGATCGGCGCCCCTGGCGGCCATGACGTCTGGCGCGAACTGCGCCGGATTCGCCTGCTTCCCGGCGATGCGGCCCGCGCGGTAGCCGCCTTGCGCCCGACGGCCATTCTGGAGGCCGGTCCCGAACTGCGTGCCGACGCCCGCGCCTACGCCGACCTCGCCGACGCACTCCCACTGGCCGGCGATTGGTCGGGAGAAGCCGCCGATGCTTATGAGACGGCCCGCCGCAGCACCGCCGAGCGCCTCAACGGCGGTCCCGACAGCCTGGGCCGCCGGATGGAGGCGACAGCCGACCTAGCGGACGCCCTGGCCGGCTGGATGCTCCGGGCCCGTGGCGAACTGACGAGCACCCTGGCCGAAGTGATGCTCTCCGCCGAGGCGATCACCCTCCTCGGCGGCGACCATCCACCTGCCGACAGTGCCGCCGCGGCCGCCGCGATCGGTGCCCGTCTGCTGCACACCATCGCCGGCAGCTACGACGAGGCCGAGGATCTCCTCGCCGACTCCGCCGGCCTGCAGAACCCGCTCCCCGTCTGACCGCGCCCTCCGCAACGAGGGCAGGTCGCCAAAATCCGGTTGTCGCGATAGCTGACCGCTGTCGCCGGTTGCGCGACAGCCAGCCGTAGCTGAGACGTGATACGCCCGCAGAATCGCCCACCGGAGCTACGGCTCGAAGGCTTCCGCTGCTCTCTTGACGACCCAGCCGTGGTTCAGGCGTGGAATCGGTGTCGGAAGACCTACCTGGGCTACGGCTCGGAGGGTGTTGGCTTGTTCGTGAGTGCCGTTCTCGCGAACAAGATCAGGGAGTGGGCCTCGCTCGGTTACCTCGCTCGGTGGGCCGGCCGTAGTTGAGGTGCGGAATGCGGGTCGGGTTACCTGTCTGGGCTAAGGTTCACGGCTCACGGGTCGTGCGGCGTCGGCGGGAGGCCAGGACCACCGCGCAGATGCCGCCGATCACGAGGCTGGCGCCGGTGGCGAACAGGGAGACCACCCGCGGGCCGGTGATCGGCAAGCTGGCACTGCCCGCTGTTACCCCTTCTCCCGTTCCTGCACCTGCCCCGGCTGCGGCCGCAGGGGAGGCGCCGTGGGCGGAGTCGGCGCCGGACGGGGCTACTGCGGCGGCCGCCAGCATGCCGATGCCCAGGTCAGCGACCAGGCCGGACGGTCCGTCGGCGACGCGCGTCTGTCCTTTGTCGGCATTGCGCACCACGGTCACGCGGATCGCGGTGGCCCGGGCGGCGATGGCCTTCCCCGAGGTCGCCTGCCGGGCGTCACCGAGTGCGATCCGCAAAGTCGAGCCGGGCGCGTACTCGTGTGAGGACGCCGGCGAAGATCCGCGGGAGGGCGCAGGCGGGGATGCGGAGGAAGGCCCTGCCGTAGGTGCGGGTGAGGATTCGTGGGAGGGCGCTGCCGGATGCAACGGTGAAGGTTCGTGGGAGGGCGCTGTCGGGCGTGCGGGCGAAAGCCGGCCGGAGGGAGCGGGCGGAGAGGCGGGCGTCGTTTCCGGTTCGCCGATGAAGGGAAGGCCCGGAACGTTCGGCAGCGGCAATTCACTGATCGGCTCAAGGCTCGCCGGAAGCGACTCCAGCGGACGCATCCCCTCACTCAGCGTGATGTCGATGTGGTCACCTGGTGTAGCGAGGCGGGCCCGCTTGCCGTTCTTGCCGGAGACTTCGACCACGGCGGGCTGGTAATCGACCCGGCCCTGCCCGTCGGCGGTCATGGTGGCCCGCAGTTCCGGGGCCCGCAGCACCCGGATGCGCACCTCGTTGTCGACCAGACTGATCCGTCCGGCCGTGATCGTCGCGGAGGCGACCGACTGCGATGTTCCGCCGCGGAGACGCAGGGCGGTGCCGCTGCGGCTCGAGATCTTTTCCGGTACGCGTACCAGCGATCCGCTTCCACCCCCGGTGATCGTGAGCCGGCTGATCTCGGCCGTCGCCGTGGACGTGTCGCCGCCGGCTGATCCGCAGGCCGTGCCGTGTGCCCAGATCGCGCGGGCACTGAGGCTGCCGTCGCCGACCTTCACCGGGCCGAACCGCTTGGATCCGGTGCGCCGCTCGTCGGCCTTGGGGTTGACCGGCGGCGCTTGCTGGACCACCAGGTCGTTGCGCTCGGCGGACCCGGCGACCTGACCGTTCAAGATCCGGGCGGCGCCGGCCGAGTTGATCGGGCCATCGGCGATCAGCACGCTACGCGCGTCCCCGAGACCGACGCCCTCGATCGCCGCGTCCCCGGCGCCGCCACCCTGCTTGCTGACGGCTTCGCCGCGCCCAGCGGCCGTGCGCCCTTGCGCGCCGACAGCCGCGCCGTGCCCAGCGAGCATGCGACCGCGTGCGGGGGCGGCCTGGTCTCGTTCCCCGGCCGTGCGAGCCTGCTCGCCGACAGTTTCGCCGTGCTCAGCGAGCGTGCGACCCTCCGCGCCGACAGCTTTGCCGCGTCCAGCGGCCGTGCGGCCCTGCTCGCCGATGCCGTTGATGTGGCCGTCGCTGTTGGTGTGGTTGACAGCGGCGCTGTGGCGGACGGTTTCCCTTCTCCTGTCGGCGGGGTCGCTCTGATCGATGGAGGGGCCGCCCAGCCTGCCGGTCGAGTCCTCCCATACGGGCAGCGTGGTCGCCCGGTACTCCTGGTCAAGGTCCGGCACCTCGCCGCCGGAGCCGCCCGTGCCGCCCGTGCCGTCAGGGCCGCCCGTGCCACCGCCCTCACGGCCCTCATCATCGGCTGTGCCCGAAGCGGAGCCGCCGCCGGCGCTTCCCGAGTCGGTGCCATCGGCCGCCTTGTCCGAGGCGGAGCCGCTGATCACCTCACCCGAATCGGGGCGGGCTCCGGCCGTACCAGATGGGCGGTTTTTGCGAGGAGCGCCGGGCTTGCCCGGGGCGCCGGGAGCGGCGTCGGCTGAAGTGGCGTCGGTTGAGGCGGCCTCGCCCGCGGCCCCTTTCCGGTTGGTGACACCGGCCTTCGGGCCGAGTTCGAGCCGATCGATGCGGAGCAGTTCGGCCCCCGACTGGGCGGCATAGTGCCCGGGCTGATCGCACGTGGCCGGCACCGCGAAGGCCGGCAGCGGTGCGGTCATGGTGCCCGCGAATCCGAGCGCGACGACACTGGCGGCCACCGACCTGGCGGGGATCATGGGGAGTCCTTTCGAGGCGTGCGGCTTCTACGGGACTGGCCAACGAGGGTCGATTGGGCCGGTTGCGCAGCATCTATGCGACAACCCTCGCGGGTAGTTCAAATCCGGCATTTGGTACGGCTTGCCTGCCGTCGTAGTGTTGATCGCATGGGCATGTTGTGCGCGGTCAGTTTCAACCGGTACGGCCGCCTCTACTACCTCGATCCGGCCGGTTTCACCCCGTCCGTCGGCGACCGCGTGCTGGTGCCGACCGACGACGGCCCCGAGGTGGCGGAGTGCGTCTGGGCGGCACAATGGGTCGACGAGGACACCTCCGGTTTTCCGAAGGTCGCCGGCCTGGCGGACGACGACGACCTGCGCCGCGACGAGATGCTGCGGAAACGTAAAGCCGAGGCCAAGGTGGCCGCCAAGAAACTGATCAAGGCGCACGAGCTGCCGATGAAGGTCGTCGCCGTCGACCATGTGCTGGACCAGCCGGGCAACGGTGGCGCGCGCACGACGATCTACTTCACCGCCCCGCACCGGGTCGACTTCCGCTCCCTGGTCCGCGACCTGGGCGCCACCCTGCACTGCCGGGTCGAGCTGCGCCAGCTCTCCGCCCGTGACTCCGCCCGGGTGCAGGGCGGCATCGGCTCCTGCGGCCGTGATCTCTGCTGTGCCACCTTCCTGACCGACTTCGAGCCGGTCACCATCCGGATGGCGAAGGAGCAGGATCTGCCGCTCAACCCGCTGCGCATCTCCGGCGCGTGCGGCCGCCTGATGTGTTGCCTCAAGTACGAACACCCGCTGTACGTCTCGTACCACTCCTCCGCCCCGTCGATCGGGAGCCGGGTGACGACCGACGATGGCCCCGGGCGAGTGGTGGCGCACAGCGTTCCGAAGGATTCGGTCGTGGTGCGTCTGGATGCCGACGGTTCCCGGTGTTCCTGCTCGCGGGCTTCGGTCTGTGGGCCGAGGCAGGCACACGAGGAGCGCTACGACGAAGGCGGAACGCCCACGTAGTGATTGACGACCTGTCCGGCCAAGGCGACAGCCGGATGGATCGCCTCCGACGTGGACACTTCCCTGGCGCCGCTGCTGTTCCACTCACGGGGAAGGAGCGCCGATCGGTGACGCTCAGGTCACCGTGATCGGCGGCTCGATGCGCCGGGCCGTCAGCGGTGTCAGCGGCCGCAGCCACGACGCGTGCGCGTCGCCGTCGGGGTCGGCCTCCCAGTCCTTGCAGATCCGGTCGACACCGATGGGGTGGATGGTCAGCGTGCCGTCGGCATCGATGTGCATTCGGAGGAAGCTCTTGGCGTGCTCGATGCCCTGGCCGGCGTAGAGCTCGTTCAGATTCACGTCGAACCGGGCGGCGACCAGCAGGTACAGCGCGAGAAGCTGGGTCGAGGCGATCGCGATCAGAGGGCCGTACGCCAGCGCGGCCACCGCCAGCGGCCCCGGCCACCGCCAGTCCCGGAACGGGAACTGCAGCCACACCCACGTGCCGCCGACCGCCAGCCCGATCTGGCTCAGCCCGTGCGCCGCCCCGAAGACCAGGTGCCGGGCACGCCCGACCGGCTTCGCGAACAGCACCGTACCCAACATGATCAGCACCAGCATCAGGACCAGCGGGATGCTGAACAGTCGCTGGATGTTGCCGCCCTGGCTGGCCGCGCCCGCCATCGCGAGCATGGTCAGCGTCTGAGTGATGCCGAGCATCGTGGCGAACCCGGCGTTGTGCCGAGGCACCCGATGGAAGACGCTCCAGCCCATCCGCTTCGACATCGCCCGATCCGGGAAGGCGGCCTTGCGCTCGTAGCGCCGGCTGCGGCTGCTGCTGCGGCTCAACGACTCCTTCGGCGGCACCATGAGGTGATCCGGCAGGTTCTGCGTGCCGAGCGTGTACGCCCCACCGCCACCGCAGGTGATCAGTTCCCGGTCCTCGCCGGAGTACCGCGCGTAGTGGTGCAGGTCCCCGGAGACCAGCACCCGTACGTGCGCCTGGGTCGGTGCCAGGATGGTGCGGATGAAGTAGTCGATCGCGTCGTACGCGTCCGGGTTCTCCCGGGCCTTCACCCAGGTCGGCGACGGCGTCATCAGGATGATCCGGTCATCCGGCCCGACCAGCTCGGCCGCCTTCTCGAAATACAGCAACTGCGGATCGTCGATGTACGCCCCGAACTGCTCGTCCACCCCGAAAAGCCACCAGTTCGCCGGCAGCTTGACCGCGAAGTACGACCGCCGCTGCTCGGTCCGCCAGCCGCCGATGTGCCCGTCCTTACGCCGGGCGAACAGCCGCAGAAAGGCCGTCAGACCGTCGTACCAGTCATGGTTTCCGGGAAGTGCGAAAAGCGTCGGCCGCGGCGCTCCGGCCGGGGCCTCCGGCAAGGCCGCGCGATAGGGGCCCTTCATCCGGTTCTCGTAGCCGTCGCCACTGGCCAGCGGATAGACCTGATCGCCGCCCATCAGCAGCAGCCGCCCCCGGGGCAGGCGCTCGCCGTCCACCTCCAGTTCCGCCTGCGCCAGCAGGTAGGCCACCGAATAGGTGGCGTCGAACCCGTCCCCGAGGTCGGCCACATAGTCGAGCCACAGCTCGCCGGTGGCCGTCGTCGAGTGGTCGAAGATGTCACCGTCCAGCGCGTTCTGGAGTTCACGCTTGTCCAGGTAGGCCCCGAAGAGGATGTGCAGCAGCGTCCGCAGGCCGGTGCTGAGCAACAGCAGCGGCGCCAGCCAGCCGATCGGCCCTTTCCGGGTGAACCCGAGTTCCTGTGGATCGAGGCTGCCTGGCCGATTCGGCTCACTCGCCTCGGACTCGGCAGAACGCTGTCGGGGAACGATGGCCACCGAACGATCCTCCCCCGATGAGACGGTGTCCGTCTATGCAGTAGACTTCGTGGCGTTGCCGCCTTAGCTCAGTCGGCTAGAGCGACGCACTCGTAATGCGTAGGTCGACGGTTCGATTCCGTCAGGCGGCTCAAAGGGAAACCCCAGGTCAAATGGCCTGGGGTTTCTGCTTTCTGGAGATCGAATACCGGTAACGCTCCGTGTTGGGGGCAGTTTGGGGGCAGTGCCCCCGGCGAAGCCGTGGATATGGCCCTTCGCCTGACCCTGATCTGACCAGTCGGGGGACGGGTTCAGTCAGCCGTGCTGTCGCCGCGGTGAATCTGCTCCGCTTCCGCCAGGAGCCGACGAACGTCGGCCGGATCCGCGTGGCGCTGCTCCGGATGCGACACGGGGGACGGTCGCGCCCTAGGCGCGGAGCGACCTTGAGAGACACGAAAGCCTCGGACACGTGTCCGAGGCTTTCGTATGGCTATGCCGCAAGCGCGAAGCGCGCCCGCTACGAAGCCGAGCGGGCCGAACGCGCGTTCACCCTCGTCGACCCGGGCAACCACCTGGTGGCCCGCACCCTCGAAGTCCGGTGGGAGCCCAAACTGGCCACCCTGACCGAGGCTGAGGCGCCGCCGGACGGCCCCGTGCGCCGGTATGGCCCTCGCTACCCTCCGAAACCCCGGTAAAGCGGTGACCGTCGGTGACAGGCGATGGGGTGCGGCCGGAGGTTCTCAGCCGCGAGGATAGTGCCATGGCCCGTATGAAGGGACGCAATCTGCTCGCCAGGCTTCGTGACCCGTTGGTGGTGGGGTCGGTACTGGTGGGAGCCGCTGCGGGTGCATCGGTCGAGTACATCTCGGAATGGTGGGTCGGGATACCGGTGGCTGCTGGTGGCGCCGGAATCGTTCTCGTGGTTGGCCGGCGGGTAGAGCAGTTCTTGGAGCAACGCCGTCGAGCAGCGGCGTGGAACAGGGCTTTCGTAGACTTACCGGAGACATCCTCCGCATCGGACTCGGTGATCGGTCTGCTTGATCCGGCACGCCAGGTGGTGCCGTTTGATCACCGGCGGGACGCATCGCTGACCGATATCGAGGCGTGGTTGGAGAACGGGCGAGGCAATGCGTGGCGGATAACCGGCGGTACGGGCAGCGGCAAGACCCGGCTGGCGGTCCAGGTCGGGCGGCGGGCTGTCCGGCAGGGGTGGCGGGTGGGCTGGTTACGTGCCGGTCAGGGTGAGTCCGCCGTCGCGGTGGCCACGGAGTCCGAGGACCGAGTGTTGATCGTCGCAGACGACGAGATGGTTTCGCCGCAGGATGTGGCGGCCTTGTTGAGCACTGTGGCCGCCGTGGCGACCCCGATGGTGCGGGTATTGGTCGTGGCGCGCGATTCGGACCGTTGGTGGGCGTCAGTAGCCGAGGCGCAGCGGTGGCCAGACACGGTTCTGGCCGACGGCATGACCGTATTGGGTCCGCTCGGCGGTTCGGAACCCGCGCAGATCGGGGTGTTGCAGGCAGCGATGCGGGCGTTCGCCGAGCAGGCCGGTAGGCGGAAACCACAGGTGGTCGTACACGGCGTGACCCGCACGACGCCCTTGATTCTGCTGCACTGTGCTGCGCTGCTCGTCGCGCAGCGAAGCCGACCCTCCGAAAATGTGGTTGATGTCGGGCAGGCAATGCGGGAACTGCTCGCTGTCGAAGATGAGTTCGTGTGGCGACCGAAGGCCGACAAGTTGGTAGGCGCGGATGTCTTGTCGTTCTCGTCGCGGCGTGCAGTGGTGGTGCTGGCGGCACTTTTCGGTGCGGCCGACCAGAGGAGCGCGGATCTGCTGCTGCGAAGGCTGCCGCGGTTGCGTGATGAACCGGCTGGCCGGGTCAGGCGGGTGGCCGCATGGTTACACAGGCTGTATCCGAATGCTGGTGACTACCTCGATCCGCGTCTGCCAGGGTGGGCAGCCGAATACTTGATCGCTACTGCAATCGCAGAGGACCCCGACGTCACAACTGCCGTCTCAGCGGCGATTGACCAGTCGCCGCAGCGCCTGCGTGAGGTACTGACGTTCCTGGCCAGAGCGTCCGGGCACGTCGCTTCGGCATCGGTGGCCTACGCCGCGATCGTGGCCAGAAACCCGCGCGATCGGCTCGCTGTGGCCTTCAACATCGCGGTCAGCACCTCACCGTGGCTCGATCAGCCACTGGCCCACCTGGTCAGCGAGGTGAATTTGAGCCCGGCGACGTGGCAGGCTCTGCACGCCGGACTGCCTTACCAGACACAATCACTGCTGACGACGTCGGTCGCCGTGGTAGGCCATGTCCTGACCGCTGTGGCGGACCCGAACAGAACGGACGCGCTAGAGGTCGATCTCCTCATCGAACACAGCCGTCGGCTGAATCAAGCTCGCCGGTACGAGGAAGCGATCAGCAGCGCCGAGCGGGCGAGCGCCTCCATCAGGAGCCTCGGCCAGGCACTGTCCGATATTGAACGAGGGGTACGGTCAGGGCGCTCGCGGATCCGAATGGCTCAAGCGCTTCGCGGACTCGGCCGGTATGAGCAGGCGCTTTCCGCTAGCTACAAAGCCATTGACCTGCTCCGACCGCTCACCCAGTTCCCCAGCGACTATGCCCGCGCACTCACCAGCCTCGGCGCCAGCCTGCGGTCGCTGGGCCGTCACGACGGTGCCCTCACCACCGATCGAGAGGCGGTCGCCTTGTGGCGGGACCTGGCCGTCGCGCATCCTGATGCCCACCAGCCTTCCTACGCTCGTGCGCTCACCAGCCTCGGGGCCAGCCTGGAGTCGCGGGGCCGTCACGACGATGCCCTCACCACGGATCGAGAGGCGGTCGCCTTGTGGCGGGACCTGGCCGTCGCGCACTCCGACGCCCACCAGCCCGACTACGCCCGTGCGCTCACCAATCTCGGGGGCAGCCTGTGGTCGCTGGGTCGCCATGACGACGCGCTCGCCGCTCACCGAGAGGCGGTCGCCTTGTGGCGGGACCTGGCCGCCGCGCATCCTGACGCCCACCAGCCCGACTACGCCCGTGCGCTCACCAATCTCGGGGGCAGCCTGCGGTCGCTGGGTCGCCACGACGATGCGCTCACCACCGGCCAAGAAGCGGTCGCCTTGTGGCGGGACCTGGCCGCCGCGCATCCTGACGCCTACCAGCCCGACTCCGCCAACGCGCTCATCAGCCTCGGGGACAGCCTGTTGTCGCTGGGTCGCCATGACGACGCGCTCGCCGTTCACCGAGAGGCGGTCGCCTTGTGGCGGGACCTGGCCGCCGCGCACTCCGACGCCCACCAGCCTTCCTACGCCAACGCGCTCACCAGCCTCGGGGTCAGCCTGTGGTCGCTGGGTCGCCACGACGATGCGCTCACCACCGGCCAAGAAGCGGTCGCCTTGTGGCGGGACCTGGCTGCCGCGCACTCCGACGCCCACCAGCCCTACTACGCCAACGAACTCACCAACCTCGGGACCAGCCTGCGGTCGCTGGGTCGCCATGACGACGCGCTCGCCGCTCACCGAGAGGCGGTCGCCTTGTGGCGGGACCTGGCCGCCGCGCATCCTGACGCCCACCAGCCCTCCTACGCCAACGCACTCAACAGCCTCGGGGGCAGCCTGTCGTCGCTGGGTCGCCATGACGATGCCCTCGCCGCTCACCGAGAGGCGGTCGCCTTGTGGCGGGACCTGGCCGCCGCGCACCCTGACGCCCACCAGCCCGACTACGCCCGCGCGCTCATCAGCCTCGGGGTCAGCCTGTGGTCGCTGGGCCGTCACGACGATGCGCTCACCACCGGCCAAGAAGCGGTCGCCTTGTGGCGGGACCTGGCCGCCGCGCACCCTGACGCCCACCAGCCCTCCTACGCCAACGCACTCACCAATCTCGGGGTCAGCCTGTCGTCGCTAGGCCGTTACGACGATGCGCTCACCACCGGCCAAGAAGCGGTCGCCCTGTGGCGGGACCTGGCCGCCGCGCACCCTGACGCCCACCAGCCCGACTACGCCCGCGCACTCACCAACCTCGGCACCATGTATGTGGCTCTGGGCCAGCAAGAACGGCTCCGTGGCTACGTCGAAGGAACCATCGAAGCGCTCCGGCTGGCAGCGAAACGCCACCTCGATCAGCCGCACACGGCGCTGGCGTGGACGCTAGGCCAACTCAGCTCCATCAACCGGAAACTCGGCAACCACGAGGCTGCCATGAAGGGTGCCAGCGAGTCCCTCAGGCTGTTCCGGCAACTAGCCCAACGCTATCCGGGGCGATTCGGCAAAGAGACACAGGAAGCGGATGCAAGACTCCAGAGAACCTCTGATACCGACCCCGAAAATTCCATCCAAAAGCTCGAGACGCGACCGCGCGGTGCGACGGGAAGCCTGTAGGTGCACTTCCACGGTCAGAAACCGATCACTCACGCTGCGTTGTTGTAGTTCTGTTACGTGCCCCGGCAGGGCACCAACCCAGGCTGATGCCCGGTGCGGTAGGGGTCGGTTGCCGTCACGTGTCCCTCATTTACCCCCCGAAAACCCGTGCCAAGCGTCAATCATCAGTGGCAAGCGTTGATCAGTTGGCGGCCATGTCTGTGCAGGTCAACGGGTATATTGACGACAGGCGACAAGCCCGGAAGGCTCTGGATTGGAAAGCGTAGGTCGACGGTTCGATTCCGTCAGGCGGATCAATGGGAAAGTCCAGGTCGCAGACCTGGGCTTCTTCTTTTGCCCAGGTCTGTGACGGTGCCCGGAGAGCCCTCACTCCGCATATAGTCCGCACCCCGCGTGGCTGCCTGGTAGAGGCGATCCGCGACCTGGTCCAGGTCGTCGTCGAAGAGGTTTGCGTACACGTCCAGGGTCATGGCTGCCGAGGCTCGAGTTGTTTTTCTGGATCAAGGCGCCGCGCGAGCGCGGCACGGGCCGGTCGCGCTCGGCCTGCTGGCGGCATCGGCCGGCGCGCCGGCCAGTTCCCTCCGGGTGTTGGTTCCTTCCCGCCGTAGCGTTCCGGCGGTAGGGATACCAGCTACCCGAGGATGGTCAGGCCCGTTCGCGGGCAGTGGGATCGGCGGCGGACGGAATGGCGAGAGCTGGCTGATCCCGCAGCGCCCTGGTTCGCCGCTCCTTCTCGTACTGCTCGCGCGGCGATCCTTCCGCTGCTCGGGGAGAGAACGTGCCAGTCACGCCGAGTTCATGTCGAGCAAGCTCGTGGAGAAGGTTCATCGCCTGGTAGTAGTCACGCGTCGCCAGGTGCCAACCATCGGCATCTTCGTCGTCCAAGAGGCCTCTGGCGAACCACTCCAAACGCCACACCGCACGGTTCAGCGCCCTGGCCGCCTCTACAAGTTCTCGGTCGGCGATCAGGGCGAGGGTTTCGAACGAGTTCCCCCGCGCCATGTTCGCTTCAGCAAGTAGATCCTTGCCAGCATCTCTGGCCAACGGAGGAGCCTGATCGTCGAGTCCCACATCTGCCGCGATGCGCGCCGCGATGCTCTTCATCCGTTTGACGTCTGCGACGTAGGCGCTGTAGGTCTGCAGGCGGCGCTCTCGCCACTCACGGTTGAGTGCCCACCGCTCCCGTCTCCTCTCGCCCTGCAGCGAGAACACGTAGGACAGCACAGCGCCGATGAGGACGCCGGCGAGAGCAAGCAGAGGGCCGACGATACTCACGAACCGCCTCCAGGTGCTTGACCGGAACGTTTCGGTCAATGTTGGGCAGCTCGCCCACGTGGGGCTAGTGCATCGTCCGAAGTCCGTCTATGTCTGGAGTGTGATGTCTGATCGGTGTACAGCCACGAAATCCGTAGCGGGGGCGGAACGCTGTCAGATCTTGGCAAGCGTTTTGGCAGCTCAGCGGATATCCGCGCAGCTAGATCAGCGATCTCCGTTGGTCTAGTGATGCGGAGGCCGACGGCTCGACGACGGCGTCCGGAGAGCCCGCGGTCCGCATGTGGTCCGCACCCCGGATGGCTGCCTGGTCCAGGTGTGCCGTAGATCGTGCGGAGTGAGTGCGGTCGGGCCCACCAAGCACAGCGCTGATCGCGCCCGGCTCGACGAAGCATCGAGCCGGACGCGATCAGTCAGCTATGCCACGAAGCGGGAACGGCGTCGGCGTCCGATCAGGTAGCCGGCGCCGCCGAGGAGCAGAAGCGCACCGCCGATGCCGGCCACGGCCCCGGTGCTGGCACCGGTCACGGGCAGCCCACCGCCCTCGCCGCCGTCGGTGGCGCTCGGGCTGGCGGAGGAAGTGCCGGGGGCACTCGGGCTGGCGGAGGAGGTGCCGGAGGCGCCGATGCTGGCGGAGGAAGAAGGCTTCGGTGCAACGGTCGTCGTGGCGCTGGGCGTGACGCTCGGTGTGGGCTGAGACGCGCAGTCAAGCGCACGTTCGGCGTACAGGCCATCGTTCAGATAAGCCAGGTAGGCAGCGATGGTCCCGGATGCGAGCACCTTTTTCGCGGCCGCCTCCACGTTGGCGCCGGCGTCCGTCAACGTGCGGGTCACCACGACCCGCAGTGCTAGTGACCAGGCCTTTTGCATGTCGGCCTTGAGGAATGCCCGCAGGTCGCCCTCGGTGCCCTTCAGCCGGTCCTCGAGTGCGCCAGGCAATACGGGCAACGATTCGGCGTTTGCCGCCTCCAGGATCCGGTAGCCCAAAACCCGGACCTCCGCATCGTTGGCGGTGTCCAGATCGATGGTGACAAGCTCGCGGATATCCTTGTACACCTTGCGCTCGACCGTTTGGCACGCCTTGCTGGGCGCGGCCGGCTCAGCTTGAGCCATCACCGGTGCCGCCGGAATCAGAAAGGCCAGCGTCATTAAGGCACCGGCCGTCATCTTCCTTCGCATGTAGGTCTTCCTCCCCGTTGCAGGCAAAAACATGGAGATACTACCGACAATGGATGGAGAAGCAAGACGGGATTGATCTCGCCGAGGGTGCCCACGGCCACCGATCAGGAGGCTGGACGCCTGAGGATGGCTGACGTCTCGACTGCGCCATGAGCGGCTGTACGACGAGCGGTCGTTGCCCAAAATCTTCAATGTGGAATGAAATATCCACCACTCAGATCGCTCGGCAGGTGGAGGAGCAGTTTCGGGGACGGAAGCTTCAGTGGGCTGCCGTTTTCCGGACCGGTCGGTAAAGCTGTTCCTTTCGGCGACCGCCTTCGTCAGCCCACGTTTGAGGATCGGCGCGAGCGGCCTCTCCACGCGACCCGTACCCCATCAAGTCGCCGGCGTCAGCGGGGCGCCCGCAGCGCGGGGGTCAGCGCGATCGACAGCACCAGCAGCATCGCCACCGCGAGCAGGCCGCGGGACACCGTGAAGTGGTCGCCGAGAAACCCGATCAGGGGCGGGCCGCCGAGGAAGGCGCAGTACCCGATCGAGGCGACCACGCCGACCCGGGCCGGGGCCTTGCCGGGCTCATCGGCGGCGGCGCTCATGCCGACCGGGAATCCGAGCGAGGCGCCCAGGCCCCAGAGCATGGCGCCGGCGAAGGCGACCGGCGCGGACGGGCCGAAGACGAAGATCAGCAGGCCGGCGAGGCCGGTCACGGCCAAGGTCCGGAGCACTGGTACGCGGCCGTAACGGTCCAGCAGGTTGGGGCCGTACCAGCGGCCGACCGTCATCGCGGCCAGGAACAGCGCGAAGCCCAGCGTGCCGGTGGAGGCCTCGGTGCCGTAGTCGTCGATCAGGGCGATGCTGATCCAGTCGATGCCGGCGCCCTCGGTGAGTGCGAAGGCCAGCACGAACAGGCCGATCAGCAGGGTGCGGGGCTCCCGCCAGGCGGCCAGCGCGCCGCCCTTGCCGCCGTCGGGGGAGAAGACGTCCTGGGACGATTCGTCCCGCATGAACCAGCGGACCGCGGGGACCACCGCGGCGGTGACCAGCACGCAGGCGATGACCACGTGGACGGTCACCGACAGGCCGATCTTGACCGCCCCGGCGCCGGCGACCGCGCCGGCGACCGTGCCGATGCTGTAGCCGGCATGGAAGCGGGACATGATCGACCGGCCGAGGTGGCGCTCCACCACGGCGGCCTGCACATTCATGGCGACGTCCCACGCGCCGGTGGCGAAGCCGTAGATGTAGAGCGCGATGACCACGGCCACGACGCCGGACGTGTAGCCGATCGCCACGGCCGCGAGGGCTCCGCCGAGCACGACCGCCATCGTGCCGACCATGGCGCGGGAGCCGAAGCGGTGAACCAGGTGCCCGGCCAGGGGCAGCGAGGTGATGGAGCCGGCCGCGATGGCGAGCAGCACCAGCCCCAGCTCGGAGGGAGTGAGGCCGAGTTGGTCGCGAATCTGGGGAATGCGGGCGGCGAAGCTGGCCATGGCGACGCCGAGGAAGATGAAGGTGACGTAGACCGACCGGGTGGTGGCCCGCAGGTCCGCTGTCTCGACCGTGCTCAAACGATGACTCCGGGGGACTGTGAGAGCGGTTTCAGCACCCCACGGTATCGAGAAATCCCGGTGCGCATCAGAATCCGGAGGAGGCGTCGGCGAGGCCGGCGGCCGCCGGCTGCCTGCGGACGGCGCTGGGCAGCCGGCCGCGGCCGGTTCCCCAGCGTCACCCGGTTACCGGAAACGAAGCTGCCAGGGCGCCCACTGGATCGCCGCGGCGAAACCGCCGCGCCGGGCGTCCCGTGCACCGGCTGCGGAGAGCGGACCTTCCCGGTCGGATTTCAATCCGGTGCCGATCAGCCTGGTCTCGAACCAGGACCCACTCAACCCGCGGCGTACGCGTTCCCACAGCCCGCCCTCGACGAGAGCGCCGGCGTAGGTCCGCAGTCGCCCGGCCAGGATCTCCGGATCCTCGGCGCAGGTGTCGCAGGGGCAGACCGGCAGCGACTCCGCCCACCAGCGGCCGAACCGCAGCATCAGGCCTGGGTCAGTGAAATGGACCGCCATCGGCGCGGCGGTGGGCATGCGGGGGATGAGCCGGACAGTCCGCACGAGCGCGTCGTCGAGCCCGAGCGGTTCCTTGCTCTCGCGGCGCTCCACGAGGTAGCGATCGGTGAGCTCGTCCAGCAGGATGTCGGCCGCCTCGTGCAGCGTGGCGAAGCGGTCGGTCTCGGTGGCACCCAGTTTGCCGTCCACCAGTGCAGTATGCCGCGCTCGGCCCGCGACACCCGGGTGCTCCGGAGGAAGGTGAGTCATCAGAAACCGAAGTCTCCGGCCTTGACTCCTGCCACGAACGCTGTCCACTGCTGCCGAGTGAAGGCGAGCGGTGCGGTGTCGAGGTTCTTGGAGTCACGGACCAGGAACCGGTCCGTGGTCCGGGCGACCTCCACACAGGCGCCGGTCGAGCATCGCCTACTTCGACGCCAGTCTTGCTCTTCCGTCGGTTTGATCATGTGTGTGCACCTCCGTGACGGTTCGGAATCCACGGTATGCGAACGACGCCGACGTGGCCGGGCACGAACATGAATGAAAAAGAGAAAATGCCGCTTATCTCGCGGAATGCGAGCTATGCGGCGTCAATTAATCACTATAAATGTATTTTGCGAGTACTTTGGACCGGCCCGCCCTGCCTGAGAAGTGCCTTGCAGGGCGGGCGGGCCGACGACTTCAGAAGCGGAACTCGCCCGCGGCCACGCCCTCCACGAAGGCGTCCCACTCGGCCGGAGTGAAGGCCAGAGCAGGCGCCTCAGGGTTCTTCGAGTCGCGGATCAGGTACTGATCGTCGACCTTCGCGACCTCGACACAGTTCGACGTTCCGCAGCGGCTGCTCTTCCGCCATGCGGCTACGTTCATCTCAACCATCGGAGACCCTTCGAATATCTTGCTGATATTTTTGTTAACCGATCTACCTGGATGGCCGTTCGGTGATGGCACGTTCCAGTTCTTTTATTTGCCGCTCGATGTATTGGATCGTGTCCGTCTCATCCGCGACCTCTTGCCATTCCCGGTCGTACCGAGCGCGGTGTTTCGCGACCGTCTCCCGGTCCTCAACCATTTCGTCGTTAAAGCCGGTTTCCCGGTAGAGCACCTCGCTCTGGCCTATCTCAAGCAGATCGAAGCTGGCGTTCGTGGTGATCGAGGAGTCGAGCGAGAACGGCACCATCCGGATTCGGAGGACACCTCGCTCCACGGCCTCACTCAAGTGCCGCAACTGCTCCGCGAAGACCGCCGGTCCGCCGATCATGCGCCGGAGGACCGACTCGTCGACCATGAGCAGGAACGCCACGTCCCTGCCCTGGAGCGCGTCGCGCCGCCTGTTCCGCGCCTCGATCCGCCTCGTGCGCAATTCCTCAGAGATCTCGTCCTCATACCTGGACATCAGTGCTTCGGAGTAGGCAGGAGTCTGGAGATAACCCGGCACGCAATAGATGGAGTAGGAGCGGATCTCTGTAGCTTCGCTCTCGTACTCGATCAGTTTACGCATGCTATCGGTGAGGCTGTCCCGGAATTCGGCAGCCTGATACCATGCCTGACCTCGGCGGGTGCGGGCAATGCGAGCGGCGGCGAGCAGGTCGGCGACCACGGCCCGGTCCTTGACACCGAGAAAGCCCAGCAGTAGACGCAGATCGTTCGGGGAGATGCTGACATCCCCGTTCTCGATCCGGATCACCTTGCTGAGCGACCACTCCATCTCCTCAGCGACCTGATTCTGGGTGAGCCCGGCCCTGTCCCGCGCCTCACGGAGCGCGAGTCGCACGCGTCGGCGCGCGATGATCGGCGAGTCACCGTCGGTCATGAGTCCTTCATCGTCGAAGTGTGTGGTGACGTTCGGTAGCGAACGAGTGTCATTCTGCTACCTCGCTGACTGCCAGCTGGCAATCAGCGAGGTCGCGGACATCTTAGTACTGTCCTATCAGAACGACGGGGGCGAGGTGCGGTTTTGACCGGATCGCAATGTCACCCGATAGATGTTCACGAAAGTGCAGGTCAGGCCGCTGCCAACCCGAACCCCCGAGAGGTGCGCCGGCGATCCTCCATGGCGCGTCGCAGGGCCCGGCTGACCTGATTGAAGACGCGGTCGTCGGCTGAGGAATAGAGCACCACGGCGGTTCCGCGGTACTGCGCGTGCAGTTCCCAGCGGCCCGGCTCGCGCCATGCCAGGGCCAGGCCGGATGCGGCGAGGCCGAGGAAGGCGAGAACGTAGATCGCCGGATCGGGCAGCAGGATCCAGCCGGCGGCCGCCAGCGCGAGGGCCGCCACGGCGAATGCGGGAGCATGGGGGCGGACCCGGGCCGGCGCCTGCACCAGGCCGACATTGCGGAGCTCGGTGATGGCGAAGGCCAGCGATGTGTGGGTGGCGTGCCAGACGAACCGATCATCGGACACCAGGGCGTCCGGGCCGCGATAGTAGATCCGTGGGCGCATGGCGAACTCCTCTCGCGGTTTCTTGCGAGGAGGGAAGGAGCGGCGCCGCCGTTGATCTGAGAGAACCGTCCCCGCCTCGCTCGAGTCGCAGCGAACGAAGGCTCAGAGGCAGACAACGGCACCCGTTTGCCGCCGGGTGCCGTTGCGTGTCTCTCCCTCCAACTCCGCCCTTGATGCTCTACAAGAAGTGAAGCACGCCACCCGGCAACTCGCCACCACTCAATCTGCCATGTTGCAGATTGCGTACAAGCTGTGCGACTTTCGGTGTGGTCGTCCATCGGTCGCCGTCGTGGTGTTTGTCCCCGGAGGGGACCGGGTAGGCCAAGCGCGGAAGCCGACAACAACCTGTATTTCCGCAGGTGGGAAGGCGATACCAAGTGGAAAGCCGATTGAGCGTCGCCGGTCAGGCGGTGCAGCCCATTCTGGTGATGTTCCCGCTCGGGCTCTTTGCGATGGCCGTAATGTTCGACATGGCCGATTTGCTGGGTGGCCCTAGCATCTTCGGTGCCCTCGCCTACTGGAACATCGTGGCCGGTCTCTGCGGCGGGGCACTGGCCGCAGTGGCCGGCGCCGTCGACGTGATGCTCGCGCGCCGCCTGCCGGACCGCCGGCTCGGCGTGCTCCGCGGCCTGATCAACGTGGGCGTGCTGGTGATCTTCGCGGTCATCGCGATGCTGCGGGTCCAGGCCGGCGAGCGGGCCATCGGCGGTGGCCTTTTCGTCGTCGAGTTCCTGGCCCTGGCGCTGGCCGGCTTCGGCGCCTGGTTCGGCGGCGAGATCGCCAACGGCCGCCCTCCAGCATTCGCCCGAGCCGCCGCCGGAAGCCGCAACTATGAACGCGTGGCCCGCGCCGCCGGAAGCCGCAACTACTGAAACCGTTGGCTCACGCCGCCGGAAGCCGCAACCACTGGGGCCGTAGCCGTGACTACAGAACCCGTTGGCTCGCGCCGCCGGGAGCCGTGACGGCTGAGCCGTTTGCCCGTGCCGTCGCCGGGAACCGGAATCACGGACGGACACCCCGGCAGCCGGAAGGAGCAACGACCATGACCGCATCGATCAAGGGAAAGCGCGTGGCTTTCCTGGCGGCGGACGGCGTGGAGGAGATCGAGTACACCGAACCCCGTAAGGCCGTGGAGGACGCCGGTGGCCAGGCGGAACTCATCTCCCTGGAGAGCGGCGAGATTCAGGCGCTGAATCACCTGGACAAGGCCGGCACCTACCGCGTCGAGAAGATCGTGAGCGAAACGGACGCCGGCGAGTACGACGCGCTGGTTCTGCCCGGCGGCGTCGCCAACCCGGACTTCCTGCGCGCGGATGCCGACGCGGTCCGGTTCGTCCGCGACTTCGTGACCGCGGGCAAGCCGGTCGCGGCCATCTGCCACGGCCCCTGGACGCTGGTCGAGGCGGGCGTCGTCGACGGCCGCACGCTCACCAGTTGGCCGAGCCTTCGCACGGACCTCGTCAACGCGGGCGCGACCTGGGTCGACGAGCAGGTCTACGTCGACGGCGGTCTGATCACCAGCCGCAAGCCGGACGACCTTCCCGCCTTCTGCGACGCCCTGCTCGACCAGGTCGCCGCGAAACAGCCGGCCTGAGCCGGTCTGAAGATCAAGAGCCTTCTCGCGTACGCCGAGAAAGCGCCGTGGCGCAGCGTTCCGGACCGCTGCGCCACGGTTTTCCCAGGTCACCGATCGGTGGAGCCGGAGCCGGAGCCGGAGTGGGATCGCTCGGCGGCGGTGGCCGCCCACTCGTCGTCGGCGGCCTTCTTGAGGGCCATGCCGTCCTTGCCGTTGTACCGGACGAACTTGGGCAGAGCCGCGGCCAGGGCCAGGCTGCCGGCCACACAGAGGACGCCGCCGACCCAGATGGCGCCGGGGACGCCGAGGCCGGTCCGGGCCATCGCGCCCGCCCGGAGCTGCCCGAGCAGCGGACCGGTGGTGTAGGAGAGCATCTCGATGCCGGCCAGGCGGCCGCGCAGGTGATCGGGGATGGTCTGGTTCCAGATGATCATGCGGAACAGGCCGGAGACCATGTCCGCCGCGCCGGCGAAGGCCAGGCAGAACAGGGTCAGCCAGAGGGTGTCCGACAGGCCCACGCCGACGATGCCGACACCCCACAGCGCCGCGGCTATCAGCACCATCAGGCCGTGCCGGTGCACCCGTGCGGTCCAGCCGGAACCGATCGTGGCGATCAGGGATCCGACGGCGGGCGCGGCGTAGAGCAGGCCGAGCACCCTCGGCCCGCCGAGGTCGTTCGCCAGGAACGGGTACAGCGCGGACGGCATGCCGAAGAACATCGCGTTGATGTCGACCAGGTAGGTGCCGAGCAGTTCGGGGCGGGACTTCGCGTACTTCAGGCCGGTGACCACGCTCTTGACCGACGGGCGGTCGGCGGCGACCGGCGGCGGGACGGCCTTGACCAGGGTCAGGCAAATCAGCGAGACGACGAAGGTGAGCAGGTCGAACGCGTACACCCAGGCCAGGTCGAAGCTGGCCAGCAGGATCCCGGCCAGCGGCATGCCGAAGAGCTGGGCGAACTGCATGCCGAGCGACTGGACGGCCATGGTGGCCGGCAACTGCTCCGGTTTCACCAGCCGCGGGATCATCGCCTCCAGGGCGGGGCGTTGCAGCCCGGCCACGCCGGCGGTCAGGAACGCGGCCACATAGAGCAGCCACAGATGCGGCTCCTTGGAGAGCGAGTTGATCAGCAGGATGCCGCAGATCAGGGCGAGCGCGAGCTCACTGCCGCGGACCAGCAGCCGCCGGTCGATGTAGTCGGCGAGCGCGCCACCGACGAACGACATGATCAGCAGCGGGAGCAGTTCGCAGACGCCGATCAGGCCCACCATCAGTGGGTCGTTGGTCAGCTTCGCCACCTGGTACGGGATGGTGACGTAACTGATGAACGACCCGAACGCGGTCACCACGCCGCCGATGAAGACGAGCCGGAAGTCCCGGGAGGTGCGTAACGGGGACAGATCCAGGCCAAGCCTGCGCTTCGTGGTCACGAAGGGCCATCCTGCCCCAGCGGGCGGGGGGACCGCACCGCGATTTAGGACACCCTTACTTCATGACGAGGACGCCGGTTTCGCGAAACGTGGCGAGGTCGGCCAGCGCCTCGTCGACGATGAACGACTTCTGGTCGCCGGGCAGCGCGTCCAGCGGGAAGAAGCCGGCGTCCACGCTCTCGTCGGTCTGCCGGAGCAGCTCGCCTTCCCACGAGTGCACCACGAAGGACATCAGCACCTGCTGGTACGTGTGCCGGTACTCGTTCGTGTAGGTGTAGGCGGTGTAGAACGCGTAGGGCGTCAGGGAGGTGGCCCTCAGGCCGGTCTCCTCCCACAACTCACGGACGGCGCAGTCCACCATGCTCTCGCCGAGCTCCATGGCGCCGGCCGGGATCGCCCAGCGGTGATTGTCGGACCGCTGGATGAGCAGCAGCCGGCCCTGCTCGTCGAGGACCACCGTGCGGGCGCCGACGAAGAAGATCGTGTCGGTGTCGCCGACGCTGGCCCGAACCCGACCCAGGTAGGACTCGTCCCATGTCAGCGCCATCGGGACACCTCGCATGCGTCACCCATGGGAGAAGCCTAATCATGCCGACTTCTTGGCGGCCTTCGCGGCGGGCGTGGTCTTCCTCGCGGATGCCGCCTTCGAAGCGGCGGTCGTCTTCTTGGAAGCGGATGCCGCCTTCTTGGCCGGGGCGGCGGGACTCGTCCTCTTCGCGCTCGCGCGGGGAGCCGTGGATGCCTTTTTCGCTGGTGGGGGCGCGGTGTCCGTACCCTCGGAAGGGTTTTCGCCTCGCGCCTTCTTCGCGCGTTCGACGGAGGCCTTGAGCGCCGCCATCAAGTCGATGGCCGCCGCCGGAGCCTCTTCGGCCTCTTCCGGCTGGACCACCTCGCGTCCCTCGACCTTGGCGTCGATGACCTCCTGCAGCGCGGCCCGGTAGTTGTCGGTGAACTCCTCGGGCTTGAAGCTGCCAGCCATCGAGTCGATCAGGGAGCTGGCCATCGCGAGTTCGGCGGGCCGGGTCTCGATGTCGTCGTCGAGGAAGCCGAACTCGGGCGTGCGCACCTCGTCGGGCCACATCATGGTGTTGAGGACCAGCACGTCGTCGCGGACCCGGAGGGTGGCGAGCTGTTCGCGCTGCCGAATCGCGATCTTGACGATGGCCACCCGGTCGGCGTCGCGCAGGGCGTCGCGCAGCAGCACGTAGGGCTTCGCGGCCTGACCCTCGGGCTCCAGATAGTAGGCCTTGGCGAAGAGAATGGGGTCGATCTGCTCGGATGGGACGAATTCCAGCACATCAATGGCTCGGGATGTGCTCAGGGGCAGTTCGGCGAAATCCTCATCGGTCAAGATCACCATTTCTCCGCCGCCGACGTCATAGCCCTTGGCGATGTCGTCGAAGCTGACCACCTCGCCGTCGACCGAGCATGTGCGCTGGTACTTGATCCGGCCACCGTCGGTGCGATGCACCTGGTGGAAGCGGATGTCCTTCTCCTCGGTCGCCGAATAGAGCTTGACGGCGATCGACACCAGACCGAATGAGACAGCGCCCTTCCAGATCGCTCGCATGTTCTCAGAATGGCATCACTGGGACGCCTGCGTAAGGTGAATGCTTTTGCCTATGGTGATCGGGTGTCCGGATCACCGCTGACTCCGATGCTCGCGACCGCGGGCCGGCTGCCGGTGGGCCCGGACTGGAGCTACGAGTTCAAGTGGGACGGCGTCCGAGTACTGGCTCTCTTCGACGGCGGCCCGCCCGCCCTCTACGCGCGCTCCGGTGCGGTGGTCACCGCCGCCTACCCGGAGATCGCCGACCTGCACCTGCCCGAAGGGACGCTGCTCGACGGCGAGATGGTGGTCTTCGACGCGGCCGGGCGGCCGTCGTTCACCGCGCTCGCCGAGCGGATGCACGTCCGCGACAAGCAGCGGGCCGCGAAACTGGCGGTCACCCTGCCGGTCACCTACCTGATCTTCGACCTGCTCTTTCTCGACGGCATGGACTACACCGGGCTGCCGTACCTCGCGCGTCGCGAGCGCCTGGAGGAACTCGATCTGGCCGGGTCGCGCTGGATGGTGCCGCCGTCGTTCGGTGACGGGGCGGCCACCGAGGCCGCGGCCCGGGAGAACCACCTCGAAGGCGTCATGGCCAAACGCTCCGACTCGGTCTACCTGCCCGGGCTCCGCTCGGCCGACTGGATCAAGGTCAAGTTCGACCGCACCGGCGACTACGTCATCGGCGGCTGGCGGCCCGGCGCCCGCAAACTCGGCGGCCTCCTGATCGGCGTGCCGACTCCGGACGGCCTGGCCTTCCGAGGCCGGGTCGGCGGCGGCATCGGCGCCGCCGCCGAGCGCGACCTGCTCTCGCGGCTGGCGCCGCTCGCTTCCGCCGACTCGCCGTTCGCTCCCGGCGCGGTGCCACGCGAGGATTCCCGCGGAGCCCACTGGGTACGACCTGAACTCGTGGCCGAGATCCGGTACGGCAACCAGACGCCCGACCGCCGCCTGCGTTTCCCCCGGTTCCTCCGGCTGCGTGACGACAAGCCGGCTTCGGAGTGTGCCGACGATGCCTCGTGACCGTTTCCCGGTGTCCATCGAGGGCCGTGACCTCGAACTCTCGAACCTGGACAAGGTCATGTACCCCTCGGCCGGGTTCACCAAGGGCGAGGTGATCGACTACTACACGCGTGTCGCGCCGGTGCTGCTGCCGCACCTGCGAGACAGGGCGGTCACCCGGATCCGCTATCCCAACGGGGTCGGCGAGGCGCACTTCTTCGAGAAGAACAAGCCCGGGGGTACGCCGTCGTGGGTGCGCCTGGAGACGCTGCCGGTGCCGGGGTCCACGAAGAGCCGGGAGACCATCGACTTCGTGGTCGTCGACGAGCTGGCCACTCTCGTCTGGCTGGCGAACCTCGCGGCGATCGAGCTGCACACGCCGCAGTGGCGGATCGGCGCCCACCCGGACCTGCTGGTCGTCGACCTTGACCCGGGAGCGCCCGCGGCGTTGAAGGAGTGCTGCGCGGTGGCGGTCCTGATGCGCGACCGGCTGGCCGCCGACGGCATCTCCGCCTATCCCAAGACGTCGGGCAAGAAGGGCATGCAGCTGTGCTGCCCGATCTCGGGGGCGCAGTCGTCGGAGGTCGTCTCGTCCTATGCGAAGAAGGTCGCCGAGGAACTGGCGAAGATGGTGCCCGGCTCGATCACCGCGAGGATGGCCCGGCAACTGCGGCCCGGGAAGATCTTCATCGACTGGAGCCAGAACAACGCGGCCAAGACGACGGTCACGCCGTACTCGTTGCGGGCCGGTTCGTCGCCGACCGCTTCCACGCCGCTGACCTGGGACGAGGTCATCGCCATGGCCACCGGCGAGATGCCGTCGTGGCAGTGCGGTGCGAGCGAGACGCTGGAGCGGGTGGAGCGGCATGGTGACCTGCTCGCCGGCATCCTCGACCGCGGCCCCGCGGTCCCTCTTTGACGTCGGAGCCGAGGCCGGTTCCCTTTCGGCATCACACTGTGTATAACTGTTCTAGAACTCAGTTCTAGAACAGTGGAGGTGTCATGACCGAGATCGCGCTCCCGGCGCCGGCCGCCAGTGTCATGAGCGACCCCGGCTCGCCCGGCAGATTCGGCGACCACGGCGGCCGCTACGTGCCCGAGTCACTGATCCCGGCCTGCGCCGCGGTGGAGGAGGCGTTCCGGGACGCCTGGGCCGACCCGCGGTTCCGCCGCGATCTCGACCGGCTGCTGGCCGTGCACGCCGGGCGGCCCACCGCGCTCACCCCGGCCTGGCGGCTCTCCGCCGAACTCGGCGTCAACGTGCTGCTCAAGCGCGAAGACCTGGCGCACACCGGCTCCCACAAGATCAACAATGTGCTGGGGCAGGCCCTGCTCGCCCGGCGGATGGGCAAGACCCGGCTGCTCGCCGAGACCGGCGCCGGATCGCACGGCGTCGCCACCGCCACCGCCGCGGCCTTGCTCGGCCTGTCGGCGACGGTCTTCATGGGCGAGGTCGACATGGAGCGGCAGGCGCTCAACGTCTACCGGATGAGGATGCTCGGTGCCGAGGTGATCCCGGTGACCGGCGGCACCCGCACCCTCAAGGACGCCACCAGCGAGGCCATGCGGCAGTGGGTGACCTGCGTCGACGAGGCCCACTACTGCCTCGGCTCGGTGATGGGGCCGCACCCGTACCCGTGGATGGTCCGGGAGTTCCAGCGGGTCATCGGCGACGAGGCCCGCCGGCAGTGCGCGGCCGAACTGACCACCGGCATCCCCGATTACGTGGTCGCCTGCGTCGGCGGCGGCTCGAACGCGGCCGGCACGTTCGCCGGATTCGCCGACACCGGGGCGCAGCTCATCGGTGTCGAGGCCGAGGGCGGCGCGGCGATCGCGTTCGGGCAGGTCGGAGTGCTGCACGGATTCCGGTCCTACCTGGTTCAGGACGAGAACGGGCAGGTCGCCGAGGCCCACTCGATCGCGCCCGGACTGGATTATCCCGGCGTCGGGCCGGAACACGCACACCTCAACGACACCGGCCGGGCCCGGTACGTCACGGTCGGCGACGCCGAGGTCATCCCGGCTGTGCGGCGGCTGGCGCGTACCGAAGGGATCCTGCCGGCGCTGGAGTCGGCGCACGCCATCGCCTGGGTGATCCGCGCCGCCGAGTCGGGTGAGCTCCCACCCTGGTCGACGGTGCTGGTGACGCTCTCCGGGCGGGGCGACAAGGACGTCGCGACCCTGATGGCGGCGTCATGAGCTCGATCGTCGAGGACCGTCTGCGTTACGGCCGGACCGGTGGCCGGTCGTTGCTGGTGCCCTACCTGACCGGCGGCATCCGGCCGGACTGGATCAGCTACCTGCAGGAGTACGCCCGCAACGGCGCCGACGCCATCGAGATCGGCCTGCCGTTCTCCGATCCGATCCTGGACGGGCCCACCATCCAGGAGGCCTCGGACCGGGCACTGCGGCGCGGCGTGACCGTCCGCGGCCTGCTCGACGAGGTGGCCAGGGCCGAGATCGACGTCCCACTGATCGCGATGACCTACTACAACCTGGTCGCCCACAGCCCGTCGTTCTGCGGCGATCTGGCCGCCGCCGGGATCCGTGGGCTGATCGTGCCGGACGTGCCGGTCGATGAGGCGCTTCCACTGGCAGCCTCGGCTGAGGCGGCCGGCGTCGAGCTGACCCTGCTGGCCGCGCCGACCACACCGCCGGACCGGCTCGCCGAGATCGCCCGGGCGTCACGGGGCTTCGTCTACGCGGTCTCGGTGATGGGCACGACCGGCGCACGGTTCGCCGCGTCGGGCGGCCGCCTCGCCGGCGACCTGCGGCGGCTCACCGACCGGCCGGTCCTGCTCGCCTTCGGCATCGCCACCCATGAGGACGCCGTCACCGCCGCGGAATCCGCGGACGGGGTGGTGATCGGGGCCGCCCTGATGCGGCGGATCCTCGACGGCGGCACACCGGAAGAACTCGGCGCTGTCCTGGCCGGGTTCCGGACGGCACTCGACGCCTCTGTTCGCTGATGGGACAGACTGTGTGCCGTGAGTGGCAGGGTTCCCGCGTACCGGCGTATCGCCGCCGATCTGGCCGAGAAGATCCGGGACGGGGTCTACCGGCCCGGTGACACGCTGCCGGCGCAGCGCGACCTCAGCGCTCAGTACGGGGTCACGCTGATGACGCTGCGCCAGGCCCTCCAGGAACTGCGGGACGACGGGCTGATCGTTCAGCAGCCCGGGCGGGGCACCTACATCGCGCCGGTGCAGGCCGCCTACCGGGTCGACACGCTGCGCAGCTTCGTCGAGGACCTGCGCGAACAGGGCCACGACGTGACCACCCAGGTGATCGCCGCGACGGTGGACGCCGACCCGGGCACCGGAGAGCCGTCGCTGCGGCTGGAGCGGTTGCGGCTGCTCGGCGGCCGTCCGGTGATCCATCAGACCTCGTGGGTCCCGGAGCCGTACGGCTCCCGCGTGCTCGGCGAGGACTTCCGGAGGATCTCGCTCTACACGGCTCTGGCCGAGGCCGGGGTCACGATCGTGCGCGCCTCGGAGCGGATCGTTCCGGGGCTGCTCACCGACCCGATCGCCGGCCACCTGCGACGGCCGGCCGGCGAGGCGGTCTTCATCAGCGAACGCACCACCTTCGCGATGGACGACCGGCCGGTGGTCGTGGACCGCGCCGTGATCCTCGGCGACCTGATGGAGATCCGCGCCGAGCGCGCCGCGACCCGCCTGTCCATCCAATGGGGAACCGTCGGGTAGGCCGAACCCTTGATCGCGGGGCGTACTCTGCGCCCGCAGTCATTCTCGACGGAGGGAAGCCACTCGTGCTGACCGTCTCCGCCGCCCGCAAGAAACTCTGTTAGGCGGCATGCTCACTCTCGACATGGTGCTGGCCGTCATCAGCCAGCCGGCGCTGATGACGATTCTGGCGATCAGCGCGGGCCTGGCCTGGCCGCTGGGCCGCCGGGCGCGCCCCGACCGGCCCCGGCTCGGCGCGCTCTTCGTTTTCACGCTCGGCGCGGTCCTGTCGGCGACGGCCATCACCGTCTCCTGGCGGCCGTCACCGGTGCTGATTCCGTCCTATCTGGACGGCTTCGGCGATCCGGCGTACCTCGTCGGGGAATTCGCCGGAAGCCGCGAGAAGATCGCCAACATCGGCCTGTTCCTGCCGCTCGGCCTGCTGGCCGGGTTGCTCTGGCGGCGGCCCGCCGCGATCCTCGGCCTGCTTGCCGCCCTGACCTTCACGATCGAGTTGTGGCAGGCCTTCATCGGCCGAGGCGGCGACGCCGTCGACGTGGTCCACAACACCGTCGGTGCCCTCCTCGGCCTGATGCTGGCGGGCCTGCCCACCCGCCTCCGACCCGGCCGGCTGCCGTCGCCGTAACCGGGTCGGCGGACGCTAGGCGGCGGCCTGGATGCCGCGGGCGGCGAAGAAGGCGTCCAGGGTGACCAGGTCCTCCGGGCTGAAAGCGGCCCGGGGGATCACCGTCTGGGCGGCGCCGTGCCGGATCAGCCACATGCGCTTGTACGGCCGGATCCAGGTCAACCCCGCCCAGGCCAGCTTGACCTCGCTGCTGATCGTCCGGATCCGGATCTCGGCGTCGTCGAGTTCGTAGTGGACAGGGTGGGCGTTGATCTGCCGCTGGGGATGCCAGGTGACGTACGCGATGAGATCGGGGAACGCCAGCATGAAAACGGCGAACCAGGGCAGCAGACCGGCCCCTTCAGGCTTCAGCGCGGTGCAGAGCAGGAGCAGGGCTCCAAGGATCCACATGCCGTAACGCTTCTTGCCGAGCGCCTCCATGCTGACCCGCCGGATCTCCCGATAACCGAACTGGTGCGACCCCGTCACATTCACGCACGGGAGTATGTCACTCAGTCGATCTTGGGGAGCTGCGGGCCGAGGACGTCGTCCGCGTCGATGATCTTGTAGGCGTAGCCCTGCTCGGCGAGGAAACGCTGACGGTGAGCCGCGTACTCGGTGTCGATCGTGTCGCGGGAGACGACCGTGTAGAAGTGCGCCTGCCGGCCGTCGCCCTTCGGCCGCAGCACCCGGCCCAGGCGCTGCGCCTCCTCCTGCCGCGAGCCGAACGTGCCGGACACCTGGATCGCCACCGCCGCCTCGGGCAGGTCGATGGAGAAGTTGCCGACCTTCGACAACACCAGCGTGCGCAGCGAACCGTCACGGAAGGCGTCGAACAGCCGCTCCCGCTCCTTGTTCGTCGTCGAACCCTGCACGATCGGGGCGTCCAGGAACTCGCCCAACTCGTGCAACTGGTCCAGGAAGCCGCCGATCACCAGCACCTGCTCCGTCGGGTGCTTGTCGACCAAGGCCTTCACCACCGGCAGTTTGGTACGGGCGGAGGCCGCCACCCGGTAACGCTCCTCGGCTTCGGTCACCGCATACGACATGCGCTCCGTCTCGGTCAGAGTGACCCGCACCTCGACGCACTCGGCCGGGGCGATCCAGCCCTGCGACTCGATGTCCTTCCACGGGGCGTCGTAGCGTTTCGGGCCGATCAGCGAGAAGACGTCGCCCTCCCGGCCGTCCTCGCGGACCAGCGTCGCGGTGAGGCCGAGCCGGCGGCGGGCCTGCAGGTCGGCGGTGAACCGGAAGATCGGGGCCGGCAACAGGTGCACCTCGTCATAGATGACCAGGCCCCAGTCGCGGGCGCCGAACAGGTCGAGATGGGTGAAAGCGCCACCGCGACGGGCGGTGAGCACCTGGTATGTCGCGATGGTGACCGGGCGGATCTCCTTGCGCTCGCCGCTGTACTCGCCGATCTCCTCCTCGGTGAGCGACGTGCGCGCGATCAGTTCCCGTTTCCACTGCCGGCCGGCGACCGTGTTCGTCACCAGGATCAGCGTGGTCGCCTTGGCCGTGGCCATCGCCGCCGCGCCGACCAGCGTCTTACCGGCGCCACAGGGCAGCACGACGACACCGGAACCGCCGGCCCAGAAACCGTCGACGGCCTCTTGCTGGTACGACCGGAGCGTCCACCCGTCCTGCGCCAGCTCGATCTCGTGGGCCTCGCCGTCGACATAACCCGCCAGGTCCTCGGCCGGCCAGCCCAGCTTGAGCAGCGCCTGCTTGAGGCGGCCGCGCTCCGAGCCGTGCACCGCGATCGTCTCGTCGTCGATCCGGGCGCCGAGCATGCCGGCCAGCTTTTTCGACTTGGCCACCTCGATCAGCACGATCTTGTCGAGGCCGCGCAGGACCAGGCCGTGCACCGGGTCGTTGAGCAGCTGCAAACGGCCGTATCGGTCCATCGTCTCGGCGACGTCGACCAGCAGCGCGTGCGGAACCGGATAGCGGGAGAACTTGATCAGCGAGTCGACGACGCTTTCCGCGTCGTGGCCGGCGGCCCGGGAGTTCCACAGGCCCAGTGGGGTCAGCCGATAGGTGTGCACGTGCTCCGGCGACCGCTCCAGCTCCGCGAACGGCGCGATCGCCATCCGGCAGGCCTGAGCGTCCGGATGATCCACCTCCAGGAGCAGGGTTTTGTCCGACTGCACGATCAGTGGTCCGCTGCTCACCCGTACACCTTCCGAAGAGCCAAAAGACGACCCTCAAGTGTGCCACGGATTTCGCGTACAACCTTTCGCGGCCGTTTTCGCGTCGGTCTTTACGGGTGACTCTTCGCGTCGTCGGGGTGTGACACACGACACAGGCGCAGCGCGTCGGGAACGCGTTAACGAAGTCGCATGCAACTTCTTGTGGCTATCCAGCGTGTATGTAGGCGGTGAGGGCGTGGGTGGTGCCGGTGATCGGGGGTGCACCACCCACCGCCTGCCATCAGTCCGTTACTCGCCGAGGCTCGTGAGCTCGGTCAGATCGTCGAAAGCGGCCCGCTCAGCCGCGGTGTCGATGTCCTGCTCGATGAGTGCCGCGGCGATCGCGTCAGTTCGCCCCTCATCGACGCCTCGGTGCCGTAGAAGCCTGACGACATTGCTCCGGGTGCTGAAAAGTCGTCCCTCAGCACGGCCTTCGGCGAGGCCCTCAACGCGGCCTTCGTCGATGAGTTCCTGCGCGAACTCGGTGTCACGAATCATGTCAGCGGGCATGCCGGCCTCCCTCAGGACTCTCTCAATATCTTCGCGCTTCATCGTGATGGCGGCAAAAGTCAGTGTGGTCATGGTCAGATCTCGGACGAGGGACTCTGATTCGGCGGATGTCACGGCTCGCAGGATCTCCTCAAGTCGGGCGATCCGCTCAGCGTCGCTCCGTGCCGCAGCGAGTATGGCCCACGGTGCCGTTAGCGGGTCCGCGAGTGCTTCGGCTGGATCGACGTCCCGGGCGTAGTGCGTCTCGAAGGTGAAAACCAGGTCAGGTGATTCGTCGATCTGGCTCGGGCTCGTGCCTTTGCCGAGAACGATGACGTGTTGCTGAATCTCTTTGCCGGCGCAGGCAGGCTCGACCCGCAGCAGGCTGCGATAGATCAACATCCGGTCCGCCATCGCTGGATCGGCACGGTGCTGGAATTCCAGATGAACGACCCGGTCGCCGCCGGTCAGGACCAGGTCGGCGTTGCGTCGGTCCGCGTGGATCTCGGCGAGGTTGAGTTCGGTGGCGCCGGGACGGACCTGCTTCGGTACGGCGATACCGAACACCTTGCCGAACCGGGCCGGACTGGTGTTGACGATGCGTTTCGACGCCACGTCGAACTGGTTGGCAGTTGGTGTGATGGTGCTGCCCTCCCCATGAACGAGCTGGTGACTAGCTGCTTGGAGACTACTGTCACCAAGCAGCTAGTCACAAGTCAATGTTCGTGGGGCTAGTCCTCCGTCACGGCGGCGGTGATGCGGTGCAGGGCGAAGGTGTGCAGGCTCTCGCCACGCTCGTCCTCGGCCCGCAGGTAACCGGCGCTCAGCGAGACCGGCCGGACCAGCCGCGACAGCGTCGCGCCGTGTGAGTCGACATAACCCACCCAGACGCGGACCTTGTCGCGGACGGCCTGCTGGAGCACCGCCATGGCCTGGGTGTGCTGCTGCACCGCGGTGAGGCCGGGGACCGCCTGGCCCTGCGCGGCACGCACGGTGACGGGCGCACGCCGGGCGGCGCGGGTCGCGAGGTCACCGCGCCGCAGTTGTTCGACCACGCCGGCCAGCCGCGGGCCGGTCAGCACCGGGCCGGAGGGCTCGGCGATCCGCGGGGTCCGGGTCGGCGCTCGCCGCGCTTTCGGCCTGGTCAGGACCGTGGTGCCGCCGGCGTCCTCGGCGACCGGCGCATAGCCGGCCTCACGCAGCGCGCCCAGCAGGCGGGCCACCGGGCGCGGGCTCACCAGCACGGTCGGCGCGATTCTGCGCATGTCCAGCGTGCTGAGCCGCTTGTCCGCGACCACCTCGGCGAGCAGCGCCTCGTCGTCGCTGCGCAGGTAGGAGCCGGCCGACCCGCTGCGCAACCCGCCGTGCCGCCGGGCGGCGTCGTCGATCAGGTAGGTCAGGGTCTGCGGCACCGCTGTCCGCGACCGCCGCCGGAATAGTTCGTGCAGGTCAGCGGCCTGATAGCCGACGTCGAGCGCCCGCCGGATGCTGGCCGGGGTGACCCGGAAGACGCTCGCCCCGCCGGCTGACTCCGGCTCGGCCAGCACATCCAGTTCGCCGGCCAGCTCGGGTTCGGGCGGGCCGGGGACGACCACGCTCAGGTCGGCCTGCACCAGGATGTGGTCGACCGGCGCGGGCAGCAGCCGGTCCAGCGCCCGGACCGCGTCGGCGTGCGCATCCTCCGGGTGCACCCCCAGCGGGTCGCTGCCGTCCGCTTCGGGAGCGGTCGCCAGCAGGCGGGCGTACGACGTGAGCGCCCCCAGCCCGGTCACCCCGAGCAGGGCCGCCCCGGTGAGCGCGTCCCGGTGCACGTTCTCCCGGCCGCGGGCCCGCCGTGGCGCCTGCCAGGCCAGCAGGGTCAGCAGGTCGTCGACCGGCGGCGCCGAACCGGCGGTGAGGTCGGCGAGGGCGGTCAGGACCTCCCGGCGGGCCAGCGGGGCTCCGGCCCGTTCGGCGTCCGGGGCGAGGGCGTTGATCGGGCGGTCCCGCTCGTCGCGGCGGCCGACCAGGCCGGGCTGCCGGGTCATGGCGAGCCAGGCGCGGGCGAGGGTGGCCCAGCGGTGGGCGATGCCGGTGGCGCGCCACAGGTCGTACGCCACGGTGGGCAGGAAGACGTCCTGGGACGGGGACTGGCCGCTCTCCGACTCGCCGAGCAGGCCGGCCGCGTACGCCGTCTCGACGAGCAGTGCCGCGCCGGCCTCCTCGATGCCGGCGGCCTTGGCCAGGCGTTTCAGATCGCGGACGCCGAGGCCTCCGGTGCGCAGGACAGCGGCCGGCTCGGCGGCGAGGGACTCCAGGAGCGCCTCGGTGGCCCGGACCGCCTCCATGGTCTGGCCGGCCCCGGCCGAGTCGGCGGCTTTCGGGTCGCGGGCCGGGCCGTCCGGGATCGGCGGGAGGGGGCGCAGCATCCCGAGCGGGCCGGTGTCCCGGCGCAGCAGCATGCCCACTTCACGAGGTAGTTCGACCAGGTCACCGTCGGGATGGGGGGTCCGGCCGGTTTCCGAGACGGGCACCAGCACGTGCTGTTCGACCAGCCAGCGCACGGGTTCGGCGACGGATTCGCGGGTGAGCGCCCCGATCGGGGGACCGGCGGCGAGCCGGTCGAGGACCGCGCGGGCGCCCGGTGGGGCGGCCAGGACGGTGCGGCGCAGCCGGGCCCGGTCGGCGCAGAGCACCGCGGCGCGGGGGTCGAGGAAGTCGGCGGGCCGGCCGAGCCCTGCCGGGTAGGGGGAGGTGACCTCGTCGACGGCGCCGACGACCTGGAGTCCCTCGGGTGGGCCGTGCAGCAGGAACCGCACCCGGAGCCGGTCGACCGCGAGCCGGACGTCGTCCTCCGGCACGCCGGCGGCCAGTTCCAGGATGGCGTCGACCGAGGTCAGAGCCGTGTCGGCGGCCCGGCTGAGGCGGGCCGCGTCGAGGATGGCGAGGGTGAACTCGTCGAGGCCGTCCAGGCAGCGGGCGACCGAGTTCCGGGACTGCGCGCGAACGGCGAGGGCCGAGATGTCAGCGGGAACCGGGACGACGAGGTCGGGACGCAGCTGTATGAGCGCGCCCAGCGCCTCGTCGGGCAGCGACCGGAGTTGATCAGCGAATGTGGTGGCCATCGTCTTCAACGCTAACGTTCATGGGACGATGGTGGTGGGTCCGGGCGTGGCCGGACCTCGATCTGAGGAGGACCGAAAGTGGCGAAGGCCAAGACGGCTGGGACCTCGACGCCGGCGAACGAGCAGCCGGGGCTGCGCGGCGTGGACATGAAGGGGCACATGGAGGTCTCGGAGCTCCTCTCCGACCGTGCCGCGGCTCCGTCCCCGTTCGGTGACGACCAGACGTTCCCTCTTCCGGTGGAGAGCCTGAGTTACCGCGCCGCCAGCCGTCACCCGTGACGGCGCCGCCGCTGCCGTGTTCTTGCGGCCCTCGCCCGCGGCGTCGTCGATAGCCGCGGGCAGGCGCTGCCCCGCGCGGCCGATCATGACCGGTGCGGTCGGGCGCGCCCTGGAGATGATCTGATCGACTCGTGGGCGGGCAGCCGGGAGGCGTCCCGGGCGCTCGCTGCCGGGACCGGCGTGGCCGCCGACGGCGAGCCATCGTACGCGTTGCCGGATCTGACCGTGATTCCGGCATTACTCAGTGAGATTGCAGTTGGGTCCGGGCCGTCGGCTGGATAGCCTTGCCGTGAGCGGTTGTGTCCATTGAGTGAAGTTGAGGTCAGCGGTGCCCACGGGTCGAGTGAAGTGGTACGACGCAGCGAAGGGGTTCGGTTTCGTCACCAGTGACGAGGGCGGAGACGTTTTCCTTCCCAAGAGTGCGCTGCCGGCGGGGGTCACCGAACTGAAGACGAGCCAGCGGATCGAGTTCGGCGTCGTCGACAGTCGTAAGGGTGCGCAGGCGATGGGTGTGAAGTTGCTGGACGCCCCGCCATCCCTGGCCGAGCTCCGCCGCCGCCCAGCGGACGAGCTGGCCAGCATGATCGAGGACATGATCAAGGTGCTGGAGAGTTCGGTGCAGCCGTCCCTCCAGAGTGGCCGGTACCCCGACAAGAAGACCTCACTGAAGATCGCGCAGCTGGTGCACGCGGTGGCCCGCGAATTCGAGATCTGACTCTCAGTCGCGATCCAGCTTTCAAGATCGCGGTCCGGTTTTCACAGGAACGACGGAACAGCAGGCGTCAGACCCGCCGCCGCCGCACGCCCGAGCAGGGCATCGGCGGCGGCGAGGCCGTCTTTTCCCAGGTCAAGGGTGAATTCGTTGACATAGAGCTCGATGTGCTGTTTCACCACGGCCGGTTCCATCTCCTGCGCGTTGGCGAGGATGAAGTCCTGGCTCGCGGCCCGATCACGCCAGCCGTGGCGCAGCGACTCGCGGATCCACCCGGTCGCCTCGGCCGGGTCGACGGCGCCCCGCTTGGCCAGGATGGCGCCGAGCGGGATGGGCAGGCCGGTGTCGCGCTCCCACCACTCGCCGAGGTCGGCCAGGGCGGTCAGGCCAAACCTCTGATAGGTGAAGCGGGCTTCGTGGATCACCAGGCCGGCGTCGAACCGGCCCTCGGCGACGCCCGGCATGATCTGGTGGAACGGGACGACCTCGATGCGGGCCGGCTGCTGGTCGGCGGCCCAGAGGCGGAAGAGAAGGTAGGCCGTGGTGCGGTCGCCGGGCACGGCGACGGTGGCGCCGGTCAGGTCGGTGCGCCCGTTCGTCAGCACCAGCGGGCCGCAGCCCCGGCCGAGCGCGCCCCCGCAGGGCAGCAGCTCGTAGTCGCCGAGCAGCCAGGGCAGTGCCGCATAGCTCACCTTGACCAGGTCGAACGTGCCGTCGAGGGCGGCGGTGTTGGTGACGTCGACGTCGGCGAAGGTCAGGTCGACCGGCGGGGCGCCGGGGACGAGCCCGTGCACGAGCGCGTGAAACACGAAGGTGTCGTTGGGGCACGGGGAAACCGCCAGAGAGAGCGCCACGCTCTCACGCTAGCCCCGACGTGGGGGGAGTGGGCGCAGGCGAAGCTGTCTAGCCGCACACACCTCAGGTAGCGCCCGAGAAAAATATTCATGTCTTCCTCTGTTCACGGGGGTGTGATGGTTCTTACACTCCGCCTTGTTGGATCAAGTGATCGACCAAGGGGGTGCCCCGTGACACGTTCGCTGGTTGCGGGCGTCTTGGTGCTCGGCCTCGTCGGTGGGCTGCCCGCGCCCGCCCACGGAGCCGCGAGCTGGACGCCCGCCTACGACCTGGAGGGCGCTTGCGTCACCCTCCAGGCTTTCCACGGATCGACCTCACTCGGCTATGTCTGGAAGGACTCGGTCGGGTACGGCTTCAAGAGCTCGGCGGCGAGTGCCGAGCCGTTCCGCGTCGAGGCCACCCAGCTCGGGCGGTACATGCTGCGTGACGGTGACGGCGCGCCGCCGTACCAGACGGTGATGAACTGGGTCTGGGCCGGTGGTGACTACGGCGCCCGGGCCGACTGGACCGTCACCACCGACGGCAGCCGCCACAAGTTCGTGAACACCTCGACCGGTCAGCAGATGGGCTCCTACCTCGGCGGACTCGGCACCGGCGGCGCCACCTTCGCGCTCGCCCCGGCGACCGGCTGCGCCGCGATCCCGGACATCGCCACCGGCGTCAGCGGCACCCCGGCCCCCGGCGTCGACGCGAACGGCAAACTGGTCGGCTGGATCGACGCGCACGCGCACATCACCGCCGCCGAGGCGTTCGGCGGGGCACTGCACTGCGGGGACGCGTACGCCTCCGGCGGCGCCCCGGTGGCGCTGAAGGGCTGCGCCTCGCACGGCACCCTCGGCTGGGGAGCTCTGCTGGAGGCGATCATCGCCGGCACCGACCCGATCAACTCGGCCGAGGACGGCTGGCCCACCTTCGGCGACTGGCCGCAGTACGACACGCTGCTGCACGAGGCGTCGTACTTCCGCGGCGTGGAGCGTGCCTGGAAGTCCGGGCAGCGGGTGCTCAACGTGCTGCTCGTCGCCAACCGGGTGATCTGCGACCTCACGCCGGAGCACACCTCCTGCAACGAGATGGACCAGCTCCGGGCACAGTCCACCTACCTGAAGAAGATGCAGGACTATGTGGACGCCCGCAGCGGTGGTCCCGGCAAGGGCTGGTTCCGCCTGGCGAAGACCCCCGCGGAGGTACGCGGCATCGCCGCGCAGGGCAAACTCGCCGTCACCATCGGTGTGGAGAACTCCGAACTCTTCGGCTGCCGCGAGATCAAGGGCGCCCCGCAGTGCACCACCGCCGACATCGACGCCGGGCTCAACGAGCTGGAGAGCATGGGTGTCAGCGGCCTCTACCCGGTGCACAAGTTCGACAACGCGTTCGGCGGCACCCGCTTCGACTCCGGTGTCACCGGCGCCGCGATCAACCTCGGCAACCTGATCTCCACCGGCCACTGGTGGGAGGCGACCAGTTGCACCGGCCCGTCCGACAACGAGCAGCCCCTGGTCAGCGACGACTTCGCCAAACTGCTCCAACTGGGGGTCGGGCTGCCGGCCGGCGCGATCCTGCCGGTCTACCCGAGCGGGAAGATCTGCAACACGCGGGGACTGACCGAGCTGGGGTCGTACCTCGTCAAGAAGATGATCGAGCGCGGCATGATCATCCACATCGACCACATGGGAGTGAAGACCGCGACAGCGGTCCTCGACCTCGCTGAGCAGGCCGGATATCCCGGAGTCGCCTCGGTGCACACCTGGGCCGACCCGGCCCTGATCAACCGGACGCTCGGGCTCGGCGGCTTCCTCGCCAGCTACGCGTTCGCGGCTCACGACGACGGGCAGCACACGCCGACGTTCCTGGACGAGTGGCGCACCCACCGGGCGCTCCCCAACGGCTCGAAGATCACCGGGTACGGGGTCGGCACCGACGTGAACGGTCTGGGCCCGCAAGCCGCTCCCCGGCTGAACGCCGGATCCAGCCCGCTCACCTATCCGTTCACCGCCACCAACGGCACCACGGTCGCCAAGCAGGTCTACGGCACCCGCACCTTCGACCTCAACACCGACGGCGTCGCCCAGTACGGCCTCTACGCCGACTGGGTCACCGACCTGATCAATCAGGCCGGCGCCGACGGGCCGGCGCTCAGGAAGCAACTGCTCAGCGGCGCTGAGGCGTACACGGTGATGTGGGAAAGAGCTCGTGCGTGACCGTGCTCACTGAAGGGCGCGTACGCCGTGGCTGGATGACGGCGTACGCGCTCGCCATGATCGGCGTCGCCGCCGGCTGGTTCGGGCCGATCCAGATCCTGCTCCCCGAGCAGGCGGCCCGGCTGGCCGGCGACGACGGCAAGGAAGCGCTGCTCGCCCTGGTCACCGCCTGGGGCGCCGCGGCGTCGATGGTGGCCAACCCGCTGTGGGGCGCCCTCTCCGACCGGCTCGGCTCACGACGGCCGATCTTCGTGGCCGGCACCGTCGTCGGCGTCGCCGGCCTGCTGGTGCTGGCCGTCGCCGACACCACCGCCCTCATGGCGACCGGCTGGATCCTCGTCCAGGTCGGGCTGAACGGGCCGCTCGCCGCGCTCGCCGCCCTGATCGGCGACCGGGTGCCGGAGAACCAGCGCGGCACGGTCGGCGCCCTCTTCGGGGTGGCGCAGATCGTCGGCGTGATCCTCGGCACCGCGGTGGCGGTCGCGGTGGGATCGGGCGCCCCGGGATACATCGCGGTGGCGATCGCGGTGCCGGCCCTCGGCGCCGCGCTGCTGATCATGCACCGGGAACAGCCGATCACGGTCGCCGCCGTTTCCATCCGCGAGATCCGCTGGCCGGGTGGGCAGTTCGCCTGGGCGTGGATCATCCGGTTCCTGCTGAACCTGGTGAACGCGCTGGTCCTGGTCTACCTGCTCTACTTCCTGTCGGACCGGGTCGGCGTCCAGGACGCGGCCACCTGGGTGCTCGTCCTCACCGTGGTCAACGTGCTCTTCGCGGGCATCTGCGGCTTCGCCGGGGGAGTGCTGTCGGACCGCTGGGAACGGCGCCGGATCTTCGTCGCGGCCGGGGCGGTCATCCTCGCTCTCGGCACCGCACTGATGGCCCTGGTGCCGGTCATCCCCGTGGTGATCGTGGCATCAGTGCTGGTGGGAGTCGGGTGGGGCGCCTACATCGCGGTCGATATGGCCATCCTCACCCACGTCCTGCCGGACCCGGAGACCCGGGCCACCATGCTCGGCGTCGCCAACATCGCGGGCACCCTGCCACAGCTGCTGGCTCCGGTGCTGGCCGCGCCGATCGTCACCACGCTCGGCGGCTATCGCGTGCTTTACCTGCTCACAGCGGCCTTCGCACTGGTCGCGCTGGCACTGCTTCCGCGCCTGAAGGCGCTGAACTGAAAGGATCCACTTTGTACCCCCAGTTTCCACCCGGCTTCCGGTTCGGCATGTCGACCTCGGCGTACCAGATCGAGGGCGCGGCCGACGAGGGCGGCAAGGGCCCGAGCATCTGGGACACCTTCACCGCCCGGCCCGGAACCGTCCGGAACGGCCAGGACGGGCGGGTGGCGATCGACCACTACCACCGGTACGAGTCGGACATCGCGATGATCGCCGCGGCCGGGGTGCAGGACTACCGGTTCTCCTTCTCCTGGCCCCGCGTGCTCGGCGGTGACCTCGGCTTCTACGACCGGCTCGTGGACTCGATCGTCGCAGCCGGTCTGCGGCCGGTACCGACGCTCTATCACTGGGATCTGCCGCAGGAACTGGAGGACGCCGGCGGCTGGATGAACCGGGACACCGCGCACCGGCTCGCCGACTACACCAGCACGCTGGTGTCGCGCCTCGGCGACCGGGTCCGGGACTGGATCACCATGAACGAGATGAACGTGCACACCCTGTACGGATACGCGCTCGCCGACCACGCCCCGGCCCGCGGGCTCGGGCTCGGAGCGCTGCCCGCGGGACACCACCAGCTGCTGGCTCATGGGCTGGCGGTGCAGGTGTTGCGTACCCATGGGGCCGGGTCCGTCGGGGTGGCGAGCCAGCACTTCCCGGTGACGCCGGCGACCGACGACCCGGCGGACGTCGCGGCGGCGACCCTCTTCTCCGACCTCACCAACTGGACCTTCTCCGATCCGATCTTGCTCGGCGACTACCCGAGCGAGCTGATCCGGGCCGGCGTCGGCCTGGACGACGCCCAGCTGGACCGGGACCTGGAGCTGATCGGGGCGCGGCTCGACTTCTACGGGGTCAACTACTACGAGCCGACGATGATCGAAGCGCCCCGGGCGGGCAAGGACTACAGCGGTGTGCTCGAAGTGGACATCCCCTCGGACATGCCGTTCTCGCCGGTGCCGGTGAAGAGTGACGAGCGCACCGACTTCGGGTGGGCGATCGTGCCGTCCGGGCTCACCGAGATCCTGGTCACACTGCGGGACCGGTATCCCTCGCTGCCTCCGGTGATCATCACCGAGAACGGGGCGTCGTTCCACGACGCCGGACCCGGACCGGACGGCCGGATCCACGACGACCGGCGCGTCTCCTATCTGGACGCTCACCTGCGCGCCGTGGCCGACGCCATTGCCGCGGGCGTACGGGTGGACGGCTACTACGTCTGGTCGGCGATCGACAACTTCGAGTGGGCCGCCGGATTCGAGGAGCGTTTCGGCCTCATATATGTGGACTCATCCACTCTTGCGCGGACGCCGAAGGATTCCTACTACTGGTACAAGGACCTGATCGCCGCTCAGCCCCGAGACTGATTGACCCTGAGCTGATTCACGAACTGGTTGGCGAGGCGGGACAGCCGCTCGGCGCGTCCCTCCTCCGCCCAGCCGTCCACCAGGCTGAGCAGCGTGCTGCCCTCGACCAGGATGATGAAGTCGTCGATCACCGCCTCGTCGTCGACCCCACTACGCAGTTCCCTGAGGTCCCGCGCCTCCCGCAGACAGTTCCGCAGGTGAACCCGGATATCCCGATGCGAGTCACGACGGGACTCGGCCAGCCGCGGATGCGACAGGGCCGCCCCCGCGAAAGCCACGTTCACATGAGCGTCGGCGGCCCGCTCCTCGTCGATCGGCAGCACCGCCTCCAGGGCGGCTCGCAGACCGTCCAGCCCGAACAGGTCACCGCCGATCCGGAAGGCCCGCTCCACGATCCGGTCATAGACCGCCTTCTGCGCGGCGACCAGAATGTCGTCCTTGCCGCCCAGGAAATGGGCCAGCACGCTCAGTGAGCAGCCGGCCTCGTCAGCGATGGCCCGCGTGGTGGTGCCCTCGACGCCGCGGAAGCGGACCACACGCCAGGCGGCCGCCAGCAGCTCCGCCCGTCGCACGTCGTGGTCCACCAGCCTCGGCACGCGCTCAGCTTAGTCACCGCACACCCGGCCGACCGGCTCCGTGCCTAACGCCGAAGGGAGGAGCCCGCCGGCCCTCACCCGTCGCGAACGGAGGGATCAGACTGCGGGGCGCGGCACCGGTTCGTACGCCGCCAGGTGCCGCAGCCGCCGGGCCAGCGGCAGCGTCGCGATCACCGCGATCACCGGAATCAGGAAGGCCCACCGCAGCCCGACCGGCTCCGACAGCGCCCCCAACAGCACCGCTCCCAGGAGCGCGCCGCCGTAGTTGAAGAGGTTGACCTTGGCGATCACCTCGTCGCTGCTCTCCCTCGCGGCCTCACCGGCCGCGCTGAACGCCAGCGGCACCAGCACCCCGACCCCGATGCCCGCGATCGCGAAACCGGTGATCGCCGCTCCGATCGCCGGCAGCGCGACGACGAGCCCGCAGCCCACCCCGCACACCGCGAGCGCCCCGAGCGCGAGGATCAGGCGCCCGGCCCGTGGCATCACATGATCCGCGGCCAGGCGGCTCACCAGCACCGCGCCCTGATAGGCGGCGTAGCCCAGCGGCGCCACCGAGGCGGCCGCGGTCAGCGAGTCCTGAAGGTAGACCGAACTCCACGTGCTCACCGCCGAATCCACCAGGAACGCCGTGAAGACCAGCATGCCGCAGACCAGGACGACCGGGCGCACGCTGTGTCCCGTCTCCGCGTGCACCACACTGGATCGCTGGGTGCGTCCCGGTTCGAACGACCGCCACCCCACCAGGCCCACCAGCACCGCGAAGAGCGCCGCCACCGCGACCGCGACCGCCGCGCCCGCGCCGGTCTCGATCGACGCCGACATGAGCAGCGCGGCAGCGATCGCCGCGGCGGTGTAGGCGGCGAACAGGCGGCTCATCACACTGCGGCCCAGCCGCGCCTGCACCAGCACCCCCTGCATGCTGAGCGAGGCGTCGACCGCGCCGAGGCCGATCCCGTACCCGAGGAAGATCAAGGCGAAGACCGCGTTGGGTGACCAGAACGTGGTCCCGGCCAGCGCCGCCCCCACCACGAACAATCCCGAAGCGAGCGCATAACGGCTGCCCCAGCGCGCGGCGATCCGGTCGGCCAGCACCGATCCGCCGGCCGCCGCCACGACCACCAGCAGCAGGACCACCGAGACGAACGTGTCGTCGATGCCCTGGCGGTCCTTGAACGCGGGCAACGCGGTGACCACCGCCGCATATCCCAGACCCTGCGCGGCATACCCGGCCCCGATCAGCCGGGCTCGAGCGCCGGCCGGCATGCCGCCCCCGCTCACGTCGTTCATCGAAGCCTCGCTTTGGTTTCAGCGGCAGTGTTCCCGATCACAATCCCGTCAGCGCAGCATGCCGCCCACGATCGCCGACAGCAACAACCTTCATGTAAATGAATCCCGCGGCCTGATCGGATCCCCGCCGGGAAGTCTGTTCGACCGGACGAATCACCGCGAAGGGGCGTCACACCACAACCCCCGATGTCGTACGGCCACACCTCCCCAACCGCAACCACGCGCCCCGGCCTACAACGCGGCCATTCCCCACCCCAGACCGAAACGCGACGATCGGGCACGTCCCGGCACGCCGGCCGGAGGTGTCACGGGAGCCTATGACCACCCCCGCTGTGCGGTGTCCCCGGAAGCACCTCGGCAACGGTGTGGAAGCGACAGCCCCCGGCGTCCGTGGGCTTGTGGGGTGAGTTGATCAGCTGGCCGTGCGGAAGCGCTGCCTCACGTCCGCCTTGACCGCGGATTCGCCCGGCACTGACGGAGCGGCGTGCGGCGGCACATCGCGGACAAGTGCCACGCCTCGCTGAGAGGGCGATCGCCGTCCACTCCCCGCGATCTTGGTGCGGCGACCACCCGGAACGGTTGTCAGCTCCTCAAGGTCGCCGAATATGTGGGGTAGCCGTCGCGGTGCGAGCGGCCGCTGCTCGTACCGGGCGGCTGCTGCTCTTATAGGGAGACGTCGCCCGTCAGATAGGGAGGTGTCGCCTGTCAGGCCTTATAGGCGGAGTCGCTCCGTCAGGGGAGGGTGTTGAGGGCTGGGGTGGTGGACCGGAGGGCGGCGAAGGCGTCGGCGAGGCGCCAGGCGGCCCGGTCGCGGGGGCCGATCGGGTTGGAGATCGCCCGGAGCTCGACGAAGGGCACGCCCGCGCCGGTGGCGGCGACGGCTACGCCATAACCCTCCATCGCTTCGGCGACGGCGAGAGGGAAGCGGGCGGCGAGGCGGCCGGCCGTCTCTGCGGTTCCGGTGACCGTGGCGAGGGTGAGCACGTCTCCGGTGACCGCGTCGGGAAGCGCGGCGTGCAGAGCCTTGACCAGGCCGGGGTCGGCGTCGAGAACGCTGGCGCCGAAGCCCAGGTCCTCGATCGGCAGGAAGCCGTCCGGCGATTCGGCGCCCAGGTCGGCGGCGATGCTGCGGGTGGCGATGACGAGGCCGCCGACGTCGGCCCGGCCGGGGAAACCGCCGGCGATGCCGGCACTGATGACCGCGCGGTAGGCGCCGGTCGCGAGCAGGCGTGCGGTTCCGGCGGCTGCCGCTGCCGGGCCTACGCCCACGGCTTCGACGACGGTCCGCGCCGGGTCGAGGCCGGCCCGGAAGGCGTCGGCCTCGGGAGCCACCGCGGTCACCACCAAGAGGGGGTACGCGTTCACGAGTCCTCACCGTCCGTGGGATCGTCGTTTCCCGCTCCCGAGCTCGCGGACGACGGCCGATAGACGTGGTATCCCGGCGGCGCCAGCGGTGCCCCGCCGCCGTCCCGGTCTGCCGAGTCTCGGTCCGGCGAGTTTCGGCCCGGCAAGTCTCCGCCTAGGAAGTCTCCATCTGGGAAGTCTCCGCCGTCCCGGCCGCCTTTACCCCGGTCGTGGCCGCCCACCCGGCCCGGAGCCGCCCCGCGGCCGTCCGCCGGTCCCGCGCCCGAGCCACGCCGATGTGCCGTTTCCCCGACGGTTCCGCGACCGCTGCCGGTCAGGCCGGCTTCCGGTTCCAGCTCTTCCGCGGTGACCGTGTTCTTGCGCTTCCTCTGCCACCACCGCCGGTCGCCCGGCTCCGCGTCGAGTCGCTGGGTGTCGCCGTCCCTGGACGCGCCGTCGCCGGGAAGACGCCGCGAAGGCGATGGCGTGCCGCCCTGGCGCCCGGCGGCGGGATCGTGCCGGCTTCCCGCGCGGCCTGTCCCGCTTCGCGCTGGGGCGCCCCGCCCGCTGCGGGCCTTCTCCGGCGCGTCATCGAAGTAGTCCTCCTCCCAGGGGTCGCCCGTCCCGGACGAGTTCGCCGGGGAGGCGCCGGCCGGGGAGGCGCCCGCTCGGGAACCACGGCTTCCGTCCCGTCCGCCGGCCGGGGCCCCGCCGCCGGCGGGTGCGGCGGCCGGTCGGCGACGGCCACCGGGTTCGGGACCCGGCTGGGCCGTACCGGCGCTGGTCTGGTCGTCGCTGGGAGGAGCGTCGCCGGGAAAAGCGGCGTCGGGAGGAGCGTTGCCGGGAGAAGCGTCTCCGGGAGGAGCGGCGTCGGGCCGTCCCGCCAGCCGTTCGTTGTGCATGCGGGCCGCAGCCCAGCCGGCCCGCCCGGCCGCGAGGACCGCCAGCAGCGCGGCGAAGGCGAGGCCGAGCCGGCCGTCGAACGGAATGAGGCCGAGGCCGCCGCCGGTCACCCAGGCCAGCATGAGGGCTGTTTCGGAGTGGGCGAACGCGGTGGCCCGCTGCTGTTCGGGAACCCGTTCCTGGATGCTGGCGTCGACCGCGAGTTTGGCGATGCCGCTGAAGACGGCGGTGAGCAGCGCCAGGAGGGTGACCATCGCGAGGTTGTAGAAGATCGTGGTGAGCACGGCGACGCCCGCGGTCACGACGAGGCCGCTGGACTGCAACGCGAGCGGGCGCCGGATGCGCAGACCGGTGCCGGCGGCGGTGGACAGGAAGGTGCCGAGAGCGAGGGCTCCGCCGACGAGGCCGACGGCGGTGTTGCGGCCGAGTTCGGCGCCGAGGACCGAGGTGGTCAGCTGGCCGCCCATGATCGCGAAGGTGAGGAAGAGCAGCAGGAAGCCGTAGAGCAGGCGCAGGCTGCTGCTGCCGATCAGGGTCGCGACGATCAGGCGGCCGGAGAGTGGGCGCTCCGGGCCGCGGCCGATGCCGAGGACGGTGAGCCAGGCTCGGGGCATCGCCTCGGGCGGGTCGGAGTCGGCGCGCGGTGGCAGGCGGAGCGCGACGACCACGCCGATCATGAAGATGATGGTGGCGACGCGCAGTGGCCACTGTGGCCCGAACTTGAAGGCGAGCAGGCCGATCGGCGCCACCAGAATGCCGGCGAAGGTGCCGTAGACGCTGGCCCGGGCGCCCACCTGGGACAGTCCGAGGCCTTCGGGCAGCAGGCGGGGCACGGCGGCGGAGCGGGCCACCCCGTACGCCCGGGAGAGGGCCAGCACGCCGAACGCCGCCGGGTAGAGACCCCAGCCGAGCAGGTTGTCGGACATGACGTAGGCCAGGAACGCCCGGCCGAGGAAGGTGGTGGCCAGCGCGTAGCGCCGGCCGTGCCGGAAGTGGTCGAGCAGCGGGCCGACCACCGGCGCCAGCAGGGCGAACGGCACCATCGTGATGAGCAGGTAGAGCGCGACCTTGCTGCGGGCCTCGCCGAGGGGAACGCTGAAGATGGTTCCGGCGAGCCCGATGGCGATGAGCGCGTCGCCGGCGCACGAGACGGCGTGCAGGTCGAAGAGCCGGATCATGCCGATCTCGTTGGCGGCGCCGCGGGCGCGGGCGGTGCCGACCCGGCGGGTGGCCCAGGCTCCGCCGCGCACGGATCCGCGCACCAGGAGCCGGCCGGCTTTGATGCCGGTGCCGACGATGCGGCCGAGCGCGGAGAACTGCGGCATGGGAACCATCCTGACTGATGTAGGCGACCCGCGTCCTGTTCCACGCCCGGCTATCTGGGGAGTCGTTGCGGGCCGGCGGGTGTGATAGGCAACAATGGGCGGGTGACCTCCAGGACTGCTTCCCGTACCGCCCGACTCGACCAGGTCTGTGCCGATGCGGTGGGGGTGGCCCGCGGTGCCATCACCGAAGTGGACCCGAGTGACATCGGCGACCACCTCGAAGCGGTCGCCGAGGGCGACCGCCTCGTGACCCATTTCTTCGAGAGTCATCTCGACGGATACCGCGGCTGGCGGTGGGCGGTCACGGTGACGCGTGTTCCGCGCAGCCGGCACGTCACGGTCTGCGAGACGGTTCTGCTGCCCGGTCCCGACGCTCTGCTCGCCCCCGGCTGGGTGCCGTGGAACGAGCGGGTGCAGCCCGGCGACCTGGGTGTCGGCGACCTCATGCCGACCGCGCCCGACGACGACCGGCTCGCCCCGGGCTATGTGCTCAGCGACGACGCCGCGGTCGAGGAGGTCTCCTGGGAGCTCGGCCTGGGCCGGTCCCGGGTGATGTCCCAGGAGGGCCGGATGGAGACGGCCCAGCGGTGGTACGACGGCGACGCCGGCCCCGAGGCCCCGATCGCCACCGCCGCCCCGCGTAACGCCCGGTGCGGCACCTGCGGCTTCTACCTGCCGCTCGCCGGTTCGATGCGGCGGATGTTCGGGGTGTGCGGCAACCTTTACGCCCCCGACGACGGCCGCGCGGTCAGCGCCGACCACGGTTGCGGCGCCCACTCCGAGGCCCTGCTCAGCGCGACGGAGCAGCCGGTCGACGAACTGCCCACGGTGTACGACGACAGTGAGGTCGAGTCCGTCGCGGTGAGCCGTGGCCACGGTTCGGTGGAGTCAGGCGACCCGGCCGAGGATTACGGCCACAGCTAAGCGTGGGGGACCGGTTTGGTCTCGACGCGGAACTCCGGGTGCGTCAGCGCCCGGCGGCGTTTGCGCTGCCGGTCGTGCACCACCATGGTCAGTGTGCCGGGAACACCCCACACCAGCCCGGCGACACTGATCTCGAGCCAGGCCTGTGGCGCCTGGAAAAGCCAGGTGATCAGTGATGCGATGGCGAAGGCGGCGACACCGGCGAGCGCGAACGGGACCATGGGTGGATCCAGTGGCTCGGGCCTCGGTTTCGTCCCGATCACCACGGCGAGGGCCGGCAGCGGGTCGCCGGTTTTCGTGGCGGGAGACAGGTCACTCACTCCGTCAGGGTAAGGCCACTACGCACCGCATCGGCGCAGCGCGTGAGAGTTGTAACATCACTTCCCTTTTACCGGAGTAGTTGCATCTGAAAGCATGCGCGCGTTCACTCCTGCGCCATCTTTCGGAAGGTCCCATGTCTGCTGATACCGAGCCGGCCGCGGGCACGGCCAAAAACGGCTTCGACCGGTTCTTCGAGATAACCAAGCGTGGCTCGACGCTGAGCCGCGAGGTACGTGGTGGTGTCGTCACGTTCTTCACGATGGCCTACATCGTGGTCCTGAACCCTCTGATCCTGGCTGGCGGCGCCGACGCCAACGGCGCCAAGCTGCCGATCACCGCTCTGGCGGCCGGCACCGCGCTGGTCGCGGGCCTGATGACGATCCTGATGGGTGTGGTGGCCCGCTTCCCGCTGGCGCTGGCCGCCGGGCTCGGCGTGAACGCGCTGGTCGCCTATGAGATCGCGCCGGAGATGACCTGGGCCGACGCGATGGGCCTGGTCGTGATCGAGGGTGTGCTGATCGCGATCCTGGTGCTGACCGGACTGCGGACCGCCGTGTTCAAGGCGGTGCCGACCCAGCTCAAGACCGCGATCGGGGTGGGCATCGGCCTCTTCCTGATGATCATCGGTCTGGTCGACGCCGGTTTCGTGCACCGCGTCCCGGACGCCGCCAACACCACCGTCCCGGTCGAGCTGGGCCTGGGCGGCAAGCTGATGACCTGGCCGACGCTGGTCTTCGTGATCGGTCTGCTGTTCACGCTGATCCTCTTCGTCCGCAAGATCAAGGGTGCGATCCTGATCGGCATCCTGGGCACCACGGTGCTGGCGATCATCGTGGAGGCGGTGGCGAAGCTCGGCCCGGCCGTCGTGAAGCCCGGTGGCTGGTCGCTCACCGTGCCGGCGCTGCCCGACCAGATCATCGACACTCCGGACCTGTCGCTGCTCGGCCAGTTCAACGTGCTCGACTCGTGGTCGACGGCCGGTCCGCTGGTCGTGCTGATGTTCATCTTCACGCTGCTGGTGACGGACTTCTTCGACACCATGGGCACGATGGTCGCGGTCGGACAGGAGGGCGAGCTGCTCGACGCCGAGGGCATGCCGCCGCGTACGAAGGAGATCCTGCTCGTCGACTCGGTCGCCGCGGCGGCCGGTGGCGCGGCCAGCGTGTCGAGCAACACCTCGTACGTGGAGAGTGCCTCCGGTGTGGGCGAGGGTGCCCGGACCGGTGTGGCCAGCCTGGTCACCGGCGTGCTGTTCCTGGTGGCGATGTTCTTCGCGCCGCTGGTCAAGGTGGTGCCGTTCGAGGCGGCGTCGACCGCGCTGGTGGTGGTCGGCTTCCTGATGATCACCACGGTGCGCCTGATCGACTGGTCGGACTACACGATCGCGGTGCCGGCCTTCCTGACCGTCACGCTGATGCCGTTCACGTACTCGATCTCCAACGGCATCGGGGCCGGGATCATCTCGTACGTCGTGCTGAAGCTGGCCACCGACCGGGCGCGGGAGATTCACCCGCTGATGTACGGCATCGCCGCCCTGTTCGTTCTCTACTTCGCCCGGGGCCCGCTGGAGTCCTGGATCCTCTGACCCGCTCCCGGCCGGCGCTCAGCGCTGTTTCAGCATGTTTGACGCAGCGCTGGGGGCTGGCCGGTTTTGCGGTGTGGCTGGTGCGCTAGCGTGCCCGGTGACAGCGGTCATACGGTCGAACAATGTCGTTAGCCATGCTCATTAGCTAGGCTAAGTATCGTGACGGAGCGGGTGATGACGGCGGAGCGCACGACAGCGGACACGCTGGCCAAGACGCTGCGGGACGCGATCATCCGGTTCAGCCGGCGAGCCCGGCAGGCCCGCCCGGTCGGTGACCTGACGTTCAGTCAGCTCTCCGCGCTGACCAGCCTCCAACTGGCCGGCGCGCTGACTCCGCGTGAGCTCGCCGACATGGAACGGGTCCAGCCCCCCACGATGACCAAGATCGTGGGAAAGCTGGAGGAGCGCGGGCTGGTGGCGCGCACGCCTCATCCCACCGACGGGCGCCAGGTGATCCTGGCCGCCACCGACGAGGGCCGGGCGATCTACGCGCTGCACGAGCGAGCCCGCAACGAGTGGCTGGCCGTTCAACTGGACCGGCTCACCCCTGAGGAACGGGAAACCCTGGCGCGCGCTGCGGAGATCTTGCAGCGGGTGGCCCGCGGCTGAGAACGGGTACCACCCCGGTCGTTCCGCTTCGTCACACGACGATGACGCGTACGACCTAACAAGGGGGCGCATACCGCGTGCGGGCTGGCTGGGGCACGACCTTCCGATCTCTGCAGGTTCCGAACTACCGGCTGTTCACCGCTGGGCAACTGGTGAAGCTGGTGGGCGTGTGGATGATGTTCACCGCCCAGGACTGGCTGGTGCTCGAGCTCTCCGACAATTCGCCCGGCGCGCTGGGCATGGTCACGGCGCTGCAATTCGTACCGGTGATGCTCCTGACCCTCTGGAGCGGACGCCTCGCCGACCGCTATGACAAGCGCACGCTGCTCATCGCGGCGAATGCCGCCTTCGCGGTCTTCGCCATCGTCTTCGCCGTTCTGGTGGCGGCCGGGGTGGTCGAGCTGTGGCACGTCTTCGTCGCCGCCCTGTTCCTCGGCATCGCGAACGCGGTCGAGACGCCGGTCCGGCAGTCGTTCGTCTCCGAACTGGTCGAGTTGCGCCTGCTCCCGAACGCTCTGGCGCTGTCCGCGGCCACTTTCAACGTGGCCCGGATCAGCGGCCCGGCCCTGGCCGGGGTGCTTCTCGCGCTGCTCAACACGCCCGCGGTGTTCCTGATCTCGACCGCGCTGGCGATCGCCCCGGTCCTCACCTACATCCGGATGCGCCCCGCCGAGTTGCACCGCACCGAGCGCGGCGACCGCGGTGACGCTCGGGTGATCGACGGCCTGCGCTACGTCGGCAAGCGGCACGACCTGCTGCTGCCGATCAGCTTGATGGCGGTCGTCGGCATGATCGGCTTCAACTTCCCGGTCACTCTGGCCGCCCTGGCCAAGATCGATTTCAATGCCGGCCCCTCCACGTTCGGCCTGCTCACCACATGTCTGGCGATCGGCTCGCTGGGTGGGGCGATGGCGGGCACCCGGCGCCGAGCCCGTCCCGGCGTCTACCTGGTGATCGGCGCGGCGCTGCTCTTCGGGATCTTCGAGTTCGCGGTCGGGTTCGCGCCGAACTTCGCGGTCGCCGGCCTGCTCCTGGTGCCGACCGGGTTTTTCTCGATCTACCTGGCCCAGGGCGCCAACCACCGGGTGCAGATGGGCGTCGACCCGGCGTACCGGGGCCGGGTCATGGCGCTCTACGTGCTGGTGTTCCTCGGGACGACGCCGATCGGGGCGTCGCTGTCCGGCTGGTGGGGCGAACACTTCGGGGTGCCGTCGAGCATCTGGGCGGCCGGGCTGATCAGCTTCGCGGCCGCGGTGGGCGCGCTGATCTGGCAGCTACGGGCCAGCGGCGACCGGATCCGGGTCGAGATGCGCCCGCGCCCGCGTGTGCGCCTGGTCAGCCCGGAGCGTCCCGCGGAACAGCTGCCGGCGCAGGCTCCGCTGGTCATGCAGAGGACCCGGGCGCACGCCGAGCCCCTTGTCAGATCCAGCTCCGGGGTCGGGGTCTGACCGCGGCGGAGGTGTCAGGCCGGATTCCACCTCAAGACGTCGGCTTCGCGGAGGGGGTGGGGGATCTGAGCCCGGAGAAAACCGGACTCCCCGCTCAGCACCGGTCCATCAGCCGTGATGTTGGCACGGAGGGCTCCACCGAACGGGTATTCCGGCCCGGCCGTTCAGGGCCTAGCGTCGAACCCGTGGCGATCGCGCACATTGCTGTGCTGTCGGCGGCGCTCTCAGCGCTGCTGATCCTGCCGTGCGCCGCCACGATCATCCTCACCGGCGGCACCGCCGACCTGCGCCGCCTGCTGACCCGCCACGGCCGCAGCGAGCTGCGCGCACAGAACCATCACGAGCATGCCGGCGCCCGCCACCTGGCCCGCCGGCACCACCGCAGGGTCGACCGGGGGCCCCGAGGCCGCGACGACCGGGCCTACCGCCGCCTCGACCGGTCCCTGCGGGACCCGGCCTCCCGACTGGCGATCCTCCGGCCGCCGACCATCGAGCAGATCGCCTATGACCTGCGCCGTCTCGACCATCAGCGTCGCACCGGCCCGGCCGTGCACTCCGAGGTCTGTCTCGCCGCCGTGATGAAGGCCTACGACGCCCGGCTCCAACTGGCCTGCCGCTGCCTCGGCATCACCGAGTTCCTCGACGGGCTGGAAGGTGTCGAGCGCGACATCGAGCGGGTCCGTGTCGAGGGACTGCTGGAGGCGGCCGGACTGGTCCTGCGCCACGAGCCGGGCCCGGCCGTCTGACCCCGGTCGTCAGGCGACTCACCGCGGCGGCCGGTCACCGCACCCTTCCGTCCAGGCCGCACCGGCCCTCAGCGGGTCGGTGAAGCCGGGTCACCGGGACACCGGCCGGTCCCAGATCCGCAGGTAGTCGCCGCCCTCGCTGCGCACCAGGGAGAACTCGTCGACCGTCCAGGGCGGGCCGGCATAGCCGTCGAGGGCGGCCGCGATCCGACGGTCGTACCGATAGGAGATCGTCAGGTGTGGCCGGAACGGCCGCTCGTCGATCGGGAAGCCGGCCTCGACCAGGGCGAACCGCACGTCCTCCCGGAACGCGCCCAGCCGCTCCAGGTCGCCGCCGAGCCCGGCCCACACCACCGGCCCGAACCGCCCGCCGCCCGTCAGACGCAGATTGATCGGCCCGGGCGCCGGCACCCCGGTCAGGGCCCGCTCCACGAACCCGGTGTCCTCCTCCGGCACATCGCCGAGGAACGCGCACGTGACATGCCACTTCTCCGGCCGCCGGGCAGCGCCCGGCGGAAGGTGGCGACGCAGATGGTCGCGGGCCTCCTCAGACGGGAAGACCGCGACGAACAGTCGGCTCAGGAGGACTCGCGCGCCGCTGGGCCGCCGCCGAAGAGCACGTCGTCCCAGCTGGGGAGCCGCTTGCGGGGCTTGCTGCTCTCCTCGGACTCGTTGTTCGACACAGGGGGCTGGCCCACCGTGCGGCGCGGGCGCAACACCGCCAGAGACGGGACGGCCGGCACCTCCTTGGGCAGGTCGGCGTCGTCGTCGAAGGCGGACCCGGAACCACCGCCGAGCAGGGCAGCGGCCCCGCCGGCGACCGGACGGCGGGCCGGCGACTCCAGGCTGCGGCCGGACGAGCTCTCCAGCGGCCGGTCGAGCGAGGCCAGCAGGGCGTCACGGCTGGCCCGGATCGGGTCACGGTCGCGGACCGGCCGGGGACCGGAGTCGGCGCTGGGCAGGCCGTGACCACCGCGGCTCGGCTCGGCGGTGCGCGCGGGGCCGGGCAGGCCGTGACCACCACGCTCGGGGGCCGGCTCCTGGCCGAGGATCTGGGTGGGCCGCTCGGCGCACAGGTATTGCGCCATGTCGTCGTGCGGCGCGACCACCTGGCGACCCTTGTCGAGGTCCCAGACGGCCTGGGCGGTGGCCTTGCCGGACGGCCAGGTGGCGACGATCCGCCAGGTGCCGTCGTCTTTGCGGAACGCGTCCCAGGAGATCTTCTCGGTGTCGATGCCGTGCTGCGCGAGACGGCTGTCGACCACCTCGGCCAGCGGCTGACCCGAATCGGACGTCTTCAGCCGGGTGCGGCGGGCGTGCTGCGCCAGCATGGCGCGCTCCTGCAGCACCGGGCCGGCATAGCGGAGGACGCGGTCGACCGGGACACCGGCGACGCGGGCCACGTCTTCCGCGGACTCGCCACAGCGGATGCGGGCCTGGATGTCACGCGGAGACAGGGAGGGAGTCACATTTTCCGGCGAGAGCACCGCCACCGTCGTCCCGGGGGCGGCGGGCCCTTCGGTCAGCACGCCGGACACCCGGTCATCGATGGGAAGCGCTAGGAGGCGCCCGACCTCATCGGCGAGCACGAGAGCATGTCCGTCCTCGGAGAGGGCGACGAAGCGTACCGGCCGCATGCGTTGCCTCCGTCTCGTCGCGTTGGCCTGTGCTCCCCGAGAGTCATTCACGGGGGCGCGTTTCGGAACACGGTACGCGCCTAGGTCACCCTATGGGGGTAAGCCACGCCGTCAAACTGCTGACCAGCAGAGATGATCTTCATCTTCCCTGCCACATTCCCATTTCAGGGGTACGGGTACCCGCCCGTCAACCGCAATGAACCTTGTCACCGACCCCGCCGGGGTGAAATCAGAGGCGCTCCACCACATAGTCGATGCACTCGGTGAGAGCGGCCACATCGGACGGGTCGACCGTCGGATAGAGCGCGACCCGCAGTTGGTTGCGACCGAGTTTCCGGTACGGCTCGGTGTCGACCACATCGTTGGCCCGCAGCACCTTGGCGATGACCGCCGCGTCCACGCCCTCGGCGAAGTCGATGGTCGCGACCGCGGCCGAGCGCAGCGCCGGGTCGGTGACGAACGGTGTGGCCCACGGCGACCGGTCGGCCCACCCGTAGATCACGGCCGCGCTCTCCGCACTGCGCTTGACCGCCCAGGACAGGCCGCCCTGCGCGTTCATCCAGTCGACCTGCTCGGCGGCGAGGAAGACGGTGGCCAGCGCGGGCGTGTTGTAGGTCTGCTCCAGCCGGGACTGCTCGATCGCGGTGACCAGGTCGAGGAACTGCGGGATGTACCGGCCGGACGCCTTGATCTCGAAGGCCCGCTCGATCGCGGCGGGGGAGAACAGCGCCAGCCAGATCCCGCCGTCGGAGCCGAGAGCCTTCTGCGGGGCCAGGTAGTAGACGTCGGTCTCGCGGAGGTCCACGTCGAGGCTGCCACCGCCCGAGGTGGCGTCGGTGAGCAGCAGCGCGCCCGGGTCGGCGCCGGCGACGCGGCGGACTCCGACGGCCACACCGGTGGAGGTCTCGTTCTGCACGGTGGCGTAGACGTCGACGCCGGCCTCGGCCGTCAGGTAGGCCGCCTGGCCACCGGGGACACGGTGGACCGTCGGCTCGGCGAGGAACGGGGCGGCCGTCACCGCCTGCACGAACTTCGCGCCGAACTCGCCGAACTCGGCGAACTGGGCTTTCTCCCGGACCAGGCCGAAGGTGGCGACCTCCCAGAACGCGCTGGTCCCGCCGTTGGCCAGGATCACCTCGTAGCCATCCGGGATCGCGAAGAACTCGGCCAGGCCACGGCGCAGCCGGGCCACCTGATCCTTCACCGTCGCCTGCCGGTGGGACGTGCCCATGAAGGTGCGGGACACCGCGGACAGCGCCTCGACGCCTTCCGGCCGGACCTTGCTCGGGCCGGAGCCGAAGCGTCCGTCGACTGGTTTGATCGTGTCAGGGATCCGGATGTCAACCACGGTCACACATTATGCGCGAGCTGGTCCCAGCCCTCGACCTGCTGGGGTTTCCGCGGGTCCGCTCCCACATAGTGGAGGCCGGGGCGCAGGATCCGGCCCAGCCGTTTCTGCTCCAGGATGTGCGCGCTCCAGCCGGCCACCCGGGCGCAGGTGAACATCGACGTGAACATGTGCGCCGGCACCTCGGCGAAGTCGAGCACCACGGCGGCCCAGAACTCCACGTTCGTCCACAGCTCGTGGCCGGGCTTGCGCTCGTGCAGCTCGGTGAGCGCGGCCGCCTCGAGCGCGGCGGCCACCTCGTAGCGGGGGGCGCCGAGGTCCTTGGCGATCCGGCGCAGGACCCGGGCGCGCGGGTCCTCGGCGCGGTAGACCCGGTGACCGAATCCCATCAGGCGCTCGCCCCGGTCGAGCACGTCCTTCACGTAGGAGCCGGCGTCGCCGGCCCGCTCGACCGCCTCCAGCATGTGCAGAACCCGGGTCGGGGCGCCGCCGTGCAAGGGGCCGGAGAGCGCGCCGATCCCGGAGGAGATGCAGGCCGCCGCGTCGGCGCCGGTGGAGGCGACGATCCGGGCGGTGAAGGTGGAGGCGTTCAGCCCGTGCTCGCAGGCGGCGATGAAATACGCGTCGACGGCCTTGACGTGCCGCGGGTCGGGCTCGCCGCGCCACCGGCGCATGAACCGCTCCACGATGGTCTCGGCCTTGTCGATGTCCTTCTGCGGGACGGCCGGCAGGCCCAGGCCCCGTGCCGCCTGGGCGACGAAGGACAGCGCGGTCACCGACACCCGGGCCAGGTCCTTACGGGCCTGCTCGTCGGTGATGTCGAACAACTGTGACAGCCCCCAGTAGGGTGCCAGCATCGCGACCGCGGACTGCACGTCGACCCGGATGTCACCGGAGTGCACCGGCACCGGGAACGGCTCGGCCGGCGGCAGGCCGGGCCCGAACCTCCCGTCCACCAACAGGCCCCAGACGTTGCCGAAGGACACCTGGCCGATCAGGTCCTCGATGTCGACGCCGCGGTACCGCAGGGCGCCACCGTCCCGGTCGGGCTCGGCGATCTCGGTCTCGAACGCGATGACGCCCTCGAGCCCCGGCTTGAAGTCGGTCACGGCACTCCCTGGTGGAACCGAACTGCGGTGGGTGATTCATCTTGCCCGCCGGGTAACCGCACGGTCGACCCGTCGCGATTGTGCTCTGGATGACACCCATCCTGGTTCAACTAAAGTTTCGCAACGCGGGACTTACCGTCGTTTCACGTCCCGGGGTTACCCCAGTGGTGCCCGCCCAGGGGACCCGAACCGTAAGCGAAGGAGCTGGCGTGGTCACCGAACCGCCGTCACCCGCCGGGATGCGCCGGGACTACACCGAGTGGCCACCGCTGACAGAGAAGGCCCTGGCCAGGACGTGGACAGCCCAGTTCGCCGCCTGGTTCGCCGACGCGACGGCCGCCGGTCTTCCGGAGCCCAACGCGATGATCCTCGCCACCGCGGACACCGCCGCGCGGCCCTCGGCACGGACCGTCCTCCTCAAGGGGTACGACGAGGACGGTTTCGTCTTTTTCACGAACTATGAGTCACGCAAGGGCAGGGAGCTGGCCGGCAATCCGTACGCGAGCCTGGTCTTCCCCTGGTTTCCCGTGCAACGACAGGTGCTCGTGGCCGGCCCGGTGGAGCGGGTGTCGCGCGCCGAGACCGAGGAGTACTTCGCGTCCCGGCCGCTCGGCTCCCGGCTCGGCGCCTGGGCCAGCCCGCAGTCGACGGTGCTGCCCGGCCCGGAGGCGCTGGACGAGGCGCTGGCCGCGGTGGCCGAGCGGTTCGGAGACGGCCCGGTCCCGGCGCCGCCGCACTGGGGCGGGTTCCGGGTGCGTCCGGAGAGCGTGGAGTTCTGGCAGGGCCGCAGCAGCCGGCTGCACGACCGGCTGCGGTTCCGCCGCGCCGCCGGTGAAAGCGGCGGGGCCGCCGGTGAGCACCTCGCCGGCGCCGGTGAGTGGGTGGTCGAGAGGCTGGCGCCGTGAGCCGGAGGACCGGGGCGAGCCGGCCGTCCGGCGGGGCCTCCTCGCACCGGCGCTGATCCGCCACCAGCCCGAGCGGGCCGGGCCGGACGACCGATAGTGTCGAGGTATGAGCACAGAGGCAGCCGCGAGGTCCGGGGTCCAGTGGTCGATCGAGGCGGACGGCCATCGGGCTGTTCTGGCGGAGGTCGGCGGCACGCTCCGCGTGTATTCGGTGGACGGCGCCGACGTGCTGGACGGATTCGGGACCGACGAGATCGCGCCGGGATCGGCCGGTCAGATCCTCGCCCCGTGGCCCAACCGGATCCGTGACGGCCAGTACGAGTTCGAGGGCGAGTCGTACCAGCTGGCGCTCACCGAGCCGCCCAAGCGCACGGCCATCCACGGGCTGGTCAACTGGTCCCGGTGGCGGCTCGCCGAGCAGGCCGCCGACGCCGTGGTCCTGGAGTACGAACTGCCCGCCCAGGTGGGTTACCCGTGGTCGCTGCTGTTGCGGGCTCGCTGGTCGGTCTCCGCCGACGGCCTGCGCTGCGATCAGGAGGTGGTGAACACCTCCGGGTCGAACGCGCCGTGGGGCTACTCGGTCCACCCCTACCTGCGATTGCCCGGTGTCTCGGTGGAGGACACCGTGCTGCACGTGCCGGCGAAGTCCCGGATCCAGGCCGACGCCCGGCTGCTGCCGATCGGCGCCACCAAGGTCGCCGGGAGCGAGTTCGACTTCTCCGAGCCGCGCCGGATCGGCGACCTCGTGCTGGACACCACTTTCGGCGACATCGACTTCGACGCCGACGGGATCACCGCGGTCACCCTCGCCGACGCGGGCGCCGGCTCCAGGATCGTGGTCTGGGCCGACGAGAAGTTCCGGTACTGGCAGGTCTTCACCGCCGACACGCTGCACGGCGAGCGGTTCCGCCGGTCCATCGCGGTCGAGCCGATGACCTGCCCGGCTGACTCCTTCCGGACGGGCCGGGACCTGGTCGTCCTTGCGCCCGGGGAGACCTGGGCCGCGTCCTGGGGTGTCCGCGTACAGGTGGGCTGATGGAGTTCGACGAGGTCGTCCGCCGCCGGCGGATGGTGCGTGGTTACGACCCGGATCGCCCGGTTCCGCCCGAGCTGATCGACAAGATCGTCCGGCACGGCCTGCGGGCTCCGTCGGCCGGCTTCTCCCAGGGCTGGAGCTTCCTCGTGCTCACCGAGCGCGAGGACCGGGACCGGTACTGGGCGAGCACCGCGGACGGCGACGGCCGCCCCGGCGACTGGCTGGCCCGGATGCGGACCGCCCCGCTGATCATCGTGGCCTGCTCCAACAAGTCGGTCTATCTGGACCGTTACGCTCAGCCCGACAAGGGTTGGCAGGACCGGGCCGAGGAGCGCTGGCCGGCCCCTTACTGGGACATCGACACCGGTTTCGCCACCCTGCTCATGCACCTCACCGCGGTCAACGAGGACCTCGGCTCCTGCTTCATCGGTCTGCCCGCGGCCCGGGTCGGCGCCTTCAAGGAGGCGTTCGGGGTGCCGGCGGAGTTCAACCCGATCGGGGCGCTCACGGTCGGCTACCGGGGCTCCGACAAGAGGTCACCATCACTCCGCCGCGGCCACCGTCCGGTGGCGGACGTGGTGCATCATGGCCGGTGGGCTTCGGCGGGCGAGGTCTGACCGGCTCGGCGGTTACGCTGGCATACGGTTCTCACGGAAAGGGCAACCGCCGTGATCTTCAAAGCGGTCCGGGACGGAGCCCCGTACCCCGATCATCAGACCACGCTCAAGGAATGGGCCGAGATTCCGCCGCGCCCGATCCGGCTGGCGGAACTGATCACCACGAAACGTGAGCTCGCGCTGGACAAGCTGCTCGCCGAGGACTCCACCTTCTACGGCGATCTGTTCCCGCACGTCGTGGAATACCGCGGTGCGCTCTATCTGGAGGACGGGTTGCACCGGGCCCTGCGCGCGGCCCTGCAGCAGCGCAACCAGATCCACGCCCGGGTCCTGATCCTCGAGGGCTGAGCCGGGCCTCTCCGGTCGCGGAATGTCGCACCTTCTCCGTACCGTCTAGAGCATGGCCGACTCGCCCACGCCCGACCACCCGACTAGCGAATACCCGGCCGTTCCCGAGCGGCCCGACACCCCGGACCCCGTTCCCGAGCCCGAGGTCAAGCCGAGCGGGTTCGCCCGGCTGCTGATCTTCGTCGGTGTCGTCTTCGCGCTTCTGGTCCTCTCCTGCTTCGGGCTGCGCGCGATCAACGTGCTGCCCACCTTCGAGAACCCGTTCGCCGACGAGACCACCGACCGCAGCCAGCCGGTGCTTCTCCAGTCCATGCGCGACCTGCACCGCTATGTGGCGGCCGACGGCACCTTCCAGGTGATCGTCGATCTCCAGGAGAACAAGGACAACATCCCCGACTTCCTGGTCAACCAGCGCACGCTGTTCGTCGGCTCCGGCACGGTCGAGACCTACGTGGACTTCAGCGGTCTCAGCGGTGACGCGCTCAAGATCGACCAGGAGAAGAAGACGATCGAACTGACGCTGCCCGCGCCGGAGCAGTCCACCGCGGCGCTCGACATGCAGCGCAGTTATGTCGTGGCCGAGGAGCGCGGTCTCTTCAACCGGATCGGCGATGCCTTCCGCGAGGACCCGGGCAAGCAGCAGCGGGTTTACCAGCTCGCTCAGGAGCGGATCACCGAGGCGGCCCGGGCGAGCGGGCTCGACCAGCGCGCGCGGGACAACACTCAGCGGATGCTGGAGAGCCTTTTCGGCCGCCTGGGTTACACAACGGTCACCGTCACGTTCGCCAACCCCTGACGATGCCTCATCGGGCCGGGCCGGCCGCTCCCCGGGCGTCGTTGCCGGGGGAGCAGCCGGGCCGGTCGGTCCCGGGCGTCCCGCCACGGGGGAGGAACGGGAGACCCGGGGGTCGGTGAGTGACTCGATCGGCGGAGTCACTCGATCGGCGGAGTCACTCGCTGGGCATCAGGGCCCAGAGGGCCAGGTAGATCAGGATCTGCGGGCCGGGGAGCAGGCAGGAGACTACGAAGAGGATCCGCACCAGGCCGGGGCGCATCCCGAAACGCTGAGCGAGGCCGGCGCAGACACCGGCGATCCGGCGGTTGTGCCGGGGGCGGGAGAACGAGCGGGTCCTGAGGGGGCTGGTCACTTCATCCACTCCTTCGGTGGCCTCGGCTTTCTGCCTCGGCCACTTCGACGGTAGGTACGGGAGCCGGTGCTTCCCTCGTTCCGGAGATGGATGCCGTGGGTGCGGCTCCCGTAAGGGTCTCCCGTACCCCCGCGACGCCCGCTGTTAACCTGAAGCCGTTTCGGGCCTGGTCAGGGGCATCAGGGTCGCCACCGCGGACCTGGGATCGTTACAGAGACCGGGGCGCCGTCACGGGTCGGTCGTCGTGAGAGCCTTCGTGGCTATGAGGAGGCAAGCGGTGGTGCACGGGTGACCCTGGCCGTTCTGACCGCCCGGACCGGCCGAGCCATACCGGACGGCGACGCCGATCGGCTCGCCGGGGAACTCACCGGGGCACTCCGGGCCGCCGGGATCTCGGCGATCGACCGCCTCGCGCCGGGCGCCGACGAGGTGGCCCACCTGCGTGAGCTGGCCCGGCTGGCCCGCGACGCCGACGAGTCGCTGCTGATCTGCGCGGACAACCTGGTCGCCCACCCCAGCCTGCTCTGGACACTGGCCACCGAGCCGGCCGGCCGCAGCACCGTGCTGGTCGTCCCCGATCCGGCCGGTGACCTCAAGGAGGACCGGGGCCGGGTGATCGCCACCACGCCCGGCAGCGGGACGGTGCGCTACCTCGGCGCCATGTGTGTCGCCCCGGCCGACCTGCCGCTGCTGCAGAAGGCCGCCGACCATCCCGACGTCCTGGCCGAGATGCTCGCCGACGGATTCGTCCCCGTCGCCACCCGGGTCCGGCTGCTGCACGCCGAGCAGGTGGACAGCCCTGAGCGGCTGGCCGCCGCACGGGACGCGGTCGCCGCGGTGGACGAGGACGCGGCGCGGCTGCGGCTCGCCGTCAAGGAACAGGACGACTTCTTCACGACGTACGCGGTGAGCACCTGGTCGCCGCTGGTCACCAGGGCCGCGGCCCGGCTGCGCCTGAGCCCGACCGCGGTCACCGGGCTGTCGGTGCTGTTCGCGGTCGGTGCCGCGCTGTTGTTCTGGCAGGCGTCGAGGCTGTCGATGGTCCTCGGCGGGGTGCTGCTCTACCTCGGGTTCGTGCTCGACTGCGTGGACGGCCAACTGGCCCGGTACACCCGGAACTTCGACGCGTTCGGCGGCTGGCTCGACACCATGGCCGACCGGGCCAAGGAGTACACGGTCTACGCCGGCCTGGCGGCGGGCGCGGACCGGCTCGGTCTGCCCTATGCGTGGCCGCTGGCGATCACGGCGATCCTCTTGCAGACCGCCCGCCACATGACCGACACCTGGTACGGCGCGCTGCACGACGAGGCCGCCGCCCGCCCGGCCCCGGCCGCGGCGGGGGGAGTCGGCGCCCGGCTCACCGCGGCGTCGGTGAAGGCACAGAGCCAGCGGGGCTCGCTGATCTACTGGGCCAAGCGGATCGTGGTCTTCCCGATCGGTGAGCGCTGGGCGTTGATCTCGGTGCTGGCCGCAGTCACGAACGGCCGGGTCGCCCTTGCCGCGGTGGTCGGCTTCGGGCTGCTCGCGGCGGCCTACACACTGGCGTTGCGCTCGTTGCGGGCGCTGTCGATGCGGGTCGGCGTGCTGAACACGGTCGACACCGGGCGGCATCGCGACGACGGCCCGCTGGTGCGGGCGGTGCTGAGCCGGGTGGGCGCCGGGCGGCCGCTGCCGCTGGCCGCGGTCTTCACGGCGTACGCGCTGGTCACGGTCGCCGTGTTCGCCACCGGTGACCCGTCGCGCTATCCGTGGTTGCTCGCCCTGGTGGCCGTTCCGGTGCTGCTCGCCGGGTTCCCCGGGCGGACCCGGCACGGCCGTGCCCTGGACTGGCTGGTTCCGGCCGCCCTGCGCGCCGCCGAATACTTGATCGTGGCCGCGGTCGGGCTCTACGGCGAGGTGCCGCCGCCGCTCGTCTTCCTGTTGCTGTTCACGCTCACACTGCGGCACTACGACCTGACCGCCCGGATGGAGAAGGGCGCTCCGGCGACCAGGGCGGGCGGCGCGATCCTGGGCTGGGACGGCCGGGTGCTGTTGCTGGCGCTGGCCGCCCTGCTCGGCTATGCGACGGCCGGCACGGTGGCGCTCGCCGCGGTGGTGGCCGGGGCGTTCCTGGTCACCGCCGTGAGCGACTGGCGCGCCTCGCACTGAGATCCCGGCCGGCGGTCCGCGCTGCCTCAGGGGTGCTGAGACGGCTCTGACGGCTGGCCGGGGTCTCCCTGGGCCTTGGTCCGGCCGGGTCCGCTCCGATGGCTGTCTCGGCGGGCTCACGCGGCACCGGGAGCGGGCTCGGTGAGCACGAGAACAGCCCGGCGGTCGCGTGCCGGCCGGGAACCGGAGTCGTCGCGGTGCGAGTCCCCTGCGGGGTTGGCGGCGCGTGGCCGTACGGCATCGGGGGTGTGCACGTGCACACGGATGACCTCGGGTGTTCAGGTTTCTGTAATCGAATGATCACTATGGGCAAATGGCACTTTCGCCCGATGGTGAAGCATCGAAGGCACTCGCAGAGTTAGTGCCCGATCGCCGACCGTCGTGGGCTCGGGATCGCCCTCGATCGCGGGAGGTTGACGGTGTCCACCGTCGCGCTCAAAGACGTCACCAAGATCTGGCCGGACGGCACCTATGCCGTAGACAACGTCAGCCTGGAGGTGCAGGACGGCGAGTTCATGGTTCTGCTCGGGCCGTCGGGCTGCGGTAAGTCCACCGTGCTGCGGATGATCGCCGGGCTGGAGGACCCCACCCGGGGGGACATCCTGCTCAATGGCGAGCCCGTGCTGGAACTGCCGCCACGGGATCGCAGCATCGCCATGGTGTTTCAGGACTTTGCGCTCTATCCGCACATGACCGTGTCGGAGAACATCGGCTTCCCACTCAAGCTGTCGGGGATCGAGCAGTCGCCCCGGCAGGACCGGGTGGACGCGATCGCCGGTGCGCTCGGGATCGGTGAGGTGCTGGGCCGGCGGCCCAGCCAGCTCTCCGGTGGGCAGCGGCAGCGGGTGGCGATGGGCCGCGCCATGGTGCGGCGGCCCGGCATTTTCCTGATGGACGAGCCACTGTCCAACCTCGACAGCGGGCTGCGCGCGGAACTGCGGGCCGAGATCACCAGCATGACCCGGGAACTGGGCGTGACGACGATGTACGTCACGCACGACCAGGCCGAGGCGCTGACCATGGCCGACCGGGTCGCGATCATGCGCAAGGGCGTGCTTCAGGATCTCGGCACCCCGACCGAGGTCTACCGCCGCCCGGCGACCCTCTACACGGCGGCCTTCCTCGGCTCGCCGAAGATGAACCTGCTCGAGGCCGCGGTCTACGTGCACCTGGACCGCTACATCGCGCTGAACTTCGGTGAGCAGACCCTCTACCTGCCGTGGAACGATCCGCGGGCACGGGCGGTGGCCCGATACCACGGTGAGCGGATCGTGGTCGGCATCCGGGCCGAGGCGCTCACCCCGGTCACCCCGGACACGCAGGGCCACGTCTTCCAGGGGCGGATCCGCTACCTGGAGCACCATGGGCACGAGTCGCTGGCATACCTGGACGTCGGCGCCACCGCGATCGTGGTCGACGAGATCGGGGCCGCGGTGACCGACTCCCGCGGCAGTGGCGGGGCGTTCAAACGGTTGGGCGGTGCGCTGCAACGGCTGAAGCGTCCCGGCATGTCCGAGGAGTTGGCCCCCGAGGGCCGCGGGGCGGTGCTGACTGATGCCGGCCGGCACAGTCGTAAACCGGCTGAGCTGGCGGTCCGGCTGGCGCCGTACCCGCAGGTCACGTCCGGTCATCCGCTGGCTGTCTCGGTGCGGATGGACGCCGTGCACTTCTTCGACCAGCGGGGTGACCGCATCGATGTGGGCTGGCGCTGACAGCGCGATCGGCGGCACTTCCGGGCGCGTTCTGCGGATGCCTCCTGCCACCGGACGGCCACAGCGCGTAGGCTGCACGACGGTGGAGGACAGGATCGGCCAGAGCGTGCGTTCGGCTCTCGACGGGGAGCCGAGGACCCATGCCGCCCCGCCCCGGGAGTGGCCGGTGCTGCTGGACCGCGCGTTCGGGCAGGACGACATCACCGTTCTTCGTCACGAGATCACCCGGCTGCTCGGCGCGACCGGTCTCGTCGGCGACAGGCAGGACGGCTTCGTGCTCGCCGTCAACGAGGTGATCACCAACGTGGTGCTGCACGCCGGCGGCAACGGCCGGGTCGTGCTGAAGATCGAGGACGGATCGGTGTGGTGCGTGGTGACCGACTCCGGTCCCGGCATCCCGGGCGCCTATCTGGACGGCCTGCACACCCCCGAGGCGTTCGAGGTCGGCGGGCGCGGCCTGTGGCTGGCGCACCAGTTGTGCGATGAGGTGACGACGGCGACCGGACCGATCGGCACCTCGATCGGAATGCGGATCAGCCTGGAGGCCGTGCCGGGTTCCCGGTGAATCGGCAGGTTGAACGACTTGTAAACCATCGTGGAAATGTGAAGGTGCCCTTCGGCTCTCGCCCGCGAGCGGCTCCGGCTACATTGGGCGCGTGCTCGGACTTCCTTCACAGGTGACCGCTTGCCTCTTCGATCTTGACGGGGTGCTGACGCAGACCGCGCTCGTGCACAATGCCGCGTGGAAACAAACGTTCGACTCGTTTCTGACAGCGTGGTCCGCGCGGCATGGTCTAGCGTTTGTGCCATTCGATTCAGGCTCCGACTATCACCGGTATGTCGACGGCCGCCAGCGTGCTGACGGGGTCCGGACCTTCCTGGCCTCGCGCGGCATCGTCCTTCCGGAGGGCGGACCCGATGACACCCCTGATCGGGAGACCGTCAACGGCATCGGCAATCGCAAGAACGTCCTCGTGCTACAGAAGATCAAGGAAGGCGCCGTCCAGGTCTATCCCGGATCGGTGGAGTACCTGAAAGCCGCCAAAGCCGCCGGCTTGCGCCGCGTGGTCGTGTCGGCGAGCGCCAACTGCAAGGACGTCCTGGAGGCGGCCGGAATCGCCGATCTCCTGGAAGCCCGGGTGGACGGTGTCGTCGCGCGTGAACTGGGCCTGCCCGGCAAGCCCGCGCCGGACACCTTCCTGTACGGTGCCGAGCTGCTCGGCCTCGACCCGGCGAACTGTGCCGTCTACGAGGACGCGCAGGCGGGCGTGGCCGCCGGACGTGCCGGCGGGTTCGGCATCGTGATCGGTGTGGACCGGGTGGGCCAGGCTGAGGCGCTGCGCGAACACGGCGCCGACGTCGTGGTGACCGACCTGTCCGAACTCCTCCCTCGCTAGAGACTTCACGACCTCCTCAGAAATCGGTTACGAGAGGCACGACCGTGATCCGTGAACGGGCCTACCCCGTCGACCCTTGGCACATCCGGGAGACCCGGCTGGATCTGGACCTGCTGGCCCAGTCCGAGTCGGTGTTCGCCCTCTCCAACGGCCACATCGGGATACGCGGAAACCTGGACGAGGGTGAACCGCACGGTCTGCCCGGCAGCTACCTGAACTCCTTCTACGAGTTGCGGCCGCTGCCCCACGCCGAGGGCGGGTACGGCTTCCCCGAGTCCGGCCAGACCATGGTCAACATCACCAACGCCAAACTCATGCGCCTGCTCGTCGACGACGAGCCGTTCGACGTGCGGTACGGCGAGCTGTTGTCCCACGAACGGTGCCTGGACATGCGGGCCGGCACGCTGGAACGGGTCGTCGAGTGGGTGTCCCCGTCCGGCAAGGGCGTCCGGGTGCGCACCGTGCGGCTGGTCTCCTTCACTCAGCGCGCGGTCGTCGCGTTCCTCTACGAGGTCGAGCCGCTGCACGAGTCCACCCGGCTGATCCTGCAGTCCGAGCTGGTCGCCAACGAGCAACTGCCGCCGATGAGCAAGGACCCGCGGGTCGCCGCCGTCCTGGACCGGCCGTTGCAGGCCGAGGAGATGCTGGAGCAGCCCACCGGCGGCATCCTGGTGCACCGGACCAAGGCCAGCGACCTGCGGATGGCCGCGGCCATGGAGCACCTCGTCGAGACGCCGGGTCGGCACGCCATCACCACCGAGGGCCACCCGGACTGGCTGCGCACCACGGTCGCCTGCCGGCTGGAGCCGGGACAGAAGCTGCGGGTGGTCAAGCTGGCCGCCTACGGCTGGTCCAGCATGCGCTCGCTGCCCGCGCTGCGTGACCAGGTCGGCGCCGCTCTGGCCAGTGCCCGCCTGGACGGCTGGGACGGTCTGGTCCAGCAGCAGAGCGACTACCTGGACGCGTTCTGGGACCATTCCGACGTCAAGGTCGAGGGCGACCCGGAGGTGCAGCAGGCCGTCCGGTTCGGGCTCTTCCACACCCTCCAGGCCGGCGCTCGGGCGGAGAAGCGCCCGATCGGCTCCAAGGGCCTCACCGGGCCGGGGTACGACGGCCACACGTTCTGGGACGCCGAGACGTTCGTGCTGCCCGCTCTGACGTACACCCAGCCCTCCGCGGCGGCCGACGTGCTGCGCTGGCGGCACTCGACGCTGGACCTCGCCCGGGAGCGGGCCCAGACGCTCGGCCTGCAGGGCGCGGCGTTCCCGTGGCGGACCATCCGCGGCCAGGAGTGTTCCGGGTACTGGCCGGCGGGCACGGCCGGGTTCCACATCGCCGCCGACATCGCCGACGCGGTCCGCCGTTACGTGCAGGCCACCGGCGACTACGACTTCGAGCGTGAGGTCGGGCTGGAGTTGCTGGTCGAGACCGCCCGGCTGTGGCGGTCGCTGGGCCACCACGACCGGCACGGGCGGTTCCACATCGACGGCGTCACCGGGCCGGACGAGTACACCGCCGTGGTGAACGACAACATCTACACCAACCTGATGGCCCAGCAGAACCTGATGACCGCGGTCGAGGCCTGCAAGCGGCACCCGGACCTGGCCCGCGGGCTCGGGGTGGACGACGAGGAGACGGCGTCCTGGCGGGACGCGGCGGCGGCCGTGCACATCCCGTACGACAAGGAACTCGGTGTCCACCAGCAGTGCGAGGGCTTCACCCGGCTCCAGGAGTGGGACTTCGAGAACACCCCGCCGGAGGGGTACCCGCTGCTGCTCAACTTCCCGTACTTCGACCTGTACCGCAAACAGGTGGTCAAGCAGGCCGACCTGGTGATGGCGATGTACATCCGCGGCGACGCGTTCACGCCGGAGGAGAAGGCGCGAAACTTCGCCTACTACGACGCGCGGACCGTCCGGGACTCCTCGCTGTCGGCCTGCATCCAGGCCGTCATGGCGGCCGAGACCGGCCACCTGGAACTGGCCCACGACTATCTGGGCGAGGCCGCTCTGATGGACCTGCACGACCTGCACCGCAACGCGCGGGACGGCGTGCACGTGGCATCGTTGGCCGGTTCCTGGATCGCGCTGGTCGCCGGCCTGGGCGGGATGCGTGACTTCAACGGTCAGCTCTCGTTCGCCCCGCGGCTGCCCACCCGCATCAACAACCTGGAATTCTCGCTGCTCTGGCGCGGCCTGCGGCTGCGGGTCAACGTGACCTCCGACGAGGTGACGTACTCGCTGCGCAACGGCGGCGGCCAGGCCCGGCTCACCCTGCTGCACCACGGCAAGGAGCTCGAGGTGACGCAGGTGCGCCCGGTGACCATGCCGATCCCGTCGGCGGCGCCGGCCGGCCCGGCTCCGGCCCAGCCCTACGGGCGGGCGCCGGTGCGGCGCGCGGTGCACTGACCAGCGCGTGAAAACGGCCCCCGCCCTGATGGGCGGGGGCCGTTTTCACGAGGTCTAGAGCATCGAGACGTGCACGTGGTCAGTGTGGGCGCTGACCCCGTGGTATTCCTTCCAGCCCGAGGCCGGGAACCAGATCTGCTTGTTCCAGATCACGTAGTAGATGCCCAGTTCTTCACCGTTGCGGACGAGGAACGCCATCAAGTCGTTGCCGTACTTGAATTCCTTGTCGGTGTCGTAGTCCGAGAAGCCGGTCTTCTGCAGGGACCAGTCACAGGCACGGCCCTTGGGGTGTTCGTAGGGCCCGCCGGTGCGGTGGCAGCCCACGAAGTTGTCGAAGCCGGCTTTCTTGACTTCCTTGTACATGTGAAGCGTGCGCTTCGTCACACAGCCGCCGGTGGTCGGGTCCTTCTCGCTGCAGCCCTCCGGCGAGAATCCGCCGCTGGAGTTGCGCGGCGCCGGGGCGGCTTTCGGAGAGTCGGCCACCACGAAGCCCTTGGTGACGCCCTTGCCGCCGACCAGAGTCAGCGCCTTCTCGGCCGACTCCTTCTGCTTCTTCATCACGTCGGCGTCCAGCTGCTGCTGCTTGACCTCGGCGTCGAGCCGGACCTTGCTCTCGCTGACCGTCCGGAGCGCCTCGTTGAGCTCGCGCAGCTTGCCGTCGTGCAGCCGGTTGATCTCGTCTAGAGAGACTGCCTTGTCCAGGAAGTTGCCGGAGTCGGACGAGTTGAGCAGATAACCGGCGGCGCTCAGGTTGCCGGTCATGTACTGCTGCTTGGCGATCTCGGCGACCTCGGGAATCAGGACGTCCCGCCGGGCTTCGGCCTCTTTGATCCGGACGGCGAGCTGCGCCTGGTTCTGGGTCGACTTCGTCACGGCGGCCTTGGCGGCGACGTAGCGACGGTTTGTGGACTCGATCACGTCGGAGAGAAGTGCGTCCTTGTCCTGTTCCGCCTCCTGGGCGGTGGACGAGGAGCCGCCGGGCTCGGCCGAGGCCGGAGCAGCGGGCGCCACGAACATCAGGGCGGCCACCAGCGGTGCCAGGGCAAGTATCAGCCGCCGGCGGGGTCCTACTGTCATCAACGGTTCCTTCCGTGTCACCGCCGACCGAGTTAGCTGACGGGTTCGGGACGGAAGCGATCCCTACCGCAAACTGCGGATTCACCCCAGTGACCTGGTTCCCCGGTTCGCCTCTCGACGATTGGGCGGCGGCCTGCCGGCAACTCGGGGGCGGTGCCGTCCTGGCAGGACCGGCGGTCAGCTTACCCGAGATATCGCTCTGGATCAGACCCGAGTAACCGCGAAAAGTGTTACCGGTCAACGACTTTCCGTAATTGCTGTCACTGCCCGTGTCGAGACAAATGCGCCGCGTACGAGAACTGTCGATCCGTTGATGGAGTGGGTATGGTCGTTGCGGCTCCCGTACGGGAACCGCCGCCTAATCGCCGTCAATGGCGAGCCGGGGATCCACATTTCCTCCGGGGTGAATCCGCGCCTAGCGGTAGGGATTTCCTTCGTCCCGAACCCGTCAGCTAACCCGGCCGGCGGCCGACGGAAGGAAATGCCTGTGCAGCAGAACACTGCGCGGCGATTAGCGGCGTTGATGGCGCTGCTCGTCACCGCGTGCGGACTGGCCGTCGCTCCGACGCCGGCTACCGCGGCCCCCCGGCTGCTCGCCGCTCCCGGCGACTCCGGTGACGATGGCGAAGGTGGAACCAAGTCACTGGTCGAACAACTCGAGAAGGCCTCCAAAGGGTTCGTCGAGGCCAAGGCCAAACTGAAGACCTCCAAGGAGCAGCAGGCCAAGCTGACCCAGGAACTCAAGGTCCTGGACGAGTCCCTCGGCCCGCAGCAGCAGACGCTCGACATGTTGGCGGCCCAGGCGTACACCGCGGGCCGGGCCGGGCCGATGGCCGCGCTGATCGGCTCCACCTCGGCCGACGGCTTCCTGGACCGGGCCGAGACCCTGGCCGTCGTCGCGGCCGACCAGAACCAGGCGATCGAGGACCTCAAGGCCACCCGGGAGTCGCAGCAGAAGGCCAAGGACGCCCTCGACATCGCCATCAAGGACCAGCAGAACCAGGTCACCGTGATGGCGAAACAGAAGTCGAACGCCGAGGCCGCGCTGAAAGCCGCGAACCAGGGCTCCGACGCCTCCTCGGACTCCGACGGGGGCAACAGCGCCGACGCGGACCCGGCTCCGAGTTCCGGCTCGGGGTGTACCGAGAAGGATCCGACCGGCACCGGCGGTTGCCTCACCCCGCGCACACTGCACGCGCTGAAGCAGGCGCAGTCGGCCGGGTTCACCCGGTTCACCAAGTGCTGGCGGACGCAGAACAGTGGCGAGCACCCCAAGGGGCGCGCCTGCGACTTCGCCGCGCAGAAGGGCGGCTTCGAGGGAGACGCGACCGGGGGCGACAAGACCTACGGCGACAACCTGGCGAACTACTTCATCAACAACGCCGACGATCTCCACGTGCTCTACGTGATCTGGTACCGCCGGATCTGGCTACCGAGCAGTGGCTGGAAGTCGTACAGCGGAGCGGGTGGCGACCCGTCCAGTGACCACACCAACCACGTGCACCTGTCGGTCAACTAGAACCACATCGGGGGAGTACGGGGCCTACCTGCGGGAGAAGGCGTCGTACTCCTTCATCACGTCGGCGGTCGGGCCGTCGGCCCGCAACTCGCCGGCCTCCAGCCAGAGGCAGCGCTGGCAGGTGTCGCGGATCGACTGCTCGCTGTGGCTGACCAGGAACACCGTGCCGGCCTCGGCCCGCAGCTCGCGGACCCGCGCCTCGCTGCGCTTGCGGAACTTGGCGTCACCGGTGGCGAGGGCCTCGTCGATCAGGAGCACGTCGTGCTTCTTCGCGGCGGCGATGGAGAACCGCAGCCGGGCGGACATGCCGGAGGAGTACGTCCGCATCGGCAGGGACGAGAAGTCGCCCTTGTCGTTGATGCCGGAGAACGCGATGATGTCGTCCCGTTTGGCCCGCACCTCGGCCGGTGACATGCCCATCGCCAGGCAGCCCAGCTCGACGTTGCGGTCGCCGGGCAGTTCGTTCATCAGCGCCGCGTTGACGCCCAGCAGCGAGGGCTGGCCGGCGGCGTAGATCGCGCCCTGGGTCACCGGCAGCAGCCCGGCGATCGCGCGCAGCAGGGTCGACTTGCCGGAGCCGTTGGTGCCGATCAGGCCGATGGCCTCGCCCTTGTAGGCGACGAAGCTGACGCCCTTGACCGCGTGCACCTCGCGCACGTTGCCGCCCTTGGAGCGGGTCGCGAGCCGCTTGAAGCTGGCCAGCGGGCTGCCGGCGGCCGCACCGGCCTGGTGGATGCGGTAGGTGATGTGAGCATCGTCCGCGATGACGGTCGGGACCCGTTCGTTGTCAGCCACGGCCGTAACCCTTCTCTCCGCGCCAGAAGTAGACGAAACCACCGATGCCGACGACGAGGGTCCAGACGGTCGCCTCGATCCAGAGAACGGTGAGGTTGTTGGCGGCCGGGGCGCCCTCGATCAGCGCGTGGCGCATCAACTCGATGAACACCAGCATCGGGTTGGCCTCGACCACCTGGAGCTGCCACCCGCCCAGGACCGACTCGAACTTGGTCACCGGGTAGAGCACGGCGGACCCGTACATCCAGAAGCGCATGACGAACGGGACCAGTTGCCGGACGTCGCGCAGCGCGGAGCTGTAGCGGGCGATGGCCATGCTGAGGCCGACGTTGAAGATCGACTGCAGGAGCAGCGCCGGCGGCACCATCAGCCACTCGGCGGTGAGCGGCTCGCGGGTGACCAGCACGATGCCCATCAGAACGACCAGCGCCACGACGAAGTTCCGGATCTCGACCAGGACCGCCGAGAGCGGCAGGCTGGCGCGAGGGAAGTTCAGCGCGCGGATCAGGCCCAGGTTGCCGACGATCGAGTTGCTGCCGGTCTGGACCGATGACTGGGTGAACTGGAAGACGAAGACACCGACGCAGAGGTACGCGATGAAGTTCGGGACGTCGTTGTGGCCGCCCAGGATGACACCGAAGATCACGTAGTAGAGCGCCGCGTTGATCATCGGGGTGAGCACCTGCCACACCGCGCCGAGCTTGGTGTTGCCCAACGCCGAGGTCATCTTCGCCGTCGCGTGCGCCCGGATGAAGTACCGGTACGCCCACAGCTCCCGGGTGTACTCCGGGAGGCTGGGAAGCCGCCCTGAAGCGCTCAGGCCGTGCTTCCGGGCCTGCTCCTTGAGGGAGAGCTCGGTGCCGGCAGTGGCGACCGCCGTCTCTGGCATGGGGTCGTGCTCCGATCTAGTCGGCCCGTAGGAGTTGGCGGGGTCCGATGCCTGGTGCGAGGACACAGCAAGCAGCATGACAGGCCCGCGCCGCAATCGATGAAACGGGTTCGTATCGACGTGGCTGTGACGGTAGCTGACCAAACGGCGGAACGCAACCGTTACGTCGTAGCGTTATAGTGACCGGGTGGCGACAATCAAGCGCGCACCAGCCGGAGCGGCGGTGCTCCGAGGCGACATCACCGTCGCTATCCGCAATGCGGTCATGACCGAGCTGGCGGAAGTGGGTTATGGCAGGTTGTCCATCGAAGCGGTGGCGCGTCGAGCCGGGGTCGGCAAGACCGCGATCTATCGTAGATGGAGCAACAAACTCGAGATGGTAATGGAGATAATCTCCGATGTCGCGGAACGCAAAGTTCCACTTCCCGACACCGGAAGTTTCTCAGGTGATCTGGCTCTCCTGCTGATGATCGTCAGTACCGCGCTCCGGCACCGGATGGCGTCACAGATCATCCCGGACCTGATGGCCGAGGCCGCCCGCAACCCGCAGATCTCCGAGACGCTCCAGCGGGCCCTCCGGACCCATCAGCAGGCCGTCGGGGAGAAACTGATCGGTCAGGCGGTGGCCCGGGGCGAGCTGCCCGACGGCACCGATCCGGACGTGGCCGTCGACATGATCCTCGGCCCGCTCTACTGGCGTCTGGCCGTGGCGCGGCAGCCGATCGAGGACGACTACCTGGAGAAGTTCACCATCGCCGTCACCGCGGCGCTGAAGGCCACCGGCTGACCGTCGCACCCGTTCCGGCACCGGTTCGCTCCCGATCGCAACTCAGGAAAACCAGGAACGCGGGCCGGCCGTGCCGACCGGAGAGGCCGAATCCCTCGACCGACCCGGATCCGGAGAACCATGGCCACGCCCTGTGCAACCCACGTCGACTTCACCGTGCTCGACGCCGCCTCCGTCCTCGCCATCGCCATGGGCGGGGCGGCGGATCCGTACTCTCCGCCCGGCTCCGGCCGTCCCCGGGTGGTGACCACCACGGCCGTGGTGGGCGCCTGGCGTAGCCCGGACGGCGTGGTGAAGCTGCAACTGCGTAAGGACGGCACCTATGCCGGCGAGGTGTCCGGCCGCCGTAGGCCGGCCCGCGGCACCTACTGGATCCAGGGGGAGTCGGTCCTGCTCCGGGACGACTCCGGCCTGCACACCGACGTTCACGTGCACGACGGCGAGCTGGAGATGGCCGGGCACCGGTTGCGCCCGGCCTCCGCGGCCTAAGGCGGCGCGGGCCCATGCCGATCGGGAGGGGACACCGAACAGGGGGTTGCATGCGGCATACCAGGATCGCGTTCGCACTGGCGGCGACGTCGCTGGCGCTCGGCGGATGCGCCGCGCTCGGGCTCGGCGGCGGCACGGCCGGTGAATCGGCGGCGATGGCCGAGAAGGGGAAGTCGTGGATCGAGGTGGCCGAGGGCAAGGCGACGCCGTCCCCGGCCGCGACCACCGGCAAGCCGATCGCCACGCCCGCGGTCTCGCTCTCCGCGCCGGCGCCCGACCCGAGTTGCACGAAGATCTGGCCGCGGACCGAGCCGGTGATGATCCCGGTCGAGGTGACGCCGGGGTCCGGTTCACTCGCGGTCGAGTGGCCGGCCCAGTACGACTCGAACTACCGGATCACGGCCGTGCCCCAGGCGCTGGTCGCCGGCCCGCAGCCGGAGCCGTCGTGGCAGGAGGTGCCGGCCGGCGCCGGGTGTTCGGTGAGCACCACGATCACCGGACTCATCCCGGGCGAGGCCTACATCGTCTGGCTGGACGCGCCGAACAGCGGCCGTGAGGTGGACGGCACCCGTCATCTCTACAGCGGGCGCTCGGGCGTGGTCTACCCGGAGTAGGCGGTCACCACTGTGCGCCGGCCCGCTCCACGGCGCGGACCCGCAGGCCGGCCGGGCCGAGGTGGTACTTGGTCATGGTGGTCAGAGCCGGGCCGTAGACGTGCACGCTGATCGCGGGCCGGGCCGAGCGGTTCTCGATGCGGTGGATGTGGTGGCTGCCGAACCGGCGGCCCGCGCCTTCGCCCAGCTCCCGCGAGACGATCCGGGCCGTCCCGTCGCCGGCCGACACGGTGTCCTCGACCAGGGCGCCGCCGTGCACGAAGAAGGCGCCGGCCGAACCGCCGTGGTCGTGGATCTCGGTGGCCTGTCCGGGTAGCCAGGTGAGCAGCCAGACCTCGTGGTCGTCGGCCACCGCGAGCCGGTGGTACCAGCGCTCGACCGGATCGAACCGGAGCGCGACGGCCCACTCGTCGGCGGCGGCCGAGAATCGCCGGGCGATCGCGAGATGGTCGAGTCGTACGCCGGTGGCGGTCACGGTGCCCCTCCTCAGTTAGATATATATAACCTATAGACCTGATAGGTTTTATCACAAGATCCCCGCAGGTGGGTGGCGAATCCGTGATGCGGCGTCCGGCTGGAAAGAGGCTTGGCGAACTTTGCCTCTTTCGAGACCTGACGCGAAACTCCGTTGCGCGGTCGTTCCGGCACGCTGCGTCGAGCAGGGGGGCCGAAGTGTCACCAGATCGGCCTACCCCGATCGGCCGTTTCGGCGAAATATGCTGCTCAGGCGGTCCCTGCCGAATCGAGAAGGCTATATGGTGACCAGCGCCGCCGAGTACCGGTTGCCGAAGGCCGCCCGAGTGGACGCCTCCGATGTTTCGGCTCTGATGCCCTGACACACCGAGGACGGACACGTGCTGAAATCACGCCGCGGACTGCTCGCCGCGGGCATCACCGCCGCGGTCATCGGCTCCATCGGAATCGTATCGACCCTCCACGCGGGTGCGGAGCAGATCCCGGTGAGCCCGGCTCCGGCGCCGGCCGCGGTCTCCGCCGGCGCTCCCCAGGCGGGCGCGGCCTCACGTGCCGCCACCGGCGCGGAGGCGGCGCCGGAGCTGACTCCGCCGTCCACACTGCCGTGGGGCCAGCGCCCCGAGGAGATCAGGACCGGGCGGGACGGCGCGAGCAGCCGCGCGCTCAAGGCCGCCGGCCTGGACGCGGCCGCGCCCGACACGAGCGGCCGGGAGGCCGACGAGGAGTACGCGCCGAAGGGCCGCTCCTCGCGCGGCACCTTCCTCAAGTCGGAGAAGACCACGGTCGTCCCGCCGGAACCCCCGGGCGTGACGCCGACCGCCGCCGCCTCGGACAAGCCGACCGTCCACTTCCTCTACAACGTCGGCTCGCAGGCCGCGGTCTCCGAGGGCGCCTACGCCAACCTCACCATCAGCAAGCCGACGCTGGACAGGCCCGATTACCACACGCTCGCCGAACTGGCCGTGCAGTCGGCCGACGGTGCCCAGATCGTCGAGGTGGGCTGGAACGTGGACCGGGTCGTCAACGGCGACGACGACCCGCACCTGTTCGTCTTCCACTGGGCCGACCGCAAGTCGACCTGCTACAACGGCTGCGGCTTCGTCCAGTTCAGCGAGAACATCCGCCCCGGTGACACGCTGCCGCAGGACGCCACGAAGCGGTTCGGCCTGCAGTACTTCAACAAGGCCTGGTGGGTCGCCTACGACACCGAGTGGGTCGGCTACTTCCCGGCGGAGCTGTGGACCGTCGACTTCTCCAAGACCGGCATGGTCCAGGTCTTCGGCGAGGTGGCCGCGGCCTCCGAGAAGCCGTGCACCCAGATGGGCAACGGCCGGCGCGGCGACGACAACACCTCGGCGCGGATCGGCAGCCTGGCCTTCGTGAACGGACCCCCGGCGGACATGTTCGTGCGGAGCACCAGCGACGTCTACACGGCGGTGAAGCTGAGCGCCCGGACGTTCCGCTACGGCGGCCCGGGAGCTTGCTGAACCCGATCTTCAGCGTCCGATGCCCGGTCCTCGCCGAGGACCGGGCATCGACGTCTGCTGTAAATCTTCGGTCGCTTTTCCGGGCCGCGTTTGAACCGGTCCACGTGCCACGATGTACATCCGGGTGGCCGGGCCGAACCCGAGGGGAGAGCTGGCGCCGATGAAGCGACGGGTGAACCCCGACGAGCAACTGATGACCGCGCTCTATACCGAACACTATGCAGTCCTGATCAACTTCGTCTCGCGGTATGTGTCGGACCGGCACAAGGCGGAGGACATGGTCCAGGAGACTCTGCTGCGAGCCTGGAAGCACATCGACCACCTCGACCCGGAACCGGGACGAACCAGGTCGTACCTGCTCACCATCGCGCGCAACGTGGTGACCAACGCCTGGCGTGCCGAACAGCGCAGGCCACGCCTGGTCGCCGATGAACACGCGGTCAACTCGGTGCCGTCGGCAGACAATGTCGATCAGATGGTGGAAGGCTGGCTGGTGGCGGAGGCGCTGGAACGGCTCTCGCCGGAACACCGGGCGGTCATCCAGGCGATGTATTACGAGGGGCAGAGCGTGGCGGACGCGGCGCGGAAACTGTCGGTGCCGGAGGGCACGGTGAAATCGCGCGCCTACTACGCCGTACGCGCTTTGCGTACCGTCTTCGAGGAGATGGGGATGCTGCGATGAGCGAGGTCATGATCAGGCCCAGCGCGGTGACTCACGGCGGCCCGTGGCGGAGCGGAGGGGCGTCATGAGCGATGTCGACGAGCACGGCTCCCTGCACCGGCTGCTGGGTGGCTATCTCCTGGGCGGGCTCGACGAGGCCGACACCGAACGGCTCGACGAGCACCTGCACGACTGCGCCGAGTGCCGGGCCGAACTCGACCGGCTCTCACCCGTACCGGAGATGCTGCAGCGCATGCCGGACGCGCGGCATCTCGGTGGCGGGGCGGCGCTCGCGGTCAGTCCGGCCGCCAGGCCTAGTTCGCAGAACATCGAGACGCTGCTGAGCCGGATGCGGGCCGAACAGCACAAGGAGACCAGGGTGAGCCGGGTGCGGTGGCTCGTCGCCGCGTCGGTGACGCTGATCGCGGCCGCCGGGGTCGCCTACGGCATCATGACCAACACCGGCACGCAGAACGATCCGTCGGTCCAGGCGATCCCCAGCGTGCAGTTGATCAACGCGCAGTTCCAGCCGGCGCCGGGCAGCGGGCTGACCGGTGAGGCGAAACTGACCCCGAAGGCGTGGGGTGTGGAGATCTCGCTGGACGTGAACCGGATCAGCGGCAACGGGCCGTTCCTCTGCCTGGTGCGCAGCCGCACCGGCGCCACCCAGCAGGCCGCGGCGTGGAGTGACACCCCGACCGGTGAGGCCAAGCTGACCGGGGCCAGTTCCACCAAGGCGACCGACGTTAGCGCGATCATGATCACCGACCGGGACGGCAAGGTGCTCGGCACCGCGAACGTGGTCTGACGGGACGAAACCCGGTTGCCGGGGTGAGTTGAATGAGGGACATGAAACTCAGCCCCGGTGACCGCGTCGCGGTCGTCTCGCCGTCGTTCGCCGCGCCGGCCCTCTTTCCCGCCGTGCACGAGCTGGCGATGAGCCGGCTGCGCGAGGAGTTCGGCCTGGAACCGGTGGAGTACCCGACCACGCGGCGGGCCTCCACACCGCAGGAGCGGGCCGCCGATCTGATGGCGGCCTATGCGGACCCGTCGATCCGCGCGGTGCTGGCCACCATCGGCGGCGACGACCAGATCACCGTGTTGCCGCACCTCGATCCGGCGGTGTTCCGCGCCGACCCCAAGCCGTTGTTCGGCTACTCCGACAACACGAACCTGCTGAACTGGCTCTGGTTCCACGGCGTTCCCGGCTATCACGGCGGGTCGACCATGGTGCACCTGGGCCGCGGCGCCGGCGTGGACCCGGAACACCGTGCCTCACTGCGGGCGGCCCTCTTCGAGAAGACCGATCTGGAGATCCGGCCGGTCAGCGAGTTCTGCGAGGAGGAGATGGACTGGGCGGACCCGCGCGCGCTGACCGAGTCGCCGCCGTCGGTGCCCAGCCCGGGATGGTTCTGGCACCAGGCCGACCGGGTGGTGAGCGCCCCGGCCTGGGGCGGCAACCTGGAGATCCTGCACTGGAACCTGGCCGCCGGGCGCTGGATCCACCCGGCCGAGCGGTACGCCGGCTCGGTGCTCCTCCTGGAGACCTCCGAGGAGATGCCGCCCGCCGAGGAGGTGTTCCGCATGCTGCGCAACGCCGGGGAGCGCGGCCTGCTGCGGCAGTTCCCGGCCGTGTTGGTGGCGACCGCCAAGGCCAGCGTGTTCACCGCCCCGCGGCCGCCGGCGGATCGCGACGGATATCGCGAGGAGCAGCGGGCCGCCGTGCTGAAGGCGCTGGCGGTCTACAACCCGGAGGCCATGGTCGTCTTCGGGGTGGATTTCGGGCACACCTCACCGCAGTGGATCCTGCCGTACGGCGGCCGGATCACCGTCGACGGTCCGGCCCGGCGGATCATCGCCCACTACTGATCAGGCGCGGTCGATCAGGCGATGTTCAGGTAGCGAACCGGCTGCTGTTGCTGCCGCGGCGGCCGCCGGTCGTCGAGCAGCGCGTGCCGGGTGGCGAGCATCGCCGCCCGGGCCGCCGCCGCCGAGCGAGCCGCGGCGCTCGGCCGGGTCCGCAGCAGCGCCTCCAGCCGGGACGTGAGCTCAGCCCGGCTGAACGGCTTGGCCAGGAAGTCGTCGGCTCCGGCGTGCAGCGCGGTCATGATCTGGTGGCGGTGCACATCGGCGCTGATCACCATGACCGGCAGCAGTTCGGTCTCCGGCGAGCTGCGGATCCGGCGGCACAGTTCGATGCCCGAGATGCCCGGCATCCGCACGTCGATCAGGGCGGCGTCGATGCCGCCCCCGGCCAGGAGCGCCAGCGCCGCGGTGGCGTCGGCGGCGGTCACCACGTCGTACCCGAGCCGGTGCAGTGCGAACGTCAGCAATTCACGGTGGTCGACCTCGTCGTCGGCTATCAACACGGTGGGCACGGGAACCTCCCCGGTCTCGGCAACCTGCCGCACTCCTCTTCGGCAACCCGGAGACTCCGCTGAGTCACCAACCGTGCTGAGCGCGAAATAGGGTGGGGGCATGCGCGCTGCCGTTTTCAACGAGCCGGGTCCCGCTTCCGTACTGAAGATCGTCGACCGCGAGCTGCCGCTGACCGGGACCGGGGAGGTGCGCGTGCGGATCGTGCTCTCCGCGGTGAACCCCACCGACACCGGCACCAGGGCGGGCCGTGGCGTCCCGGACGGGGTCGCCTTGCCGCGGGTGCCGAACCAGGACGGCGCCGGAGTGGTCGACGCGCTCGGCGAGGGAGTGCGCGACCTGGAAGCCGGTGACCGGGTCTGGGTGTGGGACGCCGGGTACGGCCGGGTGAACGGCACCGCCCAGGAGTACGTGGTGCTGCCCCGCCACCAGGTCGTGCGGATGAACGACGACATCGGATTCGAGGTCGGCGCCGCCCTGGGCATTCCCGCGCTGACCGCGCACCGATGCCTGACCGTCGCCGCCACCGGCCCGGCCCGGCTGCGACCGGGCGCGCTGGCGGGGCGGACCGTGCTGGTCGCCGGAGGCGCGGGCGCGGTCGGCAACGCCGCGATCCAGCTCGCGAAATGGGCCGGCGCGACCGTGCTGACCACGGTCAGCTCGAAGGAGAAGGCCGCTCTGGCGCTCGCCGCCGGCGCCGACGCGGTGATCGACTACCGGGAGGAGGACGTCGTCAGCCGGGTGCGTGAGATCAGCCCCGACGGCCCGGACCTGGTCGTCGAGGTGAACACGGCCAACCTCGACCTCGATCTCGATGTGATCGCCTCCGGCGGCAACATCGCGATCTACGTCGGCGGAGAATTCCGCGTGCCGAGTTTCAAGGCGATGCGCAAGAACGTCAGCCTCGACTTCGTGCTGACCTACACCACCCTGCCGGCCGAGAAGGCGAACGCGGTCGCGGCTGTCGCCGAGGCGGTGAACGCGGGCGCTCTCCGGGTCGGTGAGGAGGCCGGGCTGCCGATCCTCCGCTTCCCGTTGGACCGGATCGCCGAGGCGCACGAGGCCGTCGAGAACCACGCCGTCGGCAAGGTGGTCATCGCGGTGACCGCACCCTGACCAGGGCGTCTGCCACTCTTTCCACCCCCCGGCCGTCCACCGCCGCCCATCCGCGGACCGCGAGCCCGGTGCGTTCGGCCGGGTGGAGCAGCAGCCGGCGCACCGTGGTGACGGCGTCGTCGCCGAACTCCCCGAGACGGCCCAGGCCGGCGGCGTAACCGCGTGCGACGGTCCGTTCGTACCCCCGGATCTGATTGTCGACGACCCAGACCAGCGCGGCCGCCCGGCCCAGACAGAGCAACTCCCAGGTCGAGGTTCCGCTGGCGCTGACCACCAGGTCGGCGTCGGCGAGGAGCTCCGGCAGGCGGTCGGTCGGATCGATGATCTCGAACCGCTGGCCCTCGCCGGCGGGCACGGCGAGCAACTCGGCGCGCAGGCTCGCGTCGGCGGCGACCACGGTCGCGTCGAAAGGCGCCGCGGCGTCGATCAGCAGCCGCGCCACCCGCGGCGCGGCACGGTAGGCGTCGGTTCCGCCGAAGAACGCCACCACCTTGGGGGTACGGGCATTCGAGTGCACCGGCGCCGCAAGAGGCCGCAACCGCCGCACCGACGAACGCAGCAGCGCGTAGTCGAGACCGGCCAGCCGGACGTCCCCGGCGTCGAGCGTGGCATCGAGGTTCTGGTCGACGTAGATGTCGGCGTCCTGGCCGCGCGGATCACCGTCCACGATGGCCAGCACGGTCCGGCCGGTCGCCCGTACCGCCTTGCTGTGCGAGGGCGGCAGCGTGTACGAGTCCACCACCAGGGCGTCCAGTCCCAGCCGCTCGACGGCCGCGACCAGGCCCACCTCGTCGTAGGGCGCCGGATGCCAGGGCAGTCCACGCTGTTCCAGTTGCGCCTGCGCCCAGGCGACGCCGCCCAGGTCGCTGAGGAAATGCACGCCGGCGCCGCGTGCGGTCAGTTCTTCGGCCAGCGCCACGCACCTGACCAGATGCCCGACCCCGGTCCGCACTCCCGCGTCGCACCGGATTCCGATACTCGTCACTACGCCTGCTCCAGTTCCTTCTGCACGATGTGGGTGTTCAGCGAGGCCAGCTCGGGGCGGTCGGCGAGCCAGTCGGCGAGGGTCCGGACCGCCACCGGCGCGTCACCGAAGTGGTCCACGATCGCCTCGATCAGCCGCCAGTCGTCCTCGGTGTCCAGGGTGAGCCGCAGGTAGGAGAGGTCCGGCTGCACGGTCAAGCCGATCACATCGAAATCCGTCGCATGCGTGTAGACGTACGACGTCACGTGGGTGCGGTGGTGGTCGTACGCCAGCGTGTCGATCTCCTTGAGCACCGCCGCCCGGACCACCTCGACGTCCAGGCCGCGCGGCAGCGTCCGGGCGATCGACGTGGTCAGGTAGTCGACGCCGGCGGCCTGGAACACCCGGTGGGCGCGGGCGACCAGCCGCGGGTCGAGCAGCGGGCAGTCCGCGGTGAACCGCAGCACGGTGTCGGCCGACCGGGTCTCCAGCACCCCGAGGAACCGGGTCAGAACGTCGTCGACCGGCCCGCGGTGACACGCCACCCCGATCGCCGCGCACTCGGCGACCACCGCGTCGTCGGCCGGCTCGACGGTGGTCGCGACGACGAGGTCGTCGAGGACGCCGCTCTCCCGGGCGGCACGGACCACCCGGTCGAGGACGGTCCGCCCGCCGAGGCGGCGCAGCACCTTGCCGGGCAGCCGGGTGGAGCCCATCCGGGCCTGAATGATGCCGAGCGTCGTCATGACCGTCCCTTGGTGATGCGATTGCGGGCCGCCCGGGCGAGGACGAGTCCCGCCTTCGCGGCGCGATAACCGAGGCTGCCGCTGAACGCGGCGATCTGTGTCTTGGCGCGGCCCAGTTCGGCCTCGCGTTTCTCCAGCTCGACCTCGAAGAACCCGGCGCGAGCCTCCGCGTCGGCGAGTCGCCGGCGCAGCGCTTCGAGCTGTCCTTCCTGCTCACGGCGGCTGTGCCGGTCAGGAGGGCCGATCAGGCCGGGTGCGTCGGTCAGCCCGGACGCCCCGGCGAGCACGGCGATGAGCCGGGTCACGTCGGTGACCCCCGGCCACGGATGGTGGTAGCCGCCGGTGATCAGTGTGTGCGCGAGCCGGGCCAGCGCGTCCGGCAGCTCCGGAACGGCCGGATCCAGTACGGCGTACCGGTCGCCGTCCACCAGCACGTTGCCGGCGGCCACCATCGGCAACTCGGACATCCAACCGGTGAGCAGCCGGCGCAGCTCCGGCAGGTCGTGCCGGAGCGCCGCGCTGAGCAGCCGCTCCTCCAGTAGCCGGCCGGCCGGCAGCGGGCCGGGTGACTCGGCCGGGCCGTGCGCCGCCCGGCGCAGCCAGGAACCGTCGGAGGCGCCCACGATCTCGGTGATGGCGCCGGACGGGCCGGCGACCAGCGCGGGCGCGAACGGGACGGCCTGGCCGGGACGGGGGGCGCGCTGGGCGACGGCCAGCCAGGCGGGGGCCAGCTCGGCGCCGATGCCACGACGCACGGCCGCGGCGGCCAGCCGCCGGGGATCACTGAGGACAGGCCTTCCCTGGTACGCCGTAGCGGCCGCCGCCGCGGCCAGGGCGGCCAGCGCGTCCAGGGGCCCGTACCGCAAGGTCTCCGGCGTGACCAGCAGGGACGCGCTCGAGGGCAGCGGCCACGCGGCGGCCAGCCCGGCGACCGGCAGGCCCTCGGCGCCGAGCGCGGCGGCCAGCCGGTCCGGCCGGCCCGGTGCGGAGCCGAACTCCCCGAGCGGGTGCCAGGCGTCCGCGGCCCGGTCGGCGGTCGGCGTGCCGGGATCGACCAGCCGGTGCACGCCCAACTCGTTCTCGACGGTGAGCAGCAGCGTGCCGCCGGGGCGCAGGGCCCGTTTGAGGACACGGACCGATGCGGTCCAGTCGAGCGGCGACTCCTCCGGGGAACAGAGCCGGCCGGTGCCGTCGAGGGCGATCACGGCGTCGTACCGGTCGGTGTCGGTGAGCTGGGAGAGGGTCCCGCAGAGCACCGTCACGCCGTCGACCCGGATCTTCTCGGCGTCGGGCTGGGAGCGGACCAGGCAGGTCACCTCGCGGTGCCTGGCCAGCGCCTCGACCAGCCCGGTGTCGTGCGGGCCGGCGACCAGCACCCGGATGCCGGTGGGCAGGCGGCCGGTCAGGTGCCGGTAGAGATCGCCGCCGGCGGGGAGCCGTTCCTCGGCGTACTCCGGCATCTCGCCGCCGATCATCCTGATCATGTGGTGACCCATCCCAGGATCGCGCGCAGCTCGGCCGGGGCGGCCAGATGGCCGTCGCCCAGCTCGGCCAGGACGGTGGCCCGGGCCTTCTCCGGGTCGGGGGCGGCGCCGTGCAGTTCCGGCCACTCCCGGCGGATCCGGTCGGCCGTCGGGGTGTGCTCCCGGTCCAGGTACATCGGGTCGCCGTACACCGCCGGGTCGCAACCGGCCGCGGTGCCGTAGAGGATCGCGGTGCTCAGCCTGTTCGACGCCACCCGGCGGTGCCGGCGCAGTTCGGCGAGCTGGTGGTGCAGGAATCGGTGGTCGGTGCGCATGCGCATGTAACCGCGGTATCCATGGCAGATCACCCGCCCCGCGCGCTCGTAGAGGGCCCGGATCCGGCTGTCCTGGAACTCGTTCCAATAGAGACAGAACGTCACCGGGCCCGGCTCGGTCGCGGTGATCTCGTCGATCAGCCGGTGATGGTCGCCGCTGACCTTCTGCCCCTCCCAGCCGTGGAACGGGTACCAGATGGTGCCCTCGCGCGACCCGTCCGCGACCGCCTCGTCCGGTGTGGACCGCAGCAGGTAGAGGAACGGGGAACCGATCACCGTGGCCAGCGGGCGGCCCATCGACCAGGCTCGCCGGCGGGTGCGTTGCGACCACACGAAGATCGGGCGGCCGGGCGCGTACGGCGTGCCCGCCCCCAGCCCGTCCACCACGTTCCACCCGTGCTGCAGATAGCCGTCGATCCGTGGCGGCGCGTCCGGATCCAGCCCGCAGTAACCGGCGAGGACGTGGGCGTGGCCGTAGAAGTGGTTGCCGTGGTGCACCCGCTAGCTCCCGAGAACGCCGCGCAGCGCCTCGACGACGCGGTCCTGGTCGCTGTCGGTGAGGTCGGCGAAGAGGGGAAGGGACAGTTCCTCGGCGTAGAACGACTCGGCGACCGGGCACATGCCCCGCCGGTAGCCGAGGTCTTCGAACACCGGGTGCCAGTACACCGGGATGTAGTTGACCTGCACCCCGATCCCGGCGGCACGCAGCCGGTCGTACACCTCGCGACGGCGGCCGTCGAGGACGCGTACCGGATAGAGGTGGCGGACCGGGTCCACGTCGTCGCGCCGCGCCGGCAGGCGCAGGCCGGGGACGTCGGCGAGCAGTTCGTCGTAGCGTGCCGTGAGGTGCGCGCGGCGCGCCTTGAACTCTCCGAGCCGGCGCAACTGGGCGCTGCCCAGCGCGCAGAGCACGTCCGGAAGCCGGTAGTTGAGGCCGAACTCGTGCACCTCCTGGTGCCAGCCGCCCTCGTCCGGGTGGCGCAGCCTCGCCGGGTCCCGGACCAGCCCGACGGTCCGGAAGGTGCGCAGCCGCTCGAGGAGTTCGGGCCGGATCGAGGCGACCGCCCCGCCCTCGCCGGTGGTGAGGTTCTTGGTCGGGAAGAACGAGAACGTGGTGAGGTCGGCGAGCGTGCCGACCGGCCGTTCCCGGTATGTCGAACCGATCGAGTGGGCCGCGTCGCCGAGGAGGTACGCCCCGGCCGAGTCGGTGATTTTGCGCAGCCCGTCGTAGTCGGCGGGCACCCCCGCGTAGTCGACCGCCGCGATCACCCTGGTGCGGCCGGTCACCGCGGCCTCGACGGCCACCGGGTCGAGGTTCGCGGTGTCCTCCTCGACGTCGGCGAAGACCACGGTCGCGCCGAGCATGGCAGCGCCCGAGGCGGTGGCCACGAAGGTCATCGGGGTGGTCACCACCTCGTCACCCGGCCCGACACCGGCGGCCGCGTAAGCGGCGTGCAGCGCGGTGGTCCCGTTGGTGACGGTCACACAGGGCGCCCCCGCGACCCGCTCCAGCGACGCCTCGAACTCCGCGACCCGCGGGCCGGTGGTCAGCCAGTCACTGCCCAGCGCCGCGACGACCGCCGCCACGTCGGAGTCGTCGATGGACTGTCGTCCGTAGGGCAGCATCAGTCCTCCGAGAGCAGGTCGCGCATCTCGTCGACCGAGAGCCACAGGTCGTTGTTGTCCGAGCGGTAGTTGAAGCCGTCGGAGACGTCCTCGCCACCGGCCGGGGTCTCGTAACCCCAGCTCGCCACCACCGGCTGGACCACGTAACGGTCCTTGAAGCGCAGCGTGCGGCGGCTGTCGTCGGCGGCGATCATCTCCTCGTGCAGCTTCTCGCCGGGGCGCATGCCGACCTCGTGGGTGGGCGCGCCGGGGGCGACCGCCTCGACCAGGTCCATGATCCGCATGCTCGGGATCCGCGGGACGTAGAGCTCGCCGCCCTGCATCACGTCGAACGAGTCGACGACGAACTGGACCGCCTGCTCCAGGGTGATCCAGAAGCGGGTCATCCGCTTGTCGGTGATCGGCAGGCTCTTGCCCTCGTCGGCGAGCTTGCGGAAGAACGGGACCACCGAGCCGCGGCTGCCCATCACGTTGCCGTAGCGGACCACGGCCAGGCGGGTCGGGTGGGTGGCGGCGTAGTGGTTGCCGGCGATCACGATCTTGTCGGCCGCCAGCTTGGTCGCGCCGTACAGGTTGATCGGGCTGGACGCCTTGTCCGTGGAGAGCGCGACGACCTTCTTGACCTCGGCGTTGATGGCCGCGTCGATCACGTTCTGGGTGCCGTTGATGTTCGTCGCGACGAACTCCGACGGGTTGTACTCCGCGGTGTCGACCTGCTTGAGAGCGGCCGCGTGCACCACGTGATCGATGCCGTGCATCGCCCGGGCGAGACGCTTCTCGTCGCGGATGTCACCGATGAAGAAGCGCAGGCGCGGGTCGCCACCGAACATCTGGCGGACCTCGTACTGCTTCAGCTCGTCACGCGAGAACACGACGACGCGAGCCGGGTCGAGGTGGGTCAGCGCGTACTGCAGGAAGGCCTTGCCGAATGAACCGGTGGAGCCGGTGACAAGGATCGAGGAGCCGGCGAGTTCAGACACGTTATTTCTCCGGGGGTTCAGCGGGGTACGAGGCGGAAGCATAACCAGCCGGAACCGCATTTCCAGGAGCGCGTGAGAATGCCAAATTCAGTTCATTCCCAGTTCAGCCGGGATTGGTCGTGGCGACCGTGAAGCTGCGGGATCGTAGGTCTCCTCTGAACACCCCACCCTGGAGTAAAACCGTGACTGAGCTGCAGAGACTACGCGAGGCGTTCCGTTCCGCGCTCGATCTTCCGGCGGACGAGCCCGTGGATGAACTGCGCTACCAGGACAATGAGAAGTGGGACTCACTGGCTCACATGTCATTGGTCGCGGCCGTCGAAGATGAATTCTCGGTAATGATTGACACCGACGATGTCATCAATATGTCCAGCTTTGCCGAGGCAGTGCGAATCCTCGGTAAATACGGGGTGGACGTCAAGTGAGCGTCGCCCTGGTCACCGGGGCGTCGCGGGGCATCGGCCGGGCCACCGCGCGTCGCCTCGCCGGGCAGGGGCACGATCTGGTCCTGCACGGCCACGGCGCCGAGGGTGTCGCCGAGGCGGCGGCAGCGCTGTCCGGCGAGTTCGGTGTCACGGTGCTGCACGCGGCCGGCGACATCGCCGACCCGGCGACCAGCAAGGCCCTGACTCGGCTCGCCTTCGACACCTTCAAGCGGCTGGACGCCCTGGTGGTGAACGCCGGCACGCACGCGGCCGGGATGCTCGGCATGACCCCCGACGCCACGATCGAGCGGCTCTTCGCGGTGAACGCGGCCGGCGCCGCACACACCCTCCAGAACGCCGTCCGGCTGCTGGCCCGCGGACAGAACCCGTCGGTCGTGCTGACCGCCTCGGTCACCGGCGCCCACGGCGTCGCGGGTCAGGCCGTCTACGCCGCCTCCAAGGCCGCCGTGATCGGTTTGACCAGGTCCGCGGCCAAGGAACTCGGGCCGAAGGGCATCCGGGTCAACGCGGTCGCGCCCGGCTTCATCACCACCGACATGCTGGACACCCTGGACGCGACCGGCCGCGCCGAGCGGATCGCGGACACCCCGCTCGGCCGGCTCGGCACCGCCGACGAGGTCGCCGACGTCATCGCCTTCCTCCTCTCCGACCAGGCCCGCTTCGTCACCGGCCAGGTGATCGGGGTCGACGGGGGACTGACACCGTGAACCTGCTGCACCCGTCCGCGAAGGTCGTCGACGCGGCCACCGGCGAGACCCTCACACCGGCGCTGATCGACGCAGCCGCCGCCTCGCTGAAGGACCAGCCGCTGGTCTTCCTGCCGATGCCGGCGACCGTGCCCGCGGTGGCCCGCTATCTCGCGGCGCTGCGGCTGGAGAAGCCGGTCGTCCTGCTCGACCCGGACACCGACCACACCGGACTGATCGCGCGGTACACCACCGGCGAGGTGCACCCCGACCTGGCGCTGCTGCTCACCACCAGCGGATCCACCGGCGACCCGAAGCTCGTGCGGCTCTCCCGGGCGGCGGTGCTGGCCAATGCCGGGCAGGTCGCGGAGAGCCTCGGCATCACCGGCGACGACGTCGCGATCACCACGCTGCCGCTGTTCTACTCGTACGGGCTGTCGGTGTTGCACTCGCACCTGCTGCGCGGAGCGACCGTGGTACTGGAACGCACCGGGCTCATGCGGAAGGACTTCTGGGACGCGGTCGGCGCGCACCGGGTCACCTCGATGGCGTTCGTGCCGTACCAGTACGAGATGCTGCGGCGGCTGCGCTTCGATCCGGCGAAACACCCGTCCGTGCGTACGATCACGCAGGCCGGCGGCCGTCTGCGGACCGACCTGGTCACCGACTTCGCCGGGCGGATGGACGCCGTCGGCGGCCGGATGTTCGTGATGTACGGCCAGACCGAGGCCGCGCCCCGGATGGCGTGCCTGCCCTCCGCGCTGCTGGACCGCAAGCTCGGCTCGGTCGGTCAGGCGATGCCGGGTGGCGCCTTCACCGTCTCCGACGACGGCGAGGTCGTCTATCACGGGCCCAACGTCATGATGGGGTACGCCGAAACAGCCGCCGACCTGGCTCGCGGCGACGATCTGGGTGGTGTCCTGCGCACCGGTGACCTGGGCCGGCTCGACGAGGAGGGTTTCCTCTTCATCACCGGCCGGATGAAACGGATGGGCAAGGTGTTCGGCGTCCGGATCAACCTGGACGACGTGGAGCGGCAGTTTCCGGTCGCGGCCGTGGCCGGCGACGACAGACTGCACGTCTTCGCCGAGGACCTGTCCGCCGACGAGGCCCGCGCGCTGCGCACCAAGATCGCCGACTGGCTCGGCACCCACGTCACCGGGGTGGACGTGCGCACGATCGAGGCGCTGCCCCTGCTGGCCAACGGCAAGACCGACTACCGCGCCCTGGAGGCGTCGCTGTGAGTGTCTTCACCCTGTCGCAGGCTTCCAAGGAAGAGCAGCTGGTCAAGGAGCTGTCGGCGCTGACCGAGCACCACCGGGCACGGTGTGAGCCGTACGATCGCATCCTGTCGGCCTCCGGTTTCACCTCGGCGTCGAGCATCGCCGACCTGCCCTGGCTGCCGGTCCGGCTGTTCAAGACGCTGGAGCTGAAGTGCATCCCGGACGACGAGGTGTTCAAGGTCCTCACGTCCAGCGGCACCACCGGCGACGTCAGCCGGATCCACCTGGACAAGGCCGCCGCGGCCGAACAGCAGCGGCGTCTCGCCGCCACCGTGCAGACCGTGCTCGGCTCCAAGCGGCTGCCGATGCTGCTGGTCGACACGAAGGCGATGCTCAAGGACCGCCGTTCGTTCAGCGCCCGCGGCGCCGGCGTGCTCGGCATGTCGACCTTCGGGCGCGACCACGTCTGGGCGCTCGACCACGACGGCGAGGTCGATCTCGGGGCGATCCGCGGTTTCCTCGACAAGCACGGCGACCAGCCGTTCCTGATCTTCGGGTTCACCTTCCTGGTCTGGCTGCACCTCTACGAGGTCGCGCTCGCGCACGGGCTGGACCTGAGCAACGGCATCCTGATCCACTCCGGCGGCTGGAAGAAGCTGATCGACCAGGCCGTCTCACCGGAGGAGTTCCGTGACCGGCTGAGGCGGGTCGGGCTCACCCGGGTGCACAACTACTACGGCATGGTCGAGCAGATCGGAACGATCTTTCTTGAAGGCCCGAACGGTGGCTCGCTGTACTGCCCGGACTTCGCGGACGTCGTGGTTCGTGATCCGGAGACCTGGGCCGAGCTCCCGCCCGGCGAACCGGGACTTCTGGAGGTCGTGAGCACGCTGCCCACCTCGTACCCCGGCCACGTGCTGCTCACCGAGGATCTCGGCGTGGTGCACGGGATCGACGACGGCGACTGGCCCGGCAAGCGGTTCTCGGTGCTCGGCCGGCTGCCGCGCGCCGAGGCCCGGGGCTGTTCGGACACGTACCGGGGTGCCGCATGAGGTTTCGATTCGGGGTCGAGGGCGACCTCACCACGCCCTCCGGCGACCGGCTCGCCGTCGGTGACCCGAGGGTCGTCGAGTTCCTCTCGGGCCTGGCCCGGAGACTGCTCGCCCCGGCGGTCGCCCGGCGGCACCCGGAGCTCGGCTCCCTCGGTTACTTCCTGCGGCCGGCGGAGCTGAAACGGTCGGTGGACCGGATGACCCAGCGGCAGGACGCCCTGGTCTTCCCCCGCGGCAACGTGTTCCATCTGCCGCCCGCCAATGTGGACACGATCTTCGTCTACTCGTGGGCGATCTCGGCGCTGGCCGGCAACCACAACGTGGTGCGCATCTCGTCCCGTTCCGCGGGCGCGGCCGAGGTGATCCTGGAGGCGCTGCGGGAGACCCCGGCCGATCCGGTGATCGCGCGGACCCAGCGGATGGTCACCTACGGCTACGACGACACCGTCACCGCGGCCCTCAGCAAGTGGTGTGACCTGCGGGTCATCTGGGGCGGCGACACGGCGGTGGACACCATCCGCAAGCTCCCGCTGCGGCCGTCCGCCCGGGACCTCACCTTCCCGGACCGCACGTCCTGGGCGGTGCTGTCGGTGCCCGGCTGGCGGGCCGCCGACCCGGCCGCCCGCAGAGCCGCCGTCGTCGGGTTCGCCAACGACGCCTACTGGTTCGACCAGGCCGCCTGTTCCTCGCCGCGGACCGTGTTCCTGGTCGGGGGCCGCGGAACCGAGGCTGCCGAGCTGCGGGCGGAGTTCCTGCAGCTGCTGCTCGACGTAGTCGACCGGCGCGGCTGGACCGTGGACCCGGCGATGGCGGTGGAGAAGAGGGTCAACGCGTACGAGCTGGCCGCCACCGGCGCGGCGACGGCCCTCGACTTCCCCGACAACCGGGTGACCGCGGTGACCCTGGCCGGCGCCGAGCGGGCGCCACGCCGCTGGATCGGCGCGGGCGCGTTCCCGTTCGCCGAGGTGGACTCGCTGCTCGGCCTGGCCCCGGCGATGAACCGGCAGGACCAGACGGTCAGCCACTTCGGATTCACCCCGGCCGAGCTCGGCGCCTTCGCCGTCGAGCTGGGCGGCCGTGGCGTGGACCGCATCGTTCCGTTCGGCTCGGCGCTCACCTTCGGCGCGATCTGGGACGGGTACGACCTGCCCGGCGAGTTCACCCGCCTGACCACGCTGAAGGTGACCTGATGTCCGGCGTTCCGGAGCTCTCCGTCGTCATCCCGATGTACAACGAGGAGGCGGTGCTCCCGGCCCTCGTCGCGCGGTTGCGCCCGGCGCTCGACGCGCTCGGCGTGTCGTACGAGGTCGTCGCGGTCGACGACGGCAGTGCCGACGGCACGGCGAGCCTCGTCGACGATCTGCGGATCGAGTGGCCGCACTTGCGGTTGATCCGGCTCCGGCGCAACAGCGGCCACCAGGCGGCCCTCACCGCCGGGCTGCACCGGTCCCGCGGCGGCTGGGTGGTCAGCATCGACGCCGACCTCCAGGACCCGCCGGAGAGCATCGGCGACATGCTGCGCCTGGCCCGCGAGAAGAACCTCGACGTGGTGTACGGCGTACGCGGCGACCGCGCCACCGACACCCCGTTCAAACGGAACACCGCCGGGTTGTACTACCGGCTCATGCGCCGCATCGTCGGCCCCGACCTGCCCTCGCAGGCCGGTGACTTCCGCCTGGTCAGCCGCTCGGTGGTGGACGTGCTGCGCCGGATGCCGGAGCGGGTGCCGGTCTACCGGCTGCTGATCCCGTCGCTCGGCTTCTCCTCGGGTTCGGTCAGCTACACCCGGGAGCGCCGTGCCGCCGGCGAGACGAAGTACCCGCTGCGCAAGATGGTCGCCCTGGCCTGGGACAGCACCGCCGACTTCACCGCCGCCCCGCTGCGGCTGGCCACCTGGCTCGGCATGGCGGCCTTCACCGCGTCCCTGGTCGCGATGGTCTTCGGCCTGGTGGTGTGGGCCAACGGCACGGTGATCCCGGGCTGGACCTCGCTGTTCCTGGCGGTGCTGCTGTTCGCGGCGGTGCAGCTGATCTGTCTCGGTCTGCTCGGCGAGTACGTGGCCCGGATCTACCGCACCCTGCAGAACCGCCCGGCGTTCCACATCGGATCGGACTCCGCCGACACGTCTGCGGCGGCCTCTGCCGTTCCCGCGCAGCGCACCCCGGCGACCATGCCGTGACCGCCGTGCTGAGCCCGCCGGACGCGGATCGGGCTCCGGTCGGCCCTCGGTCCGGTGGCCGCTCGTGCTGGCGCCTGCTGCCGTGGATCTTCCCGGCGCTCGCCGCCGCCGGGGTCCTGCACGGGACGGGCACCCCGGACCGGCAGATCGCGATCTACGGCCTCTACTTCCTGTTCGCCGTGGTGCTGCCGGGCACCCTGGTCCTCCGTGCGCTCTACGGCAGCCGGGGCAACTGGCCGGAGGATCTGGGACTGGGCGCGGCCACCGGCCTGCTCGTCATGGTGGCCGGCTGGGCGCTGGCCGCGGCCACCGGGCTGCAGGCGCTGCTGCCCGCATGGCCGGCCCTGATCCTCGTGCTCTTCCTGGCGGTGCCGAAACTCCGGCGGTGTGTGCGGATCGCCGACCCCACCCCGCTGCCCCTGGCCTGGTCGTGGTCGGTGGCCGCGGTGCTGGTGATGATCGCGGTGTGGGGCGTGACGGTGTTCGAGAACACCCCGCTGCCGCCCGCCACCGGGGTCATCTACCAGGACCTCTACTACCACCTGGCGCTCGTGCACGAGATGACCCGCTCGATGCCGTTCCAGGTGCCCCAGCTCGCCGGGGACGAGCTGCGATACCACTACCTCTCCGACGCCGACATGGCCGCGGCCAGCATGATCACCGACATTCCGGCGGCCACCGTGCTGCTACGGCTCTGGGTGCTGCCGATGGCCGCCACCGCGGCGGTCGTCTTCGCGGCTGTCGGGCGCGCGGCGAGCGGGAGCTGGCAGGCCGGTGCGCTGGCCGCCGCCCTCGGCTTCGTCGGCCACGCCCTCACCCTGGGCAGCCCCACCGCGCCGGCGATCAGCGGGCTGCCGGTGTCGCTGGTCAGCCCGTCGCAGACGTACGCCATGCCGCTGATCGGTCTCTTCACCCTGATAGCGCTGGAAGCCCTGCGCGGGCGTCCGTTGCGCTGGGCCTGGGCGATGACGCCGGTCCTGGCCCTGGTCTGCGCCGGCGCCAAGTCGAGCGTGCTGCCGCCGCTGGCCGCCGGCATCGGCCTGGCCGGGCTGGTGCTGTTCCGGCAGCGCCGCCGGATCCCGTGGGTCGCGGTGGGCCTGCTCGGGAGCATCGTCCTCGGGATCCTGCTGGGCTTCCGGCTCTTCGCCGGAGGCGGGGCCGGCACGCTGGCCGTGCAACCGCTCCAGGTGCTGCGCTGGGTGACGCCCTACAACAAGACGCTCGGCGCGGGAGACGGCCTGGGCCTGGACGGTCTCCTGCTGCCGGGCATGGTGACCGCGGGCGTGGCCGGCTGGGCGTTCGTCGCCGGGCTGGTGGGCTGGTGGGTGCTGATGCAGGCGCCGCGCCTGATCGGCCTGGTCCTGCCGCCGCGCTCCCCGCAGAGCCCGGCCGGCGCCGATCCGGCACGCTGGCTTCTCGGCGGCGTCGTCGTCGCCGGTACGGGTGGGCTGTGGCTGTTCGCGCATCCGTCGCTGAGCCAGGGCTACTTCTATTTCGGTGTGATGCCGGCGGCCGGGGTGCTGACCGCCTGGGCGCTCGCCGACCGCGTCCGGAACTGGCGGATCCCGCTGGCCGCGGCGGCGGCCGGCGCGGCCTGGCAGGTTCTCGGCCCGGAGATCGGCCCGCCGGCCCGCCACACCATGGCCGGCTGGGCGTGGTCGCTGGCCGCTCCGGTGCTCCTGACGGCCGCGGTGGTCGCGGTGGCGGTGCTGGCCGGGGTGCTCGCGCGGCGGTCCCGGGCGGTCCGGGCGCTCCCCGTGCTGCTGATCGCCGCGGTCGCCGGAGGTGCCCTGGGGAACGGGGCGTACCTGCTGTTCGGCCGGGCGGTCACCGTACCGCCCGCGGCGGTGAAGATGTCCCCCTCGGTCGTCACCGCAGGGGAGATGCGTGCCGCGCTGTGGCTGGAGGACAACGCGGGGGCGGACGACGTGATCGCCACCAACGTGCACTGCGTGCCGATCGACGCCGCCGACAGGTGCAACGCCCGGGCGTTCTGGGTGGCCGGGCTCGGCGGGCGCCGGACCCTCGTCGAGAGCTGGGGATACGCCGATCAGGCGGTGGCCGCGCACGGGACCGGCGGGCTGAGCTACACCTATCAGCCGGCGCCGTACCCGGAGGTCTTCGCCCTCAACGAGCGGGTCTTCCGGGAGGCCGGTTTGGTGGACGTCGCCCGGCTGCGGGACGAGCACGGCGTCCGGTGGCTCCTCGCCGACACCCGCGCCGGACCTGTGGCGCCGGGCCTGGCCCGGGTGGCCGACGTCCGCTTCACCGGCGACACGGCCACCGTCTACGAATTACGAGGGTAGGGATAACCCGACCTTCGGGTGGGCGGCCTGCGGGATCGCGAGGGTGGGCGCCGATGCCTAGTTTCATGGGTATGACGACGACATACGCCGAGGCCGGGCCCACCCGCAGCCCGGCCCGGCGCCACCTGCGCCAGCTGGGCATCGATACGCAGTACGTGTTCTTCGGTTTCCCGCTGGGGCTGGTGACCCTGGTCGTCGCCCTCACCGGGTTCGCGGTGGGCATCGGCACCGCGATCATCTGGGTCGGCCTGCCGATCCTGGTCGGCACGCTGATGCTGTCCCGCGGCTTCGCCGTGGTGGAGCGGGCCCGGATCGGGCCGGTGCTGGGCCGCAAGGTGCCGCACCCGGTCTACCGGACGGCCGAGGCGCAAGGGCTGGTCCGCCGGACCTTCATCTCGCTGGCCGACGGGCAGGCCTGGCTCGACATGGTGCACGGCATGTTCCGCTTCATCCCGAGCACTCTGGCGTTCTGCTTCGTCCTCACCTGGTGGGCCGGGACCCTGGCCGGTCTCACCTACCCCCTCTACGACTGGGCGATACCGAACCCGCCGGACAACACCGGGCTGCACGAGCTGCTCGGCTACGAGGACACCGTCTTCGTGCGGATGCTCTTCAACGTCAGCATCGGCCTGTTCTTCGCTGTCACCCTCTTCCCGGTGGTCCGGGCCGCGGCGCTGGCCGAGGCGTACTTCGCCCACGGCATGCTGAACGGCGTCCACGAGTTGCGGCAGCAGGTGACCGCGGCGGAGGAGGCCCGTGACGTGGCCCGGAGCCAGAAGGCGGCGGCCGTGTCCGCCGAGGCGGTGGCGCTGCGCAAGCTGGAACGTGACATCCACGACGGTCCGCAGCAGCGGCTGGTCCGGCTCGCCATGGACCTGGGCCGGGCCGAGCAGCAGTTCAACGACGACCCGGAGCGGGCTCGGGTGATCGTGGCCGAGGCCCTCTCACAGACCCGGGAGACCCTCGACGAACTGCGCGCCCTGTCCCGCGGCATCGCCCCGCCGATCCTGGTGGACCGGGGACTGCGAGCGGCGCTGACCGCGCTGGCCGGCCGCTGCACGGTCCCGGTCGATCTGGACGCGCCGCCGCTGGACCGGCTGGAACCGGCCGTCGAGTCGACCGCCTACTTCGTGGTGGCCGAGGCGCTCACCAACGTGGCCAAGCACAGCCACGCCAGCGAGGTGCAGGTCAGCGTGCAGCGGATCGCCACCGGCCTGATCGTCACGGTCGCCGATGACGGGGTGGGCGGCGCGAGCCTGGCCAAGGGCCACGGCCTCGCCGGGCTGGACGACCGGGTGCGAGCCGCCGGCGGGGTGCTCTCGGTGGACAGCCCGGACGGCGCGGGAACGCGGCTCACGGCAGCACTGCCCATCTAGGGAACAAGCGGGTCTGACAGCATGGCCGCATGCGGGTGGTCATTGCCGATGATGCGGTGCTGTTGCGGGAGGGCCTGATCCGGCTCGTCGAGGAGAACGGTCACACCGTCGTCTCGGCGGTCGGGGACGGGCCCTCGCTGGTCGAGGCGATCAAGGAACATCGTCCGGACGTCTCCATCGTGGACGTCCGGATGCCGCCGTCGCACACCGACGAGGGCCTGCGCGCCGCCGTCGAGGCCCGGGCCGCGGTGCCGGGCAGCCCGATCCTCGTGCTCTCCCAGTACGTCGAGGTCTCGTACGCCGACGATCTTCTGGCCGACCGCCGTGGGGCGGTCGGCTACCTGCTCAAGGACCGGGTCTCGCTGGTCGCCGAGTTCCTCGACGGGCTCGCCCGGGTCGCCGAGGGCGGCACCGTGCTCGATCCCGAGGTGGTCGCCCAGTTGCTGGTGCGGCGCCGGCGCGATGATCCGCTGCGCAGCCTGACCCCGCGAGAGCGGGAGGTCCTGACGCTGATGGCGGAGGGCATGTCCAACGCCGCGATCGGCCGCAAGATGGTGGTCACCGACGGCGCGGTGGAGAAGCACGTCCGCAACATCTTCACGAAACTCGGCCTGCACCAGGACGATGAGCAGCATCGGCGGGTGCTGGCAGTGCTGGCCTACCTCCAGGCGTAGGGCTAGCACTACCCCGGACCGGGGTGGTCGCCGTATCGATCGGCCACTTCGGACTCCATAGCGTTTCTCTCATGGAGAACAGGGACAACATCAAGGGCATCGCGGCTCGTGTCGCGATGTGGAGCGCGCGCCACCGGGCGCTCGCGATATTCGGCTGGATCGCGTTCGTCGTCGCCACCGTCGTCCTCAGCGGCGCGCTCGGCACCCAGAACGCGAACGAGGCGGAGGCCGGGCACGGCGACTCCGGCAAGGCCGACCGGATCGTCGGGGCGGCCGGCTTCCCGGAGCAGCCGGCCGGCGAGATGGTGCTGATCCAGAACCGTTCCGGGTCCGGCCGGGTGACCGCTGCGGAGGAGGTCACCCGGGCTCTCGGGGCGGTGTCGGGTGTGACCGGCATCCAGGACCCGATCGACTCGCCGGACGGCCGGTCCACGCTCATCACCTTCGAGATCGCCGGTGACCCGGAGACCGCGGGGGACCGCGTCGGGCCCGCGATGGACGCGGTGGCCCGGGTGCAGGCCGCCCACCCCGACCTCTACATCGCCGAGGCCGGCGGCGCGAGCGGTGACAAGCTGATCGGCGACGAGCTGGAGTCCGGCCTGACCAGGCTCTCGATGCTCTCCATCCCGGTGACCCTGGGCATCCTGCTGGTGGCGTTCGGCGCGGTGGTCGCGTCACTGCTCCCCGTCGCTCTGGCGATCATGTCGGTGGTCGCCGCGATCGGCCTCATGGCCGCGGCCAGCCGATTCGCGCCCGCCGTCGACGAGACCACCCACGTCATGCTGTTGATCGGGCTGGCGGTCGGCGTCGACTACTGCCTCTTCTACATTCGGCGCGAGCGCGACGAGCGGCGCGCCGGCGCCGACCCGCACCGGGCATTGATGATCGCGGCGCAGACCTCGGGCCGGTCGATCTGGATCTCCGGGCTGACCGTCATCGTGGCCATGGCCGGCATGTTCTTCACTCAGGACGTCACCTTCGTCAGCTTCGCCACCGGCACCATCCTGGTGGTGGCCACCGCGGTGCTCGGCTCGCTGACCGTGCTGCCCGCCCTGCTCTCGGCGCTGGGCGACCGGGTCGACGCCATCAAGATCCCCGGCCTCTACCGGAAGAAGGGTGACGGCCGGGTCTGGAACGCGCTGCTCCGGGTCGTACTCGCCAAGCCGTTGATCTCCGCGACGGTCGCGGTCGCCGCGCTCGCCGTGATCGCCTATCCCGCGCTCGATCTGAAGACCAAGGGCCAGGCCATCCAGGACGTCTCCGCGGACGCGCCGGTGGTCAAGGCCTTCGTCGCCATCGGCGAGGCGTTCCCCAGCAAGACCACCCCGGCTCAGATCGTGATCAAGGACGGGTCGGTCAAGACGCCGGCGTTCGAGAAGGCCCTGGCCGACTTCCAGGTCGCGGCGCGTGACAGTGGCGGCAAGCTGGTCGAGCCGGTCGACGTCGACATCAACCCGGCCGGGACCGTGGCGGTGGTCTCGGTGGGCCTGGCCGGCAAGGAGAGCGACAGCGCGGCCATCGACGCACTGAACCTGCTGCGCGACCGGGTGGTGCCGGACACGTTCGGCCGGCTCGACGGCGCCACGGCGCTGGTCAGCGGTTCCACCGCGGGCGGGGTCGACTACAACGAGCAACTGGAGAAGACGCTGCCCATGGTGTTCGCCTTCGTCCTCGGGCTGGCGTTCATCCTGCTGCTGGTCTCGTTCCGGTCGGTGGTCGTCGCGATCACCGGCCTGGTGCTGAACCTGCTCTCGGTCGCTGCCTGCTACGGCATGCTGGTCTTCGTCTTCCAGTGGGGCAACTTCGAGGAGCAGCTGAACTTCGTCTCCGGCGGCGGCATCACCAACTGGATGCCGATGTTCCTCTTCGTCATCCTGTTCGGCCTGTCGATGGACTACCACGTCTTCGTGGTGAGCCGGATCCGTGAGGGCCACGACCGCGGGCTGCCGATCCGGGAGGCGGTCAGCGAGGGCATCGGCCGGACCGCCGGCGTGATCACCAGCGCCGCCGTGGTGATGGTCGCCGTGTTCGCGCTCTTCGCCACGCTGCCGCTGACCGCCACCAAGGAACTGGGCGTCGGCCTGGCCGCGGCGGTCCTGCTGGACGCCACCATCATCCGGGCGGTTCTGCTGCCCTCGGTGATGGCGCTGCTCGGCCGGGCCAACTGGTGGCTGCCGAAGTGGCTGGGCTGGCTGCCGGAGATCGCGCACGAGCCGCCGGCGCAGGCCGTGCCGGCCGGTCAGGGTGAGCGGGAACTCACCCCGGTGAGCTGACCACCGTCTGAGCGAGGGCGCCGCCGATCACGGCGGCGCCCATTCCGGCAGTGATGCTGAGCAGCGCGTACCCGGCGGCGACGGCGATCTCCCCGCGCCGCGACAGCGTGAGGATCTCCCAGCTGAACGTCGAGTACGTGGTGAGCGCCCCGCAGAACCCGGTGCCGAGCAGCGCCACGGCGCCCGGGGTGAGCGGCAGCCCGAGCACGAGTCCCAGCACGAACGATCCGGCCACGTTGACGGCGAGCGTCCCCCACGGGAAGCCCGCCCCGTAACGCGCCTGGAAGTACCGGTCGGTCAGGTAACGCAGGGGCGCCCCGACCGCCGCGCCGAGCGCCACCAGCAGGGCCGTCACCGGGCTGCCAGGCTTCCGGCCAGGACCGCGAGCAGGGCGCCGATCAGGGTGGCCGCCAGATAGGCCGGCCCGGCCTGGGAGACCTCCACGATCGCGGTGGAGAAGGTGGTGTAACCGCCGAGGAAGCCGGTGCCGAGCAGGAGGCGGGGCAGCCTTCGCCGCACCCGGGTGTGGAGCACGCCGATCAGGAAACAGCCGGACACGTTGATCAACCACGTGGACCAGGGGAACCCACCGGGGGTGTACGGCCAGGCGGCGGCGATGCCGTAGCGCGTGAGAGCGCCGAGCACGCCTCCGGCGGCGACGGCGGTCAGAGCGGCGCGGTCCACGTCGAGATCCATCACGGGGGACGTTAGCCGACCGAGGGCCGGGCGGCCGGGGGGACGTGGCGGCGTCCACCCCGGCCGGTTCCGGGTGCTCCTGCTGGGGAGCGGGCCCCGTGGGTCCACTGTAGATCAACATGGCGAATCCGCCATCGGCGCCCGGCCCGGAACGCTTGTCTGAATTCTCGGAGACGGGGTGGTGAGCCGGTGATTGCCGGTCGGCGTCCGGGGTCCGGCGAGCCGGTGAACCGTGGCGACAAAAGCCCATAAAGACTGCTGAAGAGGACGCGCCTTACCGTAAGAAAGTGCTGATAACGTGCGGCCTCGCACGCGGATGGAGCGGGAGACGATGCACCACGCCAATCACCACTACGGGCACTCGCACATCCTGGCCCGCTACTGCGGGCTGCCGGATCCGCGGCATCCTCCCCGGATCCAGGGATACCTTCAGCACGGCTGGAACATCGGGGACGGGCTCGCGCCCGGCACGCCGTACGTCTCCGGCAGCCGGCTGCTGGTCTGGTCCGAGGAGACCCGGCGCCGCTCCTGGTCACAGGGTCGGCGCAACGTGGTCGTGGTGGGCGCCCCGTTCGCCTATCTCGTCGCGATGACACCACCGCCCGGACAGCCCGGCGACGGCACCATCTTCTACCCCTTCCACGGCTGGGAGGGGCAGCAGGTCCACGGCGACCACCAGCGTCTCATCGACGAGGTGCGGGCGACCGAGACCGGCCCGATCACCGCCTGCCTCTACTGGAACGAGTACCAGATGCGGTCGGTCCGCGACCTCTACGAGAAGGCGGGATTCCGGGTCATCTGCCACGGGTACCGGGGGTTCTGGTGGCAGGACCACAACCGTGACTTCCTGGTGAGCCAGCTCGCCGAGCTGCGACGGCACCGCCGGGTGGTGTCCAACCGGCTGTGCAGCGCCATCTGGTACGGCCTGGTGGCCGGCCGGGAGGCCGCGGTCTACGGCGACCCGATGGTGCTCGACAACGCCGACCCGACCTTCGGCGGCGAACCCCGTCTGCACCGTCAGTGGCCTGAGCTCTACGGCCAGGAGACCGACTTCGCCACCTGCCATCGACTCGCCCGGGCCCAACTGGGCGCCGATGAACTGGCCGGTCCCGAGGAGCTGCGCATGCTGCTGGGCTGGCCCAAGGAAGGGTACGTGTGATGCCGGACCGCCCGGACATGGCCGCGGCTCTCGCCGCTGCGCCCCTGACCAACCTGTTCCGGGTCGGCGGCGAGATGTTCGCCTGGAGCGACGAGCTCGACGGCCGGAGGAACGCGCTGCTCACCCATCTGATCGTCGCGCTGGCGGGCCCCGGCCGTACCGTCCTGGTGGCCGGGCCGCACCCGGACCACCTGGTGGCCGCGCTCGCCGCCGGCGGGGCCGAGGTGACCTGGCTGCTGCGCTCGCTCGGCGACGCGGAGCGGGCGGCCCGCCGCCATCCCACGATCACCGTGCGGGCCGGCGCCTTCGGCAAGATCGACCTGACCGCGGGGTACGACCTGGTGGTCGCCGCCGACGGCATCCACCGTCTCAACTCGGCCGAGGGTGACCAGGTTCCAGCCGGTGAGCTGATCGACCGGCTGGCGAGCGCGGTACGCCCGGACGGCGCCCTGGTCCTGATGCACGACAACCTGCTCGGCGCGCACCACACCGTCCGCCTCGACCCGGGCCGCCGTCTCCGCGACGACGCCGCCTGGTACCCCGCGGACGAGCCGTCGGCCGGCAATCCGGCCGCCCGTGCCCAGCTCACCGCACGGCTGGCCGATGCCGGGCTGGTGGTGGACGTCGCGTACGCCGCCTTCCCGGAACCCACCGCGCCCGCCGTGCTGATCGGCGGTGACGCCCTCGGTGACGTCACGTCGCCGCTGCGGCCGTGGCTGCGGACCGTGCTGACGCAGGCCTATACGACCGCTTTCCGGGGCCGCGCGGTCGTCAGCGATCCGCGCCGGCTGATCAGCCGTGCGTTGCGGGCCGGCGCGGAGGACACCGTGGCCGGCGGCTGGCTGGTCGTCGCGCACGCGCCCGGTGACGCCCCGGCGGCCCGCACGGAGCGGCACGACGTGCTGGTCGGTGACGTCAACGGCGCCTTCACCTGGACGGTGACCGCCGATGGGCCGAAGGTGCTGGTGCCGCATGAGAGCCCGCTGGAGCGGGACGGCCTGCGCCGGCTGGACGTGCCGGCAGACCCGGCCGCGGGCGCCCTCGTGCTGGAGGACCGGCTGCTCGAGCTCTGTGCCGCCGCCGATGTGCGGAGTCTGCGGCGGGAGATCTCACAGTACGAGTCCTGGCTGTCCGCCCAGGCTCGCGACGGCCTGGTCGGCGGTCCCGCCGCGCTGGCCGACCTGTCCAGCCTGGTGATCACTCCGGCCGGGTGCGCGGTGCTGGCCGCCCGGTGGGAGCCGGTCGAGCCGGTGCCCGTGGCCGTCGCCCTGGCCCGGGGACTGTGGCAGTTCGCGGTCCGGCTGATCACCTGGGCCCGGCCGCATCCGTGGCCGATCACCGCGAGCGCCGCCGACCTGGCCGCGATCCTGGTCGGCATGGCCGGCCGCAGTCTGGCCGACGGGGAGCTGCGGGCCGCCGTCGACCTGCAGATGCTGATCGACACCGCCGAGTTCGGTCTCAGCCCGTCCGAGCGGCAGGCGTACCGGCTCGAACTGCTGGCGGTGCAGCCGGGCACGGCTCCGGTCGACGTGGCCGGGTACCGCGAGTTGATCGAGGCGCTCTGGCGGCAGCGTTACCAGGCCAGTCATCTGCTGGCGATGATGGAGTGGACCGAGCGGATCATCGAGTCCCGCGACGCGGCGCTCAGCCGGATGGACTGGGAACTGCAACTGCTGCGCCGCGGCTGGGGTGGCCGCGGCCTGATGCTGGCGAAACGCGCGTAACAGATGGTCGGGAAAGGTGTCTGGGGCGGCGGGCCGAGAGCCTGCCGCCCCTCATGCGTCGACGCTCAGATCAGATCCCAGGTCAGCGGCGTGCCCTTGGCGGCGTCCGAGGTGAAGACCCGGCCCAGCACGGTCCCGATCTGGTCGGGCTCCAGGCCGCCGGTCGGCCGGATCGAGCGCACGTTCTCCTCGGTGACCGGGTCACCGGCGCGCACGTCGCTGACCACGTAGAGGGAGCGCCGGAACCGCAGGCTCTCCTTCTCCGCCGCGGTCGGCCCGATCGCCGTGGTGCCCAGCGCCTGCCAGGCCCGCTCCGACTCGGTGACCAGCAGTCTCAGCTCGGCCTGGTCCAGTGAGAAGGCCGAGTCGACGCCGCCGTCGGCCCGGTCCAGCGTGAAATGCTTCTCGATCAGTACGGCGCCGTAGGCCACCGCGGCGATCGGCACCCCGATGCCCATCGTGTGGTCGCTCAGGCCGATCGGCAGGTTCAGCGCCTCGGCCAGCACCGGGATGCGCCGCAGGTTGGTCTCCTCCGGCGGGGCCGGGTAGGAGGCGGTGCAACTGAGCACGGTGACGTCGGTGGCGCCGGCGCTCTGGGCGGCCTCGACCGCGGCGGTGATCTCCCGGAGCGTGGCCATGCCGGTGGAGATGATGATCGGCTTGCCGGTGGAGGCGGCGAGCCGGATCAGCGGCAGATCGGTGATCTCCGACGACGCGATCTTGTACATCGGCGCGTCCAGTTTCTCCAGCAGCTCCACCGCGGTCCGGTCGAACGGGCTGGAGAACGCCGTGATGCCCCGCTCGCGGGCCCGCTCGAAGATCGGGGCGTGCCAGTCCCACGGGGTGTGCGCCCGCTCGAAGAGCTGGTAGAGGTAGTCGCCGCCCCATAGATCGTGGCTGGCCGAGATCTGGAACCGCGGGTGCTTGACGTCCACGGTCATCGTGTCCGCGGTGTACGTCTGGATCTTGATGGCGTCGGCGCCGGCCTCGGCCGCGGCGTCCACCAGCCGCAGGGCCCGGTCCAGGGAACCGTTGTGGTTGCCCGACATCTCCGCCACGATGTACGGCTTCTCGCTGCTCATCTGCTTCTCTCCGTCCAGACGACCGTCTTCGGCACACCGTCGACGAGTCGTTCGTATCTGCGCGTCTCGCGGAAACCGAATCGCCGGTGCAACGCGAGGACCTGCTTGTTGTCGGCGAGCGTCTCGCCACCGAGCGTCTCGAGGCCGAGCGTGCCGAACGCGTACTCGACGGCCTCGGACTCCAGCCGCATCCAGGCCGTCAGAAGACGCCGGCCGAGCCCTTCGACATCGAGGTAGAACGACCAGGTGGAGCCATTGAAGATCACCACCCCGGCCGGTACGCCGTCGTCCTCATAGATGAGCACGCCGGAGCTGCGCCGGGCCCACCATGCGGCGTGCTCGGCGGGATCGATCTCGTGCGTGGTCAGGCTGACGGCACGCACCGACGGATGGTTGCGCCAGGGGAGGACCAGGTCACGGTCGGAGTCACGGGCGGGACGAAGCACGCCGTCAACGTAGGGACGCGGTCTGGACCCGCTGTGGCGGTGCGGGGATGTCCGGTGAAACCACAGGTGTCCGTTGGGTGGACCGGCGCCGCAGTCCGGCGACCCGGTAGCCGGTGCGGAGGGCGGCGTACATCGCATAGCTGTTCGCCGCGACCAGGCGGTGCTTCAGGCCGGGCGTGCCGGCCGGCGGCAGATATCCGGCCGGGCGGTGCCGCCGGTACAGCCCGGCGATCTCACGGAAGAACGCGCGCCGGCGGCGCGGGTGGACCCGGCTCTCGTTGCCGGCGATCACCAGCAGGTGGCTGATCATCAGGGTGAATACGCGGACTCGCAGCGCGGGATCGGCGCCGGCGCCGGCGAGCCAGGCATAGAAGCGGTCCCACTGGGCGAACGCCTCGAAATGCCGGTCGCTGCGGGTCGCGGTGATCGCGCCGAAGCGGCCGACGCGGTAGTGGTAGCAGACCCGGTTCAGGACATCCACGCGTTCCGCGGCGATCAGCACCGGATTGCTGAAGGGGACGTCCTCGTACCAGCCGGCGGGGAACCGCAGGTCGTGCTTGGCGAGGAAGTCGCACCGCATGATCCGGTTCCATGCGGTGTGCTGCACGCCGAGCAGGCGCTCCAGATCGGGTGACCCGGCCAGCAGCGGCGAACTCGGGTCGGTCTGCAGGCGCCCGCTCTCGTGCACGCGCAGGTGGTCGACGAGGAGCACGTCGGGCTTGGTCTCGTGGAGACGGTCCAGCACGGCCCGGACCGAGCCGGCGGGCAGCCAGTCGTCACTGTCGACGAACCACACGTACCGGCCGCGGGCCTCGGCCAGGCCCGCGTTACGGGCCGGTCCCAGGCCCACGTTGCCGCTCAGGTGGATGACGCGCAGATCGCCGTGCCGCGCGGCGTAGCTGTCCAGCATCGTGCCGCACGCGTCCGGCGAGGCGTCGTCGACGGCGATGACCTCCACCGACGCGTTCTCCTCACCGGTCAGCCCGGCGCGGATCGACTCGAGGCACTGGTAGAGGTAGCCCTCTACCCCATAGACCGGCACCACGACGGTCAGCACGACATCCATGCGGCAACCGTCGGCCCCCTATGTGACGTCGAGGGGAACCGCAGTTGTCGGGGAGCTACATCACAGGCGCACACTCAGGATCTCGGGAACAGCAGCTCCTGCATCGCCTCGGACGTCAACGGCTCGGCGAAGTAATAACCCTGCCCCAGCTCGCAGTTGCCCCCGGTCAGCTCGCTGAGCTGCCCGGCGTCCTCGATCCCCTCGGCGACCGTGGACAGTTGCAGTGCCTGGCCGAGCTGGATGATCCCGAGTGTCAGCGCCGCGGCCGCCGGGACGTCGCCCACGTCGTCCACGAAGGACTTGTCGATCTTGATGATGTCCACTGGGAACCGGCGCAGATAGGCCAGCGACGAATATCCCGTGCCGAAGTCGTCGATCGCCAGCCGTACTCCCAGAGCCTTGATCGCCTCCAGGCGCCCGAGAGTCTCCTGCCGGTGGTCCACCAGCAGCGACTCGGTCAGCTCGATGATCAGGCAGCGGGCCGGCAGCCCGCTGTCCGCCAGCGCCTTGCCCACCACCTCCGGCAGGTCCGGACGGTCCAGCTGCACCGCCGACAGGTTCACGCTCACCGACAACGGTGACGCCGGATCCCGCTGCGCGTTCCACTGGGCCGCCTCGCGACAGGCCTCACGCAGCACCCACTCGCCGATCGGGACGATCATCCCGGTCTCCTCGGCCAGCGGGATGAAGTCCAGCGGCGGGATCATGCCCCGCTCCGGGTGCTGCCACCGGACCAGCGCCTCCAACCCGGAGATCTCCCCGGTCCGCAGCCGCACGATCGGCTGGAAGCGCAGCTCGAACTCGTGCCGCAGCACGGCCCGGCGCAGATCGGCCTCCATCTCCAGGTGCCTCTGGAAGGACTCGCGCATCACCGGCTCGAAGACCGCGTACTGGTCCTTGCCCTTCTTCTTGGCCTCGAACATCGCCAGGTCGGCGCGGACCAGCAGCTCTTGGGCGTCGTGGACCCCGCTCTCGCCGTAGGCGACCCCGACGCTGCACGTCACGAACGTCTCCCGGCCGTCCAGGTCGAACGGCTCACGCATCGCGGTCACGATCCGCCGGGCCACCGGCACCGCCGCCTCCACCGAGCCGGCCTCCGGCAGCAGCACGGCGAACTCGTCACCGCCCAGCCGGGCCGCGGTGTCGTCGGTACGCAGGCAATCCCGGAGCCGGTCGGCGACCAGGGCGAGCAGTCGGTCGCCGGCGGTGTGACCGAGCGCGTCGTTGATCAGCTTGAACCGGTCCAGGCCGATCAGCAGCGCGGCGGCGCCGGAGGAACGGGCCGGACCGAGCGCGTTCTCCATCCGGGTGACGAAGAGCGAACGGCTGGCCAGGCCGGTCAGCGCGTCGTGGAACGAGGCGTTCATCTCGCGCAGCGTCCGGGCGTCGGTGACGGCCAGGCTCGCGTGGTCGGCGAAGGCCAGCAGCATCTCCTGGGCGGCCTTGTCCCACTCCCGCGGCTCGTTGTACGACCCGGCGAACATGGCCCCGACCACCACGCCGTTCTCGTGCACCGGCACGGCCATCACGCTCTTGAGCTGGGAGCGGACCAACTCGGGCACGGCGATCGGCGACGCGGCGTAGTCTTCCACGCCGACCAGTTCGTCGCCCATGATCGCCAGTCCCACGACGCCGAGCGCCGCGATCGGGATCCGCTGCATCCGCTCGACGCAGTCGTCCGGGATGCCCGCGCCGGCGACCAGGCTCATCCGGCCGGGGTCGTCGTTCTCCAGCACGGTCAGCCCGGCTACGTCGACGCCCAGCAGGTCGGCGGCGCCGGTGGCCACCCGGTCCAGGATCGCGCGCAGCGGCTCCCGGCAGGCGATCGACCGCTGCACCGTGCTGAGCTCGTCGAACAGCCGCTGCCGGCGCTGCAGCGAGTCGATCAGCCGGTTGTTCTCCTCGGCCTGCTTGCGCTCCGCGTCGACCAGATGCAGCGCCTGCAGGCTCAGCTCCAGCACCCGGGCCATGCCGCGGAGCAGGCAGATCTCCTCATCGGTGAACTCGCCCGGCTGAGGACGGCCCTCGTCGTGGGGAAATTCGCCCGCGCGGCGGTTGTCGTCCTGGGTGTCGTCGCTCGCCCGGCGGCCGAGGATCAGCATGCCGGAGGAGGAGCCGCCGAGCGGGGCGACCGCGAGCGAGTAGCAGACGCCGTCGGCGCGCAGCGTGACCGGACGGCTCACGTGGTATCCGGCGGTGAGGGCGTAGAGCGAGATCTCCCCGGGCGGCGGCCCGACGGCGGCGGCGACGCCCCCGTCGACCGTGAGCACCGCGAAGTCGGCCCCGAGCGCGCGGGACGCGCACTCCACGGCGGCGAGCTGCGCGGCAGCTTCGTCGGGCCGGTCCGCTACGACGGAGAGGAACTCCGTCAGTTGCTGAGTGGCTAGCACGTGGTTGCAGTCGGCCTGTATTCCGCTCAGTTGAGGGAAACGCGCAAGCCGTTCGCGGTTAGTGCCAATCTGGTCACGAACGGTCAGTGCGCCGACACGTACGGTTGTCAAAGCTGATCGAGTGCGCATGAATAGATCCGTGGAGATCTCCGAGGAGGATCTATCGCCGGGGCTGGCACCCGGCCGGGTCGGCGCCGCCTCGATCGGCCTCCTCGGCCTGGCCGCCGCCGCCCCTGTCGTCACCCTGGTCACCGTCGTCCCCGCCGTCCTCGCCGACGGCGCCGGCCCACTCGTCCCCTGGTCGTTCGCCGGAGTCGGGCTTCTGCTGCTCCTGTTCTGCGCCGGGCAGGCGGCGACGGCCCGGCGATCGCCCAGCGCCGGCGCGGCATATTCCCAGGTCACCCGAGGTCTCGGCCGCCCGTCCGGCCTGGTCGCCGCCTGGCTCGCGATCGCCGGCTACCACGCGATCCAGTTCGGTCTCTACACGCTCGCCGGCCTGGTCGCGGCGCCGCTGTTGAGCAGCTTCGCCGGACTGACCGCGCCGTGGTGGGCGGTCGCCGCGGCCTGCTGGGCGATCGTCGCGATCTGCGGCACGATGCGGATCGAGGTCGCCGCCGGATTGATCGGCCTGTTCGCCGTCGCCCAGGCGGCCGTGCTCGCCGGCCTCGGCGCCGCCAACGTGCTGCAACCGTTCGGCGGGCGGATCACCGGCGACTCCATCCTGATCACCGACCGGGCCGTCCTCGACCGCCCGGCGCTCGGGCTGCTGCTCACCGTCGCCGTGCTGACCTTCGCGGGCTTCGAGTCCACCGCCGCCTACGCGGAGGAGGGCTTCCAGCCGCGCCGCAGCGCCGGCTTCGGCGGTTACGGGGCCGTCCTGCTGATCGCGCTGCTGCTCGGCGGCGTGTCCTGGACGATGATCGTCGCGGCCGGGCCCGACCGGGCCGCGACGATCGCCGGTGCCCGCGGCCCCGAGTTGATCTTCGACCTGGCCGCCGAGCGGCTCGCGCCGTGGGCCGTGACGCTGGGCCGTTTCGTCCTGCTCGCCGGCGTGGTCGCGGCGATCCTGGCAGTGCATCACGCGATCGCCCGCTACCTTTTCGCGCTCGGCCGGGAGCGGGTGCTCCCGGCCGTGCTCGGCAGCGCCCGCCGCCGGACCGCCGCTCCGCGAGCCGCCTCGATGACCCAGTCGCTGATCGCGGGTGCCGCCCTCGCCGGCGCCTACGCGGCCGGCGCCGGCCCCGGTCCGCGGACCGCCCGGTGGCTGATCGTCGGCGGCGCCCTCAGCATCCTGGTGGTGCTGCTGCTCGCTGCCCTCGCCGCGCTGCTGCACCTGAATCGGGTGCCCGGCCCCGAAGGTGTCTGGGGCCGGTTCCTCGCGCCCGTTCCGTCCACTGTGTCTCTGGCCAGCGTGGCCTTCCTGGCGGTCCGTGACCTGCCGGCGCTGCTCGACATGCCCTCCGGATATCCGCTGGTCCGGGCCATCCCGGCGGCCCTGCTGGCATGTGTCCTGCTGGCGGTGGCGCACGCTCTGCTGCTGCGCCGGTTCCGGCCGGTCCGCTACGCCGGCATCGGCCTCGCCGGAACCCCGGTCGTGATCACCCCGATGGCCGCGCCCAGCCCGCCCACCTCGCCCGCGACGCCGGCCTCCCCGCCCTCGCCGGCTTCGCACGTCTCGCATGCCGAGCCTCTGAAGATCCCACGACAGCGGGACCCGGGCGCCCATCGTCCCGAGCGGGTCGATCCGAGGCAGCCGGCGATCCGGAGACGCAGCATCTAGGGCCACGCCGCGGCGACGGGTGGTCGGCGGAGCACCTAGGCCGAGAAGAAGTCCTGGACCTGGGTGAGGGTCAGATAGCCCTGCGGTTCCAGCTCGCGCGGGATCGACGGCAGGGTCCTGGCCGTCACCGGGACCTCGTCGGCGTCCTCGGGCGGGGCCGACGGAGCCGGGGTCGGCGGCAGGTCGGGCAGAGCCATCGCCTCGCGGATCACCTCGAACATGGTGCGCACCTCGGTGGCCGCCAGTTGGAGCAGTTCGCCGCGGCCGGTGCCGGCCGGCGGGAGCGCGCAGGTGAAGTTGGCCCGGAGCTGGTCGTCGACGCGGCGGATGTCGGCGCTGGGGCGCAGGTGGTCGAGCCGGCCTTCGGTGACGATGCCGAGTTCGCAACCGCGGCAGCCGGACCCGTGCCACCACTGCCGCCAGCGTGGGTCCGCGTCCAGCGTCTGTACGGCGTGCTGCAGTGCCCGCAGGTAGTACCGAGGCTGCTGGCCGTCCCGAGTTGCCGTCCCCAGCCGTGGGTGGAGCCAGAACTCGTCCATGGTTCGCAATGGTCGCAAATCAGGCGGCTGTCGGCAGGGATTCCGGGGTGGCGCGTCTGAGTGGATTGCGGGGGCCCGCCAGACCGGAGTGATTCCGGACCCACAGGAGCACGGCCTGATTAGTCCCTTTATCCCAAAAAACCACCTTATGAGGTAGTGCTCCGGCGTGGGCGGGCGGCGGCCAGCCCGGAGCAACACAGCATATGGGGTTAAACGGACACAAGGGGCTGGGCAATGAGAAGACTCTGGGCTGCCGCGACCGCGGTTGCGCTCTGCACGGTCGGTGCCGCGGTCAGCGGGGCACAGGCCGAGACGGTGCGCGGTGGACCGGCGCCGATCGCATGGGGCGCGTGCACCGAGGGGACGCTGAGGTCGAGCGGCGCCGAGTGCGGACATGTCTCCGTGCCGTTGGACTACGCGAAACCGAACGGCACGAAGATCGAACTCGCCGTCTCGCGGGTCAAGGCCACCGTGCCCGCGGCCAAGCGCCAGGGCGTGATCCTGGTCAACCCAGGTGGGCCGGGCGGCTCCGGCCGGGCCATGGCCGCGCTCGGTCAGCACGTGCCGAAGCAGGCCGGCGCGGCGTACGACTGGATCGGCTTCGACCCGCGTGGCGTGGGCGCCAGCAAGCCCAGCCTGACCTGTGACGGTAAGTACGCCGGCTACAACCGCCCGCCGTACGTGCCGTCCACCCCGGAGATCGAGAAGGCCTGGCACGCGCGTACCACCGCCTATGCCGCCGCCTGCGCGAAGAACGGCGGCGCGCTGCTCGACCACATGCGCACCGAGGACTCGGTGCGCGACATCGACAGCATCCGCCAGGCCCTCGGCGTCGAGAAGATCAGCTTCTACGGCTTCTCGTACGGCAGCTACCTCGGCCAGGTCTACGCCACCCGCAACCCGGAGCGGGTGCACCGGATGGTCCTCGACGGTGTGGTCGACCCGGGCCGGGTCTGGTACCGCTCGAACCTCGACCAGGACATCGCCTTCGACCGGACGATCAAGGTCTACTTCGCCTGGATCGCCAAGTACGACGCGGTCTACCAGCTCGGCCGGACCGCGGCGGCCGTGGAGAAGACCTACTACCAGCAGCTCGCGGCGCTGGCGACGAAGCCTGCGGGGCCGATCGGGCCGGCCGAGCTGACCGACGTCTTCCTCCAGCCGGGCTACTACATCTTCGGCTGGGAGGAGACCGCGCGGGCCCTCTCGGCGTGGGTCCACCGCAAGGACCCCCTGCCGCTCAAGCGGCTCTACGACGAGAACCACCCGCAGACCGCGGGCTCGGACAACGGCTACGCCGTCTACCTGGCGGTCCAGTGCACCGACGCCCCGTGGCCGGCCAGTTGGAAGAAGTGGGCCCGGGACAACTGGCGGGTGCACAAGAAGGCGCCCTTCGAGACCTGGGGCAACGCCTGGTACAACGCGCCGTGCCGGCACTGGGCCGCGGACGCCGGTCTCCCGGTCGAGGTGGACGGCGCCAAGGTTCCGCCGATCCTGCTGATCAGCGAGACCCTGGACGCGGCGACCCCGTACTCCGGGGCGCTGGAGGCCCGCCGCCGCTTCCCGCGGTCGGTCCTGCTGGAGGGCATCGGCGGCACCACGCACGCGGGCTCGCTCTTCGGCAACGCCTGCGTCGACAACACGATCGCCGACTACCTGGCCACCGGCGTGCTGCCCGGCCGGGTCAAGGCGGACCGGTCCGACAAGCAGTGTGAGCCGATCGCCAACCCCACCCCGCTGACGGTGTCGGCCAAGAAGGCCGGTTCCCTGGCCGAGCGGCGTCTCCTGCAGCGGGCCGTTCTCGGCCGCTAGACGAGCGGATGGCCCGGTGGCGTACGCCACCGGGCCGCTGACCAGCACGTGAGCTATGCTCGGTCCCGCGAAGGGGAGTAGCTCCCAATGTCGCGGTCGACATACTGATCCCGGTCCGCCGGGCTCCGGCCGCGCGGCCCTGGCACTCAAGGGCGAGCGAGACCTTCGACCAGGGCCGTTATTCGTTACGGCCGGGTCGAGGTCGCCCTGTGCCCTTCAGCCCGGTCGTGATCACCGGGAGTTTTCGTGCAAGGTTTCCTCGCCGCGCTGGGCATCAGCTTCGCGGTCATCTTCGTCGCCGAGCTGGGCGACAAGTCACAGCTCATGGCGATGACGTTCGCCACCCGCTTCAAGACGCTGCCGGTGCTGATCGGCATCACCGTCGCCACCGCCGTGGTGCACCTGGTGTCGGTCGGCATCGGTTACGGCCTCGGCGAGGCCCTCCCGACCGGCTGGATCTCACTGATCGCCGGCGTCGCCTTCCTCGGTTTCGGCGCGTGGACGCTGCGCGGCGATCACCTCACCGACGAGGAGAAAGGCAAGGCCGAGCGCTCCACCGGCTCGGCGGTCCTCGCCGTGGGCGGCGCGTTCTTCCTGGCCGAGCTGGGTGACAAGACCATGCTGGCGACGATCACCCTGGCCACCCAGCACGGATGGTTCGGTGTCTGGGTCGGCTCGACCATCGGTATGGTCGCCGCGGACGCTCTGGCCATTCTCGTCGGCCGATACCTCGGGCGGCATCTACCGGAAAGGGTCATCAAGTACGGAGCCGCCGCACTCTTCGCTATCTTCGGCATCTGGTTGATCGCCGAAGGCGTGATCGAACTGCGATAGGGGAGCCGCTGTGCTGGATTACCGGGCCGAGTTCGACGCCGAGGTCGCCTTCGACGGTGGGGGCGAACTGCGGGCGCGGGGCTTCCGCCTGAACATTCCGCACGCCGACGTCACCGACACCGAGATCACCGCGCTGCTCGTCGCCATGCTGGCTCCGCAGCGGGTCGAACGTGCCGAGGTCAGCGGCGTCCGGATCTTCGCCGAACCGCACTCGCCGGCCGGGGACCCCCAGGCCGGGCGGGTCCGGTTCGTCGAACTCAGCCACGTCATCACGGCCGGGATGGTGACCTACCCCGGTCTGCCGGCGCCCGAGATCACCCCGCACCTGACCCGGGACGCGTCCCGAGGCGTCTACGCGCCCGGCACCGAGTTCGCCATCGACCGGATCACCATGGTCGGCAACACCGGCACCTATCTGGACAGCCCGTTCCACCGTTACGCCGACGGCGCCGACCTGGCCGGGCTCCCGCTGGAACGGCTCGCCGGCCTGCCCGCCGTGGTGGTCCGCGCCGTCGGCGGCGAGCGTGGCGTCACCGCCGAGATGCTCGCCCACGTGGCCGTCGCCGGGCACGCGGTGCTGCTGCACACCGGCGGCGACCGGCACTGGGGCACGCCGGCCTACGGAGTGGACGCCCCCTACCTGACCAGCGACGGCGCCAAGCTGCTCGCCGACCGGGGCGCGGCCCTGGTCGGCATCGACGCGGTCAACATCGACGACGTCTCGCCGGCCGCCGCCGGCGAACGCCCGGTGCACAGCCTGCTGCTCGCGGCCGGCATCCCGGTCGTCGAACACCTCACCAACCTGCGGGAGCTGCCGCCGCTGGGCGCCTGTTTCACGGCCGCGCCGCCGCGGGTCGCCGGCTTCGGCACCTTCCCGGTCCGGGCCTTCGCCACCGTTCCCGCGGACGACCTCCCCGGTTCCGCGGGCGACCTCTCCCGCTGTGCCGGATGAGCCGCAACCTCGACCTGGCCCGGATCCAGCTCGGCCGCGGCGAGCCGGCGGCCGCCGCCGAACTGCTCGGACCGGTCCTCGCGGCCGACCCCGACGACGTCACCGCGCTGATCCTGATGACCCATGCCCAGCTCGCCCTGAAACGGCCCGAACTCGCCGACGAACTGGCCCGGCGCGCCGTCGAACACGCCCCGGAGTGGCCGGACGCGCTGGCCGCGCTCAGCCGGGTGCACACCGAACTGGGCCGGCACGATGAGGCGATCGCCGCCGCCCGGGCCGCGGCCGACCGGCAGCCGGAGAACCCGTACCGGTTCAACCGGCTGGCCTGGGCCATGCTGGAGGACGGCCGGCACCCGGTCGAAGCCGAACACGCGGCCCGCGAGGCGATCCGGCTGGACCCCGAGGAGGCCGACTTCCGGATCACCTACGCCATGGTGATGAAGCAGCTGAACCTCACCGATCGTGCCCGCCAGGCCCTGCGCGACGCCCTCGCCCTGGAGCCGGACAGCGCGGTCGCCCGGCACGAACTCGCGGCCCTCGACGTGGTCCACCACCACCCGTTCGCCCTGGGCCGCCTCGCCCGCGGCGCGTCCGGCCTGGTCGGCGCGCTCCGGGCGGACCCGCGCCAGGAGGCCAGCCGATTCCTGCTCGACCTGGCGTTGCGCCAGTTCCTGGTCTACACCGCGATCATCCTGGTCTTGCTCGCCTACCTGGGCTGGCGCACCGCCGGCGCCTCACCGGGCGCGGCCCGGGTCCTCGCCGCCGCCGCGGCACTGGTCCCGGCCGCCTACGCGGGGTACTTCCTGCGCCGTCTGGACCCGGGACTGCGCTCCTACCTGCGTGAACTGCTCACCCACGGCCGCCAGCGCATCGCCCTGGCGGCCGCCGCCGTCGCCGTGGTCCCGCTGCTTTTGGCGCTGGTGGCGCCCGCCGCCTGGCTTCCCGCCCTGCTCGGCACCGCCACCTTCGCCGGCTTCGCGGTGCGCCTGCTCACCGCTCCGGTCGACGAGCCCGGCGCGGGCGGTCACGGCCTCAGCAGCCACTCCCTGCTGCTGATGGCCGGAGTCTGCGCCGCCCTCGGCGTCGGCGTCGCCACCACCGACGCCCTCACCCCGGACTGGCGTGTCCCGGCGGCCGCGGCCGCCTTCACCGCCACCGCCGCCTGCCTCATCCTCATCGCCCGCCGCCGCCGGGCCACCCCGCGAACCCCGTGAACCCCACGCCTGTCGTACGGCCGCCCGCCGCCGGCCCGGCTGGTCATCGCCCCGTTGGCCGTCCGGGCGGTCTCGCGGGCGCTGAGTCAGCCGGATCGGCGAGCCGGTGAGGCGGGACTCCGCCCGAGAGGCGCGCCGGGGCCGGATGTGGCGCCCTCGTCGCGGGGATCGCCACGGTCACCGGTTCGTAGCCGTACCGTGAAAGAGATGTGAGCCGGACCGGTCCGCCCGGAAGGAGCCGGGAGAGTCGCGGGTGGTCCTTGCGAAACCGGGTGTCCTCAGAAACCGCGTGTCCCTGCCGAAGTGGACCGTGTGATCCCCACCCGTATCCCCGGAGCGGACCGATGACCGAACTCGCACCTTCCCCCGGCATGACCGCCACCGGTATGAACCCCGCCGGTGACGCCTCCGCCCGGGCCTTCGCGGACCCGACCGATCTCGCGGTGGCGCGGGCCGCCGCCCTGTTCGAGCACATGCAGCCGGAGCAGGCCGCCGAGATGCTGGCGCCGGTGCTGGCCGACCGCCCGGACTCGGCCGCGGGATGGATCCTGATGGCCCGCGTCCGGCTGGCCTTGGACCAGGTGGAACCGGCCCTGGAGGCGGCGAACCGGGCGGTCGATCTGACGCCGGAGGATCCGCGGCCGCCGGCGATCGCGAGCCGGGCGCTGACCCTGCTGGGCCGCCACGAGGAGGCGATGACCATGGCCTACCGGGCGGTGATCGTCGAGCCGAAGAACCCGCTCTGGCACGACCGGGTGGCGTGGGCGCTGATGGCCGCGGACCGGCAGCTCGGTGACGCCGAGCAGGCCGCCCGGACCGCGGTGGGACTGGACCCGAACGAGGCGCACTACTACTTCACGCACGGGGTGACGCTGGCCGCGCTCGGCCACGTGGACCAGGCCCGGCAGGCGCTGGAGACGTCGCTGCGGCTGGAGCCGGAGAACCCGGTGGCCCGGCACCGGCTGGACGTGCTGAACGGTGAGGCGCAGCCGGTGGCGGAGAAGAAGAAGCGCGGGTGGCGGTTGTTCGGGCGCAAGGACGAGGGCAGGTCGGTTCGCCCGGAGGAGTTCCGCCCCTGATCCCCTGAGTGGGCACAATACCGCACAAGTAATAATTTGGACATGCGATCAGGTTTGTCCGCTGCGGTTATCGCCCTCACGACCGTCCTCGGCGTTCCCTCGCCGGCTCGCGCAGGCGACCCGCCGGTCGTGGAGATGACCGCCCACTACGGCTTCAACGGGCGGTCCGGCAGCATCATCGACGAGTCCGGCAACGGGCACACCCTGCGGGTGCTCTCGTTTCAGGGCGGCCGGGTCCGCGCGGTCGCGCACGGTCCCGGCACCGCGCTCGCCTTCCCGGGCAAGTGCACCGACCGGGTCTGTCCGCACGTCGCCCTGCAGAGCGGCGACTCCGCCGACCTCAACCCGGGCACCAGGGACATCGCCTTCGGCGCCGACGTGCTGCTCGCCCCCGGGCAGACCAGCCAGGGGCAGAACGTGCTGCAGAAGGGTTACTCGACCACGAGCAGCCAGTACAAGCTCCAGATCGACGGCGCCGCCGGCCATCCCAGCTGCGTGCTGGTCGACGTGCGCCGGACCGCCATCCGGGTGGTCCGCAGCTCGGTCACCATCGCGGACGGCCGCTGGCACCGGGTGCGCTGCGAGCGGACCGGCACGCGCCTGGAGATCTACGTCGACGACCTGCCGCGCGGCCGCACCACGCTCCCGGCCGGCCTGAACGTCTCCAACGACCTGCCGCTGAGCATCGGGGCCAAGGGCGCCTACCGCGACAACGACCAGTTCAACGGTGTGCTCGACAACGTCTGGGTACGGATCAGCCGCTGAGCGCCGTCAGCAGGGCCGCGTCCGCGGTGTCGCCGGACAGTTCCCAGGCGAACAGGCCGCCGAGGCCGCGGTCCCGCGCGTACGCGACCTTCGCGGCGACCGTCTCCGGGGTGTCGTAGGACCACCACTGGGACCCGCACCGGGCGTACGCCGTCCCACCCACGGTCCCGGTCGGCGGGCAGCGGTCCGCCAGCAGCCGGTAGTCCTCCCGTTTCGGGGGAGCGCCGTCGGCCGTCGCCCCCGGCGCCGACCCGGTCACGCCGGTCCAGCCGCGCCCGTAGAAGCCCACCCCGAGCAGCAGCTTCGACGCCGGCACCCCCATGTCCAGCAGCGCGGTCACGGTCGCCCCGGTGTTCGCGGTCTCCCGCGGGATGCCCGGGTAGGCGCTCAACGGCGAATGCGGGGCGGTCGTGGAGCCGCCGGTGCCGAAGTAGTCGTAGGTCATCGCCCCCAGCCAGTCGGCGTGCCGGGCCGCCCCGGCGTAGTCACCGGCACGCAGCCTCGTCACGTCCCCGGGCACCGCGGCGGTGATCAGCGCGTCCGGGCCGAGCGCGGCACGCAACGCCCCGAGCAGCGCGGTCAGCGCACCGGGCCCGCTGGCGTCGCAGGTCAGGCCGCACGCGTTCGGGTACTCCCAGTCCACGTCGATGCCGTCGAACAGCCCGGCCCAGCGCGGATCGTCGAGCAGCGCCCGGCACGACGCGGCGAACCCGGCCGGATCCCGCGCCGCCTCGGTGAACCCGGCCGAGCCGCTCCAGCCGCCGAACGACCAGAGCAGCCGCAGCTCCGGGTGCCGGGCCTTGAGTCGCCGCAGCTGCCCGAAGTTGCCCTCGACGGCGGCGACACCGTCCACACTGTCCGCGGCGGCGATCGGCTTCCGGTGGGCGGCTCAGCCGTCACCGACGGCACACCTGCCCGCGGTGACCCGGCCGAACGCGTACTTCAGATGGGTGAGCCGGGCCGCCGCCCCGCCGGCCTCCAGGTCCTTCACCCGATAACCGCGCTCGTAGACCCCCCACTCGGTGAAGTACCCCGCCACCACCAGCTTCCGCGGCTCGGGGGCGGGTGGCGGCGACGGCGGCGAGCCGCACGCGGACAGGATCAGCAGCAGGGGCAACACCGGCCGGAGACGCATCGGCCCGAAGGTATCCGCTGCTCACCGCGGACAGCTCGCCGTTCCCCCGTTCGGGGTCGCCAACCGGCGCCCGGGAAACCGGACAAACGGCGCGACTTTCCCTCCTCGGGGAGAGTTGAGCCCACGTGCGTCTCCTCGTTCTGACCCTCCTCCTCGCCCTCACCGCCGCGGCGCCCGCTCAGGCCGTGGGCTCGGCCGTCCGGCTGGCCCCCACCTTCAACGGGACCGTCCACGCGGTCGCCTATCTGGGCAGCACGGTCTACGTCGGCGGATCGTTCACCAAGGCGAGCTGGGGTGGGCGCACCCATCCGAGGGCACGGCTGGCGGCGTTCGACGGGCGCACCGGGGCCCTGCTGAGCTGGGCGCCACCGGCCGACGGCACGGTGCGGGCACTGGCCGCGACACCAGGGGCGGTCTATGCGGCGGGCGCCTTCCACCGGGTGGCCGGGGAGAAACGGGACTCGATCGCACAGCTCAGCCCGGACACCGACACCGTCACCGAGTTCCAGCACGAGATCGCGGGCACTCCGTACGCCCTCGCCATCGGCAACGGCCGCCTCTACCTGGGTGGCAGCTTCACCACGGTAGGGGGCCGCAAGAAGCACAACCTCGCCGCGTTCTCGCTGGCCACCGGCCGGCTCGACACCGGCTGGCGGGCTTGGTCCGACGACCGGGTGCATTCCCTGGCGGTGGCCAACGGCCGGGTCTTCCTGGGCGGGGCCTTCAAAACGGTCAACACCGACACCGACGCGGTACGACTGGCGGCGGTGCACGGCAGAACCGGTGTGCTGGACCGCTACTTCCGCCCCAAGGTGACAGCCGAGGTCACCGCGGTGGCGGTCGACGCGAGCGGGGTCTACGTGGCGACCGGCGGACAGGGCGGCCGGGCGATCGCCTACACCTTCGACGGCACGGCCCGCTGGCAGCGCGTCTTCGACGGCGACGCGACGGCGATCACCACGATCGGCGGGGTCTCCTACGTCGGCGGGCACTTCGACCGGGTCTGCCTCACCGCCCGTAACGGGCCGCAGGGCACCTGCCTGGACGGCTCGGTGCCCCGGGTCAAACTGGCCGCGATCACCGGCGACGGCCGCCTCACCGACTGGAACCCGGAGGCCAACGGTGTGATCGGGGTCCGCGTCCTCAGCACCGACCCGGCCACCGGAGCCCTAGACGCGGGCGGCGACTTCACCATGATCGGCGGTCAGGTCCGGCCGAGGTTCGCCCGCTTCTGACAGAGCAGGGGGCGCGGGCCACTGACAGCCACCGCCTGAGAACCGCCGGGGTCAGGCCTGGGTCTCCTCGACCGCGGCCGCCTCACGTGCCCGGCGCCGCCGGATGTGCCGCACATGCAACGTCACGTAGGTCGCGATGATCAGCACGATGCCGCCGATGACCGGCCACTGGTACTTGTGGGCGTACCCCATGATCTTCACGATGTTGGCGCCCAAGTGGTAGGCGACCGTGCACCACACACCCACCCACAACGCCGCCCCGATCGCGTTGTAGAGCAGGAACGTCTTCCACGGCATCCGGGTGATGCCGGCGATCACGCCGTTGAGCTGCCGCAGGCCGTCGATGAACCGGGCCACCACGATGATCCGGTTGCCGCGCCGTGCGAAGAACTGCTCGGCACGCTCCAGCCGGGCCGGTGTCACGAAGATGTACTTCCCCCACCGGTCCACGATCTTGCGGCCACCGCGCAGGCCGATCCAGTAACCGATGTTGTCGCCGATGACCGCCGTCACGAACGAGATCAGCGCGACCAGGTAGATGTTCATCCGCCCGGCGCCGGCATAGAGGGACCCGGCCACCATGATGGTCTGGCCTGGTGCGGGGACGCCGAAGCTCTCCACCACGATCACGCCACCGATCGCCAGATAACCCCAGCGGTCAAGGATCGGGGCCACGGTGTGCAGGAACCCGGGAAGGTCGGCTGTAGGTGGCATCAGCTACACGGTAGCGGCAGCCGGTAGCGGCGATCACGCGGACCTGCGCCGCGCGGTTGATCAGACCTTTCGCCGACGTCCACACATGCGACAGCGGCGCCGCCCTGGGGCCGCGCCGCCGTGATGTGTCCGTGAAGATCAGATGGAGTCCGGCGCCAGCTGGCCGCGGAGCTTGGTCAGCGCCTTGGTGAGCAGGCGGGACACGTGCATCTGGGAGATGCCGATCTGGTCGGCGATCTGCGACTGGGTCAGGTTGCCGTAGAACCGCAGGGTCAGGATCTTCTGCTCCCGCTCGTCGAGGGTGGCCAGCGCCGGCCCGAGGGCGACACGGGTCTCGGCGATCTCGTACTCGTTGTCCTCGCCGCCGAGGGTGTCGCCGAGCTCGGTGGTGCCGTCGGCGCTGATCGGGGTGGACAGCGAGGTGGCGTTGTAGGCGCGGGCGCCCTCGAGCCCCTCCAACACCTCTTCCTCGGTGATCCCGATGTGCACGGCGATGTCGGCGACCGTCGGCGAGCGGCCGAGGCTGTGGGTGAGGGTGCTGTTGGCCTCGGTGATGGAGAGGCGCAGCTCCTGGAGGCGGCGGGGGACGCGGACCGACCAGGTGCGGTCGCGGAAGTGCCGCTTGATCTCGCCGATGATGGTCGGGATGGCGTAGCCGGCGAAGTCGACGCCGCGCTCGGGGTCGAATTTGTCGACGGCCTTGATGAGGCCGACGGTGGCGGTCTGGATCAGGTCGTCGGTGGGCTCGCCCCGGCCCGAGTAGCGGTGGGCGAGGTGGCGGGCGAGAGGCAGCCAGGCCTCGATCGCCCGGTCCCGCAGAGACGCCCGGGACGGGTGGCCGGCCGGCATGGCCGCCATCGCGGAGAGCAACTCGGCAGCGCTGTCCGCCGAAGCCTCGGCGCTGGCCTTCATCTTCGACGGCACTGCCGTCGAGGTCTGGGTCACGGTCATGTCGTGGTCCTCCCTGACACCTTTCCGGAGAGCCGGCCCCCTGGTGGGGGCCCGGGTCGGTCGGGCGTCCATATCCGTGGGGACAGCTTGAGAAACCGCTGTCCGAGCGCAGTTGGCCGTTCGGTTACGCAGACTCTATACGAGAGGCCGAGAGAACACTAGCCGAAAGTATGATGCCTTTAGCGGTACAAAACAGTCGAAACCTTGCGTGTGGTCGAACTTTCCCGTCACATACGCCAGCACACCGGCCCGATCGGGCGTGGACTGTGAGCCGCACCGCCCCTCTGCAATCTCCGCCGAAGTCGGCAAGATAGACGCATGACGTCGCCGCCCGCCCCGGTCCCGCACCCGGCGGCGACCGAGCTTCGCCGCTGGAGCCTTGACAGCGTCGGCGGTCTCCGTCTCCTACGCGCGGGCCTGCGCGAGGCCGCCGTCCGCACCCCGCTCGGCAGCGAGGACGGCCTGGACCGGCTCGCGGTCGTCGCCACCGAGCTGGCCACCAACGCTCTGCGGCACGGCCGGGCGCCCGCCCTCGTCCGGCTCCTCCAGGAACCGGGCGTCCTGATCATCGACGTCGCCGACCACGATCTCGCCGGTGAGCCCCTCTTCGATCAACAGAGGCCGGTCGGCCTCGGCGGCCTCGGCCTCCGTCTCGTCCGCACCTTCGCCAACGATCTCGGCTGGTACCGCACGGTCAGAACCAAACACATCTGGGCGAGATTCGATTTCGTACGGGATTAGCGGCTCCCGGCAGAAGCAAGCGACCCGTCCCGCCTCCACCGCGCGACGTCCGCCCGGACCGGGCCCGGCGACGTCCGCCCGGACCGGGCCCGGCGGCGACCGCCGGGCTGCGGCCCGGCACAGGACCGCAAGATCCCGCACCCGTTGTTCCGTGTTGCCGATGCGCCGGATGAGAGACATGTTCATTCCGTATCGACTCCGCTCCGCTTTGCCATTGGCCTCTTTCGGCTCGCCGGCACCACTCGCAACGGCAGTGCGATCGAGTGCGGGGGCCGATTTGGCGTTGCGCAGGGGACCGGGTAATGTTCTCCGAGCCGGCAGGGAAACGGGCGAGGCAAGCGGGTCGATCTTCACAGCGAGATCCGCAGCGGCCGTCCTGCCAAACCCCAACGAGCAGGTGCCACGAGCGATCGTGTACTGTTCTGCGGGACCCGAGCGATTCCAAAGCTCACCGAAACCGAGGCAACACCCCGGATTTGGCGAGACGGAATAGCGAAGGTAAAGTAGTGCGAGTGCCCCGGAGAACGGGCCGCGGAATGCGGAACGGTTTGATGGTGTGCGGTTGTTCTTTGAGAACTCAACAGGGTGCTTGATAAGCCAGTGCCAATTATGGCAATACCCCGGCTTGTCTTAACGGTAGTAATACTGTGGGCAGGTTAGGGATTCCTTTGGCAACATTTTT
>NZ_JASCTH010000100.1 GCF_030009775.1 Actinoplanes sandaracinus | reverse complement strand
GCGGGGTCGACGCCGACGGCAAGGCAGATGTCTTTAGCCCGCATTCCGGTCGGTTGCGCGGCGAGAACGGCGAGGATCTGCTGGTAGGGGGTGCTGGCGATGGTGGGGTCCTCGTCGGTGAACTGGTCGGCCGCAAGGTCGCGCAGGGTGGTGTGGGTAGTCGCCAGGTCGGCGAGTTCACTGTCGAGGCGGCCAAGTTCGGCGGTGAGCGCGGTGATCTGTTCGCGGAGCCGGTCGGCGGCCTGACCGGCGCTGGTCTCTCGTTCGGCGATCAGGCCGAGGATCGCGGCCAGGTGCACCGGCGGTTCACCGCCAGCTCGGGGTGACGGCGCCGGTCAGCCGGCGCACGATGTTGGCCATCGAAGCCCAGAGCGTCCGCGACACCGGCGATTCGGGTCGCTCTCGTACTCGCGGGTAAGCCGGCGGTGCAGCATCAGCGTGCCGTTGACCTGCTCGACCAGCCACCGCTTCTTCATTGGCACGAACCCGGGCCGGACGTCGGATCGCTTGACGACTTCAACGTCGATGCCCAGCACGGCGCCATGCAGGGCGAAATCCTGCTTGAACCCGGCGTCGA
>NZ_JASCTH010000010.1:165265-284125 GCF_030009775.1 Actinoplanes sandaracinus | reverse complement strand
CATCAACCAGCTCAAACAGCATCGGGCGATGGCTACCAGGTACGACAAGCTCGCCGTCCGCTACGAAGCCACCGTCACCATCGCCGTCATCAACCAATGGCTACGCCCATTACGAAACACGGCCTAGGTCAAGGGCACTCAGAGCATCCCGCTTCACCAGCGGCGATACCGGTTCAGCCGGTTTGTGCCTCGAAGCCCGAAGCCATCAGTGAGCCAGAATTTCGGTCTTCCGTCTGGCCTGGTACGCGAGTTCGGTGCTCAGGAACGGCGTCACAGGCTGGTAGACGGTGAGGAACCGGTCGAACCGTCCCGCACCGTAGATTCCGACGAGGCTCTTGTAGTCGGCGGGCAGGCGTACACCGATCGCTGCTTCTACAAGATTCCAGTCGACCTCGACGCGAGGGCGCACCGGGGGCGGTGGCACCAACGCGAGTAGATCCTGCAGTCGCGACAACGCTTGTCCATCCGCTCAGCGATCCCCGCGCCGTAGATCTGTGGACAGCGGCGGGGACGGCGATACCCCGATCGCCCGGCCGGTCAGCCGGTGGTTATCGGCATTTCGGCGAAGCCGCGCAGGACCAGCCGGTCACGCAGCCGCGGCTCGCCCGCCAGCGCCAGCCCGGGCAGCATGGTCAGCAGCAGCGGGAACGCGATCTGCGCCTCCAGCCGGGCGAGCGGCGCCCCCAGGCAGTAATGGGCGCCGCCACCGAACGACACCGGCTGGATGTTCGGCCGGTCCGGGTCGAACCGGTGCGGGTCGGCATAGCGGGCCGGGTCGCGGTTGGCGCAACCGAGCAGGATGTTCAACGTGGCGCCGGCCGGCAGACGGTGCCCGTCGCCGAGATCCAGCGGCCGGCTGGTGAATCGGTTGGTGAGCTGCACCGGCGAGTCGTACCGCAGGATCTCCTCGACGAAGGCGGGCGCCAGTTCCGGGTCGGCGCGCAACCGGTCCGCCTGGGCGGGATGCTCCAGCAGGATCCGCAGCCCGGTGCCGAGCAGGTTGGTGGTCGTCTCGAACCCGGCGACCAGCAGCAACACCAGGTTCGCCAGCAGTTCCGCGCCGGAGAGCCCGGAGTCGCCGGCGGCGAGCGCACTGGTCAGATCGTCCTGCGGAGCCTTTTGCCGCTCCGCGATCAGGCCGATGAAATAGTTCTCCAGCTCGCGGCCGGCCACATCGGCACGCCGCATCTCGTCCTCGGTGCTGATCGGCTCCAGGACCGCGGTGAGGTCGGCGGCCCGCTGCCGGAACCAGAGCCGGTCGGAGTCCGCGACCCCGAGCAGCGCGCAGATCACCGCGATCGGCAGCGGATAGGCGAACGCACTCACGAAATCGGTGCGGCCCGGCATCGCCCGGATCAGGTCGGCGGCCTGCTCGGCGATCACGTCACGCAGCGCGGCGACCCGCCGGGCGGTGAAGACGGCCGCGGCGGTACGGCGTACCCGCGTGTGGTCGGGTGGGTTGGTCTGCAACATCGACAGCACGATCGAGGCGACACCCCGGTTCTGCCGCCAGTCCGGCCAGAATCCGTCGTAGTCGGCGCTGTCCGCGACCCGCACGCTCGGATCCCGCAGCAGGCGGTTGGTGAGCGCGTGCGTGGTGACGAACCAGCTGCCGTCCGGTGCCTGGAACAGCGGCGCGTGGGCGCGCAACACGTCATAGGCGGGGTACGGATCGCGCCGTCCCTCCGGCGCGAACAGCGATGCCAGCGCGGCTTGAGAATCCATTCCCGTCCCTCCTCTCCCGACCGTCTCCCATCATGCCCGCCCCGGTCGACCCGCGAGCGCGCCGAACGGCTCGCGGGCGGCGGAGCACCCGGCATCCGTCTAGATCGTCTCCGCTCCGGCGGGCAATGTGTATCGGAACCGGGTGGCCCGCAGTTGCCCCTCAGCCGCGTGCCAGTCGCGCCACAGACGCCGAGCACCGCCGGAGGTGACATAGCCGCCGACACCGTCGTCGGCATACCGGATCTCATCGAGCGATACCGATCCCATCGAGCGCGATACGGAGCTTGGCGTCAACGATGTATCCGGCGTTCTCGCCGGCGCCCGGCGTCACCGTGGTGGACGAGGCAGGCGACGGACAGGTGGCCGTCGCGGTAAGCGGGGGCCTGACGAATCCCGAGATCGGCCGGGCCCTGCGCCTGGGCGTCGCAGGCGTGAAGACGCACGTCGGCAGCGTGTTCGCCGAGTTGGAGGTCACTAACCGGGTGCGGGTGGCCCGCCTGGTCCACGACGCCGAGCCGGCCGGGTGATACCGGCCGGGCCCCGGGTGCCGCACCCGGCAGGGCGGGCTGCGACCATGGGGTCATGGCTTCCGATCCGCCGGTCCCGGCAGAGGACCGCCACCTCGTTCCCCGGGAGCGCGACGCCGCCGGGCGGGCCCGCAACGCCCGGCCTCGCGACGGGCTGGGCCGCCCGCTGCCGCGAGGCCTGGCCGGCGTGCCGACGACACCCGAGGACATCGTCCTGTCCCCCGCGGAGGCGCTCACCGAGGCGCAGCGGCTCCTGGCCGCCGGACGCCCGTTCCACGCCCACGAGGTCCTCGAGGGCGCGTGGAAGGCGGCCGGCGACGAGACGCGTGAGCTGTGGAAAGGGCTGGCCCAGTTGGCGGTCGGTGTCACCCACCTGCGGCGGGGCAACCTTGTCGGCGCGGTCCGGCTGCTCACCCGCGCCGCCGATCGGATCGAGCCGTACGCCGCCGCCGCACCCCACGGCGTCCCGGTCGGGGCCCTCACCACCTGGGCCCGGGGACTGGCCGCGCGCATCGGCGAGCACAGCGGCGCGATCGCCGAGGAGGATCTGGCGCCACGCCTGATCGCGTGACGGGGCTCCCGGCGCCCGGCTCCACCCCCGACGGACGCGGCGCCCGGGGCGGCTTGATCGCTCGCGGACCGCGAGGCCGATGGCGTGGGAGCCTGGACGGCCTCCGGCAGTCGGGTCAGGGCACGTGGGCGTACGCCGCCCAGCGCACCGGATCGGCGAAGCCGTGCAGGTCAGAGCATGTGGGCGTATGCCGCCCGGCGCACCCAATCGGCGAAGCCGTGCAGGTGTGGCTCGTGGACGGGCCGGGCCCGGCGGATCAGCGGCCGGCCCGGTCGTGGAGCGGGGCGGGCGCGGCACGTCGTTCGCGGGCGTCGATCCGGGTCAGCAGCGGGGTGGTCATCAGGGTGGTGACCAGTGCGACCGTGACCAGCACGGTGAACAGCGCGGGAGTCACGATGCCCGCCTCCAACCCGGCGTTGACGGCGATCAGCTGCATCAGGCCCCGGGCGTTCATCAGCGCGCCCACCCGGAGCGCGACGCCCTGCGGTTCGCCGCAGAGTCGTGCCGCGACCCAGCAGGCGCCGAACTTGCCGGCGACGGCGAGCGCCACGCAGGCGACGGTGAACAGCAGCGCGGCCGGATCGGTGATCATGCCGATGTCGGTGCGCAGGCCGGTGTAGGTGAAGAACAGCGGCAGCAGCACGGTTCCCGCGACCGGGGAGACCGCGTTCATGACCCGGTCGGCGCGTTCGGACGGCGGCGTCAGAGCGCCGAGGGTGAAGGCGCCGAAGACGGCGTGCAGGCCGATGGTGTCGGTGTAGACGGCGGTCAGGAACAGCAGCGCCACGGTGCACAGCAGGCGCCCGCGGTCGTCGAGCCGGCCGGTGGTCATCAGCGACGCCGCCGCCCGGCGTCCGCCGAACCACATGAGCGGCGCGAACAGCACCGCGCCACCGACGGCGAGGGCGGCCGGGCCGGCTTCGCCGGAGGCGAGGGCGAGCACCCCGGCCAGCAGGATCCAGGCGATGAGGTCGTCGAGCGCGCCGCTGGCCAGCGACAGGGTGCCGTGGCGGCGGCCTTCGTCGCCGCGGTCCAGGATGATGCGGGCGAGCATCGGGAACGCGGTGATGGCCAGGGCCACGCCGACGAAGGCCGCCGCCACGCCCGGGGAGCCGCCCGCGGCCGGGAGCCCGACGGCGTCGCCCGCGGTGAGCGTCAGCAGCACGCCGAGCGCCAGCGGCGCCACCACCCCGGCCACCGAGACGGCTCCGGCGGCGCCGGTGAGACGGCCGGTCCGGTGCCTGGCGAAGGTGTGCCCGGCGTGGAACATGTAGAGCACCAGGCCGATCTGGCCGAGCACGTAGAGCACCGGCAGCGCCTCGGGCGGGAAGACCGCCCGCATGACGCCCGGCGCCAGCAGGCCGAGCAGCGACGGTCCGAGCAGGATGCCCGCGAGCATCTCGCTCACCACGGTGGGCTGCCCGAGCCGCCGCAACGGGCCGGAGACGATCCAGCCGGCCATGAGGATCACGGCCACCGCCAGCAGGAGGCGGGGCAGCAGTTCGGCCGGGGTCACCGGCTCACCACAGGTAGCCGTCGACCGGTACGGGGCGCGCGGGCAGGCTGGTGTCGCCCAGCATCTCGCGCAGGTCCCGTTCGATGGTCCGGCAGATCGCCGTCATCGGGATGTCGGTCACCGCGTTGGCGAACGGCTGGTCGTTCACCTCGCTGGTGCGTTCCAGCAGGATGAACAGCGCCGAGGTCATCGTGGACAGCGGCACCAGCCACCACAGCAGCACGCCGTCGAGCTGGCCCACCAGGCCGAACGGCAGCAGGGTGGTGAGGGTGGCGATGAAGGCCCGGGAGAAGAAGGAATACTGCCGCGGGATCGGCGTCGTCTTGATCTTCTCCGCTCCTCCGGCCCAGTTGTTGAGGGCGGCGAGGTTGGGCTCCAGGACGATCGGGTCGAACTGCCCGATCCGCTCCGCGCGCACACCCGCCTTGATCATGATGCCGATGTCGGTGAGCAGCATGTTGGAGCCGTTCTCCGCTGCTTCGATCCGCTTGAGCTCGGCGGGCGCCAGGAATCGGTCCAGGCCCTCGGTCGTCTCCGTGCCGCGCAACTCCGCCCGCAGCACCCGGGCGAAGGCGACGACCCGCAGGACCACCTCGCGCTGGAAGGCGAGCACGTCCGGCGGGGGCCCGCCCTTGCCTGCGGTGATCGCGTCCCCGGTCGCCGCGATGACCTGCCGGGCGAGGATCCGGGAGTTGTTGGTGATGCCCTGCCAGAGGGTGCGCGCCTCCGCCCATCGCTGGTAGGAGGCGTTGGCACGGAAGGCGACGACGATGGCGAGGGCCGCCGCCAGCGTCCCGATCGGGGCGAACGGCAGCCGGTACCACCGGTCGTCCGGGCGGGCGAGCCGCAGCGCGAGCACGGCGACGGACACCGCGGCGGCGTAGAGGGTCGGCCGCCACACATAGCCCACCACCCTCAGCGGCGAGAGATTGCGCTTGACCAGCACGGCGACTCCTATCGTCCGACGACTCGTCGATAATTGCGCAACGCGAACCTTCCACGCCAGAAAAAGTGCTACCGCGAACATCTATTAATGTGCGCCGGCCGGATCGGCCTGAGGACATCCCCGGGCTAATTTAACGAAGTGCGGCGCCGCATGTCGGAAAGAGTAGGGCGGCCGCACTGATCATGATTCCTCAGAATGCCGAAAAGCCTTCGCCTAACGGCGTCTAGCTGCACATATCTCAGGACATGGCGCGATCATGAGGACACGTGCACATGCATCTGCGCGGTCCGGCGAACCCGGAAATGAATTGATAAACATCACTCGGTCCGCGAACGGCTGGAGTGCGGTAATGTCCGGCGAGGACCGCACGCCACCGTATCGGCCGGCGTCGCGGAAGGCCGCGATCAATGCGGCAATCAATCCGGCAGTCGCCAGAGAAAGGTCGGCCGATGACCGATCCGATACCGACGTCCGTCGATCAAAAACCCGTCGCCACACAGCGCCCGCCCAGCGGGATGTCACTTCACTTCAACGGCGTCCGGCACATGATCCCGGTGGACGCCCGGACCACCGTGCTGGACGCCCTGCGGGAACATCTGCAACTGACCGGCACGAAGAAGGGCTGCGACCACGGCCAGTGCGGCGCGTGCACGGTGCACATCAACGGCCGCCGGGTGCTGGCCTGCCTCAGCCTGGCCGTGGCCCACACCGACGACGACATCCGCACCATCGAGGGCGTCACGCCGTCCGACGGCGCCCTGCACCCGGTCCAGGAGGCGTTCCTCGCCTGCGACGCCCTGCAGTGCGGGTTCTGCACGCCGGGACAGATCATGTCGGCCATCGCACTGCTCGACGAGATCAAGACCGAACAGGGGCCGGCCGCCCGGCTCAGCAGCGACGAGATCCGCGAACGGATGAGCGGCAACATCTGCCGCTGCGGGGCGTACCCGAACATCGTCGCGGCCGTGACCAGGGCGATGGCCGGGCAGGACGGCGCCCGATGAGACCTCTGACCTACGAGCGCGCGACGGCGATCGATGAGGTCGTCCGGCGCGTCGCGAACCGGCCCGGCGCGGCCTTCCTGGCCGGCGGCACCACCGTCGTCGACCTGCTCAAACTGGACGTGATCACCCCGGATCTGCTGGTCGACGTGCGCGACCTGCCGCTGGGCGGCATCGTCGCCGAGCCGGGCCGGATCCGGATCGGCGCCACCGCCTCCAACAGCGACGTCGCCGTGCACCCGGCCGTGCGGGAGCGCTGCCCGGTGCTCGCCGAGGCGCTGCTCGCGGGAGCGTCCCCGCAACTGCGCAACATGGCCACGATCGCCGGCAATCTGTTGCAGCGCACCCGCTGCACCTACTTCCGGGACGGGCAGTCGGCCTGCAACAAACGCGAGCCCGGCACCGGCTGCAGCGCGCTGAACGGCGTCAACCGCGACCATGCCGTGCTCGGCGGCAGCGACGACTGCATCGCGGTCTTCCCCTCGGACGCCTGCACCGCCCTGGCGATGCTGGACACCACGGTGCACACGGTCCGCCCCGACGGCGCCACCCGGGTCATCGACTTCGCCGAGCTGCACACCGCGCCCGGCCACACCCCGCACGTCGAGACCGTGCTGGAACACGGCGAGCTGATCACCGGGCTGGTCGTCGAGGACCTGCCGGCGGCCCGCCGGTCGGCTTATCTGAAGGTGCGCGACCGCACCAGCTACGAGTTCGCCCTGGCATCGGCGGCGGTCGCCCTCGAGATCACCGACGGGGTCGTCACCGCGGCACGGATCGCGCTCGGCGGTGTCGCGACCCGCCCGTGGCGCAGCCACGCCGCCGAGGAGGCGCTGATCGGCGGGCCGGCCACCACCGAACGGTTCGCCGGCGCGGCGGCCGAGGCACTCGCCGGCGCCCGCCCGCTGGCGGGCAACGCCTTCAAGGTGCGGCTCGCCGAGCAGACCCTGATCACCGCCCTGACCGACCTGGCGAGCCGCCCAACCGAGGAGCCGTCATCATGACCACCACACAGGAGAACAGCCCGGCGCACGTACGGGTCGACGGGCGGGCCAAGGTCACCGGGCAGGCCCTGTACACCGCCGACCACCACCCGCCCGGGCTCACCCACGCCGTCCTCGTCGGCGCGACCGTCCCCAGCGGACGGGTCACCGGCCTGGACACCGCGGCGGCCTCGGCGGCGCCCGGCGTCCTGCTGGTCCTCACCCCGGCCAACCGCGGCCGGCTCGGGCAGCTGCCGGACGGCACCCGGTACGACGGCTGGCCGCCGGAGGCCCGCCCGCCGCTGGCCGACGACACGATCCATCGCTGGGGTCAGTACATCGCCCTGGTCGTCGCCGAGACGCTGGAACAGGCGCAGTACGGCGCGTCACTGGTACGAGCCCGCTACGAGACCGCGCCGTTCGCCACCGCGCTGGACGACGCCACCGTGGTGAGCCGGCCCGAGCAGGTGATGGGCGAGCCGATGCAGATCAGCCGCGGCGACCCGGACACGGCGTGGGCGGACGCGCCGGTGCGCCTGGACGTCACCTACACCTCACCCAACAACCACCCCTGCGCCCTGGAGCCGCACGCGACGGTCGCCGAGTGGGACGGCGAAACGCTGCTGGTCCACGACTCCACCCAGTGGGTCCGCGGCGACCAGGCCGTGCTGTCCGCCGCCTTCGGCCTGGCGCCCGAAGCCGTGCGGGTCCGGGCGCCGTACGTCGGCGGCATGTTCGGCTCGAAGATCGCCACCGGCTCGCACACCATCCTGGCCGCGCTCGCGGCCCGGCGGATCGGCCGGCCGGTGAAGATCGTGCTGACCCGCAAGCAGGTGCTGACCAACGTCGGCCACCGCTCGGAGACCGTGCAGCGGATGCGGGTGGGCGCCGGGCCGGACGGGTCGCTGGCGGTGCTGCGGCACGACACCCGCACGCACGCCGCGGTCAACGAGGACGGCAACCCGAGCGAGTTCCACGAGCCGACCAGCACGATGTCACGGCTGCTCTACGACGTGCCGGCATACTCGGCGACGCACGAGTCGGCCCGGCTCAACGTGATGGCGCCCGGCTGGATGCGCGCGCCGGGCGAGGCGACCTGCCAGTGGGCGCTGGAGAGCACCCTCGACGAGCTGGCGTACGAGGTCGGCGCCGACCCGCTGGAGCTGCGCCGGCGCAACCACGCCGGCCGTGACCCGCACCACGACCTCCCGTGGTCTTCGAAACACCTGCTGGAGTGCTACGAGCAGGGCGCACGCCGGTTCGGCTGGGACCGCCGCCCGGACGCCCCGCGGTCCCTGCGGGACGGCCCCGACCTGATCGGCTGGGGCATGGCGACGGCGACCTACCCGGGCTGGCGGTTCGGCGCCACCGCACGGGTGCGTCTGAGCGGCACGGCCGGTGGGCCGCGGGCCACCGTGTCCACGTCGGGCAGCGAGGTCGGCAACGGGGCGTACACGATGCTCGCCATGACCGCCGCCGAGGGCCTCGGCCTCCCGGTCGAGCGGGTGACGGTGGAGCTCGGCGACACCGGCCTGCCGCCCAGCGCCCAGACCGGCGGGTCCAGCCTGACCGTCAGCACCGCCCCGGCGGTCCGCGACGCCTGCCTCGACATCCGCGTCCAGCTCGCCCGGCTGGCAGGCGGCCGGCCGAACATGGCGGACGGCGACCTGCTCGCCGAGGTCCCCGGGGCCACCCTGACGGCCGAGGCCAGCACCAGCCCGCTGTTCCTGCGGGACGGCGAGTTCGCGTACCAGTCGTTCGGCGCCCATTTCGTCGAGGTGCGGGTGCGGCCGGAGATCGGCCGGATCCGGGTGTCCCGGGTGGTCAGCGTCTTCGACGTGGGCCGGGTCCTGAACGCCACGACCGCGCGCAGCCAGTTCATCGGCGCGATCATCTTCGGCATCGGGCAGGCCCTGCACGAGAACCTGATCTACGACCCGGTGCACGGGCTGCCGGTGAACGCCGACCTGGGTGGATATCTGGTGCCGGTGAACGCCGACGTACCCGCGATCGACGTCTCCTGGATCGGCGCGCCGGACCTGGCCTTCAACCCGCTGGGCTGCCGCGGCCTGGGCGAGATCGGCATCACCGGGATGGCGCCGGCCATCGGCAACGCCGTCTTCCATGCCACCGGGGTACGGGTCCGGTCGCTGCCGATCAGCCCCGCCGAGCTCGTGCGGTGACGTCCGTGCGGCCTCTGCACTGTCGTCGATCAGGAACTTGACGAAGACCCCCGGCGAAGTTGCCGTGGCCTGCACCGGACTTGCCGGGGGCCCCGGCGACCAGGGTCCCCGGCGGTAGCGTCGCCCCATTCACCCGCGCCAGCCGCCCGTCACGGCGTTCCGCCGCCGGAGGGCGGCGCGCGGCTCATGCTCTGGGAGGTCCGGATGCGAATTTCCCTTTCCGTCAACAATCGATCCGTCGAGTCCACGGTGGAACCGCGAACCCTGCTCGTCGACCTGATCCGCGACGACCTGAAGTTGACCGGCACCAAGGTGGGCTGCGACACCGGCCAGTGCGGGACCTGCACGGTGCTGCTCGACGGCCGCGCCGTGAAGAGCTGCTCGATGCTGGCCGTGCAGGCCGAGGGCACCCGGGTCACCACCATCGAGGGCGCCAACGCCGAGACCGGCCTGACCGACCTGCAGGAGGCGCTCTGGGCCGAACACGGCGTCCAGTGCGGTTACTGCACCCCCGGCATGGTGCTGGCGCTGCAGGATCTGCTCGCCACCAACAAGGCGCCGACCGAGCAGGAGATCCGGTGCGGCCTGGCCGGCAACCTGTGCCGCTGCACCGGCTACCAGAGCGTCGTGCGGGCGACGCTGGCGCTCACCGGACAGAACGGCGGTCGCAACGATGTCTGAGCGTGTGTTCGGGGCCGGCCTGAAGCCCCGCGAGGATCCCGCCCTGCTGCGCGGGGAACGGCAGTACACGGCGGACATCGCCCTCCCGGGCACGGTCCACATGGAGTTCCTGCGCAGCGAGCACGGCCACGCCACCATCCGCGGCATCGACGTCACCGAGGCGCAGGCCATGCCGGGCGTCCTGCGGATCGTCACCGGCGCGGACCTGGAGGGCCACCTGATGCCGCTGCCCTGCATCTGGGTGCCGGGCGGGGTGGAGAGCCACTTCCCGCCGCATCCGTACGGACTGCCGGGGGCGGGCACCGCGCTGGCCACCGGCCGGGTGCGGTTCATCGGTGAGCCGGTCGCCGCCGTAGTGGCCGAGACCCGGGCGCAGGCGGCCGACGCGGCCCGGGCGATCCGGGTCGACTACGAGGTGCTGCCGGCGGTCATCACTCCCGAGCAGGCCCTCGCCGACGGCGCGCCGCAGTTGCACGACGCGGTTCCCGGCAACCTCAACGCCCGGTGGACGTGCGGGGACGCCGACGGCACCGAGGCGGCGCTCGCCGAGGCCGAGGTGGTGGTGAAGCTGGATCTGCACAACCGGCGCACCATCAACAGTCCGCTGGAGCCGCGCGCGGCGGTCGGCGACTACGACCCGCTGACCGGCGAGTACACCCTCTACGCGACCACCCAGTCGCCGCACAACCACCGGTTCCTGCTGTCCGCGCTGGTGCTGGGCATCCCGTTCAACAAGCTGCGGGTGGTCGCGCCGGAGATCGGCGGAAGCTTCGGCACCAAGGGCTACCTCTACCCGGACATGCCGCTGGTGCTGTTCCTCGCCAAGGAGCTGGGCCGGCCGGTCAAGTGGCAGGACAGCCGGGAGGGCCTGATGTGCTCCACCGTGCAGGGCCGCGACCACCGGCAGTACGCCAGCATCGCCGGCACCCGGGACGGGAAGATCACCGCGCTGAAGTGCACCAGCTACGCCAACCTCGGCGCCTACCCGTCGACGATCGGCCCCGGTGTGGCGACCGCGCTGATGGGGCGCAGCATCACCGGCACGTACGACATCGAGCACGCGTTCTGCGAGGTGTTCGCGACGTTCACCAACACGGTTCCGCTCGGCGCCCAGCGCGGGTCGGGCCGGGCCGAGGCGACGTTCCTCATCGAGCGCCTGGTCGACCGGTTCGCCGCGACGATCGGGATGGACCCGGCCGAGGTGCGGCGGCGCAACATGGTGCGCCCGGAGCAGCAGCCGTTCGACAACCGGATGGGCTGGCTGTACGACTCCGGCGACTACGGCGCCGCCCTGGAACGGGCTCTGGAGATGGCCGGTTACGCCGACCGGGAGGCCGCCAAGCGCGCCGCCCGCGCCCGGGGCAAGCTGCTCGGCGTCGGCATCTCCACCTTCGTGGCGGTGTGCGGGGTGGGCCCGTCGCCCCGGATCGCCAAGGAGGGCATGCTCGGCGGCTCGTGGGAGAGCGCGAACATCCGGGTGCACCCGACCGGCGAGGTCACGCTGACCATCGGCGTCACCGGCACCGGGCAGAGCCACGAGACGACCTTCGCGCAGATCGTCGCGCAGGAGTTCGGCGTAGCCGTGGACTCCGTCCAGGTGCTGCACTCCGACACCACCAAGGCGCCGTACGGCCAGGGCACCTACGGCAGCCGCAGTTACAGCGTCGGCGGCCCGGCGGTCCAGATCGCCGCGCGCCAGGTGACCGACAAGATGCGGCTCGCCGCGGCGCACATGTTCGGCGTCGACGACTCCGCCGTCGTGTTCCGGGACGGCTCGGTCCTCGTCGAGGGCGACCCGGAGAAGACCAAGACGTTCCAGGACATGGCCATGGCCCTCTGGTACGGCTGGGACCTGCCGCCCGGCATGGAACCGGCGATCGACGTCACCACCACGTTCGACCCGGCCGACTTCAACTACCCGTACGGCGCGCACATCGCGGTCGTCGAGGTGGACGAGGTCACCGGCGACGTCGAGCTGGTGCGTTACATCGCGGTCAACGACGTCGGCCCGGTGGGCAACCCGCTGGTCGTCGACGGGCAGATCGAGGGCAGCATCGTGCACGGCGTGGGCCAGGCGCTGATGGAGGTGGCCCAGTACGACCAGACGGGCGCCCTGCTCACCGCCAACCTGGACCGGTACGCCATCCCACGCGCCGCCGACGTGCCGTTCTTCGAGCTGGACCGGATGGAGACCCCGACCCCGCACAACCCGCTCGGCGCCAAGGGCGCCGGCGAGGCGGCCACCGTGCCGACCGCGGCCGCGGTGACGAACGCGGTCTGTGACGCGCTGGCGGAGTTCGGGGTGCAGCACATCGACATGCCGCTGACCGCGGAGACGGTGTGGCGGGCGATGAACGCCGCCACCACGAGCCGGAGCGAGGCCCAGTGATGCTGTCCAGATTCGACTACACCGCGCCGGTCACCAGCCGCGAGGCGATCGCCGACCTCGGGCTGCCGGGCACCCGGCCGCTGGCCGGCGGGCAGGGGCTGCTGACCGCGATGAAGCTGGGCCGGCTGGCCCCGCCACGCATCGTCGACCTGCGGCGTATCCCCGAGTTGCAGGGCGTGGCCGAATCGCCGGGCGGCGGCCTGCGGATCGGGGCGATGACCACGCTGACCCAGCTCGCCGACGTGCCGGGACTGCCCGAACGGTATCCGGCGCTGTCCGAGGCCGCCGGGGCGATCGCCGACCCGCAGGTCCGCAACCGCGGCACGGTCGGCGGCGCCCTCGTCGACCACTTCACCGCGTCCGACCTGGCGGCCGCCCTGCTGGTGTACGACGCCACCCTCGACGTCATCGGGCCGGCCGGGGCGCGCACCGTCGCGATGACCCATTTCTACACTTTGAACGGGCCGGATCTGGCCACCGCCGACATCGTCGTCGCGGTGAACCTGCCGGCCCCGGTCGCGGGCTGGCGGACGGCGTACGAGCGCCGCGCCGACCGGGCCACCCTGGCCCCGCTGGTCGGCGTGGCGGTCAGCGTGCCGGCGGCGGGCGGGCCGGCGCGGGTCGCGGTGACCGGGGCGACCCGGTGGCCGGCGCTGCTGGCCGATCTGCCGGCCGGCGCGGAGGGCGCCGGGATCGACGTCGGGCCGGATTCTCGGTTCGTCGACGACGACGTCATGTCGGCCGCGTACCGGGCGCATCTGACCAGGACGCTGATCGGGGCCGCGATCCGCCGCGCCGGGTCCCGCGATGCGTGAGGTGCTCGACGACCTGCTGGCCTGGTGGTCCGGCGACGCCGGCCCGGCCGGCCTGGCGACCGTGGTGGCGACCACCGGCGGATCACCGCGGCCGGTGGGCGCCGTCATGGCGGTCGGCCCGGACGGCACGGTCTCCGGCGGCGTGTCCGGCGGCTGTGTGGAGGCCTCCGTCTACGACCTGGCGCGGGAGGCGGCCACCGACGGCGAGCCCCGCACGGGCAGTTTCGCCGCGTCCCCGGACGACGTCTTCGCGGTCGGCCGGCCGTGCGGCGGGCAGCTCGACGTCTATGTCGAGCGCGTCGACCGCGTCTCGTTCCCGGAGTTCGGCCGGGTGGCCGCCGCCATCGCCGGGCGCGTCCCGGTCGCTCTGGTCACCTGTGTCGAGGGCGCCGGGGCGCACCGGGCGGGCACCCGCCTGGTGGTCACCGCCGACGGCGCCACCGGCGGGCCGGCGCCCGGGCGGCTGCGCGACACGCTGGTGCGCCAGGCCCGCCGGATGCTCGCCGAGGACCGCCGCGGCCTGGTACGGCCCAGCCGGTCGAGCGCCGCCCGGTTCTTCGTGGCGACCTGGGCGCCGGCGCCGCGGATGCTGGTGCTGGGCAGCGCGCACGGCGCGGCGGCGGTGGCGCGGATGGGCGCCTTTCTCGGCTATCACGTGACGGTGTGCGACCCTCGCCCGGTGTTCGCCACCGCACGGCGGTTCCCGGGCGCGCACGAGGTGGTGGTCGGGTGGCCCGACGTGTACCTGCGGGCGGAGGCGGACGCGGGTCGGCTCGGTGGCCGCGACGTGGTCTGCGTGATGACGCACGAGGCCCGGACCGCGGTGCCGGCGCTGCGGGTGGCGACGGAGCTGCCGCTGGCGTACGTCGGGGTGCTGGGTTCCCGGCGGGCGCAACGCGATCTGCGGGACCGGATGGTCTCCGACGGCGCCGACGTGAGCGCGCTCGACCGGGTCAGCGCTCCGATCGGCCTGGATCTCGGCGGCGTCGACTCGGCGGAGACGGCGGTCAGCATCGTCGCCGAGATCGTCGCGCTGTCCCGCGGTGGCACCGGGGCCCGGCTGTCCTTGCTGCGCGGCGCCATCCACGGCGCGGGCCCGGAGACGCCGGACCCGGCCGGGGCGCGGCCGGTGCGGGCGCTGGCGGGTTGACGGCACAGCCGGCCGGCGACCGGACCCGGGCGTTCAGCTATGAGCCGAAAGCCCGGGCCGGCCACCGGCCGTGCCGCGCGCGGGAACAATGCGCGGGCACCGGCGAAACTGCAGGTCACGACACATTCAGCAATGCTGTCGAAGATCTGACATCAGTACGCCATCCGTATTCATTCTGTTTACATGGAGTTCTTATCCGGACTCCGGGGCCGGCCAATGTCCGCACCTTGCATGCTAGGGTCGGACCGGCCAGAATTGCGCCGTGGCATTGCCTATGCCCAGGCGATTCCGGTGCCCACTCATCTGGCGGCAGCCCACTTCACGCGGGGGATGAGAAGTGACCGATCAAAGCTCGATCAGCATGACCCACGACACCTCCGCCAGCAGGCAGGACACCCTCGGCACGATGCTGGAGTCGGCCGTGAGCTGCTGGTCCGCGAGCGCTTCACTCAAGTCCTCCGCAGGCGAGGGTGGCCTGACCGACGTCCAGGTCACCGCGGTCCGCAACTGGAAAGCGCAGCTCCTGTCGGCCTCGATGCACTATTTGATCAAGGCGGCGGGGCTCTCGGCCGACTCGAATCACGTCAATGTTTCGTATTCATTTCCGCCGACTGCCGAACGCCCGTCATTCTCCCTCGAATTGATCCGGCGACTGCAGCGGCCGGCGGCCGAATTCGATCATGAATCTGTTCCCGCGGCCGGGGCCCTCTCCCTGCTGGCGCCGGATGAGCCCGGCGCCGGCCTGGCCGCTGTCGAGGCCGAATATCTCGCGGCCACGGCCGGAGACGCGGCCTTCGATCCGGTCCGCCCCGCCGTCGCCCCGGCGGCCGCGGGCACGCTGGCCTCCGACGCCGCCGCGGTCGACACGATCGCCGCCGACGGCTGGCGGCTGCTCCAGACCCTGCTGGCCCGGCTGGCCCGGGCCGGCGAGGACGCCGACGGCACGGCCGACCTGGCGTGGACCGTCCGCCGGCTGTTCGACTCGGTCCTGCGGCCGCTGGGCGAGACGCTGACGCGGCTGCCCGCCGCCCCGGACCGCCCGGCCGGGAACGGATCCGCCGCCGACGGCACGCCGGTCGACGAGGAGATCTGGCGGCTGGCCCGGGAGGCCACCGGGCTGCGGCCCTCCCCCGGTGAGCCCGCGGAGATGCTGGAGGCCGTGGCCGCCCTGCAGGATCTCGCCTGCCGGCTGGCGCCGGCCGACGGTCCCGGCAACCGGCTGGAGCGGATCGCCGAGCTGCGCCGCCTGCAGAGTGCCGCGCCGCCCGGCATCGAGCCCGCACCCGACGGGCCCTATCTGGTGACCAACGTCGACGACATCCATGACTGGCTCGGCGTCACGATCTCCATGCCCCCGCAGGTGGCGCTCTGCCGCTGCGGCGCCTCGCAGACCAAGCCGTACTGCGACGGCGCCCACGCCCGCACCGGCTTCACCGGCGCCAAGAGCCCGAAGCGGATCCCCGACCAGCGCGACACCTACCGCGGCCTGCAGGCCACCATCTTCGACAACCGCGGCACCTGCGCGCACTCGGGGTTCTGCACCGACCGGCTGTCGTCGGTGTTCCGGCTGCGGGAGGAACCGTTCGTGCTGCCCAGCGGCGGCCGGTTCGACGAGATCACCCAGGCGGTGCGGGCCTGCCCGTCCGGGGCGCTGAGCATGGCGATCGGCGACAACGAGATCCGCGACGTCGTCGACCCGGACCGCCCGCCGGCTATCGAGATCTCCAAGGACGGCCCCTACCGCGTGACCGGCGGCATCGCTCTGACCGGCCGCCAGGGCGAGGACCACCCGCGCAACGCCGGCGCCTCGCACGAGCACTACAGCCTCTGCCGGTGCGGGCAGTCGCAGAACAAGCCGTTCTGCAGCGGCATGCACTGGTACGTGGACTTCCACGACCCGGTGCACCCGGAGGACTACGAGCCCACCATCTTCGAGTGGGCCGGCGGGCTACCGGCGTTCCGCCGGATGACGAACCTGTTCTATTCGAAGTACGCCCCGCAGGACCCGGAGCTCAGCCGGCTGTTCGCCGACATGAACCCGGGTCACCCGGAGCATGTCGCGGCGTGGCTGAGTGAGGTGTTCGGCGGCCCGCCGAACTACTCCGAGCGGCACGGCGGCTACTCGCACATGATCTCGGAGCACGTCGGCAAGCGGTTGACCGAGAAGCAACGGTCCCGCTGGGCGGCCCTGATGAGCCAGGCGGCCGACGAGGCCGGCCTGCCCATCGACCCCGAGTTCCGGGCCGCCTTCATCGCCTACATCGAGTGGGGCACCCGGATCGCGGTGGAGAACTCGCAACAGGACGCGCGCCCCCCGGCGGGCATGACGGTGCCCCGCTGGTGGTGGGTGTGCGACGCCACGCCGGCGGCCCGCATCTCCGCGCTGGCGCCGGCCGTGGTCGAGGAGGAGGTGGAGCTGCCCGGCGATGACGTGGAGCTCTCCTTCGAGCAGCACATCAAGAAGCTGTTCCGCGCTCAGGACCGCAACTCGATGAAGTTCGTCTTCGACCTGTGGGCCGTGGAGGACGTCCAGCAGCACGCCGACGCCATCCTGCACCGCCTGCAGAACGGGTCCATGCCCTGCGACGGCGCCTGGGCTCCGGAGAAGGTGGCCGTCTTCAGCCGCTGGGTGGACGCCGGCAAACCGGCCTGACATCGACGATGCGGGGCCCGCCTGGCGGGCCCCGCATCGTCAGTCCTCACCGAAGTCGTCGTCTCAGGAACGCGTGTGGCTCACCACGACGTCGTAGTGACGCATCTCCTCGATCTGCTGGAAGAACGGCTTCACCAGGACGAAGAACCGCTGGAACTCCGCGCTTTTACGGAATCCCTCGAGGTGCCCCTCGGCCGAGTCCCATTCGATCCGGACGACGACCACCGTGGGTTCCTCGGCGCACCGGGAAACCTCGTACGACAGGCAGTGCGGAGACTGCAGAAGCGGTTCCGAGGCCTGTTCGTAGGCTTTCAGGAGATCGTCGGTTGTCTCTTCCGTCATCCGGTAACGGATGTATTCGACGATCATGCGATCAGCTCCTGTTCGATCGGCGCCGGGCACCGGCGCACATCGGGCGCGTACCCGGTCGACAATAACCGGTCACGCGCCCGAAATCACATGTGAATCGCTTCCGCACAGGGCGTCACTATCCACCCAGGCGCTTGATGAAGGTCTCGGCGAGAGCGGTCGACGAGTACGGATTCTGACCGGTGATCAGGTTGCGGTCCTCGACCACGCAGGAACCCCAGATCACCGGCGCCTTCTCGTATTTCGAACCGAGCCGCTCCAGTTCCACCTGGAGCACGAACGGCAGTTTTCCGGCCATGTCGGTGACCATCTCCTCGTCGTGGGAGAACGCGGTCATCCGGTATCCCTCCAGCGGCCAGCGGCTGTGCGAGTCACGCAGCGGCAGCAGGGCCGACTGGCCGTGGCACACCACGGCGAGGGGCTTGTCGAGTTCGAGGATCCAGCGCACGACCCGGGTCATGTCCGGGTCGTGGGGCAGGTCGTCCATGGCGCCGTGCCCGCCGCTGATGTAGACGCCGTCGTACGCCGCCAGCTTCTCCCTGGTCAGGTCGCTCACGTTGGCCGGCTTCTGGAGCACTTCGATGGTTTCGACGGCCTCGCGCCAGTGCGCGGCGTTGGCCTCGTCGTTGTCCGGCGAGCCCTGCGGGCGGGTGTAGCCGATGGTGCGCGGGTCGAGGCTGCCGGCGTCCGGCGTCGGGCGCACACCGCCGATGGTGGCGACGTCGACGGTGAATCCGGCCGCGACGAAAGCCTCGTAGGGAACGACGAACTCCTCGGCCCAGAATCCGGACGCGTGCTGCTGACCGTCCAGCAGACCGAGGCTCTTCGACTTCGTCATCAACACAAGAATGGTGGGCATTTGGGCCACGTCCTTTCATTGTTTCGCAAAGGCTGGACGACCTGGGAAACTGTTCCCGGCCCGGCTCCGCGAACACCACGGGCTCAATGGAGAGCATATTCTCCGGCCCGCATCCGGTGTCAAGGCCGGTATTCACGAAGTACGTCGGGGAACTCCGGGTACCTCATACCCTGCGCAACCGTCGCCCGCCGGCGGTAAAGCCCGCCCGGACCTGACGATGTAGACGTCGACATTCGCAGCGGGATAACCGCTCCCCCGCTCGGACGATATCATTTGTCCATTCGATTCGGTGGACCGTATGAATGCGACCACCGAACGTTCAGGCGTCATCCCTAGAAGGAGACCGCAATGGCCACGACCACCATCGCCGACGACTTCCTGATCACGCAGGTCCAGCTGCTGCAGGCCGGCGAGACGCAGACCATCGCCAACCGCTACGCCGAGGACGCCGTCTTCGTCCGGTTCGACTACGTGGCGCGTGGCCGTCAGCAGATCAAGGAGATGTTCGACGGCTACCTGAAGGAGAACCCCGAGGTCGGCGATCTGGCCGCGCTGAAGGTCACCGAGGACGTCCTGGTGTACCAGGCGTCCGAGCGACTGGGCGGCAAGCTGGTCTGGGCCGTCGGCACGATGTACTTCGAGGACGGCCTGATCAAGCGGCAGAGCGCGGCGTTCATCGAGCGCCCGTTCGAGTCCTGAGCCACGCCCCTCGCGCACGTCCCGGCCCCGGAGGACATCCTCCGGGGCCGTTGCCGTGCGGCCACACACCAGGAAGCGGCCGCACACCGAGAAGCGGCCGTACACCAGGAAGCGGGGGGGGGGCCCCGACGGGGTGACGGCCCCCCGGGCACCCTCCCCCCCCCCCCCTCCTCCGCCCCCCTCCCCCCGGGGGGGGGGGGCCCCCCCCCCCCCCCCCCCCCCCGCCGCGGAGAACCGTGCTCAGCCGTGCTCGTGGGCCGCGGCGTGCCGCGCGAGGTGGTCGTCGTCGCGGTAGCCCTCGCTGACCTCGACGACCAGGCCGTCCGGGTCGGTCAGCCAGACGCTGCGCCAGCCCTTGATGAAGTCGTCGAAGCTCAGCGGCCCGAGCGAGACCGGGACGCCGGCGGCCGCCTCCAGGAAGCCGTCCAGGTCGTCGGTCTGGAACGCCAGGTGCCGGATGATGCCCGGGTCCGGCGGCCCGTCGGCGGCGCCGCGCACCCGCGACGGCGCCGCGGACGAGAACAGTTCGAGGTACACCTCGCCCTGCCGCAGGAAGACGATCTCGCCGTGGTCCAGCGACACCACGCGGGCCCGCCGGAACCCGAACAGCCGCTGGTAGAACGCCTCGGTGGCGGCCTGGTCACGGCAGTTCAGGGCGATGTGCGACCAGCGTATGGTGGTCTGCGGCGCGCTCACCGCCGCCCCCGGTCGATGAGAATGTCGATGATCTGCCGGGCGAACAGGTGCGCGTGCATGCCGGTGCGGCCGGTGACCAGGTCGTCGCCGTCGACCACGACGTCCGCGTCGACGTACTCGGCGCCCATGTTGCGGACGTCGCCGACCAGGTTGTTGTGACAGACCACCTTGCGGCCCCGGATGGTCTCCGGAATGGAGGCCAGCAGCCAGAAACCGTGGCAGATCACGCCCTTGAGGATTCCCGGCTCGGCGAACGCCCGGCGGACGAACTCGGCCGCCGGCGCGAGCTGGTTGACGTCCTCGGTGTAGCGCAGCCGGTCGGAGACCATCCCGGACGGGACGATGACCGCGGCGTACGAACGCAGGGTGTCGTCGTCGATCCATTCCAGACTCTGGTGGGCGGAGAACGGCGCCCGCCACTCGTGCCCGAGGAAGGTGATCGAGTCCTGGCCCCAGAGGCGGGTCAGGAAATGCACCTCGGCGCCTTCCTCGGCGAACCGGCGCTGGTAGTAGTGAATCTCCGGCTCGAAGAAATCGCTCTCGATGAGGACCGCGATCCGGGTTCCGGACAGCGGGCCCTCCCGCAGGGTCACGTCAGCCATGACCGGCCTCCTTGATCAGGTCAGCGGCGCGCTCGGCGATCGCGACGATCGCCGTGTGACAGTTGCCCGAGGGCACGGCCGGCATGACGCTGGCGTCGACGACCCGGACGCCCTCCACGCCGCGCACCCGCAACTGGGGGTCGACCACGGCGAGGTCGTCGATGCCCATCCGGCACGAACCGGCCTGGTGGTGGTAACAGTCCGCGCGTTCGCGGACGAACTGCTCGATCTCGGCGTCCGTGCGGACCTGCGCGCCGGGCATCAGCTCACCTTTGAGATGGCCCTTGAACGCGGACGAGGCGAAGATGTCGCGCGACATCTTCACGGCCTCCACCATGCGGCGCACGTCCGCCTGGTCGCCGAGATAGTTGGGGTCGATCAGCGGCGCGACCAGCGGGTCGGTCGAGGCCAGCCGGATGGTGCCGCGCGACTGCGGGCGGACCACGCCGGGCAGGATCGAGACCGCGTTGGGGTGCTGCTGGCCGACGATGATGTCAAACGGCACGTGCACGAAGGCGAGCTGCAGGTCGGGCGCGAGCATCCCGGGCTGCGAGCGCGCGAACAGCGCGGACTCCGACAGGTTCTGCCGGCCCTGCGGTACCGGTTCGACCGTCTCGGCGATCAGGCCGGTGAGCACGTGGTTGTGGAAGTTCTCCCCCACCCCGGGCAGGTCGGCGACCACCGGCAGGCGATAGCTGCGCAACTGCTCGGCGCCGCCCAGGCCGGAGAGCAGGAGCAGCTTGGGCGACTCGATGGCGCCCAGGCAGACGATCGTCTCGGCGGTGGAGCGCACCACCCGCACCCCCGGCTCGGCGGGGGTGGCGCCGCTGAGACGCCGGCCCTCCGCCGGCGGGGCGGGCGGCGTCTGCTGCTGGTAGCGGACGCCGACGCAGCGGGTGCCCTCGAAGACCAGGTTCATCGCGTACGCGTCGGTGCGCAGCGTCAGGTTGGGCCGGTCCAGGACCGGTTCGAGGTACGACTTGAGCACCCCGCGGCGTTCCCCGTCCTTGACGTCGATGTGGTGCCAGCCCGTACCGATCATCTCCGGGCCGTTGAAGTCGGGCACCTCGCGGTGGCCCAGCTCGCGACAGGCGTCGATGAAGACCTGCGACATCGGGTTGGGGTCGTGCCGCCCCGCGTTGGTCACGGTCTGCGGGCCGCTAGTGCCGATCCGCGGATCGGTCTGGTCCTCCTGCGACTCCAGCCGCGCGAAGTACGGCTGCAGGTCGGCGTAGGACCAGCCGGCCGCTCCCTGGTAGGCCCAGTTGTCGAAGTCCGAGGGGTGCCCGCGGACGTGCATCATGATGTAGAGGTTGCTGCTGCCGCCGGGCAGCTTGCCCCGTGGCTCGTAGACGCGGCGCCCGCCCAGGCCGGGCTGCGGGACGGTCTGGTAACCCCAGTCGACGGTGCTGCCCAGCAGGGTGAACCACAGCGGGGCGACGTCCACGTTGGCGGGCACGAAGTCGCTGCCCGCCTCCAGCACCAGGACCCTGGTGCCGGGGTTCTCGCTGAGCCGGTTGGCGAGCACCGATCCCGCGGTGCCACCTCCGACGATCACGTAGTCGTATTCCTCGGGTGTCGTCACGGCGCCCGCTCCCCTACGAGCCCAGCGCCGCGCGGAACGGCTGCGTGTCGTGGAAGTTGGCCATGTAGACGATGACGCCGCCGGAGACCCGGTAGAAGTTCATCACGTCGGCCTCGATGCGGTTGCCGTCGGGCGTGACCGCGGAGATGTGCGAGACCACGGCGGCCCGCTCCTTCTCCACGATGATCTCCTTGGGGCTGTTCTGGAACGACGCGTACATGCCGGGGAATCCGGCCATCATCTTGCGCAGCGTCTCCCGGCCCTCGACGTGCCCGGCGAGTTGTTCGTCCATCACCTGGTCCTCGGCGAACAGGTCGCACCACTCGTCCCAGTTCCCGGCGTTGGCCAGCTCGTAGTACCGCGTGACGACGGCTCTGGTGTCCACGGTCGTCTCCTTTGCAGTCTCTAGAGGGAGCCGGAGCCGGGCATCGGCTCCAGCCGGTCGACGATGTAGGTCTTGAGCTTCACCGCGTCGCCGGGCGCCGCGACGAGCTCCCAGGTCTGGTAGGCGTCGAAGCCCAGCCATTCGCTCTTGGCGGCCGGCGGGTTCCAGATCTTGGCCTGCCAGTTGACGACGACCCGCACGGTCGCGTCGCGCTCGCCGAGGTGCGTGATCTCGACCGAGGTGACGGTGTGCACCTCGTCGAAGAAGCGGTTGGTGACGGCTTTGTACCAGTCGGAGAAGCCGGCGTGCCCGCGGGCGGTCGTCTCCGGGAACCGCATCTCCAGGCCGTCGTCGAGCAGGTACGGCAGCACCGTGGCCAGTTCGTCGTGCCGGTCCAGCGCGCGGTACCACTCGGTGACCAGTTCGCGGATGCCTTCGTCGGTCAGTGCCATGTCGCGCCCTTCCTTTCGGGTCGCCGGCGGTTCAGCGGCCGATGGTGTCGTCGGTCTGCAGTTCGATCAGCAGCGGACGGCGGGTGGTGAGCATCCGCTCGACGGCGTCGGCGATCTGCTCGGACTTGTCGACGCGCAGACCGTCGGCGCCGAGCGACCGGGCCAGCCCGACGAAGTCGATCTCGGGGTGGCCGAGGTCGAACGACCGCGGGTGTGGGCGGCCGCTGATGCCCTGCTCGCGCCAGTACTCGTCGATGTTGGCGTTCAGGAGCTGGTAGCGGTGGTTGTTGCAGACCACGAAGACGGCCGGCACATCGTGCCGGGCGGCGGTCCACAGCGCCTGGTAGGTGTACATGCTGCCGCCGTCGCCGGCGAACCCGACGACCATCCGGTCCGGGTGCGCGATCTTCATGCCCACCGCGCCCGGGATGCCGACGCCCAGGGAGCCGCCCCGGGTGACCAGGTAGTGCCCGGGCAGGCTGGGCCGCAAGTACCGGGTGAGGTAGGGCGAGGCGGTCAGCGCCTCGTCGAACACCATCAGGTCCGCCGGCGCCCGCGACGCCAGTTCGGTGAGGAACGCGGCGATCAGGGTGTCGTCGGGGACTGCGGCGGCGGCCGTCTTCTCGGCTCGACGGGCCTCGATCCGTACGGCCGCCGCCGTGTCCTGTTCCGGGGTGCGGAGCCGGTCCAGCACGTCGGCGATCGCCGCGAGGGTCGGTTTCGGGTCAGCCACCAGGCCCAGCGTCACCGGGTGGTTCTTCGCGATCTCGTACGCGTCGAGATCGACGTGCACGATGGACGCGTCCTCGGCGAACGGCGAGGTCAGGTCGGGGAACACCTCCGGGAACACGTAGGTGCCCACCACCAGGACCGCGTCGGCGGCCTGGACCGCGGCCCGGCTGACCGGCCCGAACATGTGGCCGAGGGCGCCGCGCGAGAGCGGGTGCCCGGCGGGCAGTTGCACGTCGGAGGAGTCGGCGTACCAGACGTCGGCGCCGAGCTTCTCGGCCACCCGGGCCAGCTCGGGCTCCGCGCCGGAGACCGTGACGCCGTCGCCGACGATCAGCAGCGGCCGTTGCGCGCCGGCCAGCAGCGCCGCCGCCTGCGCCACCAGGTCCGGCGGCGGCAGCGTGCGGGTGTGCGGGATGACGGTCGCGGTGACCGGCTCGTCGTTGAGCTCGTCCAGCACGTCCATCGGCAGGGCCACGAACACCGGGCCACGCGGCGGCGTCATGGCGATCTTCACGGCCCGCCGCAGGATCCGCAGCAGCGAACGGGAGTCGACCACCCGGGTCGCCCACTTGGTGACCGGCCGGGCCATCGCGACCAGGTCGGCCGCCATCTGCGCGTCCATCGCGTCGTAGGCGACGCCGGCCTCGCCGGCGATCACGATCAGCGGGGTGTGTCCCCGCTTGGACTGGTACATCATGCCGATGCCGTTGCCCAGGCCCACGCCGCTGTGCAGTTGCAGCACGGCGGGGCCGCCGGTCGCCCGGGCGTACCCGTCGGCGACTCCGGCGGCCACCGTCTCCTGCAACGTCAGGATGTAGTGGAAGTCGGGGAAGGATTCCAGGGCGTCGAGGAAGCCCTGTTCGACGGTTCCCGGGTTGCCGAACATGTGGGTGATGCCGTCGGCGAGGAACTGTTCGATCATCGCCTCTTTGCCGGTCCTGGCCACCGCCGTTACCAGCCGTAGCGGCGGAGGCCGTGTTCGAGGACCTCGACCATCTTGGCGCCGGTGGTGAAGGAGTCCGCGGTGGACCGTCCGGTGACGAACGGGTAGTCCACGATGACCGACACCTCTTTGCCGAAGTTGCCGTGGTAGCGGCCGTCCGGGCCGGTGGCGTCGCGCAGGATGTACTCCAGCGGGTACGGCGGCGGCCCCATGTTGAAGTCGGTGGTGAGGAAGCCCGTGCCGTCCTTGTAGTCGTATTCCTTGCAGTGGCCGGTGACGTGCTTGCCCCAGATGATGCTCTTGCGGTCCTCCCAGTCCCGGGCGAAGGCGAGACAGGTGACGCCGTAACATTCCGCCCCGATGGGCTTGCCGGCGCGCAGGAAGGCCAGAATGATGTCGTGGATGCGGCCGTTGTTGGCCAGGTCCACGATGGGGCCGCTGCCCCCGACGATGATCATCGCGTCGTACTCGGCGATGCGCTCGTCGAGCTGCTGGCCGGCCGCCTGGTTGTAACGCTCCAGCTGCCGCAGGTAATCGGCGTCGCTGGTGTACGGGCGTTCCGGCACCCAGGTGGACAGGTCGAGCGGGTTGTCCAGTCGCGACGACTCGTCGAGGTCACGGGCGGCCTTGGCGACCTCGACGGAGACGACGCTGCGGCCCAGCGGCGGGTCGATCGAGTCGGGTTCCAGGCTCGGCGGGAGGGCGTGCGGGCGTCGCCCCTTCGGTGTCGCGAATACGACGTCATATCCACGTTCGTCGAAATGATGCAGCGGGCCGATCAACTCCTCTCCCCAATAGCCGTACTCGGAAAGCACAGTGAGCACCTTCTTTGTCATGGGAACTCCTCGCTGAATTCGGTTCGGCGGCGTGGACGCACGGCAGGAACCGGTGACATTCGAATACTTGTGTGCACGCCGGGGCAAGTCAACAGGACCCATAACGGCTGCTGAGACCGAGGGAACTCAGCCGGCGAATTACGTCAAGTTCGGGGCCGGACAGTGCCTGGACGGCGGCCGGACGCAGGCACGGGGCAGGTGTCGGGCCCGCGTGGCGATGCAACCCGCGCATCACTGATCGCACGTTCAGCACGCGGATCATCACCGTGGGCAACGACAAAGACCCGACACAGAAGACATAATGTCCACTTCGAACGATATGCGAATGTTAACCCGCACATATTTGCGCGCTCGGCGAGAACATAGCGTGACACGGGTGATTTCTCGGACTTGACATCTTTGCGGATTGCCCAGAGTTCACGGCGCGGCTCCTTGCCTCGGCCTAATTCATTCGCTACAAAGGAACGCGTCTACGGAGATCAATGGGCTGGTCTTTAAGACCACAAATTCATTCTTCGATAGGAAACATGGGGGAAACATGGCGCAGTACGGCCAACGGCCGGCGCACCGCTCCGATGATCATTTCAAGGACTTCTGCGATGACATCTTCCAGGCCCTGAACCGGGCCGACCAGCGGCGCGCCGGCGAGACGTACCTGCATGGCCTGCTCCATTGCCATGGTCGCAAGTCGATCCGCCGAATGGCCAGCATGACTCCGGGAACTCATTCCGAGCAGTCACTGCAGCAGTTCATCAACCAGAGCCCCTGGGACTACCGCCCGATCCGCGAGCGGCTGCTGAACCGGCTGGTCCGAGCCGTCAAGCCGGCCGCCTGGGTGATCGGCGAGGTGGCGTTCCCCAAGCACGGCAGGTACTCGGCGGCTGTCCACCGCCAGTACGTGCGCTCACAACAGAAGGTCAGCAACTGCCAGCTGGCGGCCGTGGCGATCCTCGCCTCGCCCGAGTACAGCATCCCGGTCAACTGGCGGCTGGTGCTCCCGGAGCCATGGGGCGCCGACAACGAACGCCGCGCCCGGGCCCGGCTCCCCGACCACGAGAAACCGCGTCCCTACTGGCAGTACCAGGTGGAGACGATCGACGACATGACCCTGGACTGGGGCATGACCCCCGCGCCGGTGGTGGTCGACGCCCGGCAGCTCACCACGGTCAACCTGTTGCTGGGCGCCCTGGCGGACCGCGACCTGCAGCACGTCGTGCACGTCAGCGGCAACCTCCAGGTGCGTTACGCGCCCGAGCACCAGCGCGTGGCCGGCGGAATGCCGGTGCTGCGGCCCGGCGCCCGCCCGATGATCTGGAAGGGAGCCGTCGGTGACCTCGTGCAGAAGCTGCCGGACGCCGGCCGCACCACGGTGAGCTGGCCGGACGCCGACGGTGAGCACAAACACCGGTCGCAGTTCCTGACCGTGCCCATCATGCCGGTACGCCCGGACAACCCGGCGCGGATACCCGGACAGGAACCGGACTACCAGCTCGTCGTCGAGTGGCCGTTCGGCAAGCCGCAGCCACGCGGTTACTGGATCACCAACGTCGACGACCGGCCCCTGGCCGACCTGGTCAGCCTGATCAAGCTCCCGCGGCTGGTCGACGAGCGGGTGGAGGAGTTCGCCGACAAGTTCGGCCTGCGCGATTACGAGGGCCGGACCTTCGCCGGCTGGCACCACCACGTGACCCTGGTGTCGGCGGCCTACATCTTCTCCCTGCTGGACGCCATGGGCCACAGCACCGGCTTCTGAGCGAAGGAGCCGGCAGGAGCCGCCGATTCGGCGCCGAATCGGCGGCTGCGGCCCGTCGGCCGCGGTCACCGGACCGGCATCACCGCCAGGTCACGGTGCACGGCCATCATGGTGATGTCGTCGGCCTGCTCGGCGACGCCGGCGTGCTCGTTGATGCAGCGCTCGACACAGTTGAGCGTCTCGCGCGCGCTGGTGGCGTCCGTGCACACGATCGCCGTCATCTTCGCCTCACCGAGCAGCACCCCCGCGGTGTTACGGGCCTCGGTCACCCCGTCGGTGTAGCCGAAGAACAGGTCACCCGGCTCCAGCGTGGTGCTGGCCGGCCGGAACGACGCCTGTGGTATCAGCCCCAGCGCGGGCCCGGTCGGGTGGAGCAGCATGACGTCGCCGTTGTGCCGGCGGATCAGCGGCGGGTTGTGCCCGCAGTTGACGAAGACCAGCGAGCCGGTCTCCGGGTCGAGGATGGCGAAGAACAACGTCGCGAAGTACGCCTGCCGCATGTGGTTCTTGATGAGGTAGTCGTTGGTCGAGGTGACGGCACGCATCAGCATCTCCTCGTCGCGGCGCCGCTCGGCATCGGCGTCGGGCGGGTGACCCGCCCGGTCCCGGGTGCTGGTCTCCAGATAGACCGCGGTGTGCCGCAGCAGGCTGCGGATCAGCGCCATGAACAGGGCGGCGCCGACGCCCTTGTCACAGACGTCGGCGACCACCAGCGCGATCCGCCGCCCGTCGAGCATCTCGAAGGCATCGTAGAAGTCGCCGGAGACCTCCCGGGCCGGCAGGAACCGCGCGGTGAAGTTCCAGCCCGCGGGCGTCGGCAGCCCGTCCGGCAGGAAACCCAGCTGGATCTCCCGCCCGATCGCCAGCTCCTGCTCGTAACGCAACAGGGCTGTGGTGCTCTGCAGGTCGCCGGAGTCCGGGCAGATCAGCTGGCGCAGCTGGCTGGCGACGAGCCGGTCCCGGACCTGCTTCGGCACGTACGGCGGCACGATGTAGTCCAGGCCCGCCCGCACGTACGGCTCCAGATCGGCGTACCGGTCGTCGACGAAGGTCACCACTGTCGGCGGCCGGTCCGCCGCCCGGCCGAGCCGGTGCAGCAGCGACCGGACGGTCACCAGGTCCAGCCCGGCGTTGACCAGCAGCAGGTCCGGGACGCCGCCGGGCGGGCCCCATTCGGTGGTGAGAGCCTGTTCCGGCGTCAGCTGACGAACGTCCATCCCGTCACTGGCGAGCACCGCCCGCAGATGGTCGGCGGTGTCTGACGGCTTACTGACCAGCAGCGTCAGCTGCATGGGCGTACCTCCGAGCTTGTTGCACCGGCCCGCGTGGGACCGGATCACCGCGTGTTCGACCGGTTCATGAAGAGCGTTACGCGGTTACGCCCACCGGAGTATTCGTAAGTCATCCGATCGACCGACTGGCCGGCAAGATAGAGGCCCAGCCCGCCGGGGGTCCGATCGGCCAGCGGACTGTCCAGATCACGGGGAGGTTGGCACCGGGTGGGGTCGAAGGGTGGCGCGTCGTCGACGATACGTACCCAGACCTGGTCGGACTCGACGCCGGAGTCCAGCAGCAGCTGCTGCCAGGCCCCCCGGCTGTCGCCGTAGCCGTGCACGATGGTGTTGGTTACCAGCTCCTCGACGGCGAGCCGGAGGCGTCCGGCCCGGACGGCCGGCAGGCCACCGGCCCGCGCGAGGTCGTCCACGTACTGGACCGCCTCCCGCAGCGAGCCGATGACCGCCGGCAGCTTGAGCTGGCTCATCCTCAGCCGGGCACGTGGTCGCTGAAGACCACGCTGTGGTGGAAGCCGACCATCCGGATGGTGCGCTCGACCTCGTCACTGGCCTTGACCAGCACGATTTTCACTCCGTCACTCATCTTCTGCTTGGCGAAGACGAGTCCGCGCAGTCCGGCCGACGACAGGTAGGTGAGGTCCTTCATGTCCAGGACCAGCGTCTCCACGTCGCCCTCGGCGGCGCGGTCGACCTCCTGGCGGAAGGCCACCGCCGTCGTGGCGTCCAGTTCGCCCACGAGGGTGATGATCACAGTGTTTCCGCTACGGGTCAGGGTGGTGGTGAACGACACGGTCATGCTCCTCTGATCAACGGGAAGGGTCCTGCCTGCGACCGTCGCCCGGTCACGACGGCGCTACCGCGCGTCCGACCAGGACGACGGAGGATCGGGCGCCGACCGAGATGCCGTGCTGGTCGGCGAGGACCGGCTCCCGGCCCGGGACGGCCACGTCGGCCGGCGCCTCGGCGGCGGTGTCGGCGAACAGGTGCCATCGCATGCCGTCCGGCAGGCCCGGCAGCTCCAGGCGGTGGTCCTCCCAGTGCGTGTTCGACGCGACGTACACGTGGTTGTCGTCGCCTTCGATGTTGTGGCCGTTGCGCATCATCGCGATCAGCCGGCTCTGCGGCGACCAGTCCGGCTGCCAGGCCCGGATGCCGTGCCAGCTGACGTCCGGATAACCGCAGCCGACCGGGTCGCCGCCGTGCGGGTGGTGCCCCTCCCGCAGTGACGGGTGCGCCTTGCGGAACGCGATCATGTTGCTGACGAACCGCAGCATCTCCTGGTTCTCGTCGACCAGGTTCCAGTCCATCCACGTCAGCTCGCTGTCGTGGCAGTAGGCGTTGTTGTTGCCGTGCTGGGTCCGGGCGACCTCGTCGCCGGCCAGGATCATCGGCACGCCCTGGCTGGTCAGCAGCAGCACCATCGCGTTCTTCATCTGCCGGGTGCGGGTGCGCAGGATCTCCGGGTCGTCGGTCGGGCCCTCGGCGCCACAGTTCCAGCTGTTGTTGTCGTTCGCGCCGTCGTTGTTGTGCTCGCCGTTGGCCTCGTTGTGCTTGTCGTTGTACGACACCATGTCGGCCAGGTTGAAACCGTCGTGACAGGTGATGAAGTTGATCGACGAGCAGGCGCCGCGCGCCCAGTACAGGTCCGGCGAGCCGACGAGCCGGGTGGCCAGATCACCGACGACACCCTCGTCGCCCTTGATCCACTTCCGTACCGTGTCCCGGTACTTGCCGTTCCACTCCGACCAGCGGCGGTAGTTGGGGAACGAGCCGACCTGGTAGAGGCCGCCCGCGTCCCACGCCTCGGCGATCAGCAGGCAGTCGGTCAGCACCGGGTCGAAGGCCATCGACTCCAGCAGCGGCGGGTTCTCCAGCGGCGCGCCGTCCGGGCCCCGCCCGAGGATGGCGGCCAGGTCGAACCGGAACCCGTCGACGTGGTACTCACTGGCCCAGAAGCGCAGGCAGGACAGCACGTACTCGCGGACGATCGGGCTGTTGCAGTTCAGCGTGTTCCCCGTGCCGCTGAAGTTGTAGTAGAAGCCCTCCGGGGTGAGCATGTAGTAGGTCCGGTTGTCCAGCCCGCGGAAGTGGATGGTCGGGCCGTACTCGTTGCCCTCGGCGGTGTGGTTGAAGACCACGTCCAGGACGACCTCGATGCCGGCCTTGTGGAACTCCTTGACCAGGTTCTTGAACTCGTCGCGCTGCATGCCGAACTTGCCGGTGGCCGCGTACCCCGCCTTGGGGGCGAAGAAGCCCACCGTGGAGTAACCCCAGAAGTTGTAGAGCCGCTCGCCGGTCTCGGCGTTGATCCGGCTGTTCTCGAACTCGTCGAACTCGAAGACCGGCATCAGCTCCACGCAGTTGACGCCGAGCTCCTTGAGGTACGGGATCTTCTCGATCAGCCCGGCGTAGGTGCCCGGCTGGGCGACGCCCGACGACGGGTCCCGGGTGAAACCGCGCACGTGCAGCTCGTAGATCACCAGGTCCACCGACGGGATCCGCAGCGGCTGGTCGCCCTCCCAGTCGAAGTCCTCGAACGTCAGCCGGGACCGGTACGGGTAGATGTTGCTGCGATCCGGCTCCTGGCCCCACTCGTTGCGGCCGGAGAAGGCCCGGGCGTACGGGTCGGCGAGGATCTGGGTGTGGTCGAACCGGTCGCGGAAGTCCACCTCGGAGGGCCCGTACACCCGGTACCCGTACTCGATGCCCTCGTAGTCGAGGTTGAAGACGGTCATCGACCACACCGACCCGATCCGGAACTCGTCCGGGATGGGCAGTTCGGCCACCGGCTCCGGCTCGCCCTGCTTGAACAGCACGAGCGTCACGGCCTTGGCCGCGCTGGAGTAGATCGAGAAGTTCACGCCGCCGCTGACCAGGGTCGCGCCGAACGGCATGGTGCGGCCCGGCCGCACGTCGTAGCCGGCCACCTGCTGGGTCGGGAACGAGTCCACCCAGTCCAGATCGGCCCGGATCACATCGGTCATCGCACACCACTTCGCTGGGCTGGGACGTCGGCGAGCTCGGAGAGCCCGTCGTCGACGGTGTCGCTGACGACGAAGAAGGTGAGGAATCCGGTCGCCGAGAGGATGCCGTGCAGTTCCTGCGACAGTCCCACCAGGCCGACCGTGCTGTTGCGCGCCTGCGCCTGCCGGTAGACCAGCAGCATCGTCCGCAGCCCCGCACTGGTCACCACGCCCAGCTCGCTCAGGTCGAGCAGGACGCGTTCGTCCGACGGCAACACCTCCAGGATCTGCGCCTGCGCCGCCGGAGCGGTCCGCCCGTCGAGATCACCGATCAGCTTCAGGACGAGGATGTCGTCACTTCTGCTCTGCTTGATGTCCATCTGTCATGCCACCTCCTTTGAGGCATCGGGCTTTCAGCTGACGGGGACGAGCTGCACCTTGACGCTGAGGCTCTCGGTCGAGGCGGGCAGCTCCACGGTGGCGTTCTGGGCGTCGAACACCTCGTACGGCTTGCCGTCGATCTCGACCTTCTCCAGCCGGAAGCTGCCGGGCGGCAGCATGTCCGGCGCGACCCGCAGCAGCCGGGAGGCGTCCGGGCGCGGCTTGAAGTAGAGGTCCAGCGGCTGCTTGGTGATCAGCAGCGAGGTGTAGACGGTGGCCAGGAAGCACAGCTCGGCCGAGTGGTACATGCTCATCGAGTGGCTGCCCTTGAGCCGCTCGGTGCCCAGCAGGTACGGCATGCCGCTGGCGAGCACGTTGAAGTAGACGGCGCCCTCGTCGTGGTCGAGGAAGAAGGTGTTGTAGAAGGCCGCGGCCTGCCGCGCCTCCTCCAGGTTGGCGTCGCCGCCGACCGTGCCGGCCAGGATGAGGTACGCGAGGATCGCCTGCTCCTGCTGCCACCACGCCTTGCGGTCGTGCCACGCGAACCGGTGCCACTCCTGGCCCGGCTGCTTGAACCGCTCGACCACGTCGTACCAGCCACCGCGCTGCTGGTCGCTGCCGACCGGCGGCATGATGGCCCCGATCTTCTCGGCCAGCGCCTTGTAGTCGTCCTTCGGCGTCACGGAGTTCATCCGCATCAGGTTCCAGGCGATCTTCAGGTTGTGTCCGACCACCGCCCGGTTGCCCTGCCAGGTGTGCTCCAGGTCGTGCGACCAGTCGGTGAAGAACCGCTCGTTGACGAACGGGCTGTTCTCGTAGTCCGGGAAGTACTTCACGATGGTGTCGAACGTGCGCTCCAACATCTCGCGGTACTTCTCCTCGCCGGTGGCGAGGTAGGCGTTGATCAGGTAGGCGGGCGCGTGGTCACCGACGGAGTTCCAGTTCTTCCGGGCCCGGTTGAACTTGAGCGACTCGTGGTCCGGGCTGAGCAGAACCGGGTCGATGTGCGAGAAGTAGCCCCCGCCCTCGACGTCGCGGAAGTGATTCTCGAACAGGCGCATCGTGTGATCGATGTCGCTGGAGATACGGCGGTCGCCGGTGATTCGGAACGTCTGCGTCGGGCCGGCCAGCGCGTAGATCTGCTCGTACATCGGAATGGCGTCGTAATCGTCGTCGAATTCCGAGGTGAACAGCTTCGTCTCGTAGTCGCCCTCGACCTTGATGCCGTGGTACCAGTACACGATGTCGTTGTCGGAATCGACGAAACGCATGTGGTCCCGCAGATACTGGGTGCCCTTCTCGGCGATCTCCAGGTATTCGTCACGGCCGGTCAGCATGTAGGCCGACGCCATGCCGTAGACCATGCGGGAGATCGTGTCGGTCTCCTGCACGTGGCTGTCGGTGCGCTCGCCACCGAGCCGGATGTTGGTCCGGTACTGCCGGTAGTCGACCGGCCCGGCGCCGAACTGGGCCTTGCGGTAGAAGCCGGCCAGCGAGTCGAGCTGGTTGATCCACCAGCCGTGCTTCTCGAAGTTGTAGTCGCCGGGCTGGCGGCCGAGGAAGACCATCCGCTTCGCCTCGAACGTGTAACCGTCGCCCTCGGGGTAGAACACGCCGTACACGAAGAGGTGGGTACCCGCGGTGAGCATCTGCGGCAGATGCGAGCACGCGTCCACGTAGGGCTCGTCGAGGTTGCGCAGCAGCTCCGCCGAACAGTCCTTGGTGATGTGGACCGTATAGGTGTCGCCGGCCCTCGTGCTCATCTCGAATACGCCACGGTCCTCGTCGTACGAGGTGACGTAACCGGCGATAGTGTCCATGAAAGGGAAATGCATGGTGGCCCCTGCCGTCTGGTCGTTGCCCTCGGACATTGTTTCGTCACCGACGTGAACGGATCATCGGCCGCCGAAATTCGGCGAGCCGGCCCTCGGCGGCGCCGAGACATCGGATTCGAATACCTGATGAATCATCGGCTCGGGCACAAACGGCGTCAACGCTCCGAACCAGGCCGGGCCGCAGGGAGAACACTTACAGCGTCCTCTTCGTCAAGTCGCTCGAAAGTCTATGGACACTCGCGGCACGCATCGCCCCGCGACGATCCGGCAGAAGGCCGCGACGCAAAGGACCGCCGGACGCGGCGGCGTCCGGCGGTCCTGTGACGTGGGTCTTACTCGGACGCCACCACGCCGTGCCGGTGGTGGTTGCGCGCGCGGTGACGGTCCGCGGCGTAACGGACCGACTCGTAGGCGATCAGCGCGACGACGATCGCGGTCAGCACCGCCAGCGTGGCCAGCGCCGGCAGAGACTTTCCGAGCAGAGCCAACGGCACCAGCAACAGGGCCACCACCAGCCGTGCCGGGTTGAGCCGGCCGGTGGTGCGCAACTGGAAGCCGACGTGCGCGATCAGGTACAGCACCACACCGCCGACCAGAGCGGCCAACCCGACGCCCTTGAGCGGGTCGCCGAGATCGTGGTGATGCACATCGCCGACGTACTGCAGCACCTTCTTCAGCCCGAGGGCGAGCATGACGATGCCGGCCATCAGCGGCAGATGTACGAAGCTGTAGGCGTCCCGGGCCATGTTGGCTCGCCGCTCGTCGGTCGCGGCGGTCAGCGCGTGCTCGGCGACCAGCGCCGACACGTCGAAGTACGCCCACCACAGCGAGCCGGCCAGGGCCAGGCCCAGCGCCGACGCCACCACGATCGGCCAGGAGATGGGCAGCTCCGCCACCCCGACCCCGATCGCCACGATGGACTCGCCGAGAGCGACGATGACGATCAGCCCGTGCCGCTCGGCGAAGTGGCCCGGCGAGGCGACCCGCCACCCGCGCGCGCCACCGAGATAGGTGCCCAGATAGTCGGCGGCCAGGGCGGCGACCCACAGCCACGTCTGCGCCGGGCCGTCGGTGGCCGCGGCGACCAGCAGCAGCGCGGTGCCGGCCAGCATCGCCGGGGTGAAGCGCAGCAGCTGGGCCCGCAGACCCGCGTCGCCGGCCGACGACACATAGAACAACAGCAGGTGCAACGCCCGGAAGAGGAAGTAGCACACCGCGATGACGACCGGCCCGCTCAAACCGCCCGGCGCGTCGTCGAAGGCCTCCGGAATGCTCAGCGCCAGCACGAACATGACCGCCATCGCGGCGAACATGCCGATCCGGGTGATCCCCTCGTCGGCGCGCACGAGGTTGCCCAGCCACGCGTAGGCGGTCCAGCTCCACCACAGCAACGCGATGATGAGCAGCCCGCGGACCAGGCCACCGACCGTGAGGTCGTCGGCCATCTTGGCCGTCACCTGGGTCAGCGCGAACACGAAGACGAGATCGAAGAACAACTCTAGGGTGGTGACCGAATCACCCTCGGACACCGGCCGCGACAGCACACCGGCCGCTCGTTTCGGGCGTGACGCCGGCCCGTCCGTGTCCTGGTCCGGAACTCTGTCCTGACTCACTTCATGCCCTCCCTGGCACTCTGCTGGTCCTCGGCGTGGCTATTCGGGCGAAATTCACCCCCGTGCCCGCCGTAGCAGTATGGAAGCGTAGTGGCTTCCTCTCCGCGCGTAGTCACACCGCCTCCGCGTAGACAAGGAAGTCCAGCGGTGTAGTACGTCAGATCCGCCTGTCCTCACGACCGTCGGCTCACGCCGGTCGGCCCAGAGATACGGTCAGGTTCCGACCGCAATGGCGGGCAGACTGACACCATGACATCGACATGGCAGAGCGCTCCCGACCCGGTAACGGCGCGACGGCTCGGTAACCTCCCCCCTATGGGAAGTGCCGAGCTCGAAGAACTGATCGTCGCGGACGCCGGGAAGCTGCGGACGTGGCTGTCGGCTCACCATGGGACGTCGCCGGGGGTGTGGCTGGCGCTGACCAGGAAGGGCGGCACCGTCACCACGCTGACCTGGCAGCAGGCGGTCGACGAAGCCCTCTGCTTCGGCTGGATCGACGGGCAGGCCCGCAAGCGTGACGACGAGACCTCGTGGATCCGGTTGACTCCGCGCCGGCCCCGCAGCATCTGGTCACAGCGCAACGTCATGCACGTCGCCCGGCTGGAGGCCGAGGGGCGGATGATGCCCGCGGGCCGTGCCGCGGTCGAGGCCGCGAAGGCGGACGGGCGATGGGCGGCCGCGTACGCCCCGCCGTCGGAGGCCGAGGTGCCGGCCGACCTCATGACCGCGATCGCCGCCGATCCGGCCGCACAGGCCATGTTCGACGTCCTCACCAAGACCAACCGCTTCGCCCTGATCCACCGCCTCAACGCCGTCAAACGGGCCGAGACCCGCGAGCGGAAGATCGCCGAGTTCGTCGCGATGCTGGCCCGGCACGAGACCATCTACCCGCAGAAGGCCAAGCCCGCGGCGCCTCGTCCCTGAGCTTGCCGTTCATCCGCGGCCGGCCGGGGATGTCGTGCGGCGGCGCCGGATGTTTCGCGGCGCCGATGAGGCGGTCTATGGTTGCGCCGGCCCGGCGAACTCGTCGGCGAGGACGGCATACACCGCCACATCCCGGTAACCATCCGGGAACCGGATCGCCCGGCGCAGGACTCCCTCGAGAGTGAAGCCGAGGCGTTCCGCCAAGCGGCGGCTGCGGTCGTTGGTGGTCAGCGTCCGCATCTCGACACGGTGCAGACCGAGGTCGCCGAAGCCGTGGCCGAGGACGGCGTGCAGCGCCCGGGTGACCAGTCCCCGGCCCTCGGCGGCGGCGTCGATCCAGAAACCCACCTCGGCGCTTCCCTCGGCCTTGTCGATGGTCAGATTCATCGCGCCGACCAGGCGGTGGCCGCTGTCGGTGCGCACACCGATCGCCAGCGGAAGGCGGGTGCCGTCAAGCCAGGCGCTCCCGGAGCGTTCCAGCGCGGCGCGGGTGGTCTCCGGCGTTGGCTTCTCGGAGGCCGGTGACCAGACCGCCAGGCGGGCATGGTTGGCGGCCAGCAGGGCGTGGTAGGCGGTGGTGATCGCCGGCGTCCGCGGTATCAGGACGGCGTCGTCCCCGATCGGCCAGACGAACCGGGTGGTGGTGGTCGGCATGCAGCGGATCTTAAGGGGAGCCCGGCGGACGCCTCGGACGGCAGATCGGCACGCGGGGAGATCGGAGGGCTCGTCAAGGCGTGCTGCAACGCGTCCCGCGTAACGAGATGCGGGCGCCTGGCAAGGGACCCGCCGAATCCTCGCATGTGGATATGGTGATGCCTTCGGGGAGGCTGTGCGTGCGATTGATCGATGGTGAATCGGGGCCCGTGGCGGGGACACCGCGATGGGCGGTGGTCGCGGCGTGGGCGACGGTGTGGTGCGTGATCCCGTCGTCGGTGTGGCGGTCCGCGGTGGGTCTCGGTGCGGGGCTCGGCATGTCCGACCAGTGGCGCGAACTGCAACAGATCCCAGGTCCTGGCACCGTCTACGTGCTGTCGCTCAGTGTTCTGTCGATCGCGTTCGCGTCGTTGACGCTGGGTCTGGTCTATCCGTGGGGCGAACGAGTCCCCGCCCGGGTGCCGGTGATCGGCGGCCGTCGCTATCCCACGTGGCTGGTGGCCGGGCTGGCGGCGGCCGGTGTGGTGCCGCTCGCCGTCATCGTGGTGATGAGCGCCGCGAACTGGGACGTGCTCATCGGGGCGGCGGGGCGGCCGCCGTCGGGCTGGACGATGCTGGCGACGGCCTGTTACCTGCCTGCCGCGTTGTGGCCCGTGCTGGTGACGATGGTGACCGTCGCCTACGTCCGTCGCCGAGCTCGGCGGCCGGACCAGGAACCGTCGTTGACGTAACTCGCGGCGGCCAGGCCCGGCACCGGCGCTGTCGGTGTGATCGTTCCCGTCGTAGCACCGGTTCCCGGGGCGGGGGATGAAAACGTGGCAGACTCTTGCTGTTTCAGCAGGTCGACGAGTGCGGCCCGGGCCTTCCTGTCGCCAGCCCGGCGCATCGTCCGGCACGGCACCCACATCCTGACCGGCCTCGGCGGCGACGCCCCCACCATCCTCGGCCGGGTGAGCGAACAATCGGGCCGGTTTCCGCTGCTGCCGAGGTGACCAGGTGAAACGATCGGATAGGCGCGAACACGCCCACCCTCGCCGTCTAACCGAGAGGTTCCGCCCGTGAGCGAGATAGATGATTTGATCGCTGTACTTCACGAGGATGACGTGCGGCGGCAGAACCAGTTCGACCTCATCGCCGCCCATTACCAGCTGACCGAGCAGGTAGCGGCCTGCTTCACGGAGATCTCCGCACGGTACGCAGAGCAACTCTCGAAGGCCGAAACACCGCACGGCCGCGAAATCGCCGCCCAAGCCGTCAGCAGCGGGATGGTGAGTACGCTGCTCACCGGAGTGCTGGGGATCGCGAAGGCCCACAGCGACTGCGGCGAGCATGACTGCCCGACGTGCCAGCAGATCAAGTTCGCGCTGACCGAGGCCGCGGCCTACGCGACGTGGCTGGCCCGGCAGACCGCCGATTGACGGCGTCGTGGGCGCATCCGGGATGGCTCAGGGGCGGTTCTCGACGCCGTCGAGCCACAGCCTGTCCGAGTCGTCGCGGTGGGAGCCGGACCTACCGACGTGCTTGTCGCTGATCTTGGCGCCGTTCTTGATCACGTGTACCAGGGCCATGGCGTGTCCCCGTCCGAGACCGTAGTCCGCCTTCAGCCATGCGATGATCTGGCCCGCCTTGGTCGATGGCTCGTCGAGGCCGCGCTCATGGGCCAGCGTCATGAACTGGCGAGGGGTCAGCCCGGTCTTGGCCTCGATGTTGTCGAGGTACGCCTGGAAGCTCATGGTTGCTGCCTTCCGCTTCAGAAGTTCGTTCGGGACATGTCGTCAGACCGTCCCGAGGCAGAAATGTCATCGGTGGGACCGATGTGACGTGGCTCATGTATTCGGCTGAGTGAAAGCGGGTTGGTCGATTGCCCACAACCACGTTCCGTCCTCTTGCTGGCGCGCGACCTCGACGGTCACGGTTCCGTCAGCTAGTCGAGCCGACGTGAGGGCCAGCTCGCCGGCCCGCAGGGTGGGACGTGGGGTGCCCGGTTCGAAAGAAGGCCGCCCCTCCAGCAAGCGCTGGAAGGCTCCGCGAATCTCCTCCGATCCGCTCGCGACCTCACCGTTGGGCAGGGCCAGAACCGCATCCGATTCGTAGAGGGCGATAAGCCCGTCGACATCGCCGGCATTGAGCCGAGCGACGATGAGGCGGCTGAGGTCTTCGGGGCTCGCTGCGCGCTCCACATCAGCATCCATATCGCCGATCCTGCCAGTGGGGTACGACAAGAAAGGCGTACTGATCTAGCCGCCGCGCGTAAGACATGAAGCGGGTCCCTGCCGCGGTTCTCCGGGGTCGGAGTTTCGCGGAGCATCGCCCGCCGGCTCCAAGGAGCGTCGAGCGACACCGGCGATGCCAAGGTCGTCGAGGATGCCGATGGACCGCCGCTGCGAGTATGAGCCTGTGGCCAACCTCTTCAGAACTGACGGGACACGCGGCGGTCCGATGCTCGACCTGTCGAACGGCGGCACCGACGTGCTGTTCGACGTGCTCACCCTCGCCGGCTGCCACCTGGCGCGCACCCCGTGGGAGCAGCACCTGATCCTCATGTTCGCCACCCGCCACCGCGGCGACCGGGGGACGGCCGGGTTCGACCTGACGGAGCTGCCGTGGACCGCGAACTGGCCGGCCGAGAAGGCGTTCTTTCTGGCCGTGCTCGACTTGGCCGTCGCGCGACACCGGTGGGACGAACTCGACTACGACCCGCCGCACGCCCATGACTATGTCCGGACGGTGAGGACTGGTCCGCCGCGCCCGATCCGGAGTACCTGCGGCCGTGCGAGCGGCACGGGCTGTACGTCGGTTTCTACACCAGCTGCCGACTCGAGGACGGTTGACTCCGAGCGACCGGGTCGACCGTCGCCTGCCATTCCCATGGATGGAACCAACGAGACGTGCCGGGAAAGTCTCGCATGAAAGGGCCGTCCACATCCGTACCTCTCGAGGGGGACTACGAGATACCTCTCCAGGAGGTTTCGGCGTAGCAGTCGGGCCTCCTACCGTTTTGGCATGAGTCGATACCTCAACCGCGCAATCACCGCCGCCCAACGCATTCCGAGGTGGCAGGCCGCCGTTGTGGCCATGATCGCCGTGCCCGTCACCGCGCTCGGCGGCTCAGCCGGTTCCGCGTCGGCCGAACCCCCATCCACCTCCGGGCAGGACAGAGACCTCGTCGCCTTGCAGGAGTTACGAGAGCGTCAGGACCGGGCTTGGGAGCGTGGCGATGCGCGAGCGTATGCCGCGGTCTACACCTCCGATGCCGACCTGGTCACCTTCAACGGCGACCACATGAGCACCCGGGCCGGCATCGAGGAAGGAATGGGTTACTACTTCAGGACGTACCTGCAGGGCACGCGCCTTCTCCAACAGGACGAGCGCATCCGCTTCCCCGAACCCGACCTGGCCGTCATCGTCCGGACCGGCTGCGTGCTCTGGCCGGGTGAGACGGCCTGCACCGATGAGGCCCTCTCCGTCAATACGAACGTCGCCGTGAAGCGTCACGGCCGTTGGCTCTACACCTCTTTCCAGAACACCCGCATCAGGCCGTTGCGCCCCACCACCTAGGCCCCGGGGAAGGATTTCCCGCCGGGTCGAAGGCTTCGGCGCCCTGGGTCGGACGCGGGATCAGTAGCCGCTGTCGGGCTGCGGCTTTCCTTCTCGCTGCTCCGGCTTCGGCTGGCCGGTGTCGTTGCGGGCCACCTGGTCGCTGTAGGCGAGATCGCCCGCCTTGTCGATGACCACGGTGCGGCCGCTGTCGACGGCCTCGCGGATGAGGACGGCCAGTTCCTCCGGTGACGCGCCGGGGTTCGCCACGGCGATCTGCCGGCCCACCTCGTTATTGTGCAGGTCCATCGCCTCGCTGCCGGCGGTGTGGTCCGGAACGGCCTCGTGCGCGGTGGTCATGGCCCTGGCGAAGTCCTCGCCGAACTGCCTGGTCAGCAAGGCGTTCCAGTAGGCGTGGCGGAACGCGTCGGTGTGGCCGTCCTGCTTGTCCTCGGGGAAGTTCTCGTTCGCCGTGTCGATGGCCTGCTGCCTGATGTTGTAGAACGTGATCTGGTCGGCCAGCGGCATCTGCTTGAGGATGCGGGCCTCGGACGGAGTGACGGTCAACGGTTCGACCAGCCCGAAATCGACCAGGAGCCCGCCGCCCGGGTACTGCTGCCGCGGGCCTTCGTCCGGGGCCACCTGGTATTCGTTCAGGATCCGCTCGCCGGGCTTACGGGCGTTCGGATCCAGCTTCGCGGCCTGGTAGACCTCCTCCTTCAACCCCGGCGCGGTGGCGATGACCCGAGCGGTGTTCCGGCTGTCCGCCAGGTAGTCCGGCAGGAAGGCTCGCGCCGCCCGCAACGCGGCGACGGCCGTCGTCCGCGCGCCGCCCTCGGTGGGTATGGCCCTCGCGTAACAGCCCTCCGCCTCACGGAAGAGGTAGTCGGCCTCATCGCGGACCGCTTCCCGCTGCTGATCGATCTCGGCGCCGCCGAGGGCGGACGGCCCGATCAGGAAGTCCCATTGCGCCATCGGGCTGACCGCGCTGATACCGGCGTGCACGGCCACCAGCGGCGCGATCAGGTCACCCAAGCGGCGCTCGATCACGATCCCGGTGTTGACGAGATCCTTCGCGGCCTGCTGGGCGGAACCGTAGTCCTCCAGGGCCGCACCCGCCCTGCGGTAGCCGATACCGAGCATGGTCACCAGGTCGAGAGCCTCGCCGAGGCGCTGCTCGTACAGAGCGTGCGCCTCTCCGCCCCATTCGACCGTGCCGACCAGACCGTCCAGTGTCGGCAGGCCGGACTCGATCACCCGGGCGACGCGGAAGAAATCGTCGGCGGCCATGGCGACGTACTCAGGCCGCATCTCCTCGATGTAGAAGACGTCGTCACGGAAGGTCGCCATGGTCGCCCCCTGTCGACTGGAGGAACGTCAGTTCTCGTGGCCCGGCTGGTATCTCGGCCCGATGAGGATCCCGTCGATCGCCCGGGCGGCCTCGTCGTCCGCCTTCACATACGCGGCGGACGCTTCCGACAGCTTGGTCGACAACGCGGCGAGCAGTGCCACCGCGTCCTCGTACTGATCGTTCGCGAATGTGGCGAAGTCCCGCACCGCCGCGGCGACCTCCTCCGGGCCGCGCGGCGGCCTGAGTCTTTCCGCCATCGACATCTCCGGCCGGCCCGCCTGGTAGAGGCCGGCCAGACCCAGAAGCTGGTTCGCGTCGCCTTCCATGGAAGGCGGTACCGCGTGAAGGCTCATGGCACCTCCTCCGTCACCCGCAACACACCATGGCCACCATAATTCCATCGGGCAACAGCGGCTCGGACTCGTCGGACGACGCGGCTCCCAGTGCCACCGGGTGAAGCCGCTTCGTTGCTCTCTCGACAATCTGGTCGTGGCGGCCGCCGTCGAGGACCTCCATGGCTCTGGTCTACTCCACCGGCTGCGGAACAGGCTGGAACGCGACGTCGGACACGTCGGCGACCAACTCGGTGAAGTCGGTGCCGTATGCGGCCGGCTCGACGATGCGCAGCACGAGCGCGAACGGCCGGTCGGCGCCGAACTTGCGGTCGAGTTCGGAGTGGCGCGAGGCCAGATAGCGGGCGCCGGCGAGGTTGCTGCCCGCGCTCAGGCCACCGATGAAGAACACCGGGTGCCCACCTGCCGGACCCCAGAACCGGGCGAGCAGCACATAGCTGATCTCCGGGCTGAGGGTGTACTCGGTGCCGCCGACCGTGAACGACATCCGGCGCTTCTCCTCGTCGAAGACCTCGTAGGTCACGCCGCGCAGGATCGTGCGCACGTGCGTGGCGCTGCGCGGGCTGGCGCCGCCGGGGCCGCCGACGCAGAATTCGGTCAGTCGGCCGATCTCCCCGCTCGGCTGGTGCTCGCCGACCCGATCGGCGTGCGCGCCGCACTCCCGGGCGATGGTCGCCAGCTCCACCAGCGCGGCGACGTCGCGGCGGTGAACGCTGAACTCGCGCGGCGACGACGCGTGCCGGGACACCACCAGCAGGCAGCTCGCTCCGGCGGTGAGGCCGAAGAAGGCGCGTTCCCGGTTCAGCTTGCGGCGGCGCAGCACGAACCCCGCGAGCCAGACGGCCGTACCGGCGATGACACTCGCCAGCAAATTGATCAGAAGGTCGCCCATGCCTCGATGATGTCCGATGCCGTCGAGCCGTCGGCAGGCGGACTCTCCGGCGAGCGGGCGGAGCTGTTACGCCGCCGTCCGAGAGGTCGAGCGCGCCGCGGCCGCCGAAACAGCGCGCATCGACCTGTCGGTGAGCAGCGCCACCTCGTGACCGGCGCGGCCCGCGGCCTCGATCAATGGCAGCAGGCAGGTAGGTAGGTGCCCGGCGGCCGGCACACTGGCGAACAGGTTGCGCATGTCTGGGCTCCTCAGGAAGTCGCGGGGTACAGGAGAGTCTTGGCGACGGCGGCACCGCCGCCCGCCCGTGACGAGACCAACCCTCGGAGCCGGCGTGCCGGATACGCCGAGGCCACCCGCCGGGCGGTCCTCGACGCGGCTCGGGACTTGTTCGTGCGACAGGGAGACTTCGGCACCAAGGTCGAAGATCGCACGGGCCGGCGGTTCACGCCGATCATCCCCACCGGGTCCACGCTCAACGTCAAGGACGCCTTCGTGAGCGAAGAGCACCCCGAATACGACGGGAGTGCGTTCAATGACGTCATGGCGATCTTGGTCAACGGCATCTGGTCGGACTAGGCGGGTATCGTGCCGACTCGCCGGAATGCGAGGAAGATACCGCCGCGGGAGGTTCCCGGCTATGCCGAGGCGTGGGCCGCCGGCCTCATTCCCCGGGTGCCGGCCACCCCGCCGCGCCTCGCGGTGGCTCCCACCGCGCGGGCCGTGTTTCGCACCCTGCTGGGGACAGCGGTCGGCGGCATCCTGACCCTGATCCTGTTCCTCAAGATCCTGGAATGGGTCACCGGCTCCGACGTCGCGGTCACGGTCGCGGTGAGCTTGGGCGGCACACTGTTGTTCGTTCTGATTCTTCGGCTCGTGACCCGCATCGGCGACCAACTGGTCGCCGAACTCCGACACGGTTACACCACGCTCGAAGTGCCGTCGGGCACCTTCTGGGTCGGCGAGGGCTACACCAGCATCAGCGGAGACGTCGTGTCACGCTGGGATTACCGGGGCCTCTGGCTGCTCGACGGTTCGACGGGGGCGGTGCTGCGCGGCCCGGTCCCCGGCGGCGATCCGCCCGGAATGTATCCGTCTCCGCATCGCCCAGGGCGCTGGGAGCTGTGGACCGGCTTGGAGTGGCTCGGTCACTACGACAGGAAATAGCGCCGGCACCGTCAGCGGGGTCTTCCCAGCGTCCTAGGAGACTCCGCTGACGCCTCTAGTCAATCCCGCCGGCCGTCGCCCCTGAGACTCGATCCACCGATGAAGGCCGCTCCCAGCGGCGCCGCTGCCGTCGTAGCCACTCGCCGCCCGCCCGGAGGATCGCCGGTCGGATGCCGGTTCATCTGCCCGTTCGTCGGGAGCCGGGGCGCTGCCCCGCACGTGCCGGGCCCGAACCGCGGGGCCGAGCCGACTGATCACCCGGGCCCTCGACGGCGCCGGGACTGGAAAACACCACCGGAGGCGCCGCCGGGCGGCTGGACGTCGGCGGCGGCCACTCCGACGCCGCGATCTGCGCCCCGGTCACCGGCACCGGCGGCGAGATGTGGTCGAGTATCCGCTGGGCCACAGTGGCGTCGATCCCGAGATCAGGGCTGACGCGCACATCGGCGGCGATCGCCAGGTCCACGACGTCGTCACTGGTGAACGCCTTGGCCCCGAGGGTGCTGAGCCGCCGGGCGAATTCCTGCACATTGATCATCTGCAGTCACACTCCTCGGTTCGCTGACGACCCAGCGTAACTGCCGAAATCCTCACCAGTGACCGACGCGCTTCGCCCACGTGAGCGCCTCGCACCGATGAACTGATCCATCCGGGCCCTGACCGTAACGGCGCCCGCCCCGCTGTCCCCCGTGAGGGCTCCCCACCGAACGGCATGATCGTACTCGCGCGGGGCGTGGAGCAGGTCCGCTTGGCTCACTCGCGGTGCACGGGGGCCGGCAGGGCTACGGTTGCCCCGCTGACCGGTCGACCGTTCCGGCAGCGGGCACGGCGGCAGCGGCCAGGATGGCGCTGACCCGGGCCAGCGCGGCGATCGTCTCCTCCGCCTGGCGCGGTGTGGGGCTCAGGGTGCCCGGGTTGTCGACGTGAATCCACTCACGGGTCACCTTGAACCGTCCCTGATACGCCTCATCGAGCCGCTGCAGCAGCTCCGGGGTGAGTAGCGCCTTGCCCTCCGGCGTGGTGGCCGGCGCGACCCGGCTGCGGCTCGCGGGGCCGTAGAGCTCCATCTCCGGTACGGGCTCCGCGAGCTTGGCCAGCCAGGCTGTCTCGTGGCTGCCGTTCTTCCGCTGGTAGTCGAAGAAGGCGAACGGCACGCCATCCTCCGTTCCGGAGAGGACCGACGTGGCCGAGGGCCTGCAGTCGGCGAAGTCGGGCAGGTTCAGCCGCTGCAGGAACGTGGGGTCCGTCGCCTGGAAGGTCCAGCCGTGCCGAGCCGCCAGCCGGCGACGGCCGTGCCGGGCACGCCACCGGGAGACGACCTTCAGCGCGCCCGTCAGCAGGAAGAGGCCGGCGACGAACGCGATGATGCCGCCGAGCACCGGCCACCCCGCGTCGATCAGCCAGATCGCTCCGGCCAGGATGAGAAGTCCGATCGTCAGGCCGATGAACGGGCCGAGATACGCGCGCACGGGTACCCGGGTGAGGTTCGCGGGCGGGGTTCGCCGCACCAGCTCGGCAAGCTGCTGTTCGGGGTCGGCGGCGGAGGCCGCGGCCACGAGTTCCGCGCCGAACCGCTGGACGTCCGCCACGCGCCGCAACAGCTCCTCCGGGTCCGACCACTGCGGACCGGAGCGCACCACAACCCTTCCCGCGACGGCGTACGGGCCGATGTGAACGTCAGGGAACTCGGCGGGCAATTCAGCGGTGTACGCCGTCGGGCGCAGCTCGTCCGCGCTCGAGAAGTCGAAGACGGTGAAGCGTACGCCGTCGAGGTCACCCTCCACGACGTCGTAGGCCGACGAGGAGGGGTTCGCCGCGACCGGCATGGCGCCGGGCAGCGCGGCATCCCGCTCCCGGTAGGTCCAGCCCCGGGCCGAGGCGGACGCCTGCCTGCCGCGTCTGCGCACTCGCGGGATCGCCTTGTACGCGAGGTACGCCACCAGTAGACCGGCCGGCAGGAGCCACCACGGCAATGCCACCAGCGCCGGCATCCAGAGCGGATGGCGGCCGGTCCGCGACTCCGCGCTGGCATGGTCGCCCAGCGCCCAGGCCGTCACCTGGAACGGGCCGCGCGGGTCGGGCAGCTCCCCGGCGCGGACCTCGACAGTGCCCACCACCTGTTGGCCGTTGATGGTCCAGGTGGAGTTCTTGCAACTGGCCTCGTCGGTGGGCTGGACGGTGTCGACGGGGCTGGTGTTGGTGCGCGCGGCACGCCGCCGGACCCGGGTCGGCAGACCCCGGTCGATGTCGCAGTCCGCGGTCGCCTGCACCACGACCTGGGTGCCCGCGATCTTCCGGTAGGCGTCCGGCATGATCCCGCGCAGGGCCAGTCCCACCGCCACGTCGGCCGCGAGCAGCACGCCCACCGCGCCCACCACCGTGATCGTCTTGGTCAGGCGGTTCCCGTGTCGCGCGGTGCCGTATATCAGATAGCCGATCGTGAAGGAGACCACGGCCAGGGCGGCGACTCCGAACCAACCGGGCGCACAGAGCGCCACCACACTGGACACCACTATGCATGGTCCCGCCACATGGACGGCGGTATCGGATCGGGGCTCCCAGACGTCGGCCATGCCGCGACGCTAGCGATCAATGCATGGCGATGCATCCATCGGGCGATTGATCCTTGGGTAAACCTCTGTGGTACAGCGCGCCTACCAGAGGTTGAGGGCTCCCATCAGGTGAGGATGGCGCCGGTGACGGCGACCTGTTCGGTGAGTACGCCGCTGATCAGTTTCTGCGTCAGGTTGATCTCCTCCACCGCGGAGTGGATGTCGGCCAGCGAGGCGGTGACCGCGTCGACGCGGGCCTGGATGGCATTGACCTTGGTGCTGACCTCGGTCGTGGCGCGTTCGGTTTCGCTGGACAGCTCCTTGACCTCGCCGGCGACGACGGCGAAGCCCTTGCCTGCGTCGCCTGCCCGGGCTGCCTCGATGGTCGCGTTGAGGGCGAGGAGATTGGTCTGTGCGGCGATGGACTGGATCGTCTTCACCACCTGGTTGATCTCGGCACTGGCCTGGCCTAGTGCGGCGACCTGCTTGTTCGCCTCGTCGGTGAGCCGTCCGCCCTCGTGGGCGACGGACTCGGCCGACATGACGTTGCGCTGAACCTCGCTGATCGAGTCGAGCAGTTCACGGCCGACAGCGTGCAGCTACTCGGTCGAGGCGAAGCGCTCCAGTGCCTGACCGACCAGGAAAGCGGTGTTACGCAGAGCGGCTTCGCGGCTCGATGTCATGATCAGGGTTCGGGTGGCGAAGAAGTCCATCGTGCCGACGATCCGGCCGCCGATCTTGATGGGCAGGCACACGCCGGACTTGACACCGGCCGCCTGAGCAGCGGGACGGCGTACGCAGTCGGTGATTTCACCGAGGTCCTCCACGAACACGAGGTCGTCGCGCGCCCATGCCCGGCCGGACAAGCCGACCCCTTTCGCGAACGAGGCCGACATGGTCACCTGCCGGAACTCCGCTCCCGCGTCACCGGATTCGATCTCGCACGCAGTCGGTCACGTCCGCGATGTTGTGCACGAAGACCAGGTCCCGGCTGCGCCAGGTACGTCCCGACAGCCCGACGCCCTCGGCGAACGCGGCATCCAGCGTCACCTTCCGGAACTCCTCGTTCACACTGCCGCTCTCTTGTTGCAAGCCAGTTCGGCCGCGGCTATCCGTACTTGATTCGTTGAGAATCGGTCTGTCCATTGCAATCCGGGTGTCCCTTGGTTCTCCGAGCGAGAGCCGAAATGCCGCGGCCAGGGCGCCGGGGTCGAGCGGGGCGAGTCCGCGCTGAGCGCGGTCACCCGGCGTTGTCGTCAGTGCCGTCTGGTGTCCGGACCGGGGGTGTCCTGTCCGAGGCCTCGGCGGATCGCGATCTCCACGGGCGAGTACGCGCCGTCGGCGCGCTCCAATACGTACGGCGCGGCCGGCATCAGCGGGGGCTGGGCCATGAAGCGCGGCCGGGTCCCATGGTGCGGTTGCGCCGCGTGCACCAGGAATGGATGGCACAGGAAGACGTCGCCCGGAGACCCGGTGGCGAGGGCGAGTGGCCGGTGGTCGGACGCCGCCACCAGATCGGGCGCGAGATCCAGTCCGCTCGCCCCGTCCTCCCCGTACTTCTCCAGCACCTTCGGCACGTCGAGGTGTGAGCCGACCCGGATCCGCGTCGGGGCGTCCTGTTCACCGACCTCGCTGAACAGGAACAGCATCAGCAGCGCCCGGCCGCGGGAGCGCACATTGGTGAAGTACCAGCTCTCGCCCTCCGGCAGGTAACTGCCCTCGATGTGCCAGCCCGCGTCGTCCGGCTCCTCTCGGTGCGGGAAGCGCAGGGGGAACGTGCCCAGCGAGTAGCGCGGTTCCCAGCGTCCCGCGCCGACCAGGAGGTCGTACGCGTGGTGGAGGAACGGGGAGTTGGGTGCGGCGGCGAACGGTCCCTGTGCCATGCCGGCCACCCGGTGCACGGGCTGTGGCCACGTCGATGGATCGTCCGGTTCGCAGCCCGTCTCTCGCCACAGCAGCCGTGTGCAGTCCGCGGCCACCCGCGGCGCGACGGCACCCTCCAGCTTCACGAAGCCGTCGCGAAGGAAGCGGGAAACCAAGGTCGTGTCATCCATGCCCCCATGGTGCGGCCGCATCGGCGCCGATCGTCCGACACCTTCTGCGCCGCTTCTGTCGGGTGTGCGGCGGCAGCGACGGCGCACGATGGATCAATCGCGGGGTGGTTCACCGTGTGGCTGTTCACCGGCACGGCCCGCCTTTCGCACGGCGGGTCACAGCCGGATCAGCTCGGCGACCTCCTCGGGCAGGCCCGGTGATGTCATGACATGGCCCATCCCGGGTACGACGTGCAGTATTGCGCCCGGGATCGCGGCAGCCAGGGCTTCCCCGTGGTCGAGCGGATAGACCGGGTCCTGGTCGCCGTGCACGATCGAGGTCGGCGCGGTGATCGATGACAGCGGGGCGAGCAGGCCAGGGTCGGCCCTCCAGACGGCCCGGTGATGGTTGGCCGCGGCCGCCGGATCGGTGGCCCGTGACAGCGCCAGGTCCAGCATCGCCCGGGCGGCCGGCTCGTCGAACGGCCGGACCGGCCCGTTGAAGAGCCGGAACAAGGCCACGTCGGACTCCACACCCGACGGCAGCCCGGCGGCCAGATGTGCGAGAAACTCCGGCGCCGGCGGCGGCAGATCATCCGGGTCGGGCGGTTCCCCGGCCCGCGCCCGCGCCCACACCGGACTCGGATCATGACCCATCGGCGAGCTGGACATCACCGTCAAGGACCGGACCCGGTCCGGCGCGTGCACACCCAGCCACTGAGCGATCATGCCGCCCAGCGAGGCCCCCGCCACATGAGCGGAATCCAGTCCATAACCGTCCAGTACGGCCAGGCAGTCGCGAGCCATGTCCCCGATCGTGTACGGCTGAGCATCGAAGTCGACGACGCTGGACCGGCCGGTGTCCCGATGATCGAACCGGATCACCTGAACCCCGCGCTCGACCAGCCGGCCGACCAGCGCGTCGGGGCAGCTGACACCCTGAGCAGCCGACCCCAGGACCATCAAGACGGCGGGAAGCTCGGGATCGCCGGCCCGCTCGGTCCAGATCCGCAGCGGCCCGGAGGCCACGAATCGCTCGTGCGCATCCACCATGGAGGCACGGTAGCGGCTGCCTCCTGCCGGCCGCCGGCAATTACCGGCGGCCCGGCCACCCCTAGCGCGCCCGGCCGGGCCCGCTCCGCGCTCCGGCTCGGGAGCTGCTGTTCAGGATTCGACCGGTCCGTCCAGGGCGGTCCCGTACAGGCGAGACACCCTGAGGCTGATCACCACGCGCCGATCCTTCACCATTTGCTCGAGGAACGCCGTCTCGTCTGCCGCATCGCCAAGGCCGCCGACCATGGCCAGCAGTTCCCGTCCGGTCGCGTCGCCGGGCTCCACACTCGGCTCCGACACCTGCGCCTCGCCCTCCGCGACGGCATAGGAGAAGACGTTCCCGCCCTGCACGTGCAGGGTGGCTCGTGGATCGCGGCGCAGATGGCTCACCTTGATGCGCCCGGCGGCCGAGGAGAACCGGAGGAGCCGCTCGTCGGCGTCCCAGGTGAAGACCATCGAGGCCAGGTGGGGGTGGCCGTTCCGTTTGACGGTCGCCAGTACGCCGAACTGCTGCGAGCCGAGGATCCGGATCACTTCGTCGTCGGTGAGGGCGCGGGCGCTGGGGCCTTGGCCGGGGCCGTAGTGGGTCTCACTCATCAGCGAGTCGATCCTTCCGGAAGGTGCGATGTCAGCAGGGTGGTACGTGCGGCGCCGGCGTCACACGGCCCGCGAACGACATGGGCGATGGTGTCGTGAGCGTTTCCGCTCGCCTCTGACACTAGCGGATAATCTGCTTGCAGACTATCTAGTTCAGCACTTTATTGACGCGGGCGGGAAGGAGGGGCGAGCCGGCCTGACCCTTGAACCACTCATCTCGTACGGAATCCGCCTCATGCCCTCACGCTGAGCTCGGCGATGAGGTTTCGGTAGGTGGCGGCTGCCGGCTTGGGCTCGTAGTGGGAGTCGAGGATGCCGAGCTGGAACAGAGGATGGTCATGGTCGCTGTCGGCGTCCCGTAGCGCGAAGTGCTCGTAGGTGGTGATGTTGAGTTCTTCGCTGTGCTCGTCGATGGCGCGCACGACGGTGTCGAGCACGTCAGCCTGACGGGAATACGGCCGCCCGACGCCGGTGCCCCAGCCGTGCTCGGTGATGTGAATGGGCACGGAGTCGGCGATGCCGGCCGCGGCGAGACTCTGTCGGCGGAAGAGGGCCAGCACCCCCGTGACCGCCTCGGAAAGGCGATCGGCCGGGATGGGCTGGAATACGTCGGGAAAGAAGTCCAGGCCGGCGTAGTCGAGAGCGGACCGGAATTCCTCACCGCCCCGGCGGCCCAGGTCGGTCCAGAACTCCTGGTCCGGATCGAAGATGGCGGTGGAGTTGCAGCCGATCCGGGTGTCGATCCCCAGCCGGGCCACTTCGCGTTTGGCGGCGATGACTCCCTCGACGAGCGCTTGCCGGGCGGCCGGGAAACCGCCGTGTCGATCCGCTCTTCGGCGCGCCCCGGCTCATCATCGGCGAACGGAACTGGACGAGGGTCGCCGCCGGCTCGTCGGCGAACTGCGGCATCCGCACCGATGCGAGCCTGAGGTGCTGGGGCTTCAACGACGTGGGCCAGCTGGGCGATTCCACGGTCACCGGCGGCCCGTACCAGCGCCCTGACGTGGGTGTGGTTCGTGGCCGCCGGTCAGGGGCTGGTGCATGAGATGTCGCCGGGCGCCGTGCTGGTGCTTCCGTTGGCCAGGAAGCCGAAACTGGTCGAGGCGTTCGCGCCGAGGGAGCCGTTGTACGCGGCGTTCCGCACGCTGACCGTGCCGGTGCTGCCGGTGTTGGCGCCGTTCCAGACGTTGACGATGGTCTGCCCGCCGGCCAGCGTCATCCGCACCGTCCAGCCGTTGAGGGTGGTGGAGCCGTTGTTGCTCACGGTGACCTCACCCTGGAAGCCACCGCCCCAACTGCCGGCCGAGCGGTACGTCGCGGTGCAGACGCCCGGCTGCCCGGGGTCGTTCGGCGTGCTCGGTGACGTGCTGCCGCTCGGTGTGCTCGTCCCCGGCACCGTGGTGGAGGCGGCGTTGAGGGCGTTGAGGACCGAGGTGTAGGCGGCCTTGGGGTTGCTGTTGCGGTCGAAGAGCAGCGGGTTCTCGTTGCCGCGCCAGGAGTCGCTGTCGCGCACGCCCCATGTCGTGATGCCGACGCAGCGGGGAACGTTCATGCAGGCCTGGGTGAGACCCTGGTACTGGCTGCTGGAGGCGTTGGTGACGTCGACCTCGGTCAGCGCCACGTCCACCCCGAGGGCGGCGAAGCTCGACAGCGTCTGCTGGAAGTTGCCGGGCAGTGAACTGCCACCGGTGAAGTGGGTCTGGAGGCCGACGCAGTCGATGGGGACGCCACGGGCCTTGAAGTCCTTGATCATGTGGTAGACGCCCTGCGTCTTGCCGTACGTCCGGTTCTCGATGTTGTAGTCGTTGTAGCACAGCTGCACGCCGGGGTCGGCGGCACGCGCGGCCCGGAACGCCGCCTCGATCCAGTCGTTGCCGGTGGACTGCAGGTTCGACGACCGCCGGCTGCCGTTCTCGGCGAAGGCCTCGTTGACCACGTCCCAGGCGTAGAGCTTGCCCCGGTAGTGGCCCATGACACCGTTGATGTGGTCGATCATCGCGGTGCGCAGGGCGCTGCCGTTGAGGCTCCCCCAGAACCTCGGCTGCTGTGCGTGCCAGGCCAGGGTGTGGCCACGAACCTTCATGCCGCGCTGGGTGGCCCAGTTGTAGATGGCGTCGCCGGCCCGGAAGTCGAACTGGCCACGGTTGGGCTGGGTCGCGTCGGGCTTCATCTCATTGACGGCCGTCATCATGTCGAACTCGCGGTTCGCGATGGTGAGGAAGCCCGAGTCGTTGAGACGGTCTCCCCCCATGGCGGCGCCGAAGTACCGGCCGCTGCGCTCGGCGGCCGCCTTCAGCGTGGTTCCGGGCGGGCCGCTGAGATCGGCGTGGGCGAGTGTGGCCATGGCCACCGACGCCACGGCCGTCACCAGGGCGACGACGCCGCCGGCGAGCAGCCGGGCGCGGCCGACGGTACGGCGTTTCGAGCGGGCGGGGACCTCGTTCATCGGTGCGCTTCCTCCTGGGAGTCTCAACTGCTCAGGGTCCATCGCTGGTTCGCTCCGCCGTTGCACGACCAGAGGATCACCTTGGTGCCGTTCGCGGTGGCGGCGTTGTTGGCGTCGATGCAGAGCCCGGACTGGGCGCTCGTGATGGTTCCGTCGGCGTTGACGTTCCACTGCTGGTTGAGCGCGCCATGGCAGTCCCAGATGATGACCGCGGTGCCGTTGGCCGTGCCGTTGCCGGTGGCGTCCAGGCACTTGTTCCCGTACACCGTCAGTTGCCTGCCCGCGGTGTGGGTCCACCGCTGCTGCACGCTGCCGGCGCAGTCCCACAGCTGCACCTGGGTGCCGTTGGCGGTCGCGGCGCCGGGCACGTCGACACACCGCCCCGACTGGCCGCCCACGATCTGCCCGTTCCGCTGACCGCCGCCCTGCCGCCGGACGATCGACGTGGACTCCGCTGATCGATTGCCCTGGGCGTCGAGGACGAACAGCCGGTAGTCGCCGGGTGAGGACGGAACGGCGATCGAGCCGGCGGCGCCGTCCACGGTCGTCATCGTCGGTCCGGCGACGAAATTCGTCGTGCCGGAAGGGGCCAGCCAGATCCTTCTGCTCGCGTCACCGGCACCGCGGATCCGCAGTGACGATGTCCCGGCGGCGACGAACGTGCTGGCCGGCAGGATGTGGTCCGGCAGGGCGGGACCGCCCGGCGCGAGGATGTCCCGGAACGGCTCCTCCAGCCCGGAGTCCACGGCGATGGCGTACGCGGCGGCGGGCCAGACATAGTCGGACGAGACGAGGATGTCCTGGATCGTGCTGTTCGGCAGGTTCTTGTTGGAGACCTTGTTGATCGGCCCGTACGTCTGCGTGACGCTCAGATCGTGCTTGCGCCCGAAGTCGTCGGAGTTGACGAGCCACGTGACGTTCTTGTCGACGCTGAGCACGTTGTCGCGGAACGTCATGTACGCCGAGCCCTCGTCCGGATGCAGCCCGTACCTGTGTCCGGACGGGACGCCCTGCAGATAGTTGCCGGTGATCGTGGTCCCCGGCTGACTGCCGAGCGTGTAGATGGGGGCGGTGTCACCGAGGCGCTGGACGGTGTCGACGATCTGGTTGTGGCTGACGGTGTTGTTCCGCGCCGTCGTGGTGGGCCGGTTGGGCAGGATCGAGCCCGCGGACCCGTCGAAGTTCCACCATCCCCAGCCGAGCGTGATGCCGGCCCAGGGCGCCTTCTCGATCCGGTTGTGCGTCACCGTCAGCGTGTCCACGAAGTACGCCGAGATCGGGCTGTGCCCGTTGAACAGCACCGCGCTGTCGTACAGAAAGTTGTTCTTGATCTCGATGTTCCTACACAGTCCCTCGGTGCCGGCCGGGTACTTCTCGCGGTTGGCCGGCGTGTGGTCCCCGATGTAGACGTGCTGGGGATGCCCCACCGTGATCGCCGATCCGGCGATGTCGTCGGTGCGATTGCCGATCAACTGACTGTTCTGCACGTCGTTGATCATGTTGATCCCGTCGGCGCCGGTGTGCTGTATCCGGTTGCGCTGCAGCAGGATCCCGTCGGCGTTCTGCAGGTGGACGATGCCGGGGGTCACGTCGACGTTGCGGTAGTGGTAGGCGTGGAAGTTCTGCTTCGCGTAGGCGGTCGCGCTGAGGTTGCCCTGTTGCGCCTGCTTGTACGAGGAACCGGCCACGTTCGTGAGGTTCCAGTCGGAGTGCCGCACCGTGAGGCCGGAGAACGTGATGTCGCGCGCGTGATCGCTCGTCGAGGTGCCGGCCACCCGCAGCAGGGTCGTCACGTTGGCGGGCGCGAAGACCGTCGCGGCCGGCATGTTCTCGGCGCCGGCCCGGTAGTAGTACACCGTCCGGGCCGACCTGTCGAAGTAGAACTCGCCCGGGGCGTCCAGGAACTCGTACGCGTTCATGACCTTGTGGGCGCCACCGACCTGCGCGTTGCCGTTGAACGCACCCTGGGCGATCGCCGCGCCCGGCTGCTGGAAGTGCGCCACCCGGTTGCCGCCCTCGGTGGTCACCTGACGAACGCCGACGACGGCCGAGGTCCAGGTCGTCGCGGTTTCGATCTCGACATCGTCCTGGTTGCCGGCGATCGCCGGGAAGTCGGAGGCGCTGTATCGGGCGCCGGCGCACTGTGACCCCGACTCCCACGCCCAGGCGGCCTGCCCGGCGGTGATGTTGTACGTCCCGTGACATCCGGCCGAGCTGATCGTCTTCGCGGCCATGTGCGCACGCTTGCCGTCGACGTACAGCGCCCGGAGCTTGTTGGCACGGTCCAGCGGAGCCTTCCAGATGTTGCCGTTGTGCTGGGTCCATCCGGTCACCCGGACACCGCCCTCGAGCACCGGCACCTCGTTCGGGTACGCGGCATAGACGACCCGGTGGCCGCCGGTGCCGGAGTCGGCCGGCCCGAACTCGATCGTGGAGCTCACCGGGTGACTGCCGCCGCGAAGATAGACGTGGATGTCGCCGGTCATGGTGGTCTTCACCGTGCGCACGGCGTCCCGGGCGCGTTGCAGGGTGCGGAAGGGTGACGTGATCGATCCCGCATTGCCGTCGTCGCCGTCGGGAGCGACATAGAAGGTCGCCTGGATCGCGGCCACGGCCGTCCGGGGCGCGGCCGTGACGTGCGTTCCGGTGGCGGCTGCGACCGTCGACACGGCGGAGACGACCATGGCAGCCGCCAGAAGCGCCTTCCTCATGCGAACTCCTCCGTCTCGACATTTATGTGGCCGCCAAGTTAGCGTTAACTGGCGGATTAGTCAATGATGTAAGTCAATGCTTATTTCGCAACGCGAAGCGACTAGCGATCTCTTCAATCTTCAAAGGAACGCATGGCCTCGACCATCACTAGAGGCATCGCATAACACTTTTTGCCGACCAGTCATCAAGTCCATTTACCATGATATGGAAAATCATGTCGCTCATATCTCTGACCTTTGGGCGAGTGCTTTGTGATGGCTAACATCGACGAGAACGACGGCACCTCGCTCGCTCTCGAAGCCGGCTCGAACTCGCCGGCCTCGAGGCGATGGAAGTGCCGTCGCCGTACGGACTGCCGTCACCGGGCATCCGCCCGGCCTCACGACTCGACCGGGACCCCCTCGGGGAGGCGGGTCAGGACCGTGGCGGCCAAGGCGAACGCGGCCGAGACCAGGACGATGTTCTTCACGATGTACTGCCCTTCCAAGCTGGGAACAAAGGGGTGCCGCCACATCTCGCCCGGGAAGAGCAGCAGCGGGGCGAACGTGCCCGCCATCTGGAGGGCGAGGGCCGCCAGCGCGGTGTGCGGCATACGGCCGGTGAGCAGGGCCACCCCGATGAGTGTCTCCACGGCCGCCACGAACAGCCGGGCCGTGTCGCCGACGAGAACGCCGAAGGTCAGCGCCTCGACGGTCCGGATCATCAGGGACTCGGCCGGGCTGAGGCCGGGCACGAACTTGAGTACGCCGAACCAGAACAGCACGATGCCGAGACTGAGCCGGATCGCGAGCGGGCCGTGACGGCTCGCGGCGCGGGAGATCGGGATGTCGGGGTTGGTCATCGGGTTCGTTTCCTTCCGGTGCGATCGTGGTCAGCCGATGGATGTCCGTGCCTGCCGGTGCCGTGTCAGCCGGTGCCGTCCCCGCCGGCGCTGGCTCACTGTTCGGCGCCGGCGGCTCCCGCCGGCCGATCGCGTGCCGCTGACGGTGGCGGTCGGCGCCGCGTACGGCACCGACCGGGCGACGGTCAGTGCCCAGCGCATCCGGCGGGCCGCTTCCGACGGGTGGTCGCCGTAGGCCCAGGCGACCGCGGCGACGCATCCGCCGGGGCCACCGAAACGGCGGAAGGAACGGCGAGCGGCCTCGCGGGCCTGACCGGCGGTGGGCGCCGAATCGCTTTCCAGGGCGCTGAGGAAAATAGCGTAGGCGCGGGTCGTGAATGAGCTGCGATCGAATTCGTGCATGGCCTTCTCCATAACGATCGGGTGATTACTGCGTCAGGAAATATTCTGGTCTCCGGCAGCACTTCCCGCGTCAGCCCGGGGCGGTTGGCGGGCCCTACATCCGCCGCGGTATTCCGGCGGCGCTCAGTACGCACACCGGACGACGAGGCACGACCAGGTGAAGCCCGCCCCCGCGCTGAGCACCAGCGCGACCTGGCCCGGCCGCAGCAGGCGCAGGTGTGCCATCTCGGCAAGGTTCGCCGCGGCGTCACCGGCACCGAGATGACCGGTGCCGCGGCCGAAACGGAGGACGGCCGCCCGGCGCAGCCCGGCGGCACGAAGCCCGGGACGGTAGCCGTCGTCCAGCACGGCGCCCCCCAGCCGTGGAAGGGCCACCGCGTGCACCCGCGGCTCGCCCGCCTCGGCCAGGGCCTGCCGCACCACCCGGCACACCGCGTCGTTCGCGGTACGGGTGAAGCGCGGCCCGTGCCCGGCGGCGAGAAAGGCCCGTTTGGTGCGGCGCACGTCGATCACCGCACCCGGTGACGCCCCGAAGGAGTCGTCGCCGCGGTGCATCAGCTCGAGCTCCGGCGCCGCCGTGGAGGCGACCGAGAGCAGCCGGTACGGCCCGTCGCCCCGGGCCAGCAGCAGCGCCGTGGCGCCGTCGCCGTAAGCGACGCCGTAGTCGGCCCGCCATCGGTCGAACGCGGGCGCGGCGAACCGGTCGGCGGTGGTGACCAGGGCGCGCTCGGTCGCGGGATCGGCCATGATCCGGGTCGCGGCGAGCTCCAGCGCGGCCACGCCGCCGTTGCACATCTGCCGCACGCCGACCGGCAGGGCCCGCGCCGCGCCGAGCCGATGGGCGAGGTAGTGGGCGGGCGACCAGAAATCGTGCCCCTGGTGGTGGATCCAGGCGTGCGCCACCAGATCCAACGTGCTCGCCGGCCACCGGGCCGCGACGAGCGCCCCGGTCGCGGCCCGCACCGCCAGCTCGGGTGGCGGAAGGTCCGCGCTGACGGTGAGGGCCCGGTACCCGTCACGCGAGACGGTGCGTGGATCGGCCGTCTCCCGGTGCGCGGGCAGGTGCAGGTGTGCGGCGTGCAGCGACAGACCGGTCAGTCTCATCGGAGGTCACCGGTCGAGGAGGGCCAGGCCGACCGCCATGCCGCCGCCGAACGCGACGAGCAGGGTGCGGTCGCCGGGACCCAGCAGACCCCGGCGGTCGGCGCTGTCCAGCGTGATCGGCACGGACGCGGCGCCGGTGTTGCCGAGCGTCTCGACCGTCCGGTGCGCGACCGCGCCGGGCAGGTCCAGCGCGGAGATCAGCTCGTCCAGCATCACCCCGTTGGCCTGGTGGGCGACGATGTGCCGGACGCTCGCCGCGGGCACGCGGGCCTCGTCGAGGAAGTCGCGGACCAGGCCGGGCACCCGGCCGGTGACGAACTCACGGACCGCGCGACCCTGCATGGTGAAGTGTCCGCCGGGCGGCACCTCGATGAGGTCCCGGTGCTCGCCGAAGGTGTGCAGCCGGGTAGCGATCAGTCCGCGGCCGGGCGCCGGGGCCGGCCCCAGCAGCGCCGCGCCCGCACCGTCGCCGAAGAGCACCACGGTGCGCCGGTCGGTGTGGTCCAGGATGCGCGAGTAGATGTCCGCGCCGATGACCAGCGCGTATCCCCCGGTCCCGGCGATCATCCGGGCGGCGGTGGCGAGCGCGAAGACGAAGCCGCTGCACACGGCGTTGAGGTCGAACGCGGCCGCCGCCGTCGCGCCGAGGCGGTGCTGCACGGTGGCCGCGGTCGGCGGCTGAGTCTGGTCCGGCGTCGAGGTGGCGACCACGATGAGGCCGACCCGGTCGGCCGGAACACCGGCGCGGGACAGGGCGGCCCGGGCAGCCTCGGTGGCGAGGTCGGCGTTGGCCAGGCCGTCCGGCGCCCAGCGGCGGCGCCGGATGCCGGTCTTGCGGAGGATCCACTCGTGGTCGACCCCGGCGGCCGCCCCCGCCTGGTCGTTGTCGACGCGGTGCTCCGGCAGGCAGGCGCCGGTTCCGAGGATGGCGATCGTCATGAGGTCATCTCCTCCAGGTCGAGGTGGGGGCCGCAAGTCGCGGGCGGCGCCGGAACGAGATGGGCCGGGAGCACCGGCCAGCCCCGCTCGCGGGCGTGCCGGCGCAGCACCGGGTCGTCGCCCACCACGTGCGGATGCCCGACGGCGTCGAGCAGGTCCAGGTCACTGGCGTGGTCGGCGTAGGCGAAGCAGTCGTCCGGGTGGACCTGCCGTTCGGCGAGGATCCGGTCGGCGGCGGCGGCCTTCGCCGGCCCGATCACCGGGCGCCGGATCTCACCGGTGAGCGTGCCGAGGGCCGTCACCTCGGGGCGCGCGCAGACGAGGCTGTCGGCGCCGAGGTGACGGGCGAGCGGGCCGAGACAGGGCAGGAAGGAGCCGGAGACCAGGACGACGGCGTGGCCGGCGGCCCGGTGGCGGTGCAGGGCGTCGAGGCCGCCGGCGATGAACGGGCGCGGCCGCCGGCAGAGGTCGGCGTACCATCGTCGGCCCTCCTCCAGCAGGCGGGCCCAGGAGACGCCCGCGTACCCGCGGTAGTAGGCCCGGTTGAGCTCGGTGCGCGACCCGCGCCACCCGGCGGGCAGTGGCGGCACCGGGCGGGCGGCGCCGCCGTGGCGGCGGTGGTAGTCCAGGAAGTCGAACATGCTCTTGACGGCGATCAGGGTCTCGTCCACGTCGAAGAACGCGACCGGCCGAGTCCCGGCGCGCCTCACGCGGCCAGCCCGGTCGAGGCGTCGTCCGGGCCGGTGGAGATCTCCGCCACGGCCCGGAGCCCACGGCGGTGCTCCACCGCCGCCAGCCGGTCCGCGCCGAAGGCGGTGCAGGTGATCAGCGCGGTGGCTGCCTCGCGACCGGCCTGGACGATCACGATGCGGGCGGTGCACCGCACCCGGTCGGCCATCATCCGGGCCGGCGCCGGGTCGACCAGCTCACAGTGCACCTCGGCCGGGAGCGGGAAGAGGAACGAGGCGAAACGCACCTCGACGTCGTCCCAGACCATCGCCCACTCGCCGCGGTGGCCCTCCTCGCGCAGCCGCCGGAAGTAGCGCAGTTCCATGGCCGCGAGGATCATCTGCCGGGCGGCCTCCACCACCACGATGCCGGGCACGTGCCCGCCGCTCTCGTGGTCCAGGAGCAGCTCGTTGTCGCTCGCGACCCGCAGCCCGGCGTGGAACCGGTCGCCGTCGGCCTCGCGGACGTCCTCCAGCAGGACGTTCGTGAGGCGATGCTTGTGCACGAGGTCTCGGCCGGCGGCGGTGGGCCGGGACTCGGCGACCCGTACGCGATCCCGCAGCCCGTGCCGCTCGATGGCCTCGGTCAGATACGCCCGCTCGTGCTCGCCGATGCCCTGGCCGAGCCGGACCCGCAGCAGGTCCCGGCCGGCGGCGATCGCCGTCAGACCGCGCACGAAGCCGGTCAGGGTCAGCACGCCGTCGTGCCCGGCGAACGCGCCGAAACGGTCCCCGACAATCCAGATCTCATTCATATTCGATCCCCCGTGGTCGTTGTGGAATTCGATGGTGCGTGACCACGGCCCGCTCTTTCGACCGCCGCTGACGGTATATCCGAGGGCCCGACGTACCGCTGCGGTATTACGTCGGATGACGGCGCCGGATGGACGATCCCGGAGCCTTTCCGCGGCGATTATGGAATGGCAACCACTTCTCATCGGGGGATTGACATGAATGATGTGAGCACGCCTGCCGCCAGCGGGCACGGACGCCACGAACTGCGCGGCCTCCGGCAGCTGCCCGGGTCCCGGCTGCCGCAGGGCCGCTTCGGGCGGATGTTCCCGCACCTGCCCGCGCTGCACCTCTCCGACGGTCAGCTCGACGCCGTCGCCGGGGTGATGGCGGAGGTGGACGCGCGAGACCCGGCCGGTGACAACGACCGGATCCCGTCCGGCTACACCTACCTCGGTCAGTTCGTCGACCACGACCTGACCTTCGACCCGGTCTCCAGCCTGACCCGGCAGGCCGATCCGGACGCGCTCGTCGACTTCCGGTCCCCGCGCTTCGATCTGGACAACGTGTACGGCCGGGGCCCGGCCGACCAGCCGTACCTCTATGACTTCGACGCGCCCGGCCGGCTGCTGGTCGGACGGCACGACGACGAGCTGGACCTACCCCGCAACGAGCAGCAGGTCGCGCTGATCGGCGACCCGCGCAACGACGAGAACGTCTTCGTCAGCCAACTCCATCTGACCATGCAGCTGTTCCACAACCAGGTCATCGATCGGCTGGACGAGTTCCCCGAGCAGGCGCGGCCGGACGAGACCCGGTTCACCACGGCGCAGCGGATCGTCCGCTGGCACTACCAGTGGCTGGTCGTGCACGACTTCCTGCGCCGGATCGTCGGTGACGCCACGCTCGGTGACGTGCTGCGCGAGGAGCCGCTGATCGGCGGCGGCCGGCCGGTGGAGCAGGTCCGGTTGCGGTTCTTCCGGTGGCGCAACGACGCGTTCATGCCGGTCGAGTTCTCGGTGGCGGCATATCGCTTCGGCCACTCGATGGTTCGTGCCCGCTATTCGCTGAACACGTTCGTCAGCGGTCTGCCGATCTTCACCAGCGCGTCGAGTCGTGCGGAGCCGCTCGCCCACTTCGGTGGATTCCGGCAGCTGCCGCCGCACTGGCAGATCGAGTGGCGCCGGTTGTTCCCGCTGGCCGGAGCGGACCCGGCGCTGGTGCAGCCCGCCCGCCTCATCGACACCCGGCTCGCGCCGCCGCTGCTGAACATGCCGCCGGAGCAGGTGGCCAGCGGCACCCGCAACCTCGCGTTGCGCAACCTCACCCGCGGCGTCCGCCTGGGGCTGCCCTCCGGGCAGGACGTGGCACGGCTGATGGGACTGCCGGTGCTCACCGCGGCGGAGCTGGAACTGCCGGAGCCCGGCCCGGCGCCGTTGTGGTACTACCTGCTCCGCGAGGCGCGGCTGATCGCGGAGGGCCGCCACCTCGGGCCCGCCGGCGGCCGGATCGTCGCCGAGGTGATCCTCGGGCTGCTCTCCCAGGACCCGGGCTCGTACCTGCGGGTCGAACCCGGGTGGCGGCCGTTCCTGCCGTCCGCCGTGGCGGGCGACTTCACCATGCCCGACCTGATCGCCTTCACCGGCTTCGGCCTCGACGAGGTCACCGGCCCGGCGTCCTGACCCGCCGCCGACCGCGACCGGCCGCTCGCCACGACATGGCGGGCGGCCGGTCGTCATGCCGACTCGCCCGGCTCGACGAGGCGGCTCTGATAGGCCACCACCACCGCCTGGGTACGACCGGTGACCTCCAGCTTCATGATGATCCGGCAGACGTGCGTCTTCACCGTGGCGACCGAGAGGAAGAGGGTCTTCGCGATCTCGTCGTTGCCCAGCCCGTGCGCCATGTGGATCAGGATCTCCCGCTCGCGGGGCGTGAGCCGGTCGACGATGCCGACGACCGGGCGGACCGGGCCGGACCGGCTGGCGATGTCCGCGATCACGCCCGGTGTCACGGTGGGCGCGAGGTAGGCCAGTCCGCCCGCCACCGACTCGATGGCGGCGGCCAGCTCGGTCGGGGCGGCGTCCTTCAGCAGATATCCCGAGGCGCCGGCGCGCAGCGCGGCGAAGACGTCCTCGGGCGCGGAGCCCAGCCCGGTCAGGATGATCACCTTGATGGTGTGACCGGGGTCCTCGGTGAAGGCGTCGGCGGTGATCTGCCGGGTCGCCGCCACACCGTCCGTGCCGGGCATGCCGACGTCCATGACCACGACATCGGGCTGCAGACGGCGTGCCAGGTCGACGGCTTCGGCGCCGTCGTTCGCCTCACCGACGACCTCGATGCCGGGGTGCACGGAGAGCAGCATCTGCAGGCCGCTGCGGATGAGGGCCTGGTCGTCGGCGAGCATCACCCGGATGCCGCCCGCCGAGGGGCCGTCTGTTTTCAGATGATTCATGGGGATATTGTGCTGGCCCGGCGGCGGTCCGGGCACCCTTCCGTAGCGGTGCCGGCCAAGCTGGGGGTCAACCCGTAGCGGTACCGCTACGGATGTACTCGGGGGCATCCCGGATACCGCGCTGGACCGCTGCGCAGGATATGGGCGTACCGGGATTATATTCACATGACTACTGGAAGCGACGAATCGTTCGGAACTGCTGTATACGCGTCGGTGCGGCGCCGCACGGAAGGATTTCTCGGAGGTCAGCACATCGGGTTCGCCACTTTGGTGACACCGCGGGTCGCCGTGATGCTCGCACCGGACGGCGGTGAGAAGCTGATCGAGGGTGGCGGCTCGTGTTGGGTCCTCAGCGGGCCCGCTCGAATCGACGGGAAGACGGTCTCCACCGCGCGGGTCGTCGCCGCTACGCCGGTGCGGGTGGGAGACACCGGGGTGCCGCTGCTCGTGCTGGAGCTGGTCCCGGAGACGTCGGTGGCGGAGGTGCCGGTTCCGTCCGAGACCTGGCTAGAGGCCGCAGTGCAGGCGTGGGCGGATCGGTCGGGGCTGCCGGAGAACTCCGACGCTGACGCCCGCGTGTGGTGTTTCCTCTTCGGCCGGCTGGGTTGCTCGTGCAAGGACCACAGGGCATGCCATGCGTAGAGGGCCGCAGAGACGAACGATCTGGCGGGCGTGGTCGCTCGAGGTTCTGGTGGTGCCTGGGGCGTGGTTCGTCGACCTGCTCATTTGGAGCAACGACAACGACCTGCGCTTCGGGGGCCAGGCCCCGAACTGGCTAATCCCGGTGGTCAGCTGCGCCGTGTTCGCAACGCTCGTGCTGCGGCGGCGGTACCCGATGTCGGTCTTGGGTGTCCAGGTGCTTTGGGCCGGCGGGGCAGGGGCGGTCATGATGTTCTACACGCCTTTCATGGGCGCCCTGGTGGCTCTGCATGCCGTAGCCGTACGCCGCGGCCTGATGTGGTCGGTGTCCGGGCTGTTCCTCACCTTCGTCGCATTAGGTGTCCCCTCCTCCCTGTCGGCTATCGACAGGATGGAGCTTCTGCTCCAGATGCTCATGATCGTGATGATCGGATCCGTCGCCTGGTGGTTGGGATACATCCTGCGGCGTTCGGATCTTCGAGCTGCCCGTATGGAAGCTGAGCACATCGCCACGGAGCAGGCCCTGCGCGCGGAACGGCTCCGGATCGCGCGGGAACTGCACGACATCGTCTCCCACGCGGTCAATGTCATGGTCATCCAGGCCGCGGGCGCCCGGGCCGTCTTCCCCGCGAAACAGGCTGAGGTGGCCGGCGCGCTGGACATCATCCACAACGTGGGTGTGCAGTCCATGGACGAGCTGCGCAGGCTGCTTTGCCTACTCCGGTCGGCGGCCGGAGACGAGGTTGCGAGCGCGAGCTCCGTCTGCCCGGGTACCGAGGAGATCCCAGCGCTCATCGAGACGATCAGGGCGACCGGGCTGGCGGTGAGTTACGCGGTGGAGGGCACCCCGGTCCGCGTGGACTCGAGCGTCGGGCTCACCGCCTACCGGCTGGTCCAGGAGGGGCTCACCAACGTCATGAAACACGCCGGCGAGGGGGCCGCGGCCGAGGTTCGCCTGGTCTGGAACGGCGGGCATCTGGCGGTGACGATCGAGGACCGGGCGCCCGCCGCGCCACACCGGAAAGCCGGGCGCGGGCTCTCCACCGGGCATGGGCTGCTCGGCCTACGGGAACGGGTCACCATCGTCGGTGGCACCCTGCAGGCCTGCCCGCTCTCGACCGGGTTCCTCGTGCACGCGCTGCTCCCGGTGGCACGGCAGTCACCGACGGCCGCGGACGAGGCCGCTACGGCTGCCGCCGATTCCACATCTGCCTGATCTGCTCCTCGTCCATGGGGACGTCGCCGGTCGGGAGATAGAGCCGCTCCCCGTCCATCTCGAACGAGGGAAGCTGCGCCCTCCAGGCGAGGAACTCGGGATCGTCATCGGCGCGCTGGTCGGCCGGTTCCGGTGATTTAGACATATACAAGACATTACGTCATGCGAAACGCAAGTTGAGTCTGGAAAGAGGCCTTCTCAATGCTTAGTCAGGTTGCACCCACCACCCTCGCGGCCCAGATCCTGGCGGAGACCCCGGAGCTACGGCAGGCCGCCCAGCGCACGCAAACCTACGCTCAACTGGAGGAACGCTGCCGCCGCGTCATACTGGACGGCGAGCGGTCCTACTACGTGCTCGAAGGCGACCTGCTCTTCGACGAGGACGAGCTCACCATCTACGCGTTACAGAAGGCCCAGAGCCAGGGAGACGCCCTCGTCTCCCCGAACACCTCCGCCGCCATCGAGCCCGCGCCGGCGCTGGTGGGCATCGCCGCCGGCAACCGTGTCGTCCGCTGGGCCCCCGATCGGGTCCTGGGTTACTGCGTGATCCGCGCCAGCTTCCCCGACCAGCAGCAGTACGAGAAGGTCCGCGACAACATGGCCGCGGCCGCCGCGGCATGGGAGGCCACCTGCGGCGTCGACTTCGCGTACATGCCACTGCACGACGGCCACCCCGACCCGTCCACCCCGGCGAGCGACATCGACCCCTCCCTCGTGTTCAGCGTCCGATACATCGACGCGGGCGCCCAGTTCATCGCCGCGGCCTTCTTCCCGACCTATCCCCCGGACCGTCGCCGCGTGCTGATCGACCCGTCGTACTTCGCCGAGGATCTGACCTTCGACCGGGTGGGCGTGCTGCGCCACGAGCTCGGCCACGTCCTGGGCTTCAGGCACGAGCACATCCGCAGCAACGCCCCCGCGGTGTGCCCCAATGAGCCGCTCGCCGACACGGTCGACCTGACGGCGTACGACCCGAAATCGGTCATGCACTACTTCTGCGGTGGCGTCGGCTCACCCGACCTCAAGATCACCGAGGTCGACCGGGAGGGCGCGCAGAAGCTCTACGGCCCACCGTGGGATTCGGTCACGCTGGTCCAGTGAGACCGTGTGCCGGGGCGACGGCGCCCGGCCGCCGGTCCCCAGCCGCCGGAAACCGGCCACTGGGGACCGGCGGCCGGTCAGCTGATCTCCAGGGGCACTGAGGCGGTGTAGGTGACCTCGCCCAGGGCGGTGACCCGGGCCAGGGCCCACCACCGGCCGCCGGGACGGGCGGTCGCCGCCGCCCGCACGGTGAACTCGAGCGTCGTGGTCGCGCTCGCGGGCAGGTCGTAACCCTGGATCCACGGCCGCACCGCGAGCTCGTCGCCGGTGTCGCCCCACGTTCCGTACGGCGAGAGCAGTTGCGCCTCGCCGCGCAGCGGGCCGCTGCCGGGGTTGTGCAGGCGCAACAGCAGGCGGCCGGTCCGGCCGGGGGCGACGGTCACGGCGGGCGGGGACAGCTCCGCGTCGAGCACGGCCGGGCCGGACGGCGCCGCCGTCAGGGCGACGGCGTCCTCCAGCAGCTGACCGTGCGGGTCGCGGATGCGGGCGGCGAGGTGGTGCGGCCCGGCCGCCGAGCCGGTCACGCGCAGGTCGAAGTGCTGGTGCCCGCCGGCCGGCAGGTCGTACGCGAACGGCCCGGCGGGGTCGGCCGTCAGGCCCGGCGGCACGTCCAGCACGACCGCTCCGGTGGTGGCGACGGTGCTGGAGCTGACCGTGACCCGTACGGTCGCCGGAAGGGTCGCGGCCGTCGGGTGGACGTGGACGCTCACCGGCAGGTTGCCGAGCGGCGCCGGGCCCTTGTTGTGCAGCCAGTACCGGGTGAAGACGGGCTGGACCGGTTCGCCCGCCGGCGTGGCCGGGCCGGCGAGGGCCGTCGCTGGCCGGGCGGCGACGGTCACGATGTCGGCCGGCGCCAGGTCGACGACGACGTCGCCGCCGGAGGTCTCCGCCGCTCCCGACGGCGAGCCGAGGACGTTCGCCAGGGTGGCGTCCCGCAGCCCGCCGTGCAGCCGGATCCGGGCCCGTGCCGCGGCGCCGGTGGATTCGTACACCCGGGCCATGACCCGGTCGCCGAGCGGTTTGAGGGTGGTGAGAACGGCGGACGGCGGCTCCACCGAACCGAGCGACACTCGCGGCGGCAGGTCGCCCGGCGCGTTCGCGACCGGCTCGGCGACGAGGGGATGGTTCGACTCCTGCCCGGCCCGGACGAAACCGGCCCGCCGCCAGTCCCCCGGCCCGGCGACGAGGCTGTAGCGGAACGTGTGGGTCCAGTGCTGCAATGCGAACCCGGATCCGTCGGGAACGGTGCGGCGGGGGCCGTCGATCCAGACGCCGCTGGGCCAGCCGGTGCAGGCGCGCATCAGCGACAGGTACAGCGAGCCGTCCCGGCTCGCGACGAACCCGGGGGTGCCGTGGTTTACCAGCGCGGCCGAGTAGTCCGCGAACGCGGCGGTCACGGTCTGCGGGACGCGGATGACGGCGTCGTCGAGGTCGGCGATCAGGGCGGGCAGGCCGCCGGAGGCGACGACGAGCACCGGCAGGCCGTCGCCCGCGGCGGGCACGAAGACGCGGCCGGTGGCGGCCAGCAGGGCCGGGTACTCGGGCCCCGCCGCGGCGAGCACCGACGCGGCGAAGGCGTTCTCGCCGATCACGATCCGCACGTCCGGCAGGTTCGAGTCGACGTCGAGGTCGCCGTACCGGTGCCCGTCCGGCCGGGTGCCGGTCGCCGTGACGCCCTGCCGGACCAGCGCGATCAGCAGGTCGCGGATGTCGTCGTCGCTGATCACCTCGGCGACGCCGATCGCGATCCGGGCGCCGCCGTCGAACTGGAGCCGGACGGTGGCGGACAGTCCGGCCCAGGTGTGCGCCGGGTTGTCGAGCGTCCACAGGTTCTCGGCGGCGTCCGCGTCGGGGAAGCCGAAACAGCGGCCGATGGCCGCGAAACCCACCTCGGAGACCGGCAGAGCGCCGGGAAGATCGAGATCGAAGCGTACGCGCAGAAGCCGGTCCTGCCCGATCGACCCGTCCACATGGGTCCGGAACTCGATCCGGTCGGCGCCGTGCGGCAGCAGCACCTCGCGGGTGATCCGCAGGTCGTCGATCCCGGTCACACTGACCAGCCGGCTGCCGATCGCGCTGTGCGAGACCCGCACCTCGGCGGGCCGCCCGTCGAGTCCGCGGCCGGGCCCTTTCGGCAGCAGGTGCCACGGCCCCTCACCCCAGTGCGGGTGCTCGGCGTACTCCTCCTGCACGGCCAGTTCGCCGCCGAGGCCACCGGGCCGCAGCAGCTGCCGGCCGGTCCGCAGGTCGACGATGCTGGTCAGCGCCCCGCCGCGGGACGGGTCCGCCCGTACCTCGAAGGTGTCGTTGGCGATCACGGGGGCTCCTGGCGTGTCGCGCCAGACGGTGACCGGCGCGTCGTCGCCGGGGTTGATGTGCAGCACCTGGTAGCCCAGGGCGGGAACGTCGCGGACGGCGGCCGACAGGGTGGCCGTCGCGATCGTGCCGTCCGGGTGCCGGGTCAGCGTCTCGGCGACCGCGGGCACCGGCGCGCCGGAGGGGCCGGACACGGTCAGCGTGCGCGGGCCGGGCGCCGGATAGTCCAGGTCGATCCGGGTGATGCCGTCGCGCTGCCACGACAGCGGGTTGGCGACCAGCACGGCCTGTCCGGCGCCGCTGGTGTCGGCCCGTGCCGCCAGCGCGCCGATCGCGGTCCGCCGGGCGGTGACGCCCAGTTCGTAGGCCTCCCGCCAGCCCGCCAGGAGATCGAGATAGACCTGGTCGGACTCGGTTCCGGTGACCGCGTCGTGGTGGGCGCCGTAGGCGAGCAGCCGCCACGCCTTGTCCAGGGCGTCGGCGGGATAGCCGGTGCCGAGCAGGGCGGCCAGGGTGCCGAGGCGTTCCGCGTCCAGGACGATCGTCTCGATCGCCCGCTGCGCCTGTTTGGTGTCGATGTAGGAGACGTCCTTGCCGGTGTAGACCGGGTTCATGTCCCGGGTCTGCGGCGACAGCCGGGGGCTCTCGGCGAGGACCGCGGCGAAGAAGTCCCGCGGCAGTCCCATCGTGAACCGCGGCCACACGTAGCGTCGCGCCCATTCCCGGTGGATCTCGGTGCACCAGCGGGACGGGATGTTGTGGTCGTGCCCGACCGGCAGCATGACGTTGCGGGTGGCGGCGACCTTCCGCAGTTCCCGGTACTGGTGGTAGGCCTCGGCGAGGGCCTCTTCCAGGGTCTCCTTGCGCTCGACGTCCCACCCGGCCACGTAGTGGTTGGCCATGTAGGCGGTGAGCAGGCCCCGCCCGCTCGGGGAGATCCACTCGAACTCGCTGGGGAACTGCATCCGGGTGATGTCGCCGGTGTGCCGCCGCGGGCCGATGTGGTGGAACGGCCCGCGCGCCCAGGAATTGGAGGTGAGGCCGGCGTCGGCCATCAGGCCGGGGAACGCCGGGTCGTGGCCGAAGACGTCGAGCATCCACGCCGTCTTCGGGTCGCCGCCGAGCACGTCGCGCTGATAGGCCACGCCGAGTTCGGTGTTGCGGATCGTCGACTCGGGATGGGTCAGGTTGGTGTTGGGCTCGTTGTACATGCCGCCGACCAGTTCGACGCGTCCCTCGCGCAGCATGCGGCGCAGGTCGGCGCGGTCGTCGGGGAACACGTCCCAGTACGGTTTCAGGTAGTCGATCTCGGCGAGCACGAACCGGTAGTCGTCGTCGTGGCGGGCCGCGTCGATGTGCGCCCGGACCAGGTCGAACGCGGTCCGCACGAACGGCGGCCGCAGCTTGTCGGCCTTCGGCACGTCGGGCAGTTGCTGCCACAGCTCGGTGAAGCCGCGCTGGGTGTTCCACCAGACCGGATCGTAGTGGAAGTGCGAGACCATCCACATGGTCCAGCCGGTGGCGGCGGCACGGATCTCGCCGTCGGCGGTGACCGGGCCGTCGGCGGTGTCGAGGATCGCGGTGACCCGGTGCGGGGAGCCCTCGCCGGCCGGCGCCGCCACGTGCACTCCGACCTCGACGGTCTGCTGCTCGCCGGCGGCCAGGGCGGGGGTCGTCGCGGCTTCGGGGGTGCGGACGGTCGGCCCTTCCACCCGTACCCGCAGAGGCTCTGTCGCCGCGGTGGCGGTGACGGTGACCCGCACGACCTGCCGGGGCGCCGCGGCCGGGCCGAGGAAGAGATCGGTGCCCTCGATCGCGGTGATCCTCATCAGGCGCCTTCCGGGGTCCAGGTGAACGGGTCGGCCCGCGCCCAGCCGGCGCCGAGTTCGCGGTAGAGGTGGCCGGTGGCGGCGGCCCGCCGGGTCAGCTCGCCCAGGTCCCCGAGTTCCGCCTGGTCGACCTCGGCCGGGGCGGGGCTGTGCCGGACCGCCTCGGCGACCTGGGTGAACCCGAGGGTGTCGGCGAGCGGCACCAACAGCGCGACGCGGGGGTCGGCGAGATGACCGATCAGATTCTCCAGCAGATCGGTACGGGCGTGCCGGGTCACGCCGCCCGCGGTGACCAGCAGATCCTCGGTGTAGCGCAGTTCGGCGCTGTCACGGGTGCCGTAGACGGTGACCACCGGTTCGGCCTCCGGTTCGGCGCAGAGGCTCACCGCGATCGTCGCCAGGGTGCCGCGGGCGGTGCGGACGCGGGCGCTCCCGGTGTCGTGCGCCTCCACCGCCCGGGTCCGGTAGGTGTCCAGCTCGACCCGCTGGACCGGCTGGTCGCCGCCGGAGCCGTCGACGGTGATCGCGAGCGCGACCGCGTGCGCGAACGGGTTGGTCAGCGCGCCGTCGTTGACGTCGTGGCCGTCGAGACAGCGGCGCCCGGCCCACCCGGCCCGGTTCCAGTAGGCCTCCCCGCGCCACCAGAGCCCGGTGGCCCCGATGGCGCGGATCTCGCCGAGTTCCCGGGCATTGACGCGGCGCCGCAGTTCGCTGACGGCGCCGGACCCGAACGCCTGGAAACCGACCTGCACGGTGCGGCCGGTCTCCCGCTGGAGGGTCAGCAGCCGGTCGAGCCCGGCGAGCGTCGGCGCGGCCGGCTTCTCCAGCAGCAGGTGCGCGCCGGCCCGCATCGCCGCCTCGGCCAGCGCGACGTGCGTGTGCACCGGCGTGGAGAGCACGACCAGGTCGGGGGCGGTGGCCTCGAACAGGGTCACCGCGTCCGGGCACCACGCCGCGTCGCCGGCCACGGCCCGCTCCTCGATGCAGAGCGGCCGGGGGTCGGCGACGCCGACGAACCGCACCCGGCCCGTCGCGTGCAGTTTCGCGAGCTGGTCGAGATAGCCGCGCCCGTGGCCGTGCGCGCCGGCCAGCACCACCCGTGGCGCGCTCATGCCCGGCTGATTCGGGCCAGGACGGCGGTACGGGTGTAGACCGGCTCGGCGCGGTGCCCGGGTGCGATGACCTTGGCGAACCGCCCGGTCACGCGCTTGCCGGTGAGGACCGGGACGAGGCCGCACGGGGCGTCGGCGACGATCTCCAGGGTGCTGTCCGCGCCGATCGTGACGGTGCCGCCGGCGCTCGTCCTCGGCCGGCAGCGCAGCGTGCCGCCGGCGACCTCGACGTCACCGGCGCCGAGAGCGGTCGCGGAGCCGGCGGACAGGACGCCGCCGAGAACGCGGACCGCGCCCCGGAACCGGTTGGCGCCGGTCAGGGTGAGGGTGCCGGTGCCGCGCAGGGTGAGCCCGCCCGGGCCGGTGATGTCGTTGCGCCACACGTCGGCGATCGCGTCGAGGGTCACGTCCACGTCGCTCTCGAACGCGCCGTAGCCGTCGGCGGCCTTGAACAGGTCGAGGCGGCCCCACTGTTCCGGGCCGTCGAGCAGGGCGTATCCGGCGGGCAGAGCGGTGGTGCGCAGCACCGCGCGGCGCTGGGCGGCGGTCAGGTACGGGTGGCGGGTCTCCAGCAGCACCTCGGCGCCCGCCGGGACGGTCAGCGGCTGGTCACGGCCGGTGCGGGGCAGGATGTAGGTGAGCCGGGGCAGGACGCTCCCGCGGTTGGCGGCCCGGTCGGCGTAGGCGTCGGCGCCGTCGCCCGGGTTCGCCGCGAGGAAGCCTGCGGCCTGCGCGCGGGCGGCGGCCTTGAGCGCGGCGTTGGCCGGGTCGTTGAGGATCGCGGCGGTCAGCGCGGTCGCCAGGATGCGGCCGCTGACCACGTCGAGCGGCGAGTGCATGCCGGCCGTGATGCGGGTGTCGGCCAGGTCGAAGGCGCAGGTGACCAGCTCCTGGAAGCGCTCCGGGAACGCGTAGGCGAAGGCGAGCGCGGCCAGGTGCAGGGCGTTGGTGTGGCCGCTGGGGAAGCCGCCGTCGTCGGCCGGGACGAGACTGCGCTGGCGCAGCAACTGCGGGACGACCACGACCTTGGACCGGTAGACCGGGTAGCCGAACTCGTCGACGGCGCCGGTGTCGACGACCGTGCTGTCGGTCGTCGTCCGCCAGGGGCGCGGGTACTGGACGGCGAACTTGCTCGGGTTGCTGGAGGACCAGGCGCCACGGACCGTGTTGACCAGGTTCACCACCGCGCCGAGCGCCGAGGTGGGTGAGCCGGCGCCGAGCGCCGAACCGGCCGGGGCGCCCGCCGGGACGGCGTCGCTGACCGTGGTCGGCGGGGTGGTGGCCGGGGCCTCGGTGATGCCGGTGACGGCGAGGGCGGCGCTCCGGTAGGCGCCGGCCCACGGGCCGAGGCCGGCGATCACGGCGTAGCTCTGGTGCTGCCGGTCGACGACGAAGGCGCGGGCGCCCTCGGCGGCGGTGCGGGACGCGGTACGGGTCTCGCAGAACCGCATGTTGGCGCGGAGCACGGCCGGGGCCAGCGCGGTGCCGGTGTTCCAGGTCGCGCCGGTCTGCCAGTAGGCCTGGACACCGCTGAGGATGCGGACGGCGGCGTTGGTGTCGGCGGTCAGGTTGGCGGTGATGTTGCTCTTGTAGTCGTCGACGAAGGCCTTGGTCGCGGCGTTGACCTCGGCGGCCAGCGCGGATCGGCTCATCAGGGGGGCGGCGATGCCGGCTGCGGCGGCGCCGAGCAGGGTGCGGCGGCTCAGGGTGGTCATGTCTTCCCTCAGTCTTTGAGGCCGGCGTTGATGTCGGCGTTCATCACGTACTTCTGGAACACGAGGTAGATGGCCACCAGCGGGACCATCGACATCACGGAGGCGCCGAGCAGGACCGACCAGTTCACGTTCTGGGCGCCGATGATGCTGGCGACACCGATCTGGAGGGTGAACTGGTTGGGGTCGTTGAGGATGATCAGCGGCCAGAGGTAGTCGTTCCAGCGCCACTGGAACGAGAAGATCGCCAGGGTGAGGATGATCGGCTTGGCCAGCGGCATCATGATGCGGATGAAGGTGGAGATCTCGCCGGAGCCGTCGATGCGGGCGGCTTCGAGTAGGTCGTTCGGCACGGTGACGAAGAACTGGCGGAACATGAAGGTGCCGGTCGCGGTGATCACGGCGGGCACGACCACACCGCTGAGGCTGTTGTAGAGGCCGAGGTTGCGGACCACCAGGAACAGCGGGGCCAGGATGGTCTCGCCCGGCAGCATGGTGGTGAGCAGGATGCAGACCGCGAAGATCTTGAGCCACCAGCTCTGGTACTTGGCCAGGGCGTACCCGGCGGCGGCGCTGGCCACGATGGTGAGCAGGGTGGCGGCGACCGCGACCAGCAGCGTGTTGATGAAGTACCGGGCGAAGTCGAAGCTCGTCCAGGCCTCGACGTAACCGTCGATGGTGGGGTTCTCCGGGAAGAACGTCAGCGGGTAGGAGAACAGCTTGCCGGCCGGTTTGAACGAGCTGATCACGAACCACAGGGTCGGGAAGCCGTAGGCGACGACCAGCAGCCACATGACCGAGCTGGCAGCGATCTTGCGGGCCAGGTCGCCGGTACGGCTTCCGGGACGCGCGTTCGGCTTCGTCCGCCGCAGCGCGGGCGGCCGGGTGGCGATGGCCATGTCAGGCTCCCTTGCGGCGGTTGGCCATCAACTGCACGACGGCGATGAGAGCGAGGATCAGCAGGAGCACGAACGACGCCGCGCTCGCGTAGCCGATCTGCGCCCGCTTGAAGCCGGTCGTGTAGATGTACTGGACGATCAGGTTGTTGGCGGTGCCGGGGCCACCGGCGTTCAGCGCGACGAACAGGCCGTACTCCTTCATCGTGTGCAGGGTGCTGAGCAGCACGACGATGAACGAGGTCGGCGCGATGGCCGGCAGGGTGATCCGGCGGAACTTCTGCCAGGCACCGGCCCCGTCGAGGTCGGCGGCCTCGTAGTAGGAGACCGGCACGTTCTTGAGGGCCGCGATGAACAGCAGCATGTTGAAGGCGGTGCCCATCCACGTCGCGGCGATGATCACGACGATCAGCGACAGGTCGGCGTTGGACTGCCACGGGACGGCGGCGATGCCGAACTTCGCGAGGACGAAGTTGACCAGGCCGAAGTTCTCCCCGAACATCCACCGCCAGATGACGCCGGCGATGATCGGCGAGATGAGCCACGGCAGGAAGAAGACCACCCGGGCGATGGTCTTGCCCTTGCTGTACGGGCTCACCAGCAGGTAGGCGGTGCCGAGCGACGCCACGAAGGTGAGCGGGACGACGCTGCCGGTGTAGATCAGGGTCCGCCAGAGCGCGGCCCAGAACGCCGGGTCGCCACTGAGTCGTTCGTAGTTGTCCAGGCCCACGAACGGGGCTGTGCCGACACCGGTGTAGCTGGTGAAGGAGTAGCCCAGCCCGATCGAGGCCGGCCAGATGAAGAACAGCGCGAACAGGCACAGGTTGACCGAGATCATCAGCAGGGGCGCCCCGACGTACCGGGCTTTGCGGACCTTGTGGACCATGGTTCGATTTCCTTCCCAGCGGTACGGGCCCGTCGCGAGGACGGGGCCCGTACGCCGCGGTCCTAGCCGATCTGCTGGTTGAGCCCGGCGACGATGTTGTCGACGGTCTTCTGGACGTCCTGCTCGCCGTTGATGAACTTCGCCATCTCCGCCTTGGTCGGGTCCTCCTGGATGGACTTGCCGGCCAGCAGCAGCTTCGTCAGGTTCGCCTGCCCCGACGCGGAGATCGGGTCGGCCATCTCCATCTCCTTGATGTACAGGGCGAACGCGTCCTTCGCGGCCTGCTTCTCGAACGGGTAGTTCAGCGTGAGACCGGACTCGATCGGCAGGTAGCCGTTGGTCTGGGCGAGCTTGGTGTAGTTGGCGGGCTGGAAGATGAAGTCCACCCACTTCTTGCCGGCCGCGGCCTTGTCGTTGTTGAAGGCGACCACCTTGCCACCGAGGTTGATGTCGGTGGCGTGCACCGGCTGGGCCGGGGTGGGGACACTGGCCCACTCGAAGTCGGTGATTCCCTTGGCGAAGTCGGCGACCTGCCAGACGCCGGAGTAGTAGGCGACCACCTGGCCGCTCTTGAACAGGGCGTTCGGGTCGGCGCCGGAGGTCCAGACGGACTTCGGCATCACCTTGTCGTCGTTGAGCTTGGCGAAGTCGGCGAGCGCCTGGACGGTGGTGGCGTCCGGAGCGGCGAACGTGGTGTCCGGAGCGAGCTGGAAGCCCTTGCCGCCGTGGGTGTAGATCCAGGAACGGATCCGGGCGGGCGAGTTGTCGTAGACGAGGTCGTACTTCGCGTTGGCGGCGGTGCGCACCTTCGTGGCCGCGGCCAGGAACTCGTCCCAGGTCCAGGTCTGGCTGGGGTCGGTGGGGTAGGCGACCTTCGCCTTGTCGAACAGGCTCTTGTTGATGAACAGCCCCGCCGCGGTCACGTCCGAGGGGATGGCGAGGACCTTGCTGTCCTGAGCGGTGATCAGATCCTTGTTGATCTTGTTGGCTTCCGCGTTCGCGATGCTGCTCAGGTCCTGGAGCTGGTTGACCCAGAGAGTGTCGATCGAGGGCACACTGGCCGTGTCGGGCAGCGAGTTCGCCTGCGCCGCCTGCCGCAGCTTGTCCTGGTAGCCCTCGTTGGGGACGTTGACGATCTCGACCTTGATGCCCTCCTTGGCCTCGAACTCCTTGGCCAGGTCGGTGTAACCCTGAGCCTGGGCCGAGGTGGAGAACCAGAAGGTGATGCTCTTGGCGTCACCGGAGGCGCTGTCAGAACCGGAAGAGCAGGCGCCGAGAGCGAGAACGGCGACGACTCCCGCTGCCAGGTACCCCTTCCGGACGGTTGCCGAAATGCCCATGACTATCTCCTCGATGAAATGTCTTCTCGTGGCGACGGACGTTAGAGGAAAGCGCTTACCTCGTCAACGACTTGTTAATTCATAGGTTTACTTAATTGACCTACGCCGAGATCCGCAGGCGCAGACGCGCCGGGGCTTTTCCGGACACGTAGAGGCGTTCTCCGCCCGCCGCGTCGGTGCCGCCGAGGAATTCGTACTCCTCACCCGGGTGGTACCCGGGCTCCGACTCCGCGGGCGTCGCCGCGGCCTCGGTGACGGTCACGCGCAGTTCGTCGCCGCCCACCCGGTAGGCGGCCGTGCCCGCGTCCAGCCGCCACCGGCCGCCGCCCAGGTCACGAGCGCCGGTCATCGTCCCGCCGGGCCGGAACGCGAGCTCCAGGGCCCAGTCCACCACCGCCCCGGACACGTCCATCACCAGGTCGGCGCCGGTCTCGGTCAGCGTCACCCGGATACCCGTGGTGAGAGCGACCTCGTCCCGGGGCCGCCGGCCGAACGCCATCGCGGCGCTGAACCGGCCGTCGTCGCCGAGGCCGTAACGGCCCCGGCCATCCCGGTCGGGCACGGCCAGCGGCTGGTAGTAGGCGGCCGACACGGTCTCGCTGAGCACGGCGGACGGCCCGCTCTCCAGCGCCAGGCCGTCGGAGCGGAACGGGCCGAGCCCGAAGAAGGTACGCGACAGGCGGACGCTGTCGAGCACGGCGGCGCCGGCGTACAGGCGCAGGAAGGTCGGCGAGTTCGCCAGGCCGGAGCGGATCCGGCCGTGCCGGGCGTGGTCGGAGCCGCCGAACACCACCGCCGTCGTGGCCGGGCCGTGGGAGACCAGCGTGCCCGCGGCGGCGAAGTGCCGTCGCCGCGGCCGGGCCGGCTCCACCGGCGGCGGCAGCGCCCGCCCCACCACCGGGTGCAGCAGCAACGCGGTGGCGGCCGACCCCGGCGAGTCAATGCCCTGGTCCAGCGCGAGCCCGGCGGCCCAGGCCAGATCGCCGCGGCCCCGCAGGACGGCCATCGCCCGCAGCGGGAGCAGATAGGCGCGCAACGGGATCGGATGCCGCTGGTCCTGGCGACGGGAGAGGACCGTCTCCACGGTGCCGTCCGGCAACAGCAGGTCGAGCGTGGCGGTCAGGTTCTCCTCGACGGCGTCCAGCAGCGCCGGCCGGCCGAAGACCTCGGCGATGGTGAGCAGCGACGGGTTGGAGACGTGGGCGGCGTAGTTGGCGCTGCGTTCGGAGTAGAGGCCGTCCTCGATGTCGACGCCCTCGGCCAGCCACTGCCCGACCCGTTGCGCGAGCGCCGGCCGCGGGGCGAGCCGGTGCAGGCGGGCGAGGGCCGCGGACAGCTCCCACCGGTGGTTGGGGGTGTGCACACCCCCGTTGATCAAGGCCGGCGTGACCGCGGCCAGCACGGAACCGAGACGGTCCGCGAGCCGTCGCGCGACCTCGTCGGTGGCGTCGCGCAGCAGCCACGCGGCGTCGGCGAGGTCGTTGACGCTGAACGCGGAGTCGGGGGGCGAGTCGACGTTGTCGCCGCCCCGGAACAGCCCGCTGGGATTCTGCCGGTCGCGCAGCAGCCCGGTCAGGCGCGCCGCGTGCCCGAGCAGACCGGCGTCACCGGTGGTGCGCCACGCCGCGACCAGCGTCTTGACCCGCTCGGCGAGCCTGCGGTGCTCCAGGAGCGGCCACGCGCCGCCACCGGACTCCGTGACGATCGCCCGGACCTCGGAGTCCAGAGCGGCACGCACCCGGGCGGCGAAGTCGCTGTCCAGGGTGGGATCAGGATCGGTCACGACGGTGGTGACCTCCTCGCCTTGAAATGTCAAACGCAAATAGGCGCCGCTTTTTTGGGCCAGCCCGGCAAGCGCTTTCCTTTAACGACCATAAACGCACCGGAACCTTGCGGCAAGATCACTAGCGGCGGTAGATCCCGGGAACCGGCGGCAGTCCCACGGAATGCCGTTGACCGCTTTCCAGCGCCGTCACACAGGCCTGCGCGACGAACGTGGCCGCGAACCCGTCCCAGGCGGTCGCGCCGCCGTCGGTCCCGTCGATCCAGTCCTGCAGTTCGAGCCGGTACGCCTCGGCGAACCGGGGCCGCCAGTCCCCCGGCAGAGCCCGCGCGTGCAGCCCGCCCCGGCGCAGCGACGTCGGCGGCGGCGCGTCGAGGGTAACCGTCCCGCTCTCGCCGACCAGTTCGCAGCGCACCTCGTACCCGTAGCGGGCGTTGACAAAGATCTCGACGTCGGAGAGGACCCCGGACGCGGTGGTGAGGATCAGCAGCTGTGGGTCCCGGGTGCCGCCGGCCTGCCCGCTGGCCCGCGGCGTGTGCACGGCGACCTCGGCGATCTCCTCGTCGAACAGCCACCGGGTGATGTCGAGCTCGTGCACCGCCGAGTTGGTGATCAGGGCGGAACTGGGCAGGCCGGGCACCGCGGCCGGGTTGCGGTGCACGTTGTGCAGCATCAGCGGCGCACCCACCTCACCGGCGCGCAGCAGCGCTTTCAGATCGGTGTATCCGGGGTCGAAGCGGCGCATGAACCCGACGGTGATCAGCCGGCCGCCGTGCGCGGTCTCGGCCTCGACGATGCGGGCGCAGCCCTCCACGGTGGGCGCCAGGGGCTTCTCACAGAGCACCGGCTTGCCGGCCGCCACGCAGGCGAGTACGAAGTCCTCGTGGGTCGCGTCCGAGGAGGCGATCAGCACCGCGTCGATGTCGTCGTCGGCGATCAGCGCGTACGGGTCGGCGAACACGCGTGCGCCGCCGCTGTCCGCCGCGACCCCGCGGGCCCGGTCGGCGTCGAGGTCGAAGACCCCGGCGACGCACGCGCCGGAGACCGCGTGGGTCAGCAGCCGAGCGTGGTCGGCGCCCATGATGCCGGTGCCGATGACACCGATCCGTTTCACCGTCGCGCCTCCGATCCCGGCACCGCTGTGCCCCGGTTCGAGCAGGGTGGTCACTGTGACACCTCGGTGAGGAACGTGAGGCTGCGGCGGACGTCGCCGAACGGCCCGTCGCCCTCGGCGGGCGGGCCCTCCAGCGCGCAGTCCTGTTCGAGGACGTACCAGCCGCGGTATCCGGCGGTCTCGAGCGCGCTGACGATCCCGCGGATGTCGACGTCGCCCGCGCCGAGCGGCGTGTACAGGCCGGCCCGGACCCCCTCGATGTAGCTGCGGCTACCGTCCTGCACGGTGGCGGCGACCGCGAGATCGACGTCCTTGAGGTGCACGTGCGTGACCCGCGCGGCGGCCAGGCCGAGCAGCTCGGCCGGCTGCATGCCGCCGATCAGCAGGTGGCCGGTGTCCAGGCAGATCGGCACATCGCTGCCGTCGAGCACCCGCAGCACGGCGTCCCGGTCCTCGACGGCGGTGCCGACGTGCGGGTGCAGGCTCGGGCGCAGCCCGCGGTCGGCGGCCATCGTCTGCAGGGTCCGCAGGGTGGCGAAGAGCGTGCGCCACTCGTCCTCGCCGAGACGGACCTTGTGGTCGTAGCTGCCGTCGCCGGACCGGGCGGCCAGCACGACCACCTCGGAGCCTCCGGCGGCCAGGGTGTCCATGGCGGCGGCGGCCTCGTCGAGGTCGGCCGCGGTGCAAACATGCATCGGTACGGGGAGGAAGCCCCCGATCAGCCGCAGGCCGTGCCGGTGCAGCGTGTCCCGTACATCCGCAGGCGTCTTGCCCAGATAGCCGGTCGGGCCCAGTTCGGTGGCACGCAGCCCGAGCCCGCTCATCTCGGCGAGCACCCGGTCGGCGGGCAGCTCGTGCCCCCAGCCGGGCGCCTCGCAGACACCCCAGGAGATCGGGGCGCCGCCGATGCGATCCGCGAAGCCGGTCATGAAAGATCGTCTCCTCACAGGTAGTCGCGCTGTCCGCGCTTGCCGTTGACGTATGCCGTGTGTGCCGTCCGCACCGTCTCCAGCGACGACGTCTCGGCGACCGGGACGTCCCACCACGAGTCACTGGACGGGGCGTCGACCAGGGGGTCGGCGTCGACGTGGACGACCGTGACGCCGCCGGCCTCCCGCGCCCGCGCCAGCGCGTCGCGCAACTCGGCGACGGTGGTGGCGCGCAGCACCGACGCGCCGAGGCTGGCGGCGTTGGCGGCCAGGTCGACGGGGAGGGTGTCACCGCCCAGGCGCCCGTTGTCGTCGCGGTAGCGGTAGGCGGTGCCGAACCGCTGGGCGCCGACCGAGGCGGAGAGCCGGCCGATGGAGGCGTAACCGTGGTTCTGGACCAGGACCACGATCAGTTTCACGCCCTCCTGCACGGCGGTGACCAGTTCCTGGGCCATCATCAGGTAGGAGCCGTCGCCGACCAGGACGAAGACCTCGCGGTCCGGGGCGGCGAGTTTCACGCCCAGCCCACCAGCGATCTCGTAGCCCATGCAGGAGAAGCCGTACTCGACGTGGTAACCCTTCGGGTCCCGGGTGCGCCACAGTTTGTGCAGGTCGCCGGGCATCGAACCGGCGGCGCAGACGACCACGTCACGCGGGCCGGCGGCGTCGTTGACGGCGCCGATCACCTCGGTCTGCGCGGGCAGCGGCGTGCTGCCCAGGTGGTAGGCGCGTTCGACGACGGCGTCCCAGTCGGCCGCCATCCGGGCCGCCCGCTCCTGGTATCCGGCGCTCGTCCGGAAACCGTCGAGTCGCGTGGTCAGTGCTTCCAGAGCCGCGCGGGCGTCGGCCACCACCGCCTCGCCGGAGTGCTTGGCGGCGTCGAACGCGGCGATGTTCACGTTGACGAAGCGCACCCGCGGGTCGGCGAAGGCGCTGCGGGACGCGGTGGTGAAGTCGCTCCAGCGGGTGCCGATGCCGATCACCACGTCGGCCTCGCGGGCGAACTCGTTGGCCGCCACGGTGCCGGTGGCCCCGACCGCGCCGAGGCTGAGCGGGTGGTCGTACACCATCGCGCCCTTGCCCGCCTGGGTCTCGGCGACCGGAATGCCGGTCGCCTCGGCGAACGCCCGCAACGCCTCGGTCGCCTCCGAGTAGATCACTCCGCCGCCGGCGACGATCAGCGGTCGTTCGGCGCTCGCGATCAGCGCGACGGCGCGGGCCAGGGCGCCGGGCTCCGGCAGGGGCCGGGGCACGTGCCAGACCCGCGGGCGGAACAGCGCCTCCGGGAAGTCGTACGCCTCGGCCTGCACGTCCTGCGGCAGGGCCAGGGTGACCGCGCCGGTCTCCGCCGGGTCGGTCAGCACCCGCATCGCGCCGAGCAGCGCCGACGGCAGTTGCTGCGGCCGCCAGATCCGGTCGAAGAAGCGTGACACCGGCCGCAGCGTGTCGTTGACGCTGATGTCGAAACCGCGCGGGTCCTCCAGCTCCTGCAGCACCGGGTTCGCGACCCGGGTGGCGAAGACGTCGCCGGGCAGCAGCAGGACCGGCAGCCGGTTGACGGTGGCCAGCGCCGCGCCGGTGACCATGTTCGTCGCGCCGGGCCCGATCGAGGTGGTGCAGGCCAGCGTCGACATCCGGTTGCGCATCCGGGCGAAGCCGGCGGCCGCGTGCACCATGCCCTGCTCGTTGCGGGCCTGCCGGAAGGGGGCCGCGTGCGGGTCGGTCAGCTCCGCCTCCAGCAGCGCCTGACCCAGCCCAGCGACGTTGCCGTGACCGAAGATGCCGAACCAGCCCTCGATCAGCCGGTGCTCGGTCCCGTCCCGCTCGGTGCGCTGCGCCGCCAGGAACCGCACGACGGCCTGCCCCACGGTCAGTCTCATGATTGCCGCCCCTTCCCCGGACCGAACGGCAGCCGCGGGTCGATCTCCTGGTCCGTCCAGGTGTCGCGCACCCAGGCGTGTTCCGGTTCGTCCTCGATCACCCAGGCCCGCTCCCCCGGCCCGGCCATCACGTTGAGGTAGTAGAGGTGGTAGCCGGGCGCGGCCATCGACGGCCCGTGCCAGCCGTCCGGGATCAGCACGACGTCACCGCTGCGCACCTCGTGCACGCCGTCGGCCCGCTGATAGGCGGGACCGCCGCCGTCGACCTCGAAGTAGTAGATCTCCTCCAGCTCGTCGTGCTTGTGCGGCGGGTACGACGACCAGTTGCCGCCCGGGGTGAGCACCTCGCAGGCGATGATCCGGTCGGCGTCGAGCACGTCGGTGGTGGCGAAGTTGTTGACCTGCCGCGAGCAGTTCCCGGCGCCGCGCATCTCGATCCGCTGCTCGGCGACCGGGACGTACCGGAACGGCAGCCGCCTCCCGGCGCGTGCGGTGGCCAGCGCGAACCGGCCGCCGGCGTCGCTGCGCAGCGTGAGAGCGGCCTCGATCGGCACATAGGCGACGTCGGTGGGACCGTCGAAGACGCTCGCCCGGCCGGTGAGCACCGCCTTCTCGCCGTCGGCGGTGACCGTGACCGACCCGGCCAGCGGCACCACCACGACCTCGTCGCCGCCGGTGGAGCAGTGGTACTCCTCCCCCGCCGCCAGCACCACGACCCGCAGGCCGCTGAAGCCCCAGCCCGCCGACTCCGGGGTCACGTCCAGCCGGATCACGCCGCCACCCCCGCCCGCACCAGCCGCACCGCGGCGTCGACCGCCGCGACCACGTCGCCGTCCGGCGGATAGAGCAGCGCCCGGCCGACCATCAGGCCCCGCACGCCCGGCGCGGCCAGAGCCCGGCCCCACGACGCGTACGTCTCCTCCGGGCTGCCCGACGGATCCCCGCCCAGCAACAGCGCCGGCATCGTGGTGGCCGCCATGACCGCCTCCATGTCCGCGACCACCGGCAACTTCAGCCAGGTGTACGCGCTCGTCCCGCCCAGTCCGGCGGCGATCGCCACCGACCGGGCCACCGCCTGCGGGCTCAGGTCGTTGACCACCGAACCGCCGTCGCCACGGGTCGACAGGAACGGCTCGACCAGCGCGATCAGCCCGTGCGCGGCGAGGTCGTCGACCGCCCGCGCGCTCGCTTCCAGGGTGCGGACGCTGGCCGGGTCGTCCGGGTCGATCCGCACCAGCATCTTGCCGCCGTCGAACCGCATCCGCGCGACGGCCGCCGCGTCGTATCCGGTGAACCGGTCGTCCAGCTCGAACACCGCGCCCTGCAGGCCCCCGCGGTTCATCGAACCGATGGCGATCTTGCCGTCGAGCTCGCCCAGCAGCAGCAGGTCCTCCAGGACGTCGGCGGTGCCGAGCACCCCGTCGACACCCGGGCGGCGCAGCGCGGTACGCAGCCGGCGCAGCAACTCGTAACGGTCGGCCATCGCGCCGCCGTCGCCGCGGACGCCGAGCGCGCCGCGTGCCGGATGATCGGCGGCGACGAGCATCAGCCGCCCTCCGGCGTCGGGCAGCAGCGGCCGCCGGACCCGGCGGGCGGCCGCCTCGGCGACCGCCTCCGGACGGGTGGCACGCAGGCCGCGCAGTGCGGCGAAGTCCTGATCAGACACGTCCGGCCTCCAGTACCCGCTCGACCTCGCCGGTCGTGGGCATCGCGGTCGAGCATTCGAGACGGCCGGCGACGATCGCTCCGGCCGCGTTGGCGAAACGGATGATCCGTTCCAGCGGCCAGCCCTCCAGCAGGCCGTGGCAGAGGGCGCCACCGAAGCCGTCCCCGGCGCCGAGCCCGTTGACCACGTCGACCTGCGCCGGCGGCACCCGGACCTCGGTGTCTCTGGTCCTGGCCAGGACGCCCTCGGGGCCGAGTTTGACGACGGCCAGCGAGACACCGGCGTCGAGCAATGCGCCGGCGGCCCGGTCCGGGTCGTCCTCGCCGACCGCGACCCGGCACTCGGTGAGGTTGCCGACAGCGACCGTGACCTTCGGCAACGCCTGCTGGACGGCATCGTGGGCGGCCTGCTCGGACGCCCAGAACATCGGCCGGTAGTCGAGGTCCAGCACGGTCAGCGGGCGGCGTCCGCGCGCCTGCCAGGCGGTGTGGTGGGCGGTCCGGCTGGGGTCCTGGGACAGGCCGGTGACCGTGCACCAGAAGACGCCGGCCGTGGTGACGGCGTCCAGGTCCAACTCGGCGCCGTCGATCATCAGGTCGGGGGCGGTGGGCAGCCGGTAGAAGTAGAGCGGGAAGTCGTCCGGCGGGAAGATCTCACAGAACGTGACCGGGGTCGGCAGGCCGGGCACCGCGGACACGAACCGGTCGTCGACGCCGAGTTCGGTGAGGGTGCGGCGCACGTACCGGCCGAAGGGGTCCTCGCCGACCCGGGTGATCACCGCCGTCCGGCGACCGTGCCGGGCCGCGGCGACCGCGACGTTCGTCGCGCTGCCGCCGAGGAACTTGCCGAACGAGGTGACGTCCTCGAGGCCGACCCCGGTCTGCAGGGGATAGATGTCGACACCGACTCGTCCCATGGTGACGACTTCGAAGTCCGGCATCCCACCTCCAAAGGCGTTACGGCAACATGTCGCCCAGGTTTCCGCTGGGCGTGGGAGCAGCCTCTGCCGCGATGTCGATCACGTCAAGAGTTTGTATTGACATTGTTCTCAAGGCACTGACAAACTTCCGCGATTGTCAATGAATCTTCCTCGAACCGGTGATCGCGGACGCCCCGCCGGCCACCCGGCCCGGTGACCTCAGGGTCACGCACCGAGGAAGGCTCACGCGAGCGAGGTGTTTTCCGATGCCCATGCCGCCCCTGGAGATCGACCGCACCAGCCCTGTTCCGATCTACTTCCAGATCGGCCGCCGCCTCGAGGAGGCGATCGATCGCGGCGAGCTCGTCCCCGGTGAGCGCCTGCCCACCGAGGTCGAACTGGCCGCCGCCCTCGACATCTCCCGGCCCACCGTCCGCCAGGCCGTCGAGGAACTCGTCAGCAAGGGACTGCTCACCCGCAAACGCGGGGTCGGCACGCATGTCACCGACGTGCAGGTGCGCCGGCGGGTCGCCCTGACCAGCCTCTTCGACGACCTGGCCGCCGCCGGCCGGCAGCCGCAGACCCGGCTGCTGCGCTTCGACCGCGAGTGCGTGGACCGGCACGCCGCCCGCATGCTCGGGCTGCCGGCCACCGAACGGCTGGTGCACTGCGAACGGCTGCGCCTCGCCGACGGCGTCCCGCTGGCCGTGCTGCGCAACTGGCTGCCGCCGCGCTTCGCCGACCTGAACGCCGACGCGCTGGCCACCCGCAGCCTGTACCGGCTGATGGGCGAGTGGAACGGGCGGCCCGCCGTGGCCAAGCAGCGGATCACCGCCAAGGCCGCGACACCGGCCCAGGCCCGGCTGCTCGACATCGGCCCGCACACGCCGCTGATCAGCATGCAGCGGACCTCGTTCGACGGCACCGGCGCGACCGTCGAGTACTCCGACAACCTGTACCGGGCCGACCACTACGCCATCGAGGTCACCGTCTTCAACCGCTGACCCGCCTCAGCCGATCGTCGCGCGCAGCGCCGCCGGCAGGCTCACCGCGGGTCCGGACAGGCCGTAGGCGGCCCGCACCGCCGCGGTGACCGCCGACACCGTCACACCGGGCACGACGTCCTCGAGGGCGCCCACGGTGGCCGACTCGAAGTCGTAGCCGAGCTCACGGTAGGCGGCCGTCAGCGCCTCGCGCAGGCGGGCGGCGCCGGTGACCTGGATGACGGTGCTGAACAGCCAGCCGTCCCGGGTCACCCGCTGCGCGGACCCGACGATCTTCATCCCGCCCGCGTTGATGCTGTACTCGCCGGGACAGTACTCACCGGGGACCGGGCCGATCCGCGCGTCGGCGCCGAGCCGCGACAGCAGCTCGGCGTGCAGGGCGGCGAACCGCTGGAACCGCTCCACCGGGTCGGGCGACCGCTGCTCGGCCCGATGGACGTGGTCGACGACCACGCTGCCGCGATGGTAGGCGGCGAGGCTGCCGCCCTGCGGTCGCACGACCGGGACGAACCCGAAGCGGCGGACGGCGGCGGCGGCCCGTTCGTGGCCGGGGCGCAGGGTGTCGCGGCGGCTGAACGCGGCGGTCGGCTCCGGCGAGTAGATCCGCAGGATGTCGCGGGCCTCGCCGAGGCCCTGCCGCAGCAGCAGCGGCCCGAGCGCCACATCGTGCGCCGGGCCGCCCGCCGCGTCGTCCCCGAGGAGCACCGGCGAGATCATCCGGCGCCTCTCGGGGAAGCCGCCATGGTTCCGGCCGTCACAGCCGGGCGATGGCCGAGGCCGGGTTCTCGATCGCGTCGGCCACGCCGCGCATGAAACCGGCCGCCACACCGCCGTCGCACACGCGGTGATCGAACACGAAGCTCATCTGCGTGATCTTACGGACGCACACCTGGCCGTCGACCACCCACGGCCGGTCCAGGATCCGTCCGAACCCCAGGATCGCGACCTGTGGATGGTTGATGATCGCGGCGCTGCCGTCGACGCCGAACCCGCCGTAGTTGTTGAGGGTGAACGTTCCCGCCGACAACTCCTGTGCGGTGGCCCGCCCTTCGCGGGCGGTGGCGGTGAGCCGGCGGATCTCCTCGCCGAGCCGCGCGGTCGTCATCGCCTCGGCGCCGATCACCGCCGGGACCACCAGGCCACGGTCGCCCTGCACCGCGATGCCGAGGTTGATCCGGTCGAATTCCACGATCTCCTGGCGCTCGGCGTCGAACCGGGCGTTGAGCACCGGGTAGTCGCGCAGCCCGGCCACGGTGAACCGGGCGATGTAGGCGAGCAGCCCGGGGCCGCCGGGGTTGCTCTCGCGCAGCCGCCACAGGTTCGTCGCGTCCACGTCGACCCACACGGTCGCCTCGGGGATCTCGGCCCGGCTGCGGGACAGCGCGGTCGCCGCCGCCTTACGGAACCCGGAGAGCGGGGTGCGCCGCTCCCCCTCGGCGGAGGCCGGACTCGCCGGCGCGACCGGCTCCGGGGTGGCCAGGCGCGCCACCGCACGCTCGACGTCCGCCCGGGTGATCACCCCACCACGGCCGGTCCCCTCCACGGTCCGCAGGTCGATGCCGTTGCCGCGAGCCAGGTTGCGCACCAGCGGCGAGATCACCGACGGCACCCGCTGCGGCCCGGCGCCCGGATGCGCGGGCGTGCCGGTGCGGGCCCGCGGCCGGCGGCGGCGAGTGGTGGACGGGCCGCCGGACGTGCCGTACCCGATGAGCACGTTGCCGGATCCGGCCTTCTCCTCCTCGCGATAGGCCGCGGCGGCCGGCTGCGGCGCCTCGACGGTGATCAGCGGCTCACCCACCGCGAGGACGGCGCCGGCCGGCGCGTGCAGGGTCGCGACCCGGCCCGCGTACGGCGACGGCACCTCGACCACCGACTTCGCGGTCTCGACCTCGGCGATGCTCTGGTCCACGGCCACCTCGTCGCCCTCGGCCACGAGCCACTGCACGATCTCCGCCTCGGTGAGCCCCTCACCGAGGTCGGGCAGGCGGAACGTCTGAGCCGACATCACTGCTCCCACTGAAGATCGTCGACGGCGTCGAGCACCCGGTCCACGCCCGGAAGCTGGAAGTGCTCCAGCTTCGGCGGCGGGTACGGGATGTCGAACCCGGTCACCCGGCGGATCGGCGCGGCCAGGGCGGTGAAGCATCGCTCGGTGACCCGGGCGACGATCTCCGACGACACGCTGGCGAACCCGGCCGCCTCGGCCACCACCACCGCCCGGCCGGTCGACCGGACCGCGGCGCACACCGTCTCGTCGTCGAACGGCACGATCGAGCGCAGGTCGACCACCTGCAGGCTGCGGCCCTCCCGGGCGGCGATCTCGGCGGCCTCCAGCGCCACCGGCACCGACGGCCCGTACGCGATCAGGGTCGCGTCGGTGCCCTCACGCCGCACCACCGCCGTGCCGATGCCGGGCTCCCGCACCGGCAGCTGGACCTCCTGCTTGCTCCAGTACAGCTTCTTCGGCTCCAGGAAGACGACCGGGTCGGGGGCGGAGATCGCCTCCCGCAGCAGGGCGTAGGCGTCGGCCGGAGTCGCCGGCGCCACCACGTGCAGGCCGGGCGTGTGCGCGTAGTAGGCCTCCGAGGAGTCGCAGTGATGCTCGACCCCGCCGATCCCACCGGCGTACGGCACCCGGATCACCATCGGCAGCGCCACCCGGCCACGGGTGCGGTTGCGCATCTTCGCGACGTGGCTGACGATCTGCTCGAACGCCGGGTAGGCGAACGCGTCGAACTGCATCTCCACCACCGGGCGCATGCCGTTCATCGCCATCCCGACGGCCATGCCCACGATCCCCGACTCGGCCAGCGGCGTGTCGAAACACCGGGCCTCGCCGAACTCGGCGGTCAGCCCGTCGGTGATCCGGAAGACCCCGCCGAGCGCCCCGACGTCCTCGCCGAACAGCACCACGGCCGGATCGGCGGCCATCGCGTCACGCAGCGCCTGGTTGAGCGCCTGCGCCATAGACAGGGTGCGGACTTCGGTCTTCGGTACGGGTGAGGCCAGAACCGTCATCAGTGCGCTCCCTCTCGGCTCAGCTCGTCGGCCACCAGCGCCGCCTGCTCCCGCAGTTGCGGGGTGGGACTCGCGTAGACGTACGCGAAAAGGTCGTCGGGGTCGGGGGTGACGTCCTGGTTGAGGCCGTCGCGCAGGTGTGTGGCCACCCGCTCGGCCTCCGCCGTGAACCGGGCGTGGACCTCGTCGGTGAGCAGCCCCCGGTCGCGCAGGTGGGTCTCCAGCCGGGTGATCGGGTCGCGCCGCACCCAGGCCGCGACCTCGGCGTCGTCGCGGTAACGGGTCGCGTCGTCGGCGTTGGTGTGCGCCTGCATGCGATAGGTGTGGGCCTCGATCAGCTGCGGCCCCTCCCCGGCCCGCGCCCGGGCGACCGCGGCGCCCAGCACGGCGAGCAGCGCGGCCATGTCGTTGCCGTCGACGCGTTCCCCCGCGATGCCGTAGCCGATGCCCTTGTGCGCCAGCGACGGCGCCGCGCTCTGCCGTGCGAGGGGGACGCTGATCGCGTACTCGTTGTTCTGCACGAAGAACACCACCGGGGCGCGGAACACGGCGGCGAAGTTCAGCGCCTCGTGGAAGTCGCCCTCGCTGGTGCCGCCGTCGCCGCACATCGCCATGACGACGGTCGGCTCGCCGCGCATCCGGGCCGCGTGCGCCACCCCGACCGCGTGCGGGAGCTGGGTCGCCAGCGGCGTCGCGTGCGGGGCCACCCGGTGCTCGTACGGGTCGTAGCCGCAGTGCCAGTCGCCCTTGAGCAGGCTCAGCGCCTCCACCGGGTCGACGCCCTTGCCGACCGCGGCGACCGTGTCGCGGTAGGTGGGGAACAGCCAGTCGTCGGCGGCGAGCACCTGCGCCGCCGCGACCTGGCACGCCTCCTGCCCGTGTGACGACGGGTAGACCGCCAGCCGGCCCTGCCGGACCAGGGCGTACGCCTGGTCGTTGAGACGGCGGGCGGTGATCAGCGATCCGAGCGCCCGGAGCAGGGTCGCGTCGTCCGGGACGGCGTACGAGGGGCTGTCAGCCGACCGGCCTTGTGGGTCGATGAGGCTGACCGGATCCGCGGACGGCAACAGCCGGCGGGGGTCAGATGTCATGCGGCAATGGTGTGACCTCAGTTACTGATGTTCCAGATCCTTGGCGCAGAACGAGAAGATCGGCTCCGCCGGGCACCGGTACGATGCCAGACGTCCAACTGAACGGGCGTTCGGGCAGGGAGTTGAAGACAGGTGGCCGACGCACTCGACGACATCGACCGGCGGATCCTGGCCGAACTCAGCCGCGACGGGCGGATGCCGATCCGCCAGCTCGCCGAGACGCTGCACATCTCCCGGGCCAATGCCTACGCCCGCGTCCAGCGGCTGCGCGAGACGAATGTGATCAAAGGGTTCCGCGCCGACGTCGACCACGTCGCCGCCGGGATGGGCACCTCGGCGTACGTCACGGTGAACCTGCGCCAGGCGGAGTGGCGGGAGGTCGGCGAACGGCTGCGCAAGCTGCCCGGAGTGGTGCACATCGCGCTCGTCGGCGGCGAGTTCGACGTCATCCTGCTGGTCCGGGCCAGGGACAACACCGACCTGCGCCGCCTGGTCCTGGACCGGATTCAGGGGATGCCGGAGGTGGTGAACACGCGGACCCTGCTGGTGTTCGAGGAGTTCGAGCCACCTGCCTCGGCCGCCATGTGGGAGGCGTGACGCCGCCCTACCAGGTGCGCACGCCGGGCAGCGCCGCGTTCAGCAGATGCCGCAACTCGGCCAGCCGCAGCAGCCGCCCCGCGCCGAGATATCCGGCGGCGCCGGCGAACCCGGCGGCGACCCCGGTGACCAGCGCGCCCGCCCAGGCCGACGCGTCCACCGCCGGCGCCAGCGCCCAGACGGCCAGGCCCGCGCACACCGCGCCGCTGAGCGCGGCGGCGAACACCCTGATGTGGGTACGGATCAAGCGCTTGCCGTCGATGTACCCGAGCCGCCGGCGCAGCACCACGGCGGTCAGGCTCAGCCCGGTGGTGTAGGCCACGGCGTAGGCGACGGGGATGCCGATGACGATGTCCCCGGGCTGCAGCAGCCACCCCGCCACGGCGCATCCCGCCACGCCGACACCGGCGACGACCGCGGTGATCAGCGCGGACGTCCTGGTGTCCTGGAGGGCGTACAGCCCTCGCTGCAGGATCATGTAGCTGGTGAACGGCACCAGCGTCAGCCCGTAGGCCGCCAGGACCAGGCCGAGCACCCGTACCGTCGCGGCGCTGCTGTTGCCGTGGTCGAACAGCACGGTCGCGATCCGCGGGCCGAGCAGGATGAACGCGGTCGCGATCGGCGCCATGACGACCAGCGCGGTGCGGACCGCCCGCGACAGCCCGGTGACGACCCGCTGCTGTTCACCGCGGGCCGCGTACTGGCTCAGCCGCGGCAGCATCGCCGTCATGACCGAGACGGCGACGACCGCGAACGGGACGTGGAAGATCGCGTTGGCGTACTGGTAGGCGGTGATGCCGCCGAGCCCGCTCCACGATGCCGCCCTGGTCGCCGCGGCGACCAGGATCTGGGTGGCGACGACCGACAGCAGCACCCAGGCGCCGAGCTCGCCGATCCGCCGGATCCCGATGCCCCGGGGGTCCAGGCGCAGCCGGACCGGGAACCCGGCCCGGCGCAGAGCCCACACCACCAGCACCATCTGAGCCAGCACCCCGGCCGTGGTGCCCAGCGACAGCAGCAGCAGGTGGCCCGTTTCCAGGGTGGTCGTGGTGCTGCCGCCGACGGCCGCGTAGGCCAGGCCGACCGCGATGACGATGACGCTGTTGCACAGCGGCGCCCAGGCCGGCGCGCCGAAGTGCCCGCGGATGTTCAGGACCGCGGCCGCGGTGGCGCTGATGCCGTAGAACAGGATCTGCGGCAGGAAGTACCGGCTGAACACGATCGCCAGTTCGCGCTGATCGGTGGTGAAACCGGGCGCGTACAGGTCGATCAGCAGCGGCGCGGCGGCGATCGCGACCAGGGTGAGGGCGCTGAGGATGTAGACGATCAGGGTGAGCAGCCGTTGCGCGTACAGCACCCCGCCGTCGGGTTCGCGCAGCGCCGCCCGGGTCAGCAGCGGCACCACGATGCTGGCCATCGTCCCGCCGACGATCAGCTCGTAGACGGCGTTCGGCAGGGTGTTCGCGATGTTGTAGGTGTCGAGCAGCCTGGTGCCCAGCCCCAACGCGGCGGCGAGCACCAGGATGCGGACGAAACCCGCGATCCGCGAAGCCAGCGTGGCGATGGCCAGGCTGCGCCCGGCCCGGCTGATCGAAGATCCGTCTGTCACGACGACCTGTCTACCCGGTCAACGCGAGCCGGGGTTCTCCCGGGCCCGCCGGACGATCCTGCGCCGCACGATCCACGTCAGCACGCCACCGCCGATCGCCACCAGGACCGCGGCGACCAACAGCAACGCCGGAGGGAGCGGTCCGTAGTCGGGCCTGGCCGAGGCGCGGGTCACCCCCGCGGCGGCGATCTGCGCCGCGACGTCGAGATCGCTCACCCCGAGGGGTGTCTCCAACAACACCTCGGGCGTGCCCGCCCCCGCCGGGATCGCGAGCAGCCGTACCCGCCCGGTGCCGTCCTCCTGGAACATGCCGGCTTCCGCGCCGGCCTTGAACTCGGGCGCGGCGTCCGGCGCGGCGAGTTTGGCGGTGGCGACCGCGGCGCCGTCCGCACGCCAGCCGAGCACACGCAGGTGCCGCGCCTCGGTGGCTTCGAGCTCCGCCCAGACGGAGGTCTCCCGGCCGGTCAGCGCGTCGCGGCGGATCAGCCGCCAGGGGCCGCCGTCGCTGTCGCGCCGGGCCGTGACCAGGGAACTCCCGTCCGGCAGCCACGAGCCCGACCCGGCCAGGAGCTCACGGTTCAGCGGCACCGTCGCGTACGCCGCCGGCGTGGCCGCGTCGAGCCGGTAGAGCCGCAGTTCGTCGCCGAGGTGCAGGGCCAGGCGGGTGTTGTCGGCCGAGACCGACACGGCGAGGCCCGCGAACAGCGGGAGGTCGCTGTTGTCGACAGCGGCGATGACGCTGCGGCGGGCCAGGTCGTAGACCTCGACACGGCTCCCGTAGTGGTCCCGGCCGTTCAGGGTGGTCGTGCCCTCGCCGGTCTCGTACACCACGAGAGAACCGTCCGGCGAGAACGCCCGCACGTCACCGGGCAGCTCGACGGCGGATCCCGGCCGGGTCAGCGACCGGACGGCCCGGTGGCGGGCGATCGACTCGCCGTCCGGCGAGAGGAGCGCCTCCGAGCCGGGCGCCGTGAACACGAAGTCCCGGAAGACGCGGTAGCGATCGCCGTCCGCGGCGACGGCGGCGAACCGTCCCTCGTTCCACGCGTCGGCGGTGGCGTCACCCCCGAAGATCATCGCGGTTCGCCCGGGCGGGGACGACTCGGCCGAGGCAGCCCACAGCGGGGGCAGGTGAAGCTCGCTGGGCAGGCCGGCGGCGGGCGCCTCCGGCTGGCCGGCGCTGTCGACGTGGCCAGGCCGGGACAGCCCGAGGCCGAGTGCCAGCGTCAGCACCAGCACGAATCCCGCCGACGCCCGGACGGCCCGGCGCTGCCGGGCACGGGCGCGGGCCCGGTCGAAGAAGTCGTCCGGGACCGCTGCCGCGGGGGCCTGCCGGGCGAGCGCCCGCAGACCGTGTCGCAGATCGTCTCGCACGTTCATGACGTCACCTCCATGCCGGCCGGCCGATCGGATGCGGGGCGGACCGGGTCCGCGAACGAGGCGAGTTCGGGGGCCACCTGGCGCAGCCGGCGAAGCGCGTGCCGGGTCTGGCTCTTCACCGTCCCGAGCCGGCAGCCGAGCCGGGCCGCGGTCTGCGTCTCGCTGAGGTCCTCGTAGAAGCGCAGGATGAGCACCGCGCGCTGTTTCGGCGTCAGCCGGCCCAGCGCCTCCCGCAGGGTCATGCTCAGTTCCGGCTCGCCGAACGCGGGGACCTGCCGTTCCGGCAGCTCGGCGGTGAGGCTCTCGACGACCCGGCTGCGGCGCCGGCGCCACCAGCTCACCGCCTGGGTGTAGAGGACACGCCGGGCGTACGCCGCCGGGTCGTCGACCTTCCGCCAGCGCGTCGCCACCTCCGCGAGAGCCGTCTGCACCAGGTCCTCCGCATGATGCCGATCGCCGGTCAGAAGATAGGCCGCTCTCAGCAACCCGTCGGTCTCGGCACGCGCGAAGGACTCGAACCTTCGCCGTGCCGTCTCATCCACCTCGAACACCCTGCCTCCTCGGTAGGTATGACGCACCGCGGGCCCGTGGTGGAGGGAACCCCTGGAGACATTCGCCGCGCGAACCCGGCCGGGGAGACTACTGCCCTTGGCCGTCGCCGCCGAGCCGGGCCGCCCGCAGAGCCAGGTAGCGCTGCTCGGGAAGACTCGTGGTGCGGCTCGCCGCGGCACGGTAGTGCTCGGCGGCGGCCCGCCGGTCGCCGGCCATCTCGCACAGGTGCGCTCGGGCCGCGTGCAGCCGGTGGTGGCGGGCCAGGCGCGGGTCGCCGTCGAGCACCGCGAGGGCGTCGAGGCCGGCGTGCGGGCCGTGCACCATGGCGACCGCGACGGCACGGTTGAGCGCGACCACCGGGTTGGCCGACAGCCGTTCCAGCACCTCGTATAGGGCGAGGATCTGCGGCCAGTCGGTTTCCCCGGCGGTCGGCGCCTCGTCGTGCAACGCGGCGATCGCCGCCTGGATCTGGTACGGCCCGACCGGCCCACGGGGAAGCGCGTGGGTGATCAGCGCGATGCCCTCGGCGATGGCGCCGGCGTCCCAGCGGCCGCGGTCCTGGTCGGCCAGCGAGATCAACTCGCCGGTGGGGCCGGTACGGGCCGAACTGCGGGCGTCGGTGAGCAGCATCAGCGCGAGCAGCCCGGTGACCTCGCTGTCGCCGGGCAGCAGCGCGTGCACGGCCCGGGTCAGCCGGACGGCCTCCGCCGACAGTTCGATCCGGCGCAGCCGCGGCCCGGCGCTGCTGGTGTGCCCCTCGCTGAAGATAAGGTAGAGGACGTGCAGCACGGCGGCGAGCCGGCGCGGCCGGTCGTGCTCGTCCGGCATCCGGAACGTGCTTCCGGCGGCCTTGATGCTCTGCTTGGCCCGGCTGATCCGTTGCGCCATAGTGGGCTCGGGAACCAGGAAGGCCCGAGCGATCTCGGCGGTGGTGAGGCCGCCGACCGCCCGCAGGCTCAGCGCGATGGCCGAGACGGTCGACAGCACCGGGTGGCAGCACAGGAACAGCAGGACCAGCGTGTCCTCTCGCTCGACGGGGGCGTCGAGATCGGTCGGCGGCGCCGACAGCCGGGCGGCGAGTTCCTCGCGCCGGCGGCGGGCCTGCTCGCTGCGTACGTGTTCGATCATCCGGCGGTGGGCGGTCTGGATCAGCCAGCCGCGGGGGTTGTCCGGCCGGCCCTGGGCCGGCCACTGCGTGGTGGCGGCCAGCAGCGCCTCCTGCACGGCGTCCTCGGCCGCCGCGAAGTCGCCGAACCGGCGGGTGAGCACGCCGACGACCTGCGGCACGAGTTCGCGCAGCAGGTCGTCGGCGAGCCGGTCAGAAGTATTCAGACGTCACAGATCCTCGGGCGGCGCCGACATGATCGGGCGCACCTCGATCGGCATGTTCAGCGGGGCCCCGCCGGGGCCGGGGGCGGTCGAGACGTACGCGGCGAGCTCCACCGCCCGCTCGGGAGTGTCACAGTCGACGATCCAGTATCCGGCGAGGAACTCCTTCGTCTCCGGGAACGGCCCCTCGGTGACTACCGGCGCCCCGCCCGCGCCCGCACGGACGATCTTCGCCTGCTCCGGCGCGGCCAGCCCCTGGGCGTCGACGAGTTCCCCGTCCGCGGCGAGCTTGCCGTTGGTCTCGATCATGAAGCCGATGTGCGCCTGAATCTCCTCCGGCGTCCAGCCGCTGATCGGCGGGAAGTCGTCCATCGCCGCGCTGAACTGCATCAACAGCATGTACTTCACGTGGTGCTCCTCAATTTCCGGTGCCCGTTCTCGGACGTTCTCACCGTCAGGTAGAAACCGGCGCGGTGTTCTCGACATCGGCGGACGGATATTCTTTCGAGCGGGTCTCCCACGTCGTCGTCACCGTACCGTCCGGTGCGTCAGGACGCGGGCCACGATGATCTGCCAGGCGGCGTAGGCGACGACGAGGACCCGTTCGGACCAGCCGACCGGGACGGTCCGCGCGGCCAGGAACACGATCAGCGCGGCCAGAGGCAGCCCCGCGGTCCACCGCAGCACTCGCCCGCCGGTGGTGGGCGCGCCGCCGTCGCGAGCCAGGCCGGGACCGATCAGCAGGGCGGCGACCGGCAGCAGCATGAGCGCGAGTCCGGCGCCGACGCCGTGCAGGGTGCCGCTGGTGGAGAGCTCGTCCGGCGGCGTGCCGGCGGGGTCGGTGACGAAGACGGCGCCGACGACTGTGCCGCCGGCCGCCAGCAGCAGGATGATCGCGCCGGCCCGCGCGAGTCGCCGCGGCCGGCGGGCCATGACAGCGACGGCGAGCGCGCCGTAACCGGCGGCGGACAGCAGGAACGCCAGCACCATCAGCCAGCCGAGACCACCGGCCGCGTATTCGCTGGTGGTCTGCCGGGCCGTCGACACGTCGGGCCGGATCACATGGATCAACGCCAGCAGCGCCAGGAAGGCGGTGCCCGCGACGAAGGCGGCGGTGGCGGCGTGGGCCGCGGGTGTTCGCTGCGCTGTCGTCTCGGGCCGATCGTCTCGGTGAGCCGCGGGGGGTGTGTGGGTCATGGGGCACTTCCTTCCGGAGCCCGGTCGGCCTCCTCACACGGTGGTAGAAGCCGGATCGCGACTTTCGACATCGGTAGAGCCTCTTCGCTTTCCGCGGCGCCTTCTCTCGCCATCGGGAGGGCCCTCAAGGAGGGCGCCATGTTCACATGGATCGATTTCTTAACACCGTGAACATCTTGCCGAAAACGTTTTCGTACGGCAGCGTGGCCGACGAGCACCGCGTCACCGGCGCAGACGCGGGAACCCGTCCGGCGGCATCACGCGCACCGAAATCATCGGGGCCCGTCGGGCGAAACACTGCCCAAGACATCGACACCCTGTCGATGAAAAGAGAGCGGGAGGTTGTACGTGAGAACGAAACGGCTCGTGACACTGATCGCCGCGCTGCTGGCCGTCGTCCTGGCCCCGGCCGCGGCACAGGCCGCACCCTCGACCTGGAGTCCGCCGGCCAACCTGGTCACTCCGCTGGCACAGGTCTGGCAGCACCAGGAGCAGACCTACAACAACGGCAATCTGTACGGGTTCCGCAACTACGGTTGGGACCAGGTCATGGCCAACCGCGGCTACATCAACTACTGCGTCCGCTGGGACTCGTCGGCGACCGTGACCGCCGCCCAGCGCGACCAGATCCACGCCGCCCTGGCGCGGCAGCACAAGAAGTGGATGGACCAACTGGTCGGGCACAACGGCTGGCCGTACGGCGACGTGCCGGTCCGGGTCGTCGGCTGGGCCGTGCGCAACCGGTCCCAGCTGCAGTGGAACGACACGTCCGTGGCGATCTACGTCAACGACATCCGCGAGAACGCTCCGCAGTGCTCGGTGCCGTGCGGGCGCTTCTTCCATCAGAGCGGGCAGTACCCCCACTGTCCCGGCGGCTACGCCCGCCATTACGACCAGTCACTGTGGCTGACCGACGGCTTCGGTGGCGGCGCCGGCGGCGACTGGGGCCAGCGGATGGGCCGCGAGTACTTCATGAACAACCTCAACGCGGCGAACATGACGATCCTGCTGCACGAGATCGGCCACACCTGGGGTCTGGACGACTTCTACGACTGGACCCCGACCGGCGTCAGCAACTTCATCATGCGCGCCGGCAGTTCCGCGTCGATCACCGAGTTCGACGCCTGGATGTTCCGCGACTGGTGGCGGCACCTGAAGAGCCGCTACGGGTACTGATCAGCGCCGTCCCCCGCACGACCCGTCCCGGCCGGGACCCCACCCGGCCGGGACTCACACGCCGGGTGTCAGAACTCGGCGAGGCCGGCGATGAGCCGGTCCACCTCGTCGACGGTGTTGTACGGCGCCAGCCCGACTCGCAGGGCGGGGGCCTCCAGCTTCAGCGCCGCGAACGCCTCGTGCGCGTAGAACGACCCGGCGGGCGCCAGCACATCCCGGGCGGCCAGGTGGACCTGAGCCTCGCGGGCGTCCCGGCCCGCCAGGCTCATCAACAGCGTCGGGGTACGGTCGGCGGCCCGCGAATGCAGGGTGACCGCGTCGCCCAGGCCGCGCAGTCCCTCCTCGACCCGCCCGCGCAGCGCCGTCTCGTGCGCGTGCACCGACGCCAGCGAATGCGCGAGCCGCTCCCGTCGGGTGGACCCCGCGCCCGGGTCGACGCCGGCGAGGAAGTCGATGGCGGCGGTGGCCCCGGCCAGCATCTCGTACGGCAGCGTGCCGAACTCGAACCGCTCCGGCACCGTGTCGGGCGAGGGGATGAGCTTGTCCGGCCGGAGGGTTTCGAGCAGTTCCGGCGCCGCCGCTAGTACCCCGCAGTGCGGCCCCAGGAATTTGTACGGCGAGCACACGAACAGGTCGGCGCCGAGTTCGGCCACGTCCACCAGGCGGTGGGCCGCGAAGTGCACGCCGTCCACGTACACCAGGGCGCCCACGGCGTGCGCCCGGTCGGCGATCCGGCGGACCGGCGGCACGGTGCCCAGCACGTTCGAGGCGGCGGTGACCGCGACCAGCCGGGTCCGGTGCGACAGCGCCCGCTCGTACGAGTCCAGGTCGAGTTCCGCGGTCTCGCCGTCGACGTCGATCCAGCGGACCGTGACGCCGGCACGCGCGGCCTGCTGGAGCCAGGGACGGACGTTGCTGTCGTGGTCGAGCCGGCTGACCACGATCTCGTCGCCGGGCCGCCAGCTCTTGGCCAGGTGCCGGGAGAAGTCGTAGGTGAGCTGGGTGGCGCTGCGCCCGTGGACGACCCCCTCGGCGGGCACGCCGAGCAGATCGGCGTAGGCCGCGCGGAACTCGGTGACGGCACGCTCGCCGTTGCGTTCGGCCACGCTGACCGAGCCCCGGATGGAGAGCGGCGCCGTCATCGTCGCGGTGATCGCGTCGGCCACGGCCTGCGGGGTCTGCGTTCCGCCCGGTCCGTCGAAGAAGGCGAGACCGTGGCCCAGGGCGGGGAAATGCCCGCGAAGTGCGGTTATGTCGATGCTCATCGGCTGCTCACGCGCTCTCCTCCGGAACCGGGACGTGCGGGCGGCTCACGGTGGGACCACGCGCGATGGCCACGCTCCCACAGCGGCCGGGCGCCGACAACATATTCATGACCGCCCCCCGTAGGTTTACTTGATCAACTTGTGTAACGTGCCCCACTGACCGGCGGATTTCGATGGCCGCCCCGGTCCGAGCCGCACGATGACAGAGGAGTTCAGGTGATCCGGTCCGTTCGCGACTACCTCACCCGGCGCATCGATCCCGCGCCGAACCCGCTGCGAATCACCGTGCGCGATGTCGATGATCAGCTCGCCGGCCTGCGTGCCGACCCCCGCTGGGGCCACGACCAGGTGATCCGGCTGCGGGCCGACCGGTTGCTCGATGTCCGCGCCGTCCTGGCCCGCCACGAGGAACAGGATCGCCGCGACGCGGCCCTGAGCCGGCCCGCCCGGACGGCCTTCCGCGCGGTCACGCGCCGGCCGTCCCTGCACGGGCTGCGTTTCCGCGCCTCGTAGCCGACCCCCCGGGCGGCACCCTCGGTCCGGACGTCTCAGTCCCGCCGAACCCCGGGCGGCACCGCCGGTCCGGGCGTCTCAGTCCCGCCGAACCCCCGGGCGGCACCGCCGGTCCGGGCGTCTCAGTCCTGCCGGAGCAGAGCGGCCGCGGCGGCCCGGGCGGCATGGGCCGGGGCCACGGTGGCGCGGATGCCGGCGGTGACCATGGCGCCCTCGGCCAGCAGGAACAACTGCTCGGCGACCTCGGCGGGCTGGCCGGCGGCCGCGCTCCACTCGGCGATCTGCGCGGCGAACCGCTGCTTGTGCAGCCGGGTCTGCGCCGCCACGGCCGGTGAGGTGGCGCCGGCCTCCCCGAAGGCGTTGATCCACGCGCAGCCGCGGAAGCCTGGTTCGGCGAACCACAGCGCCAGCCAGTCGAACACCGCGAGGACCCGCGCCCGGGGATCGCCGGCCTTGTCGACGTACGCGGTGAGTCGCTCCCGCCACCGCTGATCGCGGCGGTCGAGGACCGCTTCGACCAGCGCGTCCTTGCCGGGGTAGAGCCCGTAGAGGCGTTTCAGCGAGACCCCGGAGCGCGCCCGGACGTCGTCCATGCCGACGGCGTGGATGCCGCGGGCGTAGAAGAGCTGTTCGGCGGCGTCGAGGGCCTTGTCGCGGGCTTCGTTGACGGAGAGAACCACGGTTCTCTACGCTACCGGAGAACACTCGTTCTCCCACTGTTCGGAGGAACCACCGTGCGCCCACCGTTCACCGCCACCACCGCGGCCGCCAAGGTGCAGGCCGCCGAGGACGCCTGGAACACCCGCGACCCGCGGCGCGTGTCCCTCGCCTACACGCCGGACTCGATCTGGCGGAACCGCGACGTCTTCCTCACCGGCCGGGACGCGATCGTGGAGTTCCTGACCGCCAAGTGGGAGCGCGAGCACGACTACGCCCTGCGCAAATCCCTGTGGGCGTTCGAGGGCGACCGCATCGCCGTGCGCTTCCAGTACGAGTGCCGCGACAGCGCCGGCCAGTGGTGGCGCAGTTACGGCAACGAGCTGTGGCAGTTCGACGAGCAGGGGCTGATGGCACGCCGGGAGGCCAGCATCGACGACGTGCGGATCGCCGAGTCCGACCGGCGCATCCACGGCCCGCGAACCCCGGCGGAGACCGCGCCCCTCCCCCTGCGCTAGAGCCTGCCCGGCGAACCATGCCGGCCCGCCCACCGGCGCCGCATCGCGGTAGCGCCCCGCCCGGACGAGGAGCCGGGTGGGGCAGGGTGTGCCCGCCGTCAAATACCTCGACATCGGTCACGGTGATCAGCAATGCTTCGCGCGATGACAAGGATCAGCGACACACCGCCCGCGTGGGACGAGCGCACCCAGCTCACCACGTTTCTCGACTACGCCCGTGACACCGCCCGCGCCAAGTGCGACGGCGTCTCCGCGGAGAACGCCCGCAAGGCGCTCCTGCCGGGCTCACCACTGATGACCATGAGCGGAGTGATCAACCATCTCCGCTGGGTCGAGTACTACTGGTTCCAGATGGTCTTCCTCGGCGAGGAGGACCGGGGCCCCTGGACCGACGAGGACCCCGACCGCGAGATGCGTATCGCCGTCGACTTCCCGCTCACGCAGTTGCTCGACGAATACGCCGGCCAGAGCGCCCGCTACCGCGAACTGGTCGCCGGGAACAGCCTGGACAAGAAGGCCCAGCGAACCATCCGTGACGGTCTGCATGTCGACCTGCGCTGGATCCTCCTTCACCTCACCGAGGAGACCGCCCGCCACAACGGCCACCTGGACATCCTGCGCGAGATGCTCGACGGCACGACCGGCGACTAGATCCGGCGGAGATCGAGGGCGGAGCCGGCCGAACAGCTTGCCCGGACATCACACCTCGCCTCCGGCGCCCACGGTCGCCACCGAGGTGCTGGGCGGCGGAGGATTCGACGGGTCGGCGGCGCGCCGGGCGTCTTCGGCCCGTTCCCGCGCCTCGGCCCGCTCGTCGTCGGCGGGCTCGGTGCCCGGCGGCTCACGGTCCGGGGTCGGCTCCCCCGACGGGTGCTCGAACAGATAGCGGATCGCCGTGTTCAGCACCGCGAGCAGCGGAACCGCGACCAGTCCACCCACGACGCCGGCCACCACGATCCCGCAGGCGATCGCCAGGATCACCGCGAGCGGGTGCAGCGCCACCGCCCGGCCCATGATCAGCGGCTGCAGGACGTGGCCCTCCAGCTGCTGGACCGCGATCACGATGATCAGCACCGTCAGCGCCGTCACCGGCCCGTTCGCGACCAGGGCCACCAGCACCGCCACCGTGCCGGTCAGGGCCGCGCCGATCACCGGGATGAACGCGCCGAGGAACACCAGGGCGGCCAGCGGCACCGCCAGCGGCACGCCCAGCACGGCCAGGCCGATCCCGATGCCGGCCGCGTCCACGAAGGCGACCAGCACGGTGGCGTGCACGTACGACACCAGGGTGTGCCACGAGTAGTGCCCGGCCCGCGCGGTCGGCACCCGGGCCTCGCGGGGCAGCAGCCGGCACAGGAACGACCAGATCTGCCCGCCGTCGCGCAGGAAGAAGTAGAGCGTGAACAGCACGAGGAAGAATCCGGTGATCACCTCGCCCAACGTGGCGGCGGTGCTCAGCGCCCCGCTGGTCACCGCCCCCTGATTCGCGGTGGCCGCCTCCCGCAGCTGGACCACGTACTGGCTCAGTTGAGCGTCGGTGAGGTGCAGCGGACCGCGTGACAGCCAGGCCTGCACCTCGTCGATGCCGTCGCCGACCTGCACCGACAGGGTGTCGAGCTGGGAGATGAAGGTCCTTACGATCAAGCCGAGCCCGCCGAAGACCAGCAGCAGGGCAGCGACCAGCACGATCCCCGCCGCCAGCGACCGCTTGACGCCACGCCGCACCAGGGCCGTGCTGGCCGGCTGGAAGAGCGCCGCGAGCAGGATCGCCACCAGCACCGGGATGATCACCACCCGGAGCAGCGCCACCAGGCGCAGGAACAGGTACGCCGCGACGACGAACAGGATGAACCGCCACGCCCAGGCGCCCGCCGTGCGAACCCCCCGGGGCAGCACGTCGGAGCTGGTCGGCTGGTGGTTCACCACGACGACGGGCGGCACCGGGTCCACCAGCTCGGGGCCGGCCGTGAACGGCGGCGGCACGTTGCGGTCGGCCGCCGTGGCCAGTGTCCTGCGGGCCCGTTCCCGGACCACCTGCGCCCAGCTCATGGTTCTCCCGCTCCGCCGCGTGTGTGGGCTCGCACTGTGCCCCGGCGGCGGGTCTTCACAAACCTTCCGGCGGCCGCGGTCCTTCCAGCGGCCCGCGGCCCTTCCGGCGGCCCGCGTTCGGGGAACCTCGCACGGCACGTCGCGAGGTTCCGCAAACCCGCGCGGCCTCTACCGCGGTGGACGCCGGACTCGTAGAGCGAGCAGCCGTACGCCGTCACCCGGGCCCGCAGGGCGCACGCCTTCCGCGGGATCACGCTCCATCGTGGGTTGCACGGCCCCGGCATACTGCCCGCATGGATGTTGATCTAGACAAATCGGGCTCCGCGTGGACCCGGCGCACCGTGCTCGCCGGACTCGCCGCCGCCACCACGTCCGGGGTCGCGGCCACCGCGGGGCTGTCGGAGGCGCACGCGGCGGCCGGGCCCCCCGGGCGACGCCCCGCCGGCTCGGCCGGTGTGCGGCTGCGCTGGCTGGGCGTGGCCGGGTTCGAGATGCTCGTCGACCGCCGCGGCACGATGACCGCCGACCGGCGGGTGTGGTTCGACCCGTACGTGAGCCGCTTCCCGTACCTCGACGAGGCCAGGGCGATCGATCCGTCGAAGCCGCTGGCCGTGAACCCGGCCGTGATCGACCAGGCGCTGCCGCCCGGCTCGCCGCCCGACCTGATCATGGTCAGTCACACCCACTGGGACCATTTCGCCGACGTGCCCTACCTGATGGGCCGTCACCGGCAGGTCAAGGTGATGGGCACGGAGACCGCCCGCAACTTCGCCCTCCGCTACCGGGTGCCGGGGGCTGGCGACCGGGTGATGGTGTGCCGGGGCGGCGAGTGGATCGACATCGCCGACGTGCAGGTCCAGGCCTTCACCAGCCTGCACACCCAGTTCCCCGGCGGGGGATTCTGGGCGCCGGGCACGGTCACCACCACACCGGCGCGGGAGCAGCCCCCGGCACCGGCCACCATCGGCGACCTGGTCGAGGGCAACACCCTGTCCTACCTGGTCACCGTGCCCGGCAGGCTGTCGGTGCTGTTCCACGGCGCGGGCAACTTCATCGAACGCGAATACCAGGGACTGCGTCCCGACGTCGTGATCGTCAATCCCTCCGCGACGACACCGACGCACGACTACCTGCCACGGCTGCTGCGGGTCCTCGGATATCCCCGCCACGTCGTCCCGGCGCACTTCGACGCCTTCGACACCCCGCTGGGCGAGCGCGGCGACCGGGCCGCGACGACCTACGCCACGTTCAAGGCCGCGGTGGAGCAGATCGGCCACGGCATGCGGGTCCCCGAGTACGAGCGGATGCGGCACCTGGCAGAGCTGTCCTTCTGACCGCCGGCGCCCCTCTGGCACGGGCACGCCATGAACGGCCGCCCGCCGCCCGCCGTCGACGGCGGGCGGCGGGCACCCAGCGATAGCGATCCGTCGATATGGTTGCCGGCGTGAGACTTCGCATCATGGCAGTCCTTGCGTCCATCCTGGTGGTTCTCTCCCCCGCCACCGCCGCGCGCGCCGCCGAGGATCCTCTGCTCGACCAGCTGAGGGCGATCGCCGGGCTTTCCGTCATCTCCGAGACCCAGGGCGCCGGCTACCGGTTCTTCGTCCTGACCTACCGCCAGCCGGCCGACCACCGCCACCCCGGGCAGGGCGCGTTCGAGCAGCGCCTCACGCTCCTGCATCGATCGAGCGACGCCCCGGTGGTGCTGGCCACCAACGGGTACGGCCTGGCCGCCGCCCCGCGCCCGGCACAGACCGAGCCGACCGCTCTCCTGGGTGCCAACCAGGTGTCGGTCGAGCACCGCTTCTTCGGCCCGTCGCGCCCCGCGCCGGCCGACTGGTCGCACCTGAACATCTGGCAGCAGGCGACCGACGAACACCGGATCGTCACCGCGTTCAAGACCGTCTACGACGGACGCTGGATCCAGACCGGGGCCAGCAAGGGCGGCATGACATCGGTCTACCACCGGCGCTTCTACCCGAACGACGTCGACGGCGTGGTCGCGTACGTCGCGCCGAACGATGTGGTCAACCCGGCCGACCGGGCGTACGACCGGTTCTTCGACACCGTCGGCACCCCGGAGTGCCGTGCCGCCCTCGACGGCGTCCAGCAGGAGGCGCTGCGCCGCCGGGACCGGCTCGTCCCCCGGCTGGAGGCGGCCGCGGCCGCGGGCGGCTGGACGTTCGGCCGGACCATCGGCACCGCCGACCGGTCGTTCGAGATGACGGTCCTGGACTCGGTGTGGGCGTTCTGGCAGTACAGTTCCGCCGCCGACTGCGCGACGGTGCCGGCGGCCACCGCGACGGACGACGCGTTGTACGGCTGGATCGACGACGTTGCCGGGTGGAGTTTCTACACCGACCAGACCCTCGAGTACTACTGGCCGTACTACTACCAGGCCGCCTCCCAGCTGGGCTGGCCCAGTCTGCGCTTCGAGCACCTGCGCGGGCTGCGCGCCCACCCCGGGCTGTACACCGCGAACGCGTCCCTGCCGGCGGAGCTGCGGCGGGCCCACCACCCGCTGCCCATGCTGGACGTGGACCTCTGGGTTCGTACGAACGCCGAGCGCATGCTCTTCATCTACGGCGAGAACGACCCGTGGGGCGCGGAACGCTTCACGCCCAACAAGCGTGACTCCGCGCTGTTCGTCGCCCCGGGCGCCAATCACGGCGCGAACATCTCCCGGCTGGACCCGGCGGACGCGGCCGCGGCCACCGCCATGCTCCGCCGCTGGGCCGGTGCTCCGGCGACCCTGGTGGCCCCGCTCGCGGTGGACCTGCCCTTCGACGACATGCTCGCCGACCGCCGGCGCATCGACTGACCGGTTCGGAATGCGGACCGCTGCCGGCGCCCGGATCATGAGGACCATGAGTGCTCTCGTTCTCGTTCCGGGCGCCTGGCACGGCGGATGGTGGTACGACCCCCTGGTGACCGCGTTGCGGGAACAGGGGCGCCGAGCCCACGCCGTCACCCTCGCGGGCTTGGGCCCCGACGACGACCTCACCGTCACACCCGTCAACCTGACCACCCACGTCGACCAGCTCGACGCGCTGGTGGACCAGCTCACCTCGGGTGGTGAGAAGGTCGTGCTCGTCGGCCACAGCTACGGCGGGCTGATCGTCAACGCCGTCGCCGACCGTGATCCCCGCCGGATCAGCGCCCTGATCCACCTGGACAGCGACATGGTCGAGGACGGCGAGTCACAGTGGGACGTGACCACCGACGCGATCCGCCGGACGTTTCTCGACGGCATCGGCGACGACGGCTTCGGCGTGGCCCCGCTGCCGTTCTTCGACTCCCGCGCCCGCCCGCACCCGCTGGCGACGTTCCTGCAGAAGTCACGCCTGACCGGCGCCTGGCGCGAAGTGCCCGTCAAACGGTTCGCCGCGGCCCTGGACACGCCCGGTGGCCCCCAGGCGCCGTCGGCGATGGTGAAGGTCCGCGACGACCCGGCCTGGCATTACGAGGAGTGGGACACCACGCACAACGTCCTGCGTGACGGCCCGGACCGGGTGCTCGGACTGCTGCGCGACCTCTGACCGCCCGGCCCCTCGACGTGTCGCGGGGGCCTTCCCGGCGCCGGTCAGCGGACGGCCCGTGTGAGGTGACCGATAGCATCGCCGCAGAACGTAGGCGATCGGATAATCGGAGTTCATGTGACACGGGATGACATTTCGCGCGGCGAAGCGCAACGGCTGCGCGGCCTGACCGAGGCGGCCAGAGCCACCAGGACGTTCGAGATCCTCGCCGACTCCGGCGCGCTGTGGGTCTGGGGCGACGAGGACGAGGTCCTGTTCAGCGAGGACGGGGAGCGCCGCACCCTGCTGCCGATCTGGCCGCACGCGACCGTAGCCCGGATGGAGAACGAGGGCGAGGTCGACGGCGAGCACCCCATCAGGATCACCACGGAGGCGTTCCTGAACCAGTGGCTGCCCCAGCTCGAGGAGGACGAGGCCAACATCGCGATCTTCCCGGTGGAGGACCGGAACGCGGCGGTGATCACGCTCGCCGAGTTCCGGTCGAGGATGACGGCCGCCCTCCGCCTGAACTAGGTCCCGTCGCGCGGACCGCGTGGCCTCACTCCGCGGCGAGGCCGCGCACGTCGCGGACCACCTGAGGGAACGGCTGGATGATCGTGTAATCGTCGATGATCTCGGCCCAGGCGGCCCGGTCACCGCCGGTGTCGAACGCGATCCACAGGCGTCCTCGTCGGGCAACACGAGCTTCCGCATGCGATCTCCCTGACCGACGCCGGCGCCTGACAGGCCAGACCAGGGTACGACCACCATGGTCAGAGAACGGCGACCGCGTCGATCTCGACGAGGAATCCGGGGCCCAGCCCCGCGACGACGTGCACCGTGATGGCCGGCGGCGGGTCGGCCGGGTTCCACACCTGCTGGAAGGCGGCCACCCCCTCGCTGATCGCGCTGCCGTCGGCGACGGCGACCCGCCAGTGGACGACGTTCGCCAGGGTCGCGCCCTCGCTCTCCAGGATGATCGCGAGGTTGCGCAGGGCCTGCAGGGCCTGCTCGCCGACGGTGGGTCCGACGACCTTCCCGTCGGCGCCGACACCGTTCTGCCCGCCGATGTAGATCGTCTTGGCCGGCTGTTCCACCACGACGGCCTGGCTGAAGGCGGGGCTGCGGTGGACTCCTTCGGGGTTGATGTGCCGTGTGCTCACGGATCACCCTCTCTGCTCGCGAAACCGGTATAAGTGGTTGCTCCTCGACACCAGTTATAGTGGTGTCATGCGCCACTACGCAACCGGCCGGCTGCTGCACGACCCCAAAGGGGGGTCGTTCTGGTTCGACGCCGGCGCCGTCTGCCTGGACTTCGCGCACACCGGCGGCGAGGGCCGATACGCGGTGTTCGAGACCCTCCACGAGCCTGGCGACCTCACCGCCTGGCTGGCTCAGGCGCCTCCGGCCGCCGTCCTCACGGCGCCCGCCACGGCCCGCGACCTGAGCGCGGCGAAGGCGCTCCGCCAGGCCGTCTGGGCGACCGCGCACGCCCGCGCCGCGGGCCGGGCCCTCGACGCCGGCGCCATCGCGGTCATCAACCGGGCCGCCGCCGCGCCGCCGCTGGTTCCCCAGCTCACCGACGAGGGCACGACCTCGCCGTGGGCGGCTCCGGTGCTTGCCGAGCAGGCCCTGTCCACGCTGGCGCGGGAGATGATCGGCCTGCTGACCGGGCCGCTGGCCGGGCGCTTCCGGGAGTGCGCCGGCGACAACTGCGCGCTGGTGTTCGTCGACTCGTCGCGCCCCGGAGCCCGGCGCTGGTGCGCGATGGAGCGCTGCGGCAACCGCCACAAACTGCGCGCGCTGCGCGCGCGCCGGGCCGCCGACTCCTGAGACGCCCGGCGATCCCGGGCGGAAACCGACCGCGGCTCCGTCAGGGTCGCGGGACCGGTCCGGACCCGGTGCCGGCCGAGAGGTGCGCGCTCAGGGGCTGAGCGGCGCGGTCAGCGGCTCCAGCAGGCCGACGATCTCGAGGACCCGGCGCACCCCGGGCCGCACGCCGAAGAGCCGGAAGCGGACGCCCTGCTCGGCGGCCGTCTGATAGGTCTCGTCGAACACGGCGATGCCGGAGGAGTCACAGAACGTCACACCGGCCATGTCGACCAGCACGTCCTCGACACCGGTGGTCCGGAGCGCCTCGGTCACGGCCCGCCGCACCGCGTCGACGGTCTCCATGTCGATCTCGCCGGATACGACGACGTGAACCACCTTCTCCGACCGGCGGTCAGTGCTGATATCCATCGACGATCCACTCTGTCGAGCTGAAGCCGGGCCGCGTCAGCCTAACCGCCGGAGGATGCGGGCCCCGCCGGGAACCCGCATCCTCCGGGTCACGCCGGGCGGATCGTGTACGCCCATCCCGCCTTGTCCCGGGCGGCGTCGTCCGCGGCGGCCGTGATGGTGATCGCCGAGTCGGCCGGGAGGGTGATCGGCACCTCCACGGTGGCGTTCTCGGCTGACGAGCACGCCTTGTCCACGGCCAGTTCGGTACGGCCCGTCGTGGCGACCGTCCCGTCCCGCAGGACACCGGCGGAGCGGACCGTGAAGGCGAGCGTCCCCGGCCCCTTGCAGGCGAAGCTGACCAGATGGTTCCCCGCCCCGAGGGGCTTCTCGACGGTCTTGTCCCGCTCGGTGGTCACCGGGGTGGCCCCGGCCAGCAGCGCCGCCGCGCCACCGGCGTTCGCGGTGGTGTCCGGCCCGGCGGTGGCGGTGGGGTCGGCGCGGACGAACTTGAAGGAGAAGGCCGACGTGCCGGACGCCTTCTCGTCGCCGCTGAGGTACATCCGCAGGTAGCCGTGGACCGGCTGCCGCACCGTCAGCCGGGCCGGCTTCGGATCGGCGGCACACGTCACCGATCCGGCGGCCAGTTTGTCGTCGCCGGCCCGGTCGGCTTTCACGACCACGTCGGCCTTACCTTCGCCGACACAGTAGAGGTGCAGGTCGTAGGTGCCGGCGGGGATGTCGTTGACGAAGTTCTGGTAGTCGGCGCTCACCACGCCGTCCGTGGCCATCACCCACGGGGTGGTGTTCCAGTCGCCGAGCGCCGCGCTGGCCACGGCCATGCGCTGCAACGTGGCGGGATCGGGCTCCGGCATCACCGGGAACTGCGACGGCATCGCCGAGGAGTCGGCGCCCGGCGCCACCGCGCCGGGAGACGGCGGCACGGCCAGGGCGCCGGCGGCCGCGATCCCGGCGACCGCGACGGCCGTACCGATGCCGGCGACGATGCCACGACGGCGGCGCACGGTGCGGCGGACCTCGTCCGGGCCCGGCGGGCGGACGTCGCGCAGGGCGTCGGCGCGCGCCTGCTCCAGCAACCGCACGATGGGGTCGGTCATGGTGTCTCCTCGTTCTCGTCGGCGCCGAGGCGGTCGGCCAGGGTCGTGCGGGCGCGGTGCAGCCAGGATTTGACGGTGCCCTCGGCGACGCCCTCGCGGTCGGCGATCTGCGGCACGGTGAGGTCGGCCAGGTATCGCAGAACCACCGCCCGGCGCTGCTGGGCGGGCAGTTCGGCGAGCGCGGCCATCACCGCGACCCGGTCCGGGCCCGGTCCCGCGACATGGCTCTCGGTGCGGGGCTGCCGGCGCAGGAAGGACAGCGCCGACCGGGTACGCCGCCATCGGCTCAGCGCCAGGTTCCACGCGACCCGGCGCACCCAGCCGACCGGGTCCTCGTAGCCGGAAACGGTCCGCCACCGGGCGTAGGCCCGGCAGAACGCCTCCTGGACGACGTCGTGTGCTTCCTGGCGGTCCCCGAAGTACAGGTGCAGCTGCACGGTCAGGTCCGCGTAGTGCGCGGCGTACAGATCGTCGAAGGACAACGGGTCGGTCATGGCCGTCCGCGCCTCCGGCGTGCCGCGAGCGTAAGCCTCTTGTATCACCACGAGGATGACACGCCCGGACACGGCGAACCGTTGCACCCGGGAGGAGTCCTCTTCGGACGCGGCGAAGCGGGATGCCCGGTCTAGGCGTCCGGCGCCGCGCAGCGGACGGCCCGGGACTCCAGGTAACGCCGCTCGGCGAGGCTGGCGGTGAACCGCGCCGCCCGCCGGTAGCAGTCGTACGCCCCCGCCGGGTCCCCCGCCTTCTCCAGCAGATGCGCCCGCACCGACAGCAGCCGGTGATGACGTGCCATCCGCTCGTCGCCGTCCAGTGTGGCCAGCAGTTCCAGGCCCGCCGCCGGGCCCCGCGTCTCGGCCAGCGCGACCGCCCGGTTCAGCGTCACCATCGGGTTCGGCGCGATCCGCTCCAGGATCAGGTAGAGCGCGTGCACCTGCCGCCAGTCGGTCTCCTCCGCGGTCGCCGCGTCGGCGTGCGTCGCCGCGATCGCCGCCTGCAACTGGTACGGCCCCAGCGCCGTCCCGCCCAGCGACACCTTCGCCAGCCGTGTCCCCTCGTCGATCAGGGCACGATCCCACCGGGTACGGTCCTGCTCGCCGAGCGGCACCAGATCGCCGGCCGGCGTCGTCCGTGTCGCCCGCCGCGCGTCGGTCAGCAGCATCAGCGCCAGCAGTCCGGCCACCTCGCTGTCGTCCGGCAGCCGCGCGTGCACGGTGCGGGTCAGCCGGATCGCCTCGCGGGCCAGGTCGACGCGGTGCAGCGCACTGCCCGAGGACGCGGTGTACCCCTCGTTGAAGATCAGGTACAGCACGTGCAGGACCGTCGGAAGGCGCTGCGGGTCCCGAGTGAACGTACCGCCGGCCGCTTTGATCCTCTGTTTGGCCCGGCTGATCCGGGCCGCCATCGTCGCCTCCCGCACCAGGAACGCGTGCGCGATCTCGGCGGTGGTCAGGCCGCCGACGGCCCGCAACGTCAGCGCCGTCTGCGAGGCGGGGGTCAGCGCCGGATGGCAGCAGAGGAACAGCAGCACCAGCGTGTCGTCGGTGTCCGGAACGTCCGGCGGAGCCACCTCGGCGGCCACCGCCGACTCCCGTTCCCGACGCGCGTGATCGCTGCGCATCTGGTCGATGAGCCGCCGCGACGCCACCGTCGTCAGCCAGCCACGCGGATTGTCCGGCAGCCCGTCGGCGGGCCACTGGACGGTCGCCGCGAGGACCGCCTCCTGCACGGCGTCCTCGCACCCCTCGAACTGTCCGTACCGGCGGACCAGCGCGCCGAGGACCTGCGGCGTGAGCGCACGCAGCAGGTCCTCGAAGGCCGGCACGGTCACGCGTCCAGGTTCCCGTCGGCGAACATCACCTGGCGGACCTCGACGCCCAGGCCGTCGATCCGGGTGTCCGGGATCCGCGACGCCAGTTCGATCGCCCGTTCCCGGTTCTCGCAGTCGATCAGGTAGAAGCCGCCCAGGAACTCCTTCGCCTCCAGGAACGGGCCGTCGGTGACCACCGGCTGGTCGTCGCGCACCGACACCACCGCGGACTGCGACGGGTCGGCCAGGGCCAGGGTGGTGATCAGTTCGCCGGACTCCTTCAGCGCCTCGATGAACGCGCCGTGCCCGTCACCGATCGCCGTCTTCTCCTCGTCGGTCAGCGCGTCCAGCACGGCCGGGTTGATGTGCAGGCTGATCAGGAACCGCATGTCGTACTCCTCGTTCGTGAGCTGTCGTCGCCGGGTGGTCGGAGCCGCCGCCGCCGTCTTGACGTCCTCGCCGGAGATCGCCGGGAAAAATCACGGGACGGCGGGCAGGCGCAGTCCGGCGACGAGGAACCCGACCATCCGGCGGGCGTCGTAACGGGGGTCGCTGTTGTCGCCGATGCACAGGTTGCCGACGCCGCGCATCAGTTCCAGGGCGCCCACGTCCGGGCGGATCTCACCAGCGGCGGCTGCTGCCGCGAGCAGGTGGGCGCAGACCGGGAGCAGGCGGTCGAGGAAGTGTGCGTGCAGTTTTCCGAAGGTGGCGTCGTCGGACCGCAGAGCCTCGGCCAGGCCGTGCTTGGTCACCAGGAAGTCGACGAAGAGGTCGATCCAGCCGGCCAGGGCGGCGTGCGGGGTGCCGGCGCTCGCCAGCAACCGCGGGCCGGCCGCGGCGCACGCCTCGATCTGGTGGTGGTAGACGGCGACGATCAGGTCGGCCCGGGTCGGGAAGTGGCGGTAGATCGTGCCGACGCCGACGCCGGCCCGGGTGGCGATGTCGCGCACCGGCACATGGACGCCGGCCGCGATGAAGGCCGCGGCCGCCGCGTCCAGCAGCGCCTCCTGGTTGCGGCGGGCGTCGGATCGCTTTCGTGGGACTGCCGCGTCGGATCCGGTGCCGTCGTCGACCACTGGACTGTTACCCCCGTCACGCCTCTTGGTAAACGGAACGATGTTCCGTATGTTCGTCGTCAGAGCGGAACGTTGTTCCGCTTACTTCCAGCATGCCAGATCCCCAGGAGGAACAGCCATGCAGTACCGCACTCTGGGCCGCACCGGAGTCCAGGTCAGCACCCTGGCGCTCGGCGCGATGAACTTCGGCGGCATCGGCGACACCACCCAGGACGACGCCACCGCCATCGTCGACGCCGCGCTCGAAGCCGGGATCAACCTGATCGATACCGCCGACATGTACAGCAACGGCCAGTCCGAGCAGATGGTCGGCAAGGCCATCGCCGGCCGCCGCGACGACATCGTGCTGGCCACCAAGGCCACCATGCCGATGGGGCAGGAGCGCAACCACCAGGGAAGCTCCCGCCGCTGGCTGGTCACCGCCCTGGACGACAGCCTGCGCCGGCTCGGCGTCGACCACGTCGACCTCTACCAGATCCACCGCTGGGACCCGAGGACCGGCGATGAGGAGACCCTCGCGGCGCTGACCGACCTGCAGCGCGCCGGGAAGATCCGCTACTTCGGCTCCTCGACCTTCCCCGCCTATCGCATCGTGCAGGCCCGGTGGGCCGCCCGGGAACACCACCTGAGCCCCTACGTCACCGAGCAGCCCGGCTACTCCGTCCTTCAGCGCGGGATCGAGACCCACGTGCTGCCGGTGACCCAGGAGTACGGCATGGGCGTGCTCGCCTGGAGCCCGCTCGCCTCGGGATGGCTGTCCGGCGCGATCCGTGCCGGGCGGGAGATCAGCACGAACCGCTCCGCCCTGATGCGGCAGCGCTTCGACCTCGCCGTCCCCGCCAACCGCGCCCGGCTCGACGCGGTCGAACAGCTCGTGACGGTCGCCGAGGAGGCCGGTCTCACCCTGATCCAGCTCGCTCTCGGGTTCGTCACCGCCCACCCGGGGGTGACCAGCGCAATTATCGGACCGCGCACCCTGGACCACCTGCGCTCCCAGCTCGCCGCCGCGGACACGGTGCTGCCCGGTGACGTGCTCGACGCGATCGACGCGATCGTGGCCCCCGGCGTCGACCTCGCCCCGCACGAGAAGTTCGACACGCCGCCGGCGCTGCTCGACGCCTCCCTGCGCCGCCGCCCCTGAGACAAGGACGACGACCATGCCCTCGTACGAGGGCTGGACGCTGCTGTCAGCCCTCGCCGCTCAGACCCGGCGACCGTGCTCGGCCTGCTCGTGCCCCGCCTCGATCACCCGCTCGATCCATCTGCCGGTCTCCTACGACGAGCTCATCATCGCGTCCGGCCGCTGACCGACTCGACAGCCGCGGCGGTCGCGAACCATCCGGTGACTGTTCGCGATCGCCGCACTAGGTTGATGTCTACCGGGGCCGCCGTGGACGATGCCTCAAGAAGTGGACCGAGTTGCCGAAACGAGTGCCGTGACCGCGTCGCCGCCGAACGAGCCCACGATACGTGACCGTCTTGTCGCGTACCTCGAGGAACTGGAACTCTCCACGCCCTCGAACTTCGAGGCCGTCTCGGCTCCGGCTGCCACCGTGGAGCTGCAGGCCCGCAACCACGGGTTCGACGACCTGGCACAGCGCGCCCAGCTCATCCTCGCCGACGTCGCGGGCCGCCGAGGTGACGTGGCCGAGCTGGGCCGGGTCGCCCGGGCCGTCACCATGTGGGCCGAGCAGCACGGCGACGACGTCCTGCTGGCCCGGGGCAACCGGTTGCTGGCCGTCTTCTTCCGCCGCATCGGCGACAACGCCCAATCGCTGGCGCACGCCGTCACCGGACTGCAGCACTCCCACAGCCTGCCCGAACCGCTGCGCGGCAGTCAGCTCATCACCCTGGCCCTGGTGCTGGATCTCAACGGCCAGTATCAGGAGGCGTCCCGGCGCTTCGGTGAGGCCCTGCAGATCGCGGAGAAGCACGACGACGCCTACCAGGCCCTGACCATCATCAACAACATGGCGTTCACGGCCTTCGAGAACGAGGACGTCGACACGGCGAACGACCTCGCCCGGCAGATGCGCACACTCGCGGCCGATCGGGGCATCACGCTGGACGGCCTCCACCTGGACACCCTGGCCCGGATCGCGCTCATGCAGGGCCACTTCGACGAGGCGGAAGCCGCCCTGCAGCCGGTGCTGGACGACCCGAACGGCCCGCTGGTCAGCGAGGGGGACAGCCTCCCCGAGTGCCTGCTGACGCTCGTGGAGATCTACGAACGGACCGGCCGCGCCGACCTCGCCGGCGAGACCCTCGACCGGGCCAGCGCCATCTGTGACCAGCGGGGACTCGCCGGGGTGGCGGCACGGGTCCACCACGCGCGAGCCGAGTGGTACGCCGCGGCCGGCCGGTACCGCGAAGCGTACGACGAATACCGGGTCTTCCATGCCCGTTCGGAGGCTCTGCACTCGGCCGAGCGGGAGGCCCGCGCCTACACGATGCAGGCGGTGTTCGAGGCGGCGGAGGCCCGGCGGTCCTCCGAGCGTTTCCAGGCGCTCGCCTACCAGGACGCGCTCACCGGCCTGCACAACCGCCGCTACATCGACGAGCGGCTGACCGCCGCGGTCGCCGCCGCCGGGCGCGACGGGGAACCGCTCTCGGTCGCGGTGATCGACGCCGACCACTTCAAGCGGATCAACGACGTCCTGTCGCACGCCGCCGGAGACGCCGTCCTCCAGGAGCTGGGCGCGCTGCTCAAGCGTTTCACCACGGGCTCCGAGTGCGCCGCACGGCTGGGCGGCGAAGAGTTCCTGCTGCTGCTCCCCGGCGCCGGCGCGACGGCGGCGCTGCACCGGTGCGAGGCGCTCGCCGACCTGGTCCGGAGCACGGACTGGAGCGCGCTGGCCGGCGCCATTCCCGTCACGGTGAGCATCGGTGTCGCGACCTACACCGGAGGTCCGGTCTCGCCGGAGTCTCTGCTCGCGCACGCCGACGAACGGCTCTACGCGGCCAAGCACGCCGGCCGCGACCGGGTCATGGGCGCTCGCCGGCCCGCGGAGACCGTCCTGCCCTGACGGCGTGACGGCCGGGTTCCCCGGCTCACCGAACGCCGCGCGTCTCCGGTCTGATCAGGGGATCTGCCCGCTGAGCAGGTCGTCTAGTCTCGCGCGGTGCCCTCCCCACCCCACACCTCCTTCGGACTGCTCGGGAACGTCGCGGCCGGCTACCGGCTGGCACTGGTCCACCGGCGGCGGCTGCTGGCCGTGCTGCTGCCCGTCCTGACCGTCGCGCTCCTCGGTCTGTTCCTGCTGGACGTGCTCCTGGGGCGGGGCCGGACGACCATCGTCGACGGCGCTCCGCTCGTCCACGCCGGCGCGACCCTGACCACGGCGAAGGCGGCTCTGGCAGCGGTTCTCTGGCTGATCGGGCTCGATGCGGCGGCGCTGGCCGCGACCGGCGCGGCACGGGGCCGGACCGTCCGCCCACGGGCGGCGGTCGTGGCCGCCCTGAAGCGTCTCCCGGTCTACGCGATCGGACTGTGCTCGGTGGCGATCGGCGCGACGCTGCTGCTGACGATGGTCACCGCGATCGCCGAGGGACTACCGGGCCTCATCGTGGCCCTGGGCACGCTCACGGTTGCGGCCGTCCTGGCGGCACGACTGCTGATCGGCCTGTTCGCTCGACAGGGCGGCGGACTCGGCCTCGAGCTGACCAGCGGGCGCGTCACCGGCACCGCCGGAGCCGTCCTGCTAGGTGGCGTCGTCGTTCCGCTGGTCCTGGCGTGGGCGGCCGGCGAGCCTCTCACCGGCGACCTGATCCACCCCGTCGTCGCACGGGTGATCGGCGCGATCCTGATCACCGGAGTGGTCGCGGCGCAGGCCGGCCTCCTTGCCCACGTCCACCTGCTGCAGCGCGCCGAACCCCGGACGGACGGGCGGGACGCGGTGGATCTGGCGGCCGTCGACGCCCGCCTGGCCACGCTCTCCGGAGAGCCGGTACGCCGGCCCTGGGCCGCCCCGGTGGCGACGGTGCTCGTGCTACTGGCGCCGGCCGTGGTCGCCGCCGTGAACCCGTTCGGCGCGCTGACCGTACGATCGCACTCCGATCTGATCGGTGGCGCGGCGGCGGTGGCCTGGCCCGCCGGGGGCCATCCGGTCATCGCGACCGTCAGCGGCGCCCGGTTCTGCGACAACGACGTGTGCGACGAGCATGTGACGCGGGACGGCGGGCCGAGCGTATGGGACGGTCGCGGCGCGGCCGCGATCAGCGTGGACGGCACCGCCGTCGTCAAAGCCGCGATGACCGGCGGCCCGGACGACGGCGGCCCGTTCATCGACTTCGCGCGTTGCACCCGCGAGGGATGCCGACAGGTGTGGGTGCCGGTCCGGGCTTCGGCGAAGGAGGCGTACGGATGGCCGGAACTCGCCGTCGCGGTCGCTCCCGACCACTCGGTCTGGTTCGGCCTGGCGACGGCCTCCGAGGAGGAGGAACCCGGCGAGCCCACCTTCGGCGTCACCCTCATCCGGTGCCCGGACGCCACCTGCGCCGCGCCGGAACGTCATCGCGCCGGCACCGTCGAGCGTCTTCCCGACGACGACTTCGCCGGCCGGCGCCGGACCGCCCTGGCGATCGGCGCCGACGGGCGCCCGGTCCTGGCCATCCGCACCGGCCCGCTCACCAACCTGGTGACGTGCGACCCGGTGACCTGCGCGAACCCGCGGACCTCGTCGACTTTCTCCGGCGACCAGGACACCGCCTGGGCCGCGCTTCCCGCCGTCACCGGGCAGACCGTCAGCTTCGAACCGGGCAGCCTGCGCATCGGGGAGCAGCTGATGCCGCTGGAGAGCAACGAGATCGCGCCATGGTCGGGAGCGGTGACCACGGTCGGCTCCGAGGTGTACGCGACCGCCGCCGAAGCGACGGAGCCACCGGGGCTGTACGTCAGGATCGGCACGTCGGCCGAGCCGGCGCAGCCCGAACACTGGCGGCAGGTGCTTTGGAGGTGCGGGCCGGCCGGTTGCGGCCGCCAGAGCCTGGACAGCGTGGAGATTGCCGGGCGGGAGGTGCTCGCCGCCTCCGAGGACGGCCGGGTCCTCATCGTCCGCGACGACCGTGTCCTGCTGGTGTCCGCGCCCGCCCGGCCGTGATCGCCGGCCGGGCTCACCGCCGGGTCCCGCGGTGTCCCCGGACATCGCTCTCGCCTACGGCTGCCCCGGACATCGCTCTCACCTACGGCGAAGGGCCGAGGTCGCGGCCGTCGAGGGCCGCGACCGCCGGCGGTGCGAGCTCATGGCCCGCCGGCGCGCACGCCGCCGGCGGGAACCGGGGTGATGGACGGGTCAGAACGGTGCGGGCCCGCTGCCGGAGAGCGACACCAGTATCTGCGTCGCGAGCAGTTTTCGGACACCGGTGACGGCCACCGCCCCGATCTGGTCGTAGGGCAACTCCAGGGACAGCCCGTCGCTCGCGTTGCGGATGTCCGCATTCGTCTGGTCCGGGCGGAACGTGCCGCCCCAGCCCTCGATGCCCCCGCGCTGATTGGTGCTCAGCGAGGCCATGCCGGGCACGCGTGTGCCGTCGACAAGGGTCAGCCTCGCCGGACCGGAATAGGTCGTCATAGTCGCCAACCGTATCCGGCTCTCCCGGCGCGCGACTCACTAGTCCGGCACCAGGGCTGCGGGCGGCCTGTGCCTCGAGGGGCACGCCGCCGTGTGCCGGCCCGCCGGGACGGCCTGCGGCGCCCACACCAGAAAACACATCTTCACCTCCGGTACGCGCAAGTAGCAGGAGAAACACCCCATCGGAGGACACCGGCCCCAGCGTCGTTGTGACCGCCGTTACCAATCGGGCGAAGCAGGAAGAACCCGGGCGCGGGGCAACTTGCCGAAAGGGTGGCTGAGACTCGCACCATCACCCCACCCGACGACGACCTCTCTCCCGGAGAGCGACTCCCGCTGGGGCGCCGCTTCCGGATCGTTCTCGTGCTCGGCCTGCTCACCGCACTCGGACCGCTCACCATCGACATGTACCTGCCGTCGCTTCCGACGATCACCACCGACCTGGCCACGAGCGCCGCGGCCGTGCAGCTCACGCTGACCGGCACGCTCGCCGGCCTGGCGTTCGGGCAGTTGCTGATCGGGCCGCTCTCCGACGCGTTCGGGCGGCGGTGGCCGCTGCTCGCCGGCATCGCGGTGCACGTGCTCGCCTCGGTGTTCTGCGTCGTCGCTCCCAACGTGGCCGTGCTCGGCACGCTCCGGGTGCTCCAGGGGCTCGGCGCGGCGGCGGCCGCCGTCGTCGCGATGGCGATGGTGCGCGACCTGTTCAGCGACCGGGCCGCGGCCCGCCTCTTCTCCCGCCTGATGCTGGTCGTCGGGGTGGCCCCGATCCTGGCCCCGACCGTCGGCGGCCTGGTGCTGAACTGGACGTCCTGGCGCGGTGTGTTCGTGGTCCTGACCGTCGCCGGTGTCACGATCATGGCGGTCTCCGCGCTGGTCCTGCCGGAGACCCTGCCGGCCGCGAAGCGCCGCAACGGGGGCGTGCTGGGCACCGTCCGTGACTACGGCAGGCTGCTCACCGACCGGGTGTACGTGGGCCTGATCCTGGTGGCCGGGTTGGCGATGGCGGCGCTGTTCGCCTACGTGAGCGGGTCGTCCTACGTCTTCCAGGACGGTTTCGGCATGAGCGAGCAGCAGTTCGCGCTGACCTTCGCCGGTGGCGCGGTCGGCCTGATCGGCGCCACCCAGTTCAACGTGCGCCTGCTCCGCCGCTGGACACCTCAGCAGATCATGAGCGGCTCGCTGCTGGCCGGCCTCGGGTTCGGCCTGGTGTTCCTCGTCCTGGCCGCCACCGGGATCGGCGGCCTGGCCGGCATCCTGATCCCGCTCTGGCTGGTGCTCGCCACGGTCGGCCTGGCCATGCCGAACGCCCCCGCGCTGGCGCTGTCCCGGCACGGCGAGGCGGCGGGCACCGCGGCCGCCCTGCTGGGCGCGGTTCAGTTCGGTGTCGGCGCGCTGGCGGCGCCGCTGGTCGGGGTGCTCGGCGTCGGCGCGGTCTCGATGGCCGTCGTCGTCTTCGGCGGCATGCTGGCCGCCACCCTGGTCTACTTCCTGGTGGTCCAGCCGCACCGCCTCCCGTCCGGTCGGCCGGAGCCGGTGGCGGCCGTCGTCCACTGAGTGATCGGTGCGCAGCGGTGGGGGGGGGGGGGGGGGGGGGGGCCCCCCCCCCCCCCCCCCCCGGGGCCCCCCCCCCCCCGGCCCCCCCCCCCCC
>NZ_JASCTH010000010.1:151015-165255 GCF_030009775.1 Actinoplanes sandaracinus | reverse complement strand
GGGGCACCCGTGTGGTCTGGGGGGGCTGGGGGGGCCGCCGGGCGCCGCGGCCCCACCACCGTCGTCCCCGCGCGGTGTCACGCCCGCGGAGGCCACGCCATCGCAGCGCGTCACTCGCATCAGACATCCGCGCAGTGTGCCAACCTGTCCGCGTGAGTGTCGACGACTTTTACCGGGACGTGGCCCGGATCGCCCTGGCCGTCGCCGACAAGCACGGCTTCGTCCTGGGCGGCGGGGTGGCGTGGCTGGTCAACGGCCTGGTGGCCCGGCCCACCGAGGACGTCGACCTGTTCACCGACACCGTCGGCGGGGTGGCCGCCGCGGCCGGCGAGGTGACCTCGGCGCTGACCGCGGCCGGCTACCGGGTGGTCCGTGAGGACGCCGACGAGCTGTTCGCCGGCATGGACGCCGACATCCAGGAGTTCCTGGTCGCCGGCGAGCACCGGGCGCTGCGCCTGACGCTGTGCCGCCTGGACCGGCACCGGGCGCCGGTGGTGATGGACGTCGGGCCGGTCATGCACCTCGACGACCTCGTCGCCACGAAGGTCGCCGCCCTGGTCAACCGGCGTGAGGTGCGCGACTACATCGACGTGGCGGCCGCGCTGGAGCGGTATCCGCTGGCCCGGGTCCTGGAGCTGGCGCACGCGGCCGACCCCGCGCTGGACCCGGAGGACATCGCCGACGCCGGCCGTTACCTGGACCGGCTCGACGACGCGCGGTTCGCCCTCTACGGCCTGGACCCGACGGCGATCGCCGCGTTGCGGGCCCGCCTCGAGGGATGGCCCCGCTCCTGAGGCGTCAGACCGGGCGGCGCCGGGTGGCCGGGCACACCCCTCGCATGCCCGGCCGCCCGCTTCGTCACCGGTCTTCGACGATGATCCATGGCCGGAAGTCGTGCTTCACCCGGCCGGTGTCGTTGATGACCCAGTCGTTGATGTGAAAGTCGAAGTACTTGATCCTGACGTAGAACTCCTCTTCGCCGTTGCGCCGGTTGAGGACGCCGGATCCGAAGACGCCGGAGAACTCGGCGCCCAGCCCTTCGGGGCCGGATGCCGGCCAGCCCGGGTCCAGGAAGAGCTCGCCGATCTCGATGTCGTTGGTGCCGTTCTCGAACCGGAGCTTGGCCTGGAACGACCCGCCCCGGGCGAGGATCTCGTCGGCGTACCACCGAGGCATGTAGGAGTCCTGGCCCGCGGTGAACTTCCAGTGGTTCAGGGTCGCGGTGCCGTTGACCCGGAGGCAGCTGTTGCGGTAGTCGTCGTACTTGCAGTACGGGGCTCCCAGGACGGCGGCCCGGGCCGGATCGGCGACGGCCTGCCCGAGCAGCATTGCCAGCGCGACCGTGGGCACGGCCAGCAAGCGGGACAGTTTCATGAACGATGCTCCGTTCTCGGCGGTGCGGACTTGACGCCGGGAACGTTGCCATCGGGAACAGCACGTCCACATGGGTGTCGGCCACCCGGATTCAGGTCGCCCGGCGCAGCACCCGGGTGTTCGGGCCGAGGCAGCCGACCGCCCACAGTTCGCCGGCACGGGTGGCCGTGATCCCGGTGACGGCCGTCCCGCCGTGGTTGTACGTCCCGGGCGCCGGCGGTTGGCGCTTGACGAAGCTCGTCCCGTCGAACGTCATCGCCAGCGCGTTGTCCACCCCCTCGGCGACGTAGTAGCCGACCGCCCACACCCCGGTCGCCACCGCGACGACACCACGGAACTGGGTGCCCTCCTCGATCACGCTGACCGGGATCCGCTGCCATGCGCCGTCGATCCGCCGCAGCGCGAACGCGAGCCGCTTCCCCGCGCTCCAGGTGTAGCCGACCGCCCACACCTCCTGATCAGAAACGGTCGCGACGCTGAACAGTGCGGACGACACGCCACCGTCGGCCGGCAACTCGTGCTGCCCCCATCGAAGGCCGTCCCAGTGCAGCGCCACCGCCTCCGCGGCGTCACCCGGCACGCCCCGGTAACCGACCGCCCAGACGTCATCGGCGTGGTTCGCGCTCACCCCGGTCAGATGCACCGGCCCGAGATCGGGTGCCGGCGCCGGCGCCCAGACGCTGCCGTTCCAGCGCATGATCAGGCCCTGAGGGACGGCGGAGCCCTCGGGCAGGTGCGAGCCGACCGCCCACCCGTCGCGCGAGCCGACCATGTCGACGGCCGCGAGGTGGGCGACACCCCCCGGCTTGGTGACCGGCCACGGCGTCCACCGGAGGCCGTCACCGCGGAGGATCAGCGGCCGGGCGCCGTCCGGATCGAGCAGGCTGTCCGGATCGAAAGCGGACCGGGCGCTGAATCCGACGGCCCACAGGTCGGTCGGCGAGACACCGGACACGGCGGTCAGCGTGTCGTGCTCGTTCTCGCCGGCCGGGCTCGCGACGGTCTGCCAGACGGCCCCGTTCCAGCGCTGTGTCAGGGTCCGCTGGCGGCCGGTCGTGTCGTCGCGCTGGTTGCCGACCGACCACACCGTGTCGGCGCCGACCGCGGCCACGCCACGGAGCAGGTTGGACGAACGGCTGGGGCTCGGGCTGGGAACCACGTCCCAGGCGCCGGTGGGCGCCACGAGCAGTGCGGCCGCCCCGGTGAGGGCGACTGTCAAGAGTGGAGTCATCCGTCGATTCTGGGCATGGCGGGAGTGTCGGCGGTGGAGTCGATCAACCCATGTTCGCGCCGGGGCCACCCATATTCGCGGCGAACCCGGCCAGTCCCGTCCGGTCCGGCTGGCCGGTCTTCAGGAGCAGGCTGGCGACGTGCTTCTCCACGGTGCGCGGGGACAGGAACAGCCGCGCCGCGATCTCCCGGTTGCCGAGCCGCTCGGTGACCAGTTCCAGGACCTCGTGTTCACGAACGGTCACTCCGAGCCGCCGCAGCACGTCGGGGATGCGGTCGCTGCCACGCCGGCGCTGCAGCACCGTCACACCCATGGCGCGCAACCGCTGCCGGCAGGCCGCCGCCGGCCGCACCATCCCGGCCGCGTGGAACCAGGCCTCCGCCGCCGACAGCCAGTCCCGGGGCCGGCCCCAGCCGTCGGCGCCGGCACTCTCCCCGACCAGCCACAGACCGAGATGCCGGGCCAGCGGGTACGGCGCGGCCAGCTCCCCGAACTGCGCCACAGCCGCGACCGCGTCGGCGCCAGAACCCTCCCGCCCGTACAGGACCGCCCGGCTGAGCAGCACGAACTGCCGATTCCAGCGGGCCTGGCCGTGCGCCGAGCCGGCCAGGTCCTCGACCTCGGACCGGCCCGCCTTACCGGACACGGTGGCGAGCAGCAGGTGCGGCCCCGGGTTGAACGACAGGAAGTGCGGCGGGAACTCGTTCTCCTTCGCGATCGCCCGGTCGAGCCAGTGCCAGGCACGTTCCCGGTCGTCCTCGATCAGCGAACAGAAACCGAGACCGAGCCCCCATGCCGCGGCGGCGTGATCGGCCTCTTGCCCGCCCAGCGAGCGGAATCGATCGTACAAATGATCGGTTTCGGTCCTTGCGCCCTGATGGGCCGCGACGCAGAGGCGGACGGCGAGCGCGATGAGCCTCGTCGCGGCCAGGCGGAGCCGGGCGGCGACGTCCTCGGCGTGCCGTGCCCGCCGCTCCGCCTCGCCGAACTCGCCACGGGTGAGGTGGACGACCGCCAGCTCACACTCGATGATCAGGGTGGTGACCACCGCGCCCGCCGTGACCGCGGTGTCGTGCGCGACCAGCAGCCGGGCCGGGTCGGCATGGTGGATGCCGTCGAGGACGCCGAGCTGGAACAGGATCTGGACGCGCCGGCCGGTCAGCGCGTGCGCCTCGGCGATCCGCAGCGCCTGGTCGCACAGCGCCCGGGCGGCGTCCAGGTCGCGGGTGCGGGCGCAGCCGGCCAGCACCTCCAGCGCCGCGCACCGCACGTCCGGGCTCGCCGCGCCGCGCAGCGCCCGCCCGGCCAGAATCTCGGCCCGGGCCATCCGGTCCGGCCGCGGGTTCAGCCACGCCAGAAACGCCTCCACCGCGTCGGCCTCGGCGGTCAGTTCCGGCCCGGCGTCCAGCGCGCGCACGCTCGCGATCTCCCGCAACCCGTCGGCCCACCGCCCGGCCGTGCCCGCGGCCTTGGCGAGACGCAGGTGCACGGCGGCGCGCCGCCCCGTCGACGCGTGCAGATCCAGCCACTTCCCGACTTCGGCGGCCCGCTTCATCTCGCCGGCGTCGAGCAGCGCGTCCAGCAGGACCGCCCGCAGGTCGGTGAGCGCGGTCGCGTCGGCGAGCGCCCGCCCACCGTGCCGATCCGGCTCGCCGTGCCGACCGGGCTCGCCGTGCCGACCGGGCTCGCTGTGCCGACCGGGCTCGCCCGTCAGCAGACAGAGACCGCGTTCAGCCTGGGCGATGGCGGCGGAGACCGCGCCCTGAAGGCGCGCCCGATGCGCCAGCCCGGCCAGTATCCGGGCGGCGCGGCCGCTGTCGCCGGCCTGATGCCAGAGCCGCGCGGCGAGTTCGGGATACCGCGGGCCGCTCTCCGCCGGCGCCTGGGACGGGCCGGGATCACACGGTCCGGCCGGCTGCCGGAGCCGGGCGGGGCCAGGCCACGGAGTCGGCTGCCGGGTCGAGGTGGGATCCTGGTGTTCGAGCGCCAGCGCGGCCCGGCGGGAGAGGTCGGCGACCTCGGCGGGCAGCAGCGTCGACCGCAGAGCCTCGGCGGTGAGGGCGTGCCGGAACGCATAGCCGTCGGGTTCGTCCGCCGGGACGATGAGCTGCGCGTCCGTTGCCAGGCGCAGGCATCGGGAAAGGTCCGCCGCGGCGAGGCCGGCGGCCTCAGCGGCCACCGTGGCCGGGAAGCGGTGACCGATCAGGCCCGCCGCATGCAGGAATCCGCTCACCCGCGGGCCGAGGCGGGCGGCGCGGGCGGCGACGTTGTCGGCGAGGGCGGCCGGAACCCGGTCCTGCCAGGGCTCGCGAACCCGCCACCCGTCGGCCGCTCGGATCAGTGCCCCTTCGCCGACCATCCCGGCCAGGAGTTCCTCGACGTAGAACGGGATGCCGCCGGAGGCCGCGAACAGCCGGGTCAGAGCCGGGGCTGGCACGCCTCCGGGCGGAACCGCCAGGCATTGGGCGGCGAGTTCGCTGATCTCGCCGTGGTCGAGCGGCCCCAGTTCAAGACGTGGTCGAGCGGCCCCAGTTCAAGAACCGTGGCGGCCCGGCGGCGGGTCGCCGCACGGACCAGGCCCATGCCCGGATTCGATCCGGGCCGGACGGTCGCGATGACCAGCACCGGCTCCTCGCCGAGGTGGTCCACCAGGTAGTCGATGACGGCAAGGGTGTCGGCGTCGGCGTCGTGCAGATCCTCCAGCACGACCACACATGCCGGTGACCGCGTCCGATCATCGCCGTCGCCGCCGTCCCGATGACCGTCCTCGGCGAGGGCGACGAGCAGGCGCAGCACGCCCTCGGCCAGGACGACCGGCGCGTCGTCCGGGCCAGCCGGCGATGGCCGCCATCCCGCCGGTTCAGGGGCGGGGTGGTCCGGCCGCCACTCGGGCAGCAGACGGGCGAGGGCGGCGTGGTAGGGCCGCAACCCCGGATCATCCGGCGGCCCGGTGCGGCGCAGCACCGGCATGAAGGCCTCGCGGAGAGCGCGGTACTGCGCCGTACTCGATGCGGCCCGTCCGCGCAGGACGCGGTGACCCGCGGCGCCGGCCGATCGCACGGCCTCGGCCGCGAGGCGTGTCTTGCCGATGCCCGCCTCGCCGACCAGGAACAGCACGCCCCCGGCGCCGTCGGCGGCGTCGTCGACCGCGTCGCGGACGGCCGCCTGCTCCGGGCCGCGCCCGATCAGGACGGGGCCACCGAGTCGCAGGCGGAGCGCCTTCAGGTCGGCACCACTCCCCCGGGCACTCGGGCATCCGGCGTGACGGACGCGGTTGCCCGGACGATAGGCCGCGCCGGCGGCCGGCCGGAACGAGCACGTCAGCAATGCGACTACGCCGAGACGGGGCGCCACGCATTGACAGAGTTCGATTAGAGCGCTTACCGTCAGCCGGGAAAGCGCTTACCCGCAGCGTACGGCCGACTCCACCGAACCGGCCGCGCGCCAGCCGCCGATCCCCGGGCGGGAGGGCCGGCGCCGTCATCCCCATGCCGCCACCCCGGGCGGCATCCGTCCCCCAACGGAGGATCACATGTCCACTCGGAGAACTGTCCTCTCCGCGCTCTCCGCCGGAGTCCTCGCCGCGGGCGGCGTCGTCGCCCTGGGCCCGGCCCCGGCGTGGGCCGCCGAGTCCCGCCCGGTCGGGTTCGCCAGCCTCAACGGCGGCACCTCCGGCGGCTCGGCGTCCGCCGTGGTCACCGTGACCACGGCGTCGGCGCTCAAGTCGGCGCTGAGCTCCGGCACGTCGCAGACCGTGCGGGTGTCCGGCCTCATCTCGATCTCCGGCATGTACAACGTCGCCTCGAACAAGACGGTCATCGGCGTCGGCTCCGGTTCCGGCATCACCGGCGGCGGGCTCAACCTGTCCGGCGTCCGCAACGTCATCCTCCGGAACCTGGTGTTCCGCAACGCGGCCGACGACTCGATCAACATCCAGTCGGGCACCACCAACGTCTGGGTCGACCACAACGACCTGTCCAACGGGTACGACGGCCTGATCGACATCAAGCGCGGCTCGGACTTCATCACGGTCTCCTGGAACCGGCTGCACAACCACGACAAGTCGATGCTGCTCGGCCACAGCGACGACAACGGCTCACAGGACATCGGCAAGCTGCGGGTGACCTACGTGCACAACTGGTTCGAGGGCACCGGTCAGCGCCACCCCCGGGTCCGCTTCGCCAACCCGGTCCACGTGCTCAACAACTACTACTCGAACATCGGGTCGTACGGCGTGGCCTCGACCGAGAACGCGGGCGTCTTCGTCGAGCGCAACTACTTCGAGAACGTCGGCAAGCCCACGGTCACCCAGACCGGCGACTCGGACCCGGGCAACCTGAAGGTCCTCAACAACTACCGGGTGAACTCGGGCACCGAGCAGGTCCGCAACGGCGCCAGCGTCGCGGCGATCCCCTACTCCTACACGCCCGAGGCGAACAACACGGTCAAGGCCACGGTGCAGGCGGGCGCCGGCACCGGCAGGATCTGACGGCCCCACTCGGCGGTGGCGCCCACGGGCGCCGCCGCCGGCTCATTCCGGCACGTCGCGCATCCCCCGCCACCGGCATTTCACATCCAGGTGTACGCGGTCACGCCCGGCCCGTTTCGCCTCGTACAGCGCCTCGTCGGCCCGCGACAGCAGGCTGGCCGCGGTGCTGTCGGGGCCGGCCATGGTCACCCCGACGCTGACGGTCACCCGCCGGTCGCCGGTGATCGGCGCCCAGTCGTGGTCGGCGACCGCCCGGCGCAGGTGCTCCATGCGCGCCGTCGCCGTCGCCCGCGGCAGCCCGGTGAGGACCAGCAGGAACTCCTCGCCACCGAACCGGGCGGCGATGCCGTTGCCGCCGGCGGCCCGCGTGAGCAGGCGGGCGAACTCGGCCAGCACGCGGTCGCCAACCTCGTGCGACAGGGTGTCGTTGATCCGCTTGAAGTGGTCGAGATCGAGCAGCGCCGCGGTCACCGGCGTGCCGTCCGCGGCGGCCCGGGCCAGCAGTGGAGGCAGCGTCTCGTCGACGAACCGCCGGTTGCTCAGCCCGGTCAGCGCGTCCCGGCGGGCCTGGTCGCGGAAGGTCTCGGCCAGCCTGCGGGCCTCGCTCACCTCGAAGACCGCCTGCTGGTTACGCGCCTGCGCCTCCCGCTGACGGCTGGACAGCCGCTTCTCCGCCGCGACACTCGCGTCCAGCGCGCGGTACGCCTGCTCGAAGTCGCCTTTCGCCGCATGCAGTTCCGCGGCCTCCCGCTGCACCCGGACGGCGAGCAGCCCGAGGCCGACCTCGTCACACAGGGTGCGGCTGATCTCCAGGGACTCGGTCGCGGCCGTGAGATTCCCTTGATGGCGCTGCACCGTGGCGAGGGTCAGCGTCAGCTCGGCGACGGCGTCGCTCTCGTCGGTGGCGTCCGTCTCGTACGCCGCCAGCGCCGCCCGCGCGGCCCGCTCCGCCTCGCCGTGGTTGCCCAGCCCCAGCTCCACGCGGGCGATCGTGTCGTAGTCGCAGTAGTCGAGTTCCCAGCCCTGGCGGCTCAGCTCGACCATGCGGCCGATCACCTCCCGGGCCAGGCGCATGTCTCCGTAGTCGTACTCGCTGTACGCCCAGTTGTTGAACGCCATGGCCTGGCGGCGCAGATCACCGGCGGCGACGGCGGCCCGCAGGGCTTCCTCGTACCGTTCCCGGGACGCTGCCAGGGATCCCGTCTCGGCGTAGGCGTCGGCCAGTTTGACCATGCAGGAGATCCGGGGCCCGGACGGCACGGTGTCGTCCATCGCGCCGACAGCCTGCATCATGTGGTCGAGGTGGGCCAGCACGTCGCCGGTGACCCGGTACAACCTGGCGAGCAGTTCGTGGGCGTGCGACAACACCCGGCGGCAGTTCGCGGCGGCCGCCCACTCCCGTGCCTGCCAGGCCAGCCTCATGGCCGTGCCGAGGTCGCCGCGGCGTTCGGTCATGTCCGCCCGCAGCAGGGTGCACCGCCATCGCAGCGCCGGCTCGCCGAGAACCTCCGCCCGGCGCTCCAGTTCCGCGGCACGGGGCAACGCCACGTCGATGTCGGATCCGACGCGCTCGCGGAGTTCGTCCAGCTCGGCGTCGATCGCCGCGGCGTCGAAGGGCGCGGGCGCGCGGTGGCCGACCGCCGTGTCCGTCAGCATCGCGCCCCACCCTCCCCGAGGCCGGTTCCGGCTCTCTGGCCTCCCCGATCGGCGACGCCCCCGGCGACTTGAGGAGTTCACCGCCCGCCGCACCCGGGTCACCGGCGCCCGGCCGGGGTCTAGGCCAGGCCGGCAGCCAGTCCCGCGGTGACCAGCAGGCCCAGCCCGTTGGTCGCCCAGTGCAGCGCGGCGGCCGCGAGCAGGCTGCCGCTGCGCCGCCGCAGCTCACAGAGCAGCAGGCCGGCCACCGCGGTGAAGGCGACCGCACCGGTCACGGCCAGCGCCTGACCGCCCGCTCCGGTGCCGACCGCGTCACCGACCGCCCGGTTGGCGTCGTTGAGGCGCAGCGACGGCAGGATGTGCCAGAGGCCGAACAGGACCGAGGACGTGATGCTCGCCCAGACGGCGCCGCGGTGCCGGTTCACCAGGCCGAGCAGCACGCCCCGGAAGGCGACCTCCTCCAGCAGCACGGTGCCAAGCGGCACCACCACGAACGCGGTCATCAGCGCGGCGCTCAGATGCAGGTGGTAGCGGACGTCCTCGAAGGCGGGCCGGGTGAACGGGATGACGGCACCGATCGCGTAGACGACACCGACGGCCAGGACGGCGCCGACCGCGTATTTCAGGCCGGGCAGCAGGGTGCGGCGGGACAGGCCGAGATCGTGCCAGGTGAGCCCGGCCCGCCGCCCGAGCAGTACCAGGATCAGCGCGACCAGCGGGCCGGCGACCAGGCCCGTGCCGGGCGGGCCGAACCGGTTGGCGACGTTGACCGCCGCCAGGATCGCCACGACCGCCCCGAGGACGAGGAGCAGGCGGCGACGGGAGATCGGGTTACGGTGGGGCACGAGGATAGGACCATACCCGACTTAAATGGATCAATCCGACTCGGTGTGACACAACCGACGTAGCGCGGCCAGGTCCAGATCGACGAGCCTACCTTCGCTCTTGCGGATCCTGCCATCGACGATGACGGTGTGCACGTCGGCCGGGCCCAGCGTGGTGACCACCGCCCCGGCCAGGTCGGCGCTCTCCGGCAGGTGGGCCAGGCCACCGAGAAGCACGAGATCGGCCCGCATGCCGGTCGCGATCGCGCCGACGTGGTCACCCAGACCGATGGCGCGGGCGCTGTCGGCGGTGATCGCGGGCAGCAGGCCCGCGGCGGGGTGCATGGCGCCGGTGCTCAACCGGTGCGAACGGAGCGTGTCGCGCAGCGGCTCGAACAGGTCCGGCGGGGCGTTGACCGGCACATCGGTGCCCAGCCCGGCGCGGCCGCCCGCCGCGAGGAAGGTGCTCCACGGCGAGCGGCCATGGCCCATGGTGGCCTCCACGACCGGGGTGACGGTCACGCCCGTCCCGGTGCCGGCCAGCAGCTTCGCCTGCTCCTCGGTCATGCCGTTGACGTGCACGAGGTGCAGGTGCGGGCCGAGGGCGCCGGCCTCGTGCAACTGCTCGATCGGTGAGCCGGGGCCGCCGGCGGCGTGCATCGTGGCGATCACACCGAGCCGCCGGGCCAGGTCGATCTGGCGCAGGGCGTCGTCGAAGGAGCCCCACGCCGTGCCGAAGACGGCGACCGCCCCGGTGACGCGCCCCCGCAGCCCGGCCACCCGCTCGACGTCGCGCTGGTCGTCGGGGTTGCCGTGTCCGACCACGGCCCGGAGACCGGCGGTGGCGTAGGCGTCGAGCACCGCGTCGGTGTGCTCGGGCGTCCGGGTCGTGTTGTTGAAGTCCAGAACGGTGGTGATGCCGGCGTCGAGCGCCTCGGCGGCGCCGAGAAGCGTGGCCCGGCGCACCTCGGCCGGGCCCATCGCGGCCAGGGCGCGGCCCTGCACCACCGCGAGGTACTCGGGCAGGGTCATGTCGGCGCCGATGCCGCGCAGCGGCGCCTGCCACACGTGCCGGTGGCCGTCGACGAACCCGGGCGCCACGACGAGCCCGGTGGCGTCGATGACCTGGGCGGCTCCGGCCGCCGGGAACGAACCGATGGCGGCGATCCGCCCGCGGTCGACGAGCAGGTCGGCACGGCCGCCGGAGACCAGGCGGCCACCTGTGATCAGCAGATCCATATCTCTCCCCAGAAAGCTTTTCTGAAAGCTATATGGAAAGCTTCATGATCACAAGTACGATGACCGGATGGCCCGGGACGTCGTGGACGAGATCGTCGAAGCATGGAGGACGGAGCTGCCCGGCGTCGTCGGCGACGAACTGGAGCTGAGCAAGCGGGCCGCACGCCTGGCCGGCCTGCTCAACGCGCCCGTCGAGGCGAAACTGGCACGACTCGGACTGACCAAGGCGGAGTACGACATCCTCGCCGTGCTGCGGGCGGCCGGGGAACCCTACCGGCTGCGGCCGTCGGTGCTGACCCAGCGGCTGGCGCTGACCTCGGGCGGCACCAGCAACGTGCTGCGACGGCTCACCGCCGCCGGGCTGATCGACCGCGATCCCGACCCGTCGGACGCGCGCAGTTCCTGGGTGCGGCTCACCGCCGCCGGTGCCGAGAAGAGCGAGGAGGCGGTCCGTGCGGCGAGCACGGCGCAGGCCGCCCTGCTGCGTGACGTCCCGCCGGAGACCGCCCGGGCGGCGATCCAGGCACTCCGCGACATCCTGATCGCGCTCGGCGACACCGCCTGACCCCAGCCGAGGTCCGGCCACCGCATTCCCGCAGCTCAATGCCCTGCTGACCGGATCCCGGCCGGCCGCGCCACCGGAACCCGGCAGGGCCACCGGCACTCTGCGTCATGAATCAATCGCCCGTTGAACCTTCCACGCTACGTGTCCGTACCTTCGACGGGGAATCACATCGCTGGGGTACGGGAGACGGGTGTGGCAGACAGGAAGATCGTGGGCGACGAGCCGCGCCCCGCACTGCGGATCGCCGGATACGTGCAGGGTCACGCCGAACCGATGGCCTGCCCGGAGCCGTCACCGGGCGACCCCGGGACCGCGCCCGGGCCCCTGCCGACCGGCCTGCCCAACATCGCCGACTACTGGCCCGACACCCCGGGACAGCGCGGCGCCGGCGTCCCACCGGCTCTGCCGCCCGACGTCACCGGCTTCGGCGCACCGGACCGGCCCGCCCGCAACCGGCGCCCCGCCATGCTGGCCGGCACACTCGCCGGCCTGGTCGCCGTCGGCACGCTGCTGCTGGCCCGCCCGCTGATCAGAACGTCGCAGGAACCCGTCGCCGCGCCCGCGACCACGACCGTCCCGGCGAGCGTCGCTCCCACCGTCGTTCCCAGCGCGGCGCCCACCGCCTCGCCGTCGGCGGCCCCGCCGGCCGCCGCGCCGCCGGCCGCGCCGTCGCCACCGCCGGCCGCCACGACGCCGCCGCCCGCCATCACGTCCGCCCGGTTCGAACTGGTCACCGGCGTCGCCCACCTGTCGGTGCGGGCCGCCGACCTGAACGGCGACGCGTTCCGGGTGACCACCCCGAAGGACTCCGGGCTCGACGTCGACAGCTCGTTCACGGACGGCACGCTGCGGGTCAGCACCAGACGGAACGGCTCGTCATCCGGCTCCGGACGCATCGACGTGCTCCTGAGCGACGACATCGTCTGGCGTCTGCGGATGGCATCCGGCGTGCGCGTCGCCTCGTTCGACATGGCCGGCGGCACGGTCAGCGACATCGATCTGCTCGGCGGCGCGCATTTCGTCGGCATCGACCTGGGCCGCGTCGACCGGAAGCTGCCGATCCTGATGGCCGGCGGCATCCGCACCTGGCGGATCACCACGGCCAACCAGGTCCCGGTCACGATCGCGATGGCCACCGGCGCCGGAGCGGTCACCGTCTACGGCGACGACGAGGGCGGCGTCAGGGGCGGCGACACGCTGCGCTTCGGCGACCGGAACAGTGCCGTCGGCCTAGACATCGACGCCGAAGCGGGCGTCGGCTCCCTGCGGATCACCCGCGACTGACCGGCGGCGCTCCGCCGGCCGGCCGGCTGTGTAGCCTGCCGTGCATGCCCGCTCCCCTGGCCGGCCTGCTGGTCGCCGACTTCAGCCGCGTCCTGGCCGGCCCGCTGGCGACGATGACCCTGGCCGACCTGGGCGCCACCGTCGTCAAAGTGGAACGCCCCGGCGCCGGCGACGACACCCGCAGCTGGGGGCCGCCGTGGACGGCGACGTCGTCGGCCTATTTCGACGGGCTGAACCGCAGCAAGTACAGCCTCACGCTGGACCTGGCCGACCCCGCCGACCGGACCGCCGCCGGCGACCTCGCCGCCCGCGCCGACGTCGTGATCCACAACCTCCGCCCGGCGGGCATGCTGAGTTTCGGGCTCGACTACGACAGCGTCGCCGCCGCCAACCCGACGGTCGTCTACTGCACCATCACCGGTTTCGGCCCCTCCGCCGACCTGCCCGGATACGACTTCCTGGTGCAGGCCGTCGGTGGCCTGATGAGCATCACCGGCTCCCCCGGCGGCGAACCGACGAAGGCCGGAGTCGCGCTCGTCGACGTGCTCACCGCCAAGGACGCCACCATCGGCATCCTGGCCGCCCTGAACCGCCGCCACAGCACCGGCCAGGGCGACCACGTCCAGGTCAACCTGCTGTCCAGCCTGCTCGGCAGTCTCGTCAACCAGACGTCCGGCTATCTGGCGACCGGCACTCCGCCCGGCCGGATGGGCAACCGCCATCCGTCGATAGCCCCCTACGAGACGCTGCGCTGCGCCGACGCCCCCATCGCGGTGGCCTGCGGCAACGACCGCCAGTTCACCCGCCTCTGCCAGGAACTGGGCACACCGCACCTGGCCACCGATCCCCGTTTCGCCGACAACCCGTCCCGGGTCGCCCACCGCGAGGCCCTGGTCACCGAGTTGGAACGGGCGCTGGCCACGGCCACCGCCCGCGAGTGGGAGCAACGCCTGACCACCGCGGGGGTGCCGGTCGGCCTGATCGGCGACATCGGTGACGCCATCGCCCGGGCCGAGTCCTACGGTCTCGATCCGCTGGTCCCGCTACCCGGACCGGCGTCACCCGGCGGTGCCCGCGCCTTCCAGATCCGCCACCCGGTCACCTACAGCGGCGCCTCCACCGAACCGCCGGCGCGTCCACCGGCCCTGGGCGAACACACCGCCGCGATTCGCGCCTGGCTGGCCCGGCCGCCCGGGACGCCCCTCCCGCATCCCGCGGCTGATTCCCCGCCCCGGCGACCCTGACGAGGGATCCGCGGGGCCACGACGGTTCGGATGGCGACGTACCGGGTATTGACGGTCTCGTACATCGCTGACGTGGAGGTGCCCGATGTCGTTTGACGACAAGGTCGACAACAAGGCTGAAGAGGTCGGTGGCAAGGTCAAGGAAGGTGTCGGCAAGGCCACTGACGACGAGCGCCTGGAGGCTGAGGGCAAGGCCGACCAGCGTGCCTCGAACATCAAGCAGGCAGGCGAGAAGATCAAGGACGTCTTCAAGTCCTGATCGACCGGCTCCGGACCGGGGCGCGGGGGGACCCCCCCGGGCCCGGGCGCGGGTTTAACAGACCCGCGGGGGGGC
>NZ_JASCTH010000010.1:0-151005 GCF_030009775.1 Actinoplanes sandaracinus | reverse complement strand
ACACTCCTTGTCTTACTCCCCCCCGGCCCCCCGCGCCGCCGCCCCGGGGGGGGGCCCCCCCCCCCCCCCCCGGTCCGCTTTTTCACGACATCGGCGGGGGTACGAGCTCAGCAGGCGACCGTGGCACGCCCGGATCGCTGCGTCCAGGTGCAGGTGTCATGGATCCTGCCCGTCCTGGTGAGCAGGGTCGCCGTGTCACCGGTGTTGTTCCAGACGTAGTTGCCGGAACCCCAGTACAGGTCGGTCGACGAATTCGTCCCCTTACCGGTGTGCAGCCGGACCTTGCCACCCCGGCCCGCGATCGTGACGTTGCCGAACGTGTAGGCCCGCGAGGCGTCGACGATCTTCCAGCCGCTCAGATTCACCGCCGAGGCGCCGTCGTTGACCAGGGAGATCCATTCGGCGTTGAGGCTGTCGTTGGTGCGGGTGTCGCTGCCGGGCGAGTCGTACTGGGTGTCGAGGAATCGGGGTGTGGGTTCGGCGGCCCCGGCGGGGACGGCGACCATCAGGGTGACGCCTGTGGTGGCGAGCGCGGTGACGATCCCCGGCGATGTGCGGCGCATGGACGCGATCTCCTTGTCGAGCAGATGATAACGAATCATAATTCTTCCGCCCGAACGCAGTCGTACCTCCCGATTCCCGGTCATGTCAGGCGTCAGCGGTCGGCCGTTCGGACGACCGGTCAGCCATGAAAAGCGTCGCCACAACTACGTTCTTGCTGGTCCTTGGCGTTTGCAACGTTGTCGCACCGCTAGGGTCGCGCCTATGGTGACAGGGTGGCCGACCATCAGCACCACCACCGTCATGGGGTGCGGCACCTGCTGACCCCGCACTCGCACGACACCGCCGACAAGGTCGACAGCGCCCTGGAGTCGTCACGCGACGGGATGCGCGCCCTGTGGATCTCGCTGGCCGGGCTGGGGCTCACGGCCGCGGTCCAGGCGGTGATCGTGGCGATGTCCGGTTCGGTGGCGCTGCTCGGCGACACCGTCCACAACGTGGCCGACGCGCTCACCGCCGTACCCCTCGGCATCGCCTTCTGGCTCGGGCGGCGGGCCGCGACCAGGGCGTACACCTATGGTTTCGGGCGCGCCGAGGATCTCGCCGGAGTGCTCATCGTGGCGGTGATCGCGGCGTCCGCGGTCGCCGCCGCCTGGTTCGCCGTCGGCCGCCTGCTGGAACCGCGCGAGATCACGCATCTGCCGTGGGTGTTCGCCGCGGGCCTGGCCGGTTTCGCCGGCAACGAGCTCGTGGCGCGGTACCGGATCGCGGTCGGCCGGCGGATCGGCTCGGCCGCGCTGGTCGCCGACGGGTTGCACGCGCGCACCGACGGCTTCACCTCGCTCGCCGTGGTCCTCGCCGCGGGCGGCGCCTGGCTGGGCTGGGGCTGGGCCGACCCGGTCGCCGGGATCGCGATCACCGTGGCGATCGTGTTCGTGCTCAAGGACGCCGGCCGGCAGGTCTACCACCGCCTGATGGACCGGGTCGATCCGGGCCTGGTCGACCGTGCCGAGCAGCAGTTGCAGCAGGTCGAGGGGATCCGGGACGTGTCCGGGCTGCGGCTGCGCTGGATCGGCCACCATCTGCACGCCGAGGCCGGCATCGTCGTCGACGCGCGGCTCAGCCTGCTGGCCGCGCACGAGATCGCCGCCGACGCCGAGCACCGGCTCACCCATCACGTGCCGCGGCTGACGTCGGCGACCGTGCACGTCGACCCGGACAGCCACCCCGGCGACAGTCATCACGGCGACCTCTCCCACCACCGCCGGATCCGTCTCGCCGGCGCGAGCTGACCCACCGGCCCGCGTGAGTGGAGGTCCGCTCCCCGCGCTGACGGCACCCGGGTAATCTTCCGGGCCGGAAAGCCGGTCGCCTCTCGTGCGGCGTCCGGATGGAAGGGAGCGCACCGATGACCCACCAGGTCCCTGATCCGCCCCGCCCGGGCGGCACCGTCTACGGGCGTGGTGGCGCCGGCGCCGGGGAGGATGTGCCGGCCCGGCTGCCGCGGGCGGTGCCCATCACCGTCGGGATCGGGATCGTCGCCGTGCTCGCGCTCGGGTACGCGGCGTGGAGCAGCACCGGGGGCGACGGGGACGAGCCGTCGGCCGCGGTCGCCGCGCCGGTGTCATCGGCCGCCGGTTCGCGGGCTCCGGCCGGCGGCGGCGCCGGGACAGGCTCGCCGAGCCCGGCGCCGGCGTCACTGGCCACCGGAACGTGGCTGCTGTCCCCGCTCGGCGACCTGGACACCTATCTGACGGTGAACGGCGACTTCGCCAAGATGTCCCCGGCCGACCCGGTGACACTGACCGTCGTCACCGGGCTGGCCGACGACACGTGTTTCTCGTTCCGCGTCGACGAAGACCGCTACCTGCGCCATTTCGACTACCGGCTGCGCGCCGACGAGTCGGACGACTCGGATCTGTTCCGCGCCGACGCCACCTTCTGCCAGGAGGCGGGAGCCGGCGCCGGCACGGTGCGGCTGCGCTCGAAGAACTACCCCGACTACGCGCTGCACCGCCGCGACGACGACTCACTGCACATCGACAAACCGGCCGGCGCCGCCGACGGGTTCTCGTTCATGGTTCAGCCGGGCGGGTGAAATCCGGGCGGGTGAAATCCGGGCGCGCCATGCGCCCCGACTCCACCCACCCGGTGGTTCAGCAGAGGAGGCGGGCGGCGGCCCAGTCTCCATGGTCGGCGCCGACGCCGTCGCCGGCGTCGGTGACCCGCAGTTCGAGACGAGAGCCGCCGGTCACGTCCGCCTCGATCGGCCGGGCGTCCGCCGAGCCGGTGAGCCGGCCCGACGACGCCTTGAGCACGCCGTCCACCCACACCTCGAACACGACCGACCCGGAGTTGCCCATCTCGTCGTCGACTCCGGTGTCGGCGCGGAACGTCGTGCAGCCCCGCCCGGTCAGGTCGACGGTCACCGCCGAGACGGCGTGCACGCCGATGCCCTTGTCGTAGGCGACGCCGCCGAGAGTGAGCGGCCGTCCGTCACCGGCGGCCTGCTCGGCGTTGCTGCGGTCACGTTCGACCGGGCCCCAGCCGTTGGTGGCCTGCACGAACGGCAGGTCGCTCACCCACGACGAGCCGTCCGGCAGCGGGGTACGGACGGTGGCCGCGGCCCCCACCGTGCTGCGGAACCCGTCCGGCGTCGCCGAGGTGACCGCCGCCGTGAGCTGATGCTGCCCCCAGTCGGTGCCGGCCGGCGCGGTCACCGTGAACTCGGCCACGGCCGGAGTTCCGGCGGCGACCGATCCGAGGGCGGCGGACGCCGGCGTGACCTGCCAGCCGGACGGCACCTCCAGGGTCGCGGTCACGTCCCGCAGACCGGCCGCGCAGCGGGCGTCCACCCGCACCGACACCCGTTCCGCGACACCGGCCGTGATCGAGCCGTCCGTGTCGAGGGTGACGTCCGGCGGGCACGGCGCCGCCGCCGAGGCGTCCGGCAGCCGGTCGAGCGGCCGCAGCACCAGCTCGTAGTCGTAGGCCCGGGTGGGTGACAGCCGGTAGGGCGCGAGCACCGAGTTGGGTGTCTCCCCCATGCCGGTCTCGCCGGTCGCGGCGTGCAGGGTCACCCAGCCGTTGTTACGGACCAGGGGGAGCTGGTGGGCGTACTCGGCCCGGTCCAGGTCGTCGTACTGGCTGACGCTGACGTCGAGATCCTCGCCGACCGGGCTGCCGACCAGGATTCCGCCGCGCTTGCCGTCGCTGAGGGCAGCCCAGCGGGTGCCGGTGTGGTTGCCGCCCGCCTGCGGCCGGGCGTAGGGCACGTACTGGTCGTCGACGTCGCTGCGCCACACCCCGACGGTCGCGCCGCTGGAACGGTCGTTGTACGTCTCGTGCGGTCCGGTCCCGTACCAGGTGAAGTCGTCCATCGACGCCGGCACCCGCATCTTCACGCCGACCCGCGGCAGGTAGGGCAGGGAACCCGCGCGGCTGCCGCGGGCCCGCACCGAGTGTCCGAGGGTGAGGGTGCCCTGCCCGTCGATGCGGTACCGCAGGGTCTGGCCGATCGCGAAGGCGTCGGCGAGCCCGGGAGCGGCCGCCGTGCTACGGACCGTGATCTCCACCGCCGCGCCGGTGACCGTGGACGACACGTCCTCGACCGTCGTCTGGAGCCGGTCCAGGCCGACCTCGTGCCAGATCTCCCGGTCGGCGGTGCCCCATCCGTAGATCTCGTTGCTGGTCGGTGGCCGGTAGACGTCCAGTTCCGGTCCGGCCTTGAGCAGTTCCCGGCCGTCGGCGGCCAGCGAGGTGAGAGCGCCGTTCTCGAACCGATACTTCCAGCCCTTGCCACGGACCGTGACGGTCGAGCCGTTCCTGGTCACGACCGGCGCGCCCACGGCGGCCGGCGCGGGCAGGATCCCCGGCACCACCCGTCCACCGGCGGAGAACTGATCGCGGGCGAAGACCCAGCCGCGTTTCGCCCAGGGCAGGTCCTCGGTGGTCGAGACGGACAGGTTCAGCCATCGCTCCCGGTCGTGCGGATTGGCCGGCGCCGCGCCCAGCGCGAGGTCCACCGTCTCCCCCGGTGCGAGGGTGAGCTTCCGGTCGCCCCCGCGCAGCCGCCGGTCCACCTCGGTCAGCGACCAGTCGAGGCGCAGCCGCAGGGTTCCGGCGGTCTGCTCGTTGGTGACCCGCACCCGGCCGGCGGCCGCGTCGACGGCGGTGAACCGCACCGGCGAGTGCGCCCAAGCCACCTCCTCCGTCTCCGGCTGGAGCACCCGGTCGGAGCTGACCATGCCGTCGGTGCCGGAGAGGCTGAGCCCGAGGCTGAGGAAGTCGCCGCGACGTTCGGACCGGTCGAAGTCCAGCGCGAGCACCGCGTCCACCGACGGGTCGGCAGCGAGTTGCCCCGCGGTGAGCGCCGAACCGTAGATCCGCACGTCGTCGACCAGGCCGCGCCCGGTCCGTACCCGGAGATCGTCCTGCTGGGTCTCCGCGTTGCGGCCGATGTTGACCTCGTAGAGGCCGGGGTCGATGGCGCCGGTCCGGGCGACGGCGGCGACCTGGACGCCGTCGATGTAGAGCCGCATCTCGGCGCCGTCATAGGTGCCGGTCACCCGATGCCAGTTGTCATACCAATTCGCCGGTACGTCCGCGGCGACGGAACCCGAGTTCACCACCAGTTCGAGAGTGTCCTGGTCGCGCATCTGCATGGCGTAGGCCCGGCCCTTGGTGACGATCGGGAAGCTGCCGGCCCACTGGCCCGGCTTCACCCACGCGTCGAGGGTGACGGCCGTCGTCACGTCGAGGCGCCGGTCCCGGAAGACGTCGACGAAGTCGTCGAGGCTGGACAGGCTGATCGCCTGGCCGCGGTGCCCGGCGACCAGCGCCGGTTTGCCGACCAGGAACGCCTGGATCCGGTTGCGCGACGAGTCGGGGGTGAGGACCAGCGGCTGGCGCAGGTCCTGTTCGGCCCAATCCCAGACGAAGCCGCCCTGCATCGACGGCTGACGCCGGGCGATCGCCCAGAACTCGTCGAAGTTGCCCATGCTGTTGCCCATCGCGTGGGCGTACTCACCCATGATGATCGGCTTGGTGCCGGTCCGGGCCTTGTTCTCCAGCGAGGCGGGCGTGGGATAGCGGGGCCCGCTGATGTCGGCGAACGGCGCGTCCCCGTCGGGCGAGTTCGACTGGTGGTAGAGCGGGCGGGTCGGCTCGTTCGTGTCGGCCCACTGCGCCATCGCGTGGTGGGCGGCGCCGAGGCCGGCCTCGTTGCCGGTGTCCCACATCAGCACGCTGGGGCGGTTCTTGTCGCGGGCCACCATCGCGGCGAACCGGTCGGCGAACGCGGCCTGCCACTCCGGTTTCGACGCGAGACAGTTGCTCGGGCAGTTCTCCCGTGAGTGCGTCTCGATGTCGACCTCGTCGGCCAGCCACAGACCGTACTTGTCGGCGAGGTCGTAGAAGTACGGGTCCGACGGGTAGTGGGAGGTGCGTACCGCGTTGATGTGCAGCTTCTTCATCAGGAGGACGTCCTGGCGCTGCGCCTCGCGGGTGACGTGGCGGCCGGTGTCCGGGTCGGTCTCGGCCCGGTTCACGCCCTTCACCAGGATGCGTTGGCCGTTGACCAGAAGCTGCTTGTCGCGGATCTCGATGTCACGGAAACCGACCGGCTGCGAGGTGACGTGTGCGGCGCGTCCGTCCGGGGCGATCAGTTCCAGTCCGAGCGTGTAGAGGTTGGGTTCCTCGGCCGTCCACTTCGCCGGAGCGGGCACCGTCGTCGTCAGGGTGACCTGGCCGGCGGAGACCGGGCCGCTCACCGTGACCACGGTCTTGCCCTTGGCGTCACGCAGCGTGCCGCGCACGGTGTGGCCGTCGGCGGTGCCCGCCACATCGACCCGGGCGGTGAGGGCCGCGTCCCGGTAGCCGGCGTCGAGATCGGTGGTGATGTACGCGTCCCGCAGCCGCACCTGTCCGGTCCGGTAGATCGACACGTCACGGAAGATGCCGCTGTACCGCCACTGGTCGAAGTCCTCCAGATAGGAACCGGAGCCCCAGCGGTGCACCTGCACGGCGACCGTGTTGCGGCCCGGCCGCAGCAGATCGGTCACGTCGAACTCGGCCGGGGTGTAGCCACCCTGGTCGTACCCGGCGTACGCGCCGTTGACCCAGACGAAGTACCCGCTGGTCACGCCTTCGAAGCGGAGGAACTCCCGGCCACCGGCCCAGTTCTTCGGCACGTCGAACGTCTTCAGGTAGGCGCCGGTCGGGTTGACGTCACGCGGCACGAACGGCGGGTTGTCCGGCCAGACCTCCTCCGGGATGTTGCGGAACATCGGGTGGTCGATGAAGTCGGACTGCCAGGTGTGCGGCACGGTCACCTTGGGCCAGGCCGACCCGTCGAAGCCCGCCGCGGAGAATCCGGCCGGAACGTCGTCGGGCCGATCGAACAGTTTCATCCGCCAGCCGCCGTTCAGGCTGAGGCTCGAACCGGTGGGCCGCAGGTCGGCGTGCGGCGGCTCCTGGCCCTCGCCGGTCATCTGCGGGTTCTCCAGGTACCGGTACACGTCCTCGACGGACTGCGGGCCGCCGGGCACTCGCGCGGTCGCCGCCGCCCCCTTGCTCGTCGCGGCCGCGGGCGCCGGAACGGCCAAGCCGAGCAGTGCCACGAGGGCGGTGCAGGCGGCGGCGCCGAATCGGATTCTCATGCCGGGCCCTCCTTCACGAAGTTCTCGACCTCACCGGCGGTGGTGGCGGCGCACCGGAAGCGGCTGGTCCCCCACCTCGCGAAAGTGGGCTGCCGACAGCGGGGACCGGTACTGGCCGAAAGACGGTGGGCAACACGTCCGAACATGGCGACTCCGCTCGGGAAGCAGATCTGCGGGCACGCCCAGAACATGCTCGACCAAAACTGAACATGTTCGAAGCCATTGCGACATTACAAGAAACATCGCCGACATGGAACAGCGTCGATGACGGCACCGGCGGCGCATCAGCATCGGAGGAAACCCACGGCGAAGGGGCCCGAAAAGGGGCCCGCCGCTTCTTCACCAGGCTCGACGGAGCACCCGTCGGCCGGTCCGGCTCACCTTCTCCGGCGGTGACCGGCGCGACGCCGGCGACGGCTGCCGGTGACCAGCAGCGCGACGAAACCGACGGCCACCGCGGGGATCCCCGCGAGAGCGATCGGCGCGATGAGGCCGGCGGCCGACGTGCGGGGCCCGGCGGCCTCCGCCGCCGAGTCGAGGGCGTCGGAGGTACGTGACCCCGCGCTCCCCGGCGCCGCCGACGAGGGCGGAGGCGCCACGTCGTCGCCGATGACCGACCGGACCCACTTGGCCACCACGTCCGCCCGGGTGGCGATGTCCGGCCCGGTGTGCGGGCAGGCCGGCCCTCGGCTGACCACCCCGATCAGCGTGGCCGTGCCGTCGGCGCCCTCGGTGAAGTACGGCCCGCCCGAGTCCCGCTCGCACGGGCTGGTGTTCCGGCGCGGCGCAATGCCGGACAGTCCCATCTCGGTCGCCGCGACCGAGGTGACCTCGAACCGCCCGGTGCGCAGCCGGTCCGGTGTCCGCTCGTCGTCGGGGCGGATGAACCCGTACCCGACGAGTCGCGCCTTCTGGCCCTCGGCCGGAGCCTTGCCGCCCAGCCGCAGCGGGGCGATGCCGGTGACCGGCTTGTCCAGCCGGACCAGGGCGACGTCGGCCTCCCCGTGCTGGCGCACCTCCACCACGTCCGCGGCGAAGCCGCCCTCGCCGGTGAGGTCGGTCCGCCCCACCGTCGCGACGGTCTGCTCGGCCACCGTGCGGGCCACCCGGTTGTCGTTCACGTCCCGGAAGCAGTGCGCGGCGGTGATCACCCAGCTCGGCGAGACCAGGCCACCCGTGCACGAGCTGTCCCGCGTGCCGCCGTCGGCGGTCGGGATGCCCAGCGACGCGATCTTCACCGCGAACGGGTACCGCCCGTCCGGGACGGCCTCACCGTTGGCGATGGCATGCGCGGGCGCACCGGCCAGCACCCCGGCGATCAGTGCGGCCAGCAACACGAATGACTTTCCCATCGTCTTCAACGGGTGTGAATCGTAGGCGACGCCGGCAACCCCGGACATGAACGAACACCCCTCCCCGTTTCCCCTGTATTGACGACTTCGGCGACGGGAAGGTTGCACCACACCCTGGGGTACGCGAACCGAGTGCCGTCCGTTCAGCATGGAGCGGGATCGGCCGCGACTCGACGGGGAGAAGCCACGAGCCGCCGGTCTCCCACCGGTTTAGCCCGATGAGCAGCTAAGAGTCCGTTTTTCCCTGATCAGGAAGCATATCTGCGGGTTTTCCCCGCTCAGCAGAGGGAACGCCTGGGGGTGGGGACATCATCACCACACGGGGGTTCGGGTCATGAGGAAGACAGCATGCCTGCTGACGGCGGCGGTGTTGGGCATGGGCGCCGCCGCCGCGGTGGGGTCGCCGGCGCAGGCCGACAGCACGTGCAGCGCGGCGCAGGAGCACGAGTTCGACACGTCGGGCTTCAACACCGATCTGCGGGTGCGGCTCTGCATCTACCACGGTTCTCCGACGCGCGGCGCCTACGCCCAGACGTCCTGGGAGAACGGCGGCGACGACGTCGAGGACAACCACCGCAAGTTCGACCTGCTGATGATCCACTACCAGTTGCAGCAGTTCGACGGCACCGTGACGGCCGGGTCGTGCGATCTGACCATGCGGGTGAACAGCAGCAAGAGCGATCAGTTCATGTGCGACACCGCCTACCGGGAGTCGTCGCGCAGGGGTGGCTGGAGCACCGACGGGTACATCATCTACAACCTCGATCGCGACGGCGAGGGCGACAAGCGGATCGACCTGGTCGGCTCACCCGTCGTCGCGCACTGAAACCGGAGGTGGCTCATGGACGTCGTCGTCTGGACGGTCAGCTCGATCGGCGTTCTCACCGTCCTGGTGCTGGCGCTGGTGGAGGGCCGCTGGTACCCCCGCAGGCACCGCGGGCGCCATCACTGACGCGGGCCGGGATTCCCGACACGGCGTCGTGCGGCGGCGGGTCCTCCCGGAGAACCCGCCGCGACACGTCGAGCGCGCCTCACCGCCCGCGGCAAGCCCCTGCGGGAGCCGCTCGCCGCGATCCGCGACGCCGGCGGTGAGCCGGGGCTCACCGGACCGGCGGCAGGCCGATGCCGCCGGTCAGCCCGGAGGCTCCGGGGAAGAGCGACCCCGGCGCGTATTCGGGCTGCTGCCCGTAGTGCCCGTGGAGCTGCTCGTAGTAGTCGCGCTGGTCGGCCAGATCGGGATCGTACGGCGGTCCCCCGGCCACATGGTCCTTCGATGACGACACGTGCACCTCGTCGTCGGTGACGCGCATGACCGCCTCGACCGGAATGTACGACGACGACGCCCCGAACCCGAGGATCCCGCCGTGCTCGACCCGCAGGATCCGCACATGGTTCGTGTCGGTGTCCACCAGCAGGTCCGCGACGGTCCCGATCTTCTCCCCCGCGCTGTCGACCACGGAGCGGCCCCGAATGTCCTGGGCGGGGTCGGCCACCAGCCGGTTGGTCTCACTCAGCGGCGTCAGATTGCCGAAAGACTCTCCCATTTTCAGCCACCTCCTCACCGCATCGCATACCCGGACCGAGCGGCATTCATGTCCCGCCGGGCGATCAAAGCACATTCCTGGTGGTACGCCACCCGTGCGGCCGGTGGTCGCACGCGGCACAGGTGGCACCGACCAGGCGCAGGTGGCACGTAGCCGGGAAGAGTGTCATGCGACCTGGGCATCCGGCGAGCCACAATCCGACAAGGATGGCACCGAACATTGCCGGACGGGTATGGTGTAGCAGCGACCCTTAAACGGGCGTGGGCGAGTGCTTATGCCAGCTGCACTGAGGATGCACCGGCTCGGCCTCACCAGGTTGGCTGGCTTTGACCGCACCTAAACTATGGTGATCGAGTTGGCACCCCGATCTTGCATCGGCGTAGTTCAACAGGGCCAACCACCTTCCTCTGGTCTTCGAGCGATGGGGAAGGTCTGCGCTACAATCTGCTCGTGCTCGTTACCGTTCGGCTTCCGATTCTGGACATGAGAGCCTTCGCGAAGGACGAGTCCGTTGCGGAATCGATTCGCCTCCCGCATGCATGGACAGAGGGAGAGTTCGTTCGGAGCACAGGTCCTGTCAGGCGCCGGCCCGGGCGGTCGGCTGCGGAATGGCCGGCCGAGCGATGCTTCGTGGACTACTCGAGGACAATGAGACTCGCCCCCAACGCGCTATCTGAACTGAATGCGCAGATCGCGCCGTTCCGCATCCCGGCAGTAAAGCGGCGACTTTGGTCAGCCTTTCCTCGCACAAACTGCATATTCGACTTCGACGTAGTGGTTCCATTGAACCCACCCGTCAGCGGTAACAGGCGAAACAGGGGTGGTCGCCGTCCAGCAACGGGCGTCCCCCTCAGCCGCCTCCTGCGACCTATCATGGAGATACCAGCCCTTCCCGTGACGGTCGGCGAAATCGCGAAAGATGCAAACTATCGACCCGTGACGCCATTGGCGAATTCGTCGGGCCACATTGCGAGGCATTTCGCAGCGGCAACGAGCCATTCTCGGGATGTCGGCTCGGACATGGTCCACGCAGGCTCGGCCGTCGTTGCCGTCGAAGTCACCGGCATCATTCCGATGTTTGATCTTCCAATTCCGATGGACCGCTACGTCGTCGGGCCGGTGGAGGTTCTTTCCTTCCGCACGGGGAAGAGGGGGATGTGGGCGCCGCGGCACTACTGGATCGTCGCGATGGAGGAGTCGAGCCAGGCGCGATCCATCGCGCGTGAGCTGCGCATTCACATCCTTCGACTCGCTTCGATCGGCGAATTTCTGAGGCGCTTGATTTGGACTACGTGGGGCTACACTGCCAGGAACTCTCCATTCGCCACATCCCCTGGCCCCGCATTCGACCGCCTTCAACTATCCATCTTAGAGATGTTGAAGAAACTCCGACGCATACGGGTTCCTGGCGTCGGATCAGCCGACAACTTACTGTCCGGGGCATTTTACGCTCATGAGTTCTTAAGTGACCGGTCACTCACGGTGCTAGAGGAGCGTCTTCTCGGCGCGGCCAGGCCGGCGCTGCTGAAGGAACTTGGAGAATTCCTCGCCGAAGAGTCTGACAGAGCTCGGGTTGAGATGATATTGCGGGACTCAAGAGACCGCGGAAACGTCTTGCACATCTATGAGAAGGGTGCCAGGGTGTCCAACTACGACATGCACGGCTCAAATATCGGCGCCGCCGGAGATAATGCACAGGCAAGCAACTTCGTTCAACAGGCCGCCCACAATCCGATTGCCATCGGCGGCCAGACCGTGGATCAATTCGATTTGGTTGCGGAACTTTCTCGGCTTCGTTCGACGATCGCGACATCCCCTGACAGGCAATCCGACTCCGCAGAAGCCGAGGCGGCACTTCTCGACGCTGAGGCAGCCGCACGCAATGGGGACGCAGAAGGCGTACGGCGCAACTTGGCGCGCTGCGGTCGCTGGGTATTGAAGGCGGCGGAGGCCACCGGAATAGCGGTAGCGGCAGCAGCGATAAAGGGCGCGCTTGGCATTTGACACCGGATTTCCGGAGCGGGCCAACTCGCGGCGCTGATTCTGGCGGCGTCCACCCTTGCGGGTGACTGCCTGGGCTGTGGCCCGACGACGCCCTACCGCAAACCATCCGTGCGCTCTTCTGCCTCGTCAGCTCCGCGGTCCCCTGCTCAGGGCCTAGCGCGCGCCCCTGCCAGACCATTCCCAGAGTTTGGCGCATAACCGATCCACGTGTGTACCAAGATCAAATGTGTAGACGATATCTTCCAGATCGATTTGTGGCACCACCTGGCGGGCAATAGCCATCTTGTTGTTCTTTCGCCGAAAGTCTGAGTTGAGATCGGCGATCAAGCGCGGTACATCAGCATAGAGCAGATCGCGCTCCGTGCCAGCGTAACCCCACGCCTTCAGAATCCTCAGCGGGATGTAGTTCTCCAACTCGCGGCCAGTCGTTATCCAGCCAATGTCGCCGTCATGTTCAGCTCTTTTCAGTAAGTGCAGCTTCCTTTCGTCGATCGGGCTGCCACGACGATCCTTGTCGCTATCCATCACATATATCGAATGCCGAGCGATACGTCTCAACGACTCCGCCGCCGAATGCGCCGAACGGACGTTCGTAGCAAGGTGCGAAAGCTGACTCCCGCCATAGGAAACGACTACGAAGTCCCTTCCATACACAAGCCGGCCATTGGACCACAGGTCGATCCACCTGCGAAGGTACAGCCTGTCACTTTGCCCCTCAGTCCAAATTACAGCGTTGGTCTGCAGGAGGTGACTCGCGCGCAGGCCCAGTTCATCGAGCAGCGGACCAAGGCCTCTTTGCTCGATCGGCCTAATGTTTCCATTTACTTCCGACGGCCTGTCTGCTATTTCGAACACTGCCGCCCCACGCTCGAAGAGTGCATTGATCATCACATGCGAATGCGTAGTTATGATCATCTGGCACCGCGAGCTCTGCTCGACCATGAACGTGGCCAGCCGCTCCTGTAGCGATGGATGGAGATAGGCTTCTGGTTCGTCAATAAGGCAGACATCGCTGACGAGAATCTTGTGGCATATCGATAGCAGCGAGCGATACCCTGCGCCGAGAGTCTTCGCCGGCAGCCATTGCCGCTCAAGCTGGAGGGCACCGCCGAGCAACTCGCGATGTTCCTTCATCGGCTTTTCCGGGGGAATCAATTCATCTATGTAACCTAACAGCTCCCTTCCGACGGTCTTCGTTTCATCAAGGGTACCCTCAATCGCCCTCTTGATGGCTTTAAGGCGCGAAACCCGCAATTGATGGCGACGATACTCGGCAGCCGACGGCAAGATCTGCATAGGTAGTCCGTAGACCGGGGCAAATTTCATCGTTGGCAAGTCGAAATAGCTGACCATTTGGTCGATAAACTGGTCCACGCCCACGATCTCTCGGTTCGCCAACATGTCGCGCTCAAGATCGTTGATCGATGGGTCCGACAGGTCCCATTCGCCATGCAGCGAGACCCGAACGTGGCCGAACAACCGCTCTCTCAGAACTGCCAGCTCCGATTCTGCCAGCGCGACGCTCTTCCGCCGATGTCGTCGGCGATCAAACTTGGTGATGGCATCCCCATACTGCACTACATACGAATTCAAGTGACCTGATACTTGAAATCTCGCTATGGCAGCATCATTTTCTGACCACGTGGCCGATAAGCCGTCGGAGCACGGCTCCAGGTCAAGGATGATTGCCTTTCCCTGCGTGGTCCGCACGCCGACTACAGTTCCGTAGACGCTTTTGGCGGCCGAGCCCCGGACGAAGGATTTTATGGGGCTAGACAAGGATGCATCGCCGCGGTGACTGAGAAGTGCGCGCCTGACGACTCGAAGGAACAACGTTGGATCCAGGATCGCAACAGCCGAGATCAGGTTCGTCTTTCCCGCGTTATTTCGGCCGACGAAGACGTTGATCGGGCTGAGCCTCGCGGTCACCTCGTCCAGGTTTCTGAATTCCCTGATCTGGATTCCGTAGAAGGCTTTGCCAGCTCCATGTCCTGTCGACGCCACAGCGCTCTCCTCTGTCAGGGCAGGTCCTGTAGATAGCATCCTGGAACGTCAAGTTGGAGGCGCATCCACACGATCCCATCCCCTCATAGCAGAAGAGTCAAGTCCCTTTTTCGGCGAGTCGGCCGACTGCCGCGAGTGGGATGGTCCGTCGCCCGCCGATCAACGCAGCGACAGCGCCGGTGGCAACCGGACGGAAACTCTCACGCACCGTATTGGCCATCACCGGCGCCGGGGGCGGGCCGAAGTGCATGGTGAGCCCGCGGCACCGCGGGCCCCGTACTTCGAAAGGGTTTGCTCTTGCGCTCCTTCCTTCGCCGCCTCGCCGTGACCGCCCTCCTCGCCCCCGCCGCCGCCGGCGCCATGACGATGATCGCGACCCCGGCCGAAGCCGCACCGGCGAAGGCGTCCGAGCAGGCCCTGCAGACCGAGATCAACCGGCTCACCAACATCGAGCGGACCAGCAACGGCTGCCCGGCCGTGACGGTGAACGCGGCACTCACCAAGGCGGCTCGCGGCCACAGCGGGCACATGGCGCAGACCGGCAGCTTCTCGCACACCGGCCGCGGTGGTTCGCGGTTCGTGGCGCGGGTGAAGGCCGCCGGCTACGCGAAGCCGTCCAGCGAGAACATCGCCTTCGGTTACCAGACCGCGTCGGCGGTGGTCGACGGCTGGATGAAGAGCCCGGGGCACCGCGCCAACATCCTCAACTGCAAGTCCAAGACGGTCGGCGTGGGCGCGGTCTTCTCCGCGAACGGCACCCCGTACTACACCCAGAACTTCGGTTTCTGAGCCCTGTGCACAGCGCGACGCCCCAGCCGGCCCGGCTGGGGCGTCGCGTGTTCTCGCTGTCAGGCGGGCGTGCGCACGTCCGCGAAGGCGCGCAGGATGTCCTCGACGCGGTCCTTGGCGTCACCGAAGAGCATGGCGGTGTTCTCCTTGAAGAACAGCGGGTTCTGCACCCCGGCGTAACCCGAGGCCATCGACCGCTTGAAGACGACCACGTGGTCGGCCTCCCACACCTTCAGCACCGGCATGCCGGCGATGGGGCTTCCCGGGTCCTCGGTGGCGGCCGGGTTGACCGTGTCGTTCGCGCCGATCACCAGCACCACCGAGGTGCCGGACAGATCGTCGTTGACCTCGTCCATCTCCAGGACGATGTCGTACGGCACCCGCGCCTCGGCGAGCAGCACGTTCATGTGCCCGGGCAGCCGGCCTGCGACCGGGTGGATGCCGAACCGGACGTTCACGCCACGGTCGCGCAGCACCCGGGTGAGTTCGGCGACGCCGTACTGCGCCTGGGCGACCGCCATCCCGTACCCCGGCGTGATGACCACCGAGTCGGCGTTGGCGAGCAGGTCGGCGACGCCTTCGGCGTTGATCTCCCGGTGGTCGCCGTACTCCTTGTCCTCGGCCGGCCCGGCCTCGATGCCGAACCCGCCGGCGATCACCGAGATGAAGGACCGGTTCATCGCCTTGCACATGACGTACGACAGGTAGGCGCCCGAGGAGCCGACCAGCGCCCCGGTGACGATGAGCAGGTCGTTCTCCAGCAGGAATCCGGCGGCCGCGGCGGCCCAGCCGGAGTAGCTGTTGAGCATCGACACCACCACCGGCATGTCGCCGCCGCCGATCGAGGCGACCAGATGCCAGCCCAGGGCCAGGGCCACCACCGTGACGGCGATGAGCAGCCACAGGTGCGGGTCGATCACGAACCAGGCGGTGAGCACCGCGAAGACCGCGAGCGCGCCCAGGTTGAGCAGGTTCTTGCCGGGCAGCATCAGCGGGCTCGACTTGATCTTCGCGGAGAGTTTGAGGTACGCGACGATCGAGCCGGTGAACGTCACCGCGCCGATGAAGACGCCGATGAACACCTCGGCGCTGTGGATGCCGAGCATGCGCTGGCCGTCCAGCAGAGCCGCCTCGGCGCCGCCGGGATGCGCCTCGACGTGCAGGTACCCGTTCCAGCCGACCAGCACCGCGGCCAGGCCGACGAAGCTGTGCAGCAGGGCGATCAGCTCCGGCATTCCGGTCATCTCGACCTTCGCGGCCCGGTAGAGGCCGATCGCGGCCCCGATCAGGGTGGCCACGACGAGCAGGGCCAGACCGATGCCGCTGATCTTGTTGTCGATCGCCAGCGCCACGGTCGCCACCAGGGCCACCGCCATGCCGGCGATGCCGAACGTGTTGCCCGACTTCGCGGTCTCGTGCCTCGACAGGCCGGCCAGCGCCAGGATGAAGAGCAGGGCAGCGACGATGTACGCGGCCTGCGCCGCCGTTTCGATGGTCATCCGGTCAGCTCCTCGAGAACATGGCGAGCATGCGGCGCGTGACCGCGAAGCCACCGAAGACGTTGATGCTGGCCAGCAGGATCGCCACGAAGCTGAGCCCGGTCACCAGGTTGTCGCTGTGCCCGAGCTGGAGCAGGGCGCCGACCACGATGATCCCGGAGATCGCGTTGGTGACCGACATCAGCGGGGTGTGCAGGGCGTGGTGCACGTGCCCGATCACGTAGTAGCCGATCACGATGGCCAGCGCGAAGACCGTCAGGTGCCCGCGCAGCGCTTCCGGCGCCAGGGCCGTGAGCAGGAAGAGCGCGGCCGCTCCGGCGCCGATCGCGACGAGCGGGTTCCGCTTCTTCGTCTCCGGCTTCGGCGGCGCCGTCACCGGTTTCTCGGCCACGGGCGCCGCGGACACCGCGACCTGGGGCGGCGGCCAGGTGAGTTCGCCGTCGCGGACCACGGTGATCCCGCGCTGCACCACGTCGTCGAAGTCGAGCACGAGTTGGCCGTCCTTGCCCGGCGTCAGCAGCTTCATCAGGTTCACCAGGTTGGTGCCGTAGAGCTGTGAGGCCTGGGCGGGCAGGCGCCCGGGCAGGTCGGTGTAGCCGATGATGGTGACGCCGTTCGCGGTGACGACCACCTCGCCGGCGACCGTGCCCTCGACGTTGCCCCCGTTGGCGGCGGCCATGTCGACGATCACGCTGCCCGCCCGCATGCTGGCCACCATGTCTGCGGTGATCAGTCGCGGGGCCGGCCGGCCGGGGATCAGCGCGGTGGTGATGATGATGTCGACGTCGCGGGCCTGGTCGGCGTAGAGCCGCGCGGCCCGGTCGTTGTAGTCGTCGGACATCTCCTTGGCGTAGCCCGTGGCCGAGACCTCCACGTCGGCGGCCTCGACCGAGAGGTACTCACCGCCGAGTGACCGGACCTGGTCGGCGACCTCCGGCCGGGGGTCGGTGGCCCGGACGATCGCGCCAAGGCTACCGGCCGCGCCGATGGCCGCGAGACCGGCCACACCGGCGCCCGCGACCAGCACCTTCGCGGGCGGGACCTTGCCGGCGGCGGTCACCTGACCGGTGAAGAACCGGCCGAAGGCGTGCGCGGCCTCGACGACCGCGCGGTACCCGGCGATGTTGGCCATCGACGACAGCACGTCGAGTGACTGGGCCCGGGAGATCCGGGGCACCGCGTCCATCGACAGCGCGGTGATCGGACGGCGGGCCAGGTCCTCGACCAGTTCCGGGTCCAGGCGCGGGTTGAGCATGCCGATCAGCGTGGTGCCCTCGGCCAGTTTGCCGAGCTGTTCCGCCGGTGGCGGGTTGATCGAGAACACGACGTCGGCCGCGAGCGGATCACCGATCGTCGCGCCGGCCTGGGCATAGGCCTCGTCGGAGAACGAGGACTCGGCACCGGCGCCGGCCTCCACCACTACCTGATATCCCAGTTTGGCCAACTGCTCCACGGTGGCGGGCGTGGCAGCCACGCGTCGCTCACCCGGATCCGGGTCCCTCAGTACACCGATGATCACCGTCGACTCCTCGGTAGATGTTGACCATGGAAACGGCGGGGCGGGGCCGCCGGTTCAATACGCCGGGTGATTGTTACTCACCAGTACGCAGATATCCAGGGTCTTCCCACACCGTCTCACGGCAACCCGCCCGCCACCATCACGCACCGCATCGGCGATCACCGCTACCGGGGGCCGGTCGAAGAGAACAGTGAGCCCGCGGCACCGCGGGCCTCGTACGACGAAAGGGTCTGCTCTTGCGCTCCTTCATCCGCCGCATCGCCGTCGCCGCCATCCTCGCTCCCGCGGCCGTCGGCGCCGCCTCGATGATCGCGTCCCCGGCCGAAGCAGCGCGGGCGAAGGTCTCCGAGGAGGTCCTGCAGACCGAGGTCAACCGCCTCACCAACATCGAGCGGACCAAGCACGGCTGCCCGGCCGTCACCGTGAACGCGCAGCTCACCCAGGCCGCCCGCGGCCACAGTGGCTGGATGGCGCAGACCGGCACCTTCTCGCACACCGGCAGCGGCGGCTCAACCTTCACCACCCGGGCACAGGCCGCCGGTTACGCCAGCGCGTCGGGTGAGAACGTCGCCTTCGGTTACCGCGACGCCGCCCAGCTCGTCAACGGCTGGATGGGCAGCCCGGGCCACCGCGCCAACATCGTCAACTGCCGGTCCACCACCGTCGGGGTCGGCGCGGTCTACGCCGTCGACGGAACCGCGTACTACACCCAGATCTTCGGCTACTGAGCCGACGAACCCTCGTCAGCTCCGAGCGGGCGACCCCCCTCGCCAGCTCGTGAGCCGGTGACGCCCTTCCCGGCTCCGAGCCGATGACCGCGATGCCCCAGCCGATCCCCCTGCGGCTGGGGCATCGTCATGTCCGCGCTCGGCTGGCGCCCCGTCGCGAGTGACCATGATCGATCCAATACATCGATCCTTAACACGATCGTCCATCGCTTGCCTCATTCGCCACCGTCGCTCTATCCTCCAAACTCAAGCAGGAGGAAAGCGCTTTCCTGCATCTCGACGGCGGTCATCCCCGAATCCGACCGCCGGCCGTCCCCATGCGCGCACCCCGATGCGCGAGACGAAAACAGGTGAAGCGAGATGAGACGATCAGTCGCACTGCGACTCTCCGCAGTGGCCGGCGTCGCCGGCGTGGCCGGGGCGATCGCCCTCGGCCTGCCCCAGCAGGAGGCCTCAGCCGCGGCCGGTGGCGTCACCGGGTACGCCACCCAGAACGGCGGAACCACCGGCGGCGCCGGCGGAGCCACGGTCCGGGCCAGCACCGGCACCCAGATCCACGCCGCCCTGTGCAACCGGGCCGCCACCAGCACGCCGATCATCATCGAGGTCCAGGGCACGATCAACCACGGCAACACCACCAAGGTGTCTGGCAGCAGCTGCAACACCGCCGCCGACGTGATCGAGCTCAAGAGCATCAGCAACGTCACGATCGTCGGCGTCGGCAGCGGCGCGACCTTCGACCAGCTGGGCATCCACATCCGGGACTCCAGCAACATCATCATTCAGAACGTGACGGTCAAGAACGTCAAGAAGTCGGGCTCCCCGCTCTCCAACGGCGGCGACGCGATCGGCATGGAGAGCACCGTCCGCAACGTCTGGGTCGACCACGCCACCCTGGAGGCGTCCGGCGGCGAGTCCGCGGGCTTCGACGGCCTGTTCGACATGAAGAACGACGTCGAGTACGTGACGCTGTCCTACAGCATCCTGCGCAACTCCGGCCGTGGCGGGCTGGTCGGGTCGAGCGAGACCGACACCGGCAACAACTTCCTCACGTTCCACCACAACAGATACGAGAACATCGACTCGCGGACGCCGTTGCTCCGCGGGGCCACCGCTCACATGTACAACAACCACTACTTCAACCTCAGAGAGTCGGGCATCAACTCGCGCGCCGGCGCCAAGGCCAAGGTGGACAACAACTACTTCGAGGACTCCAAGGACGTCCTCGGCACCTTCTACACCGACGCGGCAGGGTACTGGCAGGTCTCCGGCAACGTCTTCGACAACGTGACCTGGTCGGCGCCCGGCACCGACAACAAGCCGGCAGGCCCGAACGTCACGTCGAACACCACCGTCAGCATCCCCTACGCGTTCAGCTTGGACGGCGCGTCCTGCGTGCCCGCCCTCGTCGCCGCGACCGCCGGCGCCAACAAGGGCCTCGCCGTGTCGAACGGCAGTTGCTCGGCGACCGCCGGCCCTACCGGCGGCCCGTCGACCAGCCCGTCCACATCGGCCGGCCCGTCCACTCCGGCCAGCCCCTCCCCGTCGGCCAGTCAGCCCTCCGGCGCCAACCTGAGCATCGGGGCGGGCGCTGACGGGTCCAGCAAGGCCAGCGGCACCAGTTACGGCAACGTGAAGGACGGCAGCCTCTCCACGATCTGGTCCCCGAACGGCGCGACCGGCGACATCTCGATCAAGTGGAGCGCGGCAACCCGGGTTGCGAAGATCAACATCCGCGAGGCGTCCGGCTCGTCGATCGGCTCCTACCAGGTCCTCAACGGCGCCACCGGCGCGGTGCTGGCCTCCGGCACCGGCGGCGGTGTGATCAGCTTCCCGGCCACCTCGACAACCAAGATCACCTTCAAGATCACGGCCTCCTCCGGTACGCCGAAGATCGCCGAGTTCGAGACCTACGCCTCCTGACCCCGGCCGCCCGCACTTCCCGCCGCGTGGTTCCTCCCACGTGAACCAGACCGCCTGATCCGCGCGCCGCCCGGTCTTCCACGGTCCGGGCGGCGCGCCGCGCCCGCCGCAGCAGAGACCGGCCCGGCAGTGACCACCGAGCACGGCGACTCCCGGCTGCCACCCGCCGTCTCGTCTCCGGCTCAGCCAGCGGTGGCCGCACGGCCTTCGCGAACCAGCGCGAACCCGAACGCCGCGGTGGCCACCGAGAACAACACGATCGGCGGCGATGGCAGCAGCGCCACCGCCAGCCCGAGCATCAGCACGGACGCGACCAGGCCGATCAGGACCGCGGGGCGGGTCCGTCCCGTGGACGACGAGAGCCGCCCGATGTACAGCAGCAGCACCCCGACCGTCACGATCGCCGCCCCCATCGCCAGGCTGATGCCCTGCATCACCTCGTAACTGGTCCGCGAGACCCCGCCGAGGTTCATGACCTGGCCCCGGAGCACGGCGTCGACGCGCTCCTCTTCGAGGCTCGGGGACAGTCGCATCGCGACGTCCAAGATGCTGTGGCCCGTGCCGCAGACGATCCACGACCAGGCTCCGATGCGAAACGCGAGGGCTGACTGCATGGCGAGACTCCGTTGACTGCCGACGACAAATGCAGGCGTAGTAAACACTACAGGTGTAGCATCTGGCCATATGAGTGCACGTGACCCCGCTCGCAAACAGGCCCTGACCGACGCCGCGTTCGGCATCGTCGGCGAGACAGGGCTGCGGGCGCTCACCCACCGGGCCGTCGACGTCGCCGCCGGCCTACCTTCCGGCACCTGCAGCTACCACTACCCCACCCGTCAGGCGCTACTGGCCGCCGTCCTACACCGGATCGCCGAGCTCGACCGGGCCGACCTCGACGCGGCGCTGGCCGGCCGCACGGTCACCGACTTCGACGCCGCCGCCCTGATCGAAGACGGCACCCGCATGCTCGCCCACTGGCTCGGCCCCGCCCGAGCCCGCAGCCGGGCCAGAATGCTCCTGATGCTCGACCCGCAGACCCGGGAACTGACCACGGCGACCGCCGCGGCCATCGCCGCCGACCTCGAAGCCCTGGCGACGGCCGTCTTCGGCGACCCCGAACACGGCAGCATGCTGATCGCGCTCGTCGACGGCATCGTCGTCGACGAGCTCACTCACGGCCGCGAGCCCGTCGACACCCGGCGCCTCCGTGCCCGCTTCGGCGCGATCGTCGGGCTGGCCCTCCGCCCAGCGCCCGACCAGCGCGCCACCCCGCTACCGCAGACATGACCGCCTCGCCACGGCTGACCGGTTTCGCGGTCTCCCACTGGGGCGACGATCCGTGGGCGCGGGGCTCGTGGAGCCTGATCGGGCGCGACGGCACCCCGCAGGACCGGGTGAACCTCGGGACACCCGTCGGCGATCGCCTGCTGATCGCCGGCGAGGCGACCCATCCGACACGGGCCGGCATGACCCATGGCGCGTACGAACAAGGCGTCGCCGCCGCTCTCTGGGCCGCGGACCTCGGGCATTCCCGCGTCGCCGTGGTCGGCGCCGGCATGGCCGGCCTCGCCGCCGCCCGAACCCTCGCCGGCCGCGGCGTGCAGGTGCGGATCCGGGAGGCCCGCGACCGGATCGGCGGGCGCACCGCCGGCGTCGACGTTGCGGGCGCCGCCTTCGACCTGGGGGCCAACTGGCTCCAGCAGTACGACGACAACGTCCTGGCCCGCCTCGCCGAATCCCTCGGCCTGCGGACGGTGCCGACCGATTTCCACGATCCACTGGTGCTGGGCGGCCCCGTTCCCATCGCCCCGGGCGGTCCTCTGACGCCGAGGGCCATCGAGATCGAGTTGCGGGCACGACTCGATGCCTCGCCGGTCGGGGCCGGCATCGCGGAGGTGCTCGACGTCTGGCTGCGGGACCTGGAGTCGTCGGATGCCGAGGCGGTCCGCCGGTTCGTGGACGCCGAGATCGTGATGGACTCCGGCGCACCGCTGTCGTGGCTCAGCGCCCGCCACGGTTTCGAGCCCGGCGTCGGTGAGGGCGACCGGTGGATCGTCGGCGGTTACCGGCTGCTGGCCGAGCATCTCGCCGAGGGCCTCGACGTGCGGCTCGGCCGCCCGGTGCGCGGCATCAGCGTCGACGTCGACGGGGTGACCCTGACCGGCGACGGGAACCCGCAGCGCGCCGACGCGGTGATCGTGACAGCGCCTCTGGGTGTGCTCTCCGGGGGTGGGATCACGTTCGAGCCACCGCTGCCGGCACCCCATCGTGACGCCCTGTCACGGCTCGGCATGGGGCGGGTGGAGAAAGCGGTGCTCCGCTTCGACCGCCGTTTCTGGCCGGAGCACCCGGCCGGCTATCTCCGGGTGCACGGGCCACGGGAGAACTGCGTCAGCGAGTGGCTCGACGCCACCGCGGCCGACGGCCGCCCGACCCTGGTCGGGCTGTTCGCCGGCCCATGGCTGGACGAGTTGTGGACCGGCCCCGACGCCGCCACAGCGGAGCGTGTCGCGGCCGTCATCAGGGGGGCCGCGCTCGCCGGGCCACACCGAGCCGACACCCGCTGAGCCGACGAGGCCGTCCGATGGTTTCGGTCGCTGCCCGGCGCCCGGTGGAGGATCACGCGGGCAGCGACCGGGGCGGGGTCAAGGCAGCAGGGCGGCCAGGTCGGGCTTCTTGGGCAGCAGGCCGTCGGTGACGGCCAGGTCCGCGAGCTTCTCGACCGAGGGGCGGTTGATCTCGGCCGGCCACTTCGGCAGGACGAGGCCTTCCCGGACCTCGGGCTCGATCTTGGTGTAGGTGCTGAGGACGGTGCGGACCTCGTCCGGGTGAGCGTCGGCGTACGCCAGGGACTTCTTCAGCGCCACGGTGAAACGCCGGACCAGGTCGGGGTCGCTGGCGACCAGGTTCTTCGAGGTGAAGTACATCGCGACGGTGAGTTCGGGCGCGGTGTCGACATAGCTGGACGCGATCTTGCGGAACCCGGCGGCGACCGCGGACTGCTGGAACGGCTCGACCACGAAGATCGCGTCGACCCGGCTCTCCTGCAGCGCCGGCACCTGCTCGGGGAATCCCAGCTCGGTGAACTTGACCTGGGCGGCGTCACCGCCGTCCTTGCGGACCGATTCCCGCACCGTCGTCTCGACGATGTTCTTCAGGGTGTTCGCGGCGACCGTGCGCCCGGCCAGGTCCTTCGGCGACTTGATCGGGCTGTCGGCGCGGACGAAGAGCCCGGCGAAGTCCTTGCCGTCGACCCCGGTCGAGTTGTTGCCGTTCGAGACGACCTTGATCGGCACGTCGCGGGCGGCGGCGAGCATCAGCGAGATGCTGTTGCTGAACCCGAACTGATACTCCGCGCTGAGCACGCCCGGCACGATGGCCGCGCCGCCCTGTGCGGTGTTCAGCGAGAGGTCGATGCCCTCCGCCTTGAAGAAGCCCTTGTCCTTGCCGAGGTAGATGGGCGCGACGTCGACGATCGCGATGACGCCGGCGCTGACCCTGTCGAGCTCGCCCGCCCCGCGTTTGGACTTGGCACCCGGATCATCAGTGCACCCGGCGACCAGCAGCAGCACTCCGGCCAGTGCCGCGAGCAGGCGCGATCGTCGCATTTCGGAACCCCATTCCCCCGGTCAACCTCACCGCAACGTAGACGCGCCATTCGCGTACGTCAATGCGGAGATTGTCGTACGCTCCGCGCCGCACCGAACAGCGGGGTCGTGATCTTGTGGCTATGGTCACCGGCATCCGCGCCGGCCCACGCTGCGGGCAATCTACGTGATCGACGGTAGGCTATCGCGCAGCCGGTCGAACGCCTTGGGCGACGAGACCCCGTCCAGCGCATTCACGATGGTCAGCGCACACTCGGCCGGAGTGGCGGTGGTGGTGTCCACGGCGATGTCGCGGTCGCCGTGCGCGTAGACGAGTCCCTGCGAGCGGGCGAGCCCGACCGGCCGGTCGCCGCGGGCGCGTTCCCGGCGATCCAGTTCCGCCGGCGAACACCGGACCTCGACGAGCGTCACGTCGTACCCCGCGAGGGTTCGCAGCAGGTCGTCCAGACGCCACCGCTCGCTCAGCGGGTAATCCATGATCACGTCGTTGCCCGCGGAGGCCAGCCCGGCCACGGCACGGTGGTAGCCGGCCCTCGTGCGTCGGAGCATGTCGTCGATACCGGCGTCGTCGAGCACCCGGGTGTGGACGGTGGAGCGCATCGCCCCGAGACCGTCGACGGGGAAGAAGAACCACGGGTCGGCGAGCAGCGGGAGCAGGGCCAGGCCGATGCTGCTCTTGCCGGAGCTCGAGGCGCCGTTGAGCAGGATGATCCGGCCGTCTCGGTCAGAATCCACGCCCGCACCCTAGCGAGACCTCACGGCGCGGTTAGCAGGGAGCGCAGCAGGCGGACCAGTTCACCGACGGCGGGGTGGGTCGGCGGGGAACGCCAGGCGATGTGCAGGCCGAGCGGCTCGGCGTCGGTCAGCGGGACGTAGGTGACCGCCGGATGCGGGTACATGGCGGCGGTCGCGACGCTGGTGACGCCGACCGCGCGCCCGGCCGTCACGGCGGCGAGCCAGTCGTCGGTGTTGGCCACCTCGACCGTGCCGGCCGGCGCGGCGTCCGCCGGCCAGAGGTCCAGGCCGGTGGTGCCCGTCACCGTGTTGATCGCGATGGGCCATCCGGCCAGGTCGGCGAGGGCGACGCGGGGACGGCGGGCGAGATCGCTGTCGGCCGGCACGGCGGCCACCCGCGCCTCGGTGACCAGCAGTTCGGTCTGCGCGCCCGCGATCCGGCCCGGGTCGCGAAGTATGGCGGCGTCGGTCTTTCCGCTGCTCAGACCTCCTGTGCGGTCATCGACCCGGAGCAGGCGCAGCGGGATGTCCGGGTGGGTCCGGTCCCAGGCCCGCAGCAGGCGGCCGGTGTGCTCGCCCAGCGCCGACCAGGCGTGCCCCAGGCGCAGCGGCCCGGCGCCGGCCCGCGCCGGGTCGAGGACGTCGTCGACGGCCGCCACCGCGGCGGCCGCGCGGTCCCGGAACGCGATGCCCGCCGGGGTGAGCCGCAGATGGTGGGTCGAGCGGTCGGCCAGACCGACGCCGAGGTGGGTCTCCAACTGCCGGAGAGTGCGCGACAGGGCGGGCTGCGTCACGTGCAGCCGGACCGCCGCGCGGGTGATGCTGCCCTCGGCGGCGATCGCCAGGAACGCGCGGAGGTGCCGCAACTCGACGGTCATGACCGGCGAGCATAACCACAGCCGGTTCTGGCATTTCCACGCCGGATCACCGGCCGGTTAGCGTCGGGCCGTGACGTCGATGGGTAGCGGACTGGTCCTCGGCGCCGCCCTGTCGGTGCAGTTCGGGTCGGCGGTGGCGGCGCTGCTGTTCCCGCGTGCCGGGGCGGCCGGGGTCGTCACGCTGCGGCTCACGATCGCCGCGATCGTGCTGCTGCTGGTGTGCCGGCCGCGGCTGCGCGGTCACCGGCGCGACGACTGGCTCGCGGTCGCCGGGCTCGGGGCCGCGATGGCCGGCATGAACACGCTGTTCTACCAGGCCATCGACCGGATTCCGCTCGGCCCGGCGGTCACCCTCGAAGTGCTCGGCCCGCTGACTCTGTCGGTGCTCACCGCTCGCCGGGCGGTGAGCTGGCTGTGGGCGGCGCTCGCGCTGGCCGGAGTGATGCTGCTGGGCTACCAGGGCTTCGACCGGCTCAACCTCGCCGGGGCGGGCTTCGCGCTGGCCGCGGGCCTGATGTGGGCGGCGTACATCGTGTTCAGCGCCCGCACCGGCCGCCGCTTCCCGAAGGCCGACGGGCTCGCCCTCGCGATGGCCGTCAGCGCGGTGCTCACGCTGCCGCTGGGCGTGGTCGACGCCGGCGCCGCCCTGCTGGACCCGGTCGTCCTCGGCCTCGGCGCCGTCGTGGCGACCATGTCGTCGGTGGTGCCGTACACGTTCGAGCTGCTGGCGCTGCGGCGGATCCCGACGTCGACGTTCGCCGTGCTGATGAGCCTGGGGCCGGCCGTCGCCGTGCTCGCCGGCTTCGCCGTCCTCGACCAGCGGCTCACCCCGCTGGAACTGCTGGCCGTCGCCCTCGTGATCGTCGCCAGCGCGGGGGCGGTCCACGGCGCCGCAGGCCCGGCGCCGGCGCGGACCATCCCCGTGACGGCGTGAGCCCGGCGCGGAATCGGCCCCGCGACGGCGAGAGCCCGGCGCCCACCCGGGCCGTGTGATCGCGCCTTGCCCGGCCGACCGCATGACGCCACGGTCGCTGCGGTTCCGATCGCCGGGACGGCGAAAGTGTCATACCCCGGAGGCACGATGTCGGCGTGACAGCTTCCGCTGGTGACCTCCTCGCCGCCGTCGTGGCGCGTGCCGTGGCCGATTTCGCGGGTCACAACGCGTTCGTGCGCGGCGGCAGCGCGGTCCACGCGGTCGCGACCGTGCGATGGCTCGGTGAGTTCGAGGTGCCGGCTCCGCTGTGTCACGTCGGGGTCAGCGGCGGCGAGCTCGCCGCTCTGCGTCCCACCACCGCCCCGGTGACCTGCCGCCGCTGCCTGCGGCGCCAGGGCGCCGACGAGGCCGTCGGCCTTTCGCTCAGCGAGCAACTCACCCTCTTCCCGGCCCGCCGATGACCGAGAGGACCCCGCGGTGGTCCCGCACCCATCCCACTTCCGAGCCGCTAGAACACCCCCCGGGGGTAGGGGCCCAGCCAGACCCCGCCGCAGCACCGGGTCGTGCACCGCGCCTTCGTCACGCCGGGTCGTGGCCCTCACCTCCGCGGCACGGGGTCGTGCGTCTCGCCTCCGCCGGCTGCCGCGCCGGAACGAGCACTGACCGGGCCTCGCCCTACGATGTGCGGCGTGAGTGAGCCGGCGGTCCTCTTTCTGACGTGCGGTCTGCCGGGCAGTGGCAAGACGACACTGGCGCGGGAGCTGGAGGAGCGGCACGGGGCCCTGCGGCTGACCGCCGACGAATGGCTCCGATGGCTGCATCCGGAGCTCGCCGAGTCCGAGCTGGACCTGCTGCGGGACCGGATGGAGTCACTCCAGTGGGCGACCGCGCTACGGGTGCTGTCGATGGGCCGCAACGTCGTGCTCGACTGGGGGCTCTGGGCCCGGGAGGAACGTGACCGCTACCGCACCGAGGCCCGGCAGATCGGCGCCCGGGTGGTGCTGTGCCTGCTCGAACCGTCGAAAGAGGAGCTGCTCGCCAGGATCGCGCGGCGGAACGCGGCACTGCCGGCCGGCGCTTTCCGGATCGGCGCGGACGAGTTCGAGCAGGCCTGGGAGTTCTTCCGCCAGCACCGGCCGACCCCGCCTGAGCTGGAGCTTTTCGACCCGCCGCCGTGATGGCGGGCGAAACCGTTCAACTCAGCGCCGCCCGGTTTTCGACCCGCCGCCGTGATGGCGGGCGAAACCGTTCAGCTCAGCGCCGTCCGTACCCCCAGGGTGATAAGGGTGGCGGCGGTGATCCGCCGCATCGTGCGCGTGAAGCGGGCGGTGAGCCGGGCGGGCCCGGCCCGGGTGATCACGACGGCCCAGCCGCCCAACCAGACGGCGACCAGCAGGGACTGCGCCAGCGCCAGCGTCAGGATCTGGGGCCACAGTGCCCGGCCGGGGTGCACGAACTGCGGCACCAGGGTCACGAAGATCAGCGCCGCTTTCGGGTTGAGAACGTTGCCGAGCAACGCCTGCAGGAAGGCGCCACGGCCGGCCACCTGCGCCGGGGCACGTTCCACGGTGCGGCCGGAGGCTCCCGCGGCACGCCAGGTCCACAGGCCCAGCCCGATCAGATAGGCCGCCCCGGCGATCCGCAGCGCGGTGAACGCCCACCCCGCGTGCAGGATCACGGCGGACAGCCCGGCCGCGGCCAGCGTGGCGTGGACCTGCAACCCGGTGACGGTCCCGAGGATCACCGGCACGGCGGCCGGCGCGCCCGCGCCGCCGGTCACGTGCCGGACCAGCAGGGTGAAACTGGCTCCTGGCGTGGCGATCATCGGAAAGACCGCTACCAGGAACCCGGCGACCAGCCCGGCCGTCACAGGACGTTACGGAAGTGCGTCACGATGCTCCGCTCGTGGACGAGGTGGAAGGCGACACCCGGTGGCTGGCCGAGGTCGGCGATCTCCCGGCCCTCCCAGGGCATCCGCAGCGTCCAGGTGACGGCCGGCCCGACGATCACCGGGCGGCCGGCGAAGGTCGCGGCGGCCGCGGTATGGGCGTGGCCGGTGATCAGGGCGATGACCTGCGGGTGCCGGTCGAGGAGGGCGGCCAGCGCGGGGCGGCCGCCGAGGGGGTACGAGTCGGGCAGCGGATGGTGCACGTCCACCGGCGGATGGTGGAAGGCCAGCACCGCGGGCCGGCCGGTGAGGGTCGCCTCGATCCAGTCGAGGGTCTCCGGGGCGAGCAGTCCGTCGTCCGCACCGGGAATGGTGGAGTCGCACATCAGGATGCTGATCCCGCCGATGTCGGCGGCACGGTTGACCGGGGTCTCCGCGGCCGTCTCGCGGAGCAGCACCTCGCGCCAGGGGCCACGCCGGTCATGGTTGCCGGGCGCGGTGAGCACCGGGAACGGCAGGTCGAGGAGTTTCGCCGCCTCCTCGTACTCGGCGACGGCCGCATGGTCGGCGACGTCGCCGGTGACGAGCAGCGCGTCCGGTGGCCGCGGCAGCGAACGCAGATAGCCGACGGTGCGGGCGGCCCGCTCACTGGTGCGCGCCGTGCCGTCGAGGTGCAGGTCACTGATCTGAGCCAGCAGAACCACGGGGTCTCCCATCACATCAATCTAACGGCAAAGTACACGTTTTCCGTTAGGCGGGCGGGCGGTAGTCTCATCACGTGATCTCCGACCTGGCGTTCGAGCTGGCGGGCACCATCCATCACGACGGGCACGGCGGCGTCGCCGACGACCTCACCTCACCTGCCGCCCTCACCGCATGGGTGCGCGACCGAGCCGCCCTGTTCAACGACCGCGCCGCCCTGCTCGGCGACCGGGCCGGGGACCGGCCCGACGGCTCCCTCACCGACCGGGCCGAGGGCTGGGCGGGCGACTTCGACGCCGACGAGGCATCCCACCGTGCGGTCCTCGGTCTGCGTGCGGCGATCCGGAGCCTTTTCGGGTACGCCGTAAGCCCCACCCCACCCAGCAGAGCCGACGCCGGCCGTCTCCTCCCCCTCGACGAGGCGCTGCGACGGGTCAACGGTGCGGCCTCCGCCGTACCGGTGACCCTCGAACTGGAATGGGAGTCGACCGAAACCGAACCGCTCGCCAGAACCGTCACCGCGCCGTCGACGCCGGAGGCGGCCCTGACCGGCGCCCTGGCCCGCGCGGCGATCGCCTTCCTGACCGGTCCGCACCGCGCGAACCTGCGCGCCTGTTCCGCGCCGCGTTGCGTCCGCTACTTCGTTCGCGAGCACGGCCGGCAGGAGTTCTGCAAGGCGTCGTGCGGCAATCGTGCCCGGGCCGCCCGCCACTACCAGCGCCACCACCCCGCCCAGCCCTGACGCCACACCCCGCGCCCCCGGCCGTAGCCCGCCAACGTCTCCGCCCTTCCGTGACCGGGCTGCGCTACGGCCGAACGGTCCCTGACGGTCCGGCCGTAGCCGAGCCACGCAATGGCCCCGGCGACCCCCGGCCGAGCTACGGCTGGACGGGCGGCGAGCCAGCCGTAGCCCCGGCACCCCCGAGCTGGGCTACGGCCGGGCGGATGGCGGCTCTCGGGGCGCGCCTACGTCCGGTACGGGTACGCCCGGACCGTCGTAGCCGTGGCGAGAGAGCCGTGCCCACCCCAGCGGGACGCCACGACCTTGTAGTTGCGGCACTGCTCGAAGACCAGTTCCTGGGTCCAGCTGGTCTTCCCGGCGAGCCCCCACTGCTGTTCGGTGAAGGCGCTGGGCGCCGGCACGGTCGAGTCGCAGCCGGGCGCCGCGTAGACGTGGTAATCGTGCGCGTCCGCGACGGCGCTCCACCGGACGGTCAGGGTGTACGGCCGGTCGGGGTTCGCCACGACCGTCACGTTCGGCACGTCGGGCATGGGCCGCACGACCGCCGACGCGGTGGGCGACGCCGGGCTCGTCCAGGACGAGCCACGGGTGGCCCGCACCTGGTACTCCATGCGGTGCCCGGCCGGCAGCCAGTCGTCGGTCCAACTGTCCGCGCCGATCTCGTACAGGCCTTTCTCCCAGGCGCCGCCCGTGGTCACGTCCCGTTTCCAGAACTGGTACCCGGTGGCCCCGAACGAGTGCGACCAGCTCACCTTCAGCTTGTCGGCGACTCGGACGGCGGTGATCGACGTGGGTGCGGCCGGGGTCAGCCCGGCGGGCAGCGACGTGGGGATCGCGCCGTACGCCCCGCCGAGCCCGAAGCTGCCGGAGACCCGGTCGGCGAAGGCCTTGGCGATGACGTATTCGCCACGCACGTTGGGGTGCAGTCCGTCGTAGGTGTCGGTGTTCTCGTTGAACGGGCCGTCGATGTCGGCCAGCACGATCGGCGAGGCGCTCGTGGACAGTTGCGGCACCCGGGCCGCGAGGAGCGCGTTGTACTGCGAGATCAGGGCCGGAAGTCCGGGGTTGACGTCGAGCGGGGTGCGGTGCGGCACGTTCCCGATGACGATCCGGATGTTCGGCTTGGCGGCGCGGGCGTTGGCGACGAACGTCTCGAAGTGGCTGATCAGCCCGGGCGCGTCGCTGACTCCCCAGCCGAGGTCGTTGAAGCCGAGCTCGACCAGCAGGTAGTCGGGCGTGTGGCCGCTGACGTTGGCGCCGATCACGTCCTTGGCCTGGTCCATCCGCCAGCCCCACTGGGCGAGGTTGGCGCTGTCGAAGCTGATGCCGGGCCGGTAGGCGCCCGAGTGCGACACCATCGGGTTGGCGTGGTCGGCGTCGAGGACCCGGGTGCCGGTCCACGGGCCGACGAAGTCGGCGGCGACGCCGGACGAGGCCAGGTGCTGCGCGAACCGGTAGCGCCAGGTGTAGTCGCCTTCGGCCCCCTGACTGATGGAGTCACCGACGATCATGATCTTCGTGGTGGCGGCGGAGGCCGGCACCGAAGGGAACAGGGCGACCAGAGTCGCCACCAGAACTGCGCCCAGCAGGCGCGACAGACGTTGCGACACCGCATCTCCCCCGTCAGACATCACCGCACACGGAGACTAACATCGATTTACCCGGGAGTAACCGGGCGCGGGGAAGGCTGCCGAGGGATGCCGGAGCCGACTGTGGACCGCGCCGATCGGCACCCCCGCGCGGCGGCAATCCGGGTGGTCCGGCATATGCCCTGGGGTGCCTGCGGAAAGACTCGGGGCATGGAGATTCCACAGAAGACGCCCGTTCCGCGCTGGGCGGCCGTTCCCGCCGTCCTGATTCCGCTCACCGAGCTGCCCGGCCGGTCCGTGGCGGGTCGCGTCTATCGACGGACGCCAGCGCTCGGTGTACGGTACCGTTTCGTACACCACCTCGGTCGGGAGAAGACATGGCGGGCATCGCGATCATCACCGGAGCGTCCGGCGGCATCGGCTTCCACACGGCGCTGGAGCTGGCGAGACAGGGCATGAGAGTGGTCGTCGCCTCCCGGGAGCGAGACCGTGGCGAGGCGGCCGCGGCCCGCATCCCGAAGGCCGCCTGGCAGGAGCTCGATCTCGCCGACCTCGGCTCGGTCCGGCGGTTCACGCAGCGGTTCCTCGAGGCGCACGACCGGTTGGACCTGCTGGTGAACAACGCCGGGGTGATGGCCGTGCCGCGACGGGAGCTGACCGCGGACGGCTTCGAGCGCCAGTTCGGGGTGAACCACCTCGGCCACTTCGCGCTCACCGGCCTGCTGCTGCCGGTGCTGCCGGTGGGCGCCCGGGTGGTCACCGTCACCAGCAGCCTGCATAAACGCGGACGGATCGACTTCGACGACCTGATGGGTGACCGTCGCTACCGGCAGTTGGGCGCCTACGCCCAGTCCAAGCTGGCCAATGTGCTCTTCGCCCTCGAACTGGGTCGCCGCACGCCGCTGACCAGCGTTCTCGCCCATCCCGGCGTCGCGCACACCGGGCTCGCCCGGACGCCCAGCCCGGTGCGGGCGGCGCTCATCGCTCTCGCGCGCCTGTCGGCGCAGTCCGCCGCGGCCGGCGCGCTCCCCTCGCTCCATGCCGCGACCCATCCGGAGGTCACGACCGGGGAGGCGTACGGTCCGGACGGCATCGCCGAGCGCCGCGGGTACCCGACGCGGGTCGAGGTGTCCGGCCGCGGCCGTGACGAGGACGACGCCCGGCGGCTGTGGGCGATCTCCGAGGACCTGACCGGGGTGCGATACGGTACTTTCGCCGGAGCACAGTGACGTTCACGCGGAGGGCCGGATGGCGCGATCACCGGCCACGACCCAATACCGGCTGGACCCGGGCCGGGAGCAGGCCATCCTCTCCACTGTCCGTGATCTGCTGACCGAGGTCGGCTATGACCGGCTGTCCATCGACGAGGTGGCCCGGCGGGCCCGGGCCAGCAAGGCGACCATCTACCGCCGATGGTCCGGCAAGCCCGACATGGTGTCAGCCGCGCTGCACGGCCTGATGGTGGAGCACCCACCCCTGCCCGACACCGGCTCGCTGCGCGGTGACCTGATCGCCGCCCTCGACACGTTCTGCCGCCTCTACGAGCGCAAGCACCCGATCGTGCTGAGCCTGCTGGGGGCGATCCGGTCCGATCCCGCCCTGGGCCGGCTCCTGAACGACCACGTCCTGGCGACCGGGACCGCCGATGTGGGGATCGTCTTCGAGCGGGCCGTGGGCCGGGGCGAGCTGCTCCCCGGCCCGAACGCGGCCGCCGTCGTCGAGGTGTGCAAGGCGCTGCTGTGGCACCGGCTGCTGCTGACCGGCCACCCCCTCGACGAGGCGTGGGTGGCCCACGTCGTTGACGACATCCTGTGGCCGATGCTGGTCAGCGCAGGACGCTGAGCGTCTGCCGGGTCAGGTCGGTGGCCTTGGCGAGCGCCTTGCGGCTGTCGCCTGGGTCGGCGTAATCGAGCTGGACCATGGCGTTGGCGGTCTGCACGTACACACGCACGCCACGGCCGGGCACCAGACGGGCGAAGGCGCTGTCGCCGACACCCGTCACCACCTCGCTCTTGGCACCCTCGGTCGCGTACTGCTCGGCGGCGCGCCGGTTCCGGTCCAGTTCCCGCGCGGCGAGCGCATCGGGCGTCCGTTCCCCGACCGGGGTCCGGTAGAGGGTCACGTTGAGCATGACCTTCCACCCGCGGGACTCGCTGGCCCGGTAGTCGCAGCCCACGGCGTAGAGCTTCTTGCCGTTGAACGGGCGGAACGCTTTGTCGACAGGCTCGACGCCGGTGGCGGCGTCGCCGGCGAACGCCGGACATTCGGCGGCCAGTTTCTGCCAGCGAGGCTTCGCGCTGGAACTGGAACTGGAGCTCGCGTCCGGGCCCTTCGAGTCGCCACTGTCGCAGGCGCTGAGCAGGGCGACGCTGAGCAGTGTGACGGCGATCACGGGCCGTACAGTGTAGATCACGGCGGGGATGTTAGCGGTACCAAAAAGCCAGCGCAGTCCCGGACCGGGTGTGGATCACCACACTGACGAATATCGAGGGTGGCACGTCCCTCCGGACGGCCCTCCTTCGGCGGCCGGACGGGGCTGCTTCGGCGGCCGGACGGGCTGCTTCGGCGGCCGGACGGGCTGCTTCGGCGGCTGGGCAGGGCTGCGAGACTCGCGCCGAAAGCGCCAGCCGTGTCGAACTCCCGGCCGAGGAGCCCCCCGCGCCTGAATGTCGTCCCTCACCGCGCGCACCCCCGCGACGACCAGCCCAGATACTGCTGGCCGCACCGCGCCTCGCGGCCGCGCGCCGCAGAATCGTTTCATGGCGGCAAGCGTGGAGGACTCCTGACACGCAGCCTTCGGTGACCGTCGGTGACTGTCGGTGACGCGCCGCAGGCGATCCCGCACATCGCGCCGCCGGCGAGTCCGCGGGCGATCGCCCATGCCGACCGCGAGGCCGGCATGCCGCTGCCCGAGGATCTGCGGCAGGGGTGGCTGCTCGCGGACGGCACGACCGACGCGGTCCTATGCCTGCCGCCCGAATGCCGGCCATTTTCAGGGCCCTGCGCCGGCCACCCGGATACCCGGCCACTTTCAGGGTCTGCGACGGCCACCCGAATGCCGGCCGCTTTCGACCGCCACGGCTCTCAGCGACCGGTGGATGGGCATCGAAGGCCGGCGCGCCCTGGGCGAGCCCCCGAGCTCCGAGGAGCCGGCCGGGGCCGGCCTCCCGGCGTTCCCGAACCCCGCACTCACCCCTCGACGACGACACCTGCGGAGAAACCTCGATGCGGACCTGCGCGACGGCGACCAGCGGGGCCGTGGAATGGCGGCCCGTCGCGGAACTGGACTTCTAACCGCCGTCCGCACTTCTAACCGCTGTCAGCCGGCCGGTGGGCAAGCAGGGTGAGGAAGCGGTCGACCGCCACCCTCGCGGCGGCACGGGCGTCCCCGGCGGCGGGCGCCTCACCGAGCAGAGCCCTGATCTGTACGTCGCGGACCACCAGCCCGTAGAACAACTGGAACGCGTCGGCCGGGTCGTCGACGCGAAGCTCCCCCTGGTCGGCCAGCCGGCTCAGGAACGCCTCGATCAGGGGGCCCGTGGTGTGCCGGCCGTGCCGCAGCAGCAGTGCGGCGAGGTCGGTCGAGGTCATCGCCGCCCGGTTCAGCGCCAGCGACGTCTCGCTGGTGAGCAATCGAAGGAGGTTCTCAGCTATCGCGGTCAGGGTCTCGCGGGGCGGTGCCGCACCGGTCAGCGCCGCCGACACCGCTGTGTTGACCTGCTCGGACTGCCGTTCAACCAGTGCGGCGAGGAGCCCGTCACGGTTGGCGAACCAGGCATAGAGGCTCTCCTTGGAGCAACCGGCGCGGACGGCGACGGACTGCATGGTGGTGCGCTCGGGACCGTGCGCGACCAGTTCGGCGAGAGCGGCATCGAGGGCGGCGTGGCGGCGGGCCACCTGCTCGCCGGCGCGGGGACGGCCACGACGGGTCGGACCGGACAAGGCGCCTCCAAGGGTCTGGCAATTAATCGAACCGGCGGGTACGGTTTAATCGTACTCGCTGGTTCGATTTTAGCGTCCGCCCTTCCCGGAGGTTCGCCATGCCCACGCCCGCCCTTCCACCCGCGCTGACACCGGCACCCTCAGCTCCACCTTCACCCTCAGCTCCGCTCTCGGGTCCGCCTTCGCTCTCCGGTCCGCCTTCACCCTCGGGACCTCCTCCGCCCTCAGGTCCGCCATCGCCCTCCGGCCCACTCTCGGGTCCGCCTTCGCCCTCAGGTCCGCCGCCGGATCCCTCTTCGAATCCACCTTCGAGCCCGCTTCAGCCTTCGCCCTCAGGTCCGCCGCCGGATCCCTCTTCGAATCCACCTTCGAGCCCGCTTCAGCCTTCGCCCTCAGGTCCGCCGCCGGATCCCTCTTCGAATCCACCTTCGAGCCCGCTTCAGCCTTCGCCCTCAGGTCCGCCGCCGGATCCCTCTTCGAATCCACCTTCGAGCCCGCTTCAGCCTTCGCCCTCAGGTCCGCCGCCGGATCCCTCTTCGAATCCACCTTCGAGCCCGCTTCAGCCTTCGCCCTCAGGTCCGCCGCCGGATCCCTCTTCGAATCCACCTTCGAGCCCGCTTCAGCCTTCGCCCTCGGGTCCGCCATCGCCCGCAGGTTCGCGCACGGGCGCATCGATTTTGGTCGCTGCCACGGTCGTGATGGGACTCATCGCCGGCTTCTTCTACGCCTACGCCTGCTCGGTCATGATCGGATTGACCGAGGTGGACGACCGCACCTTCATCACCACGATGCAGTGGATCAACGCGACGGTCCGCAACGGCTGGTTCGCGGCCAGCTTCTTCGGCGCCCTGCCACTGACTGCCCTCACGGTGGTCCTGCATCTGCGCCGCGGCGCCAGAGCCGTCCTGCCGTGGGCGATCGCCGCCCTCTTCTCCTACGCGTCCGCGTTCGCCGTCACGCTCGGCATCAGCGTGCCCCTCAACGAGACCCTCGCCGCTGCCGGGCCGGCCGACGCGATCACCGACCCGGCCGCCGTGCGCGCCGCATATGAGGACGTCTGGGTCAACTGGAACATCGTCCGGACCATAGCCTCGACCGTGGCCCTCGCCTGCCTTGCCCGGGCACTGATGGTGCACGCCCGGCTGCGAGGTCCGGCTCCGGTCACACCCGGCAAGACCGAGGCCATGGCCTACACATCAGCCGGTGCACTCCGCGAATGACCCGAGATCACCCGAACCGTAGCCACCACCATGCGCTCACCCACCACCATGCACCCACCCACCCACGCACCGACGGCGCACATCCAACCGCAAGACCAGGCCCGCTCACTCCCGGCAAGGCCGAGGCCATGGCCTACGAATCAGCCGGCGCAGTCCGCGATTGATCGGAACTGGCCGCTGGCCGCCCTCGCAGGATGTACCGGCTCTTCCAGGCGCCGACCGCGGCAGTGAAGGCGACCAGACCGGCCACCGCCCAGCCCCAGGGCGTCTCGGGCCAGTTGTCCCACCCGAAGCCCACGACGAGGAAAGGCGAACTCAGCGTTCCACCACACGCCACCGCGCAGGCCAATGCGCCCAGCACGGGACGGTCGCGCACCAGGGACGCCGGCAGCAGGAGAAGACCGGCCACGAAGCCCGTGATCAGCCCGACCAGAGCACCGACGATCGCTGCCAGCACGAACCCGCCCATGTTCGGGTTGGGATTCATGTGCTCCTCAGCGATCACCATTCGGAACAGGAGCACGATCATGACCACGAACCCGGTGATCGCCCCCGTCGCACTGCCGACGGCGATCGTTCTGCCGATCACCCCGAAATCGATCTTCTTCACCTCGTCACCGTAATCGCCATCGACAAAGCGGCCCCGCTCACGGCTCCTCGGTGCCACGCCCGCGCTCCTCTTGTGGACCGCCCGGACCGCGAAGCCGATTCCCGCGACCTGACAGCCTCCGCAGTCTCGGTGCGGTGACCGCTTTCCCTCGCCCTCAGTGCGGTGCCCCTTTCCCGCGACCTCGACGCGTGTCCCTCGGAGACCTGTGCGCGCTGGCCACCTCCCCGGAACCTCGGAGCGGTGACCACTCCTCGCATTTCCGGTGCGCTGACGCCCTCTCCCGACCCCGATGCGGCGCACCCGTGGAACCTTGGTGCGATGGCCACCAGAATCGGTGGCTACCGCACTAAGATCCCGGCTGCCCGCAACGAGCGACGGTCGGCGCGAGCAACCCCGTCCCCGCGACTGCCAACCTCCGCATCTCGGTGCCGCGACCTCCCCGCCCCTCAATCCGGTGACCACCTCCAGCAACCGAGACGCGCTGACCTTCGACGACCTCGACGCGTTGTCCCTCGACGACCTTGACGCAATAACGACCTCCCCGCGACCTCGATGCGGCCCCCTTGGCGACCTTGGTGCGATGGCCACCGGAACCGGTGGTTACCGCATCAAGATCGCGGCTGCCTGCGGCGAGCTTCGCGGTGACACGTCAGTGGCGGGCGAGGCGGAGCGGCAGGTGGGCGTACGAAGGAATCAAAACCTTGCGGCGATAGCTGCGGTGACTGATGCGCCATGCCCGGCCGCTCGCCAGCAGGGTCTGCAGCAGGACGGTGATCTCGGCCCGGGCGAGCGGCGCGCCCAGGCACAGGTGGCGGCCGGCGCCGAACCACAACTGGCGGTGCTCCGGCAGGTAGCCACGGTCCAGATCGAAGGGTCCGGCCGCGTTGTTGGCCGTCCAGGTCAACATCAGGACCCGCTCGCCCGCGCGGAGCCGCCGGCCCTCCACGGTGACGTCGGCGGCGACCGCACGGCCGATCAGCGGAGCCGGCGAGGTGACCCGCAGACCCTCGCGGACGGCGTCGGGCAGCAGCGACGGGTCGCCGCGGAGCCGGTGCTGCGCACCGGTGTCATGCAGGATCGCCACGGTACGAGCCATCGCGCTCGCCGCCGTCTCCGTCCCGGCGACCATGAGCAGGGTCGCCAGGCCTTCCGCCTGGCGTTGTTCGAGCCCGAGGTCACGGCAGCGGCCGAGCACCGTCTCCGGCGCCGCGGTCCGCCAGGCCTCGGCCACGTTGACGGTCAGGCGGGCGACGATCGCCTTGGCACGGGAGATCGTCTCCGGCGCGAGGTGGGTGGAGGTGGTGGTGCCGAGCGCCAGGGCGGCGAGTTCCTCACCGGTCGCGAAGATCTCCCGGTACGCCTCGTCGCGGTCCTCGACGCGCAGTTGCAGCAGGTCCGCGACGATCCGCCCGACCAGTACCCGGCCCAGGTCGGCGACGTCGACGGCCTGACCGGCGTCCAGCGCGGCTCCGGCCTGTGCCAGCCGTGGCCCGATCACCCTGGCGGTGAGCTGCCGGGCGTTGTCGTCGGTGAACAGGTCCCGGGTGCGGGACCGGAGCTGGTGGTGGCCGGGGCCGTCGAAGATGTCGTTGACCCAGTCGCCGAGCACCTGCGCCCACATGTGCCCGACGCCGCCCTCGCCCAGAAGGGTGAAGTGGGCCGGGTCGTTGAGGATCCGCCTGGCGACGACCGGGTCGGAGACCACCCACCCGATCCGCGGCACCCGACGCAGCCGGCCCGCGAGCCGGCCGGCGGTGAGCAGGACGGGCAGGGCCGGCTTGGCCGCGGCGAGGACACAGAACTCGTGGCGGCGGGCGGTATCCAGCATCCCGTCATCCTCGCCCGGTGCCGCCCCGGCCGCTGCCCGATCACCCACTCGCAGCCCGATTCGCCCAGCGACGCCCCTACCACCCCACCGCCTACCGCACCCCAGCCAGGACCCAGCCCGCCAGCCGTAGCCCACACACCCCACCCCCATGAAATACCGCGCCTCCGCTACGGCCCAACCCACCAGCCGTAGCCCACCGACCCCACCCCCACGGCAAACCACAGACGAACTACGGCTGGGGTACGGGTGGCGCCGCCCGGCGGCATTCCAGGTGTGGCTTCCGGCCGTCGTGCGCCTCTGGCCGACAGGGCCAGGCCGGACGGCACGGACGGCACGGACGGCACGGACGGCACGGACGGCACGGACGGCACGGACGGCACAGATGGGCGGCGCAGATGGGCGGCGGGGCGCCACGAACGAGGGCGGGGGCGGGACAGCGGGGCGGGCGGCGGCGGGGGTATCGAGTTCCGGAACCGGGTGGGGGCGTTCAGGGATGGCGGCTTCTGTCACTTGGATTTACAGTGCGAAAACACGCACACGCAATCCGTGACGATCTTGTGGACAAGCGCGCCGGAGGTTCCCGTGGGCAACGCCCTGTTGGAGATGCGCGCGATCACCAAGGAGTTCCCGGGCGTCCGGGCGCTGTCCGATGTGAGCCTGGTCGTCGCGGCCGGCGAGATCCACGCGATCTGCGGGGAGAACGGGGCCGGCAAGTCCACCCTGATGAAGGTCCTCAGTGGGGTGCACCCGTACGGAACCTATGACGGCGACATCTTCTATCAGGGCCGGGAGTGCCGATTCGGCGACATCCGGGCCAGCGAGCACGCCGGCATCGTGATCATCCATCAGGAGCTGGCGCTGGTCCCGGGGATGTCGATCACCGAGAACATCTTTCTCGGCAACGAGCCGCGCCGGTGGGGACGCATCGACTGGAAGGCCGCCAACCACCGGGCCCTCGAGTTGATGAGCCTCGTCGGGCTGAAGGAGGACCCGGACACGCTGGTGAAGGACATCGGCGTCGGCAAGCAGCAGCTCGTGGAGATCGCCAAGGCGTTCGCGAAGGACGTGAAGCTGCTGATCCTGGACGAGCCGACGGCCGCGCTCAACGAGACCGACTCGCGGCACCTGCTCGATCTGCTGCGCGGGTTCAAACAGCGCGGCATCACCTCGATCATGATCTCGCACAAGCTGAACGAGGTGGAGGCGATCGCCGACGCGATCACCATCCTGCGGGACGGGCGGACCATCGAGACGATCACGGTCGCCTCGGGCGAGGTCGACGAGGACCGGATCGTACGGGGAATGGTCGGCCGTGATCTGGAGAGCCGGTTCCCCGAGCACGTGCCCAGGATCGGCGAGGTGTTCTTCGAGGTCCGGGACTGGACGGTCCGGCATCCGATCTCGGCGGACCGGTTGGTCTGCAAGAACTCCGCGTTCACGGTCCGGCGCGGCGAGATCGTCGGGTTCGCCGGGCTGATGGGTGCCGGGCGCACCGAGCTGGCGATGAGCATCTTCGGTCGCTCGTACGGCGTACACCTCGATGGAAAGATCTTCAAGGACGGCCGGGAGGTCGAGATCAGGTCGGTGGCGGACGCGATCGCGCACGGTCTGGCCTATGTCAGCGAGGACCGCAAGGCGATCGGCCTGAACCTGCTCGACGACGTGAAGACGTCGGTGGTCGCCGCCAAACTCTCCAAGATCACACGCCGGGGAGTGCTGGACGAGGCCGCCCAGTACCACGAGGCGGAGAGCTACCGGAAGAGCCTGCGGATCAAGACGCCGACCGTCGACGAGCCGGTGACCAGGCTCTCCGGCGGCAACCAGCAAAAGGTCGTCCTGGCGAAGTGGATGTTCACCGACCCGGACCTGCTCATCCTCGACGAACCCACGCGCGGCATCGACGTGGGCGCGAAGTACGAGATCTACGGCATCATCCAGCGGCTCGCCGACGAGGGCCGCGGCGTCATCGTCATCTCCTCCGAGATGCCGGAGCTGATCGGCCTCTGCGACCGGATCTACACGGTCTTCGAGGGCGCCATCACCGGGGAGGTCGCCCGGCGCGACGCCGACCCGGAACTTCTGATGAAACAGATGACCTCGAGCAGGAGGCTGCCGACGCCATGAGCCGCGTCAGAGACCTTCAGAAGAACCTCTTCGGGGGTACGACCTCCAACGCCCGCCAATTCGGAATGATCTTCACGCTGGTGGCGATCGTCCTGTACTTCCAGATCCGCACCGGCGGGCTGACTCTGACCTCGGGCAACCTGATCGCCCTCACCCAGCAGTACGCGTACATCTCGATCCTGTCGATCGGCATGCTGATGGTGATCGTCGCCGGTCACATCGACCTGTCGGTGGGCTCGGTCGCCGCGTTCACCGGCATCGTGGTGGCGAAAGCGGTCACCGAACACGACGTGCCGTGGCCGGCCGGCATCCTGCTCGGTCTCGCCGTCGGCGCGCTGATCGGCGCCTGGCAGGGCTTCTGGGTCGCCTACATCGGCGTGCCGGCGTTCATCGTCACGCTCGCCGGGATGCTGCTGTTCCGCGGCGGCAACCAGTACATCGGCAACGCGGACACGGTGCCCGTGCCGGAGGGGTTCCGGGTGATCGGCGCCGGCTACCTGCCGGAGGTCGGCCCCGCCACCGGGTACAACAACCTGACGCTGCTGCTCGGCCTGCTGTTGTGCGCGGCGGTGATCTGGCGGGAGTGGCGGTCCCGGCGGGTGCGCCAGCAGATGGAGGGCGCCGAGCCGGCCCCGGCGTGGATCTCGGTGCTGCGGCTCACGATCCTGCTCAGCGTGATCGTCTTCGCCACCCTGCGGTTCGCCGGCGGGCGGGTCGGCACCAGCTTCCCGGTCTCTGGCATCATCCTCGCGGTCCTGGTGATCGCCTACTCGTTCTACACCCGCAACACCGCGGGCGGCCGGCACATCTACGCCGTCGGCGGCAACGCGCGGGCCGCCGAACTGTCCGGGGTCCGGCTGCGCCGGGTCAACTTCCTGGTCATGACCAACATGGGGCTGCTGTCGGCACTCGCCGGCATGATCTTCGTGGCGCGGTCCGCGGCGTCCGGGCCGCAGGACGGGCTCACCTGGGAACTCGACGCGATCGCCGCGGTCTTCATCGGCGGCGCGGCGGTCTCCGGCGGTCTCGGCACGGTCAGCGGGTCCATCGTCGGCGGCCTGGTCGTGGCGGTCCTCAACAACGGACTTCAGCTCATCGGTACGGGCTCCGACATGGTCCAGATCATCAGGGGCCTGTTCCTGCTCGGTGCCGTCGCGCTCGACGTCTACAACAAGAAGCAGGGCCGGTTCTCGATCATCGGGTCGTTGACGCGCCCGTTCCACCGCGAGCCCCCGGCACCGCCCGGCGCGCCCGCCACCCCGAGCCGTGCGGACGCGAAGGCCGCGGCAGCCGGCTGACCTCCCACCGTTCCTCTTTCGAGAAAGGTGATCGCGGAGTGCGTACATCATGGAAAAAGGTGTTGATCGTCGGATTCACGGCGGCGCTCGTGGCGAGCGGCTGCAACTCCGAACGTGAGGGCGAGGGCGGCACCGCCGGCACGCCGGCCAAGGGATTCGCGGCCGACGCGCTGATCGGCGTGGCGCTGCCGTCGAAGACGTCGGAGAACTGGGTGCTCGCCGGCGATCTGTTCACCAACGGTCTCAAAGCGGCCGGGTTCCAGTCCGACGTGCAGTACGCGGGGGCGTCGACGACCGTCGCCGACCAGCAGGCCCAGATCGTCGCGATGGTGACCAAGGGCGCCAAGGTGATCGTGATCGGCGCGACCGACGCGGCACAGCTGTCCACCCAGGTCGCGCAGGCCAAGCAGGCCGGGACGGTGGTCATCGCCTACGACCGGCTGATCACGAACACCAAGGACGTCGACTACTACATCGCGTTCGACAACTTCAAGGTCGGCCAGTTGCAGGGGCAGGCGCTGCTCGACGGCATGAAGGCGAAGAAGCCGACCGGCCCGTGGACCATCGAGCTGTTCTCCGGCTCGCCGGACGACAACAACTCGGGCGTGTTCTTCAACGGCGCGATGGACGTGCTCAAGCCGGCCATCGACAAAGGTGACGTGGTCGTCGGCTCGGGGCAGACCGACGTGAAGCAGACGGCGACGCAGGGCTGGAAGGCGGAGAACGCGCAGAGCCGGATGGACGCGCTGCTGACCTCCACCTACAGCAGCAAGACCCTGGACGGGGTGCTGTCGCCGAACGACACCCTCGCCCGGGCGATCATCACGTCGGTCAAGGGCGCCGGGAAGCCGATCCCGGTGGTGACCGGGCAGGACTCCGAGGTGGAGTCGGTCAAATCGATCGTGGCCGGGGAGCAGTACTCGACGATCAACAAGGACACCCGCAAGCTCGTCGCCGAGACCATCAAGATGGTGAAGACACTGCAGACGGGGGCCGCGCCGGAGGTCAACGACACCAAGTCGTACGACAACGGCGTCAAAGTGGTGCCGGCGTACCTGTTGGCTCCGGTCATCGTGACCAAGGACAACGCGGCCACGGCGTACGCCGACGACCCGAAACTGGCACCGCTGACGAAGTGACCGTCGCCTGTCGGCCCGCCGTTGATCGCGGCGGGCCGGCAGTCCGCTCCATGCCGTGCCGGCCCGCCTCGTAGGCGACGGCCACATGCCGCGGCATCCGCATCCGCCCCACGACGTCGGCCCATTCGGCCGCCTCCGCGCCGATCGACATGACGCGGGCCAGGTCGCCGGTGCGGTCGGTGTCGTGGAGCCGGCCCCGTCAGTGCGGCCGCGACCACCACGAGTGCCACCCATTTCTCTCCCCCCGACAGCGGCCGGTGAGATGTCATTCGCTCCCCCGGTACCGGCGGAGCGCCTCCTGACCATCCGGAACGAACCGGTGAGCTTGCACGGCTCGGTCGAGCTCCGCTTCGGTCAGCCAACCCACCCAGCTCACCGCTCGGGGATCGGGCACCACATCGCCGGTGACGACCGCTTCGTGGACACCCAGCCAGTACGAGCCGGTCTCCCCCCGGCACAGGAACTTGACCACCTCGCGCACCGGAACGTGAACGCCCAGTTCCTCCGCCACCTCACGGACGGCCGCAGCCCGATAGGACTCACCGACCTGCACGGCCCCGCCGAAGCTCACCTCGTAGTAGCCGGGGAACCGGGACAGCTCCTGAGCGCGGCGGCACACCAGGAACCTTCCGCTTTCGTCACGGCAGACGGTGGTGGCGATGCGGTGCAGCCAGCCATGACGGATCGCGACATCCCGGCCGACGACATCGACAACACGATCCTGATCGTCGACACGTTCCACCAGTTCGGTCATCGCGACACGATCTCAGATCGCCGAACGCCACGAAGCCCCACCGACTTCGGGCCGGCGCCACCGGTAGCCCGGAACTGCCGCGGCCAAAGGTCGCGACTGCTGCGGTTCCCGCCCGGCCGCCGCCCAGCAGGACGTCCGGTCGCTGCCCAACGGGAGGCGCGGCCGCCGCCCAGCAGGACGCCCGGTCGCCACCCGGCAGGACGCCCGGTCGCCACCCGGCAGGACGCCCGGTCGCCACCCGGCAGGACGCCCGGCCGCGACCCAGCGGTAGAAGGTGCACGACGCGGCGTGGCCTGGCGCGGTGGCGGCGGGAGCCGGCAACCGGACGGAAACGATCACGCACCGCATTGGCGATCACCGCCGCTGGGCGCGGGCCGAAGTCAATGGTGAGCCCGCAGAACGGCGGGCCCCGTACGACGAAAGGGTTTGCTCTTGCGCTCCTTCCTTCGCCGCCTCGCCGTGACCGCCCTCCTCGCTCCCGCGGCCGTCGGTGCCGCCACGATGATCGCGTCCCCGGCCGAAGCAGCCCCGGCGAAGGCCAGCGAGCAGGCGCTGCAGACCGAGGTCAACCGCCTGACCAACATCGAGCGCACCAGCCACGGCTGCCCGGCGCTCGCGGTGAACGCGCAGCTCACCGAGGCCGCCCGCGGCCACAGCGGGTGGATGGCGCAGAGCGGCAAGTTCTCGCACACCGGCCGTAGCGGCTCCAGCTTCGTCACCCGGGTCAAGGCTGCCGGCTACACCAAGCCGTCCGCCGAGAACATCGCCTGGGGTTACCGCAGCGCCTCCGCGGTCGTCGACGGCTGGATGAAGAGCCCGGGCCACCGCGCCAACATCCTCAACTGCAAGTCGAAGACCGTCGGTGTCGGCGTCGTCTACACCGCCAGCGGCACCCCCTACTACACCCAGAACTTCGGCTACTGACCTTCGGTACCCGAACCACGGAAGCCCCCGCTTCCGCGCAGAACCACGGAAGCCCCCGCTTCCGCACAGCGACGCCCCAGCCGATCCCCCTGCGGCTGGGGCGTCGCCATGCCCGAGCCGGTCCGCCCGCCGCGGAAGTCTCGCCATGCCCCCGGATCTCCTCTCCACTGGACTCCACCATCCGAGCGACCCCGCGGCCACAGGACACATCCCGTGGCCGAGTTGTCCCCTTCGATTCGGCATGGCCACAGCCGAGTCCTCCCCGCCGCCCGTCGCGTCGCTGTAGCCGAGCCGTCCTCGTCGCCCGACGCCCGTCGCATCGCTGTAGCCGAGCCGTCCTCGTCGCCCGACGCCCGTCGCATCGCTGTAGCCGAGCCGTCCTCGTCGCCCGACGCCCGTCGCCGAGCCGTCCCCGCCGCCCGACGCATGGCCGTCGCCGAGCCGACCCCGCCGACCGGGACATGGCCAAGCCGTTCCCGCCGCCCGGAGCAGGCCCTGGCCGAGCCGTCGCCCGCCGAGCGGGACATGGCTGTGGCCGAGCTGGTCCGCTGCTGCTTGAGCGCGGCCCCATTTCCATGCCGGTCCTGACGCCCCCGAGCGTGACGCTTCGTGGGATGGGTCAAATCCAGCCCTGTTCCCAAGCCTGGCGGGCGGCCGCATGCCGGGTGTCGGCGCCGAGTTTGGCCATCGCCGCGGAGAGGTAGTTGCGAACCGTGCCTGGCGCCAGGTGCACGGCGGCGGCGACGTCGAGGATGGGGGCGCCGCTGCGGACGACCGACAGGATCTCCAGTTCCCGAGCGGTCAGTGGGCATTCGTTTTCGGTCAGGGCGCTCGCGGCGATCTCTGGGTCGACATAGCGCCGACCCGCGTGCACGGTTCGGATGATCGCGGCAAGCCGGGAGGCCGGCGTAGTTTTCGGGACGAAACCACCGACCCCCGCGGCCAGCGCCCGGCGCAGCACCGCTGGGCGGGCGTGCCGGGTGACCAGGACGACGGGAATGCCCAACGCGGCCCGAATCTCGGTGGCGGCGCGCAGGCCGTCGCCCGGCGGCATCTCCAGGTCGAGCACTGCCAGGTCAGGGCGCCGCCCGACGGCCACCGCGACCGCGGCCACGCTGTCCCGCGCCTCTCCCACGACCGTCAGGTCGGACTCCAGCTCCAGTAATGCGGCCAGCGCACCACGGATCAGGTCTTCGTCGTCGGCGAGCATCAGCCGGATCATCGGGCGGCCGCCAGGGGCAAACACGCGGTGACGGTGAAACTGTCGGCGGTACCGGTGGACCGAAGGCTCCCCCCGGCAGACTCCAAACGGTCTCGCAGCGTGGCCAATCCTCCGGTGGGGCCGGCCGGGCCCTCCAGCGGTGCGTCGTTGACGAAGCGCAGCACCGCGGTGCCGGCCTCGGAGCTCAGTGAGATCTCGCATCGGCGGGCGGTGCTGTGCCGCAGCACGTTGGTGGTGCACTCCCGGACGACGAGGCCGAGCAGGTTCGTCACCGCCGGCGACAGGGATGGTCGCTCGCCGGCCGGCGAGATGGACGACTCGATCCCGGCGGCGTCGAGCACCCGGGCGGAGTTGGCGATCTCGGTGTCGAGGGACACCGCGCGATAGCCGCGGACGAGCGCGCGGGTGTCGCCGAGGGCCTGCCGGGCCAGCTCCTGCACGTCGCGCATCAGAGCGACGGCCTGCGCCGGGTCGGTGCCGGCCAGCCGCTCGGCCAGCTCGCTCTTGAGAGCGATGACCTGGAGGTTGTGCCCCTGAATGTCGTGCAGCTCGGCGGCGAAGCGCTGCCGCTCACCGGTGACAGCGGTGGTCCTCGCCTGGTCGAGGCGCTCGGCGACGGTCGCCATCCAAACCTGCGCATACAGCGAGACGGCACAGAGCGCGGTGATGCCGGCGTCGGTCAGGGCGTCGGAGACGGCGGCCGGGCCGATCGACCAGGAGCCGGCCAGTGACGCGCCGAAGGCGATGGCCACCCCGGACGGCCACACCACCACGGCGGGCCACCGGGCTCCGGCGTGCACCGCGGCGAGCAGCACGGCCAGCGGCAACGCCCAGGGGAATCCGCCGTAGCCGACCGCACCGGAATACAGCAGGATGCCGGCCGCGCCGATGGCGGCCACCACGGTGACCGCTGTCGGAGGCGGCGGTGTGCCCAGAACCGCTACGGCGAAGAGCCGGCCGGCAACCGCGCACACCGGCAGCAGCACGGCGAACACCACGCTCTTGGCGGCCGGCGTCGGCGGCTCGAAGGCGATGATCGCCACCACGCCGATCAGGCAGCCGACGAGGGTCCACCAGGTGAGCCGGTGCAGGGCTGCCAGGCCGGTGGAGTGTTCGGTCGTTGCGTTCACGTCACCATGATGCGGGGCCGGACGACGGCGCCGGGGAACCGCGACGCGGATTGATGACATCTGTCATCGAAGCTGGTGCACGAATGGCACTACGGCAGCGTCCGATCTGAGCCGAAACTCAACGGCATGAAGGCGATCACATGTCAGGGCGTGCGTTTCACGTACGGCCGGTCCGAAGTGGTGTGCGGCGTTGATCTGGAAGTCGGGCAGGGTGAGTTGCTGGCGCTGCTCGGCACGAACGGAGCGGGCAAGACCACCACCCTGGAAGTGTTGCTGGGGCAGCGCCGCCCGGCCGGCGGCAGAGTCCGTCTGCTGGGCCGCGATCCGTTCGCTGAGCGGCGCCGGCTTGCCGCCGAGGTGGGAGTGGTCCCGCAGGAGAGCGGGTTGGCGCCGGATCTGACGGTCGCCGAGACGGTGCGGCTCTGGCTCCGCCTGCACCGGCGCGACCGTGTCGGCCCGGTGTCGGCCGAGTTGCTCGGTGAACTGGATCTGGAGCACCGCGCCGCGGTTCGGGTGCGGCAGCTTTCGGGCGGTGAGCGGCGCCGGCTCGATCTGGCCGTCGCCCTCTGCGGCGTTCCTCGGCTCCTGGTGCTCGACGAGCCGTCCACCGGTCTCGACCCGGAGTCGCGGCAGCGCACGTGGGCGCTGCTACGCGAACGCCGCCGGCAGGGCACGACGATTCTGCTGACCACTCACTTCTTCGAGGAGGCGGAGGCGCTAGCCGACCGTGTGGTGATCATGGACCGGGGCCGAGTGGCGTTCACGGGCACGGTCGCCGATGCGGGTGGGCCGGGAGCGCTCGCCGCCGCCTTCCACCGGATAGCCGGCGGCCCACCGCTCTCCCCTGACGCAACGGAGCAGAGCCGATGAAACGCCGAGAGACGCCAGAAGGGCAGGAGACCTGCCAGGCAACCACTGGTCGAAACCCAACCGGGCCTGATCCCGAGGTGACGAGGCCAGGCCTCGGTCTGGTGAGGCCTGATCCCGAGGCAGCGAGACCGGTCCCCGAGCGGACGAGGCCGGACCTCCAGGCAGCCAAGCCCGATCCCGAGCGGACGAGGCCGGACCCCCAGGCAGCCAAGCCCGATCCCGAGCGGACGAGGCCGGACCCCCAGGCAGCCAAGCCCGATCCCGAACCGACAAACCCGGACCCCCAGGCAGCCAAGCCCGATCCCGAACCGACGAGGCGGAGTTCCGGCCGACCGGCCTGGTTGCTCATCGCGGGGGCGGAGTTCACGCTGTTGCGCCGGAGTGGGCTCACGGTGGCGCTGGGCGTTGTTCTGCCGGTCGCTCTCGGGTTGCTGATCCTGTGGGCGGAGGCAGACACCGGCCGGGCCGGCCCAGGTGTGGCCGTCGGCCTGCTTCTGTCCACGCTGATGGCGTTGACGGCCTACGTGTCCGCGACCACCACTCTGGCAGCGCGCCGTCAGCAGTCCGTTCTGCGGCGGTTACGAAACAGCGGGGCGTCCGACACCGCGATCCTGACGGGCACCCTGGTGCCGTCGGCGATGCTGTCCGTGGCACAGACAGTGGTGCTGCTCGGCGTCGTGGCCGCAGCCGACGGTCTCGGCGGGGTCGCTGCCGTGCCCCTCGTGCTCGCGGTCATGACCGGCACCGCGGTCGCCTGCGCTTTCGCCGCGCTGACCGCCGCCTTCACCTCAGCACCGGAGTTGGCGCAGCTCACCACCACACCGATCGCACTGGCGTTCCTGGGTGGTGCGCTGTGGACGGCGCAGACTCCGCCGGGCGAGGTGACCTGGATGATGTTGTCGCTACCCGGTGCCGCGGTGACCCAATTGGCCCGGATCGCCTGGCAGGAGCCGGGGGCCGGCGGTCTGCTGCCGGCGGTCGTGCCGCTGGCCCTGGCGGCCGTCGCCGCCGTCGGAACGGCGAGTCGAGTGTTCACCTGGGACCTGCGTCGGTGACCACGGCAAAGGGCCGGCCGCCGAACCCGAACACCCGGCTGTCGAACCCGAACACCCGCCGAACGCAACCACCGCAACGACCGGACGCCGAAACCCGAACGGCGAACGACTGCCGGTGCCGGGTGGCCCCGACCCACCAGCGGCAGACGGCAGACAGCTGACGGCGGACGGCGGACGGCGGACGGGCCAGCACCGTCAGAAACACGATGGCCAGGCCGCTCGTTACTGTGCCTGAACGACAAGGGAGGGCCAGCGGGGCAGGATTCGGTAGTCCAGCAGAGGCTATGAACCAGCAGAGGCTATGAATCGGGAGGGCCGTGCAGCCGTGGCGGGTCACCAGCGGCGCGGGTGACTGGTCCACTGTGCAGAACGAGTCCACTGTGCAGAACGAGCACAGCGGCCCGTGCTTCGATGACTGCCCGGGGAGTAACGGGGCGACGGCGGCGGTGCGCTGAGGTCGGCCGGCATGAACGACGACGTCGACCCGCTGTGGGCCGTCTTCGACGCTTAGACGCTCACGTTGATGCCGAGACGCTCACGTTGGTTAAGTGGGATGACCACCGCCGGGCCGAGCGGGCGACCGCTGAGGCAGCGGCAAATCCGCGTGGCGCTTGTCTCCAGGCAGGCGTTCCGGGTTAGTGGTGCGGGAAGTCGGCCAGTTCGTTCACGGCCGTCTCCAGTGCTGTATCGACGCCATTCTTGATCATGTTCTGGTAGGCGGGATCACCGGCGGCGGCGCTCCGACGGATGCCCTGGGCGGAGGCGGTCACCCGTTGGCGCACGATGTCGATGAACTGTTCAAGGGGTCCGCTCCACCCGTAGGCGTCGAGGAACAACCGCAATCGCCGGGGACGCTGTGCGAACGCGGTGAATCCTTCCGCCGCCACGACGTGGCGAGCGTGAAGCGGCACCCAGGCGAAGGCCGTGAAGGCCAGATCCCACTCGGGTGTGACCGGGGCGGCGAAGTCCCAGTCGAAGAAGCCCACCAGGCGTCCGTCTTGCCAGGTGGCGTTGTAGGGTGCCGCGTCGTTGTGGCCGATGATCAGACCGGGACGCCAGGTCCCGCCCTCACGCCAGGTCGCATCGGAGGGGGGCGTGAAGCTCGCCACGGCGCCGTGCAGGTCCCGCAGCCAGCCGGCGACCTGGCGTAACGCCTCGTCGCTGTGGACCCAAATGGGCCACGGTCGCGTGTCGCCCACGACGTCGCCGGGTAGATACGACAGGATTTCTCGGCCTTGGTCGTCGAAACCAAGGGCCCGAGGCGCGCCGTCGAAGCCGGCAGCTTCCAGATGCCGGAGCACCGCATGCACCGACGGTGTCCAGCGACCCGGCACGCGCCGCACGGTGTCGCCAATCCGAACCGCTCCACCGGTGTTTCCGCCAGGAAGACGATGTTCTTCATCCATCTCCCCATCCTGGTGCATCGATCAGGAACGCCGCACGCTCGCCGCTGACCGCACATCCGCTCGTTGGCGGTGGGGTTCAAGGACTGGCCTCCGGTGCGCGTCCCGGTGGTGCGCGATGACGTCCTCGGGATAGACACCGCGGCATACCCCATCGTGGTGTCCACCGACGCCAGCCAGCCCTCTGGGCGGCCGGCCTAGGCGGCGTCCCGGCACACGGCCGTGCTGTCGCGCACCACGAGCTGGGTGTCGAGCCTGCCGCCATCGGCCAGGCCCAGCACCGTCCGAGCCGCGAGCCGGCCCATCTCGCGCAGCGGCTGCCGCACCGTGGTCAGGGGCGGCGCCGCCCAGCGGGCACTCGGCAGGTCGTCGAAACCGACGACGCTGAGCCGATCAGGAATGGACACGTGGCGCAGCCGGGCCGCTTCGTAGACGCCGAGCGCCATCAGGTCACTGGTCGCGAAGATCGCCGTCGGCGGGTGGCGCCGGTCCAGCAGCCTGCCGCCGGCCACCACTCCGGACGGGAAGTCGAAGTCGCCCTGCTCGACCAGGTCGCGATGGAGCGGAACGCCGGCTTCCTCGTGCGCGGCGACGAACCCGTCCAGCCGGGCGCGGCTGCACACCAGTTCGCCGAGGCCGGTGACCAGGCCGATCCGGCGGTGCCCGAGGCCGAGCAGGTGCGCGGTCGCGGCTCGCGCCCCGTCGAAGTTCGCGGCGTCAACCCGGGGCAGGTCCGCTGTCCGCCGAACCGGGTCGAGGGCCACGATCGGAACGTTGAGCCTGGTCAGAGCGGCGGGCAGGGGCCCGGAGGCGGTCATCGTCGCGAGGATCGCTCCGTCGGTGCGGCCGGCGCGGAGCCGCTGGAGGAGCTGTCGCCGGGCGGTCTCGCCACGTTCCAGAGACGACACGACGAGTCGCACACCCGCCTCGTGGACGGCGGCCTCGATGCCGCGCAGATGCTCGCCCTCCCACGCGCAGTCGATCTCCGAGAAGATCACGTCGATCACCCCGGCGGCCTCCTGCCGCCAGGCACGGCGGCCTCGGTACCCCTGCTGGCGCAGCAGTTCCTCGACCCGCTGCCGGGTGCTGTCGGAGACGTCCGCGCGCCCGTTCCACACTTTCGACACGGTCGCCAGGGAGACCCCGGCGGCGTGTGCGACTTCAGCCATGGTCGCCCGGTCACCACTGTCGGGGCTCACCGCTCCCACACCCCTTTCCCCGTACGCCCGGAGCCGTCCCGCGACCCGGTGGCCGTTTCCGGGCCCGCGGGCCCGGCCGGCGGGGACGGCCGCCGGACTGGGCACGGGCTGCGGCTAACCGGCGGGGCAGGCTGTCTTCAGCTCGGCGATGGCGCTGTTGAGGGCCTTCTCGCTGGGCTTCTTGCCCGGTTTCTTCTGCCAGGCCGCATCGAGCGCGGTCATTTCGTCGCCAACCTTACCCGCCGCGTCCCTGATCCTGGGGTCCGTGACGCCGCGCGAGTGGGCGGACAGGTCGGCGGAACCGGCCAGATATGCGGCGCCGACCCCGACGTGCCCCGCCGACTTTCTCCGGCTCGCCGCAACCGGTGAGAGCCATCGTCGCGATGGCCGGCAAAGCAGAAACACTGAAAGCAGTACGACGCACATCAATCCTTCGGTCCACCTCGCTGAGCGTCGCAAGGTAGCAGATCATCGATGCCCGCCCACGACGTTTCAGCCGGTCACGGCGGGAGGGACAGCACCGCCCGGCGGGACGGCGCCACCCGGCGGGACGGCGGCGAGGACCTTGGCGAGGGCGCCGGCGATCGTACGCGACTCACCCGCCGTCATCCGGTCGGTGAAATGCCGCCGAATCCCGTCCAGATAGATCGGCGCCGCGGCCCGGAAGCGTTCCCGCCCGGCGTCGGTGAGGGTCGCGTAGGCGGACCGCCGGTCGTCCGGGTTGCTCTCCCGGGTCACCAGCCCGGCCGCGGCGAGGGCGTCGACGACCCGGCTGACCCGAGTCCGGCTGACCACCGCCTTCTGGCCGAGTTCACCCATGCTGAGCCGGCAATCCGGCGCGTAGTTGAGTTCCAGCAATACGTCGTACCAGGTCAGCGGTAGCGCACAGGCGGCCTGGAGTTCCCGGTCGAGGACGGGGACCAGCGCCGCGTGCACCCGCAGCAGGGTGGCCCAGGCGGCCACGTCGGTGTCGCTCATCACCTGATCCTAGCGAATTCTTGTGCGTGCGCACGCACCAGAGTAGAAATGTGCGTGCGCACGCATTCAAATTCCAGGAGGATCACCGTGACGCTTCTGCACATCTCCGCCTCGCCTCGTGGCCCGCTCTCCGAGTCACTGGCCGTCGCCACCACGTTTGTCGACACCGTCCGCGAGGTGAACCCGGCCTTGCCGATCGACGAGTGGGACCTGTGGGACGGCACCCTCCCCGCCTTCGGCCCTGACGCGGTCGCCGCGAAGATGGCCGTCTTCGCGGGCTCGCAGCCGGAGGGTGACGCCGCCCGCGCCTGGGACGCCGCGGTCGCCACGTTCCGCCGCTTCGACGCCGCCGACACCTACCTGTTCAGCGTGCCGATGTGGAACGCCGGCGTGCCCTACATCCTCAAGCAGTTCATCGACGTGATCAGCCAGCCGGGCCTCGCCTTCGGCTTCGACCCGCGGCACGGCTACTCGGGGTTGCTGCGCGGCAAGCGCGCCGCCGTCGTCTACACCAGTGCGGTGTACGGGCCGGAGCGCGGCCCCGCGTTCGGCGCCGATTTCCAGGCCCCCTATCTCGAGGACTGGCTCCGCTGGACCGGCGTGACCGACATCAGCCCGGTCCATTTCCGCCCCAACCTCGTCACCGAGGACGCGGAGACCGCCCGCCGCGAGGCCCACGCCCGCGCCCGCGACGTCGCCAAGCTCCTGACCGCGGCGCCCTGACCCGGCACTGAAGAAGGACCGGCTGAAGACGATCAAGGGGCGGCCGAGCGCCGTCACTCGTACGGGCGCGTCCGGGACTCCACCGGCCTTGGCGCGCCCGCAGCGGCGGTCCGTAACACCCCAGACCGGACCGGCGCGACCGGCCCGGCCAGGTGTAGCAATCGACGGCGTGGGTACAGACACCGGCCTGAGCGGCGGGTTCGCCGAGACGCTGCAGGCCGCTCAGAGACGCCCACATCCAGTTGCACGTGCGGATCCCTGGCACGTGTTCGATCGTAAATACGGTGACTCTGCGTGCTGATCACGATCGGCATCCTCGCCATTGTGCTGCTGACCGTCGCGACCGGCTATTTCGTGGCCCAGGAGTTCGCCTATGTGGCGGTCGACCGCGAGCGGCTGCGGGTGCTGGCCGACGAGGGCGACGCGGCCGCACGCCGGGCCCTCGACGTCACCCAGAAACTGTCGTTCGTGCTGTCCGGCTCCCAGGTCGGCATCACCGTGACCGCGCTGCTGGCCGGTTACGTCGCCGAGCCGTTCCTGGGCCGGGGCACCGCGCAGCTGCTCGGGGCGACCGGCCTGCCGGAGGGTGTGACCACCTCGATCTCGATGGTGGTGGCGCTGCTGTTCGCGACGGTGGTGCAGATGGTTCTCGGCGAGCTGGCCCCGAAGAACCTGGCGATCGCCCGCCCCGAGGCGGTGGCGCGGGCGCTGTCGCGGTCCACGGTGATCTATCTGACCGTGGTGGGGCCGGTGATCCGGGTGTTCGACGCCACCGCGAACCGGCTGCTGCGCACGGTCGGTATCGAGCCGGTGGAGGAGCTGCCGCAGGGCGCGACCCCTGAGGACCTGGACCGGATCATCGAGACGTCGAGCGCGCACGGCGCCCTGGACGCGCGGGCGGCCCGCCTGCTGGACCACGGGCTGGACTTCCGGAGCCGCACGGCCGCCGAGGTGATGCGCCCGCGGGTGGACGTGACGTCGATCGGTGCGGCCGAGCCGGCGTCCCGGGTGGTCGACCTGCTGGACACCGGGCATTCCCGGTTCCCGGTGATCGGGGACGGATACGACGATGTGATCGGACTGGTCTCCATCAACGATGTGATCACCGTGGAGCCGTCGGCGCGCGCCACCACCCCGGTCAGTGCCCTGGCGACCACCCCGGTGGTGCTGCCCGAGTCCTGCACGCTGCCGCAGGTGCTGGACCGGCTCAAGGCGGCGCACCGGCAGATGGCGGTGGTGGTCGACGAGTTCGGCGGGTTCGCCGGGATCATCACCCTGGAGGATGTGGCCGAGGAACTGGTCGGTGAGATCCGCGACGAGGACGACCTGCCGGAGCCGGTGATCGAGCGCGGCGGCGACGGCACGTGGCTGGTGCCGGGCCGGTCCCGGATCGACGAGGTCGCCGAGGCGACCGGGGTGCGGCTGCCCGAGGACGAGTTGTACGACACGGTGTCGGGCCTGGTGATGGCTCGGCTGGGCCGGCTGCCGGCCGCGCGGGAGAGCATCGACCTGGCCCTGCGGCCGCTGCTGGACGACGACGGAGAACCCCTGCCGCAGGGGGTCGCGCGGCTGACCGTGCTGGAGGTTCGGCGGCGCGTGCCGGAACGGATCGCCCTGACCGTGAAGGACGAGGCATGAGCACCATCCCCGCCCTGCTGGTCTCGCTGGTGCTGCTGGCGCTCAACGGGTTCTTCGTGGCTGCCGAGTTCGCGCTGGTCGCGGCGAAACGGCACCGGCTGGAGACGGCCGCCACGGAGGGGTCCCGTGGCGCTCGGGCCGCGCTGGCCGGCACCCGGCGGCTGTCGTTGATGCTGGCCGGCGCGCAGCTCGGCATCACTCTGTGCACGCTCGGGCTGGGCGCTCTGGCCAAGCCGACGGTCGCGCGCCTGCTGAAGCCGGTGTTCACCACGACCGGGCTGCCGGAGGACGCCGCGTACGTGGTGGCGTTCGTACTGTCCGTCGCCCTGGTGGGGTTCCTGCACGTGGTGGTCGGTGAGATGGCCCCGAAGTCGTGGGCGATCAGTCACCCGGAGAAGTCGGCGACGCTGCTGGCGATCCCGTTCGTCGGGTTCACCACGGTGCTGCGCCCGGTGCTGATGGCGCTGAACGGGCTGGCCAACGCCAGCCTGCGCCTGGTCAAGGTGACGCCCCAGGACGAGCTGGCCCAAGTGCACAGCGCCGAGCAACTGCGGATGCTGCTGGAGACGTCGAAGGAGCACGGGACGCTCCCGGACGCGGAGCACGAACTGCTGACCGCGATGCTCGCGGTGGAGTCCACGACGGTCCGCGACGTGATGACCCCGACCGCACGGATCGTCGCGGTGCCCTCCGACGCCGCGCCGCGTGACGTGGAGTTGCGCAGCATCGAGTCGGGGCGGTCCCGGTTGGCGGTCACGGACACCGAGGGGACGATCGCGGGGATCGTGCACGTGCGGGAGGCGGCCAAGGCGGTCGACGCCGGCTCGGACGCCACCGCCGGAGGGTTGATGGCCACACCGCTGCGGCTGCCGGCGGCGACCAGTGGGCTGGACGCGATCGCGGCCATGCGGCAGCGGCGCAACCAGGTCGCGCTGGTCACCGAGGCGGGCGCGGTGGTCGGCCTGGTCGCGCTGGAGGACCTGCTGGAGCAGGTGATCGGCCAGTTCGACGACGAGACCGACCCGGTGATCGACGCGGCCCGCCGGGCCGGCCGCAAATCCCGGTCAGGCGCGTAGCCACCGCCCGTCCGGGGTCCGCACCTCGAAACCGCCGGCGAGCCGGACGTCGGGGCAGCCGTCCACCACCGCGTGCCACCCGGCCCGCGGGTCGTGGATGGCGTGCTGGCGGCAGTGCTCCTCGTCGACGTAACCCCAGGCCATCAGCACGGTGCGGCCCTGATAGGAGTACCGGCCGACGGAGGCGATGCGATCACCGTCGGGACGTCGGTAGAAGTCGGCGCGCAGACCGGGCACGGCGACGCCCTCGAACTCCGCGTCGGGCATCGATCGATGCGGAACATATGTGGCCAAATCAGGAAGAGACACACTCCATGGTCGCTGGTGGGTGGTGATCAGTTCCCGTCATCACCCGTTCCGGTGATCACGAATCCCGGCGACCACGGATCTTCGAGCGCAGCGCCCGCCGTGCCAGCGGCCCCAGCTCGTCGACCACCTCGACCAGCACCGCGAGCTGGTCGAGCGCGGCCATCGCCCGCTCGGCGCCGACCGGGTCGACGCCCTCGTAGAGTTCCAGCCCGACGAACGCCGCCGACACCGCCCGGGCCAGCCCGGGAAGGTCGGCGACCTCGGCCACCGGCGAGGACTCCATCAGCCGGCGCAGCACCGCCTCGATCTCCTCGGTCCACAGCTCCAGAGCCGCCGCGGTCGGCGCGGCCAGGCGGTCGCCGCTCTGCGCGGCCGCGAGCAGTTGCGCGAGCACCGACACGTTGCCCTGTTCCCGTTCGGAGGCGTGCAGCTCGCGGCCGACCTGGAGCAGTTCGCGCAGCGAACCGACGGCGGCGAACCGGTCCGCGTAGGCGGCCACCCGCCGTCGGGTCGTCGCCATGCAGGCCGCGCCGAGCAGCTCGTCGACGGACCCGTAGTGGTAGAAGACCAGCGCCTGATTGACCCCGGCCGCGGCCGCGATGGTCCGTGCCGAGACGCCGGTGACACCGTGCTCCCGCAACGCGGCGAGGGCTCCGTCGAGCAGGCGCTGCTTGGTGTCGCTCATGGGCGGTCATTCTGCCGGAGCGCGGCAGGCGAGGAGCGCCCCGGCCCGCGCGATCGCTCAGGTTCTAGAGTGGGGCATGCGCATCCGGGGGGACGCGGCCCTGGCGGTCGGAGTGCTCGCCCTCAACGCCGTCACCGCCGGGCTCGACACCGGCGGCGCCGACCGGCCGATGATGCCACTCGGCTGGGCGCTGCTCGTGCTCTCGTCGGCGGCCCTGCTCGGGCGGCAGCGGTTCCCGCTCACCGTCCTGGCGATCACCAGCGCCACCACGGTGGCCTACTACCCCGCCGGCTTCCCCGACACGGCGATCGTTCTGAACCTGGCCGTCGCCCTCTACACGGTCGGCCGCAGGCGTGGCCCGGCCTGGTCGGCCGGGGCCACCGCAATCCTGCTCGTGCTCGTCGCCGCCACCAGCGGTGAGCCGTGGCCGACCGTGATCGGCGTCGCCCCCGTCCTGGCGCTGCCGGTGGTGCTCGGCGAGTTCGCCCGCGGCCGGGCCCGGCAGACCACACAGGCCGAGGAGCGGGCCGCGCTGGCCGAGTCGTCCCGGGCCCTCGCCGAGGCGTCGCGTGAGAGCGAGGCCCTGCGGCGGGCCGCCGAGGAACGGCTGCGCATCGCCCGGGAGATGCACGACGCTCTCGGCCACCAGCTGTCGCTGATCAGCGTGCAGGCGGCGGCCGCCCTGCACACCCGCGAACCGGACAGCGCGTTCGAGGCGCTGCGGGCGATCCGCACCGCCAGCAAGGACGCGCTGCGGGAGATGCGTGAGGTGCTGGGTGTGCTCCGCGAGCCCGTCCAGCCGGATCTGTCCGCGCTGCCCGAGCTGTTCGGCCGCACGTCGGCGGCCGGGCTGACGGTCCGGCCCACGGTCGACGTGCCGCCGCCGGCAATTCCGGCCGAGGTGCAGCGGGCCGCCTACCGGATCGTGCAGGAGGCGCTCACCAACGCGGTCCGGCACGGGGCCGCGACCCGTGCCGACGTCGGCATCCGGCGGTGCGGCGACCGGGTCCTCGTCACCGTCGAGAACGACGGCGACGAGGTGCCGGCGCCCGTACCCGGCAGCGGTCTGCGCGGGATGGCCGAACGCGCCGCCTCGGTCGGCGGCACCCTTCAGGCCGGGCCGCGGCCGGGCGGCGGATTCCGCGTCCATGCCGGTCTGCCACTGGCCGTCACCACCGACGAGAACGGGACCCGATGATCACCCTCGCCCTGGCCGACGATCAGGCGCTGGTACGCGCGGGCTTCCGCGCCATCCTGTCCGGCGAACCGGACATGACCGTCGCCGGCGAGGCCGCCGACGGCGAGCAGGCGGTCCGGCTGGCCCGCGAGGTCAGACCAGACGTGCTGCTGATGGACATCCGCATGCCGGTCGCCGATGGGCTGGCCGCCACCCGGGAGATCTGCGGCGACACGACCCTCGGCGACGTCAAGGTGGTCATCCTGACGACGTTCGAGTCCGACGAGTACGTCTACGGCGCCATCCGGGCCGGGGCCAGCGGTTTCCTGCTCAAGGACATCGAACCGGCCGAGCTGATCCACGCCGTACGGGTGGTGGCCCGCGGTGACGCGCTGCTCGCCCCGTCGGTGACCCGCCGCCTGATCGCCGAGATGGCCGCCCGCCTCAAACCGCCGCCCGCCCCCGAGCTGGCGGCCCTGACCGCCCGCGAGACCGAGATCCTGGACCTGGTCGCGGCCGGCCTGTCCAACGAGGAGATCGCCGCCCGGCTGGTGATCAGCTATGCGACCACGAAGACTCATGTCAGCCGGATCCTCGCGAAACTGGGCCTGCGGGACCGCGCGCAGCTGGTCGTCTGGGCCTACGAGTCCGGCCGCGCCCTGCCCGGCTGGCTGCCCTGACTACATCCCGGGATGTAGACGCCATGCCCCGGAATACATCTCGGGAATCATTTCCGGTTGAGGGAAACAACGGATTACGGTGCACTGTGAAGAACCGTCACGATGGTATTCGTGAAACGCAGAAGTCTTCTTTCTCTGGCCGCCCTGTCCATTGTCGCCGGCTGCTCCAGCACCCTCGAAAAGCAGCCCGACCCGAATTTCAGCAACCGGCTGCGCATTCCTCCGCCGGCCGAACCGGTGATCGACGCGGACGGCGCGAAACGGTTCTCCCTCGATCTGCGGGCCGGCCGGTCGGAATTTCTTCCCGGGCGGATCACCGAGAACACGTGGGGTGTCAACGGCGCCTATCTGGGGCCGACGGTCCGGGCCTCTCGCGGCGACAAGGTCCGGATGGCCGTCACCAACAGTCTTCCGGAGACGACCACCCTGCACTGGCACGGCATGCGGCTGCCCGCCCGGATGGACGGCGGCCCGCACCAGATGATCGAACCGGGCGCCACCTGGACCCCGGAGTGGACCGTCGATCAGCCCGCCGCCACCTCCTGGTTCCACCCGCACCTGCATGAGAAGACCGCGATGCACGTCTACCGGGGCCTGGCCGGCCTTTTCCTCATCGACGACCCGGACGGCCCGCCGCTGCCGGACGAGTACGGCGTCGACGACCTGCCGTTGATCGTCCAGGACAAGGAGATCGACGATGCCGGCGAACTGGAGACCAGCGGAGTCGACCGGGGCACGTTCGGGCTGCTGGGACCGACGATCCTGGTCAACGGCACCTATGACCCGTTCGTCGACGTCACCACCGAGGCGGTGCGGTTCCGGCTGCTCAACGCGTCGAACGCCCGCGTCTACCGGATCGGGTTCGCCGACGGCCGCGCCTTCGAGGTCATCGGTGGCGACGCGGGGCTGCTGGAGCGCCCGGTCCGGGTGGACCGGGTCAAGATCAGCCCCGGGGAGCGGGTGGAGATCGTGGTCCGCTTCTCCCCCGGCGAGACCGTCGTCATGGACAGCCGCGGCGAGCCCCGCAAGACCGCCAACGACATCGAGGAGGACGACTTCCAGCTGCTGAAGATCGTGGCTGCGGCCGCGCTCAAGGCCTCACCCGGGCTGCCCGCCACGCTCAGCGGACCCGGGCCGGAGACACCGCCGGCCGGGGCCCGGGTCCGGCGGTTCTCGCTCTCCGGGTCGGAGATCAACGGTCACGACATGGACATGACCCGGATCGACGAGGTCGTTCCGGCGGGCGCCACCGAGATCTGGGAGATCGACAACACGACGTACGCCCACAACTTCCACATCCACGAGGTCGCGTTCCGGATCCTGGAGATCAACGGCGCCCCGCCGCCCGCCTACCAGGCCGGGCCCAAGGACACCGTCTTCCTCCCCAAGGAGGCGAAGGCCCGCCTGCTCGTCCGGTTCGGCGGCTTCGTCGACCCGCTGACGCCGTACATGTACCACTGCCACCTGCTACGGCACGAGGACAAGGGCATGATGGGCCAGTTCGTGATCGTCGAACCCGGCACCGAGAACCTGGTCCCCCGCACCATCCGGGCCGGGCATCATCACGGCTGAACCGCCGCGACGCGCGGTGCTCCTACCAGCCGTACCACCGTGGTGTTCTCAAGCGAGGAGGCGGGCGGCGACCGCCTCGCCCATCCGGATGGCGCCGTCGACGTGCTGGAAGCCGAGGCCTGCGATGTCGCTGCTGGCGAAGGCCAGCGGGCCGACGTCGGCGCGCAGGTGGCGGCCGTAACGGGTGAGCGAGCCGATGTCGAAGCTGGTGCCGAAGGCGCCGACGGTCCACTCGTCGGCCACCCACGGGCTCTCGTAGTAGTGCACCGGGTGCCGGGCCTGCTCGCCGTAGTAGCCGGCGAGCGACTCCAAAACCTGCTCGCGGCGCGCCTCCGGGGAGAGGGCCAGGATGCGGTCGGCCTTGACGTCGGAGACGAACCCGACGAGCGTGCCGCGGGTCTCGCCCTCGACGTCCTCGTTGGTGTTGTCGTAGGCCTCATGGACCAGCGCGTACGGGCTGAACGCCGTCCCGGACAGGCCGAGGTCGCGCCAGAACGGGGTGTCGTAGGTGATGTGCAGCTTGATCACCAGGCCGAACGAGATGTGCTGACGCATCTGCGCCTGCACCGGCGGCAGCGCCGGGACGTACTGCACCCGGCTGACCAGGGTCGGCGGCACGGCCATCACGACGTTGCGGCCACGGTAACTGCCCTGGTCGGTGTGGACCGTGCCGCCTTCGGAGGACCACTCGACCTTCGTGACCGCTTCGCCGAGCCGAACCGTGCCCTCGGGCAGACGGCCGGCGAGGCTGATCGGCACCCGCTGGAGCCCGCCGACGACCCGGCGGTCCAGGATGAAGTCGGCGTCGACGAGATGGCTGAACCCGCCGGCGCTGGCCGCCATCAACACCGCCGACAGGGCGGAGAACGAGTGCGCGGGCTTCGTGAGCATGGCCGGGCCGATGTAGAGGCCGATGTTGTCGCGGGCCTCGGCGTCGTCGGTCTGCTCGGCGAGCCAGGCGGCGAACGAGATCCGGTCCAGGGCCTCGGCGTCCGGATGGTTCCACGGTTCCAGCGGGTCCATCTGGGCGGCGAGACCGTCGAGCTCCTTGGTGAGGCGCTCCATCTCGGCGGTGGTGGCCGCGGAGACCGGGAAGTGCTCGCCGGAGAAGGTGCGGCGCACCCCGTCGGCGCCGATGTACACCGAGTCACCGGCCCGGTAGCGGGGGTACATCTCCAGGCCCAGGTCGTCGATCAGGGCCAGCAGGGCGGTCTGGTCCGGGGAGACCCACTGGCCGCCGACCTCGAGGCGGACACCCTCGACGTCCTCGGTCAGCAGGCGGCCACCGACCCGGTCACGGGCCTCGATGACCATCACCGTGCGGCCCGCCGCGTGCAGGCGGGTGGCAGCGGTCAGCCCGGTGACGCCGGCGCCGACCACCACCACGTCGAAGTCGGTCACGAAAGTCCTCCAGGTATAGCGGGTTCCTGCTGGGTGATGCAGTGGATGCCGCCACCACGGGCGAAGATCGCCCGGGCGTCGACGCCGATCACCCGGCGGCCGGGGTAGGCGGCGGCCAGGACGTCCAGCGCTGCGGCGTCGCGGGGATCGTCGAACGTGCAGGCGACGACACCGGCGTTGCACACTAGGTGATTGACGTACGAGTGATCAACTGGCCCGCGCTCGTCCACCAGTCCCTCCGGCCCGGGCAGGTCGACGACCGTCCAGTTCGCGGGCAGGGCGTCCCTGATCTGCGCCGTGACCGCGTGATCCGGGTGCCGGGGATCCGGCTGGACGTGCAACAGCACGGTCTCCGGGGCGGTCAGCGTCGCGACGATGTCGACGTGGCCGCGGGTGCCGAACTCGCCGTAGTCGCGGGTCAGGCCGCGCGGCAGCCACACCACCTCGCGGACGCCGAGGGTGCGGCGCAGCTCACCCTCCACCCGCGCTCTGGTCCAGCCCGGATTGCGGCCCGGGTCGAGCTGCACCGTCTCGGTGACCAGCACGGCGCCGTGGCCGTCGACGTGGATGCCGCCGCCCTCGTTGACCATCTCGGAGCCGATGACGGTCGCGCCGGCCCACTCGGCGACCTGCCGGGCGATCCTCGCGTCCTTCTCCCAGGTGGCCCAGCTCTGGCCGCCCCAGCCGTTGAACACCCAGTCGACGGCGCCGAGACCGGCCGGGCCGACGACGAAGGTCGGGCCGATGTCGCGCATCCAGGCGTCGTCGAGGGGCGCCGCGAAGTATTCGACGGCGCCGCCCAGCCAGTCGCGGGCGTCCTTGACCGCGGCCGGGTCGACGACCATGCGGACCGGCTCGAACTCGGCGACCGTGAGAGCGACCGCGGCCCAGGCCTCGCGGGCGTCGTCGCCGTCGGCGTATCCGGACGACGGCCACGCCATCCAGGTGCAGGTGTGCGGTGCGGTCTCCGCGGGCATCCGCCACGTCATGCCAGGCCACCGTAGGTGTCGGGGCGGCGGGTGCGCAGGAACGGGAACAGGGTCAGCCAGTCCCCGCGCTGGTCGAGGTCGAGGTCGGCGACGAGCACGGCCTCGGCGTCGCGGGGCGCCTGGGCGAGCACCCGCCCGTACGGGTCGGCGATGAACGACGAACCGTAGAAGCTGATCAGCCCTTCGTCACCGGTGCGGTTCGGGACCACCATGAAGAGGCCGTTCGCGATCGCGTTCCCGATGATCACCTGCTGCCACAGCGGCTGGGTGTCGAAATCGGGGTGGTCGGGCTCCGAGCCGATCGCCGTCGGATAGACGAGGATGTCGGCGCCACCGAGCGCGTACAGACGGGCGACCTCGGGGAACCATTGGTCCCAGCAGGTCGGCAGCCCGAACCGCGCCTCCAGGGCCTCGTGCACCGGGTAGGCGCCGTCGGCCGGGCCCGGCCGGAAGTACTTGTCCTCGACGTAACCCTCAGTGACCGGAATGTGTGTCTTGCGCGTCTTCGCGATGACGGCGCCGGCCGGGTCGACCAGCACCGCGGTGTTGTAGCCGAGACCGTCGCCCAGGTCGGTCCGCTCGTAGAGCGAGGCGTGCACCAGGATGCCGTGCCGCTTCGCCGCCTCGGCCGCGAACGCCACGGTCGGGCCGGTCTCGATGTCCTCGGCGGCTTCGGCCGGCCGGCCGGCGGGGGCCTCGAATGCCGGGTACCTCGACAGCGTCAGCTCCGGCAGGAAGACGGCCCGTGCGCCGGCTCCGGCCGCCCGCGCGATCCCGTCGAAGAGCACTTCGCGCAGCTCAGCGGCGTCCTCCCGCCAGCGGTGCTGGACCAGGCCCACGCGCAGCGGCGGACGGGCCGGCTCCTCGACACGAGCGGGCGAGTCATAGGCCGCGGACCGGATCAGTTCCATGGTCATCCTCGAAGGCTCGCCGGCGCCGCACTTTAACGAACGGCATTCGTTTTACTATGGTGGTCCTCCTCACCCGAACGCAAGGGGGTTCGCCGGTGGCCCGACCCGCCACACCGAAACTGTCGGTCGAGAAGATCGCCGGGGCCGCGCTCGCCATCGTCGACAGCAAGGGCGATTTCACTCTCGGTGAGGTCGCGGCGGCGCTGTCGGTGCGCCCGTCCTCGATCTACAACCACGTCACCGGGCGGACCGAGATCATCGAGGCGATGCGCGCCCTGATCTTCACCGAGGACCCCGCCGCGGCGCTGCCGCACGACTGGGACGACGCGCTGCGAGCCCTGCTACGCCGCTATCGCGACGCGTTCGCGCGCCATCCCCGCCTGATCCCGATGCTCACCGCGCACACCGTCTCCTCCCCCGACGTCGTGCACATGTACGACGACATCGCCACGGTCCTGCACTCCGCCGGCATCCCGACCGCTCAGCTCCTCGACGTGATCACGGTGCTGGACAGCTTCGTCATCGGCTCGGCCCTGGACATCGCCGCACCCGACCAGGTGTGGGACCCGACCCACGCCCGGACGCCGGTCCTCGTCGCCGCGATCGAGGCCGCGGGTCAGGGGCGGGAACGTGCGGACCGGGCGTTCGAGCTCGGCCTCGGCCTGATCCTCGGCGCCCTGGCCACCCTTCCGGCCCGCACTTCCTGACAGGGCCGGTGGGCTCCTCACCCGGCCCCGCAGGCGGACATTTCCATGTCGCCCGCTTCTGACGGCCGGAGACGGGCGCCTGCGAGCGGCGCCTCAGGACTCGGAACGCAGACCTGCCGAACGCAACGCGTTCTGACATGCCCTCAGGTCCCGGTCGGAGTAGGCGAGAAAGAGAACGGTGGCGATCCGCGTGGTTGGTGCCGCACGGAGATAGTTCCGGGCGGCGTGGATGAGAATCGCCGCTGTCCGGAAGACGTCACCACCGGCGCCACCGGTGCCCAGCAGCGGGAACAGCACGGTGATCGGCTCGTCGCCCGGCATCTCCACGTGTTCGGCAGCGGACAAGGCGTTGGTCACACACCTGCCGATCTCGCGCATCGGGTGAAAGCCGGAGCCCGGCTCGCCGTGCACCGCCGCGACGTGAATGACGTACCGCACACCGTTGCGCCGCCGCAATTCCCCGGCGTCGGTCACCAGCACCGAACCCGGTTCAACAGGGCGATGACCCAAGACCTTGGCCGCCAGTTCGTCGGCGATCACGTCCTCGGCGACCCGGCCGCGCCCGTCGTGCCGAGCCCCCTCGTAACGGACGATGGCCGAGATGGAGAACTCGTGTACGCGAGCCATCTCCATCTCGGTGTTCTCGGAGTTGACCCAGACGTTGGCGCAGCGAACCTGCCGAATGTCGCCGGTGATGACGCCGACCCGGCGGACCGTCCCGTCTCCACTGCGTACGACATAGCATGTGGTGTCCTGAACGGTGAGTACCTGTGCGCGCGCCTTCCCGTGCCGATCGGCGAAGGAGTCGACGGAATGCTGCTCCCGTGCGAACCGTTCCCAGAGCTGGGTGAGCTTCTTGTACTCGCGCTCCCACTCTTTGAGGTCGCCGGAGATGTCCAGCTCGACGCCATTGGCGGCCGCGTGGGCCACACATTTTCGGACGAAGGCCTCGACGAACCTCCAGCCGGGAGGCTTGGCGATCTTTCCAGCCAGGGTCGCGTAGATGTGGGCGCGGCGCAGAGGGAACGACCTGTCCGCGTCGAGTGACTCCACGGTCGGGCCGCCCGCCGTCTTCCTCAGGTCCCGCAGCATTCCGCAGAAATCACGCAGAGCACTGCCCGGGTCACTGTCCGAGACGCCAAGAGTCATCCGGCCTCCCTATCGTCCGCTGCCGGACAACACCGGACCCACTGTATGCGGGCGCAGGGACATGCCGTGTCCGCAATCAGTCTGTTGGACTTGTCTGCTCTCGCCTGTGCACCGAATCTCATTACGGGCTCGCGACTGATCAGCGGCTCAGCGGTTTCGTGCCAACCACACCCCTTCGGCTTCCCGCCGGTCAAGTCGGAACGGCGCGCGTCCGTCAGGGCGTGAGTGAAGGGGATGAGCCGCCTCGGGCACACCACCGGTCGGCTGAAGGAGAACATGTGACCACCGCTCTTGCTCCTCCGCGCCAGCAACTGACGAATGCGGAACCGATACCCCGGCGGAGCGTGAACCAGACGCTGTGCGCGGCGACGCACGTGACGGAGGGTTTCGCGGACTACACCGCACACATCTTCGACGGTGGCCCGCGCGGGGGCGCGCCGTACATCACCGAGGATCCGGTGGCGCTGCTGCGCCACGCCGTCACCGCCAAACGGTCGCGCTCCTACCGAGACGTCGTGTGCGCGCTCGTCGCTGTGGCGATATTCGCCACCGTGGTGGGCCGGCTCGCCGATCCCCTCGGCCACCCGCCGGCAGTCGTCACGGTTGTTGCGCTCATCGCGGGGTGGCGGTTGCGGCAGCGGATCCGGCACGCGCTGCGGACATGGTGCGCCTGGGCGTGGCGGAGCAAATGGGATCGCCGCCAGCCGGGCCCGCTCCGATGGGTAGCGGGTGTCGCCTGCGCTGCTCTGCTCGCCGCCGTCGTCCTGCTGCGCCAACCGGTGCTCTGGCACTGTGTCGCGGTCGTGCTGGCCGGACTCGCCGTCGGCTGGGTGGTCGTCGTCGCCGAGTCCGTGCTGGCGCACCGGCGAGCGGCAGCGATTCTCGCCGAGGGCGCCCCCGACCCACGGCGCCTGGCCCGGCCGGCCGGCAAGGACCAGGAGCGGCGAGCCGCCGGCCTGATCGGGGCCAACGTCATCGCCTACGCGGAGTCGCGGGCCTCTGCCCCGTTCGTCGGCAACGGGTTCATCGTCCGGCCCTGGAAGATGGACATCGACATCCATCGCCGGGCACCGGACGCGGACGACCGGAATGCGGGAGCGTTCGAGATCTTCGACGTCATCGCCTTCCACGAGTGGCTCGATAGTCACTTTCAGCTCGAGACCGCCGTCGAGAGCACGGCGTCACGGCGGCTGACCGCGGGACACCGGCTCTACGTGGACGGCAGGAAGCTCGGCTGGCGGTCCCCCTTGCTTCGCGACGGCCGTCCGGTGAGCACCGTGGACTGGGACCACCTGGCCGCGGAGTTGCGGCACGGGGAACGGGCCGACGACCAACGGGTCTATTTCTACCTGCAGGAAGTCTGCCGGGATGGTGCGATCGGGATCTGCACGCTGGTCCGCCCGCTGGTTCAGGGTGGCAGCCTCTCGATCGAGTTCGTTCCGCTGGTCCTCCCACCGGTGCACCCCGACGTGGAGGCGCTGATCGCAGAGCTTCCGGCCAGCACGCGCGACCATTTCGGTCGCGCCGTCAGGACGTGGACCCCCCACTTGGCCTCAACCGTGTTCGGTGCGCCCGGACGGTGCGCCAAGCGGCTCCTCGGATGGATGGCGAAGCTGTCCGGCCGGGCCCGGTGGCGGCTCGCCGCCCGATACGGCTGGCACTACGACCTCGGCGCTGTGATGTCCGTCCGGGAAGGGGTGTGCTGGCGGGAACCGGACGAGTTCGATCACTTCGTGATCCAGGACCTGATCCGCATCAACGATCACCTGAGGGACCGGCTCGTCACGTCGATCAAGGCGTATCTGCGCGACCGCGGCATCGACACCGGCCAGCTCGATGCGGACGTGCGGATCACGCAGATCCAGAACTGGAACGTCGGCAACGTGCGGGCCGACATGGTCGGTTTCGGAAACAACAACACTTTCGGCAGCCCGGGCAGGGACGCCGGCGGCGAGGAGTAGACGATGGGCAACCAGAACTTCTGGATCGGTGCCGCCTCCGCGGGGAAGCTCGCCATCGGCAACCACAACGACCTACGGGGACCCGTGTCCTCCGCCGGGTACGAGAGCGTGCCGTCCGGGTCCGCCCCGGAGCCGGTGTTCGGCATCGTCACCGCCCTCCCCGAAGAGTTCGCGGCCGTCCGCGTCCTCCTCGACGATGCGGGACAGCCGTGGACGATCGCCGGGGACCGGGCCCTCTACCTCCTGGGCACCATGCCCAGCCGCGACGAGGGCCGCCCGCACCAGGTGGTGCTCACTCTGCTCGGCGAAACCGGTAACGGCGCCGCTGCGGAAGCGTGCGCCAACCTGATCCGGAGCTTCCCCAGCGTGGACAACGTCATCATGTGCGGGATCGCGTGCGGCGTGCCGAGCCCCGGGCGTCCCGAACGCCACGTACGCCTGGGCGACATCGTGGTCGCGACATGGGGAATCGCCGACTACGACCACGTGGTGGAGACCGACGACGGCCGCCGGTCACGGCAGCCCTTTCCCGCACCGTCGCCCATGCTCGTACGGCTGGCGCGCTACCTGGCCGCGGTAGAGATCTCCGGCGAACGACCGTGGGAAAAGTGGATCACCGAAGGGCTGGCCGTCCTCACCGCCTATGCCCGGCCCGCCGACTCGACCGACCGCATCCACGCGCCTGACGACCCGGGCCGTGTGATTCCCCATCCGTCCCCCGCCCTCACCGGCCATCGCACCGGGTGGCCGAAGGTCCACCACGGTCTCATCGGTAGCGCCGACCGGTCGCTGCGCAGTGCGCGAGCCCGCGACGAACTGGCGGCGGACGAGCTGATCGCCTTCGAGATGGAAGGCAAGGGCATCGGCCGAGCCGGATTCGCCGGCGGACTGGAGTGGTTCGTGGTCCGCGGAGTCAGCGACTACGGTGACATGCACACGGGTCAGCGGTGGCGGGGCTACGCGTCCGTCGTCGCCGCCGCCTATGTCCGCGCGCTCATCGCCGAGTGCCCACCGTTGAGCCCCCGCGGTGGCCACCCGCACGCCAGCGGTGGCACACGGCCTGAACGAACGGGCGGACGATGAGCGGACACCCCACGTGCTCCCGGCCACGCCGCGGCCCGGTCGACCTCCGGGACAGGCGCTACGCCGCGGCGCCGGCCGACAGCAGCGGCGTGCCGTCCATGACCCGGCGACAGTCGTCACGTTCATCGGCGGTGCTCGCGAGCAGGTAGATCGTACGCAATCGGCTGTGCCGTCCGCCGGCGACATGGTCGAGCATCGCGCCGATCATCGTCTGTGCTGTCGGACCGGCGGCGGCACCGGCCGCACCCGCGCCCAGCAGCGGGAACAGGATGGTCGCCACCCCGTCCAGGCCCTCGGTCGCGAGCAGCGCGTTCGTCACGCATCCGCCGATGTCGGCGACCGGCCGATAGCCCTCCCCCGGCTCCCCGCGCACGGCCGCTACGTGCACGATGTGCCGTACCCCCCGGCCTGCCGCCAGACCGCCCGGGCCGGTGATGACGGCGGCCCCGGCGGGGACCGGCCGCCGGTCGGCGACCGCCCGCTCCAGGGCGTCGGCGACGACGTCCTCGACGACCCGGCCCGTGCCGTCGCGGAGAGCGCCCTCGAAGCGGATGATCGCGGAGATGGAGTTCTCCTCGAAGCGGGACATGCGCATCTCGGTGTTCTCCGAGTTCACCCACACGTCGGCGAACGTCACCCGGCGGATGTCACCGGTGACGAGGGTGATGCCGGTGCTCGCGCCGCGGATCCGGTAGGGGAACGTCTCGCTGTACGGCAGGATCGCCGACCGGTCGGCGGTGACGGGAGCGGCGGGCCGCGCCGTCGCGCCGTCGGCGATCCGCTCCCACGCGTCCAGCCATGGGCGCAGATGCTGGGGATGGACACCGAGCTCGCGCAGGATGCCCTCGTAGACGTCGGCCGGGCACAGCCGTACACCGCGCAGATAGGGGTCGAGGGTGCTGGGTGCCCGCTGGACGCGGGTGGCGAGATCACGCACCGAGAGCTGCACCTGGCCCTTCCGCGCCGCCCGCCGGCGCAGCCGGGTGAACGCGTCCGCCAGGTCCCGGAGCGTGTGTATCCCAGCCGGGTCCGGGACGGTTGCGCCGCCAGCCATGATGCCTCCCGGGTGAAGGGTCCCGCGTCCATTGTCATCGGCTCCCGCCACACGGACAGATGCGGACGACCGCGGACAGCCGGAATCGGCCGATCGGCCGCTCGCACGCCCGCATGCTCATCGCATCAGGAGCTTGCGGAGCAGGAGAGGCGGTCGTCATGCGACACCAGCGATGCACGCGCGACGAGAACGACAACCACGCGACGACGTGGACGGTGACGGCGATGTCCGTGCTGGATGCGGTCGTCCGCTGGCTGATCGTGCTTCTGGCCGACCACCTCGCAGGCTGACCATGCCAGGAAGACACCCTGGCGGCGGGGCAGGACGGGCGGGCCCCATCGGGTGACCGTGTTCGCCGCACCGCGGATGCGGTCCGCCGACTGTTCGGAGACCATGACGCCATGACGCCGATGACCTACGCCCACTGTCGCGCCGCGGCGCGAGCGGTCCGGGACGCCGAGTTCGGCCGGGAGGCCATCCGGGTCGCCCGGCCGCGCAGCGTTCTCGGCATCGTGCGCTCGCGCGGGCCGCTGAGCGTCATGCTTCGCGTAGCGGACGCCGAGGACCGCCTGGTGCGGCTCGGACCGGAGAGCTTCGCGCTGCTGGAACGCCCGCAGTTCATGCGCCTGCCCCCGTCGGCGCGCGGTGGGGCCGGTCTGCGGCTCCTCCGGCTGCTCGACCGGCGCTGGGACATGCTGGTGTTCGCGGGGCCGCCGGCGTTCGCACTCACGGTGGCGGCCACGCTGGCGCTCATATCGGTCGTGCGGGACACGCGGCCGTCGCTGGCGATCGTGTGGCTTGCCCTGTTCGCGACGGCCTACGTGGCGGTGTTCATGCTGGCCCAGGTGGTGACCGAATCGGCGTGGCTGCGGCGAACGCTCGGCGGCAAGGCCGCGGACGAGCTGGCGGCCGAGTCGCTTCCGGGCTTCAACTGGTCGATGCCACTGTGCCACCACGCCGGTACGGGCGACGGCGGCGGGCTGGTGCGGCTCGCGTCCAGCCGGATGGAGGATCTGGTGAAACGCCATGCCGCCGCCGAGGCGAGGGCCGGCGGTCTGGAGATCGCGGAGGGCCGGGTTCGGGAGGTGCTGGTCTGCCTGACCCGGGGCGTGAGCACCGCGGCGATGCGGCGCGTCGTGGCGGCGAGGATGCGCCTGCCGTACGGCCCGGATAGCCGGGTGGCGCTGCGCCGGCCTCTCGGACCGGTCACCGCTTACCGTGAGCCGGTGAAAGCCGGCGGCGGATTCTTCTTCATCTGGGTGGGCGGCGTCGCCGTCGTCGTGGCCATCCTCGCCTCGTTCGTCGCCTCGGTCGAGGGCCAGGCCTGCGGCGACTCGTGCGAAGGACGGCCCGCGACCTACCTCACCGCGCTGCAGTGGCTGGCCTGGCGGCTGGTGTGGCAGAGCGCCCCCGGCATCGGTTCCGCCACCGTGCAGACGCAGATCTTCGGCTGGCTGCTCAGCATCGTCGGGCTGATGACCATCGCCGTCGCATGGGTCTCCGCCAAACTGGCCGTCGACCGCCACAGGGAGATGCTCGCCGATTTCCGAGCCCTGGCCGCCGACCTGCCCAACACCCGGGTCCTCCTGCTGACCGTCACGGACGCCGAACGGGACGCGGTGCTGCGGGCCGCCCGTCCCGTCACCGGGCAGGAGCCGGTGCGATCGTTCGCCGGAAAGGTCGTCACCTACGATCTGGGCGCGATCGGGCCGACGACGCTGGGCCTCGCTCAATGCGCCCGGCAGGGCGCCGGCGGTCCCGGCGGGGCGCAGTCCACCGCCACCGAGGCCATCCGGCAGTGGAAGCCGCACCTCGTCATCATGGTGGGCATCTGCTACGGGCTCCGCGAGGACTGGACACCACCCCAGCAGCTCGCCGACGTCATCGTCGCCACCACGATCGAAGATCTCGACAGGCGGATCGAGCACGACGGCCACACCGAGCCCTTCGGTGACCGGGTGAGCACGAGGTCCGCGATCGTGAGCCGGCTCCAGGCGGCATCGACCGACTGGCGCACCGCCAAGGTCTGGTTCGGCCCACTCCTGTCGGCACAGACGCTGTACGACTCCCGGGAGCGCCGTGACCAGCTGAAGAAGGACCGCACCCGCGCCCTCGGCGGAGAAATGGAGGGGCACGGCCTCTACGCGGCCGCCGCCGACGCCGACGTCCCGTGGATCGTCGTCAAGTCGATCTCCGACTGGGGTGTGGACCGCGACAAGCACTACGAACCCGACGCGGCCGCCGCGAACGCCGCCGATTTCGTGGCGCACGCGGTCGCCCTCGGCGCCTTCGACGACATACCGAAGCGGCGGTAACACCGTAGGTGGTGACGCCGGGCCGGCCCGGGAACGCGGCCGGAGGCCGGGACTGCCAACGTGACGCGGGCCCGATGGCCGGACCACTGCCGGTCAAGGGTGAGCGCCGCCGGCCGGAGGGGAACCCCGTAGGCTGGCGTGGTGATCGACTTTCGCACCGCGGTGGAAGCACGTGACCCCGACGCCATCGCGGCGACCCTGGCCGACAACGTGGTGTTCCGCAGCCCGGTGGCGTTCAAGCCCTACGCGGGCAAGCCGATCACCGCAGCGATCCTCCGCGGCGTGCTGAGGGTCTTCGAGAATTTCCGGTACGTGCGTGAGCTCAACGGCGACGACGGCCGCGATCACGCGCTGGTCTTCGAGGCCCGGATCGGCGATGTCGCCGTCGAAGGCTGCGACTTCCTGCACCTGGACGAACACGGCCTGATCGACGAGTTCACGGTCATGGTTCGCCCGCTCTCCGCCGCACAGGCGCTGGCCGCCGCGATGGCCGCCCAGTTCGAGCAGATCCAGCGGGAGGCCACCGCGGGCTAGGCGACCACCCGGCGTTCAGGGTCGGCCGTTCCCGGGTCACCCTCCACGCGGCCGTTCCGGCAGAAGGCCTCACGCGCGGCGCGCCCCAGGCAGGGTGGCTCCAGCAGAATGAACGGTCAGTCCGGCGCGGCACGGCAGTTGCGGCTGGTGTGGCGGACCTCGTACTCCCGGTCGTCGGTGGTGATGCCGGCCGGGACGCCGTCGAAGTGGCTCTCCACCTTCTCACCGGCCCGGCGCTGCTCGTAGTGCAGGTGCGGGGCGCCGGACTTGCCGGTGCTGCCGATCCGCCCGATCTGGTGGCCCTGCTCGACCCGGTCGCCGGCCTTGACCGACGGCGGTTCCAGCAGGTGAAGGTACTGCGTCTCCCAGCGGCCGCCGTGGTCGATCTCGACCCAGTATCCGGCGCCGGTGCCGTGCGGGCCCTCCGGGTTCTGCGGCGTCCGTGAGCCGAGGGTCCCGTTGACGCCGGCCTCGGTGACGGTGCCGGCGTAGGAGGCGAGGACCGGGCGTCCCCACGCCGAGCCGCTCGTCGGAAAGAAGTCGATGTCGTAGTCGTCGTGACCGGGATAGGTGCCGAGGATCCAGGTCTCCCCGCAGGCCACCGGCAGCTGGAACGCGGGACGCGGGCCGGGCGGCCGCAGCCGGGGCACGACGACGACGGCCGCGACGACGAGAAGGACGACGGCCACAGCGATGCCGGCGAGGATCCTGGCGGTGCGGGCGGTCACCGCCCGATCTTGGCAGAGCGGCGCAAGGGGGTACGGCACCGACGGTTGATCATCGCGGCCCGCGGGTATCGCGCCCGCACGCTGATCGGCGGGCCGTGCTCGGCGGTCCATAGAATCGCCGTATCGGTGCGCATGGTCGCCGACAGGCTGGACGGGGTTGTGGCGGAAGCAGTGGAAGAACCACCCGGAGGTCTGCGGGCGGACGGGTTGCCCGCGGTGCTGTCGGACCCGGACCGTCTCGCCGCGCTGGCGGCCAGCGGCCAGACCGACAGCGGCCCGGAGCAGGTGTTCGACGACCTGACCCGGCTCGCCGTGCGGGTCACCGGCTGTGCCATCTCCGCGATCACGTTCGTCGGCGAGACGCGCACCTACTGGAAGTCGGTGCCGCACCTGCCCTACGGCGGCGCCGAGGCCTGGCAGAACGCGGTGGGTGACAGCTTCTGCTACTTCGCGATCGGCGCCGGGGAGCCGTTCATCGTCGAGGACGCCGAGAAGGACCCCCGGACGGCGGGTCACCCGGCGATCGGGCCGTGGGGTGTCGGCGCGTGGGCCGGCTTTCCCATCCTGAGCGCCGACGGGCACGCGATCGGGACGATGTGCGTCATCGACCCCGAGCCCCGGACGTGGCGATCCGGCGACCTGGAGACCATGGCGATCCTCGCGCGGGCCGTCTCCAGCGAGATCAACCACCGCGTCTCGATGCGGGCCGCCCGCACCGCGCTGGAGACCAGCCAGGGCGCTCTCGCCAAGGCCAGCGAGCTGGCCCGCAGCCTTCAGGACAGCCTGCTGCCGCCGCTGCTGCGCCCGGTGCCGGGACTGGACGCCGCCGCCCGCTATCTGCCGGCCACCGGGGACGCCACGGTGGGCGGCGACTTCTACGACCTCTTCCAGAGCCGCGGGCCGTGGTGGACGGCCCTGATGGGCGACGTGTGCGGCAAGGGCACGGAGGCGGCGAAGGTGACCGCTCTGGCCCGCTACACGCTGCGGGCGGACGCCGGGGAGCACCTGTCACCGGCGGTGGTCCTGCAACGGCTGAACACCGCGATGCGCGCCCAGCGCGCCCCGCGGTTCCTCACCGCGGTGCAGGCCACGTTCCGGACCACCGCCGCCGGGCTGGCCGGACGGCTGTGCCTGGCCGGGCACCTGCCCGCGCTCATCCGCCGGGCCGACGGGCGCGTCCAGCAGGTCGGCCTCAACGGCACCCTGCTCGGCGCCTTCGACACGGTGCGGCTGACCGACACCCGGTTCCGGATGAGTCCCGGCGATCTGCTGCTGCTCTACACCGACGGCGCCTGCGAGGCCCGTCCCGATCCGCGCAAACCCGGGCCACCGCGCGAGATGTTCGACGAGCCGGCGCTGGCCCGGACGCTCGCCGGCACCCACGGGTGGGACGCGACCGCGACCATCGGGCACATCGCGGCGGTCCTGCTGGCCCACCACGGCGGCTGGGCCAGCGACGACACGGCCCTGCTCGCTCTGCGGGTGCCGCCGGCCGCCTCTTGAGCGGCCACGGGCGGCGTGGCCGTACGAAATCGTGGTGTTTTGTTTTGGCGAGCGGCCCGGCGGCTAAAGGTGAACCTCATGAAGCGGGGATTTCAGGCGGCCGCTGCCGCCGCGGTGTCCGCGGTGGCAGCGGTCGCCGTGCGGGATCTGACGCAGCGTAAGCATGCGCTGCTGCGCAACTTCCCGGTGATCGGCCACGGCCGGTACCTGATCGAGGCGATCGGGCCGGAACTGCGGCAATACGTGGTGGCCGGCAACAACGAGGAGCGGCCGTTCACCCGGGACCAGCGGCGATGGGTCTACGCCTCGGCGAAGATGGAGAACAATTACTTCGGGTTCGGCACCGACAACGACCTCGAGTACACGGCCGGGTATCCGATCATCAAGCACCGCACGTTCGGCCGGGCGGTGCCCCTCTCGAACCCGTCCGCCGGCTACGAGGTCCGGGTGCCGTGCGCGAAGGTGATGGGCGCCGCGCGGGGGCGGGCGAAGGCGTTCCGCCCGGACTCGGTGGTGAACATCTCGGGCATGAGTTTCGGTTCGCTGTCCGGGGCGGCGGTGGAAGCCCTGAACCGGGGCGCGGCGCTGGCCGGCTGCCTGCACAACACCGGCGAGGGCGCCCTGTCGCCCCATCACCGGCACGGCGGGGAACTGATCTTCCAGATCGGCACCTCGTATTTCGGGTGCCGTGACGAGCAGGGCCGGTTCGATCTGCGGCGGCTCAAGGACGTGGTGGCGTCGAACCCGGTGCGGGCTCTGGAGATCAAACTCAGTCAGGGGGCCAAGCCGAGCCTCGGCGGGCTGCTGCCGGCCGCGAAGGTGTCGGCGGAGATCGCCGCGACCCGCGGCATCCCGCAGGGTGTGGACTGTGTGAGCCCGTCGCGGCACGCCGAGTTCACCGACACCGACAGCCTGCTCGACTGGGTGGAGTTGCTGGCCGCCGAGACCGGCCTGCCGGTCGGCATCAAGTCGGCCGTCGGCGACCTGGACTTCTGGGACGAGCTGACCAGCCTGATGGCGACCACCGGCCGCGGCGTCGACTTCGTGACCATCGACGGCGGCGAGGGCGGCACCGGCGCCGCGCCGCTGATCTTCACCGACACCGTGTCGTTGCCGTTCCAGGTCGGGTTCGCCCGGGTGTACCGGATGTTCGCCGAACGCGGCCTGCACGAGCGGGTGGTGTTCATCGGCGCCGGCAAGCTCGGGCTGCCCGACAACGCGGTCGTCGCGTTCGCGCTGGGCTGCGACATGGTCGCCGTGGCGCGGGAGGCGATGCTGGCGATCGGCTGCATCCAGGCCCAGAAGTGCCACACCGACACCTGCCCGACCGGCGTCGCCACTCAGAACAGGTGGCTGACCCGGGGACTCGACCCGGCCCTGAAGTCGGTGCGCGCCGCCAACTACGTCAAGACGCTGCGACGGGACCTGGTGAAGGTCGCCGAGGCGTGCGGGGTGGAGCATCCGGGCCTGATCGAGACATCCTCGGTGGAGATCCTGGCCGGCCGTACCGCCGCCACCGGGCTGGACCAGGTGTACGACTACCGGCCCGGCTGGGGCCTGCCCTCGAAGGCCGACCGGGACGCCGTCATCGACCTGATGACCGCCACCGAGCCGCAGGGCGGCAGCGCTCCCCCGTCCGCGTCGGCCCAGTGACCCGGCCGGCGCCCTTCATCGAGGATGTTGGCGAGCTCCGGGCACCATGTCGGCATGCCCGAGACCTCCGCCGCGCCGCGCCTGCGGCCGCCGCGCAACCGTCTGGACCGCCGCTTCGTCCTCTGGCGGACGTCGCAGGCCGCCTTCTGGTGCGCCGGGGTGATGGGCACTCTCACGGCCGTCTTCTGGTTCGCCGAGATCACCCGCCCGTGGCTGGGCCCGGTCCTGCTCGTCGCCGGTGCGCTCTAGGCCGTCAACATCACGATCATGCCGACGTGGCGGTACCACCGGGGACGCCACGTGAACGACGGCTCGTGGCAGCGCCTCCACATCCGGCTCGTCTACCAGGGACTGATCCGGTTGGCGTTCTCGTTGCCCGCCGGCTATCTGGGTGTGGCGGTCCGCGACGATCCGGTGTGGCCGCTGGTCGCCGGCAGCTGCTTCGGCGCGACGCCGGGCCGTGATCGGCTGGACGGTCGAACAGTCCCTCCTGCAACGGTGGGGCGGCCGGATGAGCGTCGGCGTGGCGACGGCGGCGGGCGCCCGCCACTACGGATCCCCGGACATGAGCGCCGCGCAGGCCATGCGCTTCCTGACGGAGGCGACCCCCGAATTGGCGGCCACGGTCATGGAGCGACCCGATCCCGGCCCGAGCACCCGAACCGGCATCCCGCCTTCTGGCGCACGAGGCTAGAACGGCCGCCATAGCCTTAAGCGCCATCGCGACTCGGAAATCAGCCGACGTATGCGCGAACCACCATGGGCCTGCCACGTGCGCATATACGCCAAGTAGTTCGGGAGTGCACCCCATCGGGCTTCTTGGGCGCCGTGCTGGATTCGCTTGCCCATCAGCCGACGAGACTCGATGGCGAGGGCGGCGCGGGAGCGCGGTTCACGGGAGCAGCAGTCCCCAGTAGAGCGCCCACACCACGAACAGTGCCGCCCCGCCGAGCAGCACCCCGAGTCGCGCCCGGTCCGCCCGTTCGCGCCCCACCTGCCGGGCGGTTAACACGGTGGCCACCACCGTCGCCACCGCCATCGTCTGAAGGATCAGCCACACCACCGGCCGACCGGCGAGCACCGGGCCGGGGTAGATCCCGCGGTAGTCAGAGCCGGTCAGCACTACGTACAGATAGGTCAACGCACTCAGTGCGGTCAGCGGCACCAGCACGGCGAGGGTCCGGGCGGCGGTGTGCCCGGCAACCGGCCGGCGGCGCAACCACCGGATCAAGGCCCCGATCGGGTACGCCACCGGCAACAGCACGATCAGCACGAACACGGCGAGCTGCACCCGCCACCGCTCCCACGGCGCCGCGAGCGCGACCGTGCTGCTCTGCGCGCGCTGATCCGGCAGGGCGTCGACGACCGGCGCCGGCGTGCGGCCGGAGGCGACGCCCCGCACCCACCCGCCCACCACCTCGGGATAGCCCGGAAGGATCGCTGCGCCCTCCCGCAGCAGGTGGTCGCCGCCCGCCATGATCCGGACGCTGACGTGCCCGCCGATGGTCTCGGTCAGCGCCTTCGCGCTCTCCGCGGCCGGCACCTGCACGTCCCGGCTGCCGTAGACGGCGAGCACCGGCTGAGTCACCGAGGCTAGGACCGGCCGGGGGTCGTAGCGGGACTCGGCGAACGTCCCGGCGTCCTCGAGGATCCGCAGCGGCCGGTCGGAGAGGACGCTGACCAGCGGTCCCCGCACACCGGCCGCATGAATCTTGTTGCGGGTGTTCCAGTTCTCGGTCCGCATCGGGGTCAGCGCGGGAGCCGAGGCCAGCACCAGGAAGGCCACCTGCGCGGACCTGGCACCGGCCAGCGGGGCTACCCAGCCGCCCTCGCTGATCCCCCAGATCCCGACGTGCCGCGGGTCCACGCCCGGCCGGCCACGCAGCATCGCCACGGCCCGGACCGCGTCGTCGGCCAGCGCCGCGTAGTCGCGGTGGCTCGCCGAGTAACCGCGGGTCCGCTTGTCGTGAGCGAACACGGCGATGCCCTGCGCGGCGAACGCCTTCGCTTCGGCGACGAGCGCCCCGTGCTTGACCGGGCCGGAACCGCCGAGCAGCACCATGCCTGGCAGCGGGCCGGCGGCGTCGCGCGGAGTGTAGACCAGGCCGCGCAACGTCTCACCGCTGTCGGTGGTGAAGTCGGCCGGGGAGGTGACGACGTCGGGGACGTCGGCGCGGGCTGGCACCGCAGCTAGCAGGGGCAGCGTGGCGAGCGCGGCAGCGAACAGGCATCGAAGTGGTCTCACACGGACATCCTGCGGACGCCGGGCGGCCAGCACATCGCCGTGGAGAACCAGTCGCATCCCTCTTGCGAGGGATCTTTCAGCGGTCGGGATCGGTGAGTCCGCCGGGGCGGATCAGCCCGCTCTCGTACGCGAAGACGACGCTCTGCGCCCGGTCACGCAGTCCCAGCTTGGTCAGCACGTTGCTGACGTGGGTCTTCACGGTGTGCTCGCTGAGCACCAAGGCCGCAGCGATCTCCGCATTGGACCGGCCGCGTCCCAGGTGCCGCAGCACCTCGACCTCGCGGGCGGTGAGCGCGCTCAGCGCGTACGCTTGCGGCCCTGCCGCCGGGCGCTGACTGATCACCTGCTGAACCAGCCGGGTGGTCACCGCCGGAGCGAGCAGCGACTCGCCGGCTGCCACCACCCGGACGGCGTCGACGAGCTGCGGGCCGCGTACGTCCTTGAGCAGGAAGCCGCTCGCTCCGGCCCGCAACGACTCGAAGACGTATTCGTCCTCGTCGAAGGTGGTCAGCATCAGCACCCGGGTGGCGGTGTCCGCGCACACCCGCCGGGCCGCCGCGATGCCGTCCAGCACCGGCATCCGGATGTCCAGCAGCAGCAAGTCGGGCCGGTGGGCGTGCACCGCGTCCACGGCCTGCGCGCCGTTGGCCGCCTCGGCCACCACGTCGATATCCGGCTCAGCGTCCAGGATCCGGGCGAACGCATCGCGGATCAGCTCCTGATCGTCGGCGATCGCCACGCGGATGCTCACGCCGGCCACCCCGCGGCGACGCCGGCCGGCAGCCGGGCGTCCACCCGGAAGCCCCGGCCGAACGCGCCCGGCCCGGCCGACACCGTGCCCCCGCACGCGCGGGCACGCTCCTGCATCCCGATCAGGCCGTGCCCGGCCGGTTCGCCGGACGCGCCCCGGCCGTCGTCCTCGACGGTCACCCGCAACTGCCCCGCATGCCAGCTCAGCCGTACCCCCACCGCGGTCGCCCCGGCGTGCCGGACCGCGTTCGTCAAGGCTTCCTGCACGATCCGGTACGCGGCCACCTCGGCGTCCGGGGCCAGTAGCAGCGGCTCACCGCGCTGCGTGACGGTGACCCGCGGGCCCGCCTCCGACACCCGTTCGGTCAACTCGGCGAGATCGGCGAGCCGGGGCCCCACGGTAGGCGCGCCTGCCGGCCGGGTTCCGGCGACCACCCGGCGAAGCTGCGCCATCGCCTCGCGGCCCACCGTGGTGATGGTGTCGAACGACGCCTCGGCCCGTTGCGGGTTACGCCGCACGTCGGCCACGCCAGCCTGGGCCTGCGCCACCATCACGGTCAGCCCGTGCGCCAGAATGTCGTGCAGGTCGCGGGCGATCCGGCCCCGCTCGACCTCGACCGCGAGCGCGTTCTCCCGCTCCAGGTGCTGGGCACGCTCGGCGAGCAGGTCGATACGCGTTCGGTGCGTCGCCAGGGCGCGGCCCAGGGCGTACACGGCCAGGTTCGTCACCAGGCCGCGGGTGGTGGTGGCCAGCGAGCCGGACAGCGTCACGGCGCTGATCGCCAAGCCGCCGAGTAGCACCGCCCGCTGCCACGGCCGGCCCCGCTCGGCCACCGTGAAGACGCCGAGCAGGGCGCCGTACCAGATCGCCTGAGGCGGGCCGAGCGGAAAGGCGTTGTAGGTCAGCGATCCGGCGAAGCAGGCGATCAGCATGAGAAACGGCGCGTGGCGACGCCAGAGCACCGGCAGACTGACAGCGATCGGCGGCAGATACATCTGCCAGGGCCAGTGCCCGACACCGGCACTGGGCTCGGTGGAGACGAACGGGGCCAGCTGAGCGGCGAGCGCCACCAGGGTGAGTAGGACGTCGGCGACCCGGGGCGGCACGGCCGGCAGCCGGCGGGACAGCGCGACGAAATCCATGATCGTGATGCTACGGCGGGTGGCGCCCAGCGGATGCGGCCGGGGATGCGGGGAGCCGGACTCACCCAAACGAGATGCGGTCTAAACCGGTGGAGCCACATCGCCCGGCCGCTTTACCGTGCCGGTCGTGCCCATCCATGATGATGAAGTCCGAGCCACCGTCGAGCAGGTGCGCCGCCTCGTGGCGGACCAACGCCCGGAGTGGGCCGACCTCCCCGTGACGCCCGTGCCCGAGGATCTGGAGGGCACCGACCACGTGCTCTTCCGGGTCGGTGACGCGCTCGTCGCCCGCATGCCCAAGATCGCCGGGGCGGCCGACCAGGCCGATTCTGACGCACGGTGGCTGCCCATGCTCGCGTCCCGGCTTCCCGTACGGATCCCTGTGCCACTGCACGTGGGCGAACCTGGTGCCGGATATCCGTGGCGATGGACCGTGGCGCCGTGGGTCCCGGGTACCACGCCTCCCCGGCTCGGCTGCGACGACGTGGCGCTGGCCCGCGAACTGGCTGCCTTCGTCCGTGCCTTGCACCTGGTCGATCCGGCCGACGGTCCGGTCAAGCCGCCGGGTTCGCGGGGATCCGCCCTGCGCCACGCCGACGAGGGCGTGCGCCGGGTGCTGCCCCGCCTCGCCGGCCATGACGACGGCTTCGACCTGGACGCCGCGAAGGCGGCCTGGGGCGCCTGCCTGGCCACCCCTGACTGGGACCGAGCCCCCGTGTGGATCCACGGTGATCTGCAGCCCGGCAACCTGATCACCAACGGGAGCCGGCTCACCGCGGTCATCGACTTCGGCGCGCTCGGCATCGGTGATCCGGCGCCTGACGTCGCTCCGGCGCTGTGGACCTTCACCGGCGCGGCCCGCGATGCCTACCGGGAGGCCGTCGGCTACGACGACGCCACCTGGCGCCGTGCCTGCGGCTGGGCCCTCGCACCGTCACTGACCGGCATCGACTACTACCGGAACACCTTCCCCCGCATGGCCGAGCACGGCCGCCGCATGGCCCGCGCGGTGATCGCCGAGCTGACGTGACAACGCGCGCTCGGTCTCCACTCTGCCCGCGCGCCGGCGGGCGGCGTCACCGGGTGGGAGCCGGAGGCCGCACGGCAGGCTGACAGCGGCCCGGCACGCCTATCGCTGTGGGCGAACCGCGCCGGCGACACAGCGCAGCACCAGGCGCAGGGTGTCGTGGCGGGAGGCGTGGTGTTCGGCCAGGTAACTCCAGCCCGCGTAGAGCTGCGACCACATCAGGCTCTGGACCCAGCCGGCCGGCAGCTCCGGGTCGATGCTGCCGTCGGCGTGCCCGCGCCGGATCATGGCCTCGAACTCGTCGTCGCAGCCGCCCGGCGTGTCCTCGAGGGTGACCTGCTCGCGGAAGAGCAGCAAGAGCACGTCACCGAGGTCGAAATATTCCTGGCACAGTCGGCGGATGGCGTCCGCGCCGGTGTCGTCGCCCATCCGCGCGCGGGCGCGGGCCAGGTCGAGCCGAGCCGCCGCTTCGGCGCGCAGCGCGGTGAGCAGGTCGACACGCTCCGGGAAGTAGCGGTGCAGGGTGGTGCGCCCGACGTCGGCGGCGAGGGCCACGTCACCGAGGGTGGCGGCCGGATTGCGGGCCATGACCTCGATGGCGGCGTCGAGGATCGCCTGCCGGGTGCGGGCGCGGCTGCCGGTCGGGGTGGTGGTCACCGCGGCAGAATATCACTTGCCCAATTCGGAACAGTCGTGTTCCATTGCGGGAATGCCGGATACCACGAGACTGCGAACTCTGCTCACCGTGCTCCGTCCACACCGCCGGACCATGCTGCTCGGCCTGGTTCTCGGCCTCGCCGCCAACGGCGTCGCCCTGGCCACTCCCCTGGTCACCAAGTGGGTCCTCGACACCTTCGACGACGGCGTGGACCTCACCGGCCCGGTCGCCGCGCTGGCCGGCCTGCTCGTCGTGGGCGCCGCGATCGGGCTGTGGCAGTGGATTCTGATGGGCACCCTCGCCGAGCGGATCGTGCTGGACGCACGCACGTCGATCATCCGCCGCTACTTCCAGGCCCGTGTCCTCGACCTGCAGCGCCGCCCCACCGGCGAGCTGGTCACCCGGGTCACCTCCGACACCGGTCTGCTGCACGAGGCCTCCGGCAGTCTGGTCGGCCTGATCAACGCCGGTGTCGGGCTGATCGGGACGCTGATCCTGATGGCCGTGCTCGACCTGACGCTGCTCGGGTGCACGCTGGCCGCGGTCGTCGTGGTCAGCCTGCTGATGTCCTGGCTGCTCCCCCGGATCGGGGTCGCGCAGACGGCCGCCCAGGAGGCCGTGGGGCGGCTCGGGGCACACCTCGAGGGGTCGCTGCGCGCGATCCGGACGGTGAAGGCGAGCCGGGCCGAGACGCGCCAGAGCGATCAGATCATCGGCGCGGCCCGCGACGCCGCGGCGCACAGCGTGCGGGCCGCGAAGATCAGCGCCACCGTGTGGACGATCTCGTGGTCCGGCATCAACCTGTCGGTGATCGTGATCCTCGCGGTCGGCGCGTGGCGCGCGCACCAGGGCCTGCTCGAAGTGTCCACCCTGGTCGCCTTCCTGCTCTACGTGTTCCAGCTGATGGGGCCGATCAGCGAGCTGACGCAGAACCTGACGGCGCTGCAGGCCGGCATCGCCGCCGCCGGGCGGATCAACGAACTGGAGAGCATCGGCCTGGAGCCGCCGAGCGAGCCGCGCGAGCCGCACGACCCGGCCCGGTCCGCGGACGCCGCTCCAGTGCTGGTGCTGCGCGGTGTCACCGCGCGATACGGCCCGGACGCGAAGCCCGCGGTCAACGGCATCGATCTGGAGATCCCCCGCCGCGGTCACACCGCGATCGTCGGCCCGTCCGGCGCCGGCAAGACCACCCTGTTCTCGCTGCTGCTGCGGTTCCTCGAACCGGAACACGGCCGGATCCTGCTGGACGGCCGGCCGTATTCCGAGTGGACCCACGACCAGGTGCGGGCCCGGCTCGCCTACGTCGAGCAGGAGACCCCGGTGGTGCCCGGCGACATCGCCGACAACCTGCGGTTCACCCATCCCGACGCGAGCGACGAGGAGTTGCGGGCGGTGCTGGCGGCGGTCCGGCTCGACGGCCTCGACACCACGGCCAACGCGACCGACGTCTCCGGCGGGCAGCGGCAGCGGATCGCGCTGGCCCGTGCCCTGCTGCGTACGCCGGACGTGCTCCTGCTCGACGAGGCCACCGCCCAGGTCGACGGCCTCACCGAGGCCGCGGTGCAGGACTGCATCCGTGAGCGGGCGGCCGTGGGCGCGGTGGTGACCATCGCGCACCGGCTCTCCACGGTGCTCGACGCCGACCGCATCGTGGTCCTGGAGGACGGCCGGGTCCGCACCCAGGGCACGCACGCCGAGCTCTACGCCACCGACGACCTGTACCGCCGCCTGGTCGAGGCGCTGCGCATCGCCGCCGACCCGGCCGTCGCCTGAGAACCCGGCGCCGGCCGCACGGCCGGCCCGCTGTCGGCCGGTGGAGGGGCCGTCAGGCGACCAGCGCCGGCTCGGCCTTGCCGGCCGGGCGGATCTGGAGCACCGCGACCGAGGAGAGCACCAGCAGCCCGCCGGAGAGCTGGGCGGGCGTCAGGAGCTCGCCCAGCGTGACGGCGGCCAGGGCGGTGGTGATCACGGGCTCCACGGTGGACAGGATCGCCGCGGTGGACGGGCCGGTCCGTCGCAGCCCGGCGAAGAACGTCAGCGTCGCCAGCACCGTGGAGACGAGCACGATGCCGGACACCCACAGCCAGCCGGCCGGGCCGAAGGCGAGGTCCACTCCCCCGGTGACCAGTGACTTCCCGGTCAGGGCGACGGCCGCCCCGGCCATCACCAGCGCCGACAGCAGCACCGGCGGCACACGGTGGACGACCCGGTCCGAGGTGAGGATGTAGACCGTGTAGGTGATCGCGGATCCGAATCCCAGCACCGCGCCGAGCGGGCTGACCGCTCCACCGCCGGCGCCGAGGAGCACCAGGAGCGTGCCGGCGGACGCGACGGCCAGCGCGATCCCCCGGCCGCGGGTCATCCGGTCGCGGCCGAGCAGGACCGCCGCGGCGGTCACCATCAGCGGGTACGTGTAGAGGATCAGCGACAGCAGCGAGGCGTCCATCACCCGCAGCGCCTCGAAGTAGAGCGTCGCCTGGGTGGCGAACCCGACCGCCCCGAGCGCGAGCGCCGTGAGCACGGCCCCGCGGGGCGGGCGGGCCACCGGCCGCAGCGCCAGCAGTCCGGCGAGGACCACCGCCGCCATGCTGAACCGCACCAGGAGCAGGGCGGACGGCGAGACACCGGCGTCGTACGCGAATTTGCCGAAGATCCCCATGGCCCCGAAGCAGGCGGCGGAGAGAAGACACAGGAGCGGACCCATGACCCGAGCATCGACGCTCGCAATCTGAAGGTCCAGTGATGATTCATGGAGCTGATTGGTTAGCATCAGTGCATGGTCGTGCTCGATCTGCGCCGTCTCCGCTTCCTGCGGGAGTTCGAGGAGCGTGGCACTCTGGGCGCGGTCGCCACCGCCCTCGGCTACAGCCCGTCCGCCGTCTCTCAGCAGCTCACCGTGCTGGAGAAGGAGGTCGCCGCCGTGCTGCTGGAGAAGGCCGGGCGCGGGGTGCGGCTGACCGACGCCGGCCGACTGCTGGCCCGGCACGCGCGGGTGCTGCTCACCGCCGCCGAGGCGGCGACCACCGATCTGGCCGCGCTCAGCGGCGAGGTGCGGGGGACGGTCCGCGCGTGCGGTCTCCAGTCGGCGGCCCGCCGCCTGCTCGTCCCCGCGGCGGCCCGGGTGATGACCGAGCATCCGGCGGCCCGGGTGGAGATCTCCGAATGGGAGCTGGAGCAGGCTCTGCCCGAGCTGCGGCTGGGTTCGGTGGACCTGGTGGTCAGCGACGAGTACGACGGCCATCCCCGCCCGCGGCCGTCCGGCACCCGGTTCGAGCCACTGCTCTCCGAGCGCCTGTGGGTGGTGCTGCCGGCCGCCCACCCGCTGGCCGCCCCGGGTGGCCCGGTCGCGCTGGCCGGGTTGCGTGACGAGGTCTGGGTGTCCTCGCACGAGAGCACCGGCCACTACGCCATGATCGTCGGGCGGTGCCGGGCGATCGGCGGTTACGAGCCGGCCGTGTGGCATCGCTCCAACGACGCCGACGTGCAGCTGGAACTGGTCCGCCGGACCGGTGCGGTGGCTCTGCTGCCCGAGCTGACGCTGCCGCCGCCCGATCCGGCACTGGCCTACCGCGAGGTCGCCGAGGCCGCTCTGGGCCGCCGGCTGTTCACCATCACCCGCGACGGACCGTCGTCACCGGCGCTCACCGCGTTCCGCGCCGCGGTTACCGATCGGGCTAAATCCCTCAAGGACTGAAGTTCCGGCAAATTCCGGCGTGCTAGGGTCGAATCCGGAATCGTGAAAAGTTGACCCACGTCTCCGCCATCGCGGGGGCCTATTTCACGTGGCGGCTGATCTTCAGGCCGCCGTCACAGGCAGCCGTTTATGAACGGAGCACATCCTGCCTGCATTGACCGAAACTCCCCTCGCCCCGTTCATCACCTCGCGCGCCGACGAATACGACGGCCTGCGCCTCGTGCGCCCCTCGTTCGTACCCGAGATCCGGCTCTATCTGGCCGACGACGCGACCGTTTTCCAGGCGCGACTGGAGAACCGGTTCGGCCCGGTGCTGAACCCGTTCTGGACCAACGCCTGGGCCGGGGGCCAGGCGCTGGCCAGGTACGTCCTGGACCACCCCGAGGTGGTGGCCGGCCGTTCGGTGCTCGACGTCGCCTCCGGCTGCGGGCTGGCTGCCATCGCCGCGGCCCGGGCCGGCGCCACGTCGGTGACCGCGAACGACATCGACCCGAACGCGCTGGCGGCGGTCACGATGAACGCCCAGGCCAACGCGGTCACGGTGCGGCTCGACCAGGACGAGCTCCTCGACGGCGACGGCGGTGACGCCGAGGTGATCCTGGTCGGCGACGGTTTCTACGCCGTCGGCCTGGCCGAACGCATGCAGGGCTTCCTGCGCCGGGCCGCTGCCCGCGGCGCGTATTTCCTGGTCGGCGACCCGGACCGCGGTCATCTTCCGGGCGGGCAGTTGGAGGTGCTGACCAGTTACCGCGTGTTCGGGCTGGGCGCCGCCGAGGACATGCAGCTCACCGAGGTGTCGGTGCTCGGCCCGGCGTCAGCCCGCTGAGCCGCCCGGCCGCGGCCTGCAGGAGCGGCAGCCGTACCGCCGCCGTGGGAATGCGGCCGTGATCGTGCAGCACCGCCTTGATCACGGTGGGGTTGGGCTCGGCGAACAGGGCACGGGAGAGTCCCGCGAGCCGGTTGCCGAGGGCCCGGGCCCGTTCGGCGTCCCCGGCCCGCCAGGCTGACGCCAGCTCGGCGAACGACCGGGTCTCCAGGTGGGCCGACGCCAAGATGCCGCCGGGCGCTCCGAGGGCGAGCAGCGGCGAGATCACCGGATCGTCCCCGCCGAGCAGCGCGAACCCGTCCGGCAGGTCGCCGAGCAGGTCGACGGTCCCGGCATCGACCGACCCGGTGGCGTACTTCATGCCGATCACGCCGGGGATGGCGGCCAGCCGTCGGATCGTGGCGGGCGTCAGGTCCTGCCCGGTCCGGTACGGCACGTGGTAGATCACCAGCGGCACCGTTCCGGCCAGCGTCTCGAAGTGGGCGATCACCCCGGCCTCGCCCGGCCGCACGAACGGCGGCACCAGGCTGAGCGCGGCGGTGACGCCGGGCCGGGCGGCGAGGTCCATCCGTGCGCCGACCAGCAGCGGTGTCCCGCGTTCCCGGCTGACGCCGGCGATCACGTCGACGACGGCCTCCTGCTCGGCGGGTGTCAGCGAGGCCGGCTCCCCGGTCGTGCCGAGGGCCACCAGCCCGGCCGCGCCGTCGTCGAGGACCTCGTGGCCGAGGCGGGCCAGCACGTCGAGGGCCACGGCGCCGTCGGCGGCGAAGGGCGTGATCAGTGGTACGAAGATCCCGGTCAAGGTCATGCCCATCAGCCTGCGCCGCACCGAGCATCAGGTCCAGTTCACATTCCTACCGTGACACGTAAGCTGAACTGATGCTCGACGTCCGCCGCCTGCGCCTGCTGTGCGACCTGGCCCGCCTTCAGACGATCGCCGCCGTCGCGGCGGCACACACGTACACCCCGTCGGCGGTCTCCCAGCAACTGTCCGCGCTGGAGCGCGAGGCCGGCGTGCCCCTGCTGGAACGCACCGGCCGCCGGGTCGCCCTGACCGCCGCCGGACGGCTCCTGGTGCAGCACGCCGAGGTGGTCCTGGCCGCCCTGGAACGCACCGGCGCCGCGCTCGCCGCCGTCCGCACCGGCGTCTCCGGCGAGTTGCGCATCGGCGCGTTCCCGTCCGCGATCCGCACCCTGCTCACCCCCGCCCTGGTGACGCTGGGTGAGCAGCACGCCGCCCTGGACCTGATGGTCACCGAACTCGATCCGGCCGAGGTCCCGGCCGCGCTGCTGGACCGGCGTCTCGACGTCGGCCTGATCCAGGACTACGACGTCGTCCCGCTCGACGTCGACCAGGGCTTGGACAGCGTGCCGCTGCTGGACGAGGCGGTACACCTGGCCGTCGGATCGCCGGCTCCGACCACTCCGCGGGACTCGGGCACGCTGCGAGACTTCCGGGACGCGGACTGGATCCTCGCCACGCCCGGCACGCTCTGTCACACCGCCACTCTGCAGATCTGCCGCTCGTCCGGGTTCACCCCGAAGGCCCGGCACCGGATCGACGACTTCGGCACGGTCCTCGCCCTGGTCGCCGCCGGACAGGGCGTCGCGGTGGTCCCGCAACTGGCCACCGGCCGGACCCCTGAGGGCGTCCGGCTGCTGCCGCTGCCCACCCGCCGCCGCACCCGCGCCGCCTTCCGGCAGGGCGCCGCCGGCCATCCCGCCGTCGCCGCCTTCCTGTCCGCCCTCCCCCAGACCGACCCCACCACGTCTCCGTCCCGCGGGTGAGACGCCGTCCTCATCACGGCGGACGACAGACACACGCGCGGCCCCTACCTTCTGCCTCAGGCACTCGCGGCGAGCGCCGGACACGACAGATGCCGGCGGGCGGTGGGCTAGCCGGCGATCGTGCGCAGCGTCTCCAGAACGGTCCGGACCGCGGCCCGGTGCAGGGTCTCCGGCCGGGCCAGCACGTCGATGTAACGGCCGGCCGGCAGATCGGCGAGCGGCCGCAACACCAGCCTCGGGTCCGGCACGGTGGTCCGTCCCGGCAGCAGCGCCAGCGCCGCCCCGGACGCGACCACCGACGCCGCCACGGTGAACTCGTTGATCCGGTGCGTGATGTCCAACGGCCGCCCGGCCGCCGCCGCGATCGCCGTGAGCACGCCCTCCAGCGGAAATCCCCGGTGGACGCTGATCCACGGCGCCCCGGCCACGTCCGAGGCGGTGAGCGGATCCCGCCCGGCGAGCGGATGGCCGGCCGGCATGGCGACGTAGAGCGGTTCCCAGATCAGCGGCACCACGGCGAGCCGGTCGGCCGGCCACGGCGGGCTGTGCGCGAGCCGGTGCGCCAGCACCAGATCGTGGTCGCCGACCAGGGCGGGGAAGTCGGCGTGCGCCACGTCCTCGTCGGCGCAGCGCACCGGCGGCCCGCCGGTCTCCGCCAGCTTGTTGATCAACGGCGCGAACCAGGTCAGGCCGGCGCTGTGGAACGCGGCCACCCGGACCGGCGTGCCGGGATCGTCGAGATAGTCGCCGACCGCCCGGGACGCCCGGTCCAGCGCGGTCATCACCTCCACCGCGGCGGCCGCCAGGGCCCGGCCCGCCTCGGTCAGCACCAGCCGCCGGCCGCTGCGCTCGGTCAACGGCACTCGGGCCGAGCGCTGCAGTGTGTTCAACTGCTGGGACACCGCCGACGGCGTGATGTGCAGGGCGTGGGCCACCGCGGCGACGCTGCCCCGCTCGCCGAGCTCACGCAGCAGTCTCAGGTGATGCGGATCCATTAGCTCCACTACATCGTCGGTTCAGAGGTACGCGTCTTGTCTACCGCATCGGCGGGCCGCAGGCTTCCCGGTGTGATGGGAGACCTTCTGCTGCTGGCCGTGGCCCTGGTGTGGGGCAGCAGCTATCTGGCGGCCAAGACCCTGGTGGTGACCGGCGGGGTGCTGGTGGTGCTGGCGCTGCGCTATCTGGTGTCGACCGCCGCCATGCTGCCGCTGATGGTCCGCCGCCGGCCGACCCGGCGGGAAACCGGCGTGGGCGTCCTGCTCGGGTGCACGCAGGCGTCGGTGCTGGTGCTGGAGACGTACGGGGTGTCGCTCACCAGCGCCACCAACGCCGGGGTGCTGATCAGCCTGACGATCCTGCTCACCCCGATCCTGGAGTGCGCGGTCCGGCGCCGGTGGCTGCCGGGACGGTTCTTCCTGGCCGCCGGTGTCGCGACGGCCGGGGTGGCGCTGCTGGTGGCGGGGCCCGGGCTGCGCGCGCCGTCGGCCGGTGACGCCCTCATGCTGGCCGCCGCCGTGGTCCGCGCCGCGCACGTCACCCTCTCCGGACGGCTGGCGCGGCAGCACGACACCGTCACCCTGACGACGCTGCAACTGGTGACCGGGACCGTCGTCTTCACGGTCGCCGCGGGGCCGGCGTTGCTGCCCACGGCCGCCTCCTTCGGGGCCACCGAATGGCTCGGCGTGCTGTATCTCGCGCTCGGCTGCAGCGTGTTCGCGTTCCTGGTGCAGCTGTGGGCGATCCGCCGCACGTCCGCCGCGCGGGCCAGCCTGCTGCTCGGCACCGAGCCGGTGTGGGCGGTCCTGATCGGCGTCGGCGTCGGCGGCGAGCACCTGACCGTCCTGGCGATCGCCGGAATCGCCCTCGTGCTGGCCGGCACGTTCGGGGGCCGGCGGGTGGAACGCGATCACCGGCTTCTGGCGTCGAAGGCGCGCACCACCGCGGCCATGTCCGCACCGCTGTAACCCGCCGCGGCCGCCTCGGCGTACAGCTCCCGGCACGCGTCCAGCAGCGGCGACGCGATCCCTGCCCGGCGCGCCGCGTCCACCACGAGCTCGCTGTTGTAGAGCACGTCGCGGAGCGCGGCCTGCACCTCGAAGTCCTGGTCGCGCAGCTTGCGCCCCTTCACCCGGGACACGGTGCTGGCCATCGGCCCGGCGTCCAGGGCGGTCAGCAGCGTCCCCGGGTCGAGGCCGTGCCGCCCGGCGAAGTGGAACGCCTCGGCCAGCCCGGTGACCATGCTGATCAGGAACGTGTTGACCGCCAGCTTCATCAGCAGAGCCCCGGGCACGGCGCCGCACCGCACGATCTCCCGGCACATCGGCCGCAGCAGGTCCTCCAGCCCGGGATCGCCGCCGGCGATCATCACCACCAGGTCGCCCGTCTCCGCCGGGCCGCGAGATCCCGAGACCGGGGCTTCGGCGTACGACCCACCGGCGGCCGTGACATCAGCGGCGAGACCGCCCGAGTACGCGGGCGCGGTCGTCCCCATGTGCACGACCCTCCGCCCGGCCACCAGCTTCGCGAAGCCGTCGGTCCCCCGCCCGAGGACACTGTCGATGACCTGGTCGTTCGCCAGCATCATGATGACGGTCTGCGCCTCGGCGAACACCCCCGCCACATCGGCGGCCACGGTCGCTCCCGCGGCACGCAGCGGCCCGGCCCGCTCGGGTGTGCGGTTCCAGACGATCAGTTCGGTCCCGGCTCGGGCCAGGTTGAGGGCCATCGGCTGTCCCATCACGCCGAGCCCGACGAATCCCACGGTCATGGCCGCGACGTTACGGACTGCCGGCCCCGCCGCTCCGGGCCAATTCAGCAGAGGTGGCCCCACCGGCGCCAGGCGTCCTCGATCACGGCGTCGATGGAGTCCGCGCCCGCCCGCCCGTCGGCGACGGTGAACGCGACCTGCTCGCCCCGGCGTGATCGCACCGCGCGGTCCGCCAAGCAGGCGTACCGCGGGAAGTGGTCGGCCAGGTATTCGCCGGCCCCGGCCTTGGAGACGATGTCCTCGTGTGCCAGCGTGAAATGCAGTCGCGCCGGCCCGAGCACCGCCCAGGCGACAGGTTCAGCGTCCACCGCCGCCTCGGCGGGCATCGTGGCGAGGGTCCGGCGGCCCTCGGCCGCGAGATGCGCCCAGTACGTCTTCAGGTTGTCCAGGTTGTACCGGCGCAGGGCCGTGGCATCGACGGTCAGGCCGAGATCGGCGACGGCGGGCCCGCGGACCGTCCTGCCGTAACGGCTCAGGAGCAGCCACAGCACCGGGTGCAGCTCACCGCACGGCTGGTCCGCCCGGAACTCCCCGTTCACGACGAACGGTGTCGGCCGCTGGTCGGCCGGCTGCCGGCGGAACGTGTCCCGGTCCAGGTAGACGCCGTCGAAGTGCGGGCGACGCGGCATCGCCGCGTGCACCTCGGCCATGGCGGCGAGGTCGGCCGGGCCGGGCGGCCGGGCGGTCACGATCATGGTGTCGATGTCGCTGGCGCCCGGCTCGAACGCGCCGAGGGCGGCCGACCCCGTCACGAACAGCATCTCCACGAATCCGGGCAGGGCGTCGTCGATCGCGGCGAGGTACCGCCCGGTCGTCGCCTGCACCACGTCCGTCCGCGTCATGCCCGCCGACGCTAGCAACGGTGGTCCACGCCGGCCTCAGACGAAGTGGGCCTCGATGGCGGCGGACTCCGTGGCGACGGTGTCGGCGCTGATCAGGTCGCTCGTCTGGGCGGTCAGCACGGCGGCCCGGGCCCGCAGGATCTCGGCCGCCTTGCCGCTGGTGTAGAGGCGGGCCCTGAGGTCGGTGAGCGCCTTCTCGTACGACGCCTTGAAGGTGGTGTCGGCGTTGAACCGCTCGACGAGGATGTTGGCGCGGCCGCCCATCCGGGTTTTCGGCCGGCCGCCGATGTCGCCGCCGCCCGGCGCGACGCCGCCGCCCGGCGCGACGCCGCCGCCCGGCGCGACGCCGCCGCCCGGCGCGACGCCGCCGCCCGGCACGGCGCCGCCGTTGTCGCCGCCCGGCACGGCGCCACGGTTGCCGCCGCGTCCGCCCATGCTGCTGAAGGCGAGGTTGTGGTCCCAGGCGACGACGGTGAACCGGCCGGCGCCGGTGGTGTAGCGCAGGTAGGAGTTGTTGCCCGGCCCGTCGATGTCGTCGGAGTTCTTGACCAGCTCCTGGACGGCCAGATAGTTCGCGAACGCCGCGACGTCCAGGTGCCTGCCCAGGTCGGCGCGGAAGCTGGCGTCGTCGGACTCGTTGACGAACTTGAGGAACGCGGTGAGCGGCGCCAGGTTCGGATTGCCGGTGTCGGTCTCCTGGTCGAAGACGTCCTCGTACGCGGCGGCGTCGTCACCCCGGTAGCTGTAGTCGCCACCGGCCTCGGCCTTGTAGAGGATGCCGGCCGCGCTGAAGTTGTCGGCGTCCCACTTGTCGCCCGGGTTCTCGATGACCAGGCGCAGCACCTCGGCGCCGCCGTTGACGGCGAGCCGGGCCGAGACGGATCTCTGGGTGGCCAGCCCGGCGAGGCCGAGCAGTTCCAGCGCGACGGCCTCGTTGAGGGCGCTGCCGGAGTTGTTCGACCGGACGACGAACTCGGTCCAGCCGCCGAGCGCCTGCCCGTCCACGAACTTGTCGAGCCGCACCAGCCACGGCAGGTCCTGCGGGTTCTCGGCGGAGACACTGCCGCCCGGGCCGCCGCCACCGGGCCCGCCACCGCCCTGGTCCGCGCCGGCCGTGCCGGACTTCGTCAGCCCGCGCAGCGACGAGTTCCCCTTGAGCCGCAGCCCCGCCTTCTCGAACGTCGTCCCGTCGACGGTGACCGTCGCCTCGATCCAGTTCTTCGTCTCGTCCTTGAGATAGGCGTCGATCATCGCGTCGTAGTGGGCCCGCGCGAACGTGACGTCGATGTCGTGCACCACGCTGGCGTCGAACAGCCCGCTGCCGGCCGTCGCCGTCGCCGGACCGGTGGCCGGGGACGGTCCGTCGCTGCCGCACGCGCCGAGGACGGCCACGCCGAGGGTTCCGGCGAGCGCCGCTGCGAACGACCGGCGGGACAGGGTGTGAGGAGGCATCGAGGTGGCCCTTCGTAGCGGTGCGGCTGGTTCCTCCCAGAGAACCTCCGCTACCGAGGACCGCCTTGTGCTCCACCTGTGCCTGTCCTGTCAGTCCGGGCGCGCTTGGGACCGCGCGTGCCCGGGACTGATCACGTGGCGGAGCCTTCAGGCGGCCGTCGCGGGTTGCGGGTGGGCCTCGGCCCGGCGGCGCCGAACGTATCGGACCAGCAGGACCACCAGGAAGACGGTCATCAGGGGGGCGCCGGGGAACTTGACGAAGCGGGGCAGTCCGCCGCCGTCCGGCAGGACCAGGAAGGCCGCGGCGATGCTGATCAGCATGAACGCGTTCGTGCGCAGCGTGGTGGCGGCGAGCAGCGTCAGCGCCCACAGGGCGTACCACGCGTGGAAGACGGGCGACAGCACGACGAAGGCGGCCAGCCCCAGCGCGGCGCCCTGCAGCGCCGACTTCTCCCGGTCCGCGGCGCGCAGGGCGCGGATCACCAGCATGAGGAGTACGGCGGCGAGCGCCACCAGCGCCAGCGCCCGCACCGCCGGGACCGCGTCGAAGCCGGGATGGATGAGCTGCCCGGCATAGGTGAGGGTCATGCCGACGGCGGTCGGCGGGGAGGTGAACTGGACGATCGAGGTGCTGCCCCGCATGGCGGGCACCCAGCCGAAGCCGAGCCCGCTGGCGAACGTGACCGCCAGCAGGGCCGCCAGCGCGGCGCCGCCGACGAGAGCCGCCGAGCGCAGCAGCGGGCGGGCGGCGGCCAGGATCGCGAACGGGATCACGATGACGGCGGTGGCTTTGACCGCGACGGCGAGTCCGAGCAGGGCGCCGGCGGCGAGCAGCAGTGCCGGGCGGGTTTGGGCCCGTACGACCAGGAAGAGACCGGCCACCAGCAAGCTGATCATGACGGCGTCGTTGTGCGGAGCGGCGAGAAGGTGTGCCCCCACGATGGGCCCGGCGAGGGCGACCCAGAGGGCGCGCTGCGGCGGGATGCCGCAGCGGCGCGCCAGCGCCGGCAGGCAGGCGGCGACCGCCAGGATCGCGGCGAGGGTGATCAGGCGGAAGACGACGATGGTGCCGACGAGGCTGCCGCCGATCGCGACCGCGGCGCCGGCGAGCAGGATGAAGAGGGGGCCGTACGGGGTGACGGTGTCCCGCCAGATCGGGGCGACCGTTTCCAGCCAGGTGCACGGCAGCGCGGACACGCCTTGGCGGTACGGGTCCAGGCCCTGTAGGAACATCTCGCCCTGGCAGGTGTAGGAGTACACGTCCCGGCTGCCGATCGGGGGCACGAACAGGAACGGCGCGATCCAGAGCAGCGCCGTCGCCGCCGCCTCGCGGGTCGACGTGATCCGGTCGCGGCCGGACCACCAGGCGTAGGCCTGCGCCGCCGTACCCACCAGCCAGAGTCCGATGATGATCGGCCCGTAGGCGCCTCGCGCGACGCTGGCCGGGGTGGCCTCCAGGTCGGCGTGCGGCATCGCTCCGCCGAGCCAGCCGGCGACCGCCAGCATGATCGATCCGGCGAGTCCCAGCCAGCGGATGAACGTCAGCGAGGCCCTGTCGATGTCCATAGCCGTCGAGCTTTCCCTATCGAGGGAAGCGCATGCGAGTGCCCCCGTCGGGGTACTTTCGCCCCAATTTGCCCCTTAGTAGCTTCATGTCCGGATACTTCGAGGGGTGATGCTGGAACGTGTAGCGGTGGAGACGGGCGCGTACGAGACCCGCGTCCTGGGCATGGTGCGCTGGCCCCGCAGCGAGGGTGAGCTGCTGGAATTCCGGCTTCGTGACGCGGCCGGCGGCCCGCCGCCACCCCCGCCGCCGAACCCGGGCAACACCTTCGTGCCGGCCTTCGCCCTGCCGGCGATGGTGCTCGGCGAGTCCCTGACCGTCAACGCCCCGGTGTCCGGCCGGCTGCTGCGCGGCGCCCGCGACGCGATGGAGCTCTACCAGCGCTGGTGGGACGTCAAACCGGCGGAGATCGTGCCCGCGTCGGTCGCCGTGCGGGCGGCCCCCGCCGACGGGGTCGGGCTGTTCTTCACCGCCGGCGTGGACTCGCACTACAGCCTGCTCAAGGACCTGCGCCGGACCGACTCACCGGGCCACCGGGAGATCACCGACCTGATCTTCGTGAACCTCGACGACGGCCGCAGCACGGAGAAGGACCACCTGCTGGAGCGGCTCGTGGCGGTGGCGGGCGAGACCGGGAAACGGCTGCTGGTCGTCGACACGAACCTGCGACAGGTGACCGAGGAGGTGGTCGGCTGGGACGAGCACCACGGCGCGGCGCTGGCCTCGGTCGCCCTCGCCCTCGAAGGGGCGCTCGGCACCTGCCTGCTCGCGTCCACCTCGGACCACGGGCACCTGACGCCGTGGGGATCACATCCGCTGCTGGACCCGCTGTGGTCCACCGAGGGCCTGGCCCTGCTGCACGACGGCGGCGAGGTCGCCCGGGTGGAGAAGATCTCCCAGTTCCTGGTCCACTCGGCGCTGGCGCTGCGGACCCTCACGGTCTGCCGGCAGGCCCCGCCCGGCCAGAACTGCGGAACCTGCGACGAATGCGTGGCCACGATGATCGCGCTGACCATCGGCGGCGGGCTGGGCGAGTGCGCCACCCTCCCCCGAACCCTGGACGCCGACCTGGTCCGCGCGACCGAACTGCGCGGATGGGCGCAGGCCGACTCGTGGCGTGAGCTGGCCTTCCGGCTGGCCGCGACCGACCGGGCGGAGCTGAGCGCGGCGGTCACGGAGGCCCTCGGCAACGCGGTCACGCCGGCCGTGTGGAGACCAGGGTTCCAACAGAGCCGGTAGGGCTGAGGTCAGCCGCGCAACGAGCCCGTCGCCGGGGCGCCGGGCATCGGCGGACCGATGCCCGGCGGCTCGTCACCCCACCGGCCTTCTCCGGTGATCCTCGCTCCACCGGCGGCGGGCCGCCGTTGACGGCAGGGCCCGTCCTCAGAGGTAGACGCCGTAGCAGCCGGTAAGAACGCTGACATCGTCGTCGGTGGACGGCCAGGCGAGCACCGCCCGCCCGCGGACCTCCGGATCCGTCGGGAAGCCGGTCCACACCGGGTCGAAACTCAGCGACTGCGCCACCCGCGGCGCGGTGCACTCGAAGAAGAAGTCGTGCTGGTCGGAGCCCTCGTCGTCGAGGCGCTCCGGCGGCCCGGTGAGCCCCAGCTCAGCCAGGATCCGCCTCTCGACGGGCAACGGCTCGCCCTCGGAGCTCCCCAGATCCTCGGTGTGGACCCGCCGGACGATATCGCCACTCACGCCGACGAGCCAGGCGTCGCCGTCACCCTGACCACCGTGGTAGTAGGCCTGCGCGTCGCCGTAGACCGCACTCAGCTCCCGCACCCAGCGCCCGACCTCGGGCCGTTCGGGATCGCAGCTCGGCCCGGACACCACGGTCCACCCGTTGACCTCCGGCGAGACGAAGACGTGCCGGTAGGTCAGCTCGTCGTCGGGGCCGCCGTGGGCGAGATGATCGATCAGGACCTGACCGAGGGGGTACGTGGCCGGCGTCGTCCGGTCGAGGCCGAGCACCCGCAGGATTCCCCGCTGGTCGCCACCGCGCACCGCCAGCCAGTAGTCCCAGCAGGCCCCGAGCGGCTGCGGCCGGTCCCGCAGCTGTTTGATCGCGATGAGCCGCCGCAGCACCGCCAGGTCGCCCGGGTCGAGCGACCGCTCCCCGGCGAGATGGACCAGTGCCTTCAGCGCCGCGCGTCGCAACCGTCCGGGCCCGTTCTGTCTGATCTCCCGGATCGCCGGCAGCATCGACATTTCCAGTCCGTCCGGCTTGTCCTCGCTCAGGACATTGATAACGCTCATTTCGTCGAGTATTCCCCATCGGCGGCCGAGGTTCTGTCCCTCCGCGTGACCGCTCAACCCTCCGCGAGAGCCGCGGCCACCTCGTCCCGGGTGAGACAGCCGTCGGCGACCAGCACACGGATCTGCCGGGCCAGCGGAGCGCCCGGCTTGACGGTGACGGTGTCCTCGAAGGCCAGGGCGGCGCAGACGCCGTTGTAGTCGCCGGTCCGGGCGAACCAGCGGTCGTCGCCGGCCAAACCCCGGAACACCAGCGTGTACGAGTCCTCGACGGTCAGCGCCAGCCATGACTCGGTCGCACCGTGCGGTTCGCCGCCGGACGCGGTGAACGCCTCGGCCGCGCCGGAGGTGGCCCGCCAGAAGAAGCCGCCGTAGCCGGCGCCCCCGGTGCGCCCGTTCGTGGCGGGACTGCCGATCACGACCTCCGCCTCGCCGGGGGCGCTCAGCGCGTACCCGAAGGAGAGCTCCCAACCGTGACGCGCGGGACGGGCGGTGACCGACCGGTGCTCGCGCAGCAGCAGGCGCCCGCCGCCGTCGCACCAGCGAAGGTTCTCGGTGAAGCCGCCGTCGATCGGCTCGCGGCCGTCGGAGACGACCCGGCCGTGGTCGTCGCGCCAGATGTAGCCCTGGTCGCGGACGTAGGTGCGGCCGCCCCAGATGTTGATGCCGTCGACGTCCTGCATGGTCAGCGACACACCGAGATGCCACGGATGATCTTCCGGGAACTCGTCGGTGACGACCGTGCCGTTCAGTGTGCGGACCGGGTGCAGGTAGGGCCGTGGCGCCAGGCGGATGTCGACGTCGGGATCGGTCACATAGGTCGCGACCGGGGTCCCGCCCACAAGCAGCTCGATCATCCGATCCCCTCATCCACCGGCAGGAAAGCGCTTTCCACCCTATGCGGGCCGCTCTCGGCGGGCAAGCGGCACGCGCTGATTAGGCGGGCCCCCGCTGGGTAGACGGGGTTCGCCATGGACGGTGGTCGAACACGAGGGGGTACGCGATGAGCACGGTGACGCAGGAACGGGACGTCCGGGAACTCCGGCTGCCCGGACTCGTGCTCGGCGCCGGGCTCGGCGGCTTCGCCGACGGCATCCTGCTGCACCAGATCCTCCAGTGGCACCACCTGCTGACCAGCACCGACACCGACCGGGTCGGCATCGCCTACTACCCCGCCGACACCGTGCACGGGCTGCGGATGAACACCCTCGCCGACGGGCTGTTCCACACCGTGACCTGGCTGGCGGTGCTCGCCGGCATCGCCCTGCTGTACTCCCGGATCACCGGCGACCGCCGCCGCGTCTGGGCGTCGCGTGTCCTGTGGGGCTGGATGCTCACCGGCTGGGGCCTGTTCAACCTGGTGGAAGGCATCGTCGACCACCACCTGCTCGGCATCCACCACGTGCACGGCGGGCCCCACCAGTTGTGGTGGGACCTGGGCTTTCTCGGGTTCGGGGCGGCGCTCATCGGGCTCGGCCGGCTGCTGCGGCGATGAGCCACGCGCACCACTCCGACGGCGGGCTGCTGCTGTTCGCCGTCGTCACCGTCATGGTGGCGTACGAACTGCTGGCCATCGCCGAGCGGGACTGGCCACGGTCACGGACACTGTTCTTCCTCACCGGCGGGCTGCTCCTGGTCATCGGGCTCACGCCGGAGGCGCTGCCGTGGCCGGGCGGCGACTTCCGTACGCACATGTCGCAGCACCTGCTGATCGGGATGTTCGCGCCGCTCTGCCTGGTGCTCGGCGCGCCGGTCACCCTGCTGCTGCGCCGCCTGCCCCGCCCGGCCGGGCGAGCCCTCGGGCGGCTGCTGCACACCCGGCTGGTCCGGGTCGTCGCCCACCCCTTCCCGGCCCTGACGCTCAACCTCGGCGGGCTGGCGCTGCTGTACCTCACCCCGCTGTACGCGGTGGCTCCGCACCCCCTCGTCCACCTGCACTTCCTGCTGGCCGGCTACCTGTTCGCCTGGGTCGTCGCCGGGCCCGACCCGGCGCCCCGGCGGCCGTCCGTTCCGGCGCGGCTCGTGGTGCTCGGGGTCGCGATCGCCTTCCACGCGGTGCTGTCGCAGCTCATGTACGCCGGGGTGGTGGGCCCGCCGGTCGCCGTGGCGCAGCGGCAGGGCGCGGCCGAGATCATGTACTACGGCGGTGACATCGCCGAGCTACTGCTGGCGTTCGCCCTGGTCGCGGGGTGGCGGCCGCGCCGGGCCACCACCCCGGACCAGCGCTCTCAGGGCACGAAGACGGCGCGTACGCAGTCGTCCTTCTTGTCCTTGAACATCCGGTAGCCCTCGGGCGCCTGGTCCAGCGGCATCACGTGGGTCGCCAGATGCTCGGTGGTGACCTCACCCTTGGCCATCCGGTCCAGCAGCATCGGGATGTACCGCTGCCCGTGCATCTGCGCGCCCCGTACGGTGAGGCCCTTGTTCATCAGCGCGCCGAGCGGGAACTTGTCGACGAACCCGGCGTAGACGCCGAGCACGAAGACGGAACCACCCTTGCGGCACGCGTGAATCGCCTCCCGGACCGCGATCGGCCGGTCGGTCTGCAGGCGCAGCTGCTGCTTGATCTGGTCGTACCCGAACTGTGGTCCGGGCGCGTGCGCCTCCATGCCGACCGCCTCGATGCAGACGTCCGGTCCCCGGCCACCGCTGCGTTCCCGCAGTTCCCCCGCCACGTCGGTGCTCTCGTAGTTGATCGTCTCGGCGCCGATGTGCTGTTCCACCTGCCGCAACCGGTTGTCCAGGCGGTCGATGACGATCACCCGGTCGGCGCCGAGCAGCACCGCCGCGCGGGCGGCCATCTGCCCCACCGCGCCGGCGCCCCAGACCGCGACCACATCGCCCGGCTTGACCCCGCCGAGGTCGGCGCCCATCCAGCCGGTGGCCGCCGAGTCCGAGGCGAACAGCGCCCGCTCGTCACTGACCCCCTCCGGCACGGTGAACGCGCCGACGTCGGCGAACGGCACCCGGATGTACTCGGCGTGACTGCCGGCGTTGCCGCCCATCGCGTGCGAGTAGCCGAAGCAGCCGCCCGGCGCCTGCCCCCACAGGGTCTCGGTGATCACCGGGTTGGTGTTGCCGTTGTCGCAGAGCGAGTACAGCTTCTGGTCGCAGTACCAGCAGTTGCCGCAGGAGATGAAGGACGAGACCACCACCCGGTCGCCGACTCGGTGGTTGCGCACGTCGGGACCGACCTCGACCACCTCGCCGAGGAACTCGTGGCCGAGCACGTCGCCCTTCTCCATGAACGGGATGTACCCGCCGATCAGGTGCAGGTCGGAACCACAGGTCACGGTTCTGGTCACCTTGACGATCACGTCGCCGGGATTACGCAGTTCCGGGTCCGGGACGGTGCCGACGGACAGCTTGTTGACGCCCTGCCACTGCAACGCCTTCACAGCAGGCCTCCCTCACGGCCGTGGCGGGTCGCCGCCTGCAACGGCCGGTTGAGCGCCGTCGTCTCGGTGGCCGGCGGCCCGGACGGCAGCAGCACGTCCCCCGCCTCCAGCAACGACCGCGTCTCCCGCAGGGCGCGGCGGACATCGCCGTCGCTCACGTTCGAACCCTCGGGGATGTGTACGGCGATCTCGGTGCCCCGGTCGCCGGGCGCCGGGCGCATGCTGATCTCCGTCTCGTCCGCGATCTCCTTCAGCGTGCCGGGCAACGGCGCCGACTCCAGCTCCGAGAGCGGCCGGTACACCGTCACCACGTGGTTGCGCCGGGACACCGGCGTTCCGGCGCGACGGCGCTTCACCGCCACCGCGGCGCCGGCCGCGAGCGGCACGACGATCAACAGAGCCTTTCCGGTACGACTCACGACTCACTCCCTTCAATCGATGCGAGTCGGGTACCGCTGGAGGACGCGGCTAAACAGGTCGCACGGAAAGCGGCCCGGATGGCCCTGTGGGGTTTGCCGCCGCCCGGCCCGGGTAGAGCAGGCCGATGCTGCCTGGTTCTGAAGAGTCCTACTGGATGGACACCACATCGGCGACGGCCTACCCGGTCCTCACCGATGACGTGGACGTCGACGTGGTCGTGATCGGCGGGGGGATCGCCGGGATCTGCACCGCGTGGGAACTGACCGAAGCCGGGCAGACGGTCGCCCTGGTGGAGGCGGACCGGATCGCGGCCGGTGTCACCGGCAACACCACGGCCAAGCTGTCGGCCCTGCACACGCTCATCTACCAGCGGATCCGCAAGTCCTTCGACACCGACGCGGCACGCCTGTACGCCGCCTCGCAGCAACAGGCGATCGAACGGGTCTTCGACGTGGCGGCCCGGCTGAACACCGACTGCGATCTGGAACGGGTTCCGGCGTACACCTGGGCCGACTCCCCGGACCAGCTGGACCGGATCCGCGCCGAGGCCGATGCCGCCGCCGAGGCCGGGCTGGCCGCCTCGTTCGTCACCGAGACCGGCCTGCCGTTCCCGGTCGCCGGCGCCGTCCGGGTCGAGAACCAGGCCCAGTTCCATCCCCGGTCCTACCTGCTGGCGCTGGCCGCCGACCTGACCTGGAACGGCGGACTGATCTTCGAGCGCACCCGGGCCACCGGGCTGCACGACGGTGACCCGTGCACGGTCACCACCGAGGGCGGGCGGACGATCACCGCCCGGCGGGTCGTGATCGCCACCCACTACCCCGTCTTCGACCGGGCCCTGACGTTCGCCCGTCTCGAACCGCGCCGTGAGCTGGTGATCGCCGCGACCATCCCCGCGGAAAAGGATCCCGGCGGCGTCTACCTCACCCCGGAACACAACACCCGTTCGGTACGCACCGCGCCGTACCGCGAGGGACAGCGCCTGCTCATCGTCACCGGCGAGCACTTCAGCCCCGGCACCGGCGACGCCACCGAGCAGTGGTGGCGGCTGATCGACTGGACCGGCGAGCGCTTCCCGCACGCGGAGGTCGTCTACCGCTGGGCCGCACAGGACAACACCACGACCGACCACGTGCCGTTCATCGGCCGCTTCCACCCCGCCACGTCCCACGTCTTCGTCGCCACCGGCTTCGGCGGCTGGGGCATGAGCACCGGCGTCATGGCGGGACAGTTGCTCGCCGCCCTGATCACCGGTGACGAGCCGGCGTGGACGGGTCTCTACGACCCGCGGCGGCTCAACCCGGTCCGCGAAGCCGGTTCCATTCTCAAATTGGGGGCGAGAACGGTAGGCCACTTCGTGGGCGACCGGGCACAGTCGTCGCACGCCGACTCCCCCGCGGACGTCCAGCCCGGCACCGGCGCCGTGGTGCGGGTCCGCGGCGAGCAGTGGGCGGTCTACCGCGACGAGACGGGCGCCGCCCACGCGGTGGCGGCACGCTGCACCCACCTGGGCTGCATCGTCAACTTCAACCAGGCCGAGACGACCTGGGAGTGCCCCTGCCACGGTTCCCGGTTCGGCGTCGACGGCGCCGTGCTCCAGGGACCGGCCACCAGGCCGCTCCAGCCCCAGCAACTACCCGCCGAGCCCGCTGACCCCGCCAAGCCCACGGACCGCTGACAACGCCAAGCCCACTGAGCCCCGACGCCGTCAAGCCCGCTGACAACGCCAAGCCCACTGAGCCCCGACGCCGTCAAGCCCGCTGACCGCTGACAACGCCAAGCCCACTGAGCCCCGACGCCGTCAAGCCCGCTGACCGCTGACAACGCCAAGCCCACTGAGCCCCGACGCCGTCAAGCCCGCTGAGCGCGGGCTCCGTCAAGCCCACTGAGCAAGCTGACCCACCTGGGCCTGCTGAGGATGGTGGTTCCGCCTGGGCAACCTGAGAATGGGGGTCCCCCGCCTGGGCAAGCTGAGGATGCCGGTCCCAGCTGGAGGAGGAGCCGAACCATCGATCCGTTCGCTTCGCCAAACGGCTTTCCCACTCGCCGGACGGCAACCGCTCCATACACCTGATGCCGGCCAGACCTCGCCGCCCCAGAACGGACCCCACCAGCGGATCGGCTGGCCCCTCGGGGTCACCTGGGCCCGGTCAGACCGGACCCAAGCCCGACCGAGCCCGTGTCAGACTGATCTCCAGGTCAAACCGGGCAGGCACAGGCCAACCCAGGGCCCCAAAGTCAGGCCCGGCGGATCGGGCCGGACCGTGGGCCACCCGCTCTGCCATGCTCCGGCACCGGCCTTCCAACATTGTCTGGCCTCGCCGGCGAACTCCCCGAAGAGCCATACGGCGCCCAACGACCCGGCACAAGACCGCCAGCAGCCCCCTGATGACCTCCGGCAGCAGGAATACGATGAGCCTCAGCATCACGATGAGCGTTGGTCGGATGGACCGGTCGCCACGGGCTTCGCCGCCGAAGGACGCCATGACCTCTGGCCGCTGGCTCCGCGCAGCCGCCTTGCGCGGCCACCCTGCGCGGCCACTTTGCGCAGCAGCCTTGCGAACGGCCGCGAGCACAGCGCGCCATCCGCACCCCACGGGCGATATCGAAGTCCGGTCGCGCTTCCGCTCCCCCACCTTCCGTAGCCCTCGCGCCTGGCCGGCGGTATACCACCTCAGCAAACTCGACACCCGTTGTGGGTGTGGGCGACACCCACAACGGGTGTCGCAACTGCACCAGACCTATACCCCGCCTACAGCAACGGCCACTCGCAAACCCCACAGCAGTCGATCAGAGTCCGGTTCCTGGCAAAACGGGCCTAACCCGCACCTCACGAGATCGAAGCGGCGGGGACAGGGGACGAACATTGCGCATTGGCGAACGCGCCGCTGGACGGTCGCACCGCTGAACGGTCACGCCGCTAGACGGTCACGCCGCTGGACCGGGTGCGCCGCTGGACCGGGTGCGCCGCCGGACCGGGTACGCCGCCGGACCGGGTACGCCGCCGGACCGGGTACGCCGCCGGACCGGGTACGCCGCCGGACCGGGTGCGCCGCTGGCGGCGACCGGTGGGCGGGCTCGCGAGCGCCGGGGGCCGCTGGTCAGCGCAGCGGGGCGGTGGACTCGCGGGTGATCAGGCGCACGGGGAAGGTCTCGACGCCGGCGGCGGGCTCGCCGTCCATCGCGGCGGACAGGCGCTGTGCTGCTATCCGGCCCAGGTGTTCCAGGTTGAGGTCGATAGTGGTCAGCGGCGGGCGGGAGTTTCCGGCCAGCACCGACCAGTTGTCGAAACCGATCACCGCGACGCGGGACGGCACCTCGATGCGTTCCTCGTGCAGGACGTCGAGGACGCCACGGGCTATCTCGTCGGAGCCAGCGAAGATCGCGTCCACCTCAGGCGTGCGCTCCAACAGCATCCGCGTCGCACCACGACCCCACGCCTCCGACCACATACCGAACCACACCTCACCACCGGCAAGCCCCAGACCATCCTCCGCCAGACGCTCCACAGCACCCCGCGCACGATCCTGCGCCGCGCTGTACCCCGGATCCCCCGTGATATGCGCGATCCGCCGACGACCGCATCTGATCAGATGATCGATCGCCAACCGCCCACCACCGACATTGTCGGTCACCAACGACAGATCAGCCGGATCATCCGACGGCGCATATGCATACACCACCGGCACCGGCAACTCCCCCAACGACAACCGCGTATCCGGCCGGGCACCCACCACGATCAGACCATCGACCCGCCGCGACAACAACGCCCGCAGATGGTGCTTCTCACGGATGGCGTCACCCCGCGCATCACACAGGAACACCGACGTCTGATCCGAACCGAACGCGTCCTCCGCACCCATCAGAATCGGAATCGAGAATCGGCCCTCCAAATCGGACGTCAACAACCCGACCGTACCGCTACGCTGGGTGATCAGGCCCTGCGCCAGCGTGTTGGGCGAGAACGAGAGCTGCTCGGCTGCCCGGACCACGCGCTCCCTGGTCTGGGCACGAACCTGCGGCTGGCCGTTGAGCGCCTTCGAGGCGGTGGCGACCGAAACCCCGGCGAGCTTGGCGACGTCGCGAAGAGTGGCCCGTGACAAGAATTTCTCCCGCGTGACGTTTATGAAAACCTTTTCGGCCCGCTGGCTTAGAGGTCAGCCTAACGTAGCGGCCGCAAGTCCGAAACAGTCGTCGGGGAGAAGTGCCGCGCCGCGTCAAGCCGCACGCTCGGCCGGGCAACCATCGACGCCCGCTTGCCCCTCATCGGCGTCCTGGAGAGCGCCGGGGCATGCCGCCTCGCCGGCCGACCCGCCGCCGAGCACCGGATCTCCTCCCCGACAAGTCGGCGCCATCGCATCGACGGCGGGGTCCGCTCCAGTTCCGCCAGCAAGTCCTGACCCTGAGCAGTCCCGACCCCGAGCAAGTCCTCACGCTGAGCAAGTTCCCACCCCGAGCGAGTCCCTACCCCGAGCAAGTCCTCACACTGAGCAAGTTCCCACCCCGAGCGAGTCCCTACCCCGAGCAAGTCCTCACACTGAGCAAGTCCTCCGCTGAGCAAGTCCTCACGCTGATCGCACGGCGAGCAAGTCCTCGCGTTGATCGCCGACTCCGGCCCCAGGGACGGCCGTTGCCGACTTGTGAGGGCGATGTAAGCGTCGTCGCCCCCGAAACCGTTGACCGCGCCGACATTGAGGCGTTCGAGCGCTTTGACACCTGCTGACTCATCTTCGTTAGCCGCGATCTCATCTTCGTTAGGCCGCGACGCGGACCGGAGACCGTTGCCAACTTGTTAATGATCTCGAATTACTCGCGAAGCTGTGAGTTCGTTCAGCTTCGCGGACACACGTCACGTGTCGGCCTCACGATCGTTTGCGCTGGTAGAGACTCTTCACGTAGTGACGGCCGGGAACCTGGACAAAGGTTGTTCCAAGGCTCGTCACAGCCACGGTCGCCGTGGTGTACACGAGACACTCTCGTAACGGTGTCGATGTTCTTGTAAAGTGCTGTACCGCACGACGGCGTGCGCGCCGACGGTGCGTCGTTCCGCCCGGCAAGGAATTGGACTTTGACGATGTTCAATCGCACGGTGATGTTCACCAAGCAGCACACGCCGAATTCTCTGCGCGTGATGGCACGCCGAGCGCTGCTGGAGGCACACAACGCTAGACTGCGGCTGACCGTCCCGGTCGCCGAGCGTTGCGAGTTCGTCAACGTCTATCACTGTGCGGTCCGCAAGACCGCGAGCCAGTGGGTCAAATCAGTGTTCAGCGACCCGATCGTCTACCGCCACTCCGGCCTGGCCACCTATGACCCGCGCTACTACGGGTGGAAGGATCCACGGGTGTGCCCGCCCGACCGGATCGGGCTGTCGCTGTACTTCCCGTACAAGCGTTACCTGAAGATGCCGAAGCCGGACGCGCACCGCACCTTCTTCATCTACCGGGACCCGCGTGACCTGCTCGTCTCCAGCTACTTCTCGACCCGTGACTCGCACACGCCGATGGGTGACGTGCTGGAGGTCCGGGCGGCCCTGCGGGACCGGTCGAAGAAGGACGGGATGCTCTATCTCATCGAGCATCTGACGAAGAAGGGCATGTTCAACACGGTTCGCTCCTGGGTGGAGGCGCCGCCGTCGGAGACGATCCGCCTGGTCCGTTACGAGGACCTGACCGGCGCGAACCAGGTGGCCGAGATGGACGCGCTGATGCGCCATTGCGGAATCGGCATCCCGTTGCCGGAACTGGAGACGCTGCTCGACAAGTACAGCTTCTCGAAGATGAACGACCGCAAGAAGGCCGGCGAGATCTCGCACTACCGCAAAGGCCAGTCCGGCGACTGGCAGAACCATTTCGACGACGATATCGCCCAAGCTTTCCAGCAGGCCACCGGCAATTTGCTGAGCATCCTCGGCTATGGCGAGCCGACCGGCACCCACTCCGGCGACGCTGTCGGCGTGAAGGCCGGGTAGGGACGACGGCCGCCCTGATCCGCCCGCCGAGCCCTGAGCCACGGCTTCGGCACGAGGCGGCACCGCCGCCAGCCGGGAGCCGGGTTGCGGCGGACAACTCCTGCCCGACCGGACTAGAGTCGACGCTGAGTGAACCGATCGCTTACGCAGCGCATCCGGAGGGTCCCGGTCTGACCTCTGGCCGGGTCCCGGTCTGACCTCTGGCCGAGGCCGATGAGCCGTCGACGCCCCCGAACCCCGGTCTTCCGGGCTTCCGGCGTTCAGTGACTCCGGGGCTCAGACCTCCGGTGGTTCCAGCGCCGAGGGGAGTACTGGTCATGGCGAAGAAATCAAAGAAGGACAAGGACGACAAGCCAAAGAAAGACAAGAAAGACAAGAAGTCCAAGAAGGACAAAAAGAAGAGCAAGAAGAAGAAAAAGAAGTGACCGAATCGGGTCGCCGGCCAGCCCGGCGGCCCGATTCCGTTCCGCCCGGGCGCCGTGCCGCGCCCGGGATGGTGGGTGCGGTGCAACCCGGTTCGTTTACCGCCCGGGGCGCGGGGAAACCGGGGCCATCCACCAGAAGGGACCTGCCATGACCATCAATCCCGGAGCCCGGGGCGTCGCCGTGACGCGCAGTCCCGTACGCACCGCCGCACTCGCCGTCGGAGCCACGTTTCTCCTGGTCGGCGTGCTGGGCTTCATTCCCGGCATCACCACCGGCTATGACAACATGATGTTCGCGGGGCACGACTCCGAGGCGTACCTGTTCGGGGTCTTCCAGGTGTCGATCCTGCACAACATCGTCCACCTCCTGTTCGGAGCCGCGGGCCTCGGCCTCGCCCGCAGCGCGCCCGGGGCCCGCGCCTACCTCGTCGGCGGCGGGGCCGTCTATCTGCTGCTCTGGCTGTACGGCCTGATCATCGGACAGGACACCCCCGCCAACTTCGTACCCCTCAACGGGGCTGACGACTGGCTGCACCTAGGTCTGGGGCTCGGCATGATCGCGCTCGGTCTGGCGCTGGGCCGCCGCGACACACGGTGATCGCGACAGCCTGCCTCCGGCGGAGCCGCTCCGCCGGAGGCGGGTGTCCGGGCAGTCGTGGGCACGCCGGTCATGTCGATCGGCTTATCCGGCGCCGAACCGGGTAGGTCGCCAAGCCCGAGGTGAGGAGCCCAGACATGCCGAAGCCGGTGTCCGAACAGGTCGTCGTGATCACCGGGGCGTCCAGCGGCATAGGCCGCGCGACCGCCCTCGCCTTCGCTTCCCGGGGCGCGAAGGTGGTCTGCGCGGCACGGGGCGCGCATGCCCTGGAGGCGCTCGCCGCACAGATCAGCGCCGCCGGCGGGACGGCGATCGCCGTTCCCGTCGACGTTACCGACCCGGCCGCGGTCCAGTCCCTGGCGGACGCGGCCGAGCAGCGGTTCGGGCGCATCGACACGTGGGTCAACAACGCCGCCGTCGGCGTGTGGGGCCGGATCGAGGACATCTCCGGCGCCGAGTTCGACCGGGTCATGCGCGTCAACTTCCTGGGTCAGGTGCACGGCGCCCACGCCGCCGTGCCCGCTCTGCGGCGCGCCGGCGGCGGTGTGCTGATCGGCGTCGCCTCGCTGGAGGCCGCTCGGGCGATTCCTTTGCACGGGCCGTACACGGCCAGCAAGTTCGCGGTGCGCGCCTTTCATGACACCCTGCGCATCGAGCTGGCGCAGGAGCGGGCGCCGATCACCGTGACCACCATCCTGCCGGCGTCCGTCGACACGCCGTTCTTCGACCATGTTCGCAACCGGTTGGGCTCCCGGGCGAAGCCACCGCCGCCGGTGTACGCGCCGGAGCTGGTGGCCGACACCATCGTGTACGCCGCCTGCCATTCCCGGCGGGAGATCCCGGTCGGTGGTGCGGCGGCCGCGTTGATGCTGGTCCAGCGGCTCTCCCCCTCGTTGGCCGACGCGGTGCTGTCGCTGCGGCCGGTCGGCGTCGGCATACAGCGCACCGGTCTGCCGGACGACGGCACGGACAACGTCGACGCGCCGCGGGCCGGACAGGGCCGGGTCCGCGGCTCCCACGCCGGCCGGGTGCGGCGGCGCAGCCCGTTCACCACACTGATCGGCCGACGCCCGCGTGTGGGTGACGTCCTACTGCGTCTGCGGCCGGTTCCCGGACCGCTGCGGGCGGCGGCGCTGGCCCGTACCGGATGGGGTCTGGCTCTGCTCGCCGCGCCGGAGGTCCTGGCGCGCATCGGACAGCGTCCGCCGGCGGGCCCGGCGGCCCTGGCGGTGGCCCGCGTGCTGGGCGCGCGCCAGCTGGCGCAGGCCGTCGTGACCACCGCCCGGCCGTCGGCAGCCGTCGCGGCGGCAAGCGCGGCGGTGGACACGCTGCACGCGGCCACCGATGTCGGGCTCGCCGCCGTGTCGCCGCGCTGGCGGAGTGTCGCCCTCGTCGACGCGGCCGTCGCCTCCGGGCTCGCGGCCTGCGGATGGATCGCCCACCGGCGGAGCAGAGCGAGCTGACCGGCAGCGGAGCGAGCCGGCCGCGCTCTCGGGTGGTCAGCCGGCCGGTTCCTCGGAGGCGAGCATCGGGGTCAGGCCGGCGGCTCCGGCGATCTGCCGGACGAACGGGGTCAGTCCGGCCGCGGTCACCGCGATGCCGCGCGCGCGGGCCGACTCGTAGACCCCGAGCAGCACCCGGATCCCGGCGGCGTCGAGCAGCGGAACGCGGCTGAGCTGCAGGATCACTCGCCGGCCGGCGGGCTGGTGGCGGGTCAGGTCCAGGAGCGCCGTACGCAGGTGCCCGGCGTTGTCGCGGTCGACCTCGCCGGCGACCGCGATCTCCAGCTCGCCGCCCGGCAGCCATCTGGTCACCACCTGGAACGGGATGTCGGCCGGTTCGTGGCCGGCCGGCCATCGCGGCACCTGGTCGGTCAGCAGGCCCTCGCGCAGCCAGGCCAGGACGCGGGCGAGGGTCCGCGAGACGTGCATCTGGGAGATGCCCAGATCCGCCGCGACAGCCGACTGGGTACGGCCGCCGTAGAAGATCTGGACGACGATGTGCCGCTCGCGTTCCGGAAGGCTCGCCACCAGCTCGGTGACGGTCAGGCGGTCGGCGGCCTGCTCGAGGTCGCTATCGAGGTCCCCGAGCATGTCGCCGAACTGGGTGTCGCCCTCTCCGACCGGCACGTTCAGCGACAGTGGCCGGTAGCCGGTCGCGGAGATCCGGGCCTTGCCGAGATCGTCGGCGTCGATCCCGCAGGCCGCGGCGAGTTCGGTCTCGCTGGGGTGCCGGCCCAGGTCCCGGGTCAGCAGGGTCTCCTGCTGGGTGACGGCGAGCGCGAGCTCCTGCATCCGGCGTGGCACGTGCACCACCCAGGTGCTGTCCCGCAGGTGCCGTTTCAGTTCGCCGGACACGGTGTTGATCGCGTACGCGGTGAAGGAGCCTCGCTCGGGGTCGTACCGGTCGACCGCCTTGACCAGGCCCAGGCGGGCCACCTGTTCGAGGTCCGCGAGCGGTTCCGAGCCGCGTCGGTACCGGCGGGCCAGGCGCTCGGCCAGCGGCATCGCCGCGCTGATCATGTCGTCGCGTAACCGGCGTGCCCGTGCGCCGCCGGCCTCCCGCAGGTCGCGGGCGTACTGCTGCGCCGTCTCGTCGAAATGGTCCGGCGCATACCGTTGCTGCTGGGGCATGTGGTCCTCCGTGACGCTCGTCCCCGGCCCCGTCCGGGCCGGTGTATCCCCGGCGAGGAGTCCTTCAAACGGCGGCGGTCGATGACATTTGGGCGGCGGCCGCGACGGCGGCGGTTTACCGGGCCGCGCGCCGGGTAGACGCCGCATCTGTCACCAGGAGACCGGGAGGAAGCATGGAACCCATCGGAGATCCGGACGACACCGGCGATTTCGCCGAGGAACACGAGTCGACCGAGGTCACGGCCGACGATCCGGACCGCGAGCCGGAGAGCCAGGGCCGTTGGACGGGCGGTATGGAGCAGGACGGGCCGCCGTGACGGCGCGGATGTGATCACTCACCCGGCGGGCCGGCCGCCGCGAGCGATGCGGCGGCTCGGGACGCTAGAGCCTCGCCGGGACCAGGACGCGGGCGGCTTCGACCGCGCGGGCGGCGATGTCGTCGACGGTGCTGGCCTTACGGGCGAAGAAGCCGTCCGCGTGCAGCGAGGTGTATCCGTGTGCCACCGCGATCGTCGCCTCGACCAGCAGGACCGTTTCCTGGTACGAGCCGGTGCCGGTGGCGGCGGCCAGGTCGAGCAGCGTCGTCATCAGGGCACGGGTGTGCTCGCGGCGGGCGTCGTCGGCGATCGCGTACAACTCGGCGGCGAAGATGACGTGGAAGCCCGCGCCGGTCGCGGTGACATGGCGGACGTAGGCGCCGGCGGCGGCGGCGAGCCGGTCGGCGGGGTCGCTTCCGGCCGTGTCCGCGGCGGCCTTGATCGCGGCGCCGAGATCCTCGGCGGCGGCCGCGGAGACCGCGTTCAGCAGTTGGTTCCGGTCGGCGAAGTGACGGTACGGCGCGGCCGAGCTGACCTGGAGCCGGCGGGCCACCGCGGCGACCGAGAAACGCCTGAGCCCGGACTCGGCGAGAAGGTCGAAACTGGCCGCGATCAGCGCCGCTCGCAGGTCACCGTGGTGGTAGGCCCGGTTGGTGGGCACGGTCGCCTCCATGTGAGTAGGCTCTTACATTAGCAAGTAAGAGCCCTCTTACATCGACGGAGGCACCGTGACCATCCGGCTCGGCTACCAGATCCCCAACTTCACCTACCCGGACGTCGGAGTCGAGCACCTCTTCGACACGGTCGTCGCGCAGGCCCGCGAAGCCGAGTCGTCCGGCTTCGACACCGTGCTGGTGATGGACCACTTCTACCAGCTCCCGGGCATCGGGGCGCCGGAGAACGCGATGCTGGAGGCCTACACGACCCTGGGCGCGCTCGCGTCGGCGACCTCCACGGTCCAGCTGTCCACTCTGGTCACCGGCAACACGTACCGTAATCCCGCTCTTCTCGCCAAGACGGTGACCACGCTGGACGTGGTTTCCAAGGGGCGGGCGATCCTCGGCATCGGCGCCGGGTGGTTCGAGCGGGAGCACCACGACTTCGGCTTCGAGTTCGGCACCTTCGGGCAGCGGTTCGAGCGTCTCGAGGAGGCGCTGACGATCATCGCGCCGATGCTCAAGGGCGAGCCCGCGTCGCTCGACGGCAAGTGGTACACGGCTCGTGGGGCCATCAACAACCCGCGGCTGCGCCCGAACATCCCGATCATGCTGGGTGGCTCGGGCGAGCAGAAGACGTTCCGGCTGGCCGCGCGGTTCGCCGACCACATGAACATCATCTGCGACGTCGACGACCTGCCGCGCAAGGTCGCCGTGCTGCGGCAGCGGTGCGAGGAGATCGGTCGCGACCCGGCCACGCTCGCCACCAGTTACCTGGTCATGGGCATGGTCGGCGACACCGAGCAGGAGGCCAAGGAGATCGGCGAGACGATTCCCGAGGACCGCCGCAACCGCGCCTTCCTGGGTACGGCCGAGCAGGTGGCCGAGCAGCTCGGGGAGCGTGTCCTCGGCGCGGGCATCGACGGGATCACCATCAACCTGATCCGCAACGGCCACCGGCCCGGTGTGGTGGCCCGGGTCGGCGCGGCCCTCAAGCCGCTGGTCGGATAGGGGTGACCCGGGCTCCCGCCCCCACGCGGGAGCCCGGACCGGTCAGCCGGCCAGCGCCGGGTAGTCGGTGTAGCCGCGGTGATCGCCGCCGAAGAACGAGGCCGGGTCCGGGGTGTTGAACGGGCCACCGGCCGCGAGACGGGCGGGCAGGTCGGGGTTGGCCAGGAAGAGGCCGCCGAAGGAGACCAGGTCGGCCGTGCCGTCCTCGATGAGGGTCAGCGCCTCCGGGCCGGTGAGGTCCGGGTAGGTGGCCGGGTTGAGGACGAACGTGGCCGGCCAGAGGGCGCGCAGCCGGCGGGTCAGCTCGCGGTCCGGGCTCTCGACCAGGTGCAGGTAGGCGAGGCCGAGCGGAGCCAGGCGGGTGACCAGCGCGGGGTAGACCTCGGCGGCGTTGTCCTCGGCGATGTCGTTGTAGGGGTTGTCCGGGGAGAGCCGGATGCCGACCCGGTGTCCGCCGATCGCGTCGGCGACCGCGGCCGCCACCTCGACGGCGAACCGAATGCGGCCCTCGACCGAGCCGCCCCAGCCGTCGGTGCGCCGGTTGACGTTGGTGGACAGGAACTGGTGGACCAGGTAGCCGTTGGCGCCGTGGATCTCCACACCGTCGAAGCCGGCCGCGATCGCGTTGCGGGCGGCGGAGGCGAAGTCGGCGATGGTCTCGGCGATCTCGGGCTCGGTCAGCTCCTTCGGGGTGACGAGGTCCTGCATGCCCTCGTGCGTGTAGACCTGGCCGGCGGCGGGGACCGCGGACGGGGCGACCGGGACGAGGCCGTCGGGCAGCAGGCTGGGGTGGCCGATCCGGCCGCTGTGCATGAGTTGCGCGAAGATCACGCCACCGGCGGCGTGCACCGCGTCGGTGACCTTGCGCCAGGCGGCGACCTGCTCCTCGGAGTGCAGACCGGGGGTGAAGGTGTAGCCCTGGCCGACCACCGACGGCTGGATGCCCTCGGTGATGATCAGGCCGGCGCTCGCCCGCTGGGTGTAGTACTCGGCCGTCAGGTCGGTGACGGTATTGCCGGGACCGTGGGCACGGCTGCGGGTCATCGGCGCCATCACGATGCGGTTGGCCAGCTTGGCGCCGGCGAGGTCGTACGAGTCGAAGGCGTCAGCCATGGGAATGCCTCTCCAGTAAAGTTCGTGGCACGAACCAAAGTAGTTCGCGGCGCGAAGTTATGCAAGGTAGGATGGCCCACATGACTGACGGCCCAGGATTCGGCAACACCCTGGTGTACCTGTCCTTGCTGATCCAGCGGCGCTACGCACAGATCTGCGCCGATCACGACCTCACCACCGCGCAGGCCCAGTTGCTCTGCACGGTCAAGGACCAGCCGCGGGGCATGGGTGAGCTCTCCCAGCTCCTCGGCCTGGCCAAACCCGGTCTCAGCGGCCTCGTCGACCGCACCGAGCGGCGCGGCCTGGTCCAGCGGGTGGCTTCGGATCGCGACCGGCGGGCCTGCACGGTGATCAGCACGCCCCTGGGCAAGGAGGTCGGCAACGCGCTGTACGCGGACGTGGCCGCCCGGCTGCCCGACATCTTCGGGCACCTGCCCGCCGCCGACCGGCGGGTCCTGGAGGAGTTGGTCGCCGGCGTCCCCACCGACTGCGGCGACTGACGGCCTACTTCGGTTGGGGGTCCATGCCCCGCAGACGGTCGGCCACCTCGGCGGAGAGCGCCGCCAGGCGTTCGCGAGCCTCCCGGCTCAGACGCTCGATCCGGTCCAGGGTTTCGGCGCGCTTCGCGGTGAGGGCCGCGATCCGCTCGGCATGGGCGTGCCGGGCGTCGGCGACGAGCGTGGAGGCTCGCAGTTCCGCGTCACTGACCAGGCGATCGGCCTCGGTGCCGGCCTTGCGGAGCGTCTCCGACGCCTCGCGGCGCGCCTCGGCCACGTGCCCGTCGGCGGTGCGCTGTGCGAACTCCAGGAGCCGGGGGGCCACGAAACGGGCCTGCTCCAACTCGGCGCTCAGAGCGGCCGCACGCTCCTGGGCCAGGGCGCACTCCCGCTCCAGCCGGCGCAGCCAGCCGGCCGGGTCGGACTCCTGGAGGTGCTCGGCGAGGGCCTGGTTCTCCGCCTCCAGACGGCGGACCTCCTCGGCGACCCCGGCCACGAACTCGTCGACATCACCGTCGTCGTAGCCCGGCGAGCCCTCCGGCGACTCCCGGAACACGATGCTGCCGATCTCGGCTGCGGTGAGCGACATGACGACACCCGTTACCTTCCTGCGCACGCTCCCACAGAGGCGACCGGGTTTCAAGGCCCGCCAGGGCGGTGCGATCGTGCGGTTCGATCGTCAGGAAGTCAACGTGAACCACCATTCAATGTCAACACCGAGCGACGAGAAGGGCTCCTGACAGTCACCGACCGCCACCACGGCCGGCTCCCGGAGGCCGTCAGCTCAGCCGGAACGAGCCGACCAGCGCGCGCAACTCCTCCGCGGTACGGGCGACCTCGGAACTCGCCACATTCGTCTGGCTCGTCCCCTCGACCGAGACGGAACTGGCCCGTGCCACCTCGGAGATGCTCACCGCGATCCGGCCGCTGCCCGCCGCGACCTCGCTGATGCTGCGGCTCATCTCGGCGGTGGTCGCGGTCTGCTCCTCGACCGCGCTGGCGATCGTGGTCTGGTAGTCGTTGATCCGGGCGATCACCTCGCTCACCCGGCTGATCACCTCGACGAGCCCGCCGGTCTCCTGCTGGATGGCCGTCACCCGGCTGGTGATGTCGTCGGTCGCGCGGGCCGTCTCCTGTGCCAGATCCTTGACCTCGCTGGCCACCACCGCGAAGCCCTTGCCCATCTCGCCGGCCCGGGCGGCCTCGATCGTCGCGTTGAGGGCCAGCAGGTTGGTCTGCTCGGCGATCTGGGTGATCAGCTTGACCACGTTGCCGATCTCCACGGACGAGGCCCCGAGCTGCTCGATGCGCTGGGTGGCCAGGGCCGCCTCGGAGACGGCCTCCCCGGCGATCTGCGCGGCCCGGTTGGTGTTCTCGGAGATTTCCCGGATCGAGACCCCCATTTCCTCGCTGCCGGCGGCGACGGTCTGCACGTTGCGCGAGATCTCCGCGGCCTCGCTGGACGCGGCCGTGGTCTGCTCGTCGGTCTGGTGTGCCGCGCCGGCGATCTCCTGGCTGGTCGCGGCGAGTTCGGTGGCGGCGCCGGCCAGGGTGTCGGCGTTCGCCGTCATCCGCTGCATCGTCGTGCGGATGACGTCCATTGCCGCGTCCAGCTCCGCCGCCATGACGCCGAGCTCGTCCTTGGCGGTGATGCCGGTGCGCTGGGTCAGATCACCCTGAGCAAGCGCCCCCACCACCGAGGCCACCCGCCGGACCGGCGTCAGGATCGACCTGACCAGGGGTACGGACAGGGCGATCAGCAGCAGGAGGCCGCCCCCGGCGACGGTGAGCATCCACCACATCGCCGACGACTTCGTGGACTCCATGGCCGCCTGCTGCTCGACGATCCGGGCGTCCAACTGCTCGTGGATGGCACTGATCTCGTCGTCGACGATCCCGTTCTGCTCGGCGATCTCGTCGTACCGCGCGTCCACGCTGCGGGGGTCGGCCAGCGCGTCGGCGACGAAGTCCTCGACGAAGACGTTGAACGCCTCGACGCTGCCGGCCAGCTCCTTGATCGACTCGTCGAGGGTGCCCAGGTCGTGCGCCACGGCTGCCGCGAGGGCCTCGTTGGCCGACACGACGTCGTCGGCGGCGTCGCCGGTCACGTCGTCGCCGTGGGCCGCCCGGTAGGCGTCGACCTTCAGCTCGGCCTCCCGGGTGTCCAGGTGGTTGAGCGCGGCCTTGGTGACGGTGAAGTTGTTCAGGCTCTCCTGCTTGACGGACAACTGCTCCTGGGACCAGAGCCCGATCGCGGTCAGCGCGCCGGCCACGAGCACTCCGGTCACCACGATCGAGGAGAGCCGTTTGGCCACGCTCAGATCGGTGAGACGAAGCATGCGGGCTCCCGGCGGCTCGTTGATGACCTTGTCATCAGGTCCCATCGGTTCGCGCAGACCAGGACTGAGCCGCCGGGAATACGGACTCGCCAGCGGAAACCGTCGAGGTGGCGCCCGGCCCGCGCGACGCGTTCACGTGGGCGCCGGACCGGAGTCCAGGGTCATATGCAGTTCCCGAACCACCCGGATCGTTGCCAGGGTTGCGCGAATCATTGCGTATACATAACATCGTGGCTGTGACGGGAAACAAGGGTGAGCGTCGTGGATCGGCCGTGCACAACCGGCTGGCGATCCTGCGGGCTGAGCGTGGCGTGTCCCGCGCCGAGCTGGCGGGCGCGGTCGGGGTCAACCCGCAGACCATCGGCTTCATCGAGCGCGGCGACTACGGCCCCTCCCTCGAGGTGGCCCTGCGGATCTGCGACTTCTTCAGCCTGCCCGTCGAGGCGGTGTTCGCGCTGACTCCCCTCACCCCGATGTCCACCCAGCTTTACGGCACCGAGCCAGGAGACTCCCGATGAACAAGCCACCCACCACCGCCGAACGCGTTCTCGAGCTGCGCACCGAGATGGACGCCCGCATTCAGGCCCAGCGCCACGCGCCCCTGCCGCGGTGGCTGGCCCATCGCTCCACCCGTCGCGCCATCGCCGCCGGGCCGCCCCTGACCGTGCTCGCCTGCGGCCTCCTGACCGCCACCCGGCCGGACGACGCCGTGGGCACCGCCCTGCTGGGAGCCACCGCCGCGCTCGCCCTGGCGAGCCTCCTGCTGCTGCGCCGGGCGAGCCGGCTGCTCGACACCGCACCCGACCGGCTGCTCGACGAGCGCGAGATCGGGGAGCGCAACGCCGCCCATCGCCGCGCCCACGCCCTGACCATCGGCCTGTTCGCCCTGCTCATGATCGTCGCGGTCGCCGACGCCCTGATGACCAGGAGCGGCGGGGCCGCGCTGATCCCCGGGGACAACTGGATCCAGGTGATGGTGACCGCGATGCTGGTCGCCGGCATGATCCCGGCGGCCGTCATGGCCTGGCGGTGGACCGATCTCACCGACGAGGATCTCGGCTGACCGAAGCCCTCAGGAGCCCGGCGGGGAGGACTGGCGCAGCAGCGGCGGGTGCAGCAGGGTGGCGGGGCCCCGGCGGAACAATTGGGCCGGGCGGCCACGGTCGCGGATCACGGTGCCGCCGGTGGGCTCGACGAAACCGTCGGCGCCGGTCACCTTGCGGTGGAAATTGCGCGGATCGAGGCGGGTCCGCCACACCGTCTCGTACACCGTCCGGAGGTCGGCGACGGTGAACTCGGCCGGGCAGAACGCGGTGGCCAGGGGGGTGTACTCCAGTTTGGCGCGGGCCCGCTCGATGCCGTCGCCCAGGATCCGGTCGTGGTCGAAGGCCAGTTCGCCCGGCTCGATGTCGTCGACCGGGCGCCAGTCGGCGCCGGCGGCGTCACTGCCGGCCACTGGGGACGGCAGGTCCGGGAGCAGCGCCAGGTAGGCGACCGTCACGACCCGGCCGCGCGGGTCCCGGCCGGGCGCGCCGTAGGTGGCGAGTTGCTCGAAGTGCCCGGCCGTCGGGTCGACACCGGTCTCCTCACGCAACTCCCGGGCGGCGGCCTCCGCGAGATCCTCGTCGGGGAGAACGAATCCGCCGGGCAGCGCCCACCGGCCCTGGAACGGCGGGATGCCCCGCCTGACCAGCAGGGCCTGGAGCGCGCCCTGGCGGATGGTCAGCAGGACCAGGTCCACGGTGACCGACACCACGCTTCGCGTCATGTTGACGATAATAGCGGCCGGGCTTTATCGTCATTGTGACGACAACGTTCCGGGAAGGAACCACCGATGGCCGACGTGACCCGCCGCCTCCACCTGCGCCACCTGCGGGGCGCCCCGACCAGCTGGGTCAGCCACACGGTCAACGGAAAGACCAAACGGGCCGGCACCGGGCTCTCGTTCTGGTACCGGCCGTTGACCGCGGTCCTCTCCGAGGTGCCGGTCGACGACCGGGAACTGCCCCTGCTGTTCCACGCCCGCACCGAGGACTTCGCCGACGTGACCGTGCAGGCGACGGTCACCTACCGGTTCAGCGACCCGGCGGCCGCCGCCGGCCGGCTCGACTTCTCCATCGACCCCTACCAGGGCAAGTGGCGCGGCCAGCCGCTCGACCAGGTGGCCACGCTGCTCGCCGAGCTCGCCCAGCAGCCGGCCCTCGACGTGCTGGCCCGGCTGCCGCTGGCCGAGGCGCTGACCACCGGCATCGCGCCGGTCCGGCAGTCGGTCGCCGACGCGCTCGCCACCGACCCGCGGCTCACCGAGACCGGCGTGTCGGTGGTCAGCGCCCGGGTTGTGGCGATCCGCCCGGAGCCCGACCTGGAGCGGGCACTGCAGACACCGACCCGCGAGCAGGTGCAGCAGGACGCCGACAAGGCGACGTACGCCCGCCGCGCCCACGCCGTCCAGCAGGAGCGGCAGATCGCCGAGAACGAGCTGCAGAGCAAGATCGAATTGGCTCGCCGCCAGCAGGAGCTCGTCGAACAGCACGGCGCCAACAACCGCCGGGAAGCCGAGCTCGACGCCGAGACCCAGCTCGTCGCGGCGAAAGCCGAGGTGGACCGCAAGGAGGTGGCCAGCATCGCCGCCGCTGCCCGCGCCAACCGGACCGCCGCCAGCGAGGCCGAGGCGACGAGGGTGCGCGACGAGGCCCGCGCCGCCGGCACCAGGATCGTCGGCCTGGCCGAGGCGGAGGCCGAGGCCGCGCGCCTTGCCGCCTACCAGGACCTGCCACCGGCGGTCCTGCAGGCGCTGGCGCTGAAGGAGTTGGCCGGCAACCTCCCGGCGGTCAACGAGCTCACCATCACCCCGGACGTGCTGACCAAACTGGTCGGGCGGCTCGGATCGTGAGCACACTGGCCCCGCGCGTGGTGATCGTGTCGCGGCGCAGCGAACTCGACGAGTTGCTCGCCCGGCACGGCACGCTCGGCGCGGCCGCGTACTTCCTGCGCCAGCGCGGCCGCGACCTGGACGAGGTGTCCGCCCGTCACGAGGCTCTGAAAGCCGCGCTCACCGAGGTGGGCGCGGCCGTCCCGGCCGACTGGCGACGCGGTCACGTGGAGCGGGCCGATCTGCCGCGATTCCTCTTCGCGCCGGAGGACGTGGTGGTGGCCGTCGGTCAGGACGGCCTGGTGGCGAACGTGGCGAAATACCTGGACGGCCAGCCGGTGATCGGCGTCGACCCGGAGCCGGGCCGCAACCCCGGCGTGCTGTCCCGGCACCGGGCCGGTGCGGTCGCGGCACGTCTGCGGAACCCGCTGCAGGGCAGTCAGGAACGGACCATGGTGGTGGCGCGGCTCGACGACGGCCAGGAGCTGTACGGGCTGAACGAGGTCTACGTCGGGCACGCCGGCCACCAGTCGGCACGATACGTGCTCACCACGCCCGACGGCGCCCGGGAACAACAGTCGTCGTCCGGGCTCATCGTCGGCACCGGCACCGGGGCGACCGGCTGGTGCGCGTCGATCGCCCGCGACCGGGCCGGCGCCCCGCCGCTGCCGAAGCCCGGCGATCCGGCGCTGTGCTGGTTCGTCCGTGAGGCGTGGCCCTCCCCCGCGACCGGCGTCACGAGAACGTCCGGCCTCCTCATGCCCGGCGCCGAACTGGAGCTGACCAGCGAGTCGGAGCGTCTGGTGGTGTTCGCCGACGGCCTGGAGTCCGACGCGCTGGAACTGTCGTGGGGCCAGCGTCTCCGGATCGGTGTGGCCGGGCGCAGACTGCGCCTGGCCTGAGGAGCCCGGGCGGGATCCCGGCCCCGGCACGGCGGGGCGGCCGGGGTCGGGGGACACCGGCCCCCCGGGGGGACCGTGGGGGGGGCAGCCCGGCGGGCCGGCCGTTCGCGCGCCCGGCCGCCCCACGGTGGCGACGGTCAGCGGGTCAGGGCGCGGTCACCGCCGTGACGGCGGAGAACTCGCCGTTCCCGGTACGGGTGGCGACGACCTGGTAGCGGCCGGACAGCGCGTCCGGGGCGGTCCACTGCTCGGTAGCCGTGCCGGCGACCAGGCCGAGCCGGTCGAGCAGGTGGGACTCGCCGACCGCGGCGTTCTCCACCATCAGGAACGACTGGACGGTGACCGCGCCCGCCGGCGCGGCGGCCGAGTAGGAGCTGGTCATCCAGCCGGTGGCGGTGTCGACCGTCGCGACGTTCGCGCTGCCGAGGCGGGTGACCTTGCCGGTGGCGTCGGTGAAGGCGAGACCCGCGCGGACCCGGCGGCCGGCGCCGGCGGCCTGGAAACTCGCGACCGAGGTGTACGTGGTTCCGACGGCCGCCGGAACCTTGCGGCTGTACGCGCTGATCTGCCCGGCGCTGAGCGCGGTGAGTCGCAGCGAGGCGGTGCCGACCGCGCCGGCCGTGTCACTGCGCGAGACACTGCTGGCGGCGCCGCTCACGGTCCATCCGGCGGTGCCGGCCGCGGCGGACTCCAGGCTGGCCGCGTCCGCGTCGAGCAGGTTGTCCGGAATCGTGGCGCTGCCGACCGGCAGGCTCGTGACCGGCACACCGTTGCGAAGGACCAGGTACCCGCCGATCGGGTTGCCGCTCGCGTACGACTCCTCCCAGGTCAGCCGGTTTCCGCCGGCGGTGAGGGCGGTCGGGGCCTCGGGCGCTTGCGCGGCCGTGCGCACCGGCGCTCCGATGACACCGGTGGCCGTGTTGGTCACGCCGTTCGGGCCGGTGAGCGTCAGGAAGGTCGGCCGGGACGCGGCCTTGCGGGCGCCGACGTGCACGCCGTACCAGGTGGTCGGGGTGGCCTGGTCGTCCACGACGGTGTTGCCGTGGATGGCGTCGTGGCTGCCGACCGACAACCCGATGCCGGCGGTGTCGAACCACCCGGCGCCGGTGTTGTAGGTGGTGGACCCGCCGAAGCCGGCGTTCACGATCCGGTTGCCCGAGACGGTGTCCGCGGCGTTCTTGGCGGCTGTGCTTCCGTACACGAGGATGCCGCTCTGCCGCGACCGTTCGATCACGTTGTCCCGGACAATGTTGTTGCCGCCGGGCCGGACGATGTGATCCGTGGTCACGGTGCTGCTGTCGTTCCAGCCGCCCGGCGTGCCGGCGGTGCCGTCCGCGTCGAGGTAGTCGTCGTAGGCGACGGCGACGCCCACGGTCGCCGAGTCCAGGATCGTGTTGCCGGCCACCAGGCTGTCGCGCGGTTCGGTGACGTCCTTGTTGTTGCCGGTGTGCGAGTAGTCGGAGTTCGACTTGAGCACGATGTGCGCGCCCTCGAGGTGGTTGCCGGTCGCGGTCGCGCCGACCACACCCTCGAAGTAGAGGTTGCCGTACTCGCTGACGCCACGCGCGGCCGCCACCGCCGGGGTGGTGAGCACGACGTTGTCGCGCACGGTGGTCCGGATGGCGTTGGTGAAGTCGAAGGCGTTGCCGTTGATGGTCGCGTCGAACTGGTTGTGCTGGATGACCGTGTCGGCGTTTCGGCCACCTCCGCCGATGTTGTCCTCGCCGTCGGACTCCGCCCCGCCACGGTTGTCGAAGCGGTTGTCGAGAGCCTGGACGCCGGTGGTGCCGTTGATCCACAACTTGAAGTACTCGAAGTTGGTGAACCGCACCTGCCGTACGGTCCAGCGATCGCCCGCGGAGATGCCGCCGCCGGTGTTGGCGTGCGCGCCGAGCGCCGTGCGGAAGTCACAGATCTGGGCCGGCGAGCCGGGCAGGACAGCGTCGTCGAACGCGCCCGCGCCGGTCCGGCAGTTGCCGTTGACGGTGAGGTCGGAGACGAGGTTCGTGCTGCCGGCCTGCTTGGTGTCGGCGGCCCGGATCAGGAAGCTGTAGCTGAAGTTCCGCCAGTTGAGGGTGGGGTCCAGGAGCAGCGTGGTCGCGCCGATACCGGCGCCGCGCAGGTTGACGTTCGGTGGCAGCACCAGGCCCTTGGTGAGCCGGTAGGTGCCGGCCGACAGCAGCACGGTGGCCGTCGTCGCGGGGGTCGTCACGGACCCGTCGGCGGCGACGACGGCGGGCACGGTCCGGCCGGCGGCGGTGGCGATCGCCTGCTGCAGGGCGGCGGCATCGTCGCTGGTGCCGCCGCGCGGCACGGGCGCCACCACACAGGCCGGGTCGGTCGCGCAGCTTTCCGGCACGAGCGGCGCGGGACTCACCGACGAGGTCAGTGAGTACGGAGCCACGGACGCGGCGGCCGCGGCGGCCGCGGGCGCGGCAAGGGCCGCCACCGTGGCCGGCAGGCCGACGGCGAGCGCCGCCACGACACGTGAGGAGCGAACGGGAAGGGGAAGGGGAAGGGGAAGTCGCATCGGCTCTCCATCAAAGGTGCTAAACGGATGCAACCGTACGAATTATTTGATTCCCCGACCTCGCCTGAAGAGACAATCAGTCACCCCTCGTTCTGCTGTCCCCACACCGAGTGGCCGAGATCCTGACCACATCGAACGCGGCAACGTGACCCGCAGGCCGTGGCGGAGAGGGCGAGCAAAGCCCGGACGAGGTCACTCAGGCGAGCAGGGCCTCACGCATCGCCTTGCCCGGGTTGAGGGCGCCGAGGATCCGGTTCCCCGCCGGGTCCCACACGTCGACGGTGTTGTTGCGGCGCATCTGATCGCGGATTCCCGGCGGCAGCGGCGGCGCGTCCGGCATCGCGGCCCGGAGGTCCCGGGCGGTCGCGATCAGCCCGGTGGCCAGGGTGGCGGCGTCGGCGTCCGGCACCACCCGCCCGTACTCCCAGCCGGCCGTGACCAGGTCGAGGATCTCCAGCACGTGCGTCAGCACCGGCTCGGGGGCGGTCAGCTTCGCCAGCGGTCCGGGCCGGGCGCCGACGACGGTCACGGCCGCGGCGACGTGGACGTACGGATGGAACGAGCCACCCGGCACCGGGGCCAGCGGTGACCGCAGCCGAGGCCCGGCGGCCTGCCAGGTCCAGCGGTAGTCGCGGCGATCCACCTGGACACCCTGCGCCGCCGTCGCCGCGAAGGCCGCGTCGGCGAACTCGCGCAGCACCGCCGCCGCGGCGAGCAGGCCGTCGTCGCCGTCGAGCAACTGGACCGCCTCGGCGGCCTGCGCGGCGAACCCGGACGGGACGTGGCCGCCGAACCGCTCCCGCAGCTCACGCAGGATCTGCTGCTGGCGGACGGGGTCCCGCTCGGCCTGACGCCTACCCGACCCGAACCGGAACCACCGCATGTCGCCTCGTCTCAGCCGCTGAAGAGATCGCGGCACATGTTAATGCTCGGGACGGGCCCGGGCTCGCGGCGGGCTGAACGCACGCCAGGGGGTACGCCGGGCGAGGAACCCGATGACACCTCCGGGTGTGAACACGATCAGGTCGCGGACCTCGGCAGTCCAGTCGCCGGTGGACGTCGGATTCGCCGACCGGCGGCACGATCTCGAACCTCGCCGGGCCGAGGGGAGCCCGGTGGTCGGGTAGGAGCCGGGACGCCTGCCGGCAAACAGGACGTCCCGGCTCCCGGGCCGCCTCAGACCGGCACGGGGCCCAGTTGGGCCGTCACGTCACCGTGGGCGGCGCGGACCCAGCCCTTGGCGGCCAGGCGCAGGTGGAGCGTACGCATCAATGCCTCCCGATGCTCGGGTGGCAGTGACCGGACCGCCGCCCGCTCAGCGATGCGCGTCAGCGGGGAGGCGTCGTCCAGGTCCTCCGGGCGGGGCGGTGAGCCCGCCTGCCGCGCCCGGCGCAGCCCGGCCTGCATGCCCAGCACCGCGATCGGGGAAACCCCCAGCTCCCGCTCCAGATAATCGAGATCCATCCGGTCGGCGACCTTGTTGCCGACGACCGCCACCGCGTCCGCGACACCGGCCGCCGTGGCCAGCTCGCGGTATCGCCGGGCCACCGAGACCGACTCCGGCGTCGGTTCGGCCACCACCACGATCACGTCGAACTGGGCGTGCAGCGAGTTCGCGAACGCGTCGGTGCCCGCGACCATGTCGCACACCACCCAGCCGTCGTCGGCCGGATCGAGGTGCGACAGCAGGTTCTCCAGGATCGCCAGGTGCCCGTGGTAGCAGCCGGCCCCGATGTTCTCCGGCTCGTACGTGCCGACGTGCATGACGTGGGTCCGCTCGTCGAGGGCGGTCGCGTGCCCGGCCAGCACCGGGTCACCGGCGTCCAGCGTGATCAGCCGCGAGCCCGGCCCCGGCGGCGTCGTCGCCACGAAGTGTTCCACCCCGGCGATCCGCGGATTGTCGCCAAGCAGGTGGGTGCGGACCCGCCGCGCGTTCTCCGGGTGCGACAGCGCGTCCCCGGCGTGCGCGGCAACCCCGAGCAGCGGCGCGAGGTGCACGTTGACGTCGGCGTCGACGGCCAGCACCCGGTGCCCGACCGCCCGCAGGTGTTGCACGAACAGCGCCGCGAGGGTGCTCTTCCCACTGCCACCCTTGCCAGTGAAAGCGATTTTCATTTGCATGAAGTTAAGGATGACAGACCCGGCCGGCAAGGACCGCCACACCGCTTTCCCACATTTCGTACGCGCACACCCCCGAACCCCGGCCCTCACCCCGGCCCCAGACCCCCATCCCGGCCCGGCCCGACCCCCAGCCCCCCGGCCCCGTCCCAGCCCTCAGTACCCCGCACGGCCCCGCCCCGGCCCCGACCATCGACCCGCAGCCCTCCGCCCGCGCCCCCGACCCTCGGCGCCCGGCTCCCGGTCTCCAGCCCGCAGCCATTCCAACGCGCAATCGGCAGCCCCAGCCCGCACCCCTAACTCGGAGCCCCAACCTGCAGCCCTCGGCCGGCGGGCGGGCGCTGCCGTGGTCATTGCGCCGGCCGCGGATGGCACAAGGCATCGAGGTCACGACACGACGTACCTCTGCCTCAAACACGACACCCGCTGCGGGTGTACCCGACACCCACAGCGGGTGTCACAAGAGCCGACCACCATTGCCCAATCACAGGCACGAGAATCCAAGCCCCCACCAGCCGAACGATCTTGACGCGCCCGCCACCCAGATCGGTAGCCACCGCATCAAGGTTGCCGGGGAGTGTCCATCCCCGGCGTACGGCGGGTAAACGAACTTCCGCTAACCGGTCGTGAGCGCGGTCCCGACCGGATCGAGGCAGCATTCACGACCATCCTGCAGAAGGCCTTGCACGGGCTCGGTAAGGGGCCAGAGGGGACTGGGCGGGGATACGGGCTGCGGGCTGCGGCAGAGGGCGGTGGAGGTCGGGGGCGGGGGCGGGCTGGTGGAAGTGCGGGCCTCGACCGGCGGCGTGGCAGCGTGTCAGGATGGGCATTGCAAACGTTCCCACAAATCGTCAAGGGATCCTCATGCCGCAACCTGACCTGCGCGAGGTGGCTCTGCTGCTGCGCGAGCACGATGACGTCGCCGTCGCGACCCGGGAGCTGGGGGCCGGGCTCACGCTGCGGCACGACGGGCGTGAGCTGACCGTGGTCACGACCGTGCCGCGCGGGCACAAGATCGCGGTGCGGAACCTGGCGGAGGGGACGCCGATCCACAAGTACGGGCAGGTCATCGGGCGGACCACCGTCGCGGTGCCGGCCGGGGAACACGTGCACGCCCACAATCTCGGGATGGCCGCGGTCGATCACGAGTACGAGTTCGGCACCGCTCTCGCCGAGATCGCGCCGGCCGGGGCGATCCGGACGTTCCAGGGGTTCAAGCGGGCCGACGGCTCGGTCGGGACACGTAACTTCGTCGGCATCGTGACCTCGGTCAACTGCTCGGCGTCGACGGCCCGGATGATCGCCGACCAGTTCCGCGGGCCGTTCATGGACGCCTATCCGAACGTGGACGGGGTGGTCGCGCTCGCCCACGACTCCGGCTGCGGCATGGTGCCGGCCAGCGAGGGTGGGCAGATGTTGCTGCGCACGCTGCGCGGCTACGCCAGTCACCCGAACATTGGCGCGATCCTGGTGCTGGGGCTGGGCTGCGAGATGATCGGGGTCGACACGCTGCTCGACGGGCTGCCGGCGTCGTCGGACACGATCGTCGAGCGGCTGACCATCCAGGACTCCGGTGGGGTCCGTGCGACCGTGCGCGCCGGGACCGTCGTGGTCCGCACCCTGCTGGAGCGGCTGAACGAGCGCCGCCGCGAGACCGTGCCGGCCTCGAAGCTGGTCGTCGGGCTGAACTGCGGCGGCTCGGACGGATACTCCGGCATCACCGCCAACCCGGCCCTCGGGCACGCCTCCGACCTGCTGGTGGCGCAGGGCGCGACCACCGTGCTGGCCGAGACGCCGGAGGTGTTCGGCGCCGAACACCTGCTCACCCGGCGGGCCGTGAGCAAGGAGGTCGGGCAGCGGCTGCTCGACCGGATCGCCTGGTGGCACCGCTACGTGGAGGCCGGCGGCGGCACCCTCGACAACAACCCCTCCCCCGGCAACAAGGCCGGCGGGCTGACCACGATCCTGGAGAAGTCGCTGGGCGCGGTGGCCAAGGGCGGCTCGGCGCCGCTGACCGCGGTGTACGAGTACGCCGAGAAGATCACCGAGCCGGGGTTCACGTTCATGGACACCCCGGGCTACGACCCGGTGTCGGTGACCGGGCTGGTCGCGGGCGGGGCCACCGTCGTCGTCTTCACCACCGGGCGGGGCTCGGTGCTCGGCGGCAAGCCGGCGCCGGTGCTGAAGGTGGCCACGAACTCGGAGACCTACCAGCGGATGCGCGAGGACATGGACCTCGACACCGGCGGCATCGTCACCGGCTCGCTGACCCTGACCGAGGCCGGCGAGCAGATCTTCGAGGCCGTCCTGGCGGTCGCGTCGGGTCAGCCGACCCGCAGTGAGGACCTCGACCTGGGCCGCGACGAGTTCATCCCCTGGCAGCTCGGAGCCGTCACCTAGGCACCCCGGACGACGCGCGCACCACCAGCGTGGTCGGCAGGATGACCTCGGCGCCCTGCGCGGCCGTCATGCTGCCGGCCCGGCCGAGCAGCAGGTCCAGGGCGATCGCCCCGGCCCGGTCCTTGGGCACGGCCACGCTGGTCAGCGGCGGGTGGCTCATCCCGGCGAGGCTGATGTCGTCGTAGCCGACCACGCTCATCCGCTCCGGCACGACCGCCCCGCGGGCCGCGAGCCGGTGCAGCAGGCCCATGGCGACCAGGTCGTTGTAGGCGAGGACCGCGGTCGCCGGCCCGGCCAGTACCAGGTCACCGGCCAGCACCCCGCCGTCGAAGGTCGGCGCGACCGACCCGGTCGACAGGATCTCCAGGCCGTCGCCGGCGAGGGACTCCAGCCCGGTGAGCCGCTGCCGGGCCGCCCACGAGTCCTCCGGGCCGGAGACGTACGCGATGCGCCGGTGCCCGAGCGCCCGCAGGTGCTCGATCGCCTGCCGGGTGCCGTCGACGATGTCCGCCACCACCGACGACAGTCCGGGCACCCGCCGGTGCAGCAGGACCGTGTTCTGCGGGTCGGCGGCCGCGAGCAGTTCGGCGTCCTTCGCCCGGGGCGAGCAGAGCAGAATGCCGTCGGTGTTGTGCCGCAGCGTCGCGATCGCCTCCAGCTCGGCGACCGGGTCCTCGTCGGTGTCGCTGATGAACACGCCGCAGTCGACCGCGCGGGCCCGTGCCGTGACGCCTTTCGCCACGTCGGCGAAGAACGGGTTCCGCAGGTCGGGAACGATCAGGCCCAGATTTCCGGTACGCCCGGTGATGAGCCCGCGGGCGGCCCGGTTGGGCTGGTAGCCGAGCCGGTGGGCGACCGCCACCACCGCCTCACGGGTGGTGGGGCTGACACTGCCGCCGGTCAGCGCGCGGGACACCGTCGACACCGAGACGCCGGCCGCACGCGCGACGTCCTGTACGGTCGTGCGCACCAACAACCCGCTCCTCACGCTGCCGCCTCCTTGCTGCCGCGTCAGCATAACGAGCGGTGGTCCGCACGCGGCCGGACCGGTCGGCGCGGCGATCATCAACCCGTGACCCGCCGCGCGACCACGGATGCCGAGGTCGCCTCGGTGGCGCTCATCGCCGAAAGGCCGCGAGCGCATCGGATGATCGGGAGACCTCAGCGTGCTCACAGCGGGGATGGCGCAGGCTCCCGGTATGCGAGCGATGGTCTACGACGCGTACGGCCCGCCCGAGGTCCTTCGGCCGGCCGACCTGCCCACGCCGTCACCCCGGGGCGACCAGGTGCTGGTCCGGGTACATGCCACCACGGTCACCTCCGCCGAGTCCGGGATGCGGCAGGGCATGCCCCGGTGGGGGCGGGTGATCCTGGGACCGGTCCGGCCCCGCAAGGGAGTGCGGGTGCTCGGCCTGGAGTTCGCCGGCGATGTGGTCTCGACAGGCCCGGACGCACGCCGGATCCGGGCCGGCGACCGGGTGTTCGGGTTCACCGGGTTCACGCTCGGGGCGAACGCCGAATATCTGTGTCTCTCCGAGCGGGCCTCGCTGACCATCCTGCCGGAGCACGTCCCGTACGCCGAGGCCGCGGCCGCCGTCGACGGGTTCACCACCGCGTGGCACTTCCTGCACCGCCTCACCCGGGTCGGGCCGGGCCAGAAGGTCCTGGTCATCGGGGCGTCCGGCAGCATCGGCACCTACGCCGTCCAGATGGCGGCGCGGGCCGGCGCGATCGTGCACGGCGTGTGCAGCGGCCGCAACGTGCGGCTCGCCGAGTCGCTGGGCGCGGCCCGCGTCTTCGACTACACCGCCGAGGACTTCACCGGCAGCGGTGAACGCTACGACGTCGTCTTCGACACGGTGACGCGCAGCACGTACGCCGCGTGCCGTCCGGTCCTGGCGCCGCACGGCGTCTATCTGCCGACCACCGGCCTGATCAACAACGTTCTGGAGCTCCGGACGGCCCTGACCGGCGGGCCGCGCGTCCGGACCGGCATGTCGGTGCGCAAGCACGAGGCCCTGGCCGAGCTGCGTGACCTGCTGGACCGGGGCGAGCTCCGGGTGGTGATCGACCGCACCTATCCGCTGGCCTCTCTGGCCGAGGCGCACCGGCACGTCGACAGCGGCCGCAAGACCGGCAACGTCGTCGTCACCGTGACGGCGGACTGACGCCGAGCACCGTCCTGTGCCGGGACGGCCCCGCGTCCCACGGCGCGCCGCGCTGCTCGCCGTGAGACGGCACTGCCCGCTGGCGGCGCCGTGGCAGGGTGGGACGGACGTGTTCCACGAGACCCGGGAGAGACGCATGACGGCGCTGTCGGCAGGGCTGGTCGCGACGCTCACCGCGATCGCGGTTCCGGCGGGAGCCGTACCCGTGCCGGTCAAGCAGGCGCCGGAGGCGGTCTGCCGGGTGACCGACAAGCGGCTGGTGGAGATCTCCGGGCTGGTCGCCGACGGCAGCGGCTACGTGGTGGTGAACGACGGCGCCGACGAGGAGTCCGGCCGGCGGATCTTCTTCCTGAACCGCAGCTGCAAGGTGGTTCGCGCGGTGCCGTACCCGGCGAGTCCGCGCGACACCGAGGACCTGGCGCGGGCCGCGGACGGCACGCTGTGGGTGGGTGACATCGGGGACAACGGGCAGAACCGGGACAACGTCGGGGTGTGGCGGCTGGCGCCGGGGGCGCGGGCGCCGAAGCTGTTCCGGATGTCCTACCCGGACGGGCCGCACGACGCGGAGGCGCTGCTGGTGGCGGGGAACGGGACGCCGGTCGTGGTCACCAAGGATCCGCTGACGGCCGGGGTGTACGTGCCGGACGGCCCGTTGCAGGAGGGGCGGACGACACCACTGCGGCGGGCCGGGGCGTTCCGGATCCCGCTCAGCGGGACGGGCAATCCGTTCGGGTTCCGTGGGCGGCTCGTGGTCACCGGCGGCGCGGTCAGCCCGGACGGGCGGCGGGTGCTGCTGCGGACCTATGCGGACGCGTTCGAGTTCGACGTGCCCGCGGACGGCACGACCGCGGACGGCGTGGTGCGGGCGATCACCGGGGGCACGCCACGGACGGTGGCCCTGCCGGACGAGCCGCAGGGCGAGTCGATCACCTACACGGCCGACGGCACGGCGTTGCTGACCGTCTCCGAGGTGACCGAGACCGCCGCCGACATCGCCCTGCTGCGATACCCGCTGCCGGAGGCCCCGGCGCCGACGCCGGCCGTCTCGTCGGAGGCGTACACGTCCTCGTTGTCCGTATCGGAGACCGCCCGCGGCAGCGCCGCCCCGGAGAAGCGGATTCCCACCGGGGCGGTCGTGGCCGGGCTGACGCTGGCCGTCGCCGCCGCGGCGGTCGGCGTGGTCGTCGCCCGGCGCCGCCGGAACCACGGCTCCTGACCTGATCCGAGCAGAACAGCAGCCCGATCAGGGCCGGCGAGGCGGGCCGGCCAGAGCGGGATCGAGGTCGGCGAAGCCGGGGTGGTCGAGCAGGAACCGGCCCGCCCGGTCCTTCCTGACCGCGGCGAAGAAGGCGGCGGCGCCGCTGGTGAACTGCTCGCCCAGATATTTCCCGCCCTCGAACACCGGCTCGCCGGGCAGGTCGACCGCGGTCACCGAGCCGGCGTGGAGGTCCTTCAGCTCGATGATCCAGTCGGTGATGTCGTGGCCGCCGCCGTCGACGACCAGGGAGTCACCGACGGTGGTCAGCACCTTCATCAGCCTGGCCGGCCGAAGCGCGCCGTCCCGGCTGATCTGCCGCACGACCGCCTGGAGGAACTGCCGCTGGTGGCGCTGACGGTCGTAGTCGCTGCGCGGCAGCCCGTAGCGCTGGCGCAGGTAGTCCAGCGCCTCCCAGGATCGCAGGCGCACCGGCTCGGCGCTCGTCCGGTAGGTCTTCTGCGCGCCGGTGTAGGGCCGCAGGCACTTCCGGCTCTCCCGGCACTCGGGCGACACCTCGCGGGGGCTGCCGTCGGGTTGGAGATGCTCGGAGACGACGTCCTGGTCGATGACCATCCGGACCCCGCCGAGCGTGGCGACCATCCGTTTGAACCCGCCGAAGTTGATGACCGCGCCGGCGTCGAACTCCTTGATCCCGGTGACGTCGCCGACCGTCCGGGCGAGCAGTTCGAGGCCCTGGGCGGGGTCGTACCGGTCCGGGCCGATCCGGCTGCCCAGCGCCATCGCGGCGTTGATCTTCGCCCGCTGGGCGGGGGTGCCGTTTTTCGCGAACGCGGGGATGCGCACCACCAGGTCCCTGGGGAGCGAGAACAGGTAGGCGCCCTGCCGGTCCGCCGGGATGTGCGCGACGATGATCGCGTCGGCGAGAGGCGTCACGTGTGTGCCCCGGGGGTCGATGCCGACCAGCAGGATGTTGAGCGGCCCGTCAAGGCCGGCCCGCTCCGAGGTGGCCTCGACCGCCGCGATGGCGGCGACCGTGCCCGCGGCGGGGACCAGCAGGAGGCACCCGGCGGCGGCACCGAGTCGCGCCCACAGCGGTGCACGGCGATTCCTGGACCTGGCCACCTGACCTCCTAATTCCTGTTTCCCGCGACTTGGGGATGATTACACGGTTACCGACTCTTCGAACGTTTATCGGGGCTTGTGCCGCTCTTGCGGAGATTGACGTATCAACTACGACCTGATCGACACGTCGAGCCGGAAGGGCCGCGGATCATGCCCAGGAGACTTCCCACCTCGGAGCCACTACGCACGTGGCGGGCGTTCATCGAGACCACCGAAGCGCTGCGGGGGCGCTGTCCGCACGGCTGCAGGCCGAGTCCGGCCTCTCCCCGGCGACTACGCGGTGCTGCTCGCGCTGAGCGAGGCCCCGGACGGCCGCCTGCGGCCGAGCGACCTGGCCGCGACGATCGGGTGGGAACGCAGCCGGCTCTCGCATCATCTCGGCCGGATGGAGCGGCGTGGCCTGATCCGGCGGGAGGACTTCGCCGGGGACAGCCGCGGCGCCGAGGTGGTCCTGGAGGAGCCCGGGTCGGCGGCGTTCCACGGGGCGACCGTGCCGCACCTGACGGCCGTCCGGGAACTGTTCGTCGAGGCACTCACGCCGAAACAACTGGACGCCGCCACCGGGATATCGGCCGCCCTGCGGAAGCGTTTGGACCGGTGATCCTCACCCGTCCGGGCCGGAATCCCCGGATCGGTTGAACTTTCCGGCTGTTTGAAACGCACCCCGATGGTTAGCATTCACTTTCCATCGGGAAAGGAATCGCCATTCCTACTGCTCGGCGTGTCATTGCGCCCGACGTGCTCCTCCGGGGTGCGGTACAGCATTATCTGCGGAATTCGACGATAGACATGGATGCGCTCGCCGGGGAGCTGGCGATCAGCCGGGCCACGCTCTATCGCGCGGTCGGCAGCCGGGACGCGCTGCTCGGCGACGTGTTCTGGACGATCGGCGAGATGCTGATCGCGGAAGCGTCCGGCGAGGCCACCGGCACCGGCCCGGACCGGGTGATCGCGGTGTCCCGGATCTTCGCGGAGTTGCACGGGTCGGCCGAGCAACTGCGCCGGTTCAGTGCCGCGGAGCCGCAGACGGCGGCCCGGGTGCTGCTCACGGCCGCCGGCGACGTGACCGGCCGGGCGGCCGACGCCCAGCTGAAGATCTTCCTGGAGTCCGGCATCGAGGGCGATCTCGACGATCTGCGCCGCCGGGCCGCCCTCTACGTGCGCACCCTGGAGGGAGCGCTGTACGGCCCGCTGTTGGGTAGCGGGCCGATCGACTTCGAGTCGGCGGAGCCGGCTCTGCGGGCGCTGCTCACACGGTGAAGCCGCCGCGGGTGCCGCGGTACTCGGCCACCGTGACGCCGGTGGATGTCGCCGCCACCGAAGCCGGACACCGCTGCCGCGGACACGCTGGTCTCCGTGACGGCGGAGGGGCCGCGCACCGCCTCGATGCTGCCGTTGCTCGGCGCCGGCCCTTTCGCGAACGATACGGTGGCCGCGTCGGCATGCGGGATCAGCGTGATTCCGGCGGCACTGAGACCGACGGCGGCGGCGATTCCGAACAACTTCGGAACAGTCTTTCCCGTTTCCCTATCCCCACTGTGAAACGTTCTCTCTCCACGGGAATCCTGAGCCACGGAATATCGCGCCACAACGAGGTCGGAGCTAATGGAGACGGCGGTCCGGGCACCGAGCCTCAAAAGCTGCCGAATCGGGCGCTGTCCCACCGGAGATTGATGGACTACGATTCGATGCCTGCTGTTAAGAGACCGTCCGCACTGCGTGGGTACGGTCCCGTGGACCCCACCCGAGGAGGAACACTGTGGATCGTCGGACTCTGCTGCGCACCACCGTGGCCGGCGCCGGGGGCCTGGCCCTGCCCTTCACCGCATGGTCGGCGGCGTATGCCGCCCCAGCCCAGAACGCGCCCGGACCCTACGGCGCGCTCCAGGCCGCCGACGCGAACGGCATCCGGCTCCCGGCCGGGTTCACCAGCACGGTGATCGCCCGCTCCCGGCAGACCGTGCCCGGCACCTCGTACGTCTGGCACGACGCGCCCGACGGCGGCGCGGTCATCCCCAACGGCAGCGGCTGGGTCTACGTCTCCAACTCCGAGGTCAGCGCGTCGGCCGGCGGCGGCGCCTCACGGATCCTGTTCGACTCGGCCGGCGCGATCGTCGGCGCCTCTCGCATCCTGTCCGGCACCAACCTGAACTGCGCGGGCGGCAAGACCCCGTGGAACACCTGGCTGAGCTGCGAGGAGATCAGCCGCGGCCGGGTCTGGGAGACCTACCCCCTCGGGGGCGCCGCCGTGGCGCGTCCCGCGATGGGCCGGTTCAAGCACGAGGCCGCCGCCGCCGACCCGGTCCGCAAGGTGATCTACCTGACCGAGGACGAGACCAATGGCCGCTTCTACCGGTTCGTGCCCACCACCTGGGGCGACCTGTCCTCCGGCACGCTGCAGGTGTTCGTCGCCGGATCGGGCACCTCCGGGTCGTTCACGTGGCAGAACGTGCCCGACCCGGACGGCTCCCCCACCGCGACCCGCAGCCAGGTCGCCGGGTCGAAATCGTTCAACGGCGGCGAGGGCTGCCACTACGCCAACGACACCGTCTGGTTCACCACCAAGGGTGACAACCGGGTGTGGCAGGTCAACCTGCTCACCAACACCTTCGAGCTGGCGTACGACGACAACCTCGTCTCGTCCGGATCGGCCCCGCTGACCGGGGTCGACAACGTGACCGGGTCCTCGTACGGCGATCTCTACGTCGCCGAGGACGGCGCCAGCATGGACATCTGCATGATCACGCCGGACGACAAGATCTCGGTGTTCCTGCGGGTCAGCGGGCAGGGCTCGTCGGAGCTGTGCGGTCCGGCGTTCACCCCGGCCGGCGACCGTCTCTACTTCTCCTCCCAGCGGGGCACCACCGGGTCGGCCTCGGGCGGCATCACCTACTGCATCACCGGCCCGTTCCGTACATAAGCCGTAAAATACCCGGGGTGGACCGGGTAGCGGAGTTGCTCGACGGCTGGCGCACGCTCGCCGGATGGCGCCGGGACTGGACCACCAGCCCCGGCCACCGGAAGTGGAACGCCCTGGTGGACCGGCTCAACCGGAGCGCCGAGGCGGCCGTCGCGGATCCGGCGGACGTGGCCCGGATCCGGGCGATCGCCGAGCGCGACGAGGACCCGTTCGTTCGCCGGGACGCTCGCTACTGGATCCACCCGTGGATGCCGCGGCCGCCCGAGCGCAAGGATCTGGACCGCTGGCTGCGGCACCCGTTGGTCGACCTGGCCGGCGAGCCGGTCACCGCCGAACCGGGGGTCCTGCTGCGGCCGGTCCCCGGCCCCGACGCGCACCCGGACACCTGGATCGCCGGGGAACCGTCGAAGGGCCGGCACACCGGGTGGCCCCGGCGCGACGACGACATCCCGCTCGCCCATCTGGTCCAGGCCGCAGTGCCCGACGTCTGCGGCCTGGACGTGAAGGTCCCCGGAGTGCTGCAGTTCTTCCACGACCTGGAGACCGGCGGCGACGATCGGGCGGACGGGGAACGCAACGCCTGGCAGGTCCGCCACATCAGGAGGCCCGGCCGGAAGCGGCTGGCACGGCCCGAGGATCTGGGCGACGAGTATTTCCGGGACGCGGTCCCGGTCGACGCCGAGGTGCAGTGGACCTTCCCCGGCGACCTGGAGACGGCGCGCCGCCGGGTCCTGGAGACGGTGTTCTCGAACTGGGGCGTGATCGAGGACTACGGGCCGGTGCACGACCTGCCCACGATGTTCGGCATCGCCACCGAGCCGGAGCCGCTGCGCACGCTGCTGCCGTGCAAGGACCACGACGACGGCTACCGCCTGCTGATCGACGTTCCTGGCGTGGGCCCGCTCGACGGCTGGATCGGCGACGAGGGGCATCTGCAGTTCTGGATCAGGGAGAGCGATCTGCGCCGGCACCGGTTCGGCCGGGTCTGGGCGTTCATACGCGGCTAGCGCCTGTTCAGGACCGGCGCGCCGGGCTCGGCCTTCTCGGGCGCCCGGCTGGCGAGGAGGCGGCGCATGGTGGCCGGTCCGGCCAGGGCGATGAAGACCGCCAGGGCGACCGGGACCAGCAGGCCGATCGTCAGGTTGGTGGCTTCGGCGAGGTAGCCGATCGCGGCCGGGCCGAGCAGCAGGCCGGCGGAGCCGGAGATCGAGATCAGGGCGATGGTGGAGGGCGGGCCGCCGGCCTCCCCGATGGCGCTGAACAGCACGGGGACGATCACCGCGATCCCGGAGCCGGCGAGGATCCAGCCGGCCCACGCGAGGGGAAGCCCGCCGGCCGCCGCCGAGACGAGGATGAGGCCGTAGCCGGCGGCGGCCAGGGCACCCGCGCTCAGCAGTGTGCGGCCGGGGCCGAGCCTGGCGCGGATCGGGTCGCCCAGCAGGCGGAAGACCGTCATCGCGCAGGCGAACACCGTGTACGACAGCGGCGCGAGCGCCTCGTCGGCCTTCAGGACGCGGGCGGCGTGCAGATTGGCCCAGTCGACCGCGCCGGACTCGATGAGGTGGCCACCGAGGCCGAGGACGAACATCGCGCCGAGCACGATCACGCCGATGCGGGCCGTGCCGGCCGGCGTGGCGGCGTCGCCACCGCGCGTCCGGCCTGGTGGCGGTAGTAGCGGACGGGTGAAGGCGGCGAACACCACGGCACAGGCCAGCGCGGCGATCACCAGCATGGCCTGGTTCCCCAGCCCGAGAGTGAGGCCGAGCGAGGTGAGCGCGCCCGCGGCGGCGCCGCCGAGGCTCCAGAAACCGTGGAAGGACGAGATGATGGGCCGCCGGTAGTAGCGCTCGAGCTCGACGGAGTGGGCGTTGAGGCCCACCTCGACGAAGCCGACACCGACGCCGTAGAGCGCGCCGCAGAGCAGGAGGGCCTCATAGTCCGGCGCGAGTGCGGGGGCGACGAGGACCAGTTGGGTGGCCGGGCCGGTCCAGCGCAGCAGGGCGCGGCTGGTGATCCGGTCGGCGATTCTCCCCGCGACGAGCATGGTGGCCAGCCCGACGATCTGGATCAGCAGGAGCAGCGTGCCGAGGCGGGCCTCGCCGAGGTCGAGCCGGTTGCCGACGGAGGGCAGAGCGGCCGCCCAGGCGCCCATGACGAAACCTGAGGTCGCGAAAGTGCCGAAGACCCCGACGCGGGCGCGGCGCAGGGTGGTGGTGTCGGGATACATGCCCCTCCTCGGTACGGCATTTTGTTCTCGCCTCGAACTTAAAGCGCCGCGAGCTGACCGTCAAATTTTGTCCTCGCCGAAGACATAAACGGGCCGGGGCGCGACGGCGACGGAATAATGCCTGCCATGCCGCAGCAGATGAAGACCAGCGCCGACCTCCGGGTCCACAACCAGACCCGGCTCCTGCGGCTCGTCCACGACGCCGACGAGCCGCTCACCCGCGCCGGCGCGGCCCGGCTGCTGGGCATCGGCCGCAACACCGCCGCCGCGCTCGTCGGCGAACTGGAGGCGGCCGGGCTGCTGCACGAGGTGCCCGCCGAGACCACGGGCCGCGGCCGACCCACGACCCTGCTGCTCGCGCACCCCGACGGGCCGGTCGCCTTCGCCGCCGACATCCGCGAGGACTCCTGGACCCTGGCGAGAATCGAGCTGGGCGGGCGGCTGACCGAGTTGGAGACCGGCGAGCACGACCGGACGCCGATGGTGTTCGACGAGATCCGCGGAGCCACCCGGCGGCACGCCACCGACCGGCTCGCCTCGCTCGGCATCGCCATCGCCGGGCCGGTCCGGGACGGCCGCCGCCTGCACATCTCGCACCTGGGATGGGACGATGTGGACCTCGGCGAGCACATCGGCGACGAGTGGCCGACCGTGGTCGACAACGACGGCAGGCTCGCCGGCCTCGCCGAGGCCCGCCGCGGCGCCCTACGCGGGACCGGGACCGCCCTGCACTTCCACATCGACTTCGACATCGGCGGCACCCTGCTGCTGGGCGGGGACTCCCAGCGCGGCGCCAACAACATCGCCGGCGAGTTCGGGCACATGCCGCTCACCGGCTCAAGCCTGCGGTGCATGTGCGGCGTCCAGGGTTGCTGGAGCCTGGACGTCGGCGCCAACGCGCTGCTGCGGCGCTTCGGGCAGAACCCCGGTTACGGGGCCGGGCGGGCTCGGGGGCGCGAGATCCTGGCCCGCGCCGAGGCCGGCGAGCCCGAGGCGTGCCGGGCCGTCGACGACAACGCCACCGCCCTCGGGCGAGGACTCGGCGCGCTGGCCAACGCCCTCGACCCCGAGGCGGTCACCCTCTCCGGACTGGGGATCGACCTGATCCGCCTGCGGCGCGGCCTGATCGAACAGGCCTGCGCCGAGGCCCTCATGCGGTTCAGGCGCGCCGACCCGCCCCGCATCCTGGCCGGGACGGTCGGTGAGATCGGCCCGCTGCGCGGCGCGGCCGAGATCGCCTTCGACACGATCCTCAGCCCCGGGTGGCTGCGCACCCGACTCCAGGCCGGCCCGTCGATGTGACGCCGCCCCATGTCACCGCGGGAGGGGGTCGTCACGAGTCACCGCGTCACCGTGCCAGCATCGGCTCGTGCGCCACGAGCAACGCCTGCGAACGCGGACACCCGAGTCACGTGCCTTCGCGGAGCGCGTACCCATCGTGATGGGTTTGACCTCGCGCCTCAACATGCTGCCGTTCGACGACCTCGACGCCCGCAGGACGATGCTCACCGAGATCTTCGGTGGGCCGGTCCCGGATTCCCTCTCCATCCTGCCGCCGTTCCACTGCGACTACGGGCTGGGAGCGTCGTTCGGAGAGCGGGTGTTCATCAATCAGGGATGCTTCTTCCTCGACTACGGGGGCATCACCATCGGTGACCGCGTCCTGATCGGCCCCCGGGTGACGCTGAGCACCGCCGGGCACCCCGTCGAGCTCGACGAACGGTACGACTTCATCACGCACGCGCCCATCGTCATCGAGGATGACGTGTGGATCGGCGCGGCGGTCACGGTCACCCCTGGAGTGACGATCGGCCACGGGTCGGTCGTCGGGGCGGGCGCCGTCGTCGCGAAGGACGTGCCGCCGCTGAGCGTGGTGACGGCGACGAGCATCGTCGAGCGGAAGCGTCTGAAGCCGGCCCCTCCCGCAAGCTGAGGCCTGCGGGGGGAGCTTCAGCTGGTCCGGGTGTTCTGGTCGTGCAAAAGCAGCCAGGCGGCATCCACCCGGACGAAGGTCAGACCGAGCGAGTACGCCAGCTCGTACGGGCGCCCGTCAGCATCGAGGTCCCGGTACTCCACCGCGAACACGGCGACTCCGGTGTCCCCGGCGACGGTGCTCCACAGTGGCGTCAGGCTCCAGCTCCAGTCAGGATCGCCGAACCAGGCGCGGTGCAGATCGAGTACGGCGTCGCGGCCGGTGAGGAGTCGGCCGTCCAGCATGATCAAAGACACGTCCGGGTGGAGTGTGGCCTGATAGCCCGCCAGATCGCGCCCGGTGACGGCGGCGAGATGGCGGTCCACGGCCTCGGCGAACTGCACGGTGCGATGCCCCTTTCATCGGTGGAGCGAGAGCATCGCACACGGACCCGCACCGCCGCACGCGCGGCTCAGCTTGCCGTTACCCCCCTCGCAGCCCGACTGGCATCCCTGCGGAACAGCTCAGGGCATCACCCGGGGTGACTGCGGTGAGTGTCGGTGGCGAGCCCGGGCGGCTGGCGAGGAGACCGAGCGTTGTCTGCGGCATGAAGTGAAACCAGGCAAGAGCCGGGTAGGACGAGAACTATGGGCATTCGTCCCGCATGCGCACCGGGCGCTCAAACCAGGTGGAACTGATGCGCCTACCGCGCTTGATCGCGTAGTCGGTGAAAGTGCCCACAACAGTGAACCTCCGGGAGAGATGCAGTGCCACGGACGCGTCATTGGGCAGCGCCACGGCAGCCACGACATGGTGAGCGTCGGTGTCGACCAGTTCGGCCAGCAGCGTGTCGTAGAGCCGCCCGCCAATCCCTTGGCCGATCGCATCGGGAGCGAGGTAGACGCTGGTTTCCACTGTGTGCTGGAACGCAGGATGCGCCCGGTACGGGCTGCTCGTGGCGTACCCGGCCACCCGTTCGTCTCCGGCAGCCACGATAAGTCGATGTGAGCCGACCGGCGCATACGTCGCCCACCAGGCCTGCCGGTCGTCGAGGCTCACCTCAACTTCATCGAAAGTGGCATGACCGGTTCGGACGTGATGGTTGTAGATCTCCAGCAAAGCCGGCAGATCGCCTTCTCTCCCGGCGCGCACATCGATGATCACCCGGGCATTCTGCACGATCGCCGCGCCTGCCACGGACGGCCGCGGTGACGGGATGCGGTGGCCGTCCGTATGCGAAGGTCAATCCTCAGAAGTAGTCGTGCAGTGTCGGCGCCGGACCGGCGGTCGCGGTGCGCAGCAACTCGTCGGTGTCGGTATCCCCACCGGTCAGGAAACCGCTGCGGCGCAGCTGCTGCGGTGTCGCCGCGCCCGCGTACCAGGAGGCCAGACCGCGCGGTGTCAGCCGGACAGTGCCCGCGCCGCCCGGCTCCAGCCGGCCGTTCCCGCCGGAGAGCACCAGCCGGTGGCGACCCTGGTGCCACGGGCAAACGTCGTCGGTCAGCTCCAGGTCGACCTCGCCGGTCAGGTGCCGCGGCCAGCCGCGCGCAGCGACCGCACCGGACGCGTCGATGACGCGCAGCATCCACGGCTGCGTGGACTCGGGCTTGGCGTCGCCCCGTGCCAGCAGCGACCAGACCGGGTCGGCGGTGCCCAGCCGGATCAGGACGGTCGGCGCGACGCTGGCCCAGCCGCCGAGCATCGCCAGCAACGTACGCGTCGCCTCAGGCGTCAGCCCGATCAGATCGTCCACGGTGAGCTTGCCGCTCGCGTCGTAGCCGGGGCCGCGGTCCCACCTGGCGTACCCGACGATGCTGCCGGTGTCGTCAACGGCGACGGTGAACCCGTGGCAGTCGGCCAGCAGCTGCGCTGGGGTCGCCTCGAAGGCCGGCCCGGAGCGCTCCATCATGCCTGTGCCGGTCCGCGCCACCTCGCGGTAGATCTCGCCGGCCGCGCGGATGTCTGCCTCTGTCGCCGGCCGCAGCATGATCTTGAGATCGGGACGGATCTCGGCCAGCACCCGGGTCTGCGCCGTGTAGTAGATCAGCTCGCCGACCTCTTCCCAGCCCAGTGCCCGGTACGGTGCCGGGGCGGTGTCGAACAGCGTGCTGATCACCGCCCCTCGTTCCCGGGCGCCCTGCAGCAGCCGCGTCAGCACGAGCCGGCCCAGGCCACGACCGCGCAGCTCGGCCGCGGTCGCCACGCCGGCGACACCGCTGGCCGGCACGACCCGGCCGCCGAACCACTGGCCCTGCTCACGGTCCACCGCCTTGGCGACCATCCGCCCGGCCGAGTCGAAGACACCGAGCGTGCGCCGGCCGGGGGAATCGGAGGCCCAACCCTCCGGCATGGGCTGCTCGTGGTACCCGAACGTGAGGCTTCCGAGGTCCCACGCGAGTTGCTGATCAGCCGGCCCGAGCGGCCGCACCTGGTACGTCACACCGGACATCCTGCCAGGCCACCCCGCCACCCCCGGCTATCGGACGCCTGTCCGGCCAACGCGTCCGCAATGCCCGTTCTTGAAAACCCGCCGTCCCACACCAATACCGTGGCGACACGACAGAAGCTCGGCGAGATCCGAGCGCGAGGAGAGCTTTCACGAGCTGGTCAACGGCGGCGGCCGGGCATGCTGAGCAGTCGTTCGCACGGAGACACCGCAAGGCCCGGAGCCACCCGCTCCGGGCCCTGCGCGGCCTCTGCCCACCGGCGCCGGAGGCGGACAAGCTCAGTCGGTGTCCCTGGCGAGCAGCTCGTAGGCGAGGGAGGAGAGCTCCCCGCTGATCTGCGCCGGAGGACTCTGCGCTTCGGTCCGGCCGTACTCGGAGATCCGGATGACCAGCGGCGGCTCCGGCTGGACCGGGTCCGCCGGCTGCGAGGCCATCCGATGATCGGGCATCGTGACGGTGAACTCGGTGAGCCGGCCCTGATCGTCGAGGGTCGCCCGGTACGGCATCGACTTGGCGCCGACACCGTACAGATAGGTCGGGTCACTGAACATCAGTTCCAGCAGCGGATCCGGCTTGGTGGCGTCCAGCGTGCCCGTGATCACATTGCCGGCACGCTCGGCGCTCGTCACCGCGGCGATCAGGGAGCCGGCCCCGGTGGCGTCGGGCTGCTCGGTCGTGGGCATCTGCGCCATGTAGTCCAGCCCGCTCTGCTCGTCGACGGCGGCGGCCTCCGTCAGCTTCTTCTCGTCGGCGCGCACCCAGTGTTCGCCGTCGAGATGGCTGTAGACCTCGTCGATCTTCCGTACGTCGGCGGCTTTGAGGTTCTCCTTGTAGTACTGCCGGTATTGCGCGCGCAACTCGGGTCCCCCGTTGAGCAGGTAGCGCAGATAGGTGTCGGAGCCGGCGCGCACCATCACGAAGCTGCTGGCGTGTTGCAGCAGCACGCTGTCCGGCAGGTGAACCGCGGCACGCTGGATGTCGGCGATCGAGGAGGTGCCGGTGCGGGTGAAGGTGTAGTTGCCGCCGCGCAGCGCGGCCACCGAATCTCGCAGCGCCTGCCCGGCATCACCGGTGTCCGCGGGGGCCGGCCCGTCGGGCGGGCGGCTCGGAGTGGCCACGGCGACCCCGATCGACACCGCCGTGACCGCTGCCGCGGTCACCACGGCGGCCAGGAGGCGGCGGTGGGTCTGACGGCGCCGGGCGGCGTGCAGCACCACTGTGGGCGACAACGCATCGGTCGAACGAGCCATCTCGTTCATAGCGGTCCTCAGATGTTCCTGGGTCGGCATCAGTTGCTCCGTCGGGAGGTGGTCTGGCTGGCGGCGGTGTGATGCTGGTGCGACGTCTCGTCGCCGAGGGTGACTCGCAGCTTGCGCAACGCTCGCGAACAGGTGGACTTGACCGTGCCGAGACTGACGCCGAGCGCTTCGGCCGTCTCCCGCTCGGAGCGTTCGTCCAGGTAGCGCAACACGACGATGGTGCGTTCCCGTCTGGTGAGGTGTTCGAGGGCGGCGAGCAGCGCACCGCGGTCCTCGAAGGTGTTCTCGGAGGTGGCCGGCTGGTCGGGCACCACGTCGACCGGTTGTTCGTGACGCTGGTGCGCGGTTCGCCACCAGTCGGTGACCGCGTTGGTCACCGCCCGGTGCAGGTAGCCGTACGGGTCGTCCTGCTCGATGTGCCGCCAGCGCTGGTAGGCGCGGATCAGCACGGTCTGCACGATGTCACGCGCCTGCTCATGGTGGCCGCAAAGAAGCTCCGCGTGTGCGATCAGCCGGCCTGAGCGCGCCGCCACGAACTCGATGAACGTCTCGTCGGTGTGGCGACGCCGTCTGATCTTCATGATCGTTAGACGTAATCGAGGAGCGAAAGGTTGAAGAACCCGCCGCTCACGTTGGTGGCCACGACGATGGAGCGGGAGTTCCCGCTCCATCCCGCACGAATCGGACAGCGCTGTCAGACGGCGCGGAGCGCTTCGGTGACCGGGCGGCGGGTGCCGAAGTGGGCGGGGATCGCGGTCAGGGCGGACACCACCAGCACGGTCGCCAGGACCACGGCGGACAGTTGCCACAGCGGCGGTACGGTCGCACGGTCGCCGTCGCCGCCGGTGACCGCCATGATCGTCTCGAACAGCGCGAACCCGGCCGGGAAGACGCCGAGGACGGCGCCGAGCAGAGCGGGGATCGCCTGCGCGGCGGCCAGCGCCACGGTCATCTCCCGCGGCGTCGCCCCCAGCGCCCGGGCCAGCGCCGACGTGTGCCGGTTGTCGAGCACCGTCGCCCAGGTGATCACCACCGCGTTGACCGCCGCCAGGAGGAGCAGGATGACCGTCCAGGTGAGCAGCACCCGGCGCAGCAGGTCGTTCTGGGCGGCTCCGTAACCGGTGGAGGACGGCCCGCTGAGGAAGGCGTCCAGGATCATGACGACGTAGACGCCGCTCACCGTCACCGCGACACCGGTCACCGCCAGCACGAATCGCCGCGGGCGGCGGGCCGCGACCCTCAAGGCCAGCAGCAGGGGTACGGGCAGACGCGCCGACACCGCGATCAGCCAGCCGGAGCGCCGGGGCGGGCGGGCCGGGTCGGACAGCGCGCCGACGGTGCTCGACCGGGCGGCCCGCAGCGCCGGCGCCGTGGTCGCGAGCGCCGCGACGGCGAGGGCGGCGGCTGTCACCGTACCGATGGTGGTGAAGGTCAAGCCCGGCGTGCCGGCGCTGCCGAGCAGCCCGGCCCCGGCGTCGGTGAGCAGCGGGGCGGACAGCGCCCCGATGGCCAGGCCCGCGGCCGCCGCGACGACGGCCACCAGAAGGTATTCGGCGAGCAGCACCACGGCGACCAGGCCCGGGGTGCCGCCGACCGCCTTGAGCAGCCCGACGCGCCGGGTCTGATCGGCCATCCGGCCGCCGACCAGCACCGACAGGCTGGCGACGGCGAGCAGGCCGAGCAGCCAGGCTCCGATCATGAGAAGGATCTGGGAGTCGCCGGCCACCTCGGTCGCGTCGGCCTGGATCTCCTGCCACGGCTGGATGCGGGGCGGGAGCGGGCCTCCCGGGGCGATCGTTGATCCCTCGTCGTTCGCCGCCACGAACGCGGCGGCCTCACCGGGCGCGGCGAGCTTCAAACTCATCAGGTACGCGAGGGTGTCCGGCGCCAGGCTCCGCACGTCCGCCCCGGTGAGCCAGACCAGGCCGGGGGTGCGCAGCACGCCCGGCGGCAGGTCGTCGTCGGTGACCGGGCCGCTCGCGCAGCCGGTGGCGACCAGACACGACGATCCCGGATAGGGCGCCATCGACGCCGTCACCGCCACCCCGGCGACGTCGAACGACCGGCCGTTCACCGTCACCCGGTCACCCACCGTGACGCCGAAGGCCGCGGCGAAGGCGGCCTCCAGAACCACGCCGCCGTCACGGACCCAGCCGCCGCTCACCAGGGCGGGCTGGTCGATCGCCGCGGCGCCGGTGTCGCGGCCGACCGCCTGCACGTCCGACACGCGGCCACCGGCCTCGATCTTCGCGGCGGCGACCGGGAACGGTCCGCTGTGCCCGCTCACGCCGGCCGCGCCGGCGATCCGTTCCAGATCCGGCAGACCCGCGGCGGTGCCGGCGCTCACGACGACATCCGGTCCGCTCGTCGCTTCGCGAGTGTTCTGGTACGGGTCTCCGGCCGCGTTGCGCAGCACCAGCCCGAGTGTCAGGGTGGTCGTCGCGGCCAGGACCGCGAGCAGCAGCAGTGCCGCCTCGACCGGGCGCCGCCGCAGATCACGCACGGCGAGCCGGCCGATGAGAAGGACGCGTCCCATCGTGCTCAGTCCTCCAGCCCGACGAGCGCGCCGAGCCGGCCGGTGGTCCCGCCGGTCAGCCTGGTCTCGTCCACGAGCACACCGTCACGCATGGTCATCAGCCGGTCGGCGGTGGCCGCGATCCGCGCGTCGTGCGTGACGATCATCAACGTCTGGCCGGCCGCGTGCAGGTCTTCGAAGAGCCGGAGCACGTCCAGGGTGGCGGCGCTGTCCAGGTTTCCGGTCGGCTCGTCGGCCAGCACGACCGCCGGCTCGTTGATGAGGGCCCGCGCCACCGCGACCCGCTGCCGCTGGCCGCCGGAGAGCGCCGAGGGCAGGAACCGGGCCCGGTCGGCGAGCCCCACCCGCTCCAGCAACTCCTCCGCCTTGCGCCGGGCCGTCCGCGGGGAACGCCCGGCCAGAAGGGCGGAGAGTTCGACGTTCTCGACGGCGGTCAGTTCCTCCATCAGGTGGAAGGACTGGAAGACGAAGCCGATGGCGGTTCGCCGCAGCCGGGCCAGAGCCCGCTCGCTGAGGTCGTCGATGCGGTCGCCGGCCAGCCACACCTCACCGCCGGAGGGCCGGTCGAGGCCACCGAGCAGGTGCAGCAGCGTGGACTTCCCGCAGCCGCTCGGACCCATCACCGCGACCGTCTCGCCCGCGGCCACGTCGAGATCGACGCCGTCGACGGCGAACAGCCGGCCCTCTCCCCTGCCGTACTCCTTGCGCAGGTCACGCGCTCGGAGCACGGGCATGCCAGCGGTGTCGCTCACGATCCACTCCTTCGACGGGTCCAATGTCTTTCGCACGCCTCCAGCCATCGCAGGTCGGCCTGGAGCCGGAGCACGACGCCTTCCAGCAGCAGGGCGGCACCCTCCTGTGCCGTCGCGGCGATAGCGGCCCGCTGGGCGTCGTGCAGCCGACGCAGCAGCTCGCGGCGCTGGGTGTCGACGACGGTGAGCGGGTCGGCCAGCCCGGCCGAGGCGGCCGCGACCAGCTTGAGGTGGAACTCGGCCAGGTCGGGCCGTGGCCAGGCCACCTCGGCGATCCACTCGGCCACCCGCTGCTGGCCGTCGGCGGTCAGCGCGTAGACCTTGCGATCCGGCCGGTCACCGCCATCGGCCGAGGTCTCCACCGCCAGCAGGCCGGCCTTCTCCAGCCGGGTCAGCGTCACGTAGATCTGGCCGGCGTTCATCGCCTCGCCCAGCGGCCCGAGCGCCTCACGCAGGCGGGCGCGCAACTCGTAACCGTGCGAAGGCTCCTTGGCCAACAGCGCCAGCACCACTTCCTGCCGCATAGCACCCCCTAACCGTTAGCTATATGGATAACGGTTATCTCCGGCGTCGTCAAGGAGCCGCCGCCTGTCAGGATGGGCCCGTGCTCCCCATCGATCAGGTTCGCGGCCTCGTCTCGGCCGCACCGCAGCCGCTGCCGCCGATGACCGGACCACGGCCGGCACGGTGGCTGCCGCACCTGCTCGTCGTGCTGTCCGCGGGCCTGCTCGGCCTGACCGGCGCCGACCAGCAGGCGACGCTGCTCGCCGGCCTTCACGCGGTCACGCTGGTGGTGGCGTTGCGATGGCCGGTGGCCGCGTGGTGGCTGTCGACGGTCATACTCGCCGCCATTCCGGCGCTCCATCCGCCCACCCCGTCCAACCAGTCGTGGGCGTGGGTCGTACACGCCGGGGTGCTCCTGCTCGTCGCCCTGCGCAATCCGCCGGCGGTCGCGGCCGTCGCCGCGGTGGTCAGTGGCCTCGCGGCCGTGGGGCTGAAACTGGCCGGCAGCCGGATCGGGTCATGGGAGGTCGTCGAGACCGCCCTCGTCATGTTCGCGCTGGCGGCGGTCGTCGGCGGCGCCCTGAGGAGCCGGCGCCGGGCCCGGGAGCGCCTGGCCGGACAGCAGGAGCTGACGGCCCGGGAACGGTCCCAACGGATGCTGCTGGAGGAACGCGCCCGGATCGCGCGGGAACTGCATGACGTCGTCGCCCATCACATGTCCCTCGTCGCGATCCAGGCCGACGCCGCCCCGCACCGGGTCACGTCGCCGCCGGAGGAACTGGTCGCCGCGTTCGGCAGCATCCGGGGCAGCGCCCTCGAGGCCCTGACCGAGTTGCGGCGGGTACTGGGGGTGCTGCGCGACGGCGGCCCGGCTCCGGACCGCCCGCAACCCGGCCTGGACCAGCTCGACGACGTGTTCACCCAGGTCCGCGCGGCCGGGCTGGACGTGACCGCGACCGTCAACGGGCCACGCCGCCGGCTGTCGCCGAGCGTGGAGTTGTCGGCCTTCCGGATCGTGCAGGAGGCGTTGAGCAACGCGCTGCGCCACGCCCCGGGTTCCCGTGTGGCCGTCGAGATCGTCTACTCTGCTGCCGCGCTGCGGATCCGCGTCGTCAACGGCCCCTCGCCGCACCCGGTCCGGCACACCGACGGAGCCGGTCACGGCGTGCTCGGCATGCGGGAACGCGCCGCGATGCTGGGAGGGGAACTGTCGGCCGGTCCCACCCAGGCCGGCGGATACGAGGTCGCCGCCCTGTTACCCGACCAGGAGGACCCGAAGTGACCGTCCGCGTGATGATCGCCGACGACCAGGCCATGATCCGTGAGGCCTTCTCGATCCTGCTCAACGCCCAGCCCGACATCGACGTGGTCGGCACCGCCGTCGACGGGCTCGACGCGGTCGCCCGCGCCGCCGAGCTGCGCCCCGACGTGATCGTGATGGACATCCGGATGCCCCGGCTCAACGGCATCGAGGCCACTCGCCGGATCACCGCCGACCCCGGCCTCGCCACCCGCGTCCTGGTGCTGACGACATTCGACCTCGACGAGTACGTCTACGAGGCGCTGCGCGCCGGGGCCAGCGGATTCCTGCTCAAGGACGCCTCCGGAGTCCAGCTCGCCGAGGCGATCCGGGTCGCGTACGCCGGTGACGCCCTGCTCTCCCCCGGCGTGACCAGGCGCCTGATCGCCGAGTTCGCCCGCCTCGCCGGTCCCCGGCGAGCGCCCGCGCCGGTTCGCGCCGACCGGCTCACCGACCGGGAGAACGAGGTCCTCACCCTGATCGCCCAGGGCCTGTCCAACGCCGAGATCGCCGAACACCTCGTCCTGGCCGAGCAGACCGTCAAGACCCACGTCGGCCGCATCCTGACCAAGCTCCAGCTCCGTGACCGCACCCAGGCGGCCGTCTTCGCCTACGAGACGGGACTCGTCACCCCCGGCCGCATCGACCTGTGACGCCTGCGGCGGCTTCGCAGCGCCGCCGCATCCGGGTGATACCTGAGAGCTACTTTCCCACGTGGCTCCGCGGCACGATGCCGACCAGCAGACTCCGCCCCTAGCGTCGGGCTCATCCCTCGCCGCCTTCGGCCTCGCGGCCTTCGCTAGGAGAGCCATCCATGAGCACCGACGTCCACACGCCCGCCACCGCGTCCGCAAGCCCCGGCAGGCCGGTCAGATGGCCACTGCGGGCGGCTCGGGCGATCGTCGCCGTCATCGCCTCGTTCCTGACCTTCCTGGTCACCGCGATCATGGTCGGCGCCTGGTTCCCGGCGGTGCCCAAAGCCGGAGTCATCGGCCCCGTTCTCGCCGGGCAGTTCCCGTTCCACGTCGCCCTTCTCGCCCTCGCCGCAACGGCGCTGGCACTGCTCGCCTGGCGTGCCGGACTGGTGCGGTGGGGACGCGCCCTGACCGCGATCACCGCGGCCTGCGCGGCGGCCGCACTGGCCGTCGCCGGGCTCCAGATCCGCGACGCCGCCCGCGCCGGCGCCGACATCTCCGTCACGGAGGTGTTCACCGAGCTGGGCTATCCCGGTGCCACCCCGGACGAGTCCACGGTCTATGCCAGCCCGGCCGGGCAGCCGCTGACGGTCGACGCCTACCTTCCGAAGGCCGCGCCCGGCGTCACGACGCCCGCCATCGTGCTCGCCCACGCCGGCGGTTTCCGCACCTTCGACAAGAGCGACCTGCGGGGTACGGCACGCTGGCTGGCCGATCACGGCGTCGCGGCATACGCCGTCGACTACCGGCTGGCCACCGCCACCACGCCGACCTGGGACAAGGCCCCTCAGGATCTGGTGTGCGCGCTCGGCTGGGCGCACGACAACGCCGCCCGCCATCACGTCGACCCGGACCGGATCTCGCTCGGCGGCATGTCGGCCGGTGGAGCGCTGGCCTTGAACGCCGCCTACCGCCTCTTCGACCGGACGATCACGTCATCGTGCGGGCCGGCGCCCGCGCCGCCGGCCTCGGTGGTCGGCTTCTACCCCGGCGTCGACGTCACCCAGATGTGGGCCTCCGACGTCGACGGCAGCCGTGAAGCGGCCACCTGGTTCACCGGCGGCACGCCTTCCCAACAGCCCGGCCGCTACCGCGAGGTGTCGCCCTCGGCCCATGTGCAGCCCGGCCTCATGCCCACCCTGCTCGTCGTCGGCGACCGGGACCGCGGCATCGCCACGTCGACCATCACCGATTTCGGCGCCGCCCTGGCCCGAGACGGCGTCGCCGTCGAGGTCCAGACCCTCGCGTTCGGTGTCCACGCCTTCGACGACGCCTACGGCAGTGTCGTGGCCCAGACCAGCCGCCAGATCCTGCTCGACTTCCTCACCCCCGCCTGACGTGTCCCGCGCGGGTTCGGCACCGGGCCCGTCTCTTTTGCGGCCCGGCGCCTGAATACCTGAGCACCTGAGCACCTGAGCACCTGAGCACCTGAGCACCTGAGCACCTGAGCACCTGAGCACCTGAGAGGGCGGTAGGAAAGATTAGGTCCGTTTCGTGGCGAGAGTGAATATTCCGGGTTCGTTCTCGATCAGGATTCCGCGGCTGACCATGCGTTTGAGTCGTGCCCGGGCACCTTCGACGTGCTTGGGG
>NZ_JASCTH010000001.1:522400-566502 GCF_030009775.1 Actinoplanes sandaracinus | reverse complement strand
CATCCGACGCGAACTCGGCCAGGTCATCACGCAACCGGTCAGCCTCAACAACGTCCATACCTCAATGACAGCGACCGTCCATGAACAAGTCACCATCAGCCACTCGAAAGTGACAAAGCACTACTAGGTGTCGTTTCGTTACTGGATCGACCCACCGAATGCGTGCCTGGTAGGGCTTCGGCCGTCCCTCGCGATAACCGATATCGGCTCACCGCAACATGTGGCGTCCCGCCGGGCGGGACAAAAGCCGTGAAGCACGCAGGAAGGGTCCCCGCGTCGGGGACCCTTCCAGTCAGCGCGTACGCCTCAGCAGCGAACGATCCGGTTGAAGCTCTGGATCGGGGACACGTACTCGACCAGGCTCCTCGTCTGGTTCGAGCCAACCGTCACGCAGTCCGAGTCGGAGCCGCGATCGATGATCGCCTTCACCCGCACGGAGCCGGAGCCGCAGTGCGTGTACCTCACCACCTTGACAACCGATCCTGGACGGACTGGCACGATGAACTCGCCGCAGGCGGCGGCGGCCACAACGCCGGAGGACTGGATGTCCGCAGCATTGGCCGGCGACGCGACAGCACCCACGATGGACAGTCCGGCAAGCGCACCGAAGGCAACAGGGATAACGCGGCGGGCGACGATGGAATTCATCGGCTCTCCGTTTCTTGGATCGTTCGGCAGCCCCGTGCTAACCGACAATCATATTTGTATACATGAATGGCTGAAACCCACAACCGCTTCTTCAGATCACCCGTCCCGTCGATGACCGTTCTGCGTCGGCCTCGCCGAGCTGGTGGCCGACAAACTCACGGACGTCAGCGCGGACCGCCGCGTCGTCCCCACCGCACCCGGCTCAGCAGGTCCTGCACCCCGTCCAGGTTCGCGTCCCCGGCATGCTGCGCGATGGTCGGCGACTGGGCCGGCCTCAGTTGCCGGGGCGACGATTTTCGCCGTTCAGCACCGCCTGCAGCTACGAGAAGCTGGGCGAGCGCATCGGGTTCGGCGTACGAACAGCAAGCGAGCGATATGGGCGTTATAGGCGGATGGGCCGTCGTCATCAGCGAGCCCTCCGCCGATCAGCAATGACGCCGAGCGGGATGGGCGGTGATCGCGAGGTGCTCCGATGGTGCTCGGATGTCGCAGACCGTACCGGCACAACCGGAGCTAAAACAGCACGGGGGGCGATGCGATCTCCGTTCTCGGTCACGAAATGGAAGCACTCGGCCCGGACCAGCGGATACGTAGAACACATTTGGCGGACGTTCGTCCGTAAAGGAGCACGCCATTCAAAGGATGCGGAAAGTTCGCATATGCATTGAAGCATCTGACTACGGGTCAGAAGGTTAGGGGTTCGAGTCCCTTCGGGAGCACAGACGATCAAGGCCGTGACCTGCGGAAGCAGGGGTCGCGGCCTTTTGTTTCCCATTTTTTGCCCTGAAAATCCCACTTTGTGGGAGCGTGGTGATCGGATGGTGCTCGCGTGTCGCAAACGTGCTTCGTCCATAGTGGATTCCGGTGTTGAGCAGGACTCTCACCACGCGCATCGAGGCCGGACCCGCATCCCCTTCCGGTTACTTTCCGTGACGTTTGCGGGAGTGTTGGTCGCCCCGGTCGGAGCCGTCACGGGGCGCCGTGTATCTCGGTGCCCGGTGCGCGCGCCGGCGGGCGGGACTCAGCGCGTGACCCTCCGGCCGAGTGACCACTCGGGGGAACTCGGGCGAATCGCTGCAGGTCCAGCAATGGCGACGCGTTGCTTCGGCCGACCGACAGTCGCTGCGGCGTGTCCCGTGAGAGTCAGTGAACGCACTCAACTGGCCGAGTTGAGTGCGTTGTGCGAGTTCTACGAGAGCGATCCGTGAAGGCGGACTCTGGCTATGCCGATTGGCGAAAGCGCCACGATCTAGGTCAGCTTCGCTGAACGGTGACCATGAAGTCTGTCGCTGTTGACGTGATGGCGTGACCGTCATCGTCGGTCAATGCTGTGACCTGAAGTCCGGCTTCGGCGCACAGTGCTTCGAAGGTATCAGAGGTGTACCAGTGCAAGATCCATTCGCGCTCGACACGCTCGACGCCGGCTGGGGTGACGCGCTCATACCGGGTTGTGGTCGTTCGCACCCGCTTCGCCTTGTCATATGACTCGGCGAGCGGCGTATAGCGCAGCACCACACCGTCGTCCTCAGCGGCTTCGCGCGTCAGCCCCAACTCCTCCGAAGGCGTGGGCTCCGGAATCCATAGTGGTATGAGCGCTGCACCATCGGTAGTCAGGTGTTCACGGATCGCACGGAGCGCTTGGAGAGCCACCCGGTCATCAGGTAGCAGATTGAACGTCGGGCCCGCCAGATAGACAGAGCGATACCGTCGCGGCAGAGACATCTGTTCCATCTTCTGGTGATACAGATCGACCTCAAGGCCGAGAGTGGCTGCATTGATCCGGCAACGCTCAAGCATGTCGCCGGAGGAGTCCACGCCGTCGATATCGAACCCACGACCAAGAAGCTCCAGAAGCGGCTCTCCGTCCCCGCAGCCGATCTCGAGGGCTGGCTGGCCCGTCGCCGCGATGAACCCCGCATACGGTGTAGGGTCAAAATGCGCCGATTTCAGCTTTGCGTATGCGTCGACGACAATCCCGGTGTAGAAGTCAGCTGCATCCATGGGGTTGCCACGCTATCAGCTCCAGATCATCCTCGTCTGCCGCCGACCGTGCGCTGATGTGCGCCTGGCGGTGTAACTCTGCGTGGTGTCACGTCGGGTTCCGAGGCGGTCAGCGTGCCATGTGACGGGTACGTATGGGGCAAACCTCGGTCGTTAGGGGGTACACACGGCGCCGGCGTTTGACTGCCTCCAGACGGTGGATCGCGTGTGGAGCATCGGGTTGTCACGATAGTGATATGACGGGTCAGGACGCGGGCGGGCGGCATCGGGCACGTTTGGACTGGCGCGGCAAATCCGCTGGTGTCCTGCTGGGTTTCGTTGCCGGTGGGATGACCGTCAACCAGCTCACCGATGATTTCGGCTACCGCGGCATCATGATCGCGGCGATGCTTGGCGCGATCACGTTTACGGCGTCCTGGTTACGTGTGCGTGGCCGAAGTCCAGTGTCACCCGGCGTCCTGAACTAGCCGATGAGCGGATGTCGATGTCGCGTTACCCTCGGGCATGTTCGACGACCTTGATCCCGTGGCGTCCGGCCGTGATGCCGACGTCTTTGCGATCGACGACCGCCGAGTCCTCCGCCGCTACCGTGACGGGGGCGAGGTGGCTAATGAGACGGCGATCATGGACCACGTAGCGCAGTTTGGCTTCCCGGTTCCGGCCGTCTACGAAGCCTACGGCGCGAACATCATGATGGAACGACTGCACGGGCCTACGATGCTGGAGGCCTGTGCCGCGGGCGACCTCGCGTTCGTGCAGGCGGGCGTCGAGCTGGCCGATCTACATCGTCGACTGCACGCGATTCCCCCGCTCGCCGGCAAGGCAGCCGATGATCGGATCTTGCACCTCGATCTGCATCCCCAGAACATCATGGTGACAGCGCGCGGACCAGTCGTGATCGACTGGCGTAACGCCGCCGAAGGACCGGCGGACCTCGACATCGCTATGTCCGCAATGATTCTCGCGCAGGTAGCCGTCGATGACGTCCATCCTCTGGCCGACTCAGTGGCAACTTTGCTGACTGCTTTCCTGAACGCGACGGACGGTGACCCGCTGTCAGCCCTCACCCAAGCCGCCGTGGCACGACGCGACGATCCCAACATCACCGCTGCTGAGGTGGCCCTGATCGATGCAGCCGTCCAGCTCATCACCGTCCTCCGGCACCCCAGCGGCTGAGCTGAGGGCATCCGCTCATGCCGCGATCCGCGTGTGTTGACGCCCGCCTTCATCACTTTCCGTAGAGCGGTGAAGTGTCGTGCCGGTCGTTCCGCTTCCTTGGTTTCGGAACGGCTCGTGCTCGGCGAACAGCGCCGGCCACCCGGCCGGAGGGACGGGTTCCGCTGGCGCGGGATGTGACGGTGCAGTGTGCCCGCGGCTCCGTGGGGGATGAGGACATTGCTACCGCGCCGGTCGAGTCACGCGCTGTAGCCGGAGCTCCGCTGCCACCGGCGTCCGGCTTTGCCGAAGGGCGGATGTTGCTGTCGGCTTGGGACTGGCGGTCACTGACCGACCACCCGTCGGAGGGAGCGATCTCCCTCTCCCGGGGGATCAAAGCGCGTCGCGCATCGTCGAACGTAGAGCCCACGAAGCCGCGACCACGCGGCCGGAAGGGGAGACGACGATGCGTAAGGCAATGGGATGGGGGGCCGCCGCAGCCGCGCTGCTCGCGGTCGTGGCGGCGGTGCCGGCCGCGGCGACCGAGCGGGGGGCTGCACGGGTGAGTGGCTGGGCGGAGTTCGCGCTGCCCTTCGGCGCCGACGCCGATGTGCGCTCGTTCGCCTTCGATGCCCGGTCGGCGCCGTGGAGCCGGCCGATGCCGGTCGAGGGCGGGGAGCACGGCTCGCCGGCGGACGCCACCGGCACCGTGCGCGTCGCGCACTACTTCGCCGCCATGGATGTCACCGTTCGGTGGGAGGCGCAGGTCGACTGTTTGATGACCAGTCCTGGGCACGCCACGGTGACCGCGATCGTTAACCGCGCTGACGATTACGCGAAGAACCTGCTCGGTACGCGCGTCGGGTTCAGCGTGCAAGACGGCGGGCGCGGCCGGGACCGGGTCGGCTTCACCTGGGACGCGACCATCGACAAGAACGAGGCCGGCGAGTGGGGTCCGTCCCGGATCGGGCCGTGCCTGTCCACCGCTGCGTTCGGCACGGTGACACGCGGTGACTTCCAGATCCGGCACGCCGAGCTGACACCGCCTCCGAGCCGGTAGCCCGGCGATCTGCCTGATCGGCGAACCTCGGGCAAGGGCGCTACAGGGCCGGGCTGCATGTGTTTTCCGGGTGCGCCCGGCCCGGCTACGGCCCGTGCTCCACTGGCCCGCGCGGTGATGACACCTCCGCGAGCCGTCGGTCCCGATCGCCACGGTTCAAGGGCCCGGCGAGCACTACGTCTATCCATCCAGTCGCTCAGGCATCCCGGCAAGATCACAAGAACTGATCTGCCGCCGACCGTACGCGGGCGGCTTGCCGAGCCGTGACGCTCGGTAACCGGGCTCCTGACTGTCGGACGTGCTGAAGTAGCCGAGATGAGTGCGTCGGATTGCGGGTGGTGAGCCCGGCCGTCCCCCAGTGGAGGCAGGACCGCTACGGCCACGCTTCGCCGATCTGGATCAAGCGTCCGTGGGACCCGGCTGCCAACCAGTTTGTTGTGCCCATTCGTCGGCCCGCTGGATGATCTTCCAGCAGATCGCGGCTTTGGCGTCGGTGTACCCGTGACGGTCCGAGCCGTATTGTCGCGCGAGGGCTCGCTTGATCGATTCGTACTCGTGGGCGCTTGTCTGGTCGACGCGGAGAAAGTCACGGAAAAGCAGCGGAAACTGCTCGGAGAAGCTGCCAGCCCGGCGTACATGGATATGAGTGCGAGGCTGCCCTGGCGCCTCGCGGAAGTAGCGCTTGGTGCGCTCGGGATTGTCGACCCGGAAGACCATGCCTGCACCGATCAGCGGTTCCGCGAACGGCGCCACGGGCTCCAGACGTTCGACCGACACTTGGATGTCGACGATGGGCTTGGCGGCCAGTCCAGGCACCGAGGTAGAGCCGATGTGGTCGATGCGCAGTGCCACATCGCCGAGCGCCCGGCGCAGCCCGCTACCGATCTCGGCGAAACGCTTCGGCCACGCGGGGTCGTAGTCGACGATGCGCACCACGGATCGGCCGGCCTGATCGATCTCCTCGCTCACCGGCCCATCGTAGGGCGACGGCGGCAACACTTGGGTTCCCACTTCTGCCGCGAACCGAGCGGTGCGCGACCGCAGTTCAGAAGGCATGGGTGCCCGAAGCTCGACAGATGCACTGGATTGGGTCGTACGCTGGCACCGTGGCTCAGCGCCCGACGAAGGACTGGCGGCAGTTCCTGGAGGAGCAAGAGGCGGCTGTCGCGGCCGGGTCACTCGATCCCGGCAGCGAGGATGCGTGGGCTCTGCGCTGTTTCCCGGCAGCATTCACGGCCGACGTCGATGCGGTCCTGACGCTGTTTGAGCGCAGGATCGAAAGAGTGGACCTGAGCAGCCACCATGATGTCTGGGTATCGATCAAGGATGTTGTCACCGCTCTCAACTCCGTGAGCGAGCGGTGGAAGCTGATCGAAACCGGCGAGCGGGAAGAGTTGTCCCAGTACATCGACGATGCCCTCACGGAGGCGGGTGCTGATCTCGACGCCGTGGCCTCACGAGCCGGAATAGATCGAAGCGAGATGACCGACGAGTGGCGCGAATGGTAGGCAGAAACCCTACTGCGTGCCACGGTGTCGCAACGTGCACTCAACTGCCGCCGTCCGTGCGCCGTGACCCGAGCGTGAGTCGTTACACTGTGTGACCATTGCCCTGTGCCGCCCGAGGTCCGGACGTGCCGAGAAGCGGATACGCGTTGCGAGCTGGAATGCTCGTGAGTGAAGATCAGGTCCATGACGTACTGGAAGGGCGCCCCGCGCCTCGCAGAGTGAAGGGGCCGGCCCTGGTGTCGCCGCTGGGCGACTGGGGATGGCTGGAAGCCGGCATCGTCTCGGGTGATGTTCTGGTCCCTGGCAGCGATGCGCGGGCACACATCTTCTACTGGGTCAAGGCTGACCGGGACGGGCCGATGGTCCGGCGCCTGTTGACCTTCACGACCGATCGCCGCCTGTCGGCTCGGCGGACCGTCTTCGAGCTGCTGTACGAGTTGTCCTTCCAGAAACCGCATTGGCCCCTGGCGGCAGACGCCGCCGAGTCGGCCCTGGACGACGAAGATCCGCAAGTGCGGCGCACCGCCGCGAAACTACTGGTCGACACCGCCGAACCTGAGCGCGCCCTGGCAGCGTTGAACGCCTCGACCGATCCGGTCGTCCGGATCGCCTTCGTGGATGCCATACCGTGGCACCGAGTCGCGCGGCATCAAGCCATCCTGGAAAGCCTGCGGTCGGATCCCGTTCCGGCCGTCCGGCTACTGGCCAATGTCGCGGCCTTCAGCAGAGACGATCCGGCGGCCCGGCCGGCGCTGGACGCGGCGATCCGCGTCGACCTCGAATCTTGCGCCGGAGTCCTGAACGCGCCAGGGTCTCCCCTTTCGCTGACAGCAGGGGAGCGCTGGGCACGGACGCTGACCGGCCTCGATCGGGAACAGGACTGCTACGCCTGGGCGCAACGGCTGGCAAACCGGGTCGAGAGCCCACAGGTCAAGGACGAAGGCGTACGGATCGCGCTCGCGGCGATGCGTGAGTGGCGCGTCGCGCCCGGCCGGGTGACGCCGATACTGACCGGCCTGCTGCAGGACGACATTCCCGAGGTACGGTCGGCGGCGCTGCACGCGGTGGCGGCTTCATTGACCGCGTCTCGCCTGGCCGCCGACGAACTGGCCGCCGTACTGGATGAGCCTGAGCTCGGTGCGGTAGCCGCGACCGCGCTGGGTAGCGTCGGCGACCAGCGGGCGGTGCCGCGTCTGGTCCGCCTGATGCTCTCCGGCGGCGAGGAGCCCCGCCTGGCTGAGGCGTTCAGGGCGGTTGCCCGGGCGGGCGCCGATCCCCGGGCGCCGGTGGCCGCCGCCCGGCAGATCCTGGCCGCGCTGCCGGATTCGTGCGAGCCGGGACTGCCGATGCGGGTACTGGCCGCGTTCGGTCCGGCCGCTGCTGCCGCGGTGCCGGAACTTGTCGCCAGGCTCGAAGGGGCCGAGAACGACACTCCGGATTGCGCGATCTACGTTCTGGGACGGATCGGGCCAGCCGCAGCAGCCGCGGCCGCGTCGTTGCGGCAGTACCCGTTGCAAGGCGCGACGCTCGCCCTTCTCAGAGTCACCTCGGACCGGGCGGTGGCCGAACAGTATCTCGATGGCCGGCCGGAGGAACTTCGTCGAGGCCGAGTCGCGGCAGCGCTGTTGAGCTGGCTGGCCGAGCACGGCGGGCTCACCACCCGCCAGCACAAGCAGTTGCGGAGCCTGTTCCGGGCTCCCGGATTCGGGCAGTTGGAATCGGCCGGCGCTCTATGGCTCCACGAAGGTCCTGCGGTTGCCGCTGAACTGCTGGAGGTTCTACCGCAGTACCTGTCCGACGACCTGTACGGGCCCAAAGCGCTGCGGGTCCTCGCCGCGATGGGGTCGCACGCGCGGCCGGTGCTCGATCGGCTGGATCGATTCGTGGCCTCCCGGCACCGAGCCGGAATGAGTATCGGTGACGACGACGCCGAGATGCGCGCGGACGAATACTGCTCACTGCCACCATCGCCGCCCGCCAGAAGATCGCCGAATAAATCGGTAAGGCGGCACGGACTCCGACCGCGGCGCGCCCTCGTGCATCCGTTTCTGCCGCCGATCGTCCGCGTCAGTTCATGGCGAGCGGTCACGCGGTGTGACGCCGAGGCACGTCGCTCGCCACACACGTTCGTGCCGATGACCGGACGGCCGATCAAGCCGGCCGGTCATCAGTCGGTGGGGTGGTTCGACGGGTCAACGGAAGGCGTCGATGTTGCGTGCGGCCCACTCGGCGAAGGGCCGCGGGGGTCGGCCTAGCACCTCCGTAACATCGGGGCTAGTTCGCTGCTCGCGTCCGGTCGGTGCGCCGAGGATCGCCAGTGTGCCTTCGACCACCGGCGGCGGCATGAACGCCAGCATCTGTCGGCGGGCCTCGTCTGGCGATTGCTCAATGAAGCGGATCGGCTCGCCGAGTGCGGCGGCGAGATCCGCAGCCCGTTGGCGTGGCGTGCTCAGCGCCGGGCCGGTCAGCTCATACGTACGACCGTCGTGGCCGCCTTGGAGGGCCATGGCGGCCACCTCGGCGATGTCGTCGGGGTCGACCACCGGTAGGCCGACGTCGCCGAAGGGTGCGGCCACCGTCCGGCCGGACCGAGCCGAGTCGGCCCAGGCGAAGGCATTGGAGGCGAAGCCGCCGGGGCGCAGGATCGTCCAGCCGAGGCTCGACTGGCGTACTTGGTCCTCGATGGCGCGCAGCGGGGCGTGCGACGCCGCCCCCGGTCGGGTACCGACGGCTTGTGAGGATTGCAGCACGATCCGCTTCACCCCGGCCGCGATGGCCACGTTGAGGATCTCGGGCCCGTCAAGGTTCGCGCCCGCGCCTTCTACCAGGAGGAACATGGCGTCGGCACCGGCGAGTGCTCGGCGCAGGCTCTGCGGGTCCTCGAGGTCTGCGCGGTGGTAGCGAACTCCGTCCGGTACTGCGACCGGGCGTCGTCCACGCGACACCGCCGTGACCACGGCACCCGATCCTGCAAGGATCGACAACAGCGTCCGGCCGACGTTCCCGGTGGCTCCTGTTACGACAAACATGTCTCGTCTCCCGTTCAACCGCGTCGCTCGCACGGTCGAAGGGGACGCTAGTAGCTTCCGTATAGTAGGTACCTAGAGGAAAGTAATGGGTTTGTGGCGGAGGGCACATGCAACGATCAGCGGACCCCGAGCTCGCGTGCCCGGTCGCGCCGGTCGTCGACATAGTGTTCAGCCGGTGGACGACCCCGATCCTGTGGGCACTGCATGAGCACGGTCGGCAGCGATTCGTGGAGCTGGAGCGCCGGCTGACCAGCATCACCCCGAAGGTACTCACACAGCGGCTACGCCAGCTGGAACGCGACGGGCTCGTTGCGCGCACCTACTACGCCGAAGTGCCACCCCGGGTCGAGTACGAGATCACCGAGCTGGGCGCCAGCCTCGGTCCGCTCTTCGCTCATCTGGCCACCTGGGCCGACGCACACCTCCCGGCGGTGGAGCAGGCGCGGAGCGCCTACGACACCAGATGACGAGCCTTGGCCGCGTGATCACGCGGATGCGGCGCAACGCTTCGCCGCCGCCGTCCGCAGCGCTCGACCGAACATCCGGATCTGCCGCCGAGCGGGCACGTCAGCCAGCGGCGAACCGTCACACTGCGTGGCCGGAGTTCCGTGTCACCCGGCGTTCTGAACTGGCGTCCTGAACTGAACCGATGAGCGGACATCGCTCTGTGGCGCTTCTCGGGTTAGATACGGCATATGACCGTGAAGCTGCGCCCCATGACTTCGAGCGAGTTCGACTCTGTCATCAACACCGCGCTTGCCGGCTACCTCGCCGAGAGGGTCGCTACCGGCCAGACCCGGCAAGAGGAGGTGGCGGCTGAAACTCGGCGGCAGCATGAGCAGTACTTGCCGGATGGCGTGGAGACAGAGCACATGCTGCTGTACATCGGTGAGGCTGACGGCGAGCGGATCGGCTGGATATGGCTCGCGCTGCCGGGCGTGGCGAATCACCCCGACACGGCATGGGTCTACAACGTTGTGGTCGACGTTGCGCATCGGGGCAAGGGGTACGGCCGGGGCTTGATGCTTGCTGCCGAACGAGAGCTCGTTCAACGTGGCGTAAGCCGTCTCGGCCTCAATGTGTTCGGTGCCAACAAGACGGCGATCAGGCTCTATGAGCGACTTGGCTACCAGGTCCTCACCCAGCAGATGTCCAAGCCGCTTATTGGTTAGAGAATTCCTGCCGCCAACGCTGAGGCTGTCGTCCGGAACAGCCGCAGATCGCCCGTTGCGCAGTGTCACCGCCGCGCCAAGCTCGCGTCAGGGGTCGACCGCGCTGTCCGAGTGGAATGGACGGATCGCGCCTTGTCGCGGTGCTCGGGCCAGCGCCCGACCATGTGGGCGAGTCATCGATAGATTGCACTCTCGGGAAGCGGGAGAGCGAGAGCATGCGGAAGATCGCTGTCATCACGGAGCCCGGCGTGTTCGACGCTTGGGCCGCGGTGAGGCTGCTCGGCGAGGCCATGGGGCTCCATGCCTACAACGTGGGAGACCTCTGCCGAACGGCGGTACAGGGCGGCACGGCGTGGGGCCAGCGGTTCGCGAACCACATGCAGGCCGGCGAGCTGGTACCGGACGAGGTGTTGGCCGAGTTCGTCGCGGACACGTTGGCCCGTTCGCCGGGTCGTTGGGTGCTGTTCGGCTACCCGCGCACCGTTCGTCACGCCGAACTGCTGGCCGAACACGGCCACCCGCCGGAGATCGTCATCCAGGCCTTGCTCGACGAGAGACGTATCGGCCAGGACTGGCGGCTGGCCGCGAAACGCGACCAGTTTCCGCAGATTCTCGCCGAACACCGGCTACGCGTAGCTCCGGTGCAAGCCTTCTATCGTTCCTCCGAGGCGTTCCACGCGCTGCATCAGTCCGGATCGGTAGAGGATCTCGCTGCCGGTTTGCAGGCGATCGTGTTCGATACGGGTAGTAGGCCGTCAGGACCCGATCCCGTGTATTGACCTGGCCGCCGAGCGTGCGCGGATGATTCGCCGGGTCATCACGCTCGGTGACCGGTCGCCGGACTGTCAGACGTGCTGGTAACCGATGAGCGCGCGCTATGGCCATGTGTCGGGCGGCTCGGCGGCGGCGGTTCCTGGGGGCTCATTGAGGTCTAGACGAGAGTGCCTCGGCGATCATTCGATGTCCTTGGGCTTCGAACGGCTCGTCACCTACTCGGTAGGCCCACGCTGCGGTGCCGATCGCCTCACGGACTCGGTTGCGATACCACGCGGCCGTGTCGCGGGGATCGGTCCCGTACCCGTCGAGAAAGGCTCTCTCGAGCTTCGAGTCGCGGCGGAAGTCCTGGACGGCCAGCCGGGCGAAGTCCGTGAATGGGGGACGCATCGCCGCACGGCCGAAGTCGATGACGCTCACGACGTCGTCGTGGACGAGCCAGTTCCGGGGCTGCCAGTCCCCGTGGGTCGGTACAAGGGTCGCGGGCGGCGTCGGCCAGGCGGCGATCTCCGCCTGTAGTCGCTCCACGGTGGTCGCGGCGATCCGATGTGGTCTGCTGAGCCAGGCCAGTGACTTCTCGTTCTCGCGCCTCTCGTAGTCGTCGTCCGTGACGACAGTCTGGGCGTGTAACAAGGCCAGCAGTTCGCCCGCCTGCCGATAGGTGGACGGCTCTTCGGCGTGCTCGCTGCCGAGCGCCAGTTCACCCGGCAGGTATCGGGTGAGGAGGAGCTTCGCGTCCGCGCTGCCATGCACCAGAGTCGGTGCGCGGCCTCTGCTGGTCCATGAGTCTAGCCAGTTGAGATGGGCATGAAGCTCTCGCTGGATGTGATGGTCATCGGCGCCGCCGGCTTTGACGATGAATCTTGACCCGGCGTGGGCTATCTCGAGGACAGTGGTTGCCACCAAGCCCCAGCTGTAGTTCTTCTCGACGGTCGCGGAAGGAAGCCACTGGTCCAGTAGTGCCTGCTGCTGCGGAGAGAGGTTGCTGGGCGCAGAAGTCACAGCGGGGATCATACGAGGTGACCGGCCGGACCCGGTCGAACAGCAGTTGGCGACCGCGCTGGACATCCGCTCATAGCCGTTGACATCGCGCGGCGGGGTCACAGCCGCAAGGAAGCCGGCCGCGCGTCGGACCGGCTGTAGGTCAATGTTCGCCCCAAATAGTCTCGCAAGACGTCAATAGCTTCAGGCTGGACGGCCAACTGAACCCGGATCTCAGGATCATCTCCATCGAGGTCGTTGAGGGCATCCAGGTCCATGAGGTTCATGATCGGTGAACAAGCAGGACAGGTTTATCGCCGCTCTCTGGACGTCCGCTCATGCCGCAGCGAACGCGCGGTCTTGGTGCGTCGCCACCCGCCCCGGCTCATCTCTGGCACTCACCGTAGTCGCTGCTGATGACGCAGCGGACTGGTCCGCGCGACGCTGGGTTGGGCTGAAGGTTAAACGGCAAGCTCATCCCCATGCCCGCGGTGGCCCGGGCTACCGCCGTCTCGGCCGGCCGGTATGTTGGGCGACCGTGATCGATACCGTCGCGCCCCCGCCACCACCCCGGCGGGAATGGCCCGTCCACCTCGTCGTCTCCGCGGCCTCCGTGCTGGCCGGCGGGACCGTGGCCCTGGGTGTACTGCTGCTGGCCGGGTGGCGGCACGTGCCGGTCCACCGTTACGAGATCAACGTGATGCTCGCGGTCGAGGCCACCACGGCACAGCGGGACGCGGCCCGTGTCGTCCTCGATCGGGTCCCCGCGAACCAGGGCGTTACCGTGGTGACCCGTGAGCAGGCGCTCGAACGGGTACGCAAACTGATGGCCGACGAGGGCAAGACGACGATGTTGGACGGCGTGAAGGCCGAGGTCCTGCCCGAGAGCCTGAAAGTCTCCGCCACCGGCCGGGACTTCGACTGTTCCACCGTGTCAGCTCTGCACGGCTACGCCGGTGTGAAGAGTGTCCGCGTCGCCCGGACACACGGCGGCAACGGCTCGCTCGCCGAGCTGGACTGCTCGTGACCACCCCGGAGCCCTACGGTCTGGACCCCGTGACCGAGGTTCTGGAGATTCCGTCCCCGCGCCGGCTGCGACGCGTGCACCTCGCCGTCGCCGGGGTGTCTGCCCTGGCCGGTGCGGCCGCCGTCGTGGCCGTGCTGCTGCTCACCGGCTGGCGCGAGGTGCCGGTCAACCAGTACGAGGTCCGGGTCTTCTTCACCGACGAGGCGACCGCCGCGCAGAAGGAGACGGTCCGCGCCGCACTCGACGACCTGCCCTTCGACGGGGACGGGCGCCTGCTCACCCGTGAGGAAGCGCTGGTCCTGATGAGAAAGGTCTACGCGGACCGGGGCACCCCGCTGCCGGACACGATCAAGGCCGACTCCGTGGCGGAGATGGCGGTGGTCGCCACGAGCGGTCGTTATCTTGACTGTGCCCCGCTCAGCTCGTTGAAGGACCGGCCGGGCGTCAGGGCGTTCCACGTTTTCCAGGCGCGCGACGAGACCGTCCTCATCGCGGTCGAGCAGTGCTGAGACGTCACGGGCAGTACTCCTGAGGTAATTCTGACGCCCTCCGGTGGGTTCTGGCCCACCAAGTCTGGACGCGATTTCAGCGGCCGGCACGCGGCATGCCGTGGCGTGAACCGATCACCGGTGCGCAACTCGTCGGCAGCGAGTGGCCGCCGCGGGCCGATGGCCGCCCAAGTGTGCCGGCAGTGGTGTTCTCCAACCCGGACGCCGCTGGTGACCCCTCGACGATGACCTGGTCCCGGGCACGCCATCACCGTCGTGAAGGGAGTGTCCGCCGGTAGTACCGTGCCGGGGAACGCAAGCGCATATTTTGGCGACCTGAATCGAGATCAGGATCTCCACCACACCCGGCGCGGAACAGTGACACTCATGTTGAGGAGAAAGTCTTGACGACACAGAACGCGGTCGTGTCCGTTTACTCGTTCATCCCTCGCTTCCACGAGATCGATGGCCAAGGCGTCATGTTCAACATGTGGTACCTCAGCCATGTCGACGAGGCCGTCGACGCGTTCTTCATAGACCGAGGGCTTCCGTACGCGCAATGGCACGATTTAGGGTTCGACGTGCATGTTGTGCACGTCGACCTGGACTTCGCCGCAGGCGTGAGACGCCACGAGCGAATCGAGGTCCTGGTCAGCACGTCCCGGATCGGCGGAAAGAGCTTCACGCTGGACTTTGCCTTTCGTCGGGACGGCGAGACCGTCTGCACCGGCGGCATCGTCTACGCCACGGTCTCCACCCTCGGACACGGCACCATAGCGCTGCCCGACCCGCTGGTGAAGGCGCTCGGTGAGGAAAACTCACTCCGAGCCGGCCATCAGCATGTCTGAATTCCAGCGGAGCGAGAGCATCCGGAACGCCTGAAGCCTTACCCCTCGATCTTCGGCCCCGGCCACCCACGCGGGTACCAGCGCTGACTCCGCCGGGACGGCCTTGGTGGCATCAGCGGGCGTGATACCAAAATACGCGCTGTCAGCGGCGCGCTCATTTGCCGCGCGGCGTGCGTTCGCAGGTTCCGGAGGCGACGAGTCAGGCTTCATCCCAGCGCTCGGCGTCGGCTCCCCATCCCGATGCCGCTGCCTGACGTACGTCGTCTCGGCTCACCACCCGCAGGTCGGCCGATCGGACCTTCACGACGGGGGTATCGAACGCGAACTCCACGTTGCACCCGTCTGCGAACGAAACCGTTACGTGAGTGTCGGGACCTGCTGGATGGTTGTCCATCCATTGCACGTGGACGACCTCAGCCGTCAGGGATCCGTCCGGACGCACCAACGCGAATCCCTCAAGGTCGCCTTGGGCGACATCCGGATGGAGCCGTCCACGCTGCTTCGCACGCTGCTGCTCCCGCCAGCGCAGTCGTGCGTCGGTGTTCGCCATGGAGTGCATTCTTCAACGGGCCACGCCGTCGCGAAACTCGCGGTTAGCCGCTGAGCGTGCGTGGTCCCTCACCCTGGAGCTATCCGTGCCTGAGAAGCCTCCCCGACGTGACGATGACATCCCGGACGACCTTGACAACCTTATGATCCTCAGCCCTGAGCAGTATGAGGTGCTGCTGACAGCGCGCGAGGAACAGCAGGAAGATCTGAGCCGTGATCAGGCCGAAACCTTGCTGAGAGGGTCGCAGTGGGACGATGCGCGAGCTGATGACGACCGCTCGCGTCGTCTGTGAGGCTTCGTCCTCGCCAGAGAAAGTTTCCGCGAGTGCAGCGGATAGTTGATCTTGATCTTAATGTGGGGTGATGTGATAGCAGCCGGGCCCTGCCAGATGTGCGCGGTGGCCGCCGTGTCATGTCGGAGCCGGACTCGCCCACGGAACGGTGGTGGTGACTGTCCCCGACGGTCCGTAAAGCGGAAGCGAACCTACTGAAATGTTGATCATCGCCGCGGCGGTGGTCAGCGGCGCGCTGGCGGCATGCTGGCCGAGGATCGCCCACCGCCTGGCCGTTGTCTAGGGAAATGCGCCAAAACCGCCTGTGCCTCCTGTGGGAGTCCATTCACCGAGGGCTGGACGGGGCTGGCTGCGTATCGGATCGGCATGCGGACGCTGCCCGCAGCCGTGGTGGATCGCCAGCGGCCTGGTTGCGATGGCGAGCGCGGCCCTGTGGTGGCAGGCGGATGGCTCATTCGGCGGGAGCGCCGTGATGCTTCCTTTCGGGCCCTTCCTGGTAGCGGGGGCAGTGCTCGCTCAAGTCGTGACCGTCAGCTGATCGAAGGCTCGCGGCGATCGGTACAGTGCTGCCGGGCATACGGCGGCCCTGTCGTGCCTCGCCGCTATCGCGGACCGCCCTACTCAGCCGACAGTTCCGCTCGCGTCGCACGCACACAAGTGCCGTCGCGCAGCTCGACCGCGCCGTCGGCTCCCCGCGGCCCAGCCCCATGAACCGGCACCCCCCGCCAGTACTTGGATGTCGCTGGGCCGCTCCTCGCTCGGCCTAAACACCCACGTCAGCTCCAAGGTTTGCTCGCCCACTACGTCACCCCTCGTCCCACTGCTGCTCTACGGCACCGCCGCGGTTGCCAGGTGACGGTCAGCGGCGGTTTGTCGGCGAAGCCCTCGGGGAAGAGGCGGGTGCTTCTCGGCTCCACCGCTGTCGGCACCGGTGTCCTGTCCGGTGGCAACGTCACCGTCAAGCTGGCCGGCCGGCAAGAACGCGCGTCTCACCGTGCAGGTGACGACCGCGTCCGGGGTCGTCCCGGCCGGAACGGTGCGGATCGTCGCGGTCCGGAGCACCACCGAGATCGTGCGTACGGTCCGTCTCGACAGCAGGGGCAAGGCCGTCCTGGATCTGGGTCCCCTCGCCAAGGGCACCTACAAGATCACAGGGCGTACGCCGGTTCGACGACCGTGACCCGGTCGACCAGCTCGGCGGCCACCGTCAAGGCGACCCGCTGACAGGTTAACTGAGCAGCGCCGACGCGCGGCCGCCCTTCGGGGCGACCGCGCGTCACTGCTTCCCGAGGTGCCGGCTCGATCAGCCGCAGTGACCCCAGGGGCTGCTGTAGAAAGTGACCTGGCCGTTGACCTTGACTTCCCCGCCGAACCTGACGCATTTGCCCTGCGCCTTCAGGCGGACCGGGCCGGCGTAGTACTCGTAGTTGCCGGGGTCCGACTTGACGTTGTCCTCGGTCTCGAGCCACGCGGAGACGCGGGTCTTGGTCCCGAGGTTCTTCTGCTTCATGGTCACCACGCAGTTCTCGCCACTGCGGCTGTTGTAGAGCAGGTAGACGTACGCCCAGCCGTCATCGTTGAAGGAGTCGACGACGCTGAATCCGGACCCGCAGACAGCGGAGGCGGACTTCGGGTTCACGTCCGCGGCGAATGCGGCGGTGGGGCCCGCGACGATCGTGGTGGCGCCGGCGGCGAGGGCCGTGACGCCGGCGGCGAGCCGACCGACCATGCTGGTCTTCAACATGTCTCCTTTGGTGTGAGCGCTTCAGGAACGCTCGATCACTCTGCGAGAACAGACCCGCTGTTCGGTACCTCGAAAACCGTGTCAGATCGGTCTGACAGCCCCTGAACTCGGCAGACGCGGGTGTAATGAATTTCGACAGCGAGCCCTCTGACAGCATCGAACAGCCCACGCCACCTCGGCGTCGGCGACTCGTCGCCGGGGTGGCGGCGGCACTGGTGGCGATGCTGGCCGCGGTGGGCATCGTCATTCGGGTCCGATTCTCGGGCACGCCGATGGCGGCCCCGTCACCCTCGGCGAGCTTCTCTGACTCGCTGATTCCTGGGGACGCGAGCAGGTTTGTCGGCGACATCACGTTCCCCGACGGCGCGAAGGTGAAGGTGAAGGTGAACCAGCGTTTCGACGAGGTCTGGGCGCTGGCGAACGTGGGAAAGGTGGCCTGGCACAAGCGTTTCCTGGCGCCGACGAACCCCACCGGTGAGGGTGGTTGCCTGGTGCCGGAGCGGGTGGCGACCGGCGACACGCCACCCGGCGAGCAAGTGATGATCACTGTCCCGGTCGTCGCACCGAGCCGCCCGGGCAAATGCATGGTGAGCTGGAAGATGGTCGACGAGCACGGGCAGCCCTACTTCCCCAGCCGCCGACCGGTGTATCTCTTGGTCAGCGTCATCGCCTGAACACCGCTCCGGGTGTCAGTCCCGGTCCCGCCCAAACTGACAACACCGCATCCGTCGAGGTCGGCGACGGTCTGACGGATCTGACAGGAAACGGGGCTACCGAACAGTAGGTCCCCTCTCGCACGGTGGTGTCCGTTCCGAACGGAACTCATCACCTACGAGGAGGATCGATCATGCGCCGTCGCCGGTTAGCTATAGGGCTCGCCACGCTCTGCATGGCTGTCGGACTCCCAGCCCAGGCATGGGCCGGGGCGTCCGACGGCCCAGCGCAGGCGCCCCCCGCGCCGGCCGCCCGGCCGGTCGTGAACATGGAGGCCACCGTCCTGGCGGCCCAGATCGATCCCCGCCGTGCTGACAGCACGCTGACGCCGGGAGCGAAGGCGTCCGTGCTCGCTGTGGAGCAGGCGTTGCAGGCCAAGAACCTGCTGGCCGCCCAGTGGGTCGACGGCTACTTCGGCACCCAGACCGTCTCGGCGTACGCCGCCTACCAGCGGTCGCTGGGCTACACCGGCCTGGACGCCAACGGGCTGCCCGGAACGACGTCGCTGACCAAGCTCGGGCAGGACCGGTACACCGTCAGCAACACGATCAGCCCCGGCGCGAAGGTGGCGCGTGACGGTTACGTCGTCAACGCCCGCACGCAGGCGATGCTTACCGAGGCGGAGCGGCTGCTCGGCTTCAAGGTCGTGCTCGACCAGGGCTCCTACAACCCCGGTGGCGACCCGACGTCGGCCGGCACGCACGACGGTGGCGGCGTGGTGGACATCTCGGTCACCGGGATGACCGCCGCCAAGCGCACCGCGGTCGCTAAGGCCCTGCGCCAGGTCGGCTTCGCCGCCTGGGTGCGCAGCCCAAGTCAGGGCGACTGGCCGTGGCACATCCACGCCAACGCGATCAACGACACCGACCTGTCCGTCCAGGCGCAGCACCAGGTCGGTGACTACTACCTCGGCCTCAACGGCCTGGCCAATCGCGGCCCGGACGACGGCCCGCGGGTCCCGATCAAGACCTGGGAGCAGTACCAGCGCGCTCAGTGACCACATCCGGTCCGATCCGCCCCCATCCCTCACTTGTCCGAGAGAGGACGTCATGAACATCCGTAAGGGCCTGGCCGTCGCCGGCACCGCGCTCGCCGTAGCCACCTCCATCCTGGGTTTTTCGTCGCCGGCGTCGGCGGCAGCGCGGGACGGGGACTGCGACAGCGGCGAGTTCTGCTACTACTACAACAGCAACCAGGAGGGGTCCGTCTCGGACTTCGCCGCCTCGGAGAACGACTACGGCGCGAGCCAGCCGGAGTGCTTCGAGTTCAAGGGCGAGGGCAACGGCAAGGGCGTCTGCGTCAAGAACAACGCCGCGTCGGTATGGAACCGCACGGATAAGACGGTGCGGGTCTACTTCAACAGCAACTTCGGCGGGGCCAGCCAGGACTTCGCGGCCGGGGCGAAAGGCAACCTCAACTCCACGTTGAAGAACAACAACGCCTCGCACGAGTTCGGCCCCGGAGCACGCACCGACCTGTCGGACGCGCTGTACAAGGCCAACGGCGGCAGGATCACGGCCGGATTCGACGGCTACGAGACCACCCCGGGCCGACACGAAGGCATCGACTTTGCTCGCAGCATCGGCTCGGACGTGTACGCCCTGGTGTCCGGAAGGGTCACCAACGTCGTCCATGGCTCCACCGGCAGCGGCGGACTGTCCACCATCGCCATCTACAACGCCTCGCTGAACAAGACGGTGATCTACCTGCACACCGCGCCGAAGGCAGGGGTGAGTAGGGGTGACACCATCAGCCGGGGCGAACTCATCGCCGACGAGTCGTGGCGCGGCGTGGGTTCCAGCTCAGCCGCACACACCCACGTCGAGGTCCGCAACGGGGAGCAGACCCACGCGTCCAAGAGCGTCGGCGACCCCGTCCTGGACAACCCGGACCCGAGCGCGTTCTGGCGTTCCCAGGGCTACAACGAGCGATGAGCATGCTGAAGAGGGTTCCCGGCATTCTGGCCGTCATGGTGGCAGCGTTCGTCAGCGTTGCGGTGGCACCGGGTGCGGCGTACGCCGCCGACCGTGACGGCGAATGCAACAGCGGCGAGTTCTGCTACTACTACAACAGTGGCCAAGAGGGATCGCTCTCGGACTTCGACGAGTCGATCGAGGACTACGGCGCCACCCAGCCGTCCTGCTACGAATTCAAGAGCGAAGGCAACGGCAAGGGCGTCTGCGTCAAGAACAACGCCGCGTCGGTATGGAACCGCACGGGTAAGACCGTGCGGGTCTACTTCAACAGCAACTTCGGCGGGGCCAGCCAGGACTTCGCGGCCGGAGCCAGGGGCAACCTGAACGCTACCCTGAAGAACAACAACGCCTCGCACCAGTTCCTCGGATCGACGGGGAGCTGCACCACCGACGGCACCAACAGCAAGCTGCCGACCAGCATTCTGGTCTACCGGGTCGGTCTCGGCCGGGTCGACCGGGTCGATTTCAAGACGTACGTCAAGAACGTCCTCCCGAACGAGTGGGTGACGAGCTGGCCGGACGCCTCGCTGGAGGCCGGCGCCATGGCGGTCAAGAGCTACGCCTGGTACTGGGCGCTGCATTCGACTCGGAAGACCCCGGGCGGGCAGTGCTACGACGTCGCGGACAACACCAACGACCAGGTCTACAAGCCGTCGTCGGCGGTGTCCTCGACCTCGGCCGCTGTGGACCGCACCTGGTCGACCCGGATGACCCGGAACGGCAGCATCCTGCGGGCTCACTACTGTGCGACCACGACGGCGTGCGGTGGTTGGGTGAGCGGGGACTGGATGTCGCAGTACGGCTCGCGTGATCTCGCCAACGCGGGCCGGAGTTACCAGTCGATTCTGCGTCACTACTACGACGACGTGGCCATCTCCTGAGGTAACGCACCGATCGAACCGCCCGCCGCATATCCGCGGCGGGCGGTTCGCGTTTCTCCGGCATTGTCCAGCCCTCTGTTCAATCGGTGTTCGGGGCGACCGGGCCGACCTCCCGGGCCGCCCGGACGAAGTCGAGGATCATCTCGGTCACCCCGGCGGTCCGCCAGATCAGCGCCCATCGGCCCGGTGGCGCGTCGTGGATCGGCACTGGACGGCACACTTCACGCCGGCCCCTGCCGCGGCGCCCACCGCCACCGAGTCGTACGCGCCCGGCCTGAGCGTCGACGTCTACCTACCCCGGACCCGGCGCCGAGCCGGCCGGCCCTGCTCTACGTGCACGGTCGCGGATGGAGTTTCGGCATTCGTGCCGACAGCGCGCCGTGGTTCGGCTGGATGGCCGACCAAGGCATCACCGTCTACTCCGTCGACTGCCGGCTCGCGCCGCCGCCTCGCTGGCAGGACGCGGTGGGCGATGTGAAGTGCGCGCTCGGCTGGATCCGGTCGGCGGCCATCCGGCACGGCACCGCGGCGTCGAACGTGTCGATCGCCGGCGACTAGGCGGGCGGCCAGCTCGCCATGATGGCGGCGTACACGATCGGCGACCGGCGGTTCCCGCCCGCCTGCGACGTGCCCGGAGGCGTCGGTGCGGTCGGTGCGGTCGGTGATGGGCTGGTATGCGCCCACCGACCTTGTCCGCCCTGCTGTCCGTCCTCGGGGTAGATGTAGGGGCGGTCAGGGAACAAGGCTCGGGAGTCTGCTACCCATCCCCAACGGTAGCCTGAAGATCAACTCGTCGGCCCTGTCCGTCGAAACGGGTCAAGCCCACGACGGGTCAGCAGCGGCGGGCCCTCCAGCCCTCACTAACTCCGGTGGTTCCCGCGCAGCTTCCGCAGACTCGGATGTCACCGCCGTCAGACGTGCGGGTGTCGGCGGCGTCGGGCAGCCCTGAATGGCACAGACTTGCCGACGCCCACTACCGCGCCGAACTCGCCCAGCACCAGGGCGCCGACCGGACCCGTCACTTGCGGCAGACGATCGAGGACTGCGACACCAAGATCAAGCGCTACCGGGCCGCCCTCGACGCCGGAGGCGACCCGACACTCATCGCGTCCTGGAGCAGCGAGACCTCAACCGAACGAGACAACGCGACCAGCCGCATTGCGCCTGAGCGCGGCGCCACCGCAACAGCTCAACGAGGGGCAGATCACGGCGAAAATCGACGGCCTCGGCAGCCTGCTGACCGTCCTGCGCGCCGCCGATCCCGTGACAAGGCGGAGCTTTACAGCCGTATCGGCCTGCGGATGACCTACCGACCCGGCCTAGAAACACTGAAGGCCGAGGTCGTCTCTGACGACTTCGGCCGTGTGCTTAATGTGTGTCCGAGGGGGGACTTGAACCCCCACGCCCGTTAAGGGCACTAGCACCTCAAGCTAGCGCGTCTGCCATTCCGCCACCCGGACCGGGTGTGTTCAGCTTACCGGGACCGTCGCCCTGGCTCTCACCTGGGTTTCGGCTGCCTTGTCGGCTGCACGGACAGAACTATATACGGCCCGGGCAGGGGGTCGAAGCGGGGGTCGGGGCGGGCCGGTGGGATCGCGTGTGGCGCCCGGGGAGCGGAACGGGCAGCATGGCGGGCGTGCCTCAGCAGTCCCCCCTCACCCCAGCCCTCGATCGTGCGCGTGCGCTGATCGCCTCCGGTGATCTCGACCCGGCTCAGGTGCTGCTGGAGCGCGCGGTGGAGCTGGGGCGGGAGAACCTGGGTGAGGACGACCCCGACGTCCTCACCGCCCAGCGGGAACTGGCGGGCGTCTATCTGCGGACGGACGATCCGATGGGTGCGCGCCGGATGCTCGAGGACGCCTATGCGGCGGGGCAGTGGCGGCTCGGTGACGGCGATCCGGTCATGCTGCATATTTCGCATGATCTGGGGGTTGTCGCTGAGGAACTGGGCAACCGGCATGAGGCGCGTAAGGCTTTCGGCCGGGTGGCCGAGCACGGGCCGGCGACGCTCGGCGGCGGGCATGATCTTGTCGTCCGGGCTCGGGCCTATCTCGGCGACGACCCTTCAAACGCGGCGGTACGGCCTGCGCCGCCGTCCCCGCGTCTTCCGGCGGATCCGCCGGTCCCTCCGGTGGTTCCCGCGGTCCAGCGGCCCGTCGCCGTCGACCGCCCGGCCCCGGTCGTTCATCCGTCGACCGGCGCGGTCCAGCCGCCCCCGGTGGTGGAACGGGCGAACATTGCCCCGCCGGCAGTGGAGCGGGCGCAGATCGCCCGGGCGGATCTGAACGCCACGGTCGTTCAACCTCCGCCGCTGCCGCAGGCGCGGACCGCCCGGCCGGATCCGGATGTCCCGCTCGTCCAGCGGCCGGTGAAGTCGACTCTTCCGGATGATGGCCAGGGCCAGGGCCAGCACGGGCGGACAGCCCGACCGGATGTGCGGGCGGCGATGGATCAGCCGACCGATGTGTTTCCGGTGGCCCGCCCCATGCCACCGACGGGGCCCGCCGACGGCGGCGTCACCCCGCCGGTGGCGGCGGTCCGGCAACCCAACAGCCCGATGGGCAACCCGTGGGACAGTGCGCCAAACCCCCCGCCGATCCTGGACCGGCGGCAGGGTGCCGCGCATCAACCCGGAGTCCCTGAGCAGCGGCAGGGCCGCGTACATCAGCCCGGAGTCGCTGAGCAGCGGCAGAGCGGCGTATATCGACCGGGAATCCCCGAGCAACGGCAAGGCGCCGAACACCAACAGCAGGGATATCAACAGCAGGATCGCGGTACGGCGAAGCCCGCCCACCCGCAGCAAGGGCAGGCCACCGGCCATCAGCAGGCGCAGGCGGGGTACGCGGGTGTCCAACCCGAGCGCACCGAGACGCGACCGGGACACGGCGCCCCACTGTCCGGCCATGGCGCGGAACAGGTGGCCCAGGCGCAGACATCGCAGGACCATCAGCGAGCGCAGCAGGGTCAGGCCCCTCCCCAGCATGGCTATGGACAGGGCCAGCAGGACCATGGGCAAGCCCAGCAGGACCATGGGCAAGCCCAGCAGGGGCAAGGGCAAGGCGAGCAGGGCTACGGGCAGGCCCAGCAGGGTCAGGGGCAAGGCGAGCCGGGCTACGGGCAGGCTCAGCAGGGTCAGGGGCAAGGCGAGCCGGGCTACGGGCAGGCCCAGCAGGGCCAGGGGCAAGGCCAGCAGGGCTACAGGCGAGTGGAGCAGAGCCAGCCGCAAGCGCCGCCCGGCCACAGCGGGCACCCCGGATATGCGGGGACCAGCGGTCATCCGGGACAGGCCGGATACGGCACCGCGCAGTCCGGCTATCCGGTCGGCCAGCAGGGGCCCCACCCCGGGCATCCCGGGGTCTGGCCGGGGCAGCCCGACGTCCACCCGGGCTGGCAGGGAGGGCTTCCGGCCGGCGTGGGTCACCCGTACCCGCCGGAAAGGGTTGAGGAGCGACCGGCCCGCGGGCGTGGGCTCGCGGTGGGTTTGACCGTCGTCGCGACGCTGATGGCGGTGATCGCGGTGGGTGTGCTGGTCGTCGTGCTGGTGAAACGGGAGCAACCGGGGGTGACGCCTCCGCCGCAGCCGCAGGTGACCGTGTCGGCGACCGGGCCGGTGCTGGCGGGTGATCCGCCGTCGGGGGTGAGGCTCGACGACGACGGCACGGTGGTGACGGTCACGTGGTCGGATCCGACGGGTGGGAAGGTCCCGTTCGTGGTGATGATGGCGCAGGAGGGGCAGCAGCTGAAGCCGGCCTCGAACGTGGGGCTGGGCAAGGTCGCCGCGCGTGTCACCGGACTGAATCCGGGCCTCCAGTACTGCTTCACAGTGATTGCGATCTATTCAACGGATCGTTACGCCACTTCTAACCAGGTGTGTACGAAGCGCAACTGATCGTCCACAGGCGAGACGACCGGGTATCGACGTCGGCCTCGCTTTCCCTATGATGGCCTGCGTCCTTGAGGCGGAGACGGCGGAGACACCAGCTCGACGGGGAGGACGGCCGCAGTGACCAGCAATGACGCCACCACGGTGGCGGGGCGTAGGCGAGGGCTGCCCAGCCGGGGCCAACTGGTCACGATGGCCACCGTGGTCGTGCTGGCCGCGGGCCTGGGGCTGACGGTGCGCGGGCTGGGGGCGGCCGACGACGCGCTCGCCAGTTTCGACGCCTCGTCCTGGGTGTGGAGCAAGGGCAAGGGTGAGCTCGCCCGCATCAACGGGTCGAGCGCCCGGGTGGAGACCCGTGCCGACGCCACCCAGGCGCGCGGGCATCAGGTGCAGGTGAGCCAGAGTGACCGTTTCGTGCTGCTGCGTGACGTGCAGACCGGCTCGGTCGCCTCGATGGACCTCACCGACCTGCAGGTCTACTGGAAACAGCAGACCCAGCCGGGGATCGGCGTGACCGTGGCCCTGCACGACAAATCAGCCTTCGTGATCGACGCGGTGCAGGGCAAGGTGCAGCAGGTCGACCCGTCAAGCCTGCAGCCGGTGGGGGAGCCGCTGCAGTTCCCGCCAGGCATCAGCGGCGGAGTGTTCGACGGCGCCGGGCGGCTGTGGGTCGCCGCGCCGACCGAGGGCACGGTCACCGCGATCGATCCGGGTGAGACGGCGGCGTCACGGCTGCGCACCGATTCGGTCGCGGCGCCCAGCCACGACCTCGCGGTCACCGCCCTGGACCGGGGCATCGCCGTGCTGGACCGCACCACCAATGCGCTGACCAGGGTGGACGACAAGGGCGCCGGGCAGCCGACGACGCTGCCGCTGACCGGTCCGGGTGAGCTGCCGGCCCGCACCGAGGGCGAGACGATCGCGGTCACGGTGCCCGACGACCGGCGGGTCTGGACGGTCGGCAAGGACGGGGTGCGTGACGTCACGGTCCCCGGCGAGGGAGGCGAGGTGCGGACCGCGGTCACCTACGCGGGCTACCTCTACGTGCCGGAGGACGACGGCACGGTGCACGTCTTCGATCCGGCGGGCCAGCCGAAGGAGCCGATCGACATCCAGAAACCGGGCGGTGACCTGGAGCTGGAGGTGCGGGAGAACCACCTGTTCATCAACGCCCCCGGCGCCACGACCGCCCGCGTCGTCGACGACCGGCACACCGTCCGGACCGTCGACAAGGACACCGACCAGGTCGTCGGTGGTGACCCGCCCCCGGTGCCGGCGCCTCCGGTGACCCCGCCGAAAGAGCAGAAGCCGAGGAAGCCGCCGGTCGAGAAACCGGGCGCGCCGCGCAGTGTGCGGGCCGCCGCCGGCAACGCCGAGGTCCGGGTCTCCTGGCAGGCCGCCGACGAGAACGGTGCCGCGATCAGCCGTTACGTGGTGGCCGGGGCGGGCCGCACCTTCCAGGTCGGCGCCGACCAGCGGTCCCTGGTGGTCGGTGGGCTGACCAACGGCGAGGCCTACAAGTTCACGGTGCACGCGGTCAACCGCAAGGGTGACGGCCCGGGTCGCGAGAGCAACGAGGCGATCCCCACCGCCGAGGTCCCCGACCCGCCGGGCACGCCGGTGGCCGAGGCCAAACCGGACGGCACCATCGCGGTGACCTGGCCGGAGGCCAACGGGCAGGGGCGCAAGATCACGCGGTACGCGGTGACGGCCGTCACCGAGGGCAACACCGCGCCGATCGGCGAGGCGACCGAGACCACGCTCACGGTGGCCGCGAACCAGCTGGAGTTCGGCAAGCAGTACGCGTTCACCGTCGTCGCGATCAACGAGACGGGCGCCGGCTCGAAGGCGTCCGCGGTCAGCAACAGCGTGGTGCCGTTCAGCGTGCCGGGCCGTCCGGAGGGCGTCGAGGCGGCCACCGTGGCGGGCACGGCCGGAGCGGTCACGGTGACCTGGACGGCGCCGGCCGACAACGGGCGCCCGATCACGAAGTACGTGGTGAAGGCCGGTGGCAAGGAGACCGACGTGACCGGCGTCTCGACCACGCTGACCGGGCTCGGCAACGGCGCCACGGTGCCGGTCGAGGTGACGGCGGTCAACGAGGCCGGGGCCGGGCCGGCGGGCACGGCGACCGCGCGTACCGTGGCGGCTCCGACGGTCACCATGACCGCGGTGGACCCGACCTTCAACACGGCCAAGGTGACGTTCGCGGTGAACAACGGTGGTGGCACGACCACGTGCACGCTCACCGTGAGCGACGGCGGCAAGGGCTCCACCGGCAGTTGCTCGTCGCTGAACGCGACCGGGCTCAAGCCGAGCACCGCCTACACGTTCACGGTCACCGCGAAGAACGCGGCCGGCAGCGTCCCCGGGTCGATGGCCAAGACCACCGACGCGCTCTACGGCATCGCCACCTGTATCAACGGCGACAGCGGCGACCAGAAGACGTACTGCGACGAGGACGTGAAGAACGCCCGCAACGGCAACGAGATCTTCAAGGTCACCCGGCAGGACAACGATCAGCAGGCCGGCTGGGTCAAGAACGGCACCCGACTGATGGCGTACTGCAAGAAGGCCGGTGAAGACGTCGACTCGTACGTCTACAACAAGCACAAGCAGAGCACGTGGTGGATTCAGGTGAACTACGAGGGCAAGAACTACATCCCGTGGGCGTGGCTGAACCTCGAGGGTGGAGACGACCTGGCGGACCTGCCGGCGTGCTGACCCCCGCGCACGTCCAAGGATTCGCCGAGGTCGCCGCCGAGCTGGCGAACCGGATCGGCACCGTCGTCCTCGGCAAGCCCGAGGTGGTCCGGCTCACCCTGACCGCGCTGTTCGCGCAGGGGCACGTCCTGCTGGAGGACGTGCCCGGCGTCGGCAAGACCACCCTGGCCCGGGCGCTCGCGTCGTCGATCCGCGGGCAGTGGCGGCGCATCCAGTTCACCCCTGACCTGCTGCCCTCCGACGTCTCCGGCGTGACCGTCTTCAACCAGGCCAACCGGGGCTTCGAGTTCCACCCCGGCCCGGTCTTCGCGAACCTGGTCATCGCCGACGAGATCAACCGGGCGTCGCCGAAGACCCAGTCGGCGCTGCTGGAGGTGATGGAGGAGCGGCGGGTCACGATCGACGGCGTGCCGCACCCGGTGCCGCAGCCGTTCCTGGTGGTCGCCACCCAGAACCCGGTCGAGATGGACGGCACTTACCGCCTGCCCGAGGCGCAGCTCGACCGGTTCCTGGTGAAACTCTCCGTCGGCTACCCGTCCGAGGACGTCGAGATCGAGGTGCTGCGCGGCGCGGCGCTCCGGTCACCCGACACGCTGGAAGCGGTTACCGACACCGCCATGATCGGCGAGATGACGCGGATGGTCGCGGCCGTCCACATCGCCGACCCTCTTTACACGTACGCCGTGCGCCTGGCCGCCGCCACCCGTAACCACCCGCAGGTCCGGGTCGGGGTGAGCCCCCGTGGAGTGATCGCGCTGACCCGCGCCGCCGGGGCGTACGCGCTGGTCAACGGCCGAGGCTACGTGCTGCCGGAAGACTTCAAGGCGCTGGTGGAGCCGGTGTTCGCGCACCGGGTGCTGCTGTCGGCCGACGCCCAGCTGCGCGGGGTGACGGCCGCCGAGGTCCTCGCCGACGCGCTGCGGTCGGTGCCCGTTCCGCTGCCCGACCAGCACGTCCCGGCGTGATCCGTCCCGACGGCACCGGTACCCCCGCCTCCCGGCGTGCGCGGTCCACGCCGGGCGGTGTCGCCGCGGTGTTCCGGTCCGAGCTGGGTGGTCTCGGCGCGGTGTTCCGGTCCGAGCTGGGCGGTCTCGGCGCGGTGTTCCGGTCCGGGCCGGGTGGTCCCGGCGTGGTGCCCGGGGGTGGGCGGCGCCGGGCCGGCACCCGCAGCGGAGTGACGGCCCGTGGCGTCGGGCTGTGCCTCGCCGCCGTGGCGCTGCTCGCCGCCGGGTTCCGCTACGGCTATCCCGATCTGGCCCTGCTCGGTGCGGCGGCCGGCGCCGCCGTCGTCGCGGCGGTGGTGTTCGCGTTCTGGCGGCCACGTCTCGGCGTCACCCGCGTCGCCGACCCCGACCGGGTCGGCCGCGGTGAACCCGCCGCCGTCACCCTCACCGTGAGCAACACCAGCCGGGTGCGCGCGGCCACCCTGATCGCCACCGACCGGTGCGGCAGCACGACCGTCGACGTCCCGTTGCTGCGGCTGCGGCCCGGCCACGACACCGTCGCGGCATATCCGGTGCCCACCCACCGGCGGGGCCTCGTGCCGATCGGGCCGCTGCACGTCACCCGGCGTGACCCACTCGGCCTGATCACGCTGGCCCGCGGCTACGGCGAGACCACCATCGTCCGGGTGCACCCGCGCATCCACCCGCTGCGTGCGGTGCCCGCCGGCCTGACCCGCAGCCTGGACGGCCGGGCCGACAAGGTGCCGCACGGCACGGTCGCCTTCGACACGCTGCGGGAGTACGTGCCCGGGGACGAGTTGCGGCGTGTGCACTGGCGCAGCAGCGCGAAGATGGGCGAGCTGATGGTCCGGGAACAGCTCGACACCGCGGAACCGACGATCGTGGTGCTCCTCGACGACCGGGCCGCCGCCCACCGCGGCGACAGTTTCGAGGACGCCTGCGAGGCCGCGGCGTCGATCGTGGCCGCCGCCGTCCGGGAGGACCTGCCGGTCAGCCTGCACCTGGTCACGGCCGCCACGAGTGGGCCACACCTGGACGTGCTCACCGAGGCCGAACCCGGCGACGGCGACCTGGACGGCACCCTGCGGCGGCTGCGGGCCCAGAAACTGGGCGACACGCTGATCTTCCTGACCGGGCCGGGCGGACGGAACGACCTCGGCGCGGTCAGTGGGCTGCGGGGGGCGTACCCCGTGGCCCTTGCCGGTGTGCTCGGCGACCGCGACTCGTCGCCGACCGCGCCCACGGACCGCCTGCTGGTGATCGAGGCCGCCGACGGCGCCGAGTTCGCCGCCGCGTGGGACGGGGTGCGTGGATGGTGAGACATGTCCGCGCCGCCGTCGTGCCGCTCGCGCTCGTCGGCATGTTGACGCTGGCCGGAGCCGTGCTGGGCCGGATCTTCGCCGACGACCTGCTGTTCCGGCTCGCCGCGGGCGCGGCGGCCGGGTCGGTCGGGGTCGGTGTAGCGGCGCGGCGGCTGCCGTCGTGGACGGTCGCGCCGCTCTCGGCGACGCTGCTCGGCGGCTATCTGGCGCTCGCGCTGCACCTGGCCGCCGGGGAGTCCGGGCTGACCGTCGAGGTCGCCCGTGACGCGCTCACCAACGGTATTCCGCGCCTGCTCACCGCCATGATCCCGGTCGAGGCGGCCCCGGACACCGTGGTGATCGCGGTGGCCGCCATCTGGATCGCCGGGCTCGCCGCCACCGAAGCCGCCGTCCGCGGCGGGCGGGTGCTGCTGGGCTGCCTGCCGCCGGCGGCGGTCTACGGGGGCGCCGTCTATGTGGTCGGCCCGAACGCGCCGGCGGCGACCTGGCTCACCTTTGCCTTCGCCGGGCTGGCCGGGGCCGCCCTGGCCGTCGCCTCCGGTGCGCCCGGCGCGGGGACCCACACGGCGGTACGGGTGCGGGCGCTCGGCGGCGCGGCGGCGAGCCTGCTGATCCTCGCCGCCGTGATCGCGGCGGCCGGCCCGTGGGTCAGCGACCGCGTCACCGCGACGCCGGTCGACCCCCGGCGGTACGTGCAACCGCCCCGCGTGGACAGCCTGGACGAGAGCCCGCTGAACCGGATCTCCGGATGGGCCCTCGACCCTTCGCAGCCGCTCCTGGAGTTCCAGCCCGGCGCTGCCCCCGCCGCCCCGGCGCCGGAAGCGGCCGTCCGGGCCGTGCGGCTGCGGCTCGCGGTCCTGTCCGACTACGACGGTGTCACCTGGAAGGTCGGAGGGCTCTACCGCAACGCCGGGCGGGTGCTGCCGTCGCCGGAGACGCCCGCCGGCGCCGAGGTCACCGAGACACAGCAGCGGATCACCATCACCGGGCTGACCGGGCGGCTGCTCCCGGCCGTGCCCACACCCACCCGGATCACCGGGGCGCGGGTCGCCTACGACGCGGTCTCCGGCACCCTGATCTGTCCCGAACCGCTGAGCGAGGGCCTGCGCTACACGGCCGTCTCCCAAGTGCAGAAACCCGACCTGAACCGGCTGCCGGTCGCCGAGGCGCCGTCCGGGGACGCGATGGTCCGCTACCTGACCGTCGGGCCGGGCGCGCCCCCACAGGTGCAGAAACTCGCCGACCACCTGGCCGAGGGCAACGGAGCGGCCTACGACCGGGCGGTGGCGATCGAGAGGTTCCTCGCCGAGCACTACCGGCACGTCGCCGACTCGCCGAGCGGGCACGCGTACCCGAACATCGGGCACTTCCTGTTCGGCCGGCGCGACCTCGGCGGGCAGCGGGGGACCTCCGAGCAGTTCGCCGCGGCGTTCGCGGTCCTCGCCCGCCTGACCAGCCTGCCCAGCCGGGTCGTCGTCGGGTTCGCCGCGCCCGCCGCGGGCGGCCCGGTCACCGCGGGTGACGCGCTCGCCTGGCCGGAGGTCTACTTCGACGGGCTCGGCTGGATCGCCTTCGACCCGATGCCCAAGAGCGACGAGGTACGGCCGGTCGAGGAGGACTTCACCCCGCCGACACCCAGCCCGCCCCCGTCGCCGTCGGACACCCCGCCGCCGACCGGAAGCGAGCCGGTGGCGCCACCGTCGGCGCTCGCCGTCCCGCCGTCGCAGGGCGGGCCGCCCACCGTCCTGATCGCCTCCGGCACGTCCGGTGGCCTGGTGTTGCTGCTGGCCGGGGCCGCGTTCACCGTGGCCGGGCTGCGCGGCTCCCAGCGCCGGCGGCGGCTGACCACGGGTGATCCGGGACAGCGGATCGCCGGCGCGTGGCTGGAGTTCACCGACGCGTTGCGGCTGGCCGGGCGGCCGGTGCCGGCGCATCTGTCGGCGACCGAGGCGGCCGGCCACGCGGCTGTCCTGCCCCGGCCGGTGCAGCGGACCGGCCTGCTGCGCCGGGCCGTGCCGCCGTCCCCCGACGATCCAGCCGTGCCGTCGCCCGGTGCGGTGTCGCTCGCTCCGGCCGAGGGTGACCCGCTTCCCGGGTTGGACGCGCTGGTGGAGGCGATCAACACGGCCGGGTTCGCGCCCGAGGCCGCCGATGCGGGACAGGCGGACCGGGCCGGGGCGCAGGTGGTGGCGTTCGCCGACGCGCTGCGGGGGCGTCGCTCGTGGTGGCGGCGGATCTGGTGGAGCGCACGACCGGGCCCGCTGCGCTGGAACCGCTCCTGACCCCACGGCGGAAACCGGAGTGGCCATCGGCCCGAGGACCTCGGGCCGGCACAGCGCCGAAGGTCGCCCACTGATGAATATGTTGTTAAATCTCAGAATCGATCGAGGGCGTGAGCTCCATCGATGGAACTCACTCGCATCCACCATTCGAGAGCACTGTAGAAGGTTCGTGTCACGCGTCCTATAGTCGCATTGCCTCCGCGGGGCATTTATGTGGATCAATGAATCGCCGTCTTTGTCCGTTCTTGGGCGATGCGATCACCACTGCATCCGATTGGCTGACCGAAAAAGAGGACTCATGTCACGACGTCTTCGATCATTCATTCTCTCGATTCCGCTCGCCGGCGCTCTCGTCGGTGCGATTCTGGCGGCTCCGGTCCAGGCCGGCCCGCCGCCCTCACCGGCCGGCGCGGTGGGCAGCTCCGCCGTCTCCGTCCCCGCCGGCGCCGCGGCGAGTTACTGGACCAAGGAGCGCATGCTCGCCGCGAAACCCGTGCCGGTGCCCCGGGTGGACGCCGCCACCAACGCGAAGCTCTCCGAACAGGCGAAACCTCAGGGACGCGCCGGCAAGATCGACGGTGCGGCGGCGCTGGGACAGGAGCGCCATTCCGTCGTTCCGCTGGTGGATCCGGGCGCCACCGCCGCCACGTGGGCGGGTTCGATGAGCTCCCCGCCGGGAGCGACCTCCGGCAAGGTCTTCTTCGTCGGGGCCGACGGCCTCAACTACGTCTGTTCCGGCAGCACCGTCAACAGCGGTGGCAAGAACCTCGTCTTCACCGCCGGGCACTGCGTCTCCAACGGCTCCGGCATCTGGTACAACAGCGCCCCGTGGACCTTCGTGCCCGGCTACAACAATGGCAACGCGCCGCACGGCCAGTGGACGGCCCGCCAACTGTGGACCCGTCCCGCGTGGCACAACGGTGCGAACCGGGCCGAGGACATCGGCGCGGCCGTGATGTTCACCAACGCCGGCGGCACCCGGATCGTCGACTATGTGGGCGGGCAGGGCATCGAGTGGAACTATCCGCTGTCGCAGTATCAGTTCCAATTCGGATACCCGACAAGGACGCCTTTCAACGGGCAGATCCTGAAGTACTGCACGGGCCAGTCGTACAGCGACGGCGGTCACAACGGGATCAACTGCAACATGACCGAGGGCGCCAGTGGAGGCCCGTGGCTGGATGACTTCAACGGCACCTTCGGATGGCTCGACTCGGTCAACAGTTGGGTCTTCTGGAACTCCAGTGGGGTCCGCTACAAGTGGAACGGTCCCTATTTCGGAAACAACGCACGCGATTTCTACAACGCGATCGCCAATCTCTGAGAGACCGAGGGGTGCCGGACGCGCGGTCTGGCACCCCTCGCGTGGAACCCGGCAGGCCGCCGGGACGTCCCATCCTTCGACTACGAGCCAGGAGGTCCGATGGATGCCGCTCGAATCCGGTTCATGATCGCGATCGGCGCGCTGGCCCTCTTGGTGGGGTGCGCGACGCCGGACACGACGGCGGGTGACTCACCGAGCCGCGACGATGTCCTCACCGTGCAGGAGGCGATCAGCGCCGGCAGCGGAGAGGTCCGGGTCCGCGGTTACGTCCTGATCGCGGCGGACCGGGTGGCGCGTCTCTGCTCCGGCCTGGCCGGGTCGTACCCCCCGCAGTGTGGTGCTCCCGCCCTGGTCGTGCGTGGACTGGCCGCCGAGGCGATCCCGAACCGCGAGTCTGCCCAGGGCGTCGTGTGGGGTGGCGAGATGACACTGCGGGGCACCCTCGCCGAAGGCGTGCTCGAGGTGGCCTGACCGGTCGCCGGTCGCCGGTCGCCGGTCGCCGGGCGCCGGGCGCCGGACGACGGCGCGCAGGCACGCCCGACTGCACGCCGTCGTCCGGTCAGCCCGTCCGGGTTCGGCGGACGGTCAGCAGTGGCCCCAGCTGAAGTTGAAGAGTGTGTGAACGTCGCCCTCGGAGGAACGCATCGACATGCTGCTCGTGCCGGTGGAGTCGCCGGAGTCCACTCGCAGCTCCGTGTTGATGTTCAGCACCCGTTGCCCGCTGCACGGCGCGTAGTGCAGGACGGGCGCGACGTCCCAGGTCGACCAGGCGCCGGAGAAGGGGCCGGAGAACGACTGGTTGCTGGAGTCGCCCCCGGAGGATCCCTGCCAGTAGTAGTTCGTGCGGTGCAGGCCGGTGGCGCCGTGGCGCAGGTGCGCCCGGCCGCGGTAGTCGGCCTCGGCGATGGCCACCGTCCAACCGGCCGGAATGTTCACCAGAACACTGAGCTGGCAGTTCTTCCGGCGGTCGACCGGCTCCGCGCCTCCGCCGGCCTCGGCGACGAAGTCGCGGTATCTGACCCGGAAACCGGTGTCGTCGGCGTCGGCGGTGACCGTGGCCGTCCCGGGAGCGCACCCGGAGCCGTTGCTCGCGAGCACCTCCAGGGTGACGGCGGCGGGCGTCGTGGCCCCGTTCGCCCGGGGTGCGCCTTGCGCCGGCCCGCCGAGGGGGATCGTGAGGGCGGCGGCCAGTGCGGCCGCCACCACACGCGTCAGGGTGACTGTTCTTTTCGGCATGATTCTTTCCTTCGGTCGAAGACATGACCGGGAACCCGGAACGAGCGCACTCCACGGCAGCAGCTTCTGGAAACATTTCATCATTTTGGTGCTGCCTGGCGATCCGAGGTCACCGCCCCCGCAATGATCGAACAACGCATCGCAGCAAACGCTAGCGGTGCGCCTCCGGAGCGCACAAGCCTGGAATATCTATAGACGGCTGTCGCGGTTCGTTGATGTCGTCGTGCCGAGGGGTGTCCTGGGCTGAAGGGCCTAGGTCGCCGTCATAATGTCTGCAAAACACGTGAATCACCGGCCAGCTTGTCGTATTTATACCTTTGCTGGCCGGGCGTCCCTCTTTCTTGAAGACAGCAATAATCCACCAGCCGCGCCAGGAGAGCGTTGACTTACATTGGCGTTCGTGAATAGCGTGCCCAGGCACCCACTACGACGCTGGAGGTCCTGAAATGAGAACACTGTTAACGCGTGGCGGTGCCGCGCTCGCATTTTTCGCGTCGTTGCTCGTCAGTGCGCCGCAGGCCTCCGCGAGCAGCCCCCTGGACGACCCGCCGCCGGACGAGATCGTCATCGAATTGGTCGCCATGGCGGGCTCCGGTTGTGCTCCGGGCACCGCCGACGTGGCCGTCTCCCCGGACAACACCGCGTTCACCGCGATCTACAGCAACTACCTGGCCCAGGCCGGCCCCGGCGTCCCGGTCACCGAGAACCGGAAGAACTGTCAGCTCAACGTGCTCGTTCACGTGCCGCACGGATTCACCTTCGCGATCGCCAAGGTGGACTATCGCGGCTATGGATTCCTGCAGCGTGGCGCGGTCGCCCAGCAACGCGCCAACTACTACTTCCAGGGCATGACCCAGGGCAGCTACGCGAACCACCCGATCTCGGCGCCGCTCGACGACAACTGGATCGCCACGGACGCGGTGCCGGTCGCGGCCCAGGTCTTCCGCCCGTGCGGCGAGTTGCGGAACCTCAACATCAACACCGAGTTGCGTGTCGCCAAGGGAACCTCCACCGACGTCAGTTACCTGACGATGGACTCCACCGACGGCAGCATCGAAACGATCTACCACTTCTCCTGGCGCAGGTGCTGATCTGCCACTTCTTTTGGCGCACGTGTTCCTGACGGGGCGCAGCGTGAGGGCCGGCACGGGCTCCGTGCCGGCCCTCGGAGGACGCTGCCGAGCGCCCGGATGAGGCCGGGCGCGCCTCGTCGCAAAGCGGGGAAGCGTGGAATGGGAGAGTGGCGCGGCTCGCCGGGGTGGCGGGAGGTAACTGGGGGACCTCGCCACCCCGGCGAGGGTCTACGGGCCGGTCACGGCGGCGCCCGGCTCGAGCTTGGCGTCCGCCGCCCCGGTCACTCGGCCTCTGACGTGCCGGGAATCAGCCATCACGTGCCTCTCGATAGCGGCGGTGGGTTGTCGCCCGTTAGCACGGATCGTGCGGGCAAGCGGTTTCCCGCATCCCTCAGAATTAAGGTTTTCCTAAGGGAAGCGGCGCGGCACGCTATCCGGCGGCCGCAACGTGATCCCGGGTCAGGCGCAGCATCTCGCTGACCGAGCCGGCCGGATCGGTCACCGGGAACTGGACGGCGCGCACCGTCGCGGCCGGGTCGAGCAGCAGCGTGGCCCGCTTGAGCCGGTCAGTGCCGGCGGCTCGGAAGGTGGGCAGCAGCAGCGCCGCGGCGAGCCGCCCGTCGGCATCGGAGAGCAGCGGGAACGGCAGCTCGGCGTGGGCGGAGAAGGCGGCCAACTGGTCTGGGCGCTGTGTGCTGACCCCGCGGATCCGCGCGCCCGCGGCGGCGAAGTCGGCGGCCCGCGCGGCATAGGTGATGGACTCGAGCGTGCAGCCGGGAGCGCCGGGGATGTCCGCCCAGTACGGCGGGAGGCCCTGACCGCCCGGCACGAACGCGCCCGGGAAGCAGTAGAGCACCGTCCAGCCGTCCGCGTCGGCGGGCGGCGCCGATATGCCGTCGTGGCGTGCCAGGGTCAGCTCGGGGAGCCGGCGTCCGACGAGGGCGTGCACCCGGCGCGCCTCCGCCGACCCGGCCGCCGCCGTGGCGGTGAGCGTCCCGTCGCCGAGCACGTGCCGGTCGCCCCATTCCTGCAGCGCGATCAGCACTGGCAGCAAACCCTCGCCCTTGGCGGTGAGCAGGTAGTCGTGGCGGGGTGGGTGATCCGTGTACCGCCTGCGCCGCAGCACGCCGTGCTCGACGAGGGCGGCGAGGCGCTCGGTCAGGGCGCGTCGGCTCATCCCGAGCCCGCGTTGCAGGCCGTCGAAGCGAGTCACGCCGCCGGCGATGTCGCGGATGAGCAGGAAGGTCCACCAGTCGGTCAGCACGCCGAGGGACTGGGCGATGCCGCAGTCCGCGTCGGCGAGGTCGACTCTTCTCACACCCACCACTATAGTGAGTTCCATTATGAAACTGACTGCTTTCTGGCGGTGGTGGGTCGCTGGTACGTCCAGTCACCTCGGCTCGGCGGTCGGCGGGGTGGCCCTGCCGCTGACCGCGCTGACCGTGCTGGACGCGTCGGCCTTCGAAATGGGTCTGATCACGGCGGCCGGCTATCTCGCGTACCTTCTGGTCAGCCTCCCGGCGGGGGTCATCGTGCAGCGCGTGCCGCTGCGCGGCATGCAGGTCGCACTGGACCTGATCCGCGCCCTCGCCATCGCGTCGGTGCCGCTGGCCTGGTGGTTCGACGCCCTGTCAGTGGCCCAGTTGGTCGCGGTCGCCTTGGTCGTGAGCTTCGGCAACGTGCTGTTCGACGTGGCGAACCAGACCTTCCTGCCGGAGATCGTGCCGGCCGCGCAGTTGCAGGCGCGCAACAGCCTCAACTCCGGCACGCACGCCGCCACCCAGCTCGGCGGGCCGTCTCTGGGCGGACTCGCGGTGCAAATGCTGGGTGCGGTGCCGACGCTGTTCGTGGACGCCGTCAGTTATCTGATCTCCGCCGTACTGCTGCGCACCCTTCCGGCCCGGCGGGTGCAGCGACCGGCCCAGCGGCCACCGATGGTCACGATGATCCGCGAGGGCTGGCGCTTCGTGCTCCGGCACCCGATCATCGGGCCGGCCATGTGGGACGCCACCGCGACGAACTTCGTCTGTGGCGCGATGCTGGCCCTCTTCCCCTTCTACCTGGTCCGCGAGCTGCACGCGTCGCCGCTCATGGTCGGGCTGCTGCTCGCCGCCGACGGCCTCGGCACGCTCATCGGCGCCGCGCTGACCACCCGGTTCACCGACCGGGTCGGCACCGCACGCGGCTTGATCGTTGCGGCCCTCGCCGGCGTGGTAGGCGCGCTCGTCATCCCGCTGGGCACAGGCACCACCGCCTACGTCGCCTTCGCCGCCGGCAACCTCATCTTCGCCGGTTCCACGGTGGTGCTCAGCGTGACCACCCGCACCTACCGAATGCTCGCCAGCCCGCCGGAGCTGCTGTCGCGGGTGATCGCCACGGTGAAGTTCGTCTCCTGGGGCGCCATTCCGATCGGAGGCCTGCTTGCCGGCATCCTGGCCGGGTCGATCGGGGCCCGCGCCACCCTGCTGATCTTCGGGGCGCTCACCGTGCTGTCCCCGATCATCTACCTGTCGACCCCGATCCGGCACCTGCGCGACCTGCCGCTCGACGCCGCCCCGAAACCCGCCGAGGCGCGGGCGTGAACTGCGCGACAGAACAGGGCGACCCGCGCCCGTTCCGGCGACCCCGGCGGCACGCGCGGAGCCGCCACCGCTGTCGCGCGGGCTTCGCCGCGGACCCTGTCCGCGGAGATCTGGAATAGCCGGGCGGAAACGGGAATTGGCAGGAATATGACCTCTGCTTCGTTCGATCCTCGTGAATTGCTGGCCGGAAGCAAGATCGGTGTGCTGGCCACCATCAAGGCCAACGGGTTGCCGCAGCTGTCGCCGGTGACGCCGTTCTACGACCGGGACGCCGAGACCATCTACGTCTCGGTGACCGAAGGGCGGGCGAAGACCGCCAACCTGCGCCGGGACCCGCGGGCGGCCCTGGAGGTGACCAGCGCGGACGGCTGGTCCTGGGCGACCGCCGAGGGCGCGGTGACGCTCACCGGGCCGGGCGCCGACCCGCACGGGCCCGAGGTGGAGGCGCTGGTCGGCTACTACCGTAGCGCGGCCGGGGAGCATCCGGACTGGGACGAGTACCGGCAGGTCATGGTCGCCGACCGGCGCGTCCTGATGGCGCTCAAGGTGTCCCACGTGTACGGCGCCAGCCTGCGCTGAGCGACAGGCCGGAGCACGCGAACGGTGAGAGGATCGTCTCGTGCTGCTGGAGATCGAGGAGAACGCGGAACTGGTCTTCGACGACGGCTCGCCGGTGCGGGCCGCCTCGGCGATCGCCGCGTTCGGTGACGGCTGGCTGGTCGTTCAGGACGACGCCACCCACGCGGCCTGGTGGCGGCCGGGTTCGGTGACCCCGGTCCGGGTGGCCGATCCGGTCGGCGGGCTGGAGGTCTTCAGCTCCGCGGCCGGCACCAAGCATCTGAAACCGGACTTCGAGGCGGCGTGCGCGGTGCCAGGCGGCGGTGTCCTGCTGCTCGGCTCGGGCTCGTCGCCGGCCCGGACCCGGGTGTCGCTGGTGCGGCCCGGCGCGGCCCCGGTGGTCGCCGACCTGCGGCCGGCGTACCAGGCGGTCGCGGCCGCTCTCGGCCTGCGCGAGGACCAGCTCAACCTGGAGGGCGCCTGCCTGATCGGCGACCGGTTGCGCTGGTTCCAGCGGGGCAACCCCACCGCCGGCACGCCGACGGCGTGCGTCGATCTCGACGTGGCGGCGCTGCTCGCCGCGGTCCACGGCGACGGCCCGGCCGAAAAGATCGACATCGAGGGGGTACGCCGGTACGACCTGGGCGCCGTCGCGGGAGTCGCGCTGGCCGTCACCGACGCGGTGGCGCTCGCCGACGGCCGGGTGCTGGTCAGCGCCGCCGCCGAGGACACTCCGAACGCGATCGACGACGGCCCGGTCACCGGCTCCGCGCTGGCCCTGCTGGACGACGACGGCCCGGTTGTGGTGGAGATCCCGGGCGCCGCGAAGGTGGAGGGGCTGGCGGTCCGCGAGACCACCGCCGGCGGTGTCCGGCTGCACGCCGTCGTCGACGCGGACGACCCGGACGTCCCGTCGCGGCGGCTCGGGCTGCGGCTGCGCTGGTGACCGTTCGATATTGCGTTGTGGCCGCCGCCCGGCGTTTGCGATGATCGATCCGGCCCCGGCGGCTTCAGAAGAAAGCGCCTAAGCAGCGAGCGCACTGGCGATCAAACCGAGCTTGTCCGCTGCCATCATCAGCGTCTGATCCTTCAGATCGGAACCGCTACGGGGCCACCCTTTCTTTCTTCGCAACAGTCTTTCTTCGCAACAGAGGTGTGCCATGTCCAATGAGGTGATCATTCGCAGCGGTTTCCGTGGTCTGCGCTACATCGACGGCCGATTCGACCGAGTTCTCGAGCCGGGCCGTTACGAGCTGCCCCAGCGCCGTTTCCTGAACCGGAGGGTGCCGACCGTCGAGATCGTCCCGGTCGACCTGCGTGAGCGTGAGCTCAACATCAAGGGCCAGGAGATCCTGACCGCCGACAAGGTCGCGGTCCGCGTCAACATCATCACGCACTTCCGGGTGACCGACCCGGTCGCGGCCATGGAGCGGGTGGCCGACTACGGCGACCGCGTCTACAGCGACGTCCAGCTCGCGGCCCGGCGCTCACTCGCGTCGATGACGCTGGAGGCCATCCTCACCAACCGCAACCAGCTCTCCGAGGACATCCTGCGTGACGTCGAGGGCGTGTCGGCGAGCTACGGCGTGCAGATCATCCGGGCCGACGTGAAGGACCTGGTCTTCCCGGGCAACCTGCAGGACGTGATGAACCGGGTGCTCACCGCTCAGCGCATGGCCGAGGCGCAGATGGTCGAGGCTCGCACCAAGGCCGACCGGGAGACGCTGGAGGCGACGTCGCGGGCGAGCGCCGCCCGGCTCGCCGCCGAGGCGGACGCCGAGGCGAAGCGGATCCGCGCCGACGCCGAGGTGGACGCGTTGCGGCGGCTGGCCGAGGCCGCCGAGGCGTACGCGCGGCACCCGGCCCTGCTGCGGCTGCGTGAGCTGGAGACCCTCGGCGCCCTGGGCGCCAACGCGTCGGCCCGGCTGTACATCGGTTTCGACAAGCACAGCGACCGCCTGACCGACGCCTAGTCTGCGCGGCCCCGGGGCCTGGTGGATTCCTCCATCCCGCGGACGCGAGGATTCCTCAACCCCGCGGTGGCGTGACCGATCGGTGAGGTCACGCCGCCACGGGGGTGGAGTCCGGACCGCGGAGAGCGAGAGCAGCAGCGACGTGGACAGCATGACCTTGATCGAGCGGCCGCCCCTGGCCGTCGTCGTCGACCTCGACGACACCCTCTTCCCGCAGTCCGCCTACCTGTACGGCGCCTCCCGCGCGGTCGGCCGTGCCGGCGCCGCAGCCGGACTCGACCAGGTCCGCCTCAGCCGGGCGGTACGCCGCCAACTCGTCGCCGGCTCCGACCGCGGCGGCGCCATCGTCGCCGGCTCCGACCGCGGCGGCGCCATCGACCGCGCCCTGGCCGCCTACGGCATCGCCCCCGACCTGGCCGCCGACCTCATCCCGGCCCTGGTCGCGGCCTTCACCGCCTACCGACCTCGGCGTCTGCCCCGCTACCCCGGCGCGCTGGCCGCCCTGACCGCTATCAGCTCGCGCTACCCGGTGGGCTGCCTGACCGACGGCGACCCGGTCATCCAGCGCGCCAAACTGGCCGCGACCGGCCTGGCCCACTCCTTCGCCACGATCGTCATCACCGACGAGCTCGGTGGCCGTACGCTGCGCAAACCTCACCCCGAAGGTCTGCGCCAGGTGGCCGAGACGCTGGGGGTGCGCCCCTCTGACCTGGTGGTGATCGGCGACCGCCCCGCCCGGGACATGGCCGTCGCGGCGGCCCTGGGGGCCCGTTCCATCCGGGTCCGCACCGGCGAGTACGCCGACGCCCCCGACGCCCCCGCCGCCACCGCGTGCGTCCCCGATCTCCCGTCCGCCGCCGCCCTGCTGGGCGTCTGAGCGACGGCCGGTTCGGTCGGCCGTTGCGCGCCGACGTTCCGGCGTTGCCGTGACCTGTCCGAGCTACGGCCGGCCGGTGTCCGGCGCCACGCTGCGGTCGGGTGCGGCCGGGCCGAGGCCGGCGGCGGAGCGGGCAGGTGCGGTCGGGGGCGGCGGGGCGCGTACCAGATCGGGCTGTAGGTCCAGGAGGGACGCGGCCAGGGAGCGCGCCGGGGGCAGCAAGGCGGTGTCGAGGTCGCGGAAGAGTTTCTGCGCCCGCACCGCGGGCCAGTCCGGCGGCAGGTGCTCGACCGGCAGGCGCGGGTCGCGGCGGATGGCGTCGAGCCACTCGGCGACCAGGGTGAGACGGGCGGCGATCGGGTCGGCCAGTGGGGGAGAGCCCTCCCAGCGGTGCAGGAACTCCTGGTAGCGGGCCGCGAGCGCCGGCAGGTCGTAGGCGTCCCGGACCATGCCGCCGATGTCGGTGAGATCGGCGGCCGTCGCGTGGAAGACCCGGGCGTGCGCGGAGAGGCCCAGCCCGGTGACGATGTCCTGGGCGGGCACGGCGCCCGGTGCGATCCACAGACCGCCCTGCAGCGGCCCGAACCCCGACCACGCCAGCTGGGAGCGCAGGTCGTGTCGTTGCCGCTGCCAGGCTTCGGGCAGCGAGAAACAGAGCAGCGTCCAGGTGCCGTCCCAGCGGTCGTTGACGGCGCCGGTGTCCCAGATGCGGGAGCGGCCGTCGTGCAGTATCGCGGCGGCCCGGCCGGTGAGTCCGAAGTACATCTTGCGGCCGTGCCGCTGCCGGCGCAGGAGCCCGCGGGTGACCATCCGGGACAGTGTGGACCGGGTGGCGTGCGAGGAGACGCCGAGCCGGCCGAGGGCGTCGATCGCGCTGCCGGAGAAGACGCACACGTCTCTGTCCAGCACGAAGTCGCCGAGCAGCATGAGCATCAGCGTCTGTGGATTCGCCACCATGGAGAAGATGTTAGGCAATTTCTTGACGGCCGTCGAAGAAAGAGCCTAACTTCGATGGATCCTCATCGAGGAGGTCATCGTGCGCAAGCCATGGGCCTTCCTGGCCGTCCTCATCCTCACGATCTCCCTGCCCGCGTGCAGCGACGACCAAGGCGACCAGGGTGACCCGATCCGGGTCGGCCAGATCGTCTCGCTGACCGGCAACTACTCGCCGCTCGGCACCGAGAACCAGAAGTCCGTGGCCCTCGCCGTCGAGCAGATCAACGCCGCCGGTGGCATAGGCGGCCGGCGGATCGAACTGGCCGTCCGCGACGACAAGAGCCAGCCCGACCAGGCGGTTCTCGCCTTCAACGAGCTCAAGGACGGCTCCGACGCGATCATCGGGTCACCGTTCAGCAACTCGGCTCTCGCGACCATCCCGCTGGTCGACCGCGAGGAGATCCCCTACGTCTCGCTGACCCCGGCCGACGAACAGGTCACCCCCATCCATCCGTATGTGTTCGTCGTCCCGGCCACCTCTGGCACCTATGCCGAGGCCGCCCTGCAGTACTTCCAGTCCGCGGGCCTCACGAAGGTCGCCCTCGCCTACGACACGAAGAGCAGTTACGCGGTCGCCGGCGCGAAGGGCCTCCAGGCGAAAGCCGCCCAGTACGGCGTCACCGTCGGCCCGGTCGAGGAGTTCCAGACCACCGCGACCGAGTTCGGCGCCGTCTTCACCCACGTCCGCTCGTCCGGCGCGCAGGCGCTGATGGTCTGGGCGACCGGCGCCCCCGCCGTGGCCCTGACCAAGCAGTACGACGCGTCCGGCCTGACCGTCCCGCTGGTCCTCACCGGCGCGCAGGCCAGCAGACTCTTCCTCGAACCGGCCGGCCCGGCCGCCGAGGGCGCCGTCATCGCCAGTTCGGTCGGTGTCGTCGGCGAACACCTCCCGGCCGGCGAACTGAAGACCGCCGTCGACGAACTGACCACAACCTTCACCACGAAGTACGGCTACTCGCCGCCGCAGTTCGCGCAGGACGGATACAGCGGCGTCAAACTGCTGGCCGCCGCGATGGCCAAGGCCGGCGGCACCGACCGGAAGAAGGTCCGCGACGCCCTCGAAAACCTCACCCTGACCACCCCGAACGGCACCTACACCTACTCGGCTGCCAACCACTCCGGCCTGGGCACCGACTTCATCGCGATCAACACGATCGAGACCGGAAAGTTCGTCCCCACCGAGTTCTCCCGGGGCCGGTTCAAGTGAAACTGACCGTCGACGAGGTCTCCCGCGCGTTCGGGGGCGTCTACGCCGTCCGCGACGTGAGTCTGACGGTCGCCCCCGGCGAGCTGCGCGCCGTGATCGGCCCCAACGGCGCCGGCAAGTCGACCCTGTTCGCGCTGATCGGCGGTCAGCTCGCCGTCGACGGCGGCACCGTGGCGCTCGACGGGGTTCCCGTCGAGCGCCGGAACCCCCCCCCCCCGGCGCCGCGGGGCCGCCGCGGCGGGGGGCCAGGCC
>NZ_JASCTH010000001.1:496897-522390 GCF_030009775.1 Actinoplanes sandaracinus | reverse complement strand
TGGGGCGGGCCCGCCCGCGCGCGCCGCGGGCCCGGGGGGGGGGGGGGGGCGCCCCCCCCCCCCCCCTTCCCGCCCACCGCCGGGCGCGGCGCGGCATCGGCGTCGTCTTCCAGGCCGCCCGCGTCTTCCCCGGCATGACGGCGTGCGAGAACGTCATGGTCGGCGCCCATGCCACCACCCGCGCGGGTTTCCTCGCCGCCGCGCTGCGCCTCCCGGCCCACCACCGTGCCGAGCGGGAGATCCGCGACCGGGCGATGGCCTGCCTGGACCGCACCGGCATCGCCGACTGGGCCGAACGCCCCGCCGGTGAACTGCCGCTCGGCCAGCAGCGGGCGCTCCAACTGGCCCGCGCGCTCTGCGCCCGGCCCCGGCTGCTCCTGCTCGACGAACCGGCCTCCGGCCTGCGCGCCGCCGAACGCGAACACCTCGCCGCCCTGATCACGGCGCTGCGCGCCGAAGGCCTCACCATCCTGCTGGTCGAACACGACGTCGCCTTCGTCATGCGCCTCGCCGACCGCATCACGGTCCTCGACCTCGGCCGGGTCATCGCCGACGGCACGCCGGCGGAGATCCGCACCAACCAGGCGGTGATCGAGGCTTATCTCGGACCCTCCGCTTCCGGCGACCCCGATCTCGTACGGCCGGACGGCCCCCGTGACTCCGAAAAAGGCGTCATTGGATGACCGGCGTCATCGAGGTGCGAGACCTGGTCGTCCGGTACTCCGGCGCCACCGCCCTGGACGGCATCGACCTGACCGTCCACGAGAACGAGATGGTCGCCCTCATCGGCGCCAACGGAGCGGGCAAGTCCACCCTGGTCAAAGTGCTGTCCGGCCTGCTCCGCCCGGAATCGGGAACGATCACCGTGGCGGGCCGGCTCTCCCAGGTCCCCGAGGGCCGCGAGATGTTCCCCGACCTGTCGGTGGACGACAACCTCCGCCTCGGCGGCTGGCGCAACGGGCGCAAGGGCCGCGACACCACCGCGATCTACGACCTGCTTCCCGACCTGGCCCCGATCCGCGCCCGCAAGGCCGGCGCCCTCTCCGGCGGCCAGCAGCAGATGGTCGCGATCGGCCGTGCCCTGATGGCGCGCCCCGACGTCCTGGTCGTCGACGAACTGAGCCTCGGACTGGCCCCGCTCGTCGTCGCCGCGCTGGTCGACCATCTGAGATTCCTCCACACCGAGCGTGGCCTGGCCGTCCTGTTGATCGAACAGAACGCCCGCCTGGCCCTCGACCTGTGCCGCCGCGCCTACGTCCTGGAGGCCGGCCGGATCGCCCTGCACGGCCCCGCTCGCGAGCTGTCCCGCGATCCCCGGGTGACCGCCGCCTACCTGGGCGGCCACGTGGCGGTCCCGCGATGAGCGATCTGATCGGCTACCTGCTCACCGGGCTCGGGATCGGCGCGGGGTTCGCGCTGGTCGGCAGTGGTCTGGTGGCGATCTACCGGGTGACCCGGGTGGTCAACTTCGCGCAGGGCGCGTTCGCCGTCCTCGCCGCCATGCTGACCTCGTCACTTCTCGGCGCCGGACTGCCGCACGGTGTCGCGGAAGTCGGGGGAGTGGTCCTCGGCGCGCTGGCCGGCCTGATCGTCGGGGTCATCGCGATCGGGCGCCCCGGCACCTCCCCCGGAACCTCGCTCATCGTGACTCTCGGGCTGGGCGTTCTCGCGTACGCCGTCGAGGTCTTGATCTGGGGTGACCAGCCTCGTTCCTTCCCGGGCGTGTCCGGGGTCGCCGAGGTGGGAGGCGCCCGCCTGCCCGCCCACTACCTGCTGATCCTCGCCGTCACCGCCCCCGTCTTCCTGGTGATGGCGTGGTTCTTCGCCCGCACCGACCTGGGCCGGGCGCTGTCCGCGTGCGCCTCCAACCGTTACGCCGCGCAGGTGGTCGGCATCGACGTGCGCCGGATGGGCCTGCTCGCGTTCGCGATCGGCGGCGCCCTCGGTGGTCTCGCCGGAGTGCTGACCACCCCGGTGCAGCAGGTCACGTTCGACAGCGACGTGACCCTGATCGTCAACGGTTTCGCCGCCGCCGTCCTCGGCGGCCTCACCCGCCCGATGGTCGCCCTCGCCGGCGGCCTGCTGCTGGGCGTGGCACAGACCCTGGCCGCCGGGTACGGGGGCGGCGCCTACCAGATGGAGGTGGCTCTCGTGCTGATGCTCACCGTCATGATCATCCAAGCCGCCCGCACCGGCCCGGTCCCGGAGACAGCCTGATGACCGAACGCACCCACCCCGGGACCGTGCCGGACCGTCCGGCCCGCAGGCGTGCGGGACGGGGGAGGCGGTGGGCTCTCGCCGGTCTGGCGCTGGGCACGCTGGCGCTGCCGCCGCTCCTGCCGGAGCGGCATCTCGCGACGTTCGTGCTGCTCCTGCTCGCGGCGACGGTCACGGTCGGGGTCTCGCTGCTGATGGGGTACGCGGGACAGGTCTCCCTCGGGCAGGCGTCCTTCTATGCGATCGGGGCGTACACGGCCGGTCTGCTGGCCGTACACGGTGTGCCGCCGCTGGTCGGACTGGCCCTCGCCCCGCTGATCGCCGCCGCGGCCGCCGTGCTGCTCGGCGCGCCACTGCTCCGGCTCCGTGGGCACCACCTGGCGTTCGCCACGCTCGCCGTGCAACTGATCCTGTTGTCGCTGTTGGCGCAGGCCGACTGGGCGGGCGGCGCGATCGGGCTGCAGGGCATCCCACGGCTCAGCCTCTTCGGCGTCGAGTTGCGGGAGGACCTCGGTTACGCGTACGCCGCCTGGTTCGTCCTCGCCGTCGCCGTGCTGATCGCGCGCAACGTGATCGAGTCCCGGGCCGGCCGCGGGCTGCGCGCCGCGGCCGCCAGCGAGACGGCGGCCGCCGCCAGCGGCGTCGCGGTCGGCCGTTACCGGCTCGCGGTGTTCGCGCTGTCGGCCGCCTTCGCCGGGCTGGCCGGCGGCGTCTACGCCTTCTATCTGGGCTATCTGGCGCCGGGTTCGTTCCCGGTGCTGCTCTCCATCGAGTACGTGGTGATGGCCGTCGTCGGTGGCCTCGGCACCATCGCCGGCCCGCTCGTCGGAGCGACGGTGATCATCCTGCTGGTGCAGGTGCTGAACACGCTCGGCACCCAGCCCGGCATGCCGGACTACGCCCCGAGCGTTCTGTCCTACGCCGTCTACGCCCTGGTCCTGGTGATCTGCGTCCTCTTCCTGCCCCGTGGCCTGGTGCCGGCCCTGCGCTCCCGCGTCGGCCGGGTCGTTCGGCCGTAGGTGGCGGGTGTTGCGGGGTGGTGGTGACCTGTCCGGGCTACGGCTGGGCCGGTCGCCCGGACAGGTGTTCAGCGCGTGGTCACCCGGCGAGGGACTCGCGGAGGACGGCGGCGAAGGCGGTGGGGTCGCCGTTCTGGCCGTACTCGCCGCCCAGGAAACCGGCGTGATTGCTCGGGTAGACCGTGGGGTCCACGCCGAGCCGGGCGGCGACGGCCCGGCCGCCGCGGTGGGCCACCTCGTCCTGTGACTCCGCGCCGACAGCCACGACGATGCGGCTGGAGGCGGTGCGCAGGGCGTCGAAGTCGGGCTGGTAGAGGCAGCAGGTCACCAGGTTCTGGCCGAGCAGCACGTCGTCGCGGGAGCCGTCGTCGGCCGACGGCAGGCCGAACGACGCCGGGTCGGGGCCGGGCTCGTCGGCGAAACCGGGCGGGATCGGGCCTTTGTGCTGGACGAGCTGGATGAACTTGACCATCGCGGGGCCGACGCCGGAGCGCTCGTAGAGCGCGCGGATGCCCCGGACGGCGGCGACCGCGTCCTCGTGTTCGGGGAGCAGCGTCACGGTGGGCGGTTCGTGTGCGACGAGGACGCGCACCGCGGAGGGGTCGGCGGCGACCAGGGCGAGCGCGTTGACCGCGCCGCCGCTGCTGGCGAAGAGGTCCACCGGGCCGCCGCCGACGGCTTCGATCACCCGGCGGACGTCGTCGCCGTGCTGCTCGGGCGTGCTCTCCGGTGCGGGGTCGGTGCGTTTGCTGCGGCCGGTGCCGCGCGGGTCGTAGGTGATCACCGTCCGATCGGTGAAGTGGCCGGCGAGGGTGACGAATCCGCTCGCGTCCATCGGCGAGCCGATCAGCATCAGCGGCGGCGCGGCCGACGGCGCCGCCGGCTCGCGCACGTCATAGGTGAGGACGGCGCCGGGAACCTCGAGGGTGTGGGTTGCGGGCTGCTCAGTCATGACGCCGACCCTATCCGTCGATCGACGGTCACGAGGGGCGGGTTCGCCCGCCGGAAGGACACCGGAGGGGCGCCGGCGCCGGCCCCTCGCCGGCGTCCCTCACCGGCGGCTGCGAGCAGCCGCTTCAGCTCTCCGCGGGCCGGGTCGCCGGCCAGGTCAGCACATCATCAGAGATCGGGGTACGCCGCAGAGCGCACTCGTCCCGCCCGGGGATCCCCGGCCCGGCCGCCACCACGAGCCGGGCCACCTCGATCGCGCCGTGCGCCTGGAAGTGCGTGTTGTCGGCGACCCCGTCCGGGTAGTTGGCCGACTCTCCGGCGTCGAGCCACAGGAAGTGGTCCTTGGTCCGCTCCGGCCCGAGCGTCCCCCACAGGTCGAACGACAGCCGGGTGAGGTCGATCAGCGGTGTCCGGGTCTGTGTGGCGAGGGCCCGCATGGCGTCCGGATATTCGCCGTGCGACAGGTAGGGCGTTCCGTCCGCGGTGAACCGCCGCCGTTCGACCGGGGTGACCAGGATCGGCCGTGCGCGGGCGGCCCGGGCTCCGTCCAGATAGAGCCGCAGGTAGTCGGGGAAGGTCGTCCACGGTTCGGTGTATCGCGCCGGGTCCGCGGCTTTGGAGTCGTTGTGCCCGAACGACACGAGCAGCACGTCACCGGGGCGGATCGCGCTGAGGATCCGGTCGAGCCGCCCCAGGTCGGCGAAGCTCTTCGAGCTGGCGCCGGACAGGGCCTCGTTGACCACGCGGACATGGTGGCGCAGGAAGACCGGCAGCGCCTGGCCCCAGCCGGCGCGAGGGTGGTCGGCGACCGCGTAGGTGGCGGCCGTCGAGTCTCCCGCCACGAAGACGGTGGGCCGGTGGCGGGCGAGGGCGGGAGCGGCGGCTCCGAAGGCTCCGGCGAGCGTGCCGCCGACGGTGGCGCGGAGCAGCGTTCTCCGAGTGATCGTCATGAACGGGTATTGAATCAATCAATATCTATTCAGGCAAGCGCTTTCCTGCAGGTGACTCAAGAAGCAGCCGCACCGCTGGACGGTAACGTCCCCCATCCAGGTTGGTCCATCTTTGTACGGTGAACCGATCAAGCCGTGCGGCGGAGGCGATGTAGGTTACGGTCGCCAGATCTTCTAGAGGGGTAGCAGACATGACAACGTCCGTGGAACGGGCGCGGCCGATGGAGACCGGGCCGATGTCGTTCAGCCCGCGCGAGCGGTGGATCCTGCTCGTCGCCAGCGCCTGGCTGGTCATCGGTCTGCAACTGGACGCGTATGCCCACGCCACCACGCCCGAGCTGGAGACCTTCTGGACCCCATGGCACGGGGTGCTCTACTCGGGCATCGCCGCCTCCGGGTTCACCCTGCTCTGGGTCATGCGGTCCCGGTTGCCCGGCATCCCCACCTACCAGTCGGTGCTGGCCCTGCCCAACGCCCTGCGCATCCCCCTGATCGGCATGGCGTTCCTGCTCGTCGGCGGCGGCGTGGACACCCTCTGGCACAACATCTGGGGCATCGAGCAGGACATGGAGATCTTCGTCAGCCCCAGCCACGAGTTCATCATCCTCGGCATGGCCATGGTCGCCATGGGCCCGGCGCTGATGCTCGCGGCGAGCCCGGGTGACCGGCTCGGCGCCGGCGGCGGCTTTCTGGTCGGCATCTCGACGCTGTTCTCGGTGCTGCCCGTGCACATCTACACCCTGCACGCCTCGTCGATCGGCTTCCGCCACCTCGGCAGCGATCTGGACCCGGTGCCGATCTACTCGTCCGATGCGCAACTCGTCCACGGCTACGTGTTCAGCACCGTCCTCCTGCTCCTGCCGTTCATCGTGATCGGCCGCCGCTGGCCGCTGCCGATCGGCCTGCCCTCCGTGCTGGTCTCGGTCATCGCCGTGCTGATGCACCTGATGTTCGACTCCGAGGACCCGTGGTGGCCGGCCCTGACCGTGGCCGCCGCCGCGGTCGCCGTCGAGCTGGCGCTGCGCGTGGCGAACCCGCTGGTGAAGCTGCCCACGAACGCGCGCTGGGTGCTGTTCGGGCTGTTCACGCCACCGGTCGTGTGGGGTGCGGTGCTGTTCGTCGGCAAGCTCCACACGGGGAGCACCGGCTTCAACATCCACATGATCACCGGGCTTCTCACTCTCACCGCCCTCACCGGCGTCGCCACCGTGCTCGTCGCCCGCAGCGTCCAGCGCCTCCCCGAGTGACCGACCGGATCCATCGCGGCCCGTCGACGGCCGGCTCCGGCCGGCGGGGCGCTTCCCGCACCGGCTCCGTCCCGGCCGGCCTTCTTCCGGCCGGCCGGCGCGCGCTCGCCCACATGCTGCTGGTGCTGCTCACGGCCGGTGCGACGCTGATGCTGACCGGCGGGCCGGCCGCGGCTCACGCGGGCGGTCTGACCGCCACCGACTCCCGGGGACGGGTGATCTCGGTGAGCCCGGCGGTCGACGGACTGGACATCGCCGCCATCGAGGACGGCGCACGCCTGAGGCTGCGCAACGGCACCGGCGGGCCGGTCACCGTTTCATCGGGCGGTGGTACGGCCACGCCCGCCGTGATCCCGCCCGGCGCCGAGCTGACCTGGATCGACGAACGGTCCACACCCGACGGCAGAACGATCCCGGCGGGCCGGGCCGTCCCCTGGACCATCACGCTGGACGTGAACGGCGCCGCGGTCGTCGTCAGCGGGGTCCTGGTGGGGGAGCGACGCCCGTCTGCGGCGGCGTGGTGGACGGCTGCGGTCCTGACCGGGGCGGCGATCCTGCTGTCGGCGCGGCGTGCCCGGCGGGCCGACCTGCTGCTGGCCGGCGCCGGCAGCGTGGCGGCGGCCGCGTCGATCGCGCACGTGGCCGGTTCCACCCTGGCCGTCGAGTCGGCGCCGCTCGCCGGAACGTTCCTCAGCGCGGCCGGCATCAACCTGCTCGCCTGGCCGCTGATCATCGGTGGCGCGGTAACGACCGTGCGCGGGCGGCCCGCCGGAGTGCTCGCCGTCTGTGCGGGAGCGGCCCTGACCGCGGTGTTCGTGCTGCCGGACGTGACCTCGTTCCACCGCGCGGTGCTCCCGTTCGCCGGCCCCGGCGCCGTCGAACGGATCCTGGTGGTCCTCGCGCTGGGCCTCGGCGCCGGCGTCGCGGTGGCGGGCGCGGGTGTGCTGAGAGCCCTGGCTCAGCAAGCCGCGGCCGGGCAGCACGGACCCGCCGCGCGGGCGGCCGGCGAGGCGGAGAAGGCCGGCGAGGCGGAGAAGGCCGACGCGGCGGAGAAAGCCGGCGAGGGCCAGGAGTGACGGCCGGTCCACGGCCGCTGGAGACGACGGCCGGCCTCGCCACCGGCACACCGGCTCCGCTGGCGCACGGTGTGGGGAGTGCGTCCGGTCTGCCGTTGCCGCTCGACCTCGTGTTGCAGGCCGGCGCGGCGACCGTCGTCCTGTCCTTCCTGATCGCGGCGCTCTGGTGGCGCGAGCCACGCCTGACCGATCCCGGAACCCCGCCGCCGGTCACCGGCCACTGGCTGCGGTATCCGGTGCTGATCCTGACGCTGTACCTCACCGGCAACGCGCTGATCGGGCCGCGCGGCCCGCAGAACCCGGCCGCGCACGCCCTGTTCGTCTGGCTGTGGGTCGGGCTGGTCCCGTTCAGCCTGCTGTTCGGGCCGGTGTGGCGTGCCGTGAACCCGTTGCGCACGCTCTTCACCCTGCTGGGTCTGCCGCGTCGCGGGCTGCGCCCGCTTCCGCCCGGCCGCTCCACCGCGTGGCCGGCAGCGGCGTTCCTGCTGGTCTTCGTCTGGTTCGAGCTGGTGGCGCCGCACGGCGGCGATCCGGTCGCGGTCGGCTTGTTCTTCCTGGGGTACGGCCTGAGCCAGCTCGTTCTCGCGACCCTGCGCGGAGAGGAGTGGTTCGCCCGCGGCGACTGCTTCGAGGTCTACTCGGGTCTGGCCGCGCGGCTGCGGCCGATCTCCCGGCTCGCCACCGACGCGGTCCCGGGGATCGCGGCCTTCCTCGCGGTCTGGTGGGGCTCCACCGTCTACGACAGCGCTTCGGCGTCCCCGGTCTGGGCGCGGTTCGTGCGGGGCGCCGGCCTCTCGCTGCTCGTGGACACGGCCGGGCTGGTGGTGATCTGCGCGCTCGTCCTGCTGGCGGTCCGCGCGACGGCGGGGAAGCTCGACGTGACGATGTCGCTGGTGCCGATCGCGGTCGGCTACACCCTCGCCCACTATCTGTCGCTGCTGATCGTCGAGGCGCCCCGGGGTGTCCTGCTGCTGGCCGGCTCGGACGCGCCGTGGAACGTGACGCCGGCCCCCGAGGTGATCGCCGGGGCGCAGATCGCGTTGATCCTGGCCGGGCACGTGATCGGTGTGATCGTCGCCCACGACCGGGCTCTGGCGCTGACGCGGTCGCTGACCCCGCAGCGGCCGGTGCTCGCGGTGCTGGCCGATGAGCTGCCGATGGTGCTCTTCATGATCGGTTGCACCTGGGCGGGGCTGTTCCTGCTCTTCGTGCGCTGACCGCTCGCCCGTCCCGGTGCTGACTTCTCACTGACAGAAGCATGAGAAGAAGTCTATGCAAAGATATCTTCTCATCCATGCGCCGCAACCTGACAGACGTCGACTCGCTCAAAGCCCTGGCCCACCCCCTGCGCCAGCAGATGTTCACCCACCTCAACCGTTACGGGCCGGCCACCTCCGCCGACCTCGCCGCCCACTTCGGCACCGACCGCGGCGGCGCCAGCTATCACCTGCGCCAACTGGCCCGCTATCGGTTCATCGAGGAGGACACCGACCGCTCGGCGGGCCGCCGCAAATACTGGAAGGCCATCCCGCTCGACCTGCGCCTCCCGCATGCCACCGAAGACCCGGAGATCGCCGCCGCGGCCGACGAGCTCGGCCGGCTCTGGTTCGAGCAGGCACAGCGGGAACTGCTCACCTACCTGAGCGACCAGGATTCCTACGGCGAGTTCACGGCCGCGGCCATGAACTCGTTCGGCTCCACCACGCTGACCGCCGCCGAACTGGCCCGGTTCGGCGAGGAGTATGTCGCCTTCGCCACCAGATGGCACCGCGACCCCACCGAGGCGCCCGCCGGCGCCCGGCACATCACGGTCCTCTTCAACGCGTTCCCCACGCCGTCATGAGTTCGCTCTGGCGCAACCGCGACTTCACCCTGCTCTGGAGCGGCCAGGTCGTCTCCAGCCTCGGGGCGCAGGTCAGTGCCACGGCGACGCCGCTGCTCGTGCTCGCCACCACCGGCTCACCGCTCGACGCCGGGCTGGTCGGCGCGGCCGGCACGTGTCCGCACCTGGTCGCCAACCTGCCGGCCGGCCCGCTCGTCGACCGGTGGAACCGCCGCCGCATCCTGCTCGCCAGCGAGATCATCGGCGGCCTGACCCTGCTCACGGTGCCGTTCGCGATCTGGTTCGACGCCCTCACCATCGCCCAGTTGTGCGCGGTCGTCTTCCTTCAAGGCCTCTGCTTCGTCTTCTTCGGCCTCGCCGAGGACGCCGCCCTGCCGATGGTCGTGCCCGCCGAACAACTCGCCACCGCGATCGCCCACAACGAGGCGCGCGGCCGGGGAGCCGCGCTGGCCGGGGCGCCCCTCGGCGGCTTCCTCTTCGGCCTGGACCGGGCCGTCCCGTTCCTGGTCGACGGCCTGTCCTACCTCGCCGCCGCTTTCGCGCTGCTGCTCCTGCGCCGCGACCTGCAGAAACCCCCGCCCGGCCCGGCCGAGCCACTGTGGCGGTCCGCCGCCACCGGCCTGCGGTACGTGTGGGGCAACCACCTGATCCGGGCGTCCCTCGTGCTCATCGCCGTCAGCAACGCCGTCTTCCAGGCGCTCACCCTGGTCCTGGTCGTCCTCGCCGGCTCACGGGGCGCCACCCCGTCCGGCATCGGCGTGATGTTCGGCCTCTACGGCGCCGGCGGACTCCTCGGTGCGGTCGCGGCCGGCCGCATCCACCAACGGTTCACCTTCCGTGGTGTGCTCGTCGGCATCAACTGGGTGTGGGCGGCCCTGCTCCCGCTGCTGGCGCTGGCTGGCAGCCCGCTGCAGATGGGACTGATCGGCGCGCTCTGTGCCTTCGTGGGCCCACTCTGGAACGTCGTGATCTTCACCTACGCCGGCGTCGTGGTGCCCAACGAGCTGCTCGGCCGGGTGATGAGCGCGGGCGCCACCATGACCTGGGGCGTCATGCCGCTGGCTGCCCTGGCCGCCGGCCTGCTGCTGACCTGGATCGGCCCGATCGGCGCGGTGTGGACGCTGTCCGCGGTGATGCTGGCCGCGGCGATCGCGGCGACGGTGAGCCCGTCGATCCGCTCGGCCCCACCGCGAGCCGAAGCCCTGGTCGCCACGAGCTCCAAGCGCGCCGCCCGCTGACGCTTCGGCGCGCGATTGACGGCGGCCGCTGCCCCCGCGGCATCTCCCGCGATCGGTGTCAGAGGCGGCGGAGGACGCAGACGACCTTGCCGAGGATGACCGCTTCGCCGGCGGGGATCGGCTGGTAGGCCGGATTGCGCGGAACCAGTTCGGGGTGGCCGTCACGATGGTGGAAGACCTTGACCGTGGCCTCGTCGCCGATCATCGCGGCGACGATCTCGCCGTTCTCCGCGACGGGCTGCTGGCGGACCACGACCACGTCGCCGTCGCAGATCGCCGCCTCGATCATCGAGTCGCCCTTGACGTCGAGGGCGAACAGCGTGCCCCCGCCGACCATGCTGGCCGAGACCGTCAGGTAGTCCTCCACATGCTCGTCGGCGAGAATCGGCGCGCCGGCCGCGATGCTGCCGAGCAGCGGAACCGTCACCGTCCGCCCGGAACGCACCCGTTCGGAGCCGGCCGTGTCCTCGGAGCCGGCCGCCGCGTCGCCAGCTAGAACGGGCGAGGCGGCGGGCTTGCGGAGTTCGACCGCCCGGGAGTTGTTGGGCTGGCGGCGGATCAGGCCGTACTTCTCCAGCACGCCGAGCTGATAGGAAACGGACGACGGGGACACGAGCCCGACGGCCGCGCCGATCTCCCGCACGGTGGGTGGATAGCCGCGGTCCCGCACCGACTCCCCGATCACCGCGAGAATGCGCAGCTGGCGGGGGGTCAGAGGCGGACCGGAGTCGGCACCGCTGTCGATGCTCATGGGCCGCACCCTACCCGACGATTAGATCAGATGTACGAACCGTGACCGGAATCCGCCCTTTCGAGTGACGGGTACGTCAGGCGAGCCCCGGACGGAGGGGACGCGGCCGGAGGCGGGCCACGACGATGCCGGCGACGTCGGACAGCGGGATGAAACCCCAGCTGCGCGAGTCCGCGCTGCCCGGATGATCACCGAGCAGGACGGTCATGCCGGCCGGTACGAGGTGGCCGTTGCCGCCGACAGCCGGCTTGACCGCGTCGGGCACCGGATCTCCGGGCAGCGCCACCAGGCGTTTCACCAGCCACGTCGTCACGTACGCCGCGCCCGGTTCTTCTCGCCGGCCGCCTTCCTGGTGATGTGCGATGACGACGTGGCCGCGCCGGACGCGCCGGCTCCGGCGCACCAGGAGCCGGTCGCCGCTGTGGTAGGTGGGGTCCATGCTGTCGCCGACGACCTCGATCACCAGCAGCCCGCGGCGTGCGGCCAGCACCGCGCCGGCCGCCAGACCGGCGATGCCGGCGACGGTGTACACCCTCATGACAGCCGGCCGTCACGCATGCGCAGCGCGGCGTCGCAGCGTTCGGCGATGCCGGGATCGTGGGTGGCGATGACGACCGTGGCCTCGTGCTCGTCCCGCAGGGTCAGCAGCAGGTCCACGATGGCGGCGCCGTTGCGGGAGTCCAGGTTGCCGGTCGGCTCGTCGGCCAGCAGCAGGCGCGGCCGGTTGATCAGCGCGCGGGCGATGGCGACACGCTGCTGCTGACCCCCCGACAGGTGCGACGGGAGGGCGTCGCAGCGGTCCTCCAGCCCGACCACCTTCAGCAGTTCCCGAGCGCGTTCCCGCTTGTCGAAGCCGGTGCGGAACGGAAGAACCGGTGCGATCACGTTGTCCAGCGCGGTCAGCGCCGGAAGCAGGTGAAACCGCTGGAACACGAACCCGATCGTGCGCCGGTAGTCGGCCAGCCCGTTGCGCGACAGCTTCCCGAGGTCCTGACCGGCGACCATGATCGATCCGGAGTCGAGCCGTTCGATGGCGCCGATGAGGTGCAGCAGCGTCGACTTGCCGGAGCCGCTCGGGCCGGTCAGCGACACCGCCGTGCCGGCCGCGATCTCGAGGCTGACGCCGTCGACGGCGGCGAGCCTGCCGCCGTCGGGCATCGGGAAGGTCTTGCACGCCTCGACTGTGCGCACGATCGGATCAGTCATCGGATCCCGTCATTCCTGGGCGAGAAGCTGGGCGGTGGGAAGTTTGCGCAGCATCACGATCGGCACGATGACGGCGAGGACCGCGATCACGACGCCGACGGCCAGCGCGCCGCCCGCGCACCACAGCAGAGCGGGCGTCACCCGGCCGGCGAACAGCGCCGCGCCGGCCAGGCCCAGCGCGGCGCCGAGGACACCGCCGAGCAGTCCCATGCCCAGCGCCTCGGTAGTGATCAGCCGGTTGAGGATCCGGTCGGTCCATCCGACCGCCGTGAACAGCGCCAGTTGGGGCGCCCGTTCGGCGATGTTCAGGTAGAGCACGTCGGCCACCGACACGATCCCGAGCACGATGGTGACCGACACCGCCAGGTAGTCGACGGTTCGTGCCTGCAAGGTGATCGCCTCACCCAGCAGGGTGCCGGTGGCGGCGCCCCGGAACGCGAACGTGATCGCCAGCAGCATCGTCAGCGCCGCGACTCCGATGAGCAGGCTCGCCGCCCCCAGCAGCGTCCGGCCGGGCGTGCGAGCCAGGTTCGCCAACGCCAGTCCGGTCACGCCGCGGGGCGCGCGCATCCGGGTGGCGCGGGCCGAGACCGCCGGCCGGACCGCCGCGGCGGGGTCCGGGCGTGCCGCCCGCCACGCCGGCCACCCTCCGGCGACCAGGGCGACCAGCACCGCCGCCGGGATCGTCAGCAACAGGTGCGCCCAGCTCAGGGTCAGAGCGAAGAGCCAGGCCAGGGGTACGGCCAGCAGAGTGCCCACCAGCCCGGCGGCCAGTCCGATCGCGGCCATCTCCCCGGCCAGCAACGCCACCAGATGTCGTCTCTTCCAGCCCACACAGGCGAGAACGCCGAGTTCGGTGCGGCGTGACCGGACGGCGGCGCGGCTGGCGTTGAGCACGGCCAGGGCACAGACCGCCAGCACCAGGCCGGAGAGCAGGACGCTCTTGCGGTCGGCGGCCTGCACCAGGACCGCGGCGACGCCCTTCTTGACCCACGGCTCGCCGAGCACGAGCTCGGGGCGGCCGAACTTTCCGGCCGGGTAGCGCACGGGTACCGCGGTGGGCGAGGAGCCCAGTGTGATGTCGACCTGGAGGCCGGTGCGCTCGGCGATCTGCTGCGCGATCGACCGGACCCGTTCCCGGGAGGTGGCGTCGATGCCGACCGCGCCGTCCAGCCGCACCCGCACCATGCTGATCGGCGCCGCCCGGTTGAGGTCCAGTTCGGGGTAGGGCGGCTCGGTCCGGTAACCGTTCGGCCCGAAGATCTTCTGCGCGGCCTCCATCGTGGTCAGCATCAGCGGTGGCTGGGAGAGCAGCCCCATCACGTTGGCGTTCGGTTCCAGTCTGCCGCCGCCGAGCGCCTTCCGGGACGCCTCGTCGGCGCCGGCCGCGCCGGGCTGGTGGTAGGTGTCCATCGGCACCGCCGACAGTGCCCCGCCCAGCTGCACTTTCGCCGGGTCGAACGTGCCGACCGCGTTCAGCGCCACGTCCGGCATGTTCACGCCGCTCTGCACGTCGTGCTCGCGGGTGTCGTTGACGTGGGCGGCGATGTCGTCGCGGACCGCCTCGTCGGCGAACTCCATCGGCACCGCGATCGCGGTGCCGCTCTCATCGCCGGTACCCCAGGTCTTGCGGTCGTAGGTGACGGTCTCGGCTTTCCGGCCGTCGCCCTCGGGGACCGCGTGGACGGGGCCGACGGTCCAGAACTGGTCGAGCCACAAGGTGTTCGCCCATCCGTCGGATCCGTCGAAGGTGGTGCCCGCCGTCGTGGGGTTGCGCATCCGCTCGACCAGATCGCGGTAGGGCACGTCGATCCGGATCGTGCGCTGGTCCACCGACTGCCCGGTCTGCTTGTCGAGCCGGGCCCGCAGCGGCCGGTCGTCGTTGTGCGGTCGCAGCCCGCGCAACGCGTCCACCGCGGCCGGGTCCATGCGCTGGATGTCGAGTTCCAGCGTCGCGTCGGTCTGTGCCCGGTCGGCGAGCAGCACCGGCAGTGTCGCGTACGGGTAGGCCATCTGGTCCAGACGCCCGGCGCCGGGTTGTTCGGCGGCCTGGAAGTATCGCCCGGCGCTGACCGCCTGGTCCAGTCCCGCGAGCGCTGCCTCGGATGCGGGGTCCACGGCCGCGAAGAGGAAGGGGATGGACCACACCAGGGTCACCTCGGGTGCGGTCGCCCGGCCCGAACCGTCGGTCGAGCCGGGGCCTCCGGTGCAGGTCACGGACGTACGCCCGCGCAGTTCGGTCGGGTCGATCTGCTCGCCGTCGCGGATGAACGGGACCCCCGGGCAGACCTTGGTACGGCCACCGTCCCCGTCGACCTCCTCCGGGATCAGTTCGCGGCCGGCGCTGCCCGGAACGTCCGTGCGCGGGCTGTCGATGCGGTTGCGGGTGGCGTACAGGTATCGGGCGCCGTCCGGGATCCGGCTGAGGCCGGAGTCGGTCCGCCAGGCCGGCTGCACACGCAGCATCTGGCGTTCCGCCTCCGGATCCACCAGGCCGGCCAGATCGACGGTGACCGGGACGGTACGCATCACGTAGCCGATCATCGACACCGGAGCGGCCACCGACACCCCGGGCTGGTCCTGGATCTGCCGCCACTGTTCGGTGGTGATGCCGCCGCGCATGCCGGCCAGTTGCCCCGACTGCACCAGGTTGCGCTGCAGCTCCAGCGGCAGCACCGAACCCTTCGGGCGTACCAGGATGTCGTAGGCGGGCCGGAAGTTCGCCTCGACCGCGCCGACGGTGTCCAGCCGGGACGTCACCGCGGCGCCGGTCAGCAGGGTGAACGCGGTCACCGCGGTCGCGATCATCGACAGCAGTGCCAGTGACCGGCGTTTGCGCACCCGCCACTGTGCCGTGACCATCCGCAGCATCCGTCGTTCTCGCTTTCTCGTTCTCGGGCCGGACATGCGCCATGGCCGGCCCGAACGGGCCGGCCATGTGGGGTCCGGGTCAGCAGCAACCCGGGCGGGAGCTGAGCGGGTGCCGGGTGCAGTCCCGCGTCTGCATGGTGTAGCAGCGCCACTGCCCGCTGACGTAGCGGGAGTAGTAGTAGTAACAGAACGGGCCGCCGCATCCCTGACCCGCGTACTGGCAGTTGGAGCAGGCGGACGCCTTGGCCTTCGGCAGGATGGCGGTCAGCATCCGGTCGCCCAGCCGGGCGATCGTCTTGGTCATGACAGTCCTCTTTCCCTGGGGGTGGACTCGTGGATGCAGCCTGTCCGCTCCGGCTTACGAACCGCTAACGTCGCGCTACCGGTCTCCGGCCGAGGATCTCGTCGAGCAGCCGGGCGATCCGCGGGCCGGGTGTCACGCCGAGGCCGGTCACCAGGGTCCGGCACAACCGGTGGTGCACGGCCACCGCCGCGGCGACGTCCCCGCGGTTGAGGTGGGCCACCATCAGATGCTCCCAGGCGCGTTCCCGGTACGGCGTCCTGCGCACCATGGCCTCCATGGCGTCGATGACGGTGTGATGCTCGCCGAGCAGCAGCTGGGCCTCGGCGAGGTCCTCCATGGCACGCCATCGCCGTTCGTCGAGCGAGTTCGACATCCGGTTCATCCACGACGACCGGATGTCGGAGCACGCGGACGGCCCACGCCACCCGCCGAGGGCCGTGGTCAGCAGTTCCGCCCGGTGGGCGGCCTGATCGGGGAGCCGCGTCTCCCGCGCTCGCCGGATCAGATCGTCGAACCCGACGAGGTCCGTGGTCGCCCGGTGCCGGCACAACACGTACCCCGGAGGTTTGGTCTGAATGGTGTGGGCGGCCTCCGGGCCGCCCAGCCGGGCCAGGCTCTGCCGCAACGCGCAGACGTGGCCCTGCAGTTTCGTGGTCGCGGTCATCGGCGGCCGGTCGTCCCAGACGGCTTCGAGCAGTTCGGGCACGCTGAGCGTGGTGCCGAGACCGAGGCCGAGCGCGGCGAGCAGGGCCCGTCGCCCGGGCCCGCCGACCGCCATCGGACGGCCCGCCACGGTGACCTCGAGCGGGCCGAGCAGTGACACCCGGACCTCGGGCGATGTCGCGGTCATGGCGTCGCCCCGGTGACCAGCGCGTCGTCGTACCCGGAGGCCTGCAGCCGGAACAGCTGGGCGTAGCGGCCGCCCGCCGTCATCAGTGCGGCGTGGGTGCCCTGCTCGGCGACGGCGCCGTCCTGGAGCACCACGATCAGATCCGCGTCGCGGACGGTGTTCAGGCGATGCGAGATGAGCAGGCTGGTGCGGTCCCGGCGCAATGACGTCAGCCCGCGGTGGATCTCGTGTTCGGCCTCCACGTCGAGGCCGGACGACGGTTCGTCCAGGATCAGCAGGTCGGCGCGCTCGCGCAGGCACGCCCGGGCCAACGCCAGCCGCTGCCACTGGCCGCCGGAGAGCACGACACCGGCGGAGTCGGCTGTCTCGTCGTGGAAGGCCCGGGTCAGCAACGTGTCGTACCCGCGAGGCAGGTCACGCAGGACCGTGTCCATGCCGGCGTTCGCCGCCGCCCGCGCGACCCGGTCACGATCGTCGGCCGAGCCGACGTCACCCACGGCGATGTTGTCGTGTGCCGAGAACTCGTAGGCCATGAAGTCCTGGAAGGTCGCCGCGAGCCGGGCCCGTAGTGACGCCGGGTCGTAGCCGGTGATGTCCACACCGTCCCAGCGGATGACGCCCCGGGTCGGCGGGTAGAACCCGCAGATCAGTTTGACCAGTGTCGACTTGCCCGCGCCATTGTCGCCGACGAGGGCCAGGGACGTGCCGTGCGGGATCCGCAACGTCACGCCACGCAGCACCCAGTCATGATCCGGGGTATAGCGGAACCAGACGTCGTCCAGTTCCAGGCCGTGGCGCAGCGGCGGCGCCGCCGGCAACGGCGACGCGCCGCCGGGCCGGATCACCGCGGTCACCTCGACATAGTGGGCGAACATCATCAAGGTCTCACCCGCCGATGCCACTTGCTGGACCAGGCCGGAGACCGACATCTGTACGGCGCTGAGCGCGGCGATCACCACGATCAGATCGGCGACCGTCCCGCGCCCGTCGAACACCTGGCGCACGAACACCGCCAGCGCGATCAGTGACACGACACCGGTCAGGACCGCGAGCGAGCTGTCCACCCACAGGGCCAGCCGGTCCTGCCGGCGTTCCCCGGACTGTGCCGCGCGCAGCTCGCGCATCATCCGGGTACGGAAGAACGCGCCGAGCCCGAACAGCCGGATCTCCTTGGCGGCGCGCATGTCGAGCAGCAGCGCCGCATAGAACGCCTGCCGCCGCAGCATCGGCGCGGTTCTCTCCATCATCTCGCCGCGCAGCCGGGCCAGCCGGATCTGGGCCACGAAGGTGGGCGCGGCGGCCAGGAACACGAGCGCCGCGACGGGGCCGGACCAGAGCAGCAGGGTGACGGCGAACGTGCTGATGGTGATCAGCTCCTGTCCGACGCCGATGATCATGGTGCTGAGCTGCGTCGGCGCGTACCTGCTCGCCTCGTTGGCCAGGCGCAGCCGGTCATGGAACGTGCTGTCCTCGAGTTCGGCGAGCCCCGGATGGGCGGACACCGCGGTGAAGAGTTCGACCTGGGTACGCGCCACCACCCGCCGGTCCGTCTCCCGTTGCAGGTATTGCGACAGGTGTGACACGACGGGTGAGAGCAGTCCCAGCGCGCCGAAGCCGGCCACCCCGATGACGATCTCCGTGCTGTCGTGAGTGGTGAGCCCTCCGACGATCGCCCGGATGAACCAGGCGGCCGCGACCGGCGCCAGGCCGCCCTCGACCATGAGAACGACGCTGATCACCGCGGCCCCGGGCGCGGCGCCCACATAGATGCCGAACGCCCGGCGGATCAACGCCGCGGCACGGCGGACATCCGGAATGCGGCTCTGCCGGCTCATCTGCCGCCCAAAACCTCGTCGAGGCTGTGTCCGTTGGCGACCAGCACGCCGTCCTCGCCGAAGACGAGCAACGTGGGTGTGGAGAAGGCCCGGAACGCGCCCGCGACCTCCCCGGACCCGTTCTCGGTGATGAGTCGTCCGGCCTTGCGCAGCAGCGGCGACAGTTCCTCGGTGTCGCCTTCGGAGACGCCGAGGACGCTGACCACGGTGATGCCCCGGCCGGCGATCTCGTCGGCGCGTTCCGCCAGCCGCTCGGCCTGCGCCGGGCAGTGCCGGCATCCGGTGGAGAAGAAGGCGACCAGGGTCCGCTTTCCGGCCAGGTCGGTTCGGGAGAGGTCACTGTCCGGCGACACGAATTCGGGCATGAGCTCACCGGGGGCCATCCCGGTGTCCGGTGGCGTGTTCATCTCGACGAGTTGTTTCTCGGTGTCCCGCAGCTGCCGGATCACCGCCCCGGTCAGGACCAGGTCGATGAGGACCAGCGCTGTCAGGATGACAACCGCGACGGACAGAAAAACCATGGTGCGTCTCCTCTTCACATCCGTGATCGGGACACTCGGGTGGAGGCCGGGCCCCGGAGGAGCCAGGCGAGAACGTCGAGCCAGACCAGTGCCGCCACCCCGATGCCGGCGACCGCGACCGCGATCAGCGCCTGCGCGGCGCCGATCCCGGCGAGCGGTACGGCGGAGGAGACGGCCGCGGCGCCGAACGCGGCGGCGGAGACGGCGCACAGGCCCGCCGCGCGGAACACGTGGCGCCGTGCCACCGGTGAGCTCGACGCTCCGAAGCAGTGGCAACCGGCGTTCGAGCCGCGTCGCACCGCCACGGTGAGCGCGATCGTGAACCCGGCGAAGAGCACGGTGGCCGCGGCCAGCCCTGGCACGGCGCCGGCGGGCCAGGCCAGAAGGGCGAGCACGACGAACTCGGCCGCGATGGACAGTGCGGCGGCCGGGCGGGCCCCTCGCACCGAGACCAGCCCCATCTCGGCGATCGCTCCGGCGAACGTGGCGAATCCGGCCCGGGTGCGTGACTTGCTTACCAATGACACGACGAGGACGCCGATGATCAAGAAAATGGTGGCGACAATGAAAACCCGCATGGATCCCCCGCGACCGCGGCTCTCTGAGTACACAAATATTTCGACCGGGTCAACGATCAGTAAACTACGAGTCGGATTGAGCACAGTCAACATGTGCGGCCAAGTTTCCGGTGTCGAATTGTGAGCGCTCACACTTTGCGCTATAAGTGCTCTATGTCGGAATATGCTGATCTAGACATACACAACGCCCTCGTTGTGGCCCGCTGAAGGGCTCCGACTTCGACAACCGGGACTTCGGCGGTGTGTACGCTCACGCGAATGCTGGAAGTGCCTGAAGAATGCGCACCGCCAGCGGTCTGATAACGAAGGATGATGCCATTGCCGGCGAGTGGAGTTCAGTCATTGAGCGCTGCCGGCCGGGCGGCGTCATTCCGTAAATCCACGACACCGCCAACGGTGCAAGCCAGGTCCGCGAGCTGGATTCCGGCGCAAGCATTCGACTGTGGCCGGCCCGAAATCCGGTGCGGGCCACAAGGCCGGCGGGATGCGCGGGGCCGGGTGGCGGCGTTCCCGCCGTCACCGCGGAGGGCCGCCGAGGGGGAAGGGGAGGCCTCAGGCGGGCAGCATGCTGTGGTCGTACCGCATCCAGGTGCCCTTGCCCTCGTGCTTGGCCGCGTACATGGCGGTGTCCGCGGCGTGCAGCAGGGACCGCAGGTCGTCGTCCTCCTCGGTGGAGGCGACCCCGATACTGGCGCTGGCCCGCACCGGCGCGCCGTCGATCATGATGGGTACGGTCATCGCCTGCAGGATCCGCTGCGCGGTCCGTTCCGCGTCCCGGGCGTCGCAGTCGCGCAGCAGCACCGCGAACTCGTCGCCGCCGAGCCGCGCCGGCAGGTCCCCGGAGCGGACCGCGCCGCGCATCTTCTCGGCCACGCCGGCGAGCAGGGCGTCCCCGGCGGCGTGCCCCAGGGTGTCGTTGACCGCTTTGAACCCGTCCAGGTCGATGAGCAGCACCGAGACGGTTCCCGGCGGGGCTCCGGCCATGGAGGCGTCGACCTCTTCGCGGAAGTGGGTGCGGTTCGCCAGTCCGGTCAGGTCGTCGAAGAGCGCTTGGCGCCGCAGCCGGGTCTCGTGTTCGCGGAGTTCGGTGAGGGTGGTGTCGAGCTGGGCGATGAGGCGCTTGTTGTCGTGGAAGGCGAGCAACTGCCGGGCGACGACGAGGACCACGATGACGCCGAGCCCGCCGACGGTGCCCCACAGTCGGGCGTCGCGGTTCTCGCTCTGCCGCAACAAGACGATCAGCGCGATGAAGACGACGGCGATCGAGCCGTACGGCAGCAGGCTGTACGGCTTGCGGCGCCGTGCCCCGAACGGGGTCTCGTCGAACCCGGCGATGATCTCCTGGATCCGCGGGCCCAGAGCGACCAGCAAGGACGGCAGCAGACGGAGCGCGTAGACGTGGGCCGGCAGCGGTCCGTCGGCGTCCGGCGCGGCGAACACGCCAACTGCGTTCGCGATGGCCGCCATGATCATCGTGACAGCGGCGTGGCGGTGCATCGGCGCGTTGCCGCTGAGGATCATCTTCACCGCCGCGAACGCCGCGGTGAGCACGACCGCCGCGCCGGCCAGCGCCCCGATCAGGTTGGTCTCGCTGTCCTCCGTGTTGATCGCGAAGCCCCAGGCCACGACGGCTCCGCCGACCAGCACGGTCGCCGAGTCCAGCCAGAACGCCAGGCGCTCCGTGCCGCTGCGCCCCGCGTGCGGGTGGATCAGCATGGCGACGACGATCAGGCCGAGCCCGATCACGAATCCGATGGACTGCGCGGCGCCGCCATGGGTGGACCACTGGCCCGGCTGCACGAACGAGACGGCCGTCTGGATCGTGTCGCCGACGGTGAAGAGGATCCCGGCGACGGTCAGCATCCGCCAGAACCGCCGGATCGGACCGGTCGCGATGCGGGAGATCCGCCATGACGAGTACGCCAGCAGCGCGTCCAGCGGCGGCTGGAACGCCCAGAACACATTGACCTGGGCGTCGGCCCGACCGTCGAGGAGGAACAGCAGGGTGGCGCCGAGCAGGGTCCACGCCAGGGCCACGGCCACCAGCGGGTCCTGCCGGATCGATCCACTCCTCAACACTTCGGATATATCGACCGTTCATGGCGGGATATGAGGGAATCAATCGGCAACCGGAGCGACGAGGGTGAGGTGACCGATATGTCGTGCATCGTCGGAGGTGCTCGTGATCTTTGCCGTCGATTACACCCTGTAATCTTGACAGGAATGGCGGGCGCCGCGAGAGTGTCCCACTCCAGGGGTTCTGAACTGGGATTTCCCCGACTCTGCGAAGGGTTGTCCGCACATGGACCTGCATCCTGACGATCACGAGGCGTTGCTGAACGGCAGTTCCGTGCTGGAGTCGTGGCGCCGCAGCGACCACGCTGTCCAGGTGGCCGAGGAACTGATGCGGATGCACGGCGGCACGGTTCCCATGAGCGAACTGCTGTGGCTGGGCGCCGAGTCGTTCCTGCCCCGCCAGTGGAAGGCCGGCCGTGCGCCGGAACCGGTCGAGGCGGCCGTCGAGGTCTACAACCGGTGGCGCAGGCTCGAGGAGCGGCGCCTCCAGCGCCGCCGGCAGGCTGACGAGGCCGCCGACGCCGACCCGGCCTGAGGCCCGACCTGGACTGAGGCCCGGCGCGGCTTGAGGCCCGGCGCGTCAGGGGCCCGGCATCGGGCGGACGTCCCGGCCGCGGCGTCACACGCGGTCCGGAACGCCGTCCGGCGCGGCGGAACGGGCGTAGCCGATCGCCTCGGCGGCGATGGCCTCGGCGGCACGGCAGGCCGTGGTCAGCTCGCCGGCGGGAACCGGCCGGCTCAGCACGTATCCCTGGGCGTAGTCGCAGGTCATCTCCCACAGGCGAACCAGCGTCGTGATGTCCTCCACGCCCTCGGCGACCACCTGAAGGCCGAGGTTGTGGCCGAGGTCGGTGGAGCTGCGGACCATGACCGCGTCCGGCGTGCCCTCCGTCAGATTCCGGACGAAGGTCTGGTCGATCTTCAGTTCGTCGGCCGGGAGATCGCGCAGTTGCACCAGGGAACTGAAGCCGGTGCCGAAGTCGTCGACCGACACGGTGACGCCGCTCTCGCTGACCCGGCGCAGTGTGCGCAGCGCGGCTCCGGAGTCCGCCGTGATCCCGGCCTCGGTCAGTTCCAGGCGCAGCAGATCGGCCGGAAGCCCTTCCCGGCCGATCGTCGAGAGCACGGTCTCGGCGAAGTCGTCGTCGCTGAGAGCGCCCGGCGACACATTGAACGACAACCGGCATCGCCACCCGGACCGCAGCCAGCCCGATGCCTCACGTGCGGCCACGCCCAGCAGGTGGTAGGTCAGCGCGACCTCCAGTCCGCCCCGCTCGGCCACCGGGAGCAGGACGGCCGGCATCACGATGCCGCGGGCGGGGTGGTGCCAGCGCACGAGCGCCTCGACCGAGGTGACCTTGCCGTCGCGCAGCCGCACCTGGGGCTGGTAGTGCATCTGGAGCTGGCCGTCCGGATCGCCGGTTTCGAGCAGGACGCGCAGCTCCGCGAACAGCAGCATCCGGTCGTCCTGCTCCTCGACGTCGGTGCCCGGGTCGTACACCGCGACGCCGCCGCCGCGCCGTTTCGCGCGGTACATCGCCGTGTCGGCGTGCCGGAGCAGCTCGTCCGGATCGCCGGGGCCGTGCGCCGGGCTGAGGGCGAGGCCCAGGCTGCCGCCGACAGCGGCCGGCTGGTCGTCGAACATGAAGTCGCGGCGCAGTTCCCCGACGAGCCGCTCGGCGAGGGCCGTGGCCTCGGACGGGCCGGTCACCCGCGGAAGCAGCACCGCGAACTCGTCGCCGCCGAGACGGGCGACGACTCCCGGTTCGGCGACGTGTTCGGACAGGCGCCGCCCGGACTCGATCAGCACCTGGTCGCCGGCGTGATGGCCGATGGTGTCGTTGACGGCTTTGAACCCGTCCAAGTCGATGATCATCATTGCCATCTGGCCGCCGTCGCGCTCTGCCCTGGCCAGGGCGTCCTGCAGCTCCTGTTGGAACAGCGCGCGGTTGGGCAGGCCGGTGAGCGGATCGTGCAGGGCCTGATGCCGGCTGTGCGCCGCCTGGGCGACGAGCCGGCGCTGGTACCCGAGGACCATTTGCATGATCATCGCGACCAGGGTCAGGCCCACGGCGAACCCGATCGTGCTGCCCACCAGGAGCCGCCCCTGGGCGTCGCCCAGCAGGGTCACCTGTTTCTGGGCGTACTCGTGGTACGAGCGTGACGCCTCGTCCACGTCGTTCTGCAGCGCGTAGAAGGTCGGCGTCACCTGGAGCCGGTCGAACTGCATGAAGTCCGGATCGCTGTCCGCGACCTTCGCGATCAGTTGCTCGGCGAGTCGGCGATAGGCGAGTTGGCCGGCCAGCAGGCGTTGCGCGTCCTGCCGGGTCTGCTCGTCGGCCGATCCGGTGATCTCCGTGAGGTTCCGTTCGGCGTTGTCCGCCACCCGCTCGAATCTGCTCCGCACGGCGACCGACGGCTCGACCTGGTAGTGCCGGAGGTTCACCTCCTGCATCGCGACGGCGATCCGCGCCTCGGTGAACTTCATGTCCACCACCAGCGCCGCACTCTGCTGCTCGGTGGCGCGGGTGGTGTTGACGGCGCCCAGCAGCACGTACCCGGCGAGGGCCAGCAGAACGACGGCCAGCGACACCGTGATCAGCAGGCTCCGGCCACGCTCTCGAATCCGCCCCCACACACTCACTGTTTCGGCAGCCTGGCTATCAGATCAAGGAAACCGGTTCAGCTTCGAGCCGGAGGCGTCGATCGGATCAACGAGCCCAGTGAACGGAGTTGCCGGTGCGTGGCCTCAGACCGATCGCCGTAGCCGCCGTGGCGGTGTTGCTGAGCGTGCCGTCCGCCTGCGCGGCGGCGGACACCCCGCAGCCGGCCGCGTCCTCGGCCTCGGGCGTCATCCGGCTGGCCAGCCTGCTTCCGCTGACGGGCCGCAGCAGTCACTCGGGCGAGGCCATGGTCAACGGCGCCAAACTCGCGATCAACGAGGTCAACGCCGCCGGTGGGGTGCTCGGCCGGCAGATCGAACTGGTGGCCGAGGACGACGCGTGTGATCCGGGCACCGCGGTCATGGCCGCGCAGACCGTGATCAAGAAGGACGTGGCGCTGTCCGTCGGCGGCTACTGCAGCAGCGCGGTCGTGCCCACTCTGAAGATCTTCCGGGACGCCGGCATCCCGATGATCATCGCCCAGGCCAACTCGACCGACCTGATCGAGCCCCGCTACGACAGCGTGTTCCTGATCTGCGGGACGGTCATGGCCGAGGCGCATTTCGCCGTCGACTGGATGAAACGTCTGGGCGGGACCCGTCTGTCGGTCGTCCACGACGGCACCAGCTTCCCGATCACGCTGGCCGAGTCCACCGCCGCCCGGGCCCGGAGCACGGGCGCGCTGACGGTGGTGAACGAACTCAAGCTGAGTCAGGGTGCCACCAACTACCAGCGGATCGCCCAGTCGATCATCGATGCGAAGACCGACATCGTCTACTACACCGGCTACTACGCTGAGGCGAATCAACTGATCAAGGATCTCCGGGCGCGGGGCTACACCAGCGAGATCGTCGTCGGTGACGGCTCGGCCGACAAACCCCTGCTCGACGAGCTGACCGAGTCGGAGAGCCGTGGCGTGTACGGCACCGCCCTGCTCGTCCCGGAGCTCATGCCGGAGCTGGAGACCTGGTCCCAGCGGTACCAGGCCGCCTACGGCACTCGTCCCGGCCCGTCGAGCGCCGAGGCCTACGACGCGGTGATGGTGGCGGTCGACGCGTTCAAGCGGGCTGGAAGCATCGATCACGAGGCCGTCCGCAAGGCGCTGGCCGGCACCGATCACGCCGGCTTGTCGGGGCAGATCGCCTTCAACGCCGACGGCACCCGTACCGTGCCGAAATTCCTCCTGCTCAAGGCCGAGGGCGGGAAGTTCGGGGTCGCAGGATAGCCACCGGGTGGGGTGGGGGGGGGGGGGGGGGGGGGGGCGGCGGGGGGGGCCCCCCCCCCGCACACCCCCCCA
>NZ_JASCTH010000001.1:346908-496887 GCF_030009775.1 Actinoplanes sandaracinus | reverse complement strand
TGTTGCGCCCCGGGGTGGGGTGGGGCCCGCGGGGCGCGGCCGCCCCCGGGGGCCACCACCCGCACGCCGCTCAGAAGCGCGTGGGATGCGGCAACGTCACCGGGAGCAGCTGCGGCGCCGTGGTCGTGGCGCGCAGAGCCGCGCTCGACGACGGGTTACGGCGGTACAGGCGGCCGCCGAAACGGAACCAGCCCACCGAACCGTCCGTATCACGGATGAAGTCGGCTCGGAAGTGCGTGTCCGATCCGTCTGGGCTCCGGACGAGCACGAAGTCCCTGCGGTAGAACGGCAGCGCCACCCCCTCGACCCCGCCGATCCGCAGACTCAGCCGCCCGTCGACGCCCACCATGTCGACCTCGCTGCTCACCCGCTCGCCGTCGTACCCGATCTGCTCGGTCACGTAACGGCCCTCGTAACCGGCGAGCTCGGACGGCGGCAGCGCCCGCGGCTTGGCCGGCACGTTGTGCAGCCCGGCGAACCGGCGCAGCGCCCAGTCGTCGGCGAACAGCTCGGCGAGCAGGCTGGGCCCGCCCTCCGAGTTGGTCAGCACGGTCAGCGCGAAGTCCCGCTCCGGCACCAGCATGAACCCGGAGTGCTGTCCGGGCAGGTCTCCACCGTGCTGCACGACCCGCGGCCCCTCGGCGGTCGGCCGCAGCATCCAGGTCACGCCCATCCCGTCGAGGTCGACGAGAAGCGTTCCGCCCGGGCCGGGCCGCCACCGCATGGCCCGGAGGGCTCGCCTGCTGAGCAGCGGACTGCCGTCGCCGAGGTGGTACCGGGCCCAGCGCAACTGGTCGCGGGCGGTCGAGTAGAGCCCACCGAAGGAGTGGAAACTGCGCGGGATGGCCAGTGCCTCCGGCACGGCCACCTGGTTGCCGTTCTCATCGGGACCATGGGGTACGGCCACGGGCGTGCCGCCCAGCTCGTCCAGCGAGAACCCGCTGTGCCGCAGCCGCAGCGGGTCGAGGATCAACTCGCGCAGCGCCTGCTCGTACACCTTTCCGCTGGCCACCTCGATCAGGCGCCCGGCGACGCCGATGGCCGCGTTGTTGTAGGCGAACACCCGCCCCGGCGGCGTCAGCTGCGGCGCCGTGGCGAGCGCCTCGACATATCTCGCCAGCGCCCCGTCGTCGCTGCCGGTGTCGGTGTAGACGTCACCGAGCCAGCCGGCGCTGTGGTTGACCACCTGCCGCAGCGTGACCCGCCGGGACGCCGCCTCGTCGCTGGTCCGGAAGTCCGGCAGATAGCTGCGCACCGTCCGGTCCAGGTCGAGCCGCCCGCGCTCGGCCAGCCGCATCACGGCGGTGCCGGTGAACGTCTTGGTCGTCGACGCCACCCGGAACGCGGTGTCCCCGTCGACCGCCGCCGGCTCGGCCACGCTGGTGACGCCGAAGCCCCCGACGTAGTCACGGCCCTGGTAACGCAGGCCGTAGGCGACGCCGGGAATCCCGTACGCCGTCATGCCGGCCTTGATCTTCTCTTCGAGTTCCCGGACCACGCGTGGCACCCGTGACCCGGTGGCGCCGGCCGGTGCGGCGGCGCCCGTGCCGACGGTGACGGCCGCCGCGCTGCCTGCGACGGCGCGCAGGATCTGTCGGCGGGACATCGGCTCGACCATCGAACAACCTCCCTGTCGTTCGCCACGCCCGATCGGCGCGGCACGCCGACTGTATCCACCGGCGTCACTCCGGCCGAAGAATGCGTTGACGTTGCCCGATGCCTGCCCTACCGTGCCTAGGAAAGCGCTTTCCCCCAGCGTGGTCCTGCTTCATCCCCAGATTTAGGAGCTCGGTGTGCGTAGGCGTACCTTCCTCGGCATGTCCTCTGGCCTCGGCATAGTCGCGACCGGAATCGTCGCGAGCCCGGCCCGGGCCGGTGGGCGACGACCCGATCTGGTCGTCGCCGCCGACGGCAGCGGCGACCACAGTGGAATCCAGGCCGCGATCGACGCCGCACCCGCCGGGGCGGCGGTGCCGTTCGTCATCGGGGTGCGTCCCGGGGCCTATCGCGGCCAGGTGATCGTCCCCCGGACCAAACCGCTGATCGAGCTGCGTGGGCTGGGCCGCCGCCCGGAGGACGTGGTGATCGCCGACGACCGGGCCAACGGCACCCTCAAGCCGGACGGCACCCCCTGGGGCACCTCGGGCAGCGCGTCGGTCACCGTGGACGGAGCCGGGTTCAAGGCCTCGAACCTCACCTTCGCCAACCTGTTCGACGAGGCGGCGCACCCGGAGATCACGAATCGGCAGGCGGTGGCCGTGCTGACCCGGGCCGACCGGATCGTCTTCGACCGGGTGCGGTTCCTCGCCAACCAGGACACCCTCTACGTCAACAGCAGCGCGGCCGGCGTGGTGGCCCGCGTCTACCTGCGCGACTGCTACGTCGAGGGCGACGTCGACTTCATCTTCGGGCGGGCCACGGCCGTCTTCGACCGGTGCCGGATCCACTCGCTCAACCGGGGGAGCGCGCCGAACGGGTACGTCACCGCGCCCAGCACCGACATCACCAACCCGCACGGGCTGCTCTTCGACCACTGCCGGTTCACTTCGGACGCCCCGGCCGGGACCGTCTTCCTGGGCCGCCCCTGGCATCCCAGCCAGGACCCGAACGCGATCGGCCAGACGATCATCCGGCGTTCGTGGATCGGCGCGCACATCCCGGACGCCGCGTGGACCGCGTTCGGCGCCTGGCCGTGGGAGGACGCCCGGTTCGCCGAGTACCGCAACAGCGGCCCGGGCGCTCTCGTGTCGGCGAACCGGCCGCAGCTGACCGACTCCGAGGCCCGGGCCCACACGATCGCGGCGTTCCTGCGCGGCGCCGACGGGTGGAGCCCGGAGCGCTGCTGACACGCTCGTGCGGGTGACGGCGGGAGGACGCTGCCGAGATCGCCACATATTCTCGGCCCGTGCCGGTCTCTCGAAAGCGCAAGAAGTCGCAGAAGTCAGCCGCCGCGGCGCGGGCCGAACGCCGCAGGGAGCACGCCAGACAGGTGCGGCTCGCGCAGTCGTTGCGGGACCTCGACGTGAACTGGGAGCAGGGCCGGGTCAGGCGGATCGAGCTGGCCCGGCCGCACGCCGTGGAGCTGGCCGGACGGCTGATGAGCTCACCGAGGACCGGCACCACCCTGGAGGACGAGCTGTGCGCCGCGCTCGGCCCGCTGCTCACCCGTCTCGGCGACCTGCCGGCCGACGGCGGCTACGTCGGCCCCGACCACCTGGCCGCCGCTCTCGCCGACGTGCTGCGAGAAGAGGCCGCCGAGAACCAGGTGGGGGCACGGGCACTGGCGGCGCTGGCCGCCGTCCTTCCCGCCCCGCTGCGGGAGCGGACCGGCCTGACGGTGGCCGACCCGGGAGTGCCCGGTGAGGTCCGCTGGACCCGCGACCGGTACGGCAGCCGGTTCGCCGTGGTGGCCCCGTTCGCGACACCGGAGGGCCCGGTGCGCTGGTATCTGTGGGACGTCGACGCCTGCGGCTTCACACCCTTGCCGGTGCACACCGGGTTCTACGCCTCGCCGGAGGAGGCGCTGGCCGCCTGGCAGGTCGGGGTCGGCGCGCTCGCGGCCGGCGGAACGTCGTGGCGCCGCATCGACGACTCCCTTCTGCTGGCGGACCTGCTGCCGAAGCCGGAGGACCTCGGCGCGCTGGGCGGCGAGTCGGCCGAACAGCACGCCGAGTACCACCGCTGCCGCCGGCTCGCCCAGGTGGTGCTGGGGCTGCCGTCGGTCCTCTCGTTCGGAACCTCGAAGACCGCGCTGGACGCGGGCCCCGAGCGCTTCGCCGCCTGGTGGCGCGACCACGCGGACGGCCCGGAGCCGGCGAACCTCGACGACATGATCGAGGACCTGTTCGACGCGTGGCCGCGGATCGTGCCCGACCTGTTCGACACCTGCTCACCGCACCGGGTGGAGTCGGTGGCCCAGCAGCTCCGCGACGAGCTCCGCGAGGAGGCGGGCGGGGTGCTCGCCCTGCTGCCGGCCTGGGTGACCTGGCTGTCCGGGCGCACTGGACTGCCCGCCGAGCTGCGGGAACGCGCCCTGGCCCGGATCGGGGAGACCACCGGCGAGAACAGCGCGATCCACGCCCGCGTGGTCGAGTGAGTCAGCCGGCGCGGGACTGCCGCATGCGGCCGATGGCCTGGCCGAACAGTCTGCGGGCCTGCTCGGCGCGCAGCGCGACGAAGACGCCGGTCGCCTCGACCAGGATCTCGCCGGGTTCGGCCGCGACGGCGATGATGCCGGTGGCGGTGACCCGCCGCCCCTCGATCCCGGTCACCTGGGCGGTGAGCCGCAACGGGGTGAGCAGCGGCACCGGCTTGCGGTAACCGGTGTCGAGGCGGACGGTCATGCCCGGGTTGCCGGAGTGGCCGACCGCGTAGCCGAGCATCTGGTCGAGCAGCATGGCGCTGACCCCGCCGTGCGCGAAGCTGGGCGGGCCCTCGAAGGCGAGCCCGAGGGTGCAGGCGCCGATCGAGAGGTCACCGTCGGAGTGGATCTCCAGCGGCGGAGCCAGCGCGCTCCCCGCGCCGGTCACCGGGTTGTAGAGCCGCACCCCGGCGAGCATGTCGTCCGCCGTGGGGGAGTCGTGCCGTCCGCGCACCCGTTCGCCCAGGGGCGCGGCCGCCTGCCGGATCCGCTCGGCGGCGCGCCGCAACTCCTCGGTGGGCGCCTCGGTCGCGGCGGCGTGCTCGACCAGCAGGCGCAGGGCGTCGCCCAGGTCGCTGATCGCCGCACGCCGCCGCAGCAGCCCGTCGTCGACGGCGTGCAGCCGGCGGCCGTTCTCGCTATCGCTCACAGCAACAGGCTCCTACACGCAGTGGTATCGGACCTAGTGAATCTCATCACACTGCTATAACCTGTTCTAGTTATTGCGGAGGGGTAAACGGTCCGGCGGATGGGGATGCCATGGCGGTCACCGTGGAGTACGACGTGGTCGTGGTGGGTGCCGGCGCCGCCGGCATGACCGCGGCGCTGACAACCGCCCGGAGTGGACTGAACACGGTTCTCGTGGAAAAAGCGTCGGTCTACGGTGGATCGACGGCTCGGTCCGGAGCCGGGATCTGGGTGCCGAACAACGAGGTGCTGCTCGCCGCCGGAGTGCCGGACACCCCCGCCAAGGCCGACACCTACATGGCCGCGGTGGTCGGCTCCGACGTGCCCGCCGCCCGCCGTCAGGCGTTCCTCACCCACGGCCCGCGCACAATCTCCTACCTGCAGCGATGGACGCCGCTGCGGTTCGCGTGGATGCAGGGTTACCCCGACTACTATCCCGAGCTGCCCGGCGGGATGCCGAACGGCCGCTCGATCGAGCCGCGGGCTCTCGACGCCAACGTGCTCGGCGACGAACTCGCGCGCCTCAACGGGCCGTACCAGGCGAGCCCGGCCGGGACCGTGGTCTACACGGTCGACTACAAGTGGCTGTCGCTGATCGCCCGCCACCCGCGCGGCGTCGCCACCGCCACCGAGATCGTCTGGCGCTACCTGCAACTGGCCGCCCAGGGGCAGAAACCGGTCACCATGGGCCAGGCGCTGGCCGGCGGACTGCGGGCCGGGCTGATCGCCGCCGGTGTGCCGGTCTGGCTCGACACGCCACTGCTCGATCTGCACGTGGAGAACGGCCGGGTGGCCGGGGTGCTGGCCCGCCGCGACGGGGCCGAGGTGCTGATCCGGGCCCGGCGCGGGGTGGTGATGGCCAGCGGTGGATTCGAGCACAACGAGCGGATGCGCAAACAGTTCCAGGCCGCGCCGATCGGGACGGACTGGACGGTCGGCGCCGCCTCCAACACCGGTGACGGCATCGAGGCGGGGGAGCGGGCCGGCGCGGCGCTGACGCTGATGGACGACTCCTGGTGGGGGCCGATGATCCCGCTGCCGGGCGGACCGTGGTTCTGCCTCTCCGAGCGCACCCTGCCCGGCACCATCTTCGTCAACCAGGCCGGGAAGCGGTTCGTCAACGAGGCCGCGCCGTACAGCGACGTCGTGCACGTGATGTACGACAAGCAGCACGTCCCCTGCTGGATGATCACCGACCAGGACTACCGGAACCGGTACCTGTTCAAGGACCTGGCGCCGCTGCTGCCCTACCCGGACGACTGGTACGCGAGCGGCGCCCTGGTCAAGGACTGGACCCTCGCCGGGCTGGCCGCGAAGATCGGCGTTCCGGCGGCGGCGCTGCGGGCGACGGTCGACCGGTTCAACGCGCAGGCCCGGGCCGGGCGGGACCCCGACTTCCGTCGCGGCGACAGTGTCTACGACGCGTACTTCGCCGACCCGACGAACACCCCGAGCCCGTGCCTGGCGCCGATCTGGCTGCCGCCGTTCTACGCCTTCAAGATCGTTCCAGGTGATCTCGGCACCAAGGGCGGCCTGCTCACCGATGCCCGCGCCCGTGTGCTGCGGCCGGACGGCTCGGTGATCGGAGGCCTCCACGCGGCCGGCAACGCCAGCGCGGCCGTCATGGGCCGCAGCTACGCCGGTGCCGGATCAACCCTCGGACCAGCAATGACCTTCGGACACGTGGCCGGCCTCGACATCGCGGCCACGGCATAAGAGGAGGAAGAGACATGCCCAAGGTGAGTGTCACGGCCACCGCGACGGCCGAACCCGACAAGGTGTGGCAGGTGGTCACCGACCTGCCCCGAACCCCCGAGTGGAACAGCATGCACCAGGGCTTCACCGGGGACCTCCCGGCGACGGTGGCGGAAGGCACCACGTACAAGCAGAAGGTGAAGTTGATGGGCATGCCCGCCGAGATGGCCTGGAAGGTCGTCACCGCGGACGCGCCGAACCGTCTGGAGATGGCTGGCGACGGCCCGATGGGCGTCAAGGCGAAGAACCGCTTCATCATCGAACCGGACGGCTCCGGTTCCCGCGTCACCTACGAGATGGAGTTCGCCGGGCCGGCGCTCAACGGGCCGATGGCCGCCATGCTGGAGAAGCAGGCAGGGCCCGCCGCCAAGCAGGCCCTGGAGAAGCTGACCTCACTGGTCGGCTGAGGCGGGCGACAGCAGCAGCCGGGTGGCCAGCTCGAGGTGGTTGACGACATCGTTCGCCGACGCCCGGCGGGTCACCCAGGCCACCAGGTTGGACAGCCACACGTCACCGATCACCCGCGCCTTGGCCCGGTCGTCGGCGGTCGGCGCCACGCCGTCGCCTTCGTGCATGGCGCGGGTGAACATGTCCTCCATCAGCCGGGCCACCGCGTTGACCTCGGCGGACGCCGATGGGTCGGCGAACATGAAGGCCCGGGTCATGGCCTCGGCGAGCAGCGGTTCCCGCTGCATCGCCCGGGTCATCCGGCCCAGGACGAAGAGCATGCGGTCGTACGGCGTATCGCCCGGAATGGGTTTGCGGCCGAGTTTCTCCTGGATCGACTCGAACTCCGACGCCAGCGCCGACACCAGCAGGTGGATCTTCGAGGGGAAGTATCGGTAGAGCGTGCCCAGGGCGACCCCGGCCCGCTCGGCGACCGTGCGCATCTGCACCGCGTCGTAACCGCCCTTGGACGCCAGCGCCAGGGTGGCCTCAAGGATGCGCCGCCGCCGATCGCGCTGCGCCGCCGAGCCCTGCTCAGCCTCCGCACCCGCGAGAGTGGTGCGTGTGGTGGTACTCGTTCTTGCCACTGCCATGTCGCCCCCTCACCTGTGAATCAAGCCTACCAACGGCGCGTTGCGTCCTCGTGTCACCCGGTGGTGGCACGGCTAAACTGAAACGTGTTCTAATCTCTGGTATGGATTTCCGGCCGGACGACTCGCAGCAGTCGATCATCGGTCTCGCCGCCGAGGTTCTCGACGGCGGCGACGGTGATCCGGACAAGTCGTGGGCCGCGCTGGGCCAGGCCGGGCTGCTCACCCTCGCGGTCCCGGAGCGGCTCGGCGGCGCCGGACTCGGCGTTCTAGAGACCGCGCTCGTGCTCACCGAGATCGGGCGACGCGCCATCGCCGTTCCCGCGCTGCACCACCTCGCCCTCGGCGTCCTGCCGGTGGCCCGCTGGGGGACCGGGCGGCAGCAGGACGACTTGCTGACCGGGCGCACGCTGGCGGCCGCCATCGCCGAACCCGGCGATCCGCTGCCCGCCGCGCCTCGGACCACCCTCGCCACCGACGGCACGGTCACCGGCGTCAAGACCGGTGTCGCCGCCGCTGACCGGCTGCTCGTGACGGTCGGCGGCCCGGCCGTGGTGATCGTCGACCCGGCCGCGCCCGGCGTCACCCTCGACCGCGGCATTCTCCGGATGGAGCGGGCCCCCGCCGAACCCCTCGCGGGCGAGGACTGCCACGCCGGCCTGCACCGGTTCGCGCTCGCCGGGGCCTGCGCCCTCGGCGACGGCGCGCTCGCCGGGGCCCTCGCGCTCACCGCCGGGCATGTGCGCACCCGGCAGCAGTTCGGGCGACCACTCGCCACCTTCCAGGCCGTCGCGCAGCAGATCGCGGACGTCTACGTCGCCAGCCGCACCCTGCACCTGGCGGCGACCAGCGCGGCCTGGCGACTCGGCGCCGGCCGGCCCGCCGACGACGACCTCGACGTGGCCGCCCAGTGGTTCACCGCCGAGGCGCCGCCCGCCGCCCGCACCTGCCACCACCTGCACGGCGGGCTCGGCCTGTCGATCGACTACCCGCTGCACCGGCACACCGCGCTGATCCGCGACCTGGTGCGTTTCCTGGGCGGCGGCGAGCACCGGCTGACCGTGCTCGGGGAGCGGGTCGCGGCCCGGCGGCCGGAGAGCGGGGCCGGCATCGACGGGGGTGCGGCGTGTTCATCGACCTGACCGAGGAACAGCGGCGGCTGCGGGACGAGCTTCGCGCGTACCTCGCCGAGGTCGTGACCTCCGCGGAGCGCGGCGTGCTGTTGCGCGAGCGGCACGGGCGCGCCCACCGCGACCTGGTGGCCCGCCTCGGCCGCGACGGCTGGCTGGGCCTGGGATTCCCCGTCGAGTACGGCGGACGCGGTCTGGGACCGGCCGAACAGCAGATCTTCGTCAACGAGGCCGCCCGCGCCGACGTGCCGCTGCCCGCGGTGACGTTGCAGACGGTCGCGCCGACGCTGCTCGCCCACGGCACCGACGAGCAGAAGAGCTTCTTCCTGCCGCGGATCCTGGCGGGCGAGCTGCACTTCGCGATCGGCTACACCGAACCGGAAGCCGGAACCGACCTGGCGGCGCTGCGGACCCGGGCGGTCCGCGACGGCGACGCCTACGTGGTGGACGGGCAGAAGACGTTCACCACCGGCGCGCACGACGCCGACTACCTGTGGCTGGCCTGCCGCACCGACCCGGCCGCGGCCCGGCACCGCGGGCTGTCGATCCTGATCGTGGACACGAGCGACCCGGGTTACTCGTGGACGCCGATCATCACCTGCGACGGCACGCATCACGTCAACGCGACCTATCTGAGCGGGGTCCGGGTGCCGGTCGGCCGCCGGGTCGGCGCCGAGAACGACGGCTGGCGGCTGCTCACCGCGCAACTCAACCACGAGCGGGTCATGCTGGGGCCGGCCGGGCGGATCGGCGCCCTGCTCGATCGGGTGCGCGACTGGGCGTACGCCACGGGGGTCTCGCAGAAGGCGGACGTCCGCCGCGCGCTGGCCCGGGCCCACGCCGCACGCCGCGTGAACGAGCTGCTCAACGGCCAGGTCGCCGGGGCCGCGCCGGGCCCGGCCGACGCCTCCGCGACCAAGGTCTTCTCCTCGGAGTGGCTGCTGCGCCTGGCGCAGGAACTCGAGGAGCTGGTGGGCCGCCACGGCGACCCGGGCGACCCGGCGACCGCCGACCTGCTCGACTGGCTGGACGTGCACGCGCGGCGCGATCTGGTGCTGACGTTCGGCGGCGGCGTCAACGAGATCCAGCGGGAGATCATCGCGAGCGCGGGCCTCGGCCTGCCGAGAGTGCCGAGGTGACAACGATGAGCCGCGACCCTGTGCCGCCGCAGTCCCCGGATGGTCCGCAGTCTCTGCTCGCGGCCGCGGAGCGGCTGAGGAACTCCGGGGAGACGGTGGCGCGTACCGGGCGGGACCCGGTCAACCTGCCGATGATCCGCACCTGGCTGGAGGCGATGGGTGACGCCGGTGAGGTCTATGAGCGGGACTCGGTGGCGCCGCCCGCGATGATCCAGGTCTGGACGATGCGGGGCCTCGGGCCGCCGACGGCCGGCGACCCCCTGCAGATCATGTCCGATCTGCTGGAGCGAGCGGGATACACCGCCATCGTCGCGACAGACTCGTCACAGACGTACCACCGCTATCTGCGCGTCGGGGAGAAGGTGACGGTGCGTAGCCGCCTCGACGCGGTGGCCGGCCCCAAGCAGACCTCTCTCGGCGAGGGCTGGTTCGTCACCACGGTGAGCACCTGGCTCGTCGGCGCCGAGCCGGTGGCCGAGATGACCTTCCGCGTGCTGCGCTACCGGCCCGGCGCGCCGACGGGCCGGGCGCCGAGCGAACCGATAATGCCGGTGGTCACGGCCGACAGCGCCTTCTTCTGGGACGGGGTCGCCGCCGGCGAACTGCGCCTGCAACGCTGCGGCGAATGCCGCACCCTGCGCCACCCGCCCGGCCCGGCCTGCCCCACCTGCGGTTCCTTCAAGCAGGAGTACGCGACAGCGACCGGCGCCGGCACCATCCACAGTCACGTGGTGCACCATCACCCACCGGTCCCCGGCAGGCGAGCGCCGTACGTCGTCGCCCTCGTCGACCTGCCCGAGGGCGTCCGGATGGTCGCGGAGTACCGCGGCCCGGCCCCGCGGATCGGCGACCCGGTGCGGGTGTCCTTCGACGGCGGCCTGCCGGTCTGGTGCCCCGACGTGCCCACCCTCGAACCGTGGACCCTCGAGGTCACCCCCACCCTGGTCGTCAGCACCGCCCTGGCCACCCGAGACTTCCAGAACGTCCACCACGACCGGGACGCCGCCGTCCGGCTCGGCGGGAAGGACATCTTCCTCAACATCCTCACCACCACCGGCCTGGTCCAGCGCTTCGTCACCGACCGGCTCGGTCCGTCCGCCCGGATCCGGGGCATCTCGATCCGGCTCGGGACGCCGTGCCACGCCTACGACACGCTCACCTTCACCGGTCAGGTGTTCCCGCACGGCGTCGAGGTCACCGGGCGCACCGCCGACGGGGTGCACGTCACCGGAACCGTGCGGGTGGCGCCGTGATCAGCCGCAGTGGAACCTCGGAGGTGACGCCGTGATCAATGGAACCGCCGCCGTCGCCGGCATCGGCGCCACCGAGTTCTCCAAGGACTCCGGCCGCAGCGAACTCCGCCTCGCCGTCGAGGCGATCCGCGCCGCCCTCGACGACGCCGGCCTCCGCCCGGCCGACGTCTCCGGCCTGGTCACCTTCACCATGGACAACAACAGCGAGATCGCCGTCGCCCGTGAGCTCGGCCTCCGCGAGCTGACGTTCATGACCCGCGTCGGGTACGGCGGAGGCGCCGCGTGCGCGGTCGTCCAGCAGGCCGTCCTCGCCGTCGGCGCCGGTCTCGCCGACGTGGTCGTCTGCTACCGCGCCCTCAACGAGCGGTCCGGCCGCCGGTTCGGCCAGGCGTTCGCCTCCGCAGACCCGGACGCGGCCTGGCACGTCCCGATGGGCCTGGCCACCCCGGCCGCGCAGGTCGCCATGGTGGCCCGCCGCTACCTGCACGACCACGGCGGGAGCCCCGACGACTTCGGGCGGGTCACGGTGGCGGCGCGACGGCATGCGGCGACCAACCCGCACGCGTGGTTCCACGGCCGCCCGATCACCCTCGACGAGCATCGCGCCTCCCGGTGGATCGCCGAGCCGCTGCGGCTGCTCGACTGCTGCCAGGAGAGCGACGGCGCGGTCGCCGTGGTCGTCACCTCGCTCGCCCGGGCGCGTGACCTGCGGCGGCCGCCCGCGGTGATCGTCGCCGCGGCCCAGGGGAGCGGCCCCGGCCAGTACGTGATGACCAGCTACTACCGGTCCCCGGTCGCGGAGCTGCCGGAGATGGGCGTGGTGGCGCGCCAACTGTGGGAACAGTCCGGCTACCGGCCCTCCGAGGTCCGCACCGCGGTGCTCTACGACCACTTCACCCCGTACGTGCTGATCCAGCTGGAGGAGCTCGGGTTCTGCGGACGCGGCGAGGCCCGGCACCTGATCGCGGACGGCGGCATCGAGCTGGGCGGGCGCCTGCCGGTCAACCCGCACGGCGGGCAGCTCGGCGAGGCGTACATCCACGGCATGAACGGCATCGCCGAGGCGGTCCGGCAGGTCCGGGGCACCGCCGTCAACCAGGTGCCCGGCGACGGGCCGGTGCTGGTCACCGCCGGAACCGGAGTCCCCACGAGCGGCCTGATCCTGCGATCCGGCGCATGACCGCCCCCGTCTGTGATGACATCACAGACGGGGTGATCGAGTTGTCCAAGAGGCTGTTCACGGCGGTGCTGCTGGCGCCGGCGCTGCTCACGGGGTGCACGGGGGACGAGGAGACGCCGGTGGCCACGCCGTCCGCGGCGACACCGGCCGCGCCGGCGGGCGCGGTCCCGGAGGCGTCCGGCGAACTGCCCGAGGCGGAGGTGCCCGGCGGCGACCTCGCCAGCGTCGGTGACGGCGGCGACTGGGACGCCTACATCCTGGAGTGCGAGAACGCCGAGCAGGAAGCCGTGGTCCAGACCGTGGTGAACGCCGACGTGACCGCCGACGGCGTCGCCGACGCCCTGATCGGCCGCACGTGCGACGCCTCCACCTCCTATTTCCCGTCGACGGTCGAGGTCTTCGACGGATCGTCCCCGGCCCAGCGGCCGTGGCGGGTGGGTAAACCGCTGCTCAGTGACGTCGGATCGACCGACAAGCCGTGGCTGACCGGGCTCCGGGTGCAGTCCGGTGTCATCGTCATCGAGGCCAACGGCACGGGCGGTGCCGACAGCAACGCCTGCCCGAAGCTGAAGCTGACCTACCGTTACCAGCTCAAGGGCACCGCGTTCGAGCGCCTGGACCGCACCGCCACCGAGTCCGCGACCTGTCTGCCGATCGCATGAGCGGCCCCGATCTGCGGTACGCCGCCGACCGCGTCACCGAACTGGCCGACCGGCTGGCGCCGCGGCTCGACCCGGTCGGCCCCGAACGCCTGACCGAGCTGCTGACCGACTTCGGATGGGCCCCCGCGCCCCAGGCCGCCGGGTTCACCACCGGTGAGCTCACCGCGCGGGTGGAGGACGACCGGATCGTCATCGACCTGCCGGACTTCGGCCTGTCGAACGAGACCGGTCAGGAGCGCCACGACGAGGCCGTGGCGGCGATGAACGAGCTGGCCGAGCTGCTGAACCTGCCGCCGGCCGGGCCGTTCGACCGCGACGACAACGACTACCACCCGGACGAGGTGCTGCTGCGCTCCGGGCACTGGGTGGTCCACCTGCTCGTGGCGAACGAGGGCGACGACATCCCGATCATCCTGGAGGTCGCCATCGCCTACGGCGCCGACCTGCCCGGACGCCTCGCCCAGCTCGCCGGCCCGCCGGCCGGCCAGCCGCCGGTCGACTGGGAGGCGGTCACCACCCGCACCGGCGTCCAGTTGCCCGACGACCACCGGTGGCTGCTGGAGAATTACGGCACCGCCCCGATCGGCGGCCGGATCACCCTTTACGACCCGCGGACTCTCGGCAAGCCGGTCCCCGGGCCGGAACGCCCGCTCGGCATCCGGCACCAGCTCCTACCGGTCGCCGCCGCGGACGGGCAGGAGATCTTCTACGCCCTGGACTGGGAGATCACCGGACTCGAGATCGCCGGGCGGGCGGTCTCCACCAGCCTGCTGCACCACGTGGTGGTGACGCTGGCCGGCGGAGACCGCTGACGATCAGTCCTGCGGGCGTGCCTCGACGGCACGGTCGCCGTTGGCGGCGGCCTTCTCCCCGATCCTGCCGAGCAGGCCGGCCAGGTCGATGCCGGTCAGGTCGGTGCCCAACTGCAGGCCCTGTGCCACATTGCTGGCCACCGACTTCGTCAACGACGAGGCGCCGTCGGTCGAGATCACGGTCAGCTTCTCGATGCCGCTGATCGGGGCGCTGGCCGCCTCGACGACCTGCGGCAGCACCTTGACCAGCAGGTCGATCACGGCGGCGTCGCCGTACTGGGCGTACGCCTCGGCCTTGCGGGCCATCGCCTCGGCCTCGGCCCGGCCCTTCGCGAGGATCGCCGCGGCCTCGGCCGCACCCTCGCGCTCGATCGCCTCGGCGATCGCCGACCGCCTGCGCTGCTCGGCCTCACCCTCCTTGGCGCCCTCGATCGCGTTCGCCTCGGCCAGCGCCGCACGACGGGACCGCTCACCCTCACCGCTCAAGCGGGCCTGCTCGGCCTGCGCCTGCGCCGCCGCGATGGTGGCCTGCCGCTGCGCGTCGGCGTGCAGCACCGCCGCGCTGCGGGCCGCCTCGGCCTCCTGCTCCACCCGGTACCGGGCGGCGTCGGCGGGCTTACGCACCTCGGTGTCGAGCTGGCGCTGCTTGAGCTCGGCGTTCTGCTCGGCCACCTTCTGCTGCTCGGCCAGGATCTTCTGGTCACGCTCGGCCTGCGCCAGCGGGCCGGCCGCCGCCGACTGCGCCTTCGCCGCGTCGATCTCGGCCTGGATCGAGGCCTGCTTGAGCGACAGGTTCCGGTTCGCCTCGGCGATGGCCTCCTCGGCGAGCAGCCGCTCCTGCTCGGCGGCCTGCCGAGCCCGGGCCTCGGCGATCGCCGCGTCCTTGAGCACCCGGGCGGCCTCGGGACGGCCCAGGTCCTGGAGGTAAGACCCCTCGGCCACGATGTCCTGCAACTGGAACGCGTCGAGCACCAGACCCTGGTTGGTCATCGAGTGCTCGGCCTCCTCGGCGACCGCGCTGGCGAACGCCGCCCGGTCCCGGATGATCTCCTCGATGGTGAGCCGGCCGACGATCGACCGCAGCGCGCCGGCCAGCACCTCACGGGTGAAGTCCTCGATCTCGGCCTGCTGGTGCAGGAACCGCTGGGCGGCCGCCCGGATCGCGCCCTCGGTGCCGCCGACCTTCACGATCGCCACACCGTGCAGCTCGGCCCGGATGCCCTGCTTGGACACCGCACCCTTGATGCTGACGTCGATACGGCGGCTGGACAGATCGAGCGACTGCAGCTTCTGCACGATCGGCAGCACGAACACCGACGCGCCCATCACGACCTTCTGACCGGACATGTCGGTGACGTTGCTGCCGTCCAGGCCCTGCGTCACCTTGCCCTTGCGGCCGGTGATGATGAACGCCTCGTTCGGGCCGGCCACCTTGATCCTGGACAGCACGAACACCACGAGCAACAGGACCAGCAGCACCGCGCCGCCGATCGCGATCAGCAATCCAGACATTTATGCCTTCCCGAGTTGGGGTGTTTCCTCGACTACGACACTGGTATCGCTGGGCGCCTCGATCACGAAGACCTGGGCGCCGGTGGGAATGGCACGATCGGCGCGGGCGTAGACCTTGACCGGCTGACCGCCGAGACGGATCCGGACCTCGCCGTACCCCGTCCCGGCCGGCACCGGCGTGACCACCACGCCCAGCGAACCGACCAGATGCTCCCGCTGCGGGGTGGCGTCGGTGCGCATGTTCCGCGCCGCGCGCGACAGGCGCCACGCGAGCCAGGCGGCGGGCACCGCGGCCAGCGCGCCACACACCGCGGCGACGGCGATCGATCCGGGGGTACGGGCGCCGGACAGCTCCGCCGCGGCCGCTCCGGCGAACCCGAACGCGCCGAGGAAACCGGCCACCACCTCGAGCGAGACCGGCCCACCCGCCTCCGGATGGCCGAAGTGCAGCAGCTCGCCGCCGAACAGTGCGAGAGCCAGGATCGCCACGGCGACGCCGCCGATCACCAGGAACACCACGGTCGCGGTCAGCACCCGCCATCCTTCCCGTTTTCCCCGGTCAACGACCGGCTGCGCCAGGGTAGACCAGACCCGCCGGAAGCACTGTCGGCCGAACGACCGGTCAATCCCGGTAGACCGCGACCGGTGGGGTGGCCGACCCCAGCCGCTCCCGCAGCCACCGGTCGTAGATGCGGGTCCAGGTGCCGTCCGACCGCATCCGCTCCAGCACCCCGTTGACGAACCGGACCAGGTCCTCGTGCTCCTTCGGCACGCCGATCCCGGCCGGCTCGTCGGTGGCCGGATGCCCGACCACCTCGGTCGTCGGGTCCTGCGCGGCCAGACCAGCCAGCAGGATGTCGATGGTGGAGACCGCGTCGACCTGCCCCTGCTGGAGCAGCACCAGACAGTCCAGGGTGCTGTCGGTGCTCACCGGGATCAGCCCGGCCGGCTGCTCGGCGATCGTGACGATGCTGGTGCTGCCCTTGGTCGCGCAGACCTTCTTGCCGGCCATGTCGGAGAAGTCACGGATCCCGTCGGCCTTCCGGACCAGCAGCCGCTGCCGCGAGGCGATGTACTCGGACGAGAACGACACCTTCTGCCACCGCTCGCAGGTCATCGACATGGTCCGGATCACCAGGTCCACCTGCTTGTTCTCCAGGACCGGGATGCGGTCGGCCGTGGTGATCGCCCGGAACTGCACCTTCGACGGGTCGCCGAAGATCGCCCGCGCGATCTCCCGGGCGAAGTCGATCTCGAAGCCGACCAGCTCACCCGACGCCGGATCACGGAAACCGAAGAGGTACGCGTTCTGGTCGATGCCGACGACCAGACGGCCCCGCTCGGCGATCTGGGCCATCCTGCTGCCGGCCGGCATCGCGCCGGCTCTCGGCAGCGCGCCCGGCGGCCGCAGGCTGGCCCGTGGGTCGCAGTTCGGGGCCGGGGCGGCGCTCGGCACCGCGGCCGGGTCAGCCACGTTGAGCGGCCGCGGCACCGACGCGGTGACACCGGCCGTGACCGTCCGCGGCTGTTCGCCGTCCGCGCCGCATCCGGCCGCCAGCAGCATGACCGCCACCAGGGACGCCGTCGCTCTGGCCCGCACCGGCACTCCTCTGGTCGTAGCGGTCGTAGCTGTCACCGGTCCACCGGGAGCCGTCGCCCTCACCGGCGTCCTGCGCGTCGTCGCCTTCACCGGTACTCCTCGATTCGCGGGCGGAAACCCAGGACCACCGCGGCCACCATGCCCACGGTGAGCAGGACCAGTCCGGCGGTCAGGCCGCGCAACGCGCCGTCGGCGCTGTTCGCCTGCCGGTCCACCCGCCGGTTGGCGGTGGCCAGGGCCTCGGTCAGCGCCCCGTCCACCCGGGCGAACACCGCGGGCAGCGCGTCCTCGGTGGTCGCGGTGGCCAGTTCGACCGCCTTGTCGTAATCGCCGCCGTCGTCCTGGACGCGGACCTGCTGGTGCAGCTCACGCCAGCGGATCGTCTCGTCGCGGGCCTGGCTGATGAGCGGCCGATCGGCCACCGGGGCCTGCGCGATCGCCCGCTCGAACAACCCGCCCCGCCCGTCGGTGCCGATCAGCTCGTCCATCCGTCCGGCGAAGTCCTTCTCGAACGCGGCGCCGCCGCCCCGGGCCACCAGGGTCAGCGACTCGTTGGCGCGGGCCTGCAGCGACGCCCGGCCGGCGTTCGCGAGCAACGAGACCAGCGCCGAGCCGTCCCGCTCCCCGGTCTCCAGCCGGCCCGCCGACGCGCTCAGCGCCACCACCGACCACAGCAGCGCGAGCACCGTGGCCAGCGTCGCCGCGACCAGACCCGGGTTGAGGATCCGCCGGCTCCGGCGGGCCACCAGCACCTGTGCGGAGATCAACGCACCCACTGCCACCAGCCCGAGCAGCGCCGCCGCCCACGGGAAACGGGCGGCGGCGTCCTGCTCGGCCGCCACCCGCGCCTGTGCGCTCTCGAACAGCTTCGCCGCTTCCGGCAGCACCGTCTGCTGCATCAGCCCCGACGCCTCCCGCAGGTAGGCGCCACCGAGCGGCACACCCAGACGCTGGTACGACCGTGCCGTCTCGACCAGCCCGGTGTAGACCGGCAGCCGGTCGGCGACCAGCCGCAGCGACTCCGTGTCCCGCTCGTCCTCGGCATACTGCAGCGCCACCGTCAAGGCCGCGCTGGCCTGGGCGATGTCGTCGAGATAGCGGCTGCGCAGCACGGCCGACTCGCCGCCGTCCGACAGGAACGCGGTCGCCGCGGTCGCGTCGGCGTCGGCGAGTTCCCGGTACAGCGTCTGCGCGTCCACACTGAGCGGGCCGCTCACCCCGGAGACGTTCTGGATCAGCCCGGACCGGTCCTGGACCGCGGCGACCGCGGCCGTTCCCGCCGCCAGCCCCACCAGCACCAATCCGGCCGCGACCAGCGCATAGAGCCGGGGCGTGGTCAGCCGGCCGCGGATCCGCGCGGCCCTTCCGGGTGTTTCGACAGGGGCGGACTCGGCTGGTCTGAGCTGACTGGGCCCGGTATGCCCGGACTTGACTGCGGCAGGCGCCAGTTGGGTCGGCACGCTCACCCCCGTAGTGATCCACATCAGAAAGGTGCCGCGAAGGCGACAGCGTCACGGTATTCAACGCCGTCCACCACAGCGATGGATCGCCATCCGGCCGGCCCGCAGCGCTGTGTCACCGGGGTTTGTGACAGCGCTGAGAGCCGGCCGGGCTTGATCTTCACACCGCCAGGTCCAGGGCGGCCAGGTAACCGAAGGTCATCGCCGGGCCCAGGGTGGCGCCCGCTCCGGCGTACCCCCGGCCCATCACCGAGGCGGAGGCGTTGCCGGCGGCGTACAGGCCGGGGATCGCCGTGCCGTCGGGGCGCAGCACGCGGGCCCGTTCGTCGGTGCGCAAGCCGCCCTTGGTGCCCAGGTCGCCGGGGATCAGGGCGAACGCGTGGAACGGCGGCTTGCGCAGCGGCCCCAGGCAGGGGTTCGGGTGCTGGCGCGGGTCGCCGTAGTAGCGGTCGTAGGCCGAATCGCCCCGCCCGAAGTCCTCGTCCCGCCCGTTCACCGCGAAACCGTTGAACCGCTCCACGGTCTCCCGCAACGACCCGGCAGGCACCCCGATCCGGCCGGCCAGGCCGTCCAGAGTGTCCGCGCGGTGCGCCACGCCCGCGTCGAACCAGCGGCGCGGCAGCGGGGCCCGGGGCGGATGGCCGGCGAACAGGTAGCGGTCCCGGTAGGTGCGGTCGGTGATCAGCCAGGTCGGGCAGTGCGTGCCCGACCCGGTCCGGCCCAGCATGACGTGCACGAAGTCGACGTACGGCGCCGCCTCGTTGGCGAACCGGCGGCCGGTGCCGTCGACGATCAGGCTGCCCGGCAGGTTGCGCTCGGCCAGGCAGAAGTACGGTCCGCCGGTGAGAGGCAGCGCCGGTCCCCACCACGCCTCGTCCATCAGGTCGAGGGCCGCGCCCAGCCGCCGGCCGGCCTCGATCCCGGCGCCGGTGTTGCCGGTCGCGCCGACCGTGCCCTCGATGCCCAGGCCCTGGTGCTCCCGCCGCATCCGCTCGTTGTGCTCGAACCCGCCGCTGGTCAGCACCACGCCGAGCCGGGCCGTCAACCGCGACTCGCCACAGCGGACCCCGGTGACCCGGCCCTGAGCGGTGACGAGGCTGGTCATCGGCGTCCCCAGACGCACCGGCACACCGGCCGCGCGCAGCCCCGCCCGCAATCCGGCGGCGAGGGCCTGGCCCATGGTGAGGCGGCGGCCCTGGAACCGGCCGGCGGCCAGCCGGATCGCGGTCAGCGCCGACCGTGGATGCCGCAGACCCAGCGACAGCCACCGGTAGTCGACCGCGGTCACCGCCATCCCGCTCGGCGCGGCCCGGTACGGCGGCGCGAGGGTGTCCAGATCGGCCGCGACCCGGCGGACGTCCAACGGCCGCGGCTCGACGGTCCGCCCCTCGGCCAGGCCGCCAGGGGCCTCCGGGTGGTAGTCGGGATAGCCCGGCACCTTGGCGAACTCCAGCGGCGTGTGCTCACGGACGAAGGCGAGCACCGCCGGCCCGTGTTCGAGAAGCGCGTCTCGTCGGCCCGCCGGCACCTCATCGCCTGTAACGTGTTTCAGGTAGGTAGCCGCTTCCGTTCCCGGCAGCCACAGGCCGCCGCCGGAGCGGGCGGTGGATCCGCCGTACACCGTCGCGCCCTCCACCACCACAGTCTTGAGCCCGTGATGGGCCGCGGTGAGCGCGGCGGTCATGCCGGCCGCGCCGCTGCCGACCACGACGACGTCGAATGCCTCCTCGATAGCCACTAGAACAGGTTATAGTTATTCGGTCGCTGCGCCTAGCGTCGGCGCAGCCCCGGGAGGTCCGCGTGGACGAGTCGGCCGCCGTCGTGGTGGTGGGTTTCGGCGCGGCCGGGGTCAGCGCCGCGATCGAGGCCGCCGAGTCCGGCGCGACCGTTCTGGTCATCGACCGGTTCACCGGCGGCGGCGCCACCGCCATCTCCGGCGGCATCGTCTACGCCGGCGGCGGCACCCGCCAGCAGCGGGCGGCCGGCATCGAGGACACCCCCGAGGCGATGTACGGCTACCTGCGCCACGAGGTCGGCGACGCGGTATCGGCCGCCACCCTGCGCCGGTTCTGCGACGAGTCCGCCGCTCTGCTCGGCTGGCTGGAGGACCACGGGGTCCCGTTCGACGCGAGCCTCTGCCCCTACAAGACGTCCTATCCGACGAACCGTCACTACCTGTACCAGTCGGGCAGCGAACACGTCTATCCGTCGCCGGCTCCGCGCGGCCACCGGGTCCGCGCCCGCGGCACCTCCGGCGGCACGCTCCACGCCCGCCTCGCCGAGGCCGCCCGAGCTCGCGGTGTCCGCTTCCTCCCCCAGACCGAGGCGGTCAGCCTCACCACGCTCCCGGACCCGCCCGTGTCGGCGGACCTGCTCGGGTCAGAGGACCCGCCCGTGTCAGCGGACCTGCTCGGGTCAGCGGACCTGCTCGGGTCGGCGGACCCGGCCGCGTCGGCGGACCCGGCCGCGTCGGCGGACCCGGCCGCGTCGGCGGACCTGCTCGGGTCGGCGGACCCGCCCGCGACGGCGGACCCGCCCGCGACGGCGGACCCGCGCGCGACGGCGGATCCGGCCGCCACGGCGGGCGGGTCGGGGACGGCCGCGAGCCTTGGTGGGCGCGTCACGGGCGTTCGGTGCCGGACGCTGCGGGACGCGCCCGGCTGGGCCCGGCTCGCTCACGACCGGCTGCACCGGTGGTCGGTCAAGCCCGGCGTCTACCTGCCGGGGCTCGGCCGGCTGTTGCACCGGGCGGCTGTCCGGGTCGAGAACCGCTACGGCCGCGACCTGCACATCCGCGCGGACGCGGTGGTGCTGGCGGCCGGCGGTTTCGTCTTCGACCGGGCGCTGATGCGGCAGCACGCGCCCGGTTACCGCGGCGGTCTGCGGCTCGGGACGCCCGGCGACGACGGCGCGGGCATCCGGCTCGGGACCAGCGTGGGGGCGGGCACCGCACACCTGGACCGGGTCACCCTCTGGCGGTTCCTCACCCCGCCGTCGGCGCTGCTGGGAGGGTTGCTCGTCGACCGGAACGGCCGCCGGATCTGCGACGAGTCCCGCTATGGCGCGGCGATCGGCGACGCCGTGCTCCGCAGCCCGGACGGGCGGGCATGGCTGCTCCTCGACGCGACCGTGTTCCGGCGGGCCCGGCGTCAGCTGCGCAAGCAGACCCTGTGGTTCCAGCGCCTCCAGGCGCGGTGGCTGTTCACCGCTCGGCGCATCTCCGCGCCGACCCTCACGAAGCTGGCCCGCCGTGCCGGAATCGACCCGGACGGCCTGACCGCGACGGTAGCCGCCGCCAACACGGCTTGCCGCGAGGGCCACCCCGACCCGGCAGGCAAGGCCGCGGACCTCACACACCTGCTGGTCAGGCCGCCGTTTTCGCTGCTGGACGTGTCGGTGCGGGCGTCACCGGCCCCGATGCTCACCCTCGGTGGCCTCACCGTCGACGAGAACACCGGTCAGGTACTGAGGCCCGGCGCCACCGTGATCCCGGGCCTCTACGCCGCCGGCCGTACCGCCGTCGGTATCTGCTCCGGCTCCTACGTCAGCGGCCTCTCCCTCGCCGACTGCGTCTTCTCCGGCCGTCGAGCCGGCCACCACGCATCCACCCCGCCCACCCCTGCGTCCCCGCCGACTCCTGCCACTCCGCCCACCCCTGCCACTCCGCCCACCCCTGCCACCCCGTCCGCCGATGCCCACCGTGCCTCGATCCACCCCGCAGACGGCCCGCCGCCCGCGGGGCTGATGGCAGACGGCCCGCCGCCCGCGGGGCTGGGGGCGGAGGACTCGCCGCCCGCGGGGCTGGAGGTGGAGGGCTCGCCGCCCAGGGGGGCGGTGGCGGATGGCCAGGCCCATTCGGATTCGACCGTGCAGCCTGGCGACCACACATCCTCTGAGAACTCGACACCCGCTGCGGGTGTGGCCACACCCGCAGCGGGTGTCGAGGTTGCGCACCACACCATGCTGGAGCCGACCGTAGGCGGAGGCACTGCGGCTGATGCGGCGGAGGAGACACCTCCGAATGCGAGAGCGAGTCGACGTGGCTCGGGCGAAGTGGGAGGCGGATCCCGAGGGCGAGGGCCGCTCGTTGGCAGGGCTTTTCTACGAAGGCCGAGCGAGGCGTTCAGAGAGGGTTCGGGCGGGAGATCGACCGAGAGCTCGGACGGGAGACCGACCGAGGGTTCGAGCGGGTGGACGGCCGAGGGTTCGAGCGGGTGGACGGCCGAGGGTTCGAGCGGGTGGACGGCCGCGGGTCTAGGCGGCAGATCGACCGAGGGTTCGAGAGGGAGACCGACCGAGGGGCCGGGCGGGAGACCGACCGACGGTTCGGGCGGGTGGTCGGGTGAAGGGTCGGGAGATGGCGCGGGTGGGCGGCCGGGAGAAGGACCGGGCGCCACGGCGGGAGAGGCTGGCAGGGCATGATGACCGCGACTGAGCTGAGCATGTTCGCTGATCGTTTGCGGGATGCCGAGCGGGACCGGATCCCGGTCGCGCCGATCACCCGCGAGTCCCCGGGGCTCACGGCGGCCGACGCCTACGAGATCCAGTTGCGCAACATCCGGCGGCGCAGCGCACCGGTCGTCGGGCACAAGGTGGGGCTCTCGTCAAAGGCCATGCAGGAGATGATGGGCGTCGACGAGCCCGACTACGGGCATCTGCTCGCTGACATGCGGCTCTCCGAGGACGAGCCGGTGAACGCGGAGCGCTACTGCTTTCCACGGGTGGAGATCGAGGTGGCGTTCCTGCTCGGGGACGACCTGCCCGGGGAGTCCTGCACCGAGGCGGACGTGCTCGCGGCCACCGAGGCGCTCGCGCCGTCGATCGAGCTGATCGACAGCCGGATCGCCGACTGGCGGATCAGCCTGGCCGACACGATCGCCGACAACGCCTCTTCCGCGGGGTTCGTGGTGGGTGCTCAGCGCGTACCGCCGAATGAGATTGATCCTCGCGGCATCGCCGCGGTGTTGTTCCGGGGGACGGAGGCGGTGGCGGCGGGCCGTTCCGACGCCGTGCTGGGGAATCCGGTGACCGCGGTGGCGTGGCTGGCGCGGACGGTGGCGCGATTCGGCGTCCGCCTGCGGGCCGGGCATCTGATCATGCCGGGTGCGTGCGCGCGGGCCGTCGACGTGCGGCCGGGCGACGAGTTCCGGGCCGAGTTCACCGGGCTCGGTGACGTGCGGCTGACATTCGCGAAGGGAGGGACGCCGTGACGTTGACCGCGGCGATCGTGGGGTCGGGGAACATCGGGACCGACCTGATGTACAAGCTGCTCAGGTCGCCGGTGATCGATCCACGGTGGATGGCCGGGATCGACCGGGAGAGTCCGGGGCTGCGGCGGGCCGCCGACAACGGGCTCGCGACCGGCGCCGGCGGAGTGGACTGGCTGCTCGCTCAAGATCCACTGCCCGACCTGGTGTTCGAGGCCACCTCGGCGGCGGTGCACCGGACGAACGCGCCACGGTACGCGGCGGCGGGGATCCGGGCGATCGACCTGACGCCGGCGGCGATCGGCCCGGGCGTGGTGCCGGAGGTGAACCTCGGGGAGCACCGGGACGCGCCGAACCTCAACCTGATCACCTGTGGCGGGCAGGCGACCATCCCGATGGTGCACGCGGTGTCGCGGGTGACGCCGGTCAGCTATGCCGAGATCGTGGCCACTGTGGCGTCACGGTCGGCGGGACCGGGGACCAGGGCGAACATCGACGAGTTCACCCGGGCCACGAGCCGTGGGCTGGAGGTGATCGGCGGAGCCGCCCGCGGGAAGGCGATCATCGTGCTGAACCCCGCGTCCCCGCCGTTGATCATGCGGGACACGATCTTCTGTGCGGTCACCGCCGGCGCCGACCCCGCGATCATCACCAAGTCCGTCGTCGACCGCGTGGCCGAGATCTCGGCGTACGTGCCGGGGTATCGGCTGCTGGACGAGCCGCAGTTCGATCCGGTGGGCGACCGGATGCGAGTCGCGATCTTCGTGGAGATCGAGGGCTCTGGCGACTACATGCCGAGATATGCCGGGAACCTGGACATCATGACCGCTGCCGCGACCAGAGTGGGTGAGGAACTTGCCCGATCTTAGGATCACCGACTCGACCCTGCGTGACGGCTCCCACGCCAAACGCCACCAGTTCACGATCGGCGAGGTCACGGCCATCGTCGAGGCCCTCGACGACGCCGGTGTGCCGGTGATCGAGGTGACCCACGGCGACGGGCTGGGCGGGTCGAGTTTCACCTACGGCCTCAGCCGTACCCCGGAGCAGGAGCTGATCACGGCGGCCGTGAAGGCGGCCCGCAACGCGAAGATCGCCTTCCTGATGCTGCCCGGGGTCGGCGTCTTCGACGACATCCGCGAGGCGGCCGGCAACGGCGCGACCGTCTGCCGGATCGCCACCCACTGCACCGAGGCCGACATCGCCGTCCAGCACTTCGGCATCGCCCGCGATCTGGGCCTGGAGACCGTGGGCTTCCTGATGATGGCCCACTCCATCGCGCCGGCGGAGCTGGCGAAGCAGGCCCGGATCATGGCGGATGCCGGCTGCCAGTGCGTCTACGTGGTCGACTCCGCCGGCGCCCTCGTGCTCGACCAGGTCGGCGACCGGGTGGCCGCGCTCGTCGCCGAGCTGGGCGATGACGCGCAGGTCGGTTTCCACGGCCACGAGAACCTCGGTCTCGGGGTGGCCAACTCAATCCTCGCCTACCGGGCCGGTGCGCGGCAGATCGACGGCAGCACCCGTCGTTTCGGCGCGGGCGCGGGCAACACGCCGGTGGAGGCGTTCGTCGGCGTCTGCGACAAGCTCGGCATTCGCACCGGCGTCGATTTCTTCAAGATCGTCGACGCGGCCGAGGACGTGGTCCGCCCGGCGATGCCCGACGAGTGCCGACTCGATCGGATGGCCCTGATCATGGGTTATGCGGGCGTCTACTCCAGCTTCCTCATGCACGCCTGGACGCTGGCCGAGCGGTACGGCGTCTCCGGTGCCGAGATCCTGGTCCGTGCCGGCGAGCGCCGGCTGGTCGGCGGCCAGGAGGACCAGCTGATCACCATCGCCCGCGAACTGGCGAGCCGGTCGCCCGGCGCCGTCTGAGATCGCCGTCCTCGCGACCCGGCCGGCGGTCAGCGTCGTCTCGGACATCCTCCGGACGGCGCCGCCCGCCGGCCGCGTCGGTCGCCGGTCACCGGTAGGTGACTGAGACGTTGTCGGTGAGCGGGAGGGCCTGGCAGGCGAGGATGTAGCCCTCGGCGAAGTCCTCCTCCTCCAGGATCTCGTTGTTGACCATCTCGATCTCACCGCTGAGCAGGCGGCACGCGCACGCCCCGCACTGCCCTTGCCGGCACGAGTACGGCGGGTTCAGGCCCGCGTCGATGATCACGTCGAGCAGCCGCTTGCCGGCCGCCCACGGCAGCACATGGGTCCGCCCGTCGAGTTCCACCTCGGCGACCGCCTCCCGGCCGGTGGTGGCGACCACCTCGAACCGCTCCACCCGGATCCGTTCGGCCGGCACGCCGGCGAGTTGCAGCGCCTTCTCCGCGACGGCGACGAACGCTTCCGGGCCACAGACGAACGCGACCCGGCTCCGGTACGGCCAGAGCAGTTCCGCCAGCCCGTCGGCGGTGGGCACACCGCGCTCGCTGTCCAGCCAGTGCGTCACCGGCAGCAGCCCGTCCAGCTCGTCCTTGAAGATGATCGATCCGGGGTCGCGATTGGCGTACACCAGAGCGGGATCGCCCCGCATCGACTTGATGATCCCCATGATCGGGGTGATGCCCGACCCGCCCGCGAGCAGCAGCAGGTCGTCGTCGAACGAGTCCGGGGTGAACGTTCCCGCGGGCTCGGACATCTCCACTACGTCCCCGGCGCGGACGTGGTCGCAGATCCAGTTCGACACCTGCCCGTCGCGGACCCGTTTCACCGTGACCTTGGGTGGCTCGCCGGTGAACGGTGAACTGGCCAGGGAGTAGCAGCGGGCCCCCACGGGGGTGCGGACCGTCAGGTACTGCCCGGGCCGGTAGCCGAGGTCGGCGTCGAGGACCAGGGAGCAGGCGTCCGCGGTCTCGCGGATGACCGCGGCGACCCGGATCGGGTGGAAGACCGGCATCAACTCACCTCCAGGCGACCCTCACGTACCGCTCGGTCGATGCTCTCCCGCAGCGCCGGGCAGGTCGGCACCAGCGCGGTGGGCCGCCCGCCCGCCTCCTCGTCCAGCCGTGCGCAGGCCCGGCCGGCCCACTGCACGCTGGTCTGCATGGCACTGCGTTTGCCGGCCCGGACCTGGTGGCCGCAGGCCTCGCAGCGCACGTCGGTGAGCCCGCCGGCGAGATAGTCCTGGAGCTCGGAGGAGTTCACGAGGCGGCTGCCCGTGCCTGGTTGGCGGCGACCTCGGCCTCCCACGTCTGGACCGCCCGGGAGGTGTCGACCTCGAACTCGTAACGGGCGACCATGTCGTCGGTGACGTCCTCGACGTCGGTGTAGAACTGCTCGTACCACCGGCGGAGCTGGTAGACCGGCCCGTCCTCGGCGCAGAGCAGCGGGTTGTCGATGCGGGTCTTGTTCTTCCAGATCTCCACGTCCTGGAGGAATCCGACGCCGATGCTCTCCGCGAACTTGCCGGCCGCCTTGGCCGCCTGCTCGGTGGTGAGCCCCGGCAGCCGTTTGACGATGACGCCCCACTGCAGCACGAACGAGTCCGGCGTGACCGGATAGTGGCAGTTGATCAGCACCGACTCGACGTTGATCCCGTGCCAGTCGTGGTACAGGTAATCGATCATGTAGGACGGTCCGTAGTAGGCCGCCTCGGATCGCAGCGTGGCATCGCCGGCCTGGCTGGCCGTGGTCGGCACGTCGGGTCGCGGCCGGGTGTTCAGGAACTGTGCGGCGACATGCCCTTCCATGACGTTCTTGAAGAACGTCGGGAACGCGAAGTGGATGTAGAAGAAGTGCGCCATGTCCACCACGTTGTCGATGACCTCGCGGCAGTTGGCGCCGTCGATCCGCACCGAATCCCAGGTCCAGTCGCTCCACTCGCTGGAGAAGGCGCCCTCGATGCGGGGGATCGCCACCTCGGGCGGCGGGGGATTGCCCTGCGGATCGTTCCAGACGAACAGTTGACGGTTCTGTTCGCAGGTCGTCCATGAGCGGGTGCGGGCGCGTGACGGGACGCGGTGGGCATACGGCACGTCGGCGCAGCGGCCGTCGCCGCGCCACCGCCAGTCGTGGAACGGGCAGGCGATGGTGTCGCCCTTGATCGTGCCCTGGGTGAGGTCGCCGCCCATGTGGCGGCAGTAGCCGTCGAGCACGTGCAGGTCACCGGACGAGTCCGCGAAGACCACGAGTTTGGTGCCGAACGCCTCGATCGCGTGCGGCCTCCCGTCGCGGAACGTGCTGGCCGGCCCCAGGCAGTGCCACCCCCGGGCGAACCTCACCGGTGGCCGCCCGGCGTCGATGGTGCGCGGTTGCTGGCTGATGCTCATGTCCCACTCCTGGTCCCTAGGTAGAACGTGTTCTAGTATAGGGGTCGCTCGACATGCGGCCAACCAGCCTGGAGGGATCCCATGGAAGCGGTCCTCGACAGAGTCCGTGAACTATTACCGGTTCTGCGCGAGCGGGCGCAGGAGACCGAGGACCGCCGGGCCCTCGCGCCAGAAACGGTCAAAGCGCTCGCCGAGTCCGGCTTCTTCCGCCTGCTGCAGCCGGCCCGGTTCGGCGGTCACGAATCGCACCCGCTCACCTTCCTCACCGGCGTCCGCGAGATCGCCGCCGCGTGCGGCTCCACCGGCTGGGTCGCCTCCGTCATCGGCGTCCACAACTGGCAGCTCGCCCTCTTCCCGGACCGCGCCCAGCAGGACGTGTGGAGCGCCGACACCGGCACCCGGATGTCGTCGTCCTACGCGCCCACCGGCAAGATCAGCAGGGTCGACGGCGGTTTCCGGGTCAACGGCCGCTGGAGCTTCTCCTCCGGCTGCGACCACGCCACCTGGGTGCTGCTCGGCGGCATCGTCCCGCCCGGCGACGACGGCACGCCCGCCGACTTCCGCACCTTCCTGCTGCCGGCGAGCGACTACACGATCGAGGACGTCTGGCACACCGTCGGCCTGCGCGGCACCGGCAGCAACGACATCGTGGTGACCGACGCGTTCGTGCCGGAGTACCGGTCGCTGAGCTTCAACGACACCGCCCGCTGCGTCTGCCCCGGTCAGGAGCAGAACCCGGGCGCGCTCTACCGGATCCCGTACGCGTCACTGTTCTCCTACGCGATCACCACGCCGATCATCGGCATGGCCACCGGCGCCTACCAGGCACACGTCGACTACACCCGTAGCCGGGTTCGCGCCTCCTACGTCGGCGTCAAGGCCGCCGAGGACCCGCACTCCCAGGTGCGCGTCGCCGAGGCGGCCGGCGACATCGACTCCGCCTGGTTCGCCCTGCAGGCCAACATGCGTGAGCTGATGGACCTCGTCACCGCCGGCGCGAAGCTGCCGATGCCGCTGCGGCTGCGGGTCCGCCGCGACCAGGTCCGCGGCACCGGCCTCGCGATCCGCGCCGTCGACCGGCTCTTCGAGAACTCCGGCGGCCGGGCCCTCGCCGTCGGCACCCCGATCCAGCGTTTCTGGCGTGACGCGCACTCCGGCCGGGTCCACGCCATCAACGACCCCGAGCGGGCCCTGTCCATGTTCGGCCGCGGCGAGTTCGGCCTCCCTCTCAACGACGCGATGGTGTGAGATGAGCCTGCACTTTCACCGTGAGGGCCAAGGGTCGCCGGTGGTCCTTCTCCACGGCGGCGGCCCCGGCGCGTCCGCCATGAGCAATTTCGGCCGTACGATCCCCGCGCTCGCCCCACATTTCGACGTCCTCGCGGTCGACCAGCCGGGATACGGGGGCTCGCTCGGCGACCCGATCATCGGCCAGTACTTCACCCACGCGGCCAACGAGCTGGCCGGGTTGCTGGACAAACTCGGCATCGATCAGGTCGACCTGATCGGCAACTCGCTCGGCGGCGGCACGGCCGTGCGGTTCGCGCTGCTGCACCCGTCACGGGCCCGCCGGCTGCTCCTGATGGGACCCGGCGGCCTGTCGCTGAACGTCTTCTCCGCCGACCCCACCGAGGGCGTCAAACGCCTCACCGGGTTCAGCCGGGATCCCAGCCGCGAGAGGCTGGGCGCGTTCCTCCGTACCCTCGTCTTCGATCCGTCCTTGATCACCGAGGAGCTGATCGAGGAGCGGTTCCGCGCCGCGAGCGACCCGGCCGCGATGCGCGCCCTGGGCGAGATGGGCGCCTCGTTCAGCAACCCCTCGACGTACGAGGAGGGCCTGCTCTGGCGCGACGCCCACCGCCTGCGCCATCAGGTGCTGCTGGTGTGGGGCCGTGAGGACCGGGTCAACCCGCTCGACGGCGCCCTGGTCGCCCTGAAACTGCTGCGCAACGCCCGCCTGCACGTCTTCGGCGGCTGCGGCCACTGGGCCCACCTGGAGAAGTTCGACGAGTTCAACCGCCTGGCCATCGACTTCCTGACGCCGTCTCCCTGACCGGACCGCTCCACCGACCTGTCCGTGCCCGCTTCGTCTTCTCGAGAGGGGACCGCCCGTGAGCAGCCTGATCCGATCCCTCGGCTACCTGCGTGTCGAAGCCACCGACCTGCCCGCCTGGCGTGACTTCGGGGTCAAGGTGCTCGGTATGACCGAGGGCCGCGGCCCCGACCCGCAGGCCGTCTATCTGCGGATGGACGAGCTCCCCGCCCGCATCGTCGTGGTGCCGGGCGAGAAGGACCGGCTCGCCGCCTCCGGCTGGGAGCTGGCCGACCCGGCCGCGATCACCCGCCTGGTCCAGGTCCTCGACGAGGCCGGTGTCGCGGTCAAACCGGCCGGCGCCGCCGATCTGGCCGATCGCCGCGTCTCCCATCTGATCAGCGTCGACGACCCGTCCGGCAACCGTCTCGAGTTCTTCTGCGGTGCCGCCCTGGACTCCCGGCCCGCCCAGAGCCCTTACGGAACCCGTTTCGTCACCGCCGGCCAGGGCATGGGCCACGTGGTCCTGCCGGCCCGCGACGACGTCGCCTCGATGCGGTTCTACACCGAGGTGCTGGGCTTCCGCCTGCGTGATTCGATGCGCCTGGTCCCGGAGCACATCGGTCTGCCGCCCAGCGACGCACCACTGTGGATGCGGTTCCTGGGTTGCGGCCCCCGGCATCACAGTGTCGCCCTGGCCCCGATCCCCGCGCCCACCGGCCTGGTCCACCTGATGATCGAGACCGAGACCCTCGACGACGTGGGCCGCGCCATCGACCGCTGCGCCCGCAACAAGGCCCCGATGATCTCCACTCTGGGGCGGCACGCCAACGACGAGATGGTCTCCTTCTACGTCCGCACCCCGAGCGGTTTTGACATCGAGTACGGCTACGGCGGCCTGACCGTCGACGACGCCACCTGGGTGGCCCGCCAGACCACCGCCCACAGCGTGTGGGGCCACCGCTTCTCAGCCGGCGGCGGCCATTGACCACTCACCCGCCCGATGCCGCCCACCCCGCCGTCCCCGGCCTTCCCCCGGTGACCGCCCGGGACGCGGGTGGCGTGGACAGCCGGCGGTTCCGGAGGGTCTTCGGGCATTTCGGCACCGGGATCACCGTCATCACGACGGTCGACGCCGAGGGGCCGGCCGGGTTCGCCTGTCAGGCGTTCGCGCCGCTGTCGCTGGACCCGCCGCTGGTGCTCTTCTGCCCGCAGGCCGGCTCGGACACCTGGCGTCGCGTCCGGGCGTCCGGCTTCTTCTGCGTCAACATCCTCGCCGCCGACCAGCGTGACGTCTCCCGTCTCTTCGGCACCAGGGGCGCCGACCGATTCACCGCGGCGGACTGGTCTGCGGCTCCGTCCGGCGCGCCGGTCCTGGCCGGCGCCCTGACGTGGGCCGACTGTGAGGTGGAGGCCGTCCACCCCGGCGGCGACCACGTCATCGTCACCGGCCGGGTGACCACCCTGGGCCCCTGCCGCGACGCCACGCCGCTGCTCTTCTACCGCAGCCGCTACACCACGACCACGCCCGCGTCGCCGTACGAGCCGCCGGAGGTCGTCGACACCCTGCTCTCCTGGCCCCGCCACACCGACTGGATCTGATCAGCTCCAACCCTTGTTGCCACCTAGTCTAGAGACTATAGTCATGTGCATGCCAGATCCGGTCTTCGGGTTCGCGGCCGCAAGGCCTTGCCCGCCTGCTGAAAGATGCGTGGCGAGCGGCCCGGGTCGTCGATCATCACCGCTGAGTGGAGGCCTGCATGGGTAGTCTGCGAGAACGGGAAATCGTTCGCAGAGGAGGTCGATCCGTGAGCACCGGGCCGGGTTCTGGATGGCACATGCCGCCTGTGGAGGGATATACCGCCGATGACCTGGACCGGATCCCGGATCTTCCGTCGCACGCTGAGCTCATCGACGGGAGTCTCGTCCTCGTGACCCCGCAGAAGGCTTTTCATTCCCTGATGCTCGACCTCCTCACCCAGGAGTTGCGTTCAGTCGCTCCCCGACCGGCATATCTGGTGAGGCGGGACATGTCGGTGGTTCTGAACAACAGGCAGAGGCCGGAGCCTGACGTGGTGGTTGTGCGAGCCGAGGCTGAAGCCGACCTCACCGCCACGTGGTACCCCGCCGAGGCGGTCGTGCTCGCGATCGAGGTCGTGTCGCCCGAGTCCGAGATCCGCGACCGGTCGCGCAAGCCGCAGCTCTACGCCGAGGCGGGCATCCCGTTCTTCTGGCGGGTGGAGGCGTCCGAGGGCAAACCGGTCGTCTACGCCTACCAGCGTGACCCGGCGACCGGCGCCTACGGGCCGCTCGGGATCTTCCATGAGCGGCTGGTGCTGACCGTGCCGTTCGCGATCGACATCGACCTCACCGCGATCGACCGGATGTGACCGTCACTTGCAGTGAGCCCAGTCGCTCTCGAAGGACATCCCCCCGACCGCACCGCCCCACTTGATGCAGGTCTTCGGGGCCGCGGCGGTCACCGGGCCGGCGTAATACTGGAACGTCCCCTTGTCGGCGTAGGTCTTGGCGTCACCCTTCACCTGCAGGGTCGCGGACATCGACGTCTTCTCGTCGAAAGTGTCCGCCTTGATCGTGACGACGCAGTTCGTCCCGCCCGACGCCAGATAGAGCACGTAGACCGTCCCCCGCAGCACCCCGGCGGAGGTCTTCAGCTTGTGCGAGTTGATCACCTGGTAACCGGCGCCGCAGATCGTGACCGGGTCGTCGTGCGGGTTCGTCGCGGTCGCCGACGGGTCGGTGGACGCCCCTGGATCCGGGCTGGTGGCGCCGGTCGGTTTCGCGGAGGCGGCCGGATCGGTGGTCGGCGTCTTGCCGGTGGGCCCGGCGGATCGATTCGGCTGCGGGGACGATTTCTGGCCGCCCGGCCGGGTGCTGGCCTGCCCGCGCGCTCCGGTGCTCTGGCCGCCGCCCGCCTGCAGCTGATCAATCGGGGCTCCGGCGTTGAGGGAACCGGTTCCCGAATCGTCGTTCCCGGATCCGTTTCCCAGGATGATGCCGACGCCGGCCAGCAGGGCCACCACCGCGACCGCCGCGAGCGCGACCGTGGCGTTTCGCCCCTTGACCGACTTCGCCGAGGTCACCTCCCCGGGCGCCCCCACCGGAACCGCCCCGTGTGCCGCGGCCCCGTGCGGCCCAGAACCGTGAAACGCCGAGCTGTGCGGCCCGGAACCGTGAAACGCCGAGCTGTGCGGCCCGGAACCGTGCGCCGCCGAGTTGTGCGGGGCGGAACCGTGCGCCGCCGCGAAACCAGAGGCGCCCGCACCGACCGCCGCCGACCCCGGCGCGAATTTGTGCGCGGCCGGACCGGCAGGAAACGACGACGAGGCGACACCGCGCGCACCGGAGGCGGCGGCCCCGGCCGGACCGGAAGGAGCCGGAGCGGAAGCGGCCGGACCGGCGACGGCCGGACCCGGCTGACGAGGAAGCGGTGCGCTCACCCCGTACGACGAAGGTGGTGACCCCGCCGCCCGCGCGGCCGCGGCCAGAGCGGACGCGCTGGGAAAACGCTGCCCCGGGTCTTTGGCGAGAGCACGCAGCACCACCGAGGCCGTAGCGGCCGGCACGTCCGGCGGAAGGACCGGCGGCTGCCCGTGCACCAACTGGGCCAGCACGGCGAGCGGATTGTCACCGACGTAGGGCGGCCGCCCGGTCAGGCAGCTGAACGCGACCGCGCCCAGCGCGTAGACATCGGTGGCGGCCGTCACCGGGCGGCCTTCGGCCTGTTCCGGCGCCATGTAGTGCGCGCTGCCGAGAACCACGTTCGTGCTGGTGATGCCGGTGACCCCGACCGATCTGGCGACCCCGAAGTCGACCAGCACGATCGCGCCGGCCGGTCGTACCAGAAGATTGCTCGGTTTGACGTCGCGGTGGATGATGCCGGACTCGTGCGCGGCGTGGAGCGCGTCGGCGACCTGCGCGACGATCGTCATGGTCTCGGCCGAGCCGAGGCGACCGGCCTGCTGGATCCGCGCCGACAGCGGGGTGCCGTCGATGTACTCCATCACCAGGTAGTCGAGCCGGTGCGCGCCGACCTGCGCGTTCTCGCCGTAGTCGTAGACCTGCACGATCCCGGGGTGCCGCAGCGCCGCCATCATCCGCGCCTCGGACCGGAACCGGGTGATGAAGTCGGAGTCCGACATCAGCGCCGGGAGCAGCACCTTGACCGCGATCTCCCGGTGCAGCAGCAGGTCGTCGCCGCGCCACACCTCACCCATACCACCCGCCGCGATCCGCTGGTTGAGCTGATAGCGGCCGTTGAGGATGACACCCGGAGAAAGCACCGGCTCATGCTAGTAAACCCGCGCCTTCACATGGTCATCGCCGATCGATCAGTCCAGAAGTGTGGGTGTGAGTCGTGCGACATGACCGGCCGGCGAACCGAACAACTGCGCCGACGCCCACGCCCTGCGCAGGTACAGGTGCGCGTCGTGTTCCCAGGTGATCGCGATACCGCCGTGCATCTGCACCATCTCGGCGGCCACCGCCCGTACCGTCTCCGAACAGGACACCTTCGCCACCGCGGCCAGCCGTTGCGCCTCCGCCGACCCGGCGGCCACGGCGTTCGCGGCGGCCTCGGCCGCTGACCGGGCGGCTTCCACCCGCACGTACGCCTCGGCGAGCCGATGCTGCAACACCTGGAACGAGCCGATCGGCCGGCCGAACTGGTGCCGTGCCTTGACGTACTCGACCGTCAGCTCCAGGGCGCGTTCGGCGGTGCCGACCTGCTCGGCGGCGAGCGCCACACAGGCCACGTCCCGCAGACCCGGCAGCGGGTCATCACCGGCGAGGCGCCGGCCCGGCACGTGGTCGAGGCGTACCGTCTCCAGCCGCCGGGTCAGGTCGAGCGTGCCCGTGAGCTGCCGGTCGGTGCGGCCGGCGTCCACCTCGTACAGCGCGCCGCCCGCCGCGACCAGCAGCGTGTGCGCCGCGCCGGCGTCGAGGACGTCCCGGAACGAGCCGCTGATCAGCCCGTCGCGCACCTCGCCGGAGCCCTCCCAGGCCACGGCCGCGATCGGCTCGCCGGCGCAGATCCCGGGCAGCAGCCGGGCGCACGCGTCGTCGTCCCCGGACCGCACGAGCGCCTGCGTGGCCAGCACGGATCCGAGCATCGGCATCGGGCTCAGGACCCGGCCGAGTTCCGTCAGCACGACGTTCGCCTCGATCAGGGTGGCGCCGGCCCCGCCGTACGCCTCCGGAACCGCGAGCCCCGCGACGCCGATCTCCTTGCACAGCCGCGCCCACCCGGCGTCGATCTCACCGTGATCCGCGGCTCGCGCCACCCGCCCGCCCAGCAGGCCGCGGACCGCCGCGCGTAACGCCGCACGCTCTTCTCTCACCCTTTCCCCCTCTTCACCCCTTTTTTTCGGTACGGACGTCCTCGCCCCACCGGACCGTGGCCGTTCCCGGGCTACCCCGCGACGTCCTGCCGGCTTGCGGCCGTCCCGCGTCCTTCGGGCGGAGTCCGCCGGTCACCGGCCATCTCGCCGGCGAGTTCCGCGAGGATCCGTTCCCGGTGCCGGGCCGGCGTCCCCCAGGCCGCGTGAAGCACCCGCACCCTGGTCAGCCACCGGCCGAGCCCGTGCTCACGCGTGTATCCGACCGCCCCGTGCACCTGCAACGCCACCCGCGCCGCCAGCACCGCGGCCTCCCCGCAGGCCACCTTCGCCGCCGAGACGTCGCGCCCGGCGGTGGCGGTTCCCGTTCCGGCGAGGGCGACCGCCGCGGCGTAGAGCAGGGGCCGGGCGAACTCGATCGCCACCGCCACGTCGGCGAGCTGATGCCGTACCGCCTGGAACGATCCGATCGGCCGCCCGAACTGGGTCCGTGTCTTCGCGTAGCCGACCGCGGTTTCCAGCAGCGCCCGCCCGGCCCCGAGGAGTTGCGCCGCGCAGGCGAGCACTCCCAGGTTGATCGCGTGCGGCATCGGAGGGCCGGTGGTGAGGACGCCGCCGGGCAGGACCTCGGCCAGCCGTCGCGCCGGGTCCATCGAGCGGTGGATCCGTCCGGGCTGTCCCGTGCGTACCTCGTCGCCGGTGACCAGCAGGATCAGGTCGGCGGCGTCGCCGTCCGCGGCGAGAGGCAGCCACGGCGGCGCCGCCATCGAGGCGACCGCCCGGCCCGCCACGAGTTCGGGCAGCCACTTGTCCGCCATCGCGTCCGGCTCCGTCCCGGCCGTCGCCGGCCGCCCGGCCAGCAACACCGGCACCGCGGCGATCGATTCGGCGATCGGTCCCGGGACCGCGTGGTGTCCCAGTTCCTCGCAGGCGATCACCAGGTCGTCCGGCCCGGCGCCGAGCCCGCCCCAGCGCTCCGGCACCAGCAGACCGGTGACCCCGGCGTCGGCCAGCGCCGTCCACAGCCGCCGGCCCGGCCCCACGTCCCCGTTCGCCCACGCCGCCGACACCCCCGGCAGATCCGCGCCGGTCAGCATCTGGTGCAGGACGTCCGCGAACCGGCGTTGCTCCGCCGAGGGGGCCAGCCTCATCGCGGTTCCCGGGGCAGTCCCAGCACCCGCTGGGCGAGGATGTCCCGCTGTATCTCGCTGGTGCCCGCATAGATCGGCCCGGCCAGCGAGAACAGATACCCGCCGGTCCAGTCCGGGTCCACTTCGGCGAGCGGCCCGAGCACGTCGAGCGCTGTCTCATGCAGCCGGACGTCGAGGTGCGACCAGAACAGCTTGGTGGTGCTGGGCGCGACTTCCGCGTCGAGCGAGGCGTAGGCCTGCATCCGGTAGGCCCGAGCCCCGATCCAGGCGTCCACCACCGCGTCCGCCGGTGCGGGCGGCGCGGCGGCGGGATCGGGGTTCGTGGCCGACCAGAGCCGGAGCAGGCGGGCGGCGGTGGCGGTGAAGCGGCCCGGCCCGCGCAGCGACAGGCCACGCTCGTGCCCGGCGGTGCTCATGGCGACTCGCCAGCCGTCGCCGGGCGCGCCGATCACGTCGTCGTCGGGCACGAACACGTCGTCCAGGAAGATCTCCGCGAAGCCGGCGCCGCCGTCCAGTTGCCGGATCGGCCGGACCGTGACGCCCGGCGCCCGCAGGTCGAACATCAGATAGGTCAGCCCGTGATGACGGCGTGCCGACGGGTCGGTGCGGAACAGGCCGAACGCCCGGTCCGCGACCACGGCCCGGGAACTCCACGTCTTCTGACCGGACAGCAGCCATCCGCCGTCGGCCCGCCGCCCGGCGGAGCGCAACGAGGCGAGGTCGCTGCCGGCCTCCGGTTCCGACCAGGCCTGTGCCCACACCTCGGCGCCACCGGCCATCGGGGGCAGCACGCGCGCGCACTGGCCGGCCGTCCCGTGTGTCAGCAGGGTCGGCGCCAGCAGGAACAGCCCGTTCTGGCCGATCCGCACCGGCGCGCCGGCCGCGTGGTACTCCTCGTCGAACAGCAGCGCGTGCAGCGGTGGCGCGGCCCGGCCGCCGTACTCGACGGGCCAGGACACCGCGGCCAGGCCGGCGCCCGCCAACCGCCGCTCCCACTCCCGGTGGGCGACGCTGCCCGCGGGGGTGTCCACGCCGGGCAGGGGAGTGGCCGGCACGTTGGCGGCCAGCCACGCCCGCACCTCGTCGCGGAACGCGACGGCCGCGTCGTCCAGGTCGAGGTTCACTCGGCGGCCTTCTTCATGGCCGCCGCGTCCAGGCCGGCGAGCGGATCGGACATCACCTCGGCGTTGTGCGAGTGCGCCACGTGATGCAGCCCGAACACCGCGTCCATTCCGGCGCGCATGCCCATCTGGTCCTCGCAGAGGTTCACCGCCCGCTTGGCGAGGGCGAGCCCGAACGCCGGCATGGCGGCGACCCGCGCGGCCAGGGCGAGGGTCTCGGTGGTCAGCGCGTCTCGCGGCACGACCCGGTTGACCATGCCGATCTCGTACGCCCGCCGCGCCCCGAACCGGTCCCCGGTGAACAGCATCTCCCGCGCGAAGCGGGGGCCCACCACCCAGGGGTGGGCGAAGTACTCCACTCCGGGGATCCCCATGCGCAGCACCGGGTCGGCGAAGAACGCGTCCTCGGCGGCCACGATCAGGTCGCACACCCAGGCGAGCATCAGCCCACCGGCCACGCAGGCTCCCTGGACCATGGCGATCGACGGTTTCGGGATCTCCCGCCACCGCCGGCACATGCCCAGGTAGACCTCCATCTCCCGGGCGTACCGCCGGTCGGCGCCGTCTCGGGTGGTGTGGTCCCACCAGGTGACGGCCCGCCGGGGGAACGGGGTGTCGGCGTCGCGCTCAGGTGTGCCGATGTCGTGGCCGGCGGAGAAGTGGTCGCCCGCCCCGGCCAGCACGATCACCGACACGTCGTCGTCGTCGACGGCGCGGGTGAAGGCGTCGTCGAGGGCGTACGTCATGGCCGAGTTCTGCGCGTTCCGGTAGCGCGGCCGGTTCATGGTGACGAGCGCGACCGGCCCGCGCCGCTCGTAGCGCACGATGTCGTTCATGACCGCTCCCGCAGCAGGTATTTGAGGACCTTTCCGCCGGCGTTGTGCGGCAGTTCCGGCAGCACCTCCACCGATCGGGGCGCCTTGTATCCGGCGAGCCGGTCCCGGCACCAGCCGATCACCGCCTCCGCGGTCAGCTCGTGGCCGGGACGGGCCACCACGTACGCCCGGCCGACCTCGCCGAGCCGGTCGTCGGGCACTCCGACGACCGCCGACTCGGCCACCGCGGGCAGTTCGGCGAGCACCCGCTCCACCTCGGCCGGATAGACGTTGAACCCGCCGCAGACGTACATGTCCTTGAGCCGGTCGGTGATCGTCAGGTTGCCCCGTTCGTCGAGGGTTCCGACGTCGCCGGTGTGCAGCCAGCCGTCCCCGTCGATGGCGTCCGCGGTGGCGACCGGGTCGTCGAGGTATCCGAGCATCACGTTGGGCCCGCGCAACAGCACCTCACCGTCCTTCTCGCTGATCCGGACCGAGAAACCGGCCGCGGCCCGCCCGCACGTGTACGCCACCGTCCGGGTGTCGTCCCCGGGCCGGCACATCGTCGCCACCACGGCCTCGGTCAGGCCGTACGCCGTCAGGACCGTCGTGAACCCGAGCTCGGCGCGGATCCGCTCGACCAGCGCCGGCGGCACGGTCGCGGCCCCGGTGACGGCCAGTCGCAGCGACGTCGGCGCCAGCCCGGCCCGGGCCGGATGGTCGAGCAGCCCGATGTAGAGGGTCGGGGGCCCCGGCAGCACGGTGATCCGCTCGTGCCCGATCAGGTCGAGGGTGCGCGGCACGTCGAACACCGCCTGCGGCACCACGGTCGCCCCGCTGGTCAGGCAGGCCAGGATGCCGGCTTTGAGACCGAAGCTGTGGAAGAACGGGTTCACCACGAGGTACCGGTCGTGGACACCGAGTCCGCCGATCGTCGCCCAGGCCTGGGCCACGCCGAGGGACTGCCGGTGCGCGCTCATCGCGCCTTTGCTGCGCCCGGTGGTGCCGGAGGTGAAGAGGATGTCGCTGACGTCGTCCTCGCGGACCGCCGCTGCTCGGGAGTCCGCCAGTGCGGCGGGCACCAGGGAGGCCCGGTCGAGGAAGGCGTCCCAGTGCGGCAGCGGCAGCACGAAGGGCGGCAGCGTCGGCGCGGGCAGCGACGCCAGCCGGTCCACCCCGAGGAAGGGCCCGGTGACGATCAGGCCGCGCGCCCGGCTGCGGACGATGACATCGGCGGCTTCCGCGCCGGTGAACCGGGTGTTCACCGGCACCAGGACGGCGCCCGCGTAGCTGACGCCGAGCGCGGCCAGCATCCACCGCGCGCTGTTCGGCGCCCACAGCGCGACCCGGTCGCCCGCCTGGATCCCCGAGGCGATCAGGGCGCGGGCCACGGTGCGGACCTCGTCGTGCAGTTCGGCGAAGTTCCACCGGCGCACGAACGGGTCGACCAGCGCGGGTTCGGTGCCGTAGTCGCGCGCCGCCCGCGCCACCGCCGCCGGAATGGTCTCCATCGGACCTCCAAGGCTTTACCAAGCAAGTGCTTGGTCGGTAGCGTGAGCCTACGCGTGAGCCGGGAGGTGACGCCAGTGGCCGAGAACTTCCGTATCGAGGTTCGTAAATGGCTTTCCGAGAACGTGACCGACGACGTGCGCGGAGCCGGCGGGCCCGGCCGCGAGAACGAGAACTTCGAGCGGCGGCTCGCCTTCGCCCGGCGGCTCGCCGCCGGCGGGTGGACCACGCTGGCGTGGCCGGTGGCTCACGGCGGGCGGGGCGCGTCGCTGTCCGAGCAGGTGATCTTCCATGAGGAGTACGCCCGGTCCGGCGCCCCGAGCCGAGTCGACCACATCGGTACGACCATGGTCGGCCCCACCCTGATCGCCCTCGGCACGCCCGAGCAGCGTGGGCGCTTCCTGCCCGCGATCGCCGCGGCCGAGGAGCTGTGGTGCCAGGGCTACTCCGAACCGGGCGCCGGCTCCGACCTGGCCGGCGTCACCACCCGGGCCCGGCTCGACGGCGACCGGTGGGTGATCACCGGCCAGAAGGTGTGGACGTCCCTGGCCCACGTCGCCGACTGGTGTTTCGTCCTGGCCCGCACCTCGCCGGCGGGGGACGGCCCGCGCCACGCCGGACTGTCCTATCTGCTCGTGCCGATGCGGCAGCCGGGCGTCACGGTCCGCCCGATCCGCCAGCTCACCGGCGACAGCGAGTTCAACGAAGTGTTCTTCGACGACGCGGTCACCGAGGCCGGCCTGGTCGTCGGCGAGCCCGGCCAGGGGTGGCGGGTCGCCATGGCCACGCTCGCGTTCGAGCGCGGCGCCGCCACGGTGGGTCAGCAGATCGGGTTCCAACGCGATCTGGACGACCTGGTCGCGGTGGCCCGGCGCACCGGGGCGGCGGCCGACCCGGCGCTGCGTGACCGGCTGACCCGCGCCTGGATCGACCTCTCGGTGCTGCGGGCGCACACCCTGCGCAGCCTCGACGAAGGGACGCCGTTCGCCGCCTCGGTGATCAAACTGCTGTGGACCCGCTGGCGGCAGGGTCTCGGTGAACTGGCCGTGGACGTCCTCGCGAGCGGCGACCCCGGACCGGACGCGGCCGAGCGCTGGCAGCGGTACTTCCTGTTCAGCCGGGCCGACACCATCTACGGCGGCTCGAACGAGATCCAGCGCGGCATCGTCGCCGAGCGGGTGCTCGGGCTTCCCCGTCAGGCCCGGGGATGACGGCACCGACCGGCCCGGCCGGGCACGGGCTCCTGACCGGCAAGGTCGTCGTCGTGACCGCGGCCGCCGGCACCGGCATCGGCTCGGCGGTGGCCCGCCGCTGCCTGGACGAGGGCGCGCGTGTGGTCCTCGGCGACAGCCACGAGCGACGGCTCGGCGAGACCCGCGACCTGCTGTCCCTCGGCTACCCGGGCCGGGTGTGGGCGGTGCCGTGCGACGTCACCGACGAGGCCGCGGTGCGGCGGCTGATCGATGGCGCGGTCGCCCGGTACGGCCGGATCGACGTCCTGGTCAACAACGCCGGTCTGGGCGGGAACCGGCCGGTCACCGAGATGGACGACGAGGAGTGGGCCCTGGTCCTGGACGTCACCCTGACCGGCACCTTCCGCTGCACCCGGGCCGCGCTGCGGCAGATGATCGCGCAGGGCGGGGGAGGGGTGATCGTCAACAACGCCTCGGTGCTGGGGTGGCGCGCGCAGGCCGGTCAGGCCCACTACGCGGCGGCGAAGGCGGGGGTGATGGCCTTCACCCGGTGCACGGCTCTGGATGTCGCGGCCCACGGCATCCGGGTCAACGCGGTCGCGCCGAGCCTGGCCGCCCATCCGTTCCTGGCCAAGGTGATCAGCGAGGCGGAACTGGACATGCTCGCCGCGCGGGAGGCGTTCGGGCGGGCCGCCGAGCCGTGGGAGGTGGCGACCGTGGTGGCGTTCCTCGCCAGCGACTACGCGTCCTATCTGACCGGCGAGGTGATCGCGGTGAGCAGCCAGCACCCGTAGGGCTTTCCAACGATGTTACGGAGCAGTAGATTGTAACGCGTTCTACTTTTCGAAGGACCCCTGGGGGGACGCGATGAGGCGGATCACCGGCTCGGCACTCTTCGGTCTAGGCATACTCTGCCTCCTCTTCGCGATGGCCCTCGCCTGGGTCATCGTCCCGTCCCAGCGGAAGGTGCCGCTCGACCTGGTGCCGCCGGACGTCGTGGTGGAGGCCGCCAGCGCCTCCTTCGTGCAGGCCAAGATGCTGCCCAACGGCACCCCGCAGGTGGTCGTGGAGAGCGCCGGGCTGCGCTCCACCACCGGCATCAAGCCCGACTTCCGCGCCGCGGCCGAGCTCGACGGCGAGACATTGATCTGGAACGTGTACCACTCCACGAACCGGATTGACACCGGCGAGATGATCAACAGCTCGGAGAGCCGGATCGCCCTCGACCGCCGGTCCGGTGAGGCCGTGCCGTGGGAGGGCCAGTGCCACGTCGAGCAGAAGGCCCCCTGCACCCCGGGCAACGTGGCGTTCGCCGGGCATCTCTACCTCTTCCCGTTCGGCACCGAGAAGCGTGCCTACGACTACTGGGACTCCACCCTGCACCGGGTGCTGCCGATGGAGTACCAGGCCGAGGAGGAGTACAACGGCCTGCCCACGTACCGGTTCCAGCAGCAGGTCCCCGACCAGCAGGCGCCGATGGACGCGCAGAGCCTCGCCGCGCTGCTCGGGTTCCTCGCTCCCGGCTCGACCGGCGGCGCTATCTCCTACCGGGCCACCCGCACGATCTGGGTCGAGCCGATGACCGGCGCCATCGTCGGATACCGGGAGCAGCAGCACCGGGAACTGGTGCCGAACCTCGGTGAGCGGGTCGTCATCTTCGACGCCGACCTGCAGTACGACCAGGCCACCCTCGACGCGGTCCGGTCGGAGGCGGCACGCGGCCGCGATCAGCTGCGCCTGCTCGGTGTGGTCGTGCCGATCGGCCTGGCCGTCCTCGGGCTGGTCCTGATCGCCGCCGGCCTGCTGATCGCCGCCGGAGCCGGGCCCCGCGGCGGGCGCCGGGTCGCCGCCGCCCCGTCCCGGCCGCTGCCGACACCCGTGCCGTAAGCCGAAGCGCACCGGGGCCCGGCCGATGACGGCCGGGTCCTCGTGCCGGTGACGAGGGCGCGGCCCGTACCCTCTCGGCGTTCTTCCCCGCCGCGTTCGTCCTCGCGTCGCCGCCGGCTCAGGCCGAGCGACGAGGGCGCAGCCCAGGACGCCGGTGGGGCATCGCCGCCACCGGCGCCCTGGGGGCCTGCGGCCTATCGGCTGCCGTAGAAGTCCGGCGGGATCAGCGGGTCGTTGTTGGCGGCGTTCTGCGCGATCTCGGTGGCGCTGGGATTGAGCGCCGCCATCATCGTCGTGACGCCGATAGCGGCGAGCACAGCCGCCACCACCGCGCTGAGCAGCAGAAACTTGAACGGAACCATGGCTGGCGCCTCCTCTACAGTCGTTCGATGATCGTCGCGGTCGACATCGCTCCGCCGGCGCACATGGTGACCAGCGCCGTCGTGCCGTCGGACCGCTCCAGTTCGTGCAGTGCGGTGGTGAGCAGGCGGGCGCCGGTGCTGCCGACCGGATGGCCGAGAGCGATCGCCCCGCCGTTGACGTTGACCCGGTCCGGATCGGCGCGGTGCACGGCCATCCAGGAGAGGACCACGCTGGCGAACGCCTCGTTGACCTCGCACCGGTCCAGGTCGTCGATCTTCATGCCGGCCCGGGCCAGGACCCGGTCGGTGGCCGCGATCGGCCCGTCCAGGTGGTAGTACGGCTCGGCGCCGACGAGGCACTGCGCCACGATCCGCGCCCGCGGGCGCAGCCCCAGCTCGCGCGCCCGGCCGGCGTCCATCAGCAGCAGCGCCGCCGCCCCGTCGGAGATCTGTGACGAGGTGCCCGCCGTGTGCCGCCCGTCCGGCAGCACCGTCTTCAACGCGGACAGCCCTTCGAAGGTGGTCTCCCGCAGGCCCTGGTCACGGGTCGCGTCGAGCACCGGGACGACCTCGCGGTCGAACCGGCCCTCGGCCCAGGCCCGCGCCGCGAAGGCCTGCGAGCGCACCCCGAACCGGTCCAGGTCCTCCCGGCTCAAACCGCGGCGCTCGGCGATCCGTTCGGCCGCCACGTACTGGTTCGGCAGGTCGAGGGTCCAGGAGGCGGGCCGGGGGAGTCCGGCGGCGCCGAGGTTGGCGCGCAGCGGCACCCGGCTCATCGACTCGACCCCGCAGGCCACGCCCACGGTGATCGCGTCGGTGGCGATCAGCCCGGCGATCAGGTGTGCGGCCTGCTGCGCCGAACCGCACTGCGCGTCGATCGTGGTGCACCCGGTGGTATGCGGCAGGCCGGCGTGCAACCACGCGGTCCGGGTGATGTTGTTGGATTGCTCGCCGCCCTGGGTCACGCAGCCGCCGATCGCCTGCTCGACGTCGTGGCCCGAAGCCACCCGGCGCAGTGCCACACCCAGCAGTTCGGCCGCGTGCAGCCCGGACAGCCACCCGCCGCGCTTGCCGATCGGGGTGCGGACCGCATCGACGATCACCGGTGCGCCCAAGACGACCTCCAAGTAGAACCTGTTCTCGATTGAACCTACCAAATGTCGATGATCACGTGTTTGAATCGGTAGAACTTGTTGCTGGAGGAGGAGCCGTGGCCGAGCCGCGTACCCGCATCGACCCCACCGATCCGGACATCTACGTGGGCGGCATCCCGCACGCCGAGTTCGCCGAGATGCGGCGCGACGAGCCGGTCTGCTGGATCCCGCAGGAGCGGGGCAGCGCCGGCTTCGACGACGAGGGCTACTGGGCCGTCACCCGGCACGCCGACGTGATGACCGTGTCCCGCAACAGCGACGTCTACTCCAGCCGGGAGAACACCGCGATCGTCCGGTTCCAGTCCGACATGACCCGCGACGACATCGAGATGCAGCAGGCCATCATGCTCAACATGGACCCGCCGCAGCACACCAAACAGCGCGCCATCGTCTCCCGTGGCTTCACGCCGCGCGCGATCAACAGTCTCCGCGGCGCTCTCCAGAGCCGCGCCGAGCGCATCGTCACCGCGGCTGCCGCCGGCGATGCGGGCGACTTCGTCACCGAGGTCGCCTGCGAACTGCCGCTGCAGGCCATCGCCGAGTTGCTCGGCGTCCCGCAGGACGACCGCCGCAACGTCTTCGAATGGTCCAACGCGATGATCGGCTACGACGACCCCGAGTTCAACGGCGCCGACCCGATGGAATCGGCGACGGGCCTGCTCGGCTACGCCATGCAGATGGCCGACGAACGCCAGACCTGCCCGCGCGACGACATCGTCACCACCCTGGTCAACGCCGAGATCGACGGCTCACACCTGTCGGTCGACGAGTTCGGCTTCTTCGTCCTGATGCTCGCCGTCGCCGGCAACGAGACCACCCGCAACGCCATCTCCCACGGCATGCTCGGCATGCTCACGCAGCCCGACCGGTGGGAGGCGTACAAGGCCACCCGGCCCCGCACCGCCGTCGACGAATTCGTCCGCTGGGGCAGCCCGGTCAACGCCTTCCAGCGCACCACCCTGCACGACACCGTCCTGAACGGACAGCCGATCCGAAAAGGCCAGCGGGTCGCCATGTTCTACGGCTCCGCCAACTACGACGAAGAGGTCTTCACCGACCCGCACACCTTCGACATCAACCGCAGCCCCAACCCGCACCTCGGCTTCGGCGGCAGCGGCGCCCACTTCTGCCTCGGTGCGAACCTCGCCCGCCTCGAGATCGATCTGATCTTCAACGCCATCGCCGACCACATGCCCGGCATCACCCTCGCGGGCCCGGCCGAACGCCTCCGCTCCGGCTGGATCAACGGCATCAAGCACCTCCCGGTCCGCTACCGCTGACCTTGGACGCTCACCCGCCCGCCAACCGCACCGCACGCTTCTTGCGGTCGTGCCGGGCAGGGCGAGCACGGTGCATGATCGCTGCCGATCCGGGCCGAAGCGGCTGGCGCGCCCGGGCGCGGTCCGCCCGTCGCCTGTCGACGGCTGGCCAGATCTCGAGCGCGAGCTGCATGACGTCGAGAATGCAGACAACAACAAGTGGGTGAGTCTGGTGATGAGCCACAGTTCGCGGTTGTCCGGTCCTGGTCGGCTCGGCCGTAGGGCAGGTGTTCTTCCGGGGCGCTGTGGCGGGCGTTAGCTACGGCTGGCGGCGAGGGGCGGGGACCGCGAACAGGCAGGTCTGCCGGTTTCCACTGGTCAACGGCATCGCCTCGCCTACCGTGAGGTGATGTGGACCATTCTCCGGGCGGCGCTGACGTGCACCCTCATGGTGACGTTCGGGCTGAGCGCACCGGCCGCGGCCGCGCCCGGCGAACCGCCGTCTGCGGACCGGATGCGGAAGGCGTTGCTGACGGTCGACGACCTTCCTGACGGCATGACGGCGGGTGAGACCGGGACGGGACGCGGCGACAACGACTTCTCCGCCTGGAACCGGTGCAAGGGCCCACAGCCTCCGGCGGGTAACGACGTCGAGTACGTCCATGCCGCCTTCTCCGCCGGCGGGCCGGAGGCCGCATCGGTGCAGACGATGATCGGCGCCACCGGCTCCGAGACCGGCCGTGCGGTGGTGGCGTCGCGTGCCGACGAGCTCCAGCGGTGCCCGGCGGGGATGACGCGCTGGCCGCTGCCGCGGCTCGGCGACGCCTCGGTCACCGTCGTGCTGGGGAGCGCCTCGGCCAAGGATCTGTTCGGCAGCGGCGAGGACCGGACCAAGGGTGTCCGTGCGGCCGTGATCGCCCAGGGAGACGTGCTGGCCTACATCGTCGGCAGTGAACTCGGCGAGGCCGAGTTCACCAGGATCCTCCAGGCGGGAGCGCGGAGACTGGCGCGCCACTTCCCCGCGTCAGGTGATCGGATGGCCGTATTCGGCGGCGAGCGGAGCGAGGCTGGGCTCGCCGAACCGGTCCACCAGTGAGGAGAATCGTTTCACCTTGTCCGGGCCGAAACGGCTGACCCGGTCCGCGAACGTGGCGGCGGTGAGGAACCTCGGTGGGGTGCTCTTGCTGTGGAACTTGTCCGCGTACATCACCAGCTCCTCCTCGCCGGTCTCGGCGAGGTAGTCGCACGGTGGCAGCGGAAGCCGCTGCCGCAGCACGTCGTCACGGGTGATGCCGACCCCGGTGTGATGCGCGCAGAACCGGCGCAGCGTCTCCGGCAGGCCGGTCTCGTCCAGCAGTTCATATCCGAGCAGGCCGTGCCGCACATAGTGCTCGTCCGGGTCCAGCCGGTACACGCCGATGTCGTGCAGCAGGCACCCGGCGCGGACCAGTGCCGCGTCCAGGCCGTGGCCGTCGGCGGCGAGCAGTTGGTCGGCGATCCGGCAGACGATCTCGCAGTGCGTCCACACCAGCTCGAAGGCTTCCGGCGAGGGCGCGAAGCGCTCGTGAAGGGCCCGGATCTCAAGATCGGTGGGTATCCGCACCGGCCGACCCTACAAGGAGGGACCGGTGTGACCTCCCTCAGCCGCCACTCAAGTGCGCCTGTGCCATGCCGATAGGGTCCGCGGAGGACGTGAATGAGCTATCGCATCTGGCCCCGGTTGGTCGCCATCCTGGTCGCCGGCCTGGTGCTGCAAACGGCGCTGCCGGAGATTCCGCACCGCGCCGGCCTGGTCGTGGGAAGCGTCCCGGTCGCCGTGGCGGGCTGCTTCGCGGTGGCGGGTTTCGTGCGGCTCGCTCGCCGGGCCCGGGGCCGCCTGTGCGCCGGCTGGGCCGTCGGCGGCCTGTCCGCCGGCCTCCTCGCCGCGTCATACGCGCTCTACACCGCCGACGCGATCCTGGGCCGTGCCCCGTCGACGCCGAACCTGCCCGATCTGCTGTCGCTGGGCGCGGCCGCCGTCGCGATCGTCGCGCTGCTGCTGGTGTCCCCTCCGATGTCCGGCGTGATGGCACGACTGACCGTCGTTCTGGACGTGGCCACCGTCGGCGGCGCGTTACTGCTCCTGGCCTGGCAGCTCGTCCTCTCCGAGGTGGTGGCCGCCCTCGCTCCGGCGACACGCCTGATGTTCCTGACGACCGCCGCCCTGGAGATCGGTGGCGCGGCGGTGGCTCTGGTCCTCATGTCACGCACCGCGCCCACCGCCAACGGTTACGCGCTGCGCCTGCTCTCCGGCGGGCTCGGCACGTTCGCGGTGACGGCCATCATCGCGGTCTACAACCGGGCCGAGGGACTGCCCTGGCACGCCACCGGCGCCGGGGCGGGCTATCTCGTCGCGGCGCTGCTCATCGCGCTGTCCAGCCGGACGGCGCTGCCGGTGGCCGACAGCACGGGCCGGAAGGTGTTCTCCGGTGTCTGGCCGCTGCTGCCCTATGTTCCGGCGGTCCTCGCCGTGGTCGAGGTGATCCGGGTCTACGTACGCACCGGCACCCTCCCTCCGCTGGTGATGTGGCTGCTGCTCGCGGCCATCACGATGGCCATGCTGCGTCAGCTCCTGATGCTGGTCACCATTCGCCGGCTGATGACCGGCCTGCACCACCAGGCCCACCACGACGCCCTGACCGGACTGCCGAATCGGGTGGCGTTCCACACCGTGGCGGAGGCCGAGCTGGCCTCCGCGCCGGACGGCCGGTGCACGGCCGTCCTTCTCCTGGACCTCGACGGTTTCAAGCTCGTCAACGACACCCTCGGGCATGCCGCCGGTGACGCTCTGCTGGTCACGGTCGCCGGCCGGTTCGGCGCCGCGCTGCGGCCGGGCGACACCGCCGCCCGGCTCGGCGGGGACGAGTTCGTGGTGCTGCTGCCGGACCTCGCCGCCCCCGAGCAGGCCGACGAGATCGCCCGGCGCCTGCTGGACGGCATCGGCATGCCCATGACGCTCGCCGACCGCGAGCACCGGGTACGGGCCAGTATCGGCGTCGCGGTGTGCCACGGCGGCGGTCATGACCTCGACCGGCTGCTCCAGCGCGCGGACTCGGCGCTGTACCGGGCGAAGAACGCCGGTAAGGGCACCTTCCGCCGGTACGGCGCCGAGGCGGCCGGTGAGCCGGGCACCGTGACGGTCACCGCGGCGTAGGCGCCATGCCGGGTGGCCCCCATCGTCAGCGGCGGCTCAGCAGTTCCGCGACGCGGATGAAACCGTCGGCGCCGTGGCCCTCGCCGATGACCCGGTCGGCCAGGCCCGCGGCGGCGCGCATGACACCGGCGTCGATGCCGTGCGCCTTGGACGCCTCGACGATGTGGGCCATCGACGAGGCCGCCGAGGTGATCGGGTTGTCGTGGCCGGAGAAGTCGCCGCTGTCCACGTTCGCGGCGGAGTCGGCGAAGATCGGCGGCAGGATCGCCGCGATGCCGGCGGCGAAGGGCGCGAGTTCCCCGGCGGTGATCCCTTCCGCCTCGGCCAGCGCCAGCGCGTGCGCGTAACCCGTCATCGCGGTCCAGAAGACGTCCAGCAGCGCGAGGTCGTACGCCGCCGCCCGCCCGATGTCCGTGCCGAGGTGGGTGTGCGTGCCACCGAGGAGTTCCAGCACCGGCCGGTGCCGCTGGTAGAGGTCGTCCGGTCCGCTGTGCAGGAAGACGGCGGCGGGCGTCCCGACGGTGGCGGCCGGCGTCATGATCGCCCCGTCCAGGTAGCCGATGCCGTGCCGGCCCGCCCACCCGGCGGTGTCCCGGGCCCGTGCCGGGGTGTCGGCGGTGAGGTTGACCAGGGTGCGCCCCCGGAGCGCGGCGGTGACGGGTTCCCGGCGCAGGACGCTGTCCGCCGCGTCGTAGTTGACCACGCACACCACGGTCAGGTCCGCGCCGGCGACGGCCTCGTCCGCCGACCGGGCCACGGTCGCGCCGCGTTCGGTGAGGTCCCCCTCCCGGCCGGGGGTCCGGTTCCAGACGGTGACCCGTGCTCCGGCGTTCAGGAACGCGCCGGCGAGGGCACGCCCCATCGGACCCAGGCCCAGAACGGTGACAGACTTTTCGTTGGACGGCATGTAGGACTCTCCAAGAGCGTGATGATCGAGCCGGGACATGAGGCATCGATCCTCAGGCGTGAGGGATCGAGCGAGAGGGATGAGATGACGCGCGTCCGTGCGCTGGACACGAACGTCTGCGGGGTGACCGCGGCGATCGCCGTGATCGACGGCAAGTGGAAGACGACTCTGCTCTGGCTGCTGGAGTCCGGGCCACGCCGTCCGGGCGATCTGCGGCGGCAGGTGCCGGGCCTGAGCGAGAAGGTACTGACCCAGGCACTGCGCGAGATGGAGTCCGACGGCCTGGTGCACCGCGAGGTGCATCCCGGTGTGCCGCTGCGAACCGACTATTCCCTGACCGCCTTCGGTCAGGACCTGGCCGACGCTCTGGAGCCGTTGTCCGACTGGGGGCATCGCCGTCTGGAGAGACTCACCGGAAATCCACCGCTTTCGTGACGAGCCGGCCGTTCCGGCTTCCGCTGTCCAGCTTCGTACCGGCCCGCCGCGCTGCCAAGTACCCACAAAATGGTGGCCGTGACGCGCGGATGTCGTGATCGGCCCGGGCACGGAAGCGGCCGCCCGCCCGCCGTGACGGCAGGCGGGCGGCTGGCCCCCCCCGACAATGCTCAGAGCGTGACGGCACGCCCGCCGAGGGTCAGAGCCAGGCGGCCGTCGGCGGCGAACGACCAGCCGAGGGCGCCGCTGTAGGAGGCGCAGCGGGAGCCGTTCGAGCCGGACCAGAACTGGTTGGTGGCGTCCGTGTTGCCGATGATCCGGTCGTTGGTGCCGCTGCCACCGCGGCAGGACGTGTTGGAGCGGAACACCGACGTACCGGCGTCGAAGTTGAAGTTGCGCTCGGTGTTGTCGATGCTGAGGTTGCTGGAGATCGTCATCGAGCCCGGGTTGTTGTTGTAGGTGAACCCGTGCTTGCCGTTGCGGTAGGCGACGGTCCGCTTGACGACGTGGTTGACGCCGATGTTCTCGCCGCCGAGCTTGAAGCCGTTGCGGTCGCCGTTGCCGGCCTGCGAGCCGTCGCTGAGCGTGCCGTTGTTGTAGGCGAGCGAGTCCTCGATGGTGACGACGCCGATCGGGCCGGTGTCGGTCTTGGTGTAGAGATCCCAGCCGTCGTCGATGTTGTGATGCGCGACCGCGTACCGGAAGACGTTGCCCGGGCCGACCGTCAGTTTGGCGGCGAAGCCGTCGGCGTCCTCACCGTCGGAGTCGGCGTTGTCATGCGACTCGGCGCTGAGGATCAGGTTGTTGGCCGGCCACTGCGAGCTCGGGGTGGTGGAGAGGATCCGGGACAGCTGCAGGCCGGTGTCGCGGTTGTGGCGGGTGATCGTCCGCTCCAGGATGTTGTTGCTGCCTCCGACGAAGATGCCGTTGTCGCCGGCCCGTTCGACGGTGACGCCGTAGATCTTCCAGTAGTTCCCGTTGACGGCGAGGCCCCGGTTCGCCGGGTCCTCGGCCTGCGCGGAGAAGTTCAGCACCGGCTTCTCGCCGTTGTAGGCGGCGATCGTCTTGAGCGCCCCGGACGAGCCGTTGTTGCCGGGCGGGATGGTGACCGTCGACGCGTACGCGTAGGTCCCGCCCCGCAGATAGATCGTCCCGCCCGCGGTGATCCGGCCGATCGCCGAGGTCAGCGTGGTCGGCGCCGCGATGGTGCCGGCCGCGCCGTCGGTGCCGCCCGGGGCCACGTAAAGGGCGTTGGAGGACGGCGGGACGCTGGTGGAGGGCGAGGGGCTGACCGAGATCGAGGGCGACGGCGACGTGGGTGTGGAAACCCCGTCATCCACCACGATGTCGTCGAAACGGCCGGCCGCGTATTCGGTGAGCAGCCCGATCCGCCCGGCGGCGACGGTGCTGTCGGTGGCCGATCCCACGCTCGTGCCGTTGACCGAGCCGCTGATCGTGCTGCCGCTGACGGTGAGTTTGAGCGTGTAGAACGTATTCGGCGAGATGGTCTGGCTCAGACCGCCGAGGACCGTGACGGCGCTGCCGTTCATCGTCTCCAACTGGACCCGGTTGCCGCCGGTCAGCGACAGCCGGTACATCTTCGTCGCCCCGGCGGCCCGGGCGGTCAGCGCGACCACCCCGGAGGTGGAGCGGAACGCGGTCGCCTTGACTCTCGCCTGCACCGAGTAGTTCGTCCACGACGTGTCGCCGGCGAACTGCCGGGCCCGGACGTTCGCGGTGTCGGACTGCTGGAGAACCTGGGTGCCATCGCTGACAACGGACCAGGTGCCGCCTGATTTCGACCATCCGCCGGCGCCGGATTCGAAGTTCGCGCTGAAGAGCGTGGCTGCCTCAGCCGTGCCGATGGAGAGGAGGAGGCCGGCCGCCACCAGGCCGGAAAGACCTGCCGCGCCGAGGGATCGGCGCAGCGTGCGGCCCCGGAGTGTGCGGGACATGGGGGATTACTCCTTGTCGCGAATGGATCCGCCGGACACGATGCGCCGACCGCGGTTCACATTTGCGAACCGCGGCACAAAGCAACGTTGGGGATGGTCCGGCGGATCGCCAGGGGGGAACGGATTCCGAGTTGGAATCTGCCACCGCCCAGATATGCACGTCAACGGAATCCATTTGCAGGTTTGTTGCAGAAATGAGTCAGGCGTGCGCGGCGAGGAAGAGGTCCAGACAGCGCTCGGCGTTCGCGGTGATCGTCAGGGCCGGGTTGGCCAGGCACGTCGAGCCGGGCAGCAACGCGCCGTCCACACAGTACAGATTCGGGTACCCGGCGACTCTGCCCCCGAAATCGGTGGCCTTGCCCATCACCAGGCCGCCGAGCGGGTGGTACGTGTTGCGCGACCCCAGTCCCATCCCGGTGTTCCGGTCGTAGGACGGCAGTCCGGTCAGCAGCGACCCCTTCGAGCCCTCGGTCTGCCACCACAGCCGGGTCGCCAGGTCCCGCCCGGCCTTGTCCGACGACGTGGCCATCTCCCCGTACGGCCAGTGCACCTTGCCGGTCCCGGTGGCCGCGTCGTACCGGATCTCCCCGCGTTCCGGCGCCAGGCTGGTGATCAGGTGCGCGGTGCTCGACGGCAGCCAGGAGGGGATCGGGGCGGACTCCCAGGCCATCGCGGCGCGGGCATACGGGTTCGAGTCGTCGTAGAACTTCACGTTGCCCGGCCCGCCCTGCGCGCTTCCGACGGTCTTGCGCAGGTTGAGCCGCGCCACCAGGAAGTCCCCGTTGTTGCCCCAGCCCTTGCCCACCTCGCTGCCGGTGAGCCGGGGCAGCCGCCCGCGGGCCCGGGAGGTGAGCAGCAGTGACGTGCTTCCCAGCGAACCGGCGGCCAGGAACACGAACTCGGCCGCGAACACCGGTGTGGACAGCACGCCGCCGCGATCGTCGATCTGCCGGCACGCCACCTCGAACCGATCGGCGCCGGACACCTCACGGATCTCGGTCACCTCGTGCAGCGGGAGCACCCGGGCGTTGCCGGTGGCGGTGGCCCACGCCAGGTAGGTCTTGTCGACGCTGTTCTTGGCGCCCGAGTTGCTGCCGAACGGTCCCTCGCCGATGGTGTGGCAGGCCGGCGCCCGGCCCGCCAGCTCGTCCCGGATGACGTTCCAGTCCACCCCGAACGGGACGGGCACCGGGGTGCGGCCGAACTCGGCGATGTAGGCGAGCCAGGCGCGGGCTCCGGCGTACGACGCGTGATTCTGAATGTCGGAGGGGATGACCGAGGCGCCGATGTTCTGCCGGGCGCGCGGCCAGTAGGTGTTCTCGAAGACGCTGTACGGCAGCTCGGCGGGATAGAGGGTCTCCCAGTCCTGCCGCCGCGGCTGCGGCATGAACATGCCGATCACCAGCGACCCGCCGCCCACCCCGGCCCCGCACATCACCTGGATGCCGTCGCCCACGTGCTTCTGGATCAGCCCGGCGCCGCGCGTGATCGTCTTGCTGACGTCCAGTCCGAGGGGCGGGCGGTCGGCGAACCACGCGCACCGCCAGTCCGGATCGCCGATCGTGCAGAAGGTGTCGCCGGAGCCGTCCACGGTCCAGCGCCGGCCCCGTTCGAGAACCGTCACCACCATGCCGGCCTGCGCGAGCCGGTACGCCGCGACCGCACCACCGAACCCGCTGCCGATGACGATCGCGGTCCGGCCCTGGAGCGCGGGGACCCTCTCGAAGGCGACCGCGCCCACGGAGAGTGCACCGGCCTGAAGCAGAGTTCGACGTCTCACGGGTTTCTCCCCACCACCCACATCGAAAAGAACTGAGATCCGCCCCCGTAGGCGTGGCCGAGCGCCGTCGCGGCGCCCGTCACCTGGTGTTCACCGGCCCGGCCCATCACCTGCATCGCCGCTTCGGCGAAGCGCAGCAGCCCGGACGCGCCGATCGGGTTCGAGCAGAGCACCCCACCGGACGGATTGACGGGCAGGCAGCCGTCCCGGGAAGTCTCGCCGGACTCGACGAACTTCCAGCCCTGCCCTGGTCTGACGAATCCGACATTTTCCAGCCACATCGGCTCGAACCACGAGAAGGGCACGTAGAGCTCGGCGACGTCGACCTCGTTCAGCGGATCCTTGATCCCGGCCGCCGCCCAGAGAGCGGCGGCCGCCTCGGCCCCCGCCCGCGGATTGACGTGATCCTTGCCGGAGTAGAACGTCGGCTCGGTCCGCATGGCCGTCGCCCTGATCCACGCCACCTGGCGATCGCTGGACGAGGCCGCCGCCTCGTCCCCGATCACGACGGCACAGGCGCCGTCCGACGAGGGGCACGTCTCGTCGAACCGGATCGGGTCCCACAGCATCCGCGACTCCTGCACCGACTCCAGCGTGATCTCGGGTTGCCGCAGGTGCGCGTAGGGATTGAGGGCGCCGTTGCGCCGGTCCTTCACCGCGACCATCGCCCCGATGTGCGAGGGTGCGCCGGAACGGCGGATGTACGACCGGATGTGCGGCGCGAAGTACCCGCCCGCGCCCGCGGTGATCGGCGCGCTGAACGGCGGCTGGATCGACAGGGCCCACATGGCGTTCGACTCCGACTGCTTCTCGAACGCCACCGCCAGCACCCGCCGGTGCACTCCGGCTCGCACCAGGCTGGTCGCCACGATCGCCGTGGCCCCGCCCACCGAACCGGCGGTGTGCACCCGCAGCAGCGGCTTCCCGGCGGCGCCGATCGACGCCGCCAGGAACAGTTCCGGCATCATCACGCCCTCGAACAGGTCCGGGGCCTTCCCCAGCACCACCGCGTCGATCTGTGACCAGTCCGTTCCGGCGTCGGCCAGCGCCCGGTCGATCGCCTCCCGGCACAGCCCGGTCATCGACACATCGGTCCGCCGGGTCCCGTGTCGCGTCTGCCCGGTCCCGAGCACTGCCGCCCGCCGCATCACGCCTCCAGCACGACTACGAGGTTCTGCTGCAACGCCGGGCCGCTCGTCGCATGAGCGGCGGCGGTCGCGGCGCGTCCCGACATGACCTCCCCGGCCGCCGCGCCGATCCGCGACAGGCCGGCCGAGAACATGGCATGGGCCGGGAAGGGGCATCGCCGCGTCGACCGCGGCAACCCCAGCGCCCGCAGAAGCAGCAGCTCCTGATGGGTGAACGGGGCGTGCAACGCCACCACGTCGACGTCCGCGCCCAGGCCCGCGGCGCGTGCGGCGCCGGTCGCCGACGGCACGGCGGTCAGGTCCCGCTCGCCGAGCCCCTGCGGATCGACGCGATGCGCGATCCCCGAGATCCAGGCGGCGCGCCTTCCGCGCACCCGGTCGGCCGCGGCCAGGACCACGGCCGACGCCCCGTCCGCGACTCTCGCGGCGTCGTGCTCGCGCAACGGCATGGAGGTGTACGGGCGATCGAGCAACGCCTCCACGCAAGAGGCCTCCTCCCGCTGCGCCGCCACCAGGGCCATGTCCCGCTCGCTGAACATCCCGGCGTCCAGTGCGAGCCGGGCCTGCAACGCCGCCACCCCGGTCGCGTCCGGCCACAGCGGCGCCACCGTGTACGGGTCCAGTTGCAGCGCCAGCACCCGGTCCAGTTCGCCGGCCGTGCCCTTGCCGAACCCGTACACCAGGGCGGTCTCCGCCTCCCCGGCCAGGATCTTGACGTACGCCTCGTACAGCGCCCAGGCCGCGTCCATCTCCACGTGCGACTCGCAGATCGGTGGCACCGCCCCGATCGCGTCGACCGCGCTGACGAACGAGAACGCCCGCCCGGCCAGATAGTCCGACGACCCGGAGCACCAGAAGTCGATCTCGCGCCGCCCCAGACCGGCCTGCCCGAGCGCCTGCTCGAAGACCGGGACGAGCGTCTCCACCCCGCTGGTCGTGACCGATCGATCCGACCGCGCGAACCCGATGACCGCGACCTCGTTCATAGGTGTTCGGCAAACGACTCGTAGGGCGCGTCCGGCTCGCCGCTCGGCTCGAAGTGGTCGATGTTCTCCGGGGTCGTCGCCCACGCGGACCGGTCCCGCCAGACGGCCGCCACCCGCAGCCCCATCCGTACCGCCTCGGCCGGAACGCCGAGGATCAGATGCGGCACCGGGATGTCCGCGCCGTCCAGCAGCACCTGCGCGACGACGTACGGCGGTGTCAGCCGCTGCCCCGCGAACGGCACGTTGACCACGCAGAACGTGGTGACCGTGCCACGGTCGGCGACCGGCACGACCTCGTCCGGCGCGATCCCGCAGGCCGGGCAGACCCGTGGTGGCACGTAGACCTTCCGGCAGGCCGGGCAGCGCTGCCCGATGATCCGCCCGTCGGCGAGTGCCCGCAGGTATCCGTCCTCCTCGGCCGACGTGGTGTGCCGGTAGTGCAGCCGGATCGGCGTAGTCATGATCGTGACGGGTTCCCTCGCCGTCTGCGCCTGCGGTCCGTCCCTCGCCGTTTGTGCCGGCTGTCCGTCCCTCGCATCCTGCGCCGGCGGGCCGTCTCCGGGCTCGAAGCACTCGATGTCGTTGATGTGGCCGGTCCGGTCCACGGCCCACCGGATCCGCACCCGCATCCCGGTGCGCATGACCTCCGCCGACCCGGCGTCGACCGCGTGCAGCAGCGCGGTGTCCGCCCCGTCGAGCCGGATCAGCGCCCACCCGAACGGCCGGTCCAGCGGCTGTCCTTCGCGAGGATGATCGGTCCAGGTCCAGGTCACCACGGTCCCGGTGGGGGAGACCTCGACGAGGTCGGTCACCGGCGTGAGCGTCACCGGGTCGTACTCCAGCGGCGGCACGTGCACCCGACCGTCCGAGGTCCGCCCGCCCAGCACCCGCCGCTCGCGCAGCCCCGCCATGAACCGGCCCAGCACCGGCCCGAGCGAGCGCGTGTAGTCGAACGCGATGGTGAGCGGCGCTGAGAGCGTATCCACGAGACTGAGTGAAACACGTTGCAACTTTGCCGGGCAAGAACGCGGTGGCAACGGCTTTTTTATCGATGGAACGAGTTATAGAGTCACGGCATGACCGGCATCGGGATGTGGAACATCGCGGCCGAGCGCCCGCAGCTCACGGCCATCGTCGAGCCGGGCGGCCGCACACTCACCTACGGCGAACTGGCCGCCGAGGCCGACCGGATCGGGCGCGGCCTGCACGACGCCGGGCTCCGCGCCGGCGACACCGTCGCCCTGCTCCTGCCGAACGGCGCCGACATCCTCACCGCCTACTACGCGGCGGTCCAGATCGGCCTGCACGTCGTGCCGCTGAACTGGCATCTCACCGCCGCCGAACTCGGCTACATCCTGCGCGACAGCGGCGCCCGCGCGTTCCTCTCGCACGCACGCTTCACCGACCTGGCACGCGACGCCGCCGCCGAGGCCGCCCTTCCCGGCGCGGCCTGCTTCGCGGCCGGCGGCATCCCCGGCTTCCGCTCCCTGGACACTCTCGGCACGTCCGGATCAGGCAGACCATCGCCGCGTACGCTCGGCGCGCTCATGGTCTACACGTCCGGCACGTCCGGCCGCCCCAAAGGGGTGCGCCGCCCGCTGCCCGGCCTCGACCCGGACCAGGTGGCGCCGGTCTCGCTGTGGTTCTTCGGCCTCTTCGGGCTGCGCCCCTTCGACGACCACGTGCATCTGTGCTGCTCGCCGCTCTACCACACGGCCGTGATGAACTTCGCGGTCATCTCGCTCCAGTTCGGCCACACCGTCGTGGTGATGGACCACTGGGACGCCTCGGAGTTCCTGCGTCTCATCGAACGGCACCGCGTCACCCACAGCCACATGGTTCCCACCCAGTTCCGCCGCCTGCTCGCCCTGCCGTCGTCGTTCCGGTCGCAGGTCGACGTCTCCTCGATGCGCGCGATGATCCACGGCGCGGCGCCCTGCCCGCAGCCGGTGAAACGGGAGATGCTCGACTGGTTCGGTCCCGTGGTGATCGAGTACTACGCGGCCTCCGAGGGCGGCGGCACCCTGATCAACGCCACCGAGTGGCTGGCCCGCCCCGGCTCGGTCGGCCGCGCCTGGCCCGGCTCCCGGGTCCGGGTCCTCGACGATGACGGCAAGGACCTGCCGCCCGGTGAGCCCGGCACCGTCTACCTGCAGATGGGCGACGCCACCTTCGAGTACCACGGCGACGCCGAGAAGACCCGCGCCTCGTGGCGGGACCGCATGTTCACCGTCGGCGACATCGGCTACCTCGACGAGGACGGCTACCTCTTCCTGTGCGACCGGGCCAGCGACGTGATCATCACCGGTGGCGTGAACGTCTACCCGGCGGAGATCGAGAACGAGCTGGCCGTCCACCCCGCCGTCGCCGACGCCGCGGTCTTCGGCATTCCGCACGACGAGTGGGGCGAGGAGATCAAGGCGGTCGTCGAGCCGGCGCCCGGCGTCACCCCCGGCCCCGCCCTCACCACCGAGCTGCTCGCCTTCCTCGGCGGCCGTCTGGCCCGTTTCAAGCTGCCCCGTACCGTCGACTACGTGACCGCGCTGCCCCGCGACCCCAACGGCAAGCTGTACAAACGCCTCCTCCGAGCCCCCTACTGGTCCGGCCGCGACCGAGCGATCTGACCCACCCACCCCGCCCCCGGCCCGAGTCGGTCCCAGCCGGAGCGACACCACCTCAGCCGTAGCCCACAAACGTCAAGGCACCCGTTCGACGCGTGCCCGCTACGGCTGGGTGGGTTGGGGTGGGGACAGCGCGGCTGGCACTGTCTGCCTAAGGTGGCGCGATGCGATTCCATCCCTACCTGACCGGGCTCACCGCTCTGGCCGTGCTGGCCGGAAGCGGCGCCGGTGAACCCCCGGTGGCGCCCGCGGACCCGGTGTCCGCGCCGGCGCCGGCGGTCGAAACGGCTCCCGCGCAGATCGAACTGGCCGCGGCGACGACGGTGACCGCCGTCGCGGCGGCTGCCAAGCACAAGTACGCCTTCCCGGTGAAGGGGAAGAACGTCTCGTATCACAAGACCCACTCGGGCTACCCGGCGACGGACATCTTCGCCGCCTGCGGCAAGCCGTTCCTGGCCACCACCAGTGGCGTGGTGCTGGAGATCAGCCGGGTCGACCGGTACAGCAAGAAGAAGCCGGACGGCCCGCTCAACGGCGGCAAGTTCGTCTCGATCCTCGGTGACGACGGTGTCCGCTACTACGGCTCGCACCTGAGCGTGGTGTCGGCCGGCCTCAAGAAGGGCGTCCGCGTCAAGGTCGGCCAGCAGGTCGGCAAGGTCGGCAAGACCGGCAACTCCAGCGGCGTCTGCCACGTGCACTACGGCATCTCGCCGTCGTGCAAGAAGACCGGCGACTGGAAGGTCCGCCGGGGCGTGGTCTGGCCCGCGACATACCTGACCTCGTGGCGCAAGGGCGGCCAGAAGAGCCCCGCCGCCGCCGTCAAGGCCTGGAACAAGAAGAAGAACTGCAAGGCCTAGTTCGTACGGTCCACAGCAGTCCCGTGTGCCCGGCCCCCGCACGTCGGGGCCGGGCACACCGGTTCCGCGGGCCCTCGAGCGGGCAGCCGGTGCGTGGGCAGCAGCCCGGCGGGGGCGCTGCGGTCCGGTGTGGCGCCCACGTCGCGTGGTGGTGCGGGACGGTCAGATCTTCGGTGGGGCCGCCTGGCCGTACGCCATCTAGATGCCTTTGAACTGGGGTTTCCGCTTCTCGATGAAGGCCCTCGGGCCTTCCTTGGCATCGTCGGAGGTGAAGACCTCCATGCCGATGCGCGATTCGACGGCGAAGGCGTCGTTCTCGGGCAGGCCCTCGGTCTCGCGGATGGTGCGCAGGATCGCCTGGACCGCCAGGGGCCCATTGGCGGCGATGGTCTCCGCCAGCGAAAGCGCCTCCGTGAGGGCCTGGCCGTCGGGGACGACGTGGCCGATCAGGCCGATCTCCTTCGCCTCGGCCGCGGTCAGGTGGCGGCCGGTGAGCAGCAGTTCGGCGGCGACGGTGTAGGGCAGCTGGCGTGGCAGGCGGACCGCGGAGCCGCCGAGCGGGAACAGCCCCCAGCGCGCCTCGGAGACGCCGAATCGGGCGCTCTCGCCGGCCACCCGGACGTCGGTGGCCTGGAGGATTTCGGTGCCGCCGGCGACGGCCGCGCCCTCGACGGCGGCGATCAGCGGTTTGGTCAGGCGGCGGCCTTTGAGCAGGGCGTCGATGCGGGAGAGGTCGACGCCGCCGTTGCGGAAGCCGTCTCCGGGGTGATCGCCGGTCATGGCGCGCAGGTCGGCGCCGGCGCAGAAGGCGCCGCCGGCCCCGGTGAGGATCACGACCCGGATCTCCGGGTCGGTGTCGGCACGGTCCCAGGCGTCGCGCATGACGGCGAGCATCTCGGGGGAGAGCGCGTTGCGGACCCGTGGCCGGTTCATCGTGACGATCAGGATCGGACCGCGCTGTTCGACGAGGGCGTCCACCCGGTTTCCCTTCTGCTGCACAAGTCTTGCCTCGGAACGATAACAGGTTCTACTTTGCGTTGATGGCGGCCAATATTGCGGACCTGTTCGAGCACGCGGTCGATGCCTTCGGAGATCGCGTCGCGGTGGCCTGCGGCGAGCGTGAGATCACCTACGCGGAGCTGGAGGAGAGCGCCAACCGATTGGCCCATTTCCTGCAAAGTCGAGGAGTGGGCAAGGGCGCCCACGTCGGGCTGTACGCGGGCAACTCGATCGAGGCCCTGGTGGCCATGATCGCCGTGTACAAGCTCCGTGCCGTGGCCGTCAACGTCAACTATCGCTACGTCGAGAACGAGTTGCAGTATCTGTTCGAGGACGCTTCACTGTCCGCGCTGATCCATGACCGTGGGTTCTCGGCCCGCGTCAAGGCTGTGCGGGCCACTCCGCAGACCACGATCGCCCTGCCGGACGGCACTGTCGCGGACATTCCGGGCGTCAGTTATGAGGACGCGCTGGCGGTCGGTAAACCGGACCGCGACTTCGAACCGCGCTCCGGTGACGACATCTACCTGCTCTACACCGGCGGCACCACCGGATACCCCAAAGGTGTGATGTGGCGGCACGAGGACGCCTGGCGGGTCCTCGGCGGCGGCATCGACTTCATGTCCGGCATCCCGCTGGAGGACGAGTGGGCACAGAGCCGCCGCGGCGCCGAGATGCCGCGGATGACGCGGCTCTGCCTGGCCCCGCTGATCCACGGCAACGCGCAGTGGGCCGCCCTGGCCTCCCTCTTCGGCGGTGACACGGTCGTCTTCCTGCCGCACTTCGACGCCGACGAGGTGTGGCGCACCATCGAACGCCGCCAGGTCAACGTGGTGGTGCTGATCGGCGACGCGATGGCCCGGCCGATCATCGAGGCCTACCTGGCCGGCGGCTACGACGGATCGTCCCTGATGGCGATCTCGTCGAGTGCCGCGCTGTTCTCGCCGTCGGTGAAACGGCAGTACATCCTGGCGCTGCCGGACGTCCTGGTCACCGACGCGATCGGCGCGTCCGAGACCGGGTTCACCGGCCTCGGCGTCGTCGCCGACGTGGAAGGCGGCGCCGTCGACGGCCCCCGGGTGATGCCCGGCCCCGACACGATCGTCATCGACGACCACGGCAACAAGGCGCCGCCGGGGGTGATCGGCCGGCTGGCCCGGGGCGGCCACCTGCCGCTCGGCTACCGCAACGATCCGGTCAAGACGGCCGCGCTGCTCACCGAGGTGGACGGGGTCCGCTACGCGATCCCCGGCGACCTGGCCCGGCTCGAGGAGGACGGCACGATCACCCTGCTCGGCCGGGGCAACACGTGCGTCAACACCGGCGGCGAGAAGGTCTTCCCCGAAGAGGTGGAGGGCGCCCTCAAATCCCATCCGGACGTGTTCGACGCCCTGGTCATCGGTGTGCCCGACGACCTGCTCGGGCAGAAGGTGGCCGCCCTCGTGCAACCCCGGCCGTCCGCCGTGCTGGACCTCTCCGAACTCGACGCCCACGTGCGGCAGCGGATCGCCGGATACAAGGTGCCCCGGTCCGTCTGGCTGGTCGACCGGATCGCCCGCACCATCAGCGGCAAAGCCGACTACCGGTGGGCGCACACGTACGTGAGGGAGAACGATGCGGACTGACCTGTGCGACCTGCTCGGCATCGAGCACCCGATCGTCGGCTTCAGCCCGTCCGAGCACGTCGTCGCCGCGATCAGCCGGGCCGGCGGGCTCGGCGTGCTGGGCTGCGTCCGCTTCAACGACGCCGCCGAACTCGACACCGTGCTCACCTGGCTCGACCACTCCACCGGCGGCCGCCCCTACGGCGTCGACGTCGTCATGCCCAGCAGCGTTCCCACCGAAGGTCTGCCCGACGACCTGGGAAAGATGATCCCTCCCGGACACCGGGACTTCGTCGAGAGCACTCTGCTGCGCCTCGGCGTGCCACCGCTCGACGCCGCGTCCACCCGGCCCGGCGTGCTCGGCTGGCTGCACTCGGTCGCCCGCAGCCACGTCGAGGTGGCCCTCAACCACCCGGTGCGGCTGATCGCCAACGCGCTCGGCCCACCACCGGCCGACGTCATCACCCAGGCCCACCAGCGCGGCCTGCTCGTCGCCGCCCTGGCCGGCCGCGCCGACCACGCCCGCAGCCACGTCGCGAGCGGAGTCGACCTGGTGGTCGCCCAGGGGTACGAGGCCGGCGGCCACACCGGCGAGATCGCAGGCATGGTGCTGGTGCCCGAGGTCGTGGACGCGGTGGACGTGCCGGTCCTGGCCGCCGGCGGCATCGGCAGCGGCCGTCAGATCGCCGCCGCCCTCGCGCTCGGCGCCCGCGGCGTCTGGATGGGCTCGGTCTGGCTCGGCACCACGGAGTACCAGAGCGGGCCGGCGCTGCGCGAAGCCCTGCTGCGGGCGTCGTCCAGCGACACGGTCCGCAGCCGGGTCTACTCCGGTAAACCGGCCCGGCTGCTCCGCAACCGCTGGACCGAGGCCTGGTCGGATCGGGAGGCGCCGGCGCCGCTGCCGATGCCGTTGCAGAATCTGCTGGTGTCGCAGGCCCACGATCGCCTGATGGCGTCCGGGGACCCGACGGTCGTGCCGATGCCGGTCGGGCAGATCGTCGGGCGGATGAACGAGGTGCGGCCGGTCGCCGAGGTGCTCACCGATCTCGTCACCGAGGCGGACGAGACGCTCGTACGCCTGCACAAACTCCTCTGAGCTGGTCGCGTCGCAGGCCACGGCGGGTCACGGCCGAGGCCGCCCAGCCCGGAGCCCGGCGTGCCGCGGTCTCAGCCCGGAGCCCAGCGTGCCGTGGCCTCAGGCTGGGGTCCAGTGAGGGTCGCGGCCGATGAAGCCGATCAGGCGGTCTTGCGGGCCGGCGTCGGCCGGGACGGGAACGGCCGGGCCGTACTGGCCGGACATGCGGAGGATCTCCTCCATCTGCTCCATCCCGGCCAGCAGGACGGCGCACAGGCCGGGGTCGAGCCGGTCGTCCTGCGAGGTGGCGCGAGCCAGGTCCCAGGTGTGCATGAAGACGTCGGTGGTGTAGAAGCGGTCGATCGCCTGGTCCAGCGGAAGCTCGCCGATGTGCGGGTTGGTGAAGACGCGACCGGCCGTTTGCGGGTCGTCGAGCAGTTCCCGCACGGCGTCGTTGTGCGTATGCCAGGCCTGAACGGGGTCGTCGTCGGCGCTGGGACCCTTCGGCAGCTCGACCCCGGCGCCGGAGGCGAGGAAACCTGGCAGCCACTCGACGAGGTGGCGGACCACGTCCCGGGCGGTCCACCCGGCCACCGGGGCGGGGGCGTCCCAGTCCTTGGCGCCCTCGACGCGGGCGGTGAAGTCGGCGGAGATCTGGCGGTGGCGCTCGGCGGAAGGTAGATCGGCCAGCGGCATCGGCGGCGTCCTTTCGGTTCGGCCCATCGTTTCAACTCGACAGTTTAAAGCATGCGGCCATTCCGCCCCAGCCGTAGCTCAGACATCTCATCAGCGGCGGACAGCACGTCTGAGCGACGGCTGGCCTGGGTCCGTGCTGGCCGACCGACTGGGGCGGGCCGGCGGGCGGGATCGGCGGGGAGGGGAAGTGCTCGCCTGGAGGGTGCTGGGCCGGCGCTATGACGGTGCTTGGTCGGGGGAGCGGGGGCGTCGGAGCGGGTATGCCGGGTGCTGTTCAGGCCACGGCTAAGGCGACGGTGAACGGCGGCGCTCGGACTCCGGAAAAGGTGAACTAACGAAGAAGAGCGTGTGAAAGTCTGATCCGAACCGGACCTGACTTTCACACGCTCTCGATTCTTCGTCACCAGAGGGAATTCCGGGCGGCTAAGTGATCATTCCCGGCCCGGACTCTGGCGGCGGTTCGTCAGATCGTGCGGATGTTCTCCGCCTGCGGGCCCTTCGCGCCCTGCGAGACCTCGAACTCCACGCGCTGGTTTTCCTCGAGCGTGCGGAAACCGCTCGTTGCGATTGCCGAGAAGTGGGCGAACACGTCGGGGCCGCCGCTGTCCTGGGTGATGAAGCCGAAGCCCTTGTCGCTGTTGAACCACTTCACGGTACCGGTGGCCATGATTTTCTCCTCGCAAGCATGTGGAGCGCCGCACCGCGCGGAACTCCGCGTCACAGTCTTGAAGACCACCCGGGGAACCGGGCCCGACGAAAAACGCCTGAGGGGCTCGGATGCCCTTCAGGCGTCAGGAAACGTCTCTAGAAATCAAAACTGCAACACGCCCAACCTAACACACGAATCCGCAAAGCGCCGGAGCGTAGGGTCGAATTCAGCGAGCCGATCGTTGGGGGTGGCATGTTCGTCTTCCGGTCTTTCCTGGCCGCGGCACTGGCCGTGATCGCGGGGGGAGTCGCCACCGCTCCGGCCGCCCATGCCGAGGGCACCATTGACGCCACGCCGCGGCAGGTCGCCCGGCTAGCGAGCGTCCCTGCCGAGGCGGCGCCGCGGGCGGTTGGTCGGCCCGCGAGTGTCGCTGCCGAGGCGATGCCGCGGGTGGTGGGCCGGACGGTGAGCGTCCCTTCCGGGGCGATGCCGCGGGCAGCCGCCCAGGCCACGGGTGTCTCCGTCGGGGCGGTGCCCCGGCCGGCAGGCCGGGACGCCGGCATCCCGGACGAGGCCATGCTGCGGCCGGCCGATCTGGGTGGCGCCGAGACCCGCGAGGCGGACGCCGAGAGCTGGCCGGCGCTGCGCCCGCCCCGGCCGTGCGGCATGCGCGCCCCGAAGCCGGCCGCCGATCGCGCCGTCTCCGCGATCGTCGACGCCGACCGGGCCCCGGTGGTCGTCCTGGAGTACGTGGCCCAGCACCCCGCCGGCGCCGCCGAACGCTACCTGCGGCGGCTGCGCGCCGCCGTCCGGGACTGCCCGAACTGGCGGCTCGAGAAGTCCGGGACGGACACGCTGACGATGCGCTGGACGCAGACCTGGGAGCACGTCGACGATCGGGTCACCCACCACACCTACGTGGCCGTCGCCCGGACCGGTCGGGCGATCGTGCTGGTCGCCGACCTGGGCTGGGAGACGTCGAGCGGTGAACGCGCCCGCGCCGAGCGGCTGATCACCCCAGCGACACGGCGGGCGGCGGTCCTTCACTGAACTGGGTGCGGTACAGCTCCTGGTAACGGCCGCCGACGGCGAGCAGTTCGGCGTGGGTGCCGCGCTCGACCACCCGTCCGTCCTCGATGACCAGGATCTGGTCGGCTGCCCGGACCGTGGACAGCCGGTGTGCGATCACCACGGCGGTCCGCCCGGCCAGAGCCTCACCGAGCGCGGCCTGCACCGCCTGCTCGGACGTCGAGTCCAGATGCGCGGTGGCCTCGTCCAGGACGACGACGCGGGGCCGGGCCAGCAGCAGCCGGGCGATGGTGAGCCGTTGCCGTTCGCCGCCGGAGAGGCGGTACCCGCGCTCGCCGACGACCGTGTCCAGGCCGTCCGGCAGCGACTCGATCAGGTCGGCGATGCGGGCGCGGCGCAGCACGTCCCACAGTTCGTCCTCGGTGGCGGTGGGGCGGGCGAGCAGCAGGTTGGCGCGGACCGACTCGTGGAACAGGTGCCCGTCCTGGGTGACCATGCCGAGGGTCTGCCGCAGCGAGGTGGAGGACAGGTCGCGGACGTCGACGCCGGCCAGCCGCACCGCCCCTGCGCCGGTGTCGTACAGCCGTGGCAGCAGGCTCGCCATGGTCGACTTGCCCGCGCCGGAGGAACCGACCAGGGCGACCATCTGTCCCGGCTCGGCGCGGAACGAGATGCCGTGCAGCACCTCCTCACCTCCGCGGGTGTCCAGGGTCGCGACCTCCTCCAGCGAGGCCAGCGACACCTTGTCGGCGGACGGATAGGCGAACCGCACGTCGTCGAACTCCACCGCCACCGGCCCGTCCGGCACCGGCCGCGCCCCGGGCTTCTCCTCGATCAGCGGTTTCAGGTCCAGCACCTCGAACACCCGCTCGAAGCTGACCAGGGCGCTCATCACCTCGACGCGGGCGCTTGCCAGGCTCGTCAACGGCGCGTACAGCCGGGTCAGCAGGATGGCCAGGGCGACGACCGCGCCCGGGTCGAGCTGACCGCGCAGCGCGTAGAACCCGCCCAGCCCGTAGACCAGCGCGATCGCGACCGCCGACACCGACGTCAAGGCGGTCAGGAACACCCACTGCGCCATCGCCGTACGGATTCCGATGTCGCGGACCCGCCGGGCCCGGGCGGCGAACTCGGCCGACTCGGCTTCCGGGTTTCCGTAGAGTTTGACCAGCGTCGCTCCCGGCGCCGAGAAGCGTTCGGTCATCTGCGTGTTCATCGCCGCGTTGTGCTCGGCCGCTTCCCGTTCGAGGCCGGCCAGCCGCCCGCCCATCCGGCGCGCCGGCAGCACGAACACCGGCAGCAGCAGCAGCGACAGCATGGTGATCTGCCACGAGATGCCGATCATCACCACCAGTGTGAGCACCAGCGCGACCAGGTTGCCGACGACTCCCGACAGGGTGTCGCTGAACGCCCGCTGCGCCCCGATCACATCGTTGTTGAGCCGGCTGACCAGCGCCCCCGTGCGTGTGCGGGTGAAGAACGCCACCGGCATCCGCTGCACGTGGTCGAACACCTTGGTCCGCAGGTCGAGGATCAGGCCTTCGCCGAGCCGGGCCGACAGCCATCGCTGCACCAGTCCCAGACCGGCCTCGGTCAGCGCGATCACCGCGATCCCGGCGGCCAGCCACATCACCAGGCGCTGTTCCCGGCCTTCGACGATGGCGTCGACGACCCGGCCGGCCAGCACCGGTGTCGCCACGGCCAGGATGGCGGTCACCACGCTCAGCGCCAGGAACCCGGTGAGCGCCCGCCGTTGTGGCCGGGCCAGCGCGAGGATCCGCCGTAACGTGGCCTTGGAGAACGGCCGCTTGTCGTCCTGCTGGTTCATGACGTGGTACATCGAGTTCCAAGCCGCGAATTCCATGCTCATGACCCGAACCTCCCACCTCATCCGTGGTTGAGGTCAAGCGACTTTTTCCGGAAGCCAGGCAGCAGCGGCGACCCCGTGGCCGCGACATGCTGCAGGGGCGGGCACGCTGCGTGGCATCCTCGGCGATGTCGGGATGACGATCGGCGAGCTCGCTCCCTGGCGGGCTCAGGCCCGGCGGGTCGTGCCGGCCCACGGCGCGTGACGAGCAAGTGGCCCGCCGGGTGGCGGGCTGCGGCGCGTGCCGGTTACCAGCCGCCTTCGAAGAACGCCAGCAGGGCCGGCGCCGGGTCGAGCGCGGTCGTCGTGTTCGCCACCGCGATCAGGCCGGCGACCAACGGCAACAGGGCGGTGACGACGCCGAACGACGCGAGCACCCGGCGGGTCCGGCGCTCGGTGCGCGCCGTGGCCGCGAACCGCCGCCACAACAGCACGCTGAGAGCGGTGATGCCGGCCGCCACGACACCGGCGATCACCGCCATCGCCACGTGGTACCGGGCGAAGTCGTCGATCATCACTTGAAGGGCGGGGGACGCCTGGCCGCCGTCGGCGAGCCGCTGCCGGACCTGGTCGAGCGTCGCGGTGGACTCGCCGCCGCCCGGGCCGTCCAGCAGCATCGGCAGCAGGGAGGCGAAGGGTGTCACCGAACCCTGGACGTTCGCCATCACCAGCGCGAGGGAGAACAGCGCGAGCGCGGTCACCGCGACACCGGCCGAGGCGAGAGCGGCCCGCCGGCCCGCCCCGAGACCGGCGCCCCGCGTGAAGGCCTTCCAGAGACGGGCCCCGAGCACGGCGAGCACGGCGAACAGCAGCGCCGCCGTCACCGCCTTGACGAGGTGGTAGCGGAGCCAGTAGTCGACGACACTCGTCAGGCTCGGCGAGAACGACTGGCCGCCGGACCGCCAGAACTCGGCGAACGCCGCCCGCAGTGCGCCGGCGAGTTGCCCCTGGCCGGCGAAACCGCCGTCCGGCCGAATCGCCGCCAGCGGCGCCGGGGCGAGGACGAAGGCGGCGGCGAGCAGCGCGGCGACGCCGGTCAGCACCCGGTCGGAGGAACCACGTTCGCTGATCCACACAGGAGGCACGGTAGCGCGGCGGATCCACGGTCACTGTTCGAAAGCGGACTCCACGTCGGCGGTCGTCAGGCCGTACGAAGCGAGGTCGTAGGTGTGTGCCGGTCTGGCCGGACCCCGCATGGTCCCGGTGTGCAGCGCGGTCATCGCGGACCGCGCCGGACCGGTCAGCCGGGCGCCCAGCCGGTCGTAGATCGTCTCGACGGTGCGCAGCGGCGCGGCGACGAAGTCCTCGTAGCGGACGTCGATGAAGCGGGCCGGATCGTGCCGGGCGCGGTCGGCGCGGAAGCGCCGCAGCCCTCGTGACCACAGCGACAGCTGCGCCTTGCCGACGACCGGGCCGGAGAAGACCGTCGACCAGCCGGCCGAGGCGCGGGCGTTGAGGCTGCACACCGACGCGATGGCGGTCCGGGGGTCCCGGTGGGTCTGGATCACCACCGCGTCCGGATAGACCGTGAGCAGGGCGTCCAGGGCGAACAGGTGGCTGGGGTTCTTCAGAATCCACCGGCGATCCTGATCGTGCAGGCCGATCAGCTGCAGGTTGCGGCGGTGCCGCCGGTACGCGGCGGTCCAGTCGTGCTGCGCGAGCCACGCCGAGTACGACGGGATGTGCGCCGTGCACTCGAAGGACACCGAGGTCATCGACTGGCAGAGCAGCCGCCAGCACTCCTCGACCTGGTCCGGGCCCATGTGGTGCACCCCGTCGAGGCCGGCGCCGCGATAGGCCTCCTGGAGAGCGACGAAGATGGGGTGGGAGAGCCAGGTGTCGCGCGGCGGGCGCGGCTGCGGGACCTCGGTGAGCCACAGCTCCGGCCCTTGATGGGCGGGGTCGGCGGTGAGCAGCCGGTGCAGGGCGGTGGTCCCGGTGCGCGGCAGCCCGGTGACGAACACCGGGCGCGGAAGCCGCGCGGCGGCGTGCTCCGGGAACTGCCGCCACGCGGCCTCGGCGATCAGGCGGGAGGCCAGGGCGCCACGCAGCAGGCCGCGGGTCCGCTTGCTGCCGGCCGGGGTCAGGGCCGCCTCTTCGGCGTACGACCGGAGCAGCACCGCAAGCCCGTCGAGGTAGTCGTCGCCGCTGCCGAAGTCGTCCAGGCCGGTCAGCCGGGAGGCCGACGAGCGCAGGTCGGCGACGGTGCCGACGTCGGTGCGTGATGTGGTGGTCAATGGTGGAACTCCCCGCAGTTGACGTCGAGACAGGCTCCGGTGACGCCCCGGGCCAGGCTGGAGGCCAGGAACACGATCGCGTCGGCCACCTCGTCGGGTTCGGGCAGCCGCCGCAGGTCGATGGTGGCGGCCACCTCGTCGTAGATCTGCCGGGCCGGCACGCCCCGCTGCGCGGCTTGGAACTCGAACCAGCCCCGCAACTGGTCGGCCCAGATCCAGCCGGGGGCGACCGAGTTGACCCGTACCCCCTTCGGCCCGAGTTCGCTCGCCAGGTTCTGGGTCGCCGCCAGCAGCGCCGCCTTCGCGACCTTGTAGGGCCCGAACGGCCGCCGGGAGTGCCGCAGCACCGCCGAGTTGACGACCACGACCGCGCCCCGGGACTCGATCAGGGCGGGCGTGGCCAGCCGGATCACGCGCAACGCGGTGAGGACGTTCCCATTGAGCCCGGCCCGCAGATCGTCGAGATCGACTTTGCCGAGGCTGCGCATCGGCGGCATCGTGAACGCGTTGTGCACCAGCACGTCGATGCGCCCGAACGCCTCGAGCGCCCGGTCGATGAGCCGCCGCACCGCCGTCTCGTCGGAGAGGTCGGCGGGCACGGCCAGCGCCCGGTCACCGATCTTCCCGGCGAGATCTTCCAGGATCTTCGGGGTACGGGCGGCGAGCACGACCGCGGCGCCCTGCTGGGCGGCCCGCAGCGCGACAGCCTGCCCGAGCCCCGGCCCGACCCCGGCGACCAGCACCACCTTCTCCGCGAGCAGCACCGGGTCAGCCCAGCATCCGGGCCGCGACGGCGGCCTGCCGGGCGGCGATCCGTTCCCGCCACGCCTCCGGGCCGATCGGCGTGTGGTACGGCAACCGCTTCGGCAGGTCGTCGACGGCCACGATCTCCACCCGGGGCCCGTCGTCGGCGGTCAGCTCGCGGGAGAGCCGCTGCCAGCGCAACTGCACGTATCCACGACGGTGCCCGGTCCGTTCCAGCCAGTTCGCGACACCCGGGTCCCGCTCGCTGATCACGTACCGGATCATGCCGTCCGGGTCGGTCCGGGCCTGGTCGCGCGTCAGGCTGGTCTGGTGGTTGATGTAGTCGAGCGAGACGTACCACATGCTGCCCAACTGGACGCCCAGGTAGGGGGCGTCGCCGGCGGGCACGGTGACGATTATCGCCTGGTCGTCGTCGAGGTCGTAGTGCCCGACCGAGGAGTACTGGGTGGACAGCCCGCCGGGGGTGGGCCGCGGCGCGGTGAGCGTGTTGACCGGCAGGCCGAGGTAGAACCGCTCGGCGAAGGCGAGGAAGGTGTGCAACCGGCTGATCAGGATCTTGCCGGCTACGCCGTACCGCTTGGTCATCGCGTCGACCGTGGGCGGCGGCGGGGCGGCGCCGATCCGGTCCGCGCGCTGGATGCGCAGCATCCCGGGCCGCTCGGCGGCCCAGTCGCTGAAGACCTCCCGCACCACCAGCATCCCCTTCTTGAGGCCCGCTCCCAGCCTCATCTCGTACGACCCGTCGGGCGCGATCTCGATCTCCCGGTCGTCGAAGGCGGTGAGACTGTCCGGCACCCGGACCGGTGAGTAGTCGCCGTCGAGGATCTGGAAGCTCAGGTCGGCCGTGGTGCCGCGGACCCCGGTGACGACGTACTCGGCGTCGTCGCGCAGCCAGGCATGGAAGTAGAGGGTGTCGGGATTGTCCAGGCCGAGTTTCGTGTAGGGGCCGGTGGAGCGGATGAAATAGGGAAAGTCCCGCTGGTAGGCCCAGGCCATCTGCACCGAGGCGCGGATGCTGCCGGCCAGGTAGTCGTAGCCCTCGGCGAGGTCCTGCTCGCCGTGGACGTGGGGGGCCGTGGTGATGATCTTCTCGGCCTCGCCGATGGCGTCCGCGAACGGTCTCGTCAGCACGACCACACAATAGAACTCGTTCTAGTTTTTGGTCAATCTCCCATTGACTGGCTGCGATAACACGTTCCACTCTGGAGGGCATGCTGGCGTATCGGATGACGACCTGGGGTGCACCGCCGGAGACCGTTGCCGTCCCCGAACCCTCACCCGGCCCCGGCGAGGTGCTGGTACGGGTCGCCGGCTGCGGACTCTGCCGGTCCGACCTGACCATGCGGCACATCCCGGCCGCCACGGGTGAGGCGCTCGGCTGGAACATGCCGTTCACCCTCGGCCACGAGACCGCCGGCTGGATCGCCGACACCGGCGAACCGGTGGCGCTGGTCTCCCCGGCGTCCTGCGGCGCCTGCCGGTACTGCGTACGAGGTCAGGACAGCGGATGCCCGCGCGGGCTCACCGGGCGCGGATACGGCCGCGACGGTGGGCTCGCGCCATTCGTACTGGTCAGCGACCGGCGGGCGCTGCTGCCGCTGGGAGACCTCGATCCCCGGCACGCCGGGCCGCTCACCGACGCCGGAGCCACCGCCTATCACGCGGTGCGGCGGGCGCTGCCCCGCGTGCCCGCCGGCGGCACGGCCGTCGTGCTCGGCGCGGGCGGCCTGGGGGCGTTCGCCGTGCAGTTCCTGCGAGTGCTGACCACGGCACGGGTCGTCGCCGTGGACCCGCTGCCCGCACGCCGCTCGTTCGCCTCCTCGGTCGGCGCGCACTCCGCCGTCCCGTCACTGGAGAAGATCAAGGCGGACGTGGTGCTCGACTTCGTCGGCGCCGACGAGACGATCGCGGCCGGAATCGCCGCGGTCCGCACCGGCGGGGCGTACGGTCTGGTCGGCTCGGCGGGCGGGAAGCTGCGCGGGCCCTGGTTCTCGACGCTGCCCCGCGACGGCGAGGTGTTCACCTTCCAGGGCTCATCGATCGCCGACGCCCAGGACGTGATCGCCCTGGCCGGCGCCGGCCTCATCCACAACCAGGTCGAGGAGTTCGGGTTCGGCGAGATCGACGAGGCGTACGCGAAACTCGCCGCCGGATCACTCACCGGCCGAGCCGTGATCGTCTTCGACTGATCGGGGCGAGCCGTGGGGTCGTCATGACGTGGGATTCGTCGAGGCAGGGGCGGTGACCCAGAGCCTGTGAAGGGAACGGGCGGCGGCGGCGCAGGCCTGGGTGTATTCGTCGTCGGTGAGCAGGGGGCGGATGAGGGGGCGCAGGACGTTGGAGACGAAGTAGCGTGGTCGGCCGGTCCGCGGGTCGGTGCCCTCCTCGATCAGGCCGAGCTGGGCGGCCCGTCTGACGTGGCCGGCAGCGTCGGGGTGGTCGTGGATGGCTTGCACGGTCTCGGCGGGGACGGGCAGCTCGACGACGTTGACCTTGGCGAGCATCTTCTGCAGCTCGGGGTCCTGTGCGCTGAGGAGCTTCGTGGCGAGGATGGTCTCCCGGCGGAACCGGTCGGCTTCGTTCTCGATGGCGGTGATGAGGCCGTCGACGTCGAGGGTGGTGTCGGCGGCGATCAGGTCGAGCCAGTCGAGCAGTCGTGGGTTGCCGGCCGCGGCCTCGATGGCACGTTCCCGGATGCCGGGGTCGACGGGAGAGCGGGGCCCCAGATTCGACAGGTTCGCGATCTTCTTGGCCTGCTCGAAGCTGGTGAGGCTCTCCAACGACTCGACGACGACGGTGGTCCCGGCAGGCGCCGGGAACCGGTAGCGGCTGGTGATGAGGACCCGGCTGGGGCTGCCGGTGTCGCGGATGGCGCCGAGCAGGGCGGGGAGGATGCCGGCCATCTCGCTGGAGAGCACATGACCGTCGTCGCGTGCGTCGAGGTTGCCTTCCTCGAAGTCGTCGAACACGAACAGGCAGGGGGTCTGGCCCAGGGGACCGTCGACGTGCAGCAGGTGACGCAGACGGACAAGGAGGGGAGCCTGGTTGTTGTCGAGCAGCTTGGCCGCCTCGATCTGCTGTTCCACGGCAGGGAAGATGATCTTGGTGGTGAGTTCCCGGAACTTGGTCAGGTCGACGCGGCCGTACCAGACGGCGCGTTGGTGGGTCGGCATGCGTTCCAGCAGCCGGGAGGCGAGGCTGCTCTTGCCGAGGCCGCCCATGCCGTGCAGGACGAGGGCCTCGGCGCCGCCGTCGCCCCGGGCTTTTTCGAGGGTGCGCAGGCAGCGCTGGATGACGCGTCGTCGTCCGACGAACGTGGCCCGGGAGGCGACCCGGGAAAACGGATTCTGTGGATCCAGGAATTCCTGGTCGGCGCTGCGAGCGTGGATCAAGGCCCGGCCCGTGGCGAGCCGGGGCGAAACCATCGGGGCCAGCGGGGACTGGTCGGCGTAGACGCGCAGCAGGTGCCAGCCGCTGCTCTTGGCGGTGTACAGATGCCGGCGGGCCTCGACGACGGCCCGGTCGAGGGGCCCACCGTCGGCGAGGGTCCGGTACAGCGCGGCGGCGAAGTCGGTCGCGGAGTTGTCGCCGACCGGCAGCGCCCATCCCAGGACGGCGGGGGCTCCGGCGCGGACCAGACTCTCACTCATGGACGGGAACGTGCCGCCGTCGGGGGAGTTCGCGGTCAGGCAACCGGACACGAACACCAGGCGGGGCCAATGCCCGAACATGGCCTGGGCGATCTGGTCGGCGGTGACGGTGGCGAGTCCGCCGATCTCGTTCTCCGCCAGGAAGGTGGGCTGCCCGTCCGGGGCGATGGTGGCGTGCCCACTCAGATGCAGCACGTCGAAATATCCCTCGCCGTAGTCACGGCTGAGGAACCGGAGCCCATCCAGGGTGCCGCTCTCCTCGACGACCAGTTCGGCGGCGGCGCGCGATGTCGCCTTCAGGATGGCCGCCTCCTCCCGTTCATAATTGAGCACGGGCTCGACGCCCTCCGGGGAGCTGGCCATGAACAGCACCCGCAGCGGCCGGTTCGCGGGAGCCGTGCGGGTGGCGCCGGCGCCGGTGACCCGGACCGGTAGCAGCGGCGCGCGGGCGGAGACGGTCAGGTACGAGCCGTTCTCGGCGAGCAGTTCCCATGGCAGGTGCCGCAGCCGCGCGTGCGCCGTGACACGCAAGGTGGCGCCGTGCGGGTGACGCAGAATCGGGGCCAGCCATCGTTCGTCGCCGTCGAGGAAGGCGAACAGCCTCTTGCCGAGATCGGTCAACTGCGGTGACCCGAACACCCGCTGGGCGATGGCGTGCCGGCTGTAATCGCGTTCCACGATCTCGATCAGCCGGTCGACGGCGGCCTTGTCCAGGCCACGGGTCATCGGCGGGCCCGTACCGGTGGACAGGCGCAGTTCGCAGTAGCTGGAGGTCTGTTCGAAGATCTCCAGGTCGAAGACGTTCATCTGGCCCACCGGATCAGCTCTGCTTTCAGCGTTGCGACAGGGCCCGCTGGATGATGATCTCCAGCTCGGCGTGGCTGACATCGGCTACGTCGAGCCGGGTGCCGTCACTGAGCAGAATGGTGACGGTGGCGCCGTCCGGCCGGCGGGAGTGCCACCAATCCCAGATCGTCTTGGCCGTGTCGACGCCCGCGAACACGAGCCCGATGACGGCGATCACCAATTCGGCGGATCGCTGCACCTCCACCGGCGACACGTTCTCGCCCGGCCGGATGTTCGCGGCGAGCGTGGCGTGCAGTTCCGCGGCCCAATGCGCGGAGGACGCTCCCGACACCTCGACAGTGGCAGTGACCATCGCCTGACCTTTCGTCATCTGTTCCAGTTGAAGGAGAAACGCTCGCATCTGGTCCAGCTCCGGGTGCCTCGTCCGCTCGGCCAGAGCGATGGCCTGGCGCTGGAATGCGACGGCTTCATCCGCCCGCGCCATTCGTGACGAAAGGAGGGCCATATTGAAACGCGCCGTCGCCTCTGATCCGCGATCACCCGTCGCGCGGAGGATCTCCAGCACCTCGTCCAGCGCGTCCTTCGCGCCGGCGAGATCACCCTGCCGGAACCGGATCACGCTGATGTTGTTGAGCGTGGTCGCTTCGCCGGCGCGGTTGCCGATCTCGCGCATGGTGGTCAGGGCTCGGTGGTAATGGGTCAGAGCCTGCTGGTGGTCACCCAGGTTGTTGTACACCATGCCGATGTTGCCGAGCGTGGCTGCTTCGCCGGCGCGGTTGCCGATCTCCCGCATGGTGGGCAGGGCCTGGTGGTAGTAGGTGAGGGCCTGCTGGCGGTCACCGAGGTTGTCGTACACCATGCCGATGTTGTTGAGGGTGATCGCTTCGCCGCCGCGGTCGCCGACCTCGCACGCGATGGGCAGGGCCTGCTGGTAGTAGGTGAGGGCCTGCTGCCGGTCCCCCAGCTTGTCGTACGCGCTCCCCATGTTGTTGAGGGTGACTGCTTCGCCCGGGCGGTCGCCGACCTCCCGCCGGATGGGCAGGGCCTGCTGGTAGTAGGTGAGAGCCTGCCGGCGGTCACCCACGTGGTCGTACACGGCGCCGATGTTGTTGAGGGCGGTCGCCTCGCCGGCGCGGTTGCCGGCCTCCCGCAGGATGGGCACGGCTCGCTGGTAGTAGCTCAGGGCCTGCTGCCGGTCACCCAGGTTGTCGTACACCAGGCCGATGTTGCTGAGGGTGGCTGCGACGTACAGGCGGTCGCACGCCTCGCGGTACAGGTCCAGGGCCTGTCGGTAACAGGCGAGGGCGTCCCACGGCCGGCCGGTGGAGGATTGGGCCCAGCCCAGGTCGTAGAGGGCGGCCGCGTCCGGCCCCAGAGTCAGCGTGGCCCGCGCGAGGGCCGCGACGTCGGCGAACCGTGACGTGCGCAGCCACACCCTGGCTGCTCGATGCCCGACGTCGCGGGCGATCTCCGGCTCCCGGCCCGCCACCGCCAACCGGTGCACCTCCACCAACTGTGCGGCCGTCGTGGTGGATCCGTCACGAGCTTGATGTTCCGGATCCCCAGCCGGATCGCTGCCGGCTGCCGAGCGCGAAGCATCCATCAACCCGGCACCTACCCCCTGCCCCGGCCGCGACGCCCGATGCCTGATGCCGCGCAATCTCCCGCAATGATTGCCGAAATCGGACTTCCGGGAAATCACCCATGGGGTCGAAACGAGCAGGAACTTCCTGATCGAAAAATGCCGGTTCGCACACGCTCCCGGCGCAAGTGCTCACCACCCCGGCCGATTGGGCGACTCGATCGATCACGCGGGTTTACGGTGAGCTCAAGGACCGGGACGTCACTGGCCCGGAAGGCGGTCAGAGAATGGGCACGCAAACGTTGATCCAGCCCTCGGGCGAAGGTCGCGGACAAGAACGTGAACTGACCGCGGAACTGGACGCGTATGCCGTGCTCGATGGTGACGACATCCCCGACCTCGACGCCATCGTCGCGCTGGCGGCACACCTGTGTGAAGTGCCCACCGCCATGATCAATGTGCTCACCCCGGACCGGCAGGTACAGATCGCCGCCGTCGGTTACGAGAAGTCGGTGCACCGGCGTGAGGACAGCCTGTGCGCGGTCACCGCGGTCAGCCCGGGTCCCGTCATGGCCGCCGACGCCCGCACCGATCCACGTTTCGCCGAGAACCCGTTCGTCACCGGCGTCATCGACAACGTCCGGTTCTATGCCGCCACCCAGCTTCGTGGCCGCGCCGGGCACGTGCTGGGCACCCTGTGCCTGTACGACTATCAGCCGCGTACTCTGACCCCGGCCCAGCAGACCGGTTTCGGGGACCTCGCCACCCTGGTGATCGACGTGCTCGAGTTACGCCGCCGGACCCGGGAACTCGTGCGGCTGGCCGCCGAACGCGAGCAGACCCGGCAAGAACTGGACCGCGCACACGAGGCGCTGGCGAAGTTCGCGGGCGCGGTCGCGCACGATCTGCGCAGTCCGCTGATGACCATCACCGGCACCGCCTCGCTGCTGGCCGAAGACGCGTTCGACAGCGACGCGGACACGGTCGTCGCCGACGTGAACACCATCGCCCGTGCCGCCGAACGCCTGAACCTCGCCCTCACCGACCTGGCCGTCTACGCCGGCATCGGCACCGAGAAGCTGCACTGCCCGGTCGCCCTGCCGGGCCTCATGATGCAGATCGTCGGCGAACTTCGCCAGGAGATCAGCAATGCCGGCGCGAGCGTCGAGGTCGGCAACCTGCCCGCCGTCGAGTCCGATCCCAACCACCTGCGTCTTCTCGTACGCAATCTGATCACCAACTCGCTCAAGTTCCGCGACCCGCAGCGCGCGTGCCGCATCGCCGTCGGAGGCGGCGAAACGCCGGACGGCTGGTGTCTGCAGATATGCGACAACGGAATCGGCATCCCCGCCGCACGCCGCGCCGAGGTTCTGCTGCCGTGCGTGCGCCTGCACCGCGACATCCCCGGCTACGGGCTCGGCCTGGCCATCTGCAGCCAGATCGTGCGCGTTCACCACGGCCGGATCGATATCACCGACACCCCGGGCGGCGGCACCACCATCACCATCTCCTTTTCCGCCCTCGCCCCGGCGCCGGACTCCGTCCCGCCGGGCCCGAACCCTGACCGCCCGTAGCCGCCCACGCCGCGCGGGCCGGTGTCGTCCCCGCGCTCAGCAACCGGTGGTGTGCTGGGCGGTGATGGCGGTGCCGTCGTCGGAGGAGGCGACGATGACCGACACCGGTCCGTCGCGGTAGCTGATCCGGTTGGCGTCGCCGGTGGTGAACCGGCGGGCGGTGGAAGGCAGGGCCGGGGCGAGCCGGTCGGTGAGGTCGCCGGTGTCGGTGCGTTCGCTGACCGCCGAGATGGTGACGATGTCGCCGGTCGTGCAGCGCAGGCGTTGTTCCGTGATGCCGGCGGGCCGGGTGCCGGCGGCCGCCAACAGCTGCGTCACGGCGGTGATCCCCGGTGCGGCGCCGGTGGGCGCGGCTGGTTCGGTGGCGGCGCCCAGGCTGCACCGGCTGCGGGCGGTGACGGCGAGCCAGCCCGGGCTCAACCGCCGCACCGAGAGGGTGACCGTGCCGATGTCAGCCTGCAGTGGCCGCACGCCCGCGACTGCGGTGCCCCGGCCGGCGGCGTAGCGGGGCGGCAGATTCCGCTCGATCGTGGTGATCAGAGCATCCTCACCACCGGGGTCGGTGTAGAGATCGGCCTTACCGGTGAAGATCTTGCCCGGCCGCAGGGGCCCGAGCCGGCAGTCAGCGGCGGCGACCACCGGGCTGACGGCGACCGCGGCGTCCTCGCCGGCGGCCGCGACGGCGTCGGCGACGGCGGTGTTCATGTCGGTGACCACGTCGTCGACGCGTGGCTGGCGCTGGGTGTCCCACCGCCACCACGCGGCCCCGCCCGCGGCGGCCACCAGCAGTACGACCGTCACCACGGCGGCACCGACCATCACGCGTCCACTCGGCCGTCTCACCGGTTCATTGTGCCCAGTCGGCCGGCATCCGGCGGTGCCCGCCCCGCCCAGTCGGCCGGCATCCGGCGGTGCCCGCCCCGCCCAGTCGGCCGGCATCCGGCGGTGCCCGCCCCGCCCAGCCGGCCGGCATCCGGCGGCGCCGGCCCCGCCCCGCCCGGCCTGGCGTTCCACGAGGCGGCCGGGGCCGGCTCTCGATCAGCAGACCCAGCAGTACAGCGAGCCCTCGGTACGCACCGCGGTCGCGGCCAGCGTGGCCACCGCGCCGACGATCTCCCGCGCGAGTTCCCGGTCGATCTCGCCCTTGGCGTTCCACCGGCCGGCCGTGTCGTCCAGGGTCACCTCGTCAGCGTCGGCGAGTGCCCTGGTGAACGCCGGGGGAACCCGCAGGACCACGATGTCGTCGTCCTCGTCCACCTCGATGGGGCCACCGTCCGCGACTATCTCGGCGAGGTCGCGCCGCAGCAGGAAACTCTCCCACTCCTCCAGCGCCGACCAGACGTCGAAGTTGCCGTAGGTGACCGGCGCCAGGTCCGGGCCCGGACCGGCCTGCATGACACCGGCGGCGATGGTGTCGTCCGCGGCGACGAAGAACTTGATGATGGTGCTCACCCGGTGATCATGCCTGGCCGCGGGGGGTTCCGGCTGCCCTCCGCCCCGCTTCCGGTGGTTCCCCCGGAGGAGCGCGGACGGTGGCGATAGGGTTCCGCGGTGCCTTTCGAGCCGTTCCGAGCCGCTGTCGCCGTCTATGGGATCCTCCGCGACCGGGAGCGGATGCTGCTGATGCGCCGCAATGGCACCGGCTATCGGGACGGGCAGTGGAGCCTGCCCGCCGGCCACCTCGACGGTGGCGAGGACGCCGTCACCGGGTTGGTGCGGGAGCTGCGCGAGGAACTGGGGATCGACGCCGACCCGGGTGGCTGCCGGCTGGCGCTGCTGATGCACGCGGCCCCCGAGCACGACGGGGACCGGGAGTACCTGCACCTGTTCTTCTCCGTGGACCGGTGGGACGGCGAACCCGGGATCGCCGAGCCGGACAAGTGCAGTGAGCTGCGGTGGGCCGACGACCGGGCGCTGCCGTCCGATCTCGTGGACTATGTGGCCGTGGCCCTGGCGGCCGTGGGACGCGGCGAGCCGCTGGTGCTGCACGGCTGGTGAGCTGACGGCAGCGACCGCACCGCGTTGTCGCGACGGCGATTCACCGAGCGCGGGCGCCCGGCGTACCGGCGTCATGGCATTTTGGTGATGAACTTCTCGGCGAAGCGGTGGAGAGCGTCGCGTTTCTCCTCGATCGGGGCGTCGAAGCGCCGCCACGGCACCACGATCGCGTCGGTCACGCCGATCTCGGCCTGCTGCCGGAAGCCGTCGAGGCCGGGCCGGTCGATGCAGACCGACTGGATCTCGAAGGGCAGTCCGGCCCGGCCGTACTCGGCGCGCAACGAGGCGAGCCGGTCGATCGTGGCCCGCAGATCGTCGAATCGGATCATCGCGGACGACCATCCGTCGCCGATCCGGGCGGCCCGGCGCAGCGCGGGCTCGGAGTGGCCGCCGACGTAGAACGGGACCGGCTCGGTGGGCGCCGGGCTCATCTGCAGCTTCTCGAACGAGAAGTGTTTGCCGTGGAAGGACACCATGCCGCCGGCCAGGATCCGGCGGATGATCTCGATGGCCTCGTCGGCGCGGGCGCCGCGGTCCTTGAAGGGGGCGCCGCACCAGTGCGACTCCTCCGGCGACCAGCCCAGACCGACACCGAGGCCGAAACGGTTGCCGGTGAGCACCGCGACCGTCCCGATCTGCCGGGCCAGCAACAGCGGGTTCCGCGGGTCCAGTTTGAGGACCTGGGTGTAGAAGCGGATCCGCGACGTGACGGCCCCCATCGCGCCGGCCGCCACCATCGGGTCGGGCCAGGGCGTGTCGGCGTTCCAGAAACGGCTGCCGTCCGGCGTGTAGGGGTAGTCCGCGGAGACGTGCTCCGAATAGAACAGCGAGTCCGGCAAGGCGATCGAGGCGAATCCACATTCCTCGGCGGTACGGGCCAGCTCGGTCAGCTGGTCGAGCGGGCTCAGAGCGATTCCCAGGGTGAATTTCACGTCAGCACCTCGGCCAGGTCGAGAAGTTGGGCGGTGGCGCCGCCGAGCGAGAACTCGTGGTGTTCGGCGGCCAGGAAGTACCGGTGCAGCGGATGGTCCATGTCGATGCCGACGCCGCCGTGCACATGGACGGCGGCGTGCAGCACCCGGTGCCCGGCCTCGGCCACCCAGAATCCGGCGGTGGCGACCTCGGCGGGCTCCGGCCGGTACACCGCCTGCCAGAGCGCCAGTCGCAGCGCCTCCACGTCGATCCACGCGTCGGCCAGGCGTTGCGACACCGCCTGGAACGAGCCGATGGGGCGGCCGAACTGGATCCGCTCCCGGGCATAGGCGGCGGTCATCTCCAGCGCGCGTTCGGTGATGCCCAGCTGCAGCGCGCAGGTGCCGATCGTCAGCCGGGTCCGCAGCCAGGCAGCCGCGTCGATCATCGGACCGTCGGCATCGCAGGCGACCAGGCCCGCGCCGGGGCTGCCGGACACCTCCTGGGCCTGCACCGAACTCCGGGAGGCCAGCCGGACCCCGTCCGGGCCGGGCACCAGGACCAGCGCGGCCTCGGTGGCCGCCGGGGTGGAGCCGGGACGGGCGACGGTGAGGATCAGCTCGCCCCGGCCGGCGGGCGCGGCCCAGGACGTGACCTGCTCGTCCGTGCCGAAATGGGCGATCGCCGAGGCCGCGGCGACGATCGACGGCAGGTAGGGGACGTCGGCCGCGGCCCGGCCCAGCTCGATCAGGACGGCGCACTGCTCGGGCAGCCCGTAACCCTCGCCGCCGGCCCGTTTCGGCAGCGCGGCGGCGAGCACCCCCGACTCGGCGAGGGCCGGCCAGAGGGGCCGCCCGGAGGCGGCGAGATCGCGGGTCAGCCCGGCCAGCTCCTTCGACGGGTCACTCAACGAGAAGTCCACGGCCGGCTCCTATCGCTTGATCGGGAGGCCGAGCGCGCCGGCCGCGATGATGTCGCGCTGCACCTCGTTGGCCCCGCCGCCGAAGGTGAGGATCAGTGAGGCCCGGTACATGCGCTCGATCCGTCCGGCGAGCACCGCACCCGGCGATCCCTCCCGCACCGTCGCGGCGGGCCCGATCACCTCCATGAGCAGCCGGTACGCCTCGATCGCCAGTTCGGTTCCGTACACCTTCCCGGCGGAGGCGAGTGGTGCGGCCGGCGCGCCGTCCTGCACGCAGGCGCGCCAGTTGAACAGCTTCAGGGCCTCGGTCTTGGCGTGCACCCGGGCCAGGTGCAGCCGCACCCACTCGCGGTCGAGGGCGCCGGTCGTGGCCGCCCAGTCCCGGACCTCCCGCAGCGCCCGTTGCAGCGGCGCCGCCGAGGTGAGCGCGACCCGCTCGTGGTTGAGCTGGTCGGTGATCAGCCGCCATCCCTGGTTCTCCTCGCCGACCAGCGCCGTCACCGGCACGCGCACGTCGTCGTAGTAGGTGGCGCTGGTGGACGGCCCGGCGACGGTCCGCACCGGCGTCCAGGAGAAGCCGGGGGCGTCGGTCGGCACGATCAGGATCGACAGTCCCTTATGGCGGGGCGCGTCGGGATCGGTGCGGCAGGCCAGCCACACGTAGTCGGCGTACTGGATCAGGCTGGTCCACATCTTCTGCCCGGTGATCACGTAGTCGTCGCCGTCGCGGACCGCTCTCGTCCGCAGCGACGCCAGGTCGGTGCCGGCGGACGGCTCCGAGTAGCCGATCGAGAAATGCACCTCACCGGCCTCGATCCGTGGCACGAGGGTGGCGCGCTGCTCGGCCGATCCGTGCCGGGCGATCGTCGGCCCGACCGTGTAGAGCGTCAGGAACGGCACCGGCACCCCGGCCAGCGCCGCCTCGTCCGCGAAGATCAGTTGCTCCAGGCGGGGCCGGCCGCCGATGGTGAGCCACCCGTCGCGTCCGAGCTGCCGCACGATCTGCCGGTAGGCGGCGCCGTCGCCGTACTCCCCGGTGGGGTCGGTGAGCGAAGCCCGCAGGGCGGGTGTCATGAGCGAGGCGAAGTACTCCCGTAACGACGCCCGCAGTTTCTCCTGTGCCGGTGTGAATCCGACGTGCATGTCCCGCCCCGATCCCGGTACGTTAGAACGGCAAGTTAGAACACGTTCTACTAGTGAAGCGACAGTGGGGGAGGGCGTCAACAGTGGAGGCCTATCTGGTCGGCGCGGTGCGTACCCCGGTCGGTCGCCGCGGCGGCGCGTTCGCCGCCGTGCATCCGGCTGATCTGGGCGCGGGCGTGATCACAGAGCTGCTCGACCGCGCCGGGGCCGACCCGGCCGCCGTCGACGACGTCGTCTTCGGCTGCGTCGACACGGTCGGCCCCCAGTCCGGCGACATCGCCCGGACGGCGTGGCTGGCGGCGGGGCTTCCAGAACACGTTCCCGGCGTGACCGTGGACCGGCAGTGCGGGTCGTCCCAGCAGGCCGTGCACTTCGCCGCCCAGGCGGTGATGAGCGGCACGGCCGACCTGATCGTGGCCGGGGGAGTGCAGAACATGAGCCGGGTGCCGATCGGCAGCGCGATGGCTCCGGACGGGCCCTACCAGGGCAGCGACGGCTGGGCGAACCGGTACAAGGACCAGGAGGTCTCCCAGTTCCGCAGCGCCGACGACATCGCCGCCAAGTGGTCCCTGACCCGCGAGGAACTGGAGCGGTTCGCGCTGGGCAGCCACGAGAAGGCCGTCCGGGCGGTCGACGGGCAGAGGTTCGCGACCGAGATCGCCGGTTCCGGAAGCGACGAATGCCCGCGCCGGGACACCAGCGCCGCCAAGATGGCCGCGCTGCGGCCGCTGCGCGACGGCGGGGTCACCACCGCGGCCGTGGCCAGCCAGATCGCCGACGGCGCCGCCGCCCTGCTGATCGCCAACGACCGCGCGGTCCGCGACCACGGATTCCGCCCTCGCGCGCGGATCCACCACGTCTCGGCGCGCGGCGACGACCCGGTGCTCATGCTCACCGCGCCGATCCCGGCGACCGCGTACGCCCTGCGCAGGACCGGGCTCACCGTCGACGACATCGACCGTTTCGAGGTCAACGAGGCTTTCGCCAGCGTCGTGCTGGCCTGGCTGCGGGAGACCGGCGCCGACCCGGCACGCGTCAACGTCAACGGCGGGGCGATCGCGCTCGGCCACCCGCTCGGGGCAACCGGCGCCCGGCTCATGGTCGGCCTGCTGCACGAGCTGGAACGATGCGGCGGGCGGTACGGTCTGCAGACCATGTGCGAGGGCGGCGGCCAGGCCAACGTGACGATCATCGAACGGCTGTGAGCCGGTCCAGCCCCTCATCGGCCTCTTTCATGATCCGGGTGATCAGCTCGGCGCACGACGGCAGGTCGTCGATCAGCCCGGCGACCTGGCCGGCGGACATCACCCCGAACTCCGGCCGCCCGTCCACCATCGCCGTGCGCAACAGCACCGGCGTGCCCGCCGCCATCAGCGTCTGCGCCCAGCTCATCCGCCGTCCGTGCCGCGCGGCCCGCCCGGCCCGCGCCAGCTCCGGCCAGGAGAGCCCGGCGAGACGCCGGAACGCGACGGCGTGCCGGGTCGCCCGCAGCAGCGCGCTCACCCTTCCCGATCTTTCGAGACCTTCGATGTACGGCGTACGCAGCACCCGGTGCGGCACCCCGTCCACGCTGGTGGTGACCACGGTCCCGGTCACCGGGGCGTCGAGGTAGAGCTGCTTCACCCGTACCCCGACCGGACTGTCCGACGTGAGCAGGAACCGGGTGCCCATCGCGATGCCGGCCGCACCATAGGCGAGGGCGGCCAGCAGCCCGCGCCCGTCGAAGAACCCGCCGGCCGCCACCACCGGAATGTCCACCGCGTCCACCACCTGCGGCAGCAGCAGGATGGTGGGCACCGGCCCGGTGTGGCCGCCGCCCTCCCCGCCCTGCACCAGCACCGCGTCCACACCCCACCCGGCGACCTTCTCGGCGTGCCGGAGCGCACCGACCGACGGCATGGTCAGCACTCCGCCGTCGGCGCACCGGCGGATCAGGTCCCGGTCCGGGGCGAGAGCGAACGAGGCGAGCCGGACGTTCTCCCGGACCAGCAGGTCGATGCGGGCCGCCGCGTCGGGCGCGTCCGCCCGTACGTTGACGCCGAAGGGATTCGCGGTGTTGCTCTTGATCTCGTGGATCGTGTCGCGGAGCTGATCGAGGCTCATGGTCGCCGACGCGACGATGCCGAACCCGCCCGCCTCGGCGACCGCGGAGACCAGCCGGGCGCCGGCGACGTAGCCCATCCCGGTCTGCACGATCGGGTGCCGGCAGCCGAGCAGCTCGGTGAGCGCGGTCCTCATGCGATCTCCCGTTCCCGCAGGCCCCGCGGATCCAGGTGTTCGCGGATCAGTCGCCGCTCGTCGGCGGACGGCTCGCGGGTCTCCGGCACGTCATCGGGGATGCTCAGGGCGAAGCCGGTGGCGGCGACGACCTCGTCCACCGTGACGCCGGGATGCACCGAGCGCAGCCTCATCGACCGGTCGGGGGTCGCGAAGTCGAGGACGGCGAGGTCGGTGACGACCAGGCGGATCTCGTGGGCGCCGCGATCGTGGCCGACGCCCGACACCATGTCGACGCGCTCGACGAAGACCCGCGGCGAGTGCCGGGGGATCCAGTAGCTGACCGGGTGGTTGACCGTGTTGCCGGGAGCGCCGCGCACGCCCAGGAGCTGAGATTTCGGCCGTTCCCAGGGGCCGACGCAGGAGATGTTCTGGTTGCCGAGGCGGTCGAGCTGACTCGCGCCCATCATCATGTGCCGGGTGCCGGCCGCGACCATCGCGAACACCGACCGGTACGGCAGCCAGCCCTCCACCTGCCCGTCCCGCAGCAGGGTGGCCTCACCGTCGCTGACCAGCAGATCGGGGGCGAAGGTGAGCTGGGCCAGCCGGGCGGCGAGCTGGGGGATCAGGCCCGCGAAGCTCGCCAGGACCGCGCCGTCGCCACGCCACGCCTCGGCGCACGCCACCACGCAGGTCTCCGCCCGGGTCGCCGGGCCGGTCACCGGGCTACCGCCTTCTGATAGCCGGCCTCGTCGCCGTCGAGATAGCGGGTCCGGAACGTCTCCCAGTCGGTGGTCGCGTACTCGCGCTGGAAGGCCTCGTCCCGGTCGTAGTCGGGGACACAGCTGGTGAAGTGGGCGCCGTGCGGGGTCTCCACCACGCCGTCCACCATCGACCGGTTGACCAGCAGGGTCTGTGGCGGGCCCGACTCGATGAGAGCCGCGGTGCTGACGATCCGCTCGCAGGTGACGAACCGGCGTTTCGCGGCCAGGCAGAACAGGTCGTCGAAGTACGGGTCGGGGCCGAGGTATCGCCCGTTGCCGTGGGCGTCGGCCCGGTTCAGGTGCACGATCGCGACGTCGAGCGTGATCGCGGGCATGGCGACCAGCTCGGTGCCGTCGGCATAGGGGGAGCGGACCGTCCGCAGCTCCGGGTTCACACGCAGGACATCGGAGCCGAGGCCGGCGCGGATCGGCAGGAACGGCAGCCGGTTCGCGGCCGCGAGGAGCCCCCAGTAGAGCATTCCCTCGTCGTACTCGGTCAGGAGAACCGTGCCGGCACTGCGGGCCCGCCGGAAGTGCGGCTCGAGCGGAATGCTGTCCAGCGACACGAACCCGGTGACCACCCGGCGGACACAGCCGGCGGCGACGAGGACGCCGACGTCCGGCCCGCCGTAGGTGACCAGCGTCAAATCCTTGCGGCCGGACCGCGCGATCGCCCGGACCAGGGCCATCGGCTTGCGGCGCGACCCCCACCCGCCGATCCCGACCGTCATGCCGTCGCGGATCTCACCGGCCACGTCCTCGATGCTGACGACCCTGTCCACTGGCCGCCCTCCCTTCTCAGCCGCCGTCCACGAATCTCTGGCGGGCGCGATCGCCGGCGCCGTTGAGGTTGAGCTCGAAGGTGAAGCCCTGCTCGAACCGGTAGGAGCGCTTCACGTCGATCGGGTCGATCCCGTTCAGCGACTCCTTGGCCCGGCGGATGACCACCGGATCCTTGGCCGCGATCTCACCGGCCACCCGGCGCGCGGCCCGCCGCAGCCCGGCGCGCGGGACCACCTCGAGGACCGTGCCGAACCGGTGCAGCTCCCACGCCGTGACCGGTCGGCAGGTGTAGACCATCGTCCGCATCAACTGGTGGGGGACCAACCGGGCCAGGTGGGTGGCCGCGCCGAGCGCCCCGCGGTCGACCTCGGGCAGCCCGAAGGTGGCGTCGTCGGAGGCCACCACCAGGTCGGCGTTGCCGGCCAGGCCCACCCCGCCGCCGAGGCAGAACCCCTGCACGGCGGCGATCACCGGGACCGGGCAGTCGTACACCGCCGCGAACGCCGCCGCGCAGCCCCGGTTGGCGGCGAGCAGCGCCTCGTGGCCGGCCGTGCGCTGCATCTCCTTGATGTCGACTCCGGCGCAGAAGCCGCGGCCGTCGGCGGCGAGCACCACCGCCCGGGTCTCGGGATCGGCCCCGGCCGTGGTGACGGCCTCGGCGAGGGCATGCCAGCCGGCCGCCGGCACCGCGTTGACCGGAGGAAAATCGATCACCACCTCGGTGACCGCGCCGTGCCGCACTTCAATCGCCACGACTGCGAGGCTAACCTAGCGCTTGCTTGGGTGGCTAGCATCGACGGGTATGGACCCTCTCGACTTCGCCGGCCGGGCCGTGGTGGTCACCGGCGGCACCCGCGGCATCGGCGCCAGCATCGCCCGGGCGTTCCGGGCGGCCGGCGCCGACGTCCTGGTGTGCGGCCGCACCGCCTCCGGCACGGACGCCGGCGTGGTGCGGGCCGACGTGCGCGACCCGGCCCAGGCCGCGATGCTGATCAAGACCGCGGCCGACCGGTTCGGGCGGCTCGATGTGCTGATCAACAATGCCGGCGGCGGCCCCGAGGCGCCCGCCGCGTCAGCGTCGCCACGACTGCACGCCAAGGTCATCGAGCTGAACCTGATCGCTCCGCTGCACGTCTCGCAGGCGGCCAACGCGGTCATGCGTGAGCAGGCCACCGGCGGGGTGATCCTCATGATCGGCAGTGTCAGCGGCACCCGGCCGTCGCCGGGCACCGCCGCCTACGGCGCCGCCAAGGCGGGCTTGCACCACCTCGCCACCAGTCTCGCCGCCGAATGGGCGCCGAGGGTGCGGGTGAACAGCCTCGTCGTCGGCCCGGTCGCCTCCGCGGTGACCCCGGAGCTGGTCTCCCGCACCGTGCCGATGGGCCGCCCCGCCGCCGCCGAGGAGGTGGCCAGCGCCTGTCTGCTGCTCGCCTCCCCGCTCGCCGGCTACATCAGCGGCGCGTCCCTGGCCGTGCACGGCGGCGGCGAGTGGCCGGCATATCTGGCGGACCTCCGGGACACGGCGTACCGTGCGCAGAAATAGAACGCGTTCCAATTTCCTGGAGGTGCGCCATGGTGCTGTCGATCAAGGCGAAGCGTGACGAGGTCGGCCTGGCCGGCGGTGAGCTGCTGATCGACGGCGGGTGGCGCCCGGCCGCCGACGGGCGCACCTGGAGCCACCATCACCCCGCCACCGCTGAAGAGGTCGGCACGTTCGCCATCGCCACCGCCGCCGATGTGGACGCCGCCGTGCGGGCCGCGCGCACCGCCTTCGACGAGGGCCCGTGGCCGCGCGCCCGCGCCAAGGAGCGCATCCGGGTGCTGCGCCGGATCGCCGACGGGATCCGCGCTCACGCCGACGAGCTGCAGACCCTGGTCGCCCTGGACAACGGGGTGCCGGTGAGCTTCGGGGAGACGTACGCGATGTCGGTCGAGTGCGTCGCCGACGTCTTCGACCACCACGCCGGCTGGATCGACAAACTCGGTGGCGAGACCCTTCCCGGCTATCAGGGCGGCGACCACCTGGTGCTTACCCTGCGGGAGCCGATCGGTGTGGTCGCGGCGGTCATCCCGTGGAACGGCCCGCTGCTGCTGGCCGCCCAGAAACTCGCCCCCGCCCTGGCCATGGGCTGCACCGTGGTGCTCAAGCCGTCCGAGTACGCCACCTTCTCCGCGCTGCGCCTGGTGCGCATCCTCGAGGAGGCCGGCCTGCCGCCGGGCGTCCTCAACGTGGTCACCGGCCCCGGCGAGTCCACCGGCGACGCCCTGATCAACCATCCGCTGGTCGACAAGATCACCTTCACCGGCAGCCGCGGCGTCGGCCGCAAGGTGCTCGCCGCCGCCGCGAACGGCATCAAGCGCACCAGCCTCGAACTCGGCGGCAAGAGCCCGTCCCTGGTCTTCCCGGACGCCGACGTCTACGCGGCCGCCGCCACCACGATGGGCACCGTCACCATGGGCCTGTCCGGCCAGGCCTGCGTCGCGCACACCCGCGCCCTGGTGCACCGCGACGTCTACGACGAGTTCCTCGCCATCGCCGAGGGCATGGCTGCCCTGGTCACCTACGGCGACCCGTTCCACCCGGAGACCACCGCCTCGCCGCTGATCAACGAGCGGCAGCTGAACCGGGTCCTCGGCTACATCGAGAGCGGCCGCACCGAGGGCGCCCGCCTCGTCTGTGGCGGCGGCCGCCCCGACGGCGAACTCGCGGCCGGCAACTTCGTCCAGCCCACCCTCTTCGCCGACGTCACGAACGACGCCACCATCGCCCGCGAGGAGATCTTCGGTCCGGTCCTGGCCGTCGTCCCGTTCACCGAGGAGGACGAGGCGGTCCGCCTCGCCAACGACACCACGTACGGCCTGGCAGCCACGGTCTGGACCAGCGACGTGAAGCGGGCCATGCGCCTGACCAAAGCGGTCCGGGCCGGCACCGTCGGCGTCAACGGCTACCAGCTCGAACCGCATGCGGCCTTCGGTGGCTTCGGCCAGTCCGGGCTGGGCCGTGAGGGTGGGCGCACCTCCATCGAGGCCTACACCGAACTCAAGACGGTCCTCATCCCCACCACCGAGGAGATGATGTAGCCGCCCACCCCACCCCTGCCCGACTGTGACGCCAGCCCTCAGCCGTCGCCGGGCGTGTCGCGGCGGCGGTTCGGGGTGCGTGGGCTACGGCTGGGGTGGGTGATTGCTGAACGGGTGGCGTTCACGATATCGTCGCTTTCCTAGACGGCTTCCGTCTAGGAAAGGGGTTCGGGATGAACGTGCAGCAGGCCTCCTGGCAGGCCAAGACCATGCCGCCGGTGGAGAAGCTCGCCGGTGGCGTGGTGTCCGTTCCGGTGCCGATCCCGAAGAACCCGCTCCGCTACACGTTGAGCTATCTGATCCCCGGCGACGACGGGCTGGTCGTGGTCGACCCCGGCTGGGACAGCGACCGCGGCTGGGACGCCCTGGCAGCCGGCCTGGCGGTCGCGGGAGCGACCGCCGCCGACGTGACCGGCGTGGTGCTCACCCACGTGCACCCCGACCACCACGGCCTCACCGCCCGCCTGCGGGACGCCTCCGGCGCCTGGGTGGCCATGCACCCGGCCGAGCGGGAGTCGATGCTGCGGGACCGCGCCGCCGAGCCGAGCGTGGCGCTGAGCGGCTTCCTGCGTGACCTGCACGTGCCGGAAGCCGAGATCGCCGGCCTGCTGGGCGTCTTCGGCGCCGCGGTCGACGTGCTGTTCGCTCCGCTCGCCGACGCGGACGTGATGCTCGACGACGGCGACCTGGTTCCGCTGGCCGGTCGCCGTCTGCGGGCGATCTGGACACCCGGGCACACCCCCGGCCACCTGTGCCTGCTGGACGCCGACGCGCAGATGCTCCTCACCGGCGACCATGTGCTGCCCCGGATCAGCCCCAACATCGGTCTGCAGATCAGCGGTGGCGACGACCCGCTCGGGCGATACCTGGAGTCGCTGGAGAAGGTCGCCGCCTATGACGACTGCGAGGCGCTGCCCGGCCACGAGTGGCGGTTCCGTGGCATCGCGGCGCGGGCCGCCGAGCTCGACCAGCACCACCGGGAGCGGTGCCGGGAGATCATGGCCGCCGTCGACCGGCTGGGCTCCGCGACGATCTGGGAGGTGGCGAGCGCTCTGACCTGGTCTCGGCCGTGGGCCGAAATCGGGCCGATGCTCGTCGGCGCGGTCGCCGAGACCGCCGCGCACGTCGAGTTGCTGGTTCGCTCCGGCGACCTGGCCTACCGGCCCGGCCCGGACGGCAACCCGCGCCTGGTCGCCGCCGTCAGCCTGGACCGGTGACCGCAGCCCGCCGGCGTCAACTGGGAACGGTGACCGAGGCCAGCACGAAGTCGACCAGTTCCTCGGCGTAGCGGTCGGCGCCGGCCGCGACCTTGGCCCGCAACCGGGCCGGAGTGGTCAGGGCGTGGTTGAGAGCGCCCCCGCTGATCGTGTTCAGCAGCAGGGTCACGCTGGTGTCCCCGCTGAGCTGCCCCCGGTCGATGCCGCGGTGCACGATCGCCCGGGCGGCCGCCGCCTGGGACTGCAGGAACCGGTCGAGGTGTTCCTGCCCGGCCGGGAGGCTCTCCACCTCGAGCATCAGCCGCAGCATCGCCCCGCCGGACTCGTCGAGGAAGGCGTGCAGCACCTGACCGGCCAGGGCGACGAGGTCGTCGCGTACCGAACCGGTGTCGATGTCCCGGACGCCGGCGAGGCGGGTGGCGAGCGCGGCCGCCAGCAACGCCTCCTTGTTGGGCCACCGGAGGTAGATCGAGGCCTTGCCGACGCCCGCACGGCGGGCGACGGCGTCGACGGAGAACCGCGCCCAGCCCTCGGCGCCGTAGACCTCGGCCGCCGCGCGGGTGATCCGCTCGTCGACCTCGGGGTCACGGGGCCGGCCCGCGGGTGTAGCTGCCACGACGGTCCTCCCCGTTCCTCGATCGGCCGGCGATCAGTCTATGACCGTTTCCGGGGCCGGCCGTCAGGGAGTTCTCCGCCGATTCGTACGCGGGCTTGAGGGCCGCGTCGTCCTCGGTGGAGAACGGCGTCCCGGGCACCGCGACGGCTCCCTTTCTCAGGGCAGGAGCTTGCGGTGGTCCCAGCTGGCCACCCGCACCGGTTCGACCAGGTAGGCGGTCCGCTTCCGGGCGGCGTGCGTGACGTACGCGTCGAGGGCGTCCGGCGGCACGTCCGGCATCCGCGCGGCGATCAGGCGACCCACCTCCGTGACGCCGGCCAGATCGTCGATCGGTTCGACCACGCCGTTGACCTGGGCGCCGCGCAGGGCGAAGTAGTCCTCGCCGTCCTCGACGAGGCAGGTCAGCCGCCGGTCGCGGGCCAGGTTGCGAGCCTTCTGCGAGGTCCGGTAGGTCCAGAACGCGATCCGGCCTCCGGCCAGACCGAAGAACATGGTCACCAGGTGCGGCGTCCCGTCCGGGTTGATGGTGGCGATCTGGACCTTCCGGGCGTACGCCAGAAGCGCCCCCACTTCGCCGGGTGTCATCGTGACCGTCTCCCGATGGTTCATGACGGCTCGCCGAAGGTGGCCGCCGCCAGAGGGAGTGTCTCCTCGCAGACGAATCCGGGCCGGGGCGGCTCCTCGGCGAACAGGGTGCCCAGCGCCGCGTCGAGTTCGGCCGCCGTCCAGTGGCCGGTCGCCGCGTGGAAGGCCGCCCGCACGGTGGGCGGCCCGAGGACCGCGACCACGTCGCTGTGCACCACGAACACCTCGCCGGTGATCCGTTCGCCGGCCGGCCCGGCGAGGTGCACGACCAGCGGGGCGACCCGTTCCGGCGCCATCGGGTCGGGCCCGTCGGGGGCGGGGCCCATCAGGTCGCCGGTCATGGCGGTGCGTGCTCGTGGACAGATCGCGTTAGCCCGTACCCCGTATCTCGCGCATCCGCGGGCGGTGGCGAGGGTGAGTGAGACGATGCCGCCCTTGGCGGCCGCGTAGTTGGGCTGCCCGGCCGAGCCGAGCAGGAACGCCTCGGAGGCGGTGTTGACGATCCGGGCGTAGGCCGGGCGGCCGTCGGCCTTGCTGCGGTCGCGCCAGTAGGCGGTGGCGAACCGGGTGGTCACGAAGTGGCCGCGCAGGTGGACCCGGATGACGGTGTCCCACTCCTGTTCGGACATCGAGAAGACCATCCGGTCGCGCAGCACGCCGGCGTTGTTGACCAGGATGTCGAGGCCGCCGAAACGCTCGACGGCGGTCGTGACCAGGGCTTCGCCGCCCGCCCAGTCGGCGACGTCGCCGGGGCAGGCGGCGGCCTCGCCGCCCGCGGCCCGGATCCGCTCGACGACCGCGTCCAGCGCGGGCCCGGGAAGATCGTTGAGGACCACCCGCGCTCCCGCGGCGGCGAGAGCGCGGGCTTCGGCCGCCCCGAGCCCCTGCCCGGCCCCGGTCACGATCGCGACCCGCCCGTCCAGGCTTCCCATGATCAGTACCCCGGGCCGCTGAGCAGGCCGCCGTCGGCGAGGAACTCGGCGCCGGTCGTGTAGGACGCCTCGTCGGAGGCGAGGAACGCGACCAGCCGGGAGATCTCCACCGGTTCGGCGAACCGCGCGATCGGCAGCGATTTCAGGAACCCGCCGGGGTCGACGCCGGTCATGGTCTGTGCCGCGGCGAGCGCCATCGACGTCATCACGCCACCGGGGTGCACCGAGTTGACCCGGATCCCGAGCGGCCCCAGTTCCTGCGCGGCCGACCGGGTGAGGCCGCGGACGCCGAACTTGCTGGCGCTGTACGCGGAGAGCCCGGCCGCCCCGGCGAATCCTTCGATGGACGAGATGTTGACGATCGAGCCGCCGCCGACGCTGACCATCGCGGGCGCCACCTGGCGGATGCCGAGCCACGTGCCGACCAGGTTCACCTCGATGACCTGCCGGAACTCGGCCGCGTCCATCTCGGTGACGGGCGCGTGCCGCAGGATGCCCGCGTTGTTGACCAGCACGTCGACCCGGCCGAACGCCGCGACGGTCGCCTCGACGGCCGCCGACCAGTCGTCCTCGCTGGTCACGTCGTGGTGCACGAATCGGCATCTGTCGGCGCCGAGGCCGTCGGCGACCGCCCGGCCCTTGTCGTCGAGCACGTCGCCGATGACCACGCGTGCCCCCTCGGCGGCGAAGTGCCGGGCGTGGGCCTTGCCCATGCCGCGCGCCCCGCCGGTGATCAGTGCAACCTTGCCGTCCAGCCGCCCCATCGCGTCCTCCCGGTGCAGGGTTTCTCCGGCCGGCCGAGTGGACAACCGGCGGAGACCAAGCGCTTGCTTGGGAGGCTACGGCACCGTGATGCCGTCGAAAAGGAGTCGGAGCAGACCGTCGACGATCTGCTCGGTGCTCCAGGTCGCCGAGGGCCGCCACGAGGTGGGCAGCCAGAGGATGTCGCGGAGCAGCCGGTAGGTCAGGCGCGCGTCCAGGTCGGCCCGGAACTGCCCGGTCTGTTTGCCGCGCTCCAACTGGTCGATCCAGGTCTGCTCGATCTCCTTCATGGCGGTGCGCAGGTACGCGAACCGGGGCTGCCCGCTGAAGTAGTTCCAGTCGTTCTGCAGCATCGTCAGCGCGGCGCGGTGCCGGCCCAGCGTGGCGGTGCTGGACCGGACGATCTGCTCGATCGCGGTCCGAGGGTCGGCCGTCTCCCGTATCGCTTCCCGGTAACCAGCCAGGACGTCTTCGAGGAAGGCGCTGAGGATCTCGTCCCCGATCGACTCCTTGGAGTCGAAGTGGTGGTAGAGGCTTCCGGACAGGATCCCGGCGGCGTCGGCGATCTCCCGCACCGTGGTGGCCCGGAACCCCTTCTCGGCGAAGAGGTCCCCGGCCAGCCGAACCAGATGCGCGCGCCGCTCGGACGGGCTTTTCGCATTCGTCACCGGCCGATTATGTCCCGTCACCAAACGCTTGCTTGGTGCACCCCGCGTGGTTAGCGTAGAACGCGTTCTACTTTTGAGGGGGTACCGGTATGCGCGCGGCCGTGCTGCACACGATCGGGGACGAGAAACTCGACCTCCGCGACGACGTCACCGTCATCGGTCCAGGCCCCGGCGAGGTGCGCCTGCGGGTCCGCGCCTCCGGCGTCTGCCACTCCGACCTGTCCGCCATGCGGGGCGGCCTGCCCCAGCCCGTGCCCGCGGTGCTCGGCCACGAGGCCGCCGGCGACGTCATCGAGATCGGCGACGGCGTCGACGATCTCGCACCCGGCGACCGGGTCGCGGTCAACTGGCTGCCCGCCTGCGGCGCCTGCACGCACTGCCGGCGCAACGAGCCCTACCTGTGCATGACGCACGTGATGGCCGGCTACGTGATGCCCCGGTTCAGCGCCGGCGATCTGCCCGTCTTCGGCATGGCCGGGTGCGGCTCGTTCGCCGAGGAGATGGTGGTGCCCCGGGCCGGCGCCGTGCGGATCGACGACGACGTGCCGTACGAGGTGGCCGCCCTGATCGGCTGCGGCGTCACCACCGGTGTCGGCGCGGTGATCAACACGGCCCAGGTGCGGCCCGGCGACACCGTCGTGGTGATCGGCTGCGGCGGGGTCGGCATCGCCGCGATCCAGGGCGCCCGGCTCGCCGGGGCGGCCGTCATCGTCGCCGTCGACACGGTGCCCGCTCGGCACGAGCTGGCCCGGCGGTTCGGCGCCACCCACACGGCCGGCCCCGACGAGCTGAGCGACCTGCAGATGGAGGTGGTTCCGGAGGGCTTCGACCACGCTTTCGACGTGGTGGCCGTACCGCAGACGCTGCGCACCGCCTGGACCGCCTGCCGCCGCGGCGGCGCCGTGATCGTCGTCGGCGCCGGCCGCGCCGAGGACCAGGTCGAGTTCAGCCCGTTCGAGCTGCTCTTCGAGGGCAAGCGGATCCTGCCGTCGCTCTACGGCTCGGCCGAGCCGCACCGCGACTTCCCGCGCCTGCTGGCGCTGTGGCGGGCCGGCCGCCTCGACATCGAGGGCATGATCAGCCGTCGGCTCCGCCTGGACCAGGTGGACGAGGCGCTGGTCGCTCTGGGCAGCGGCGACGTGATCCGCCAAGTGATCGTCAACGACTGACCATGCGGCTCGGGATTCAGCTCGGTTACAGCGGCGAGGGGTTCGCCGAGGCCGTCGACGAGGTCGCCGAGTTCGAGGAGGCCGGCGCGGACCTGGTCGTGGTGCCCGAGGCCTACAGCTTCGACGCGGTCAGCCAGCTCGGATATCTCGCCGCGAGAACCCGGCGGATGGGTCTGGCCTCCGGTGTGATGCAGCTCTACACTCGCACTCCAACGCTGACCGCGATGACCGCCGCCGGACTCGACTACGTGTCCGGCGGCCGGTTCAGCCTGGGCCTCGGCGCCTCCGGTCCGCAGGTGATCGAGGGCTTCCACGGTGTGCGCTACGACGCGCCGGTCGCCCGCACCCGCGAGATCGTCGAGATCTGCCGCCGCGTCTGGCGCCGCGAGACGCTGGTGTTCGAAGGATCGCACTACCGGATCCCCCTGCCGGGCGAGTACGGCAAACCGCTCAAACTGATCAACCACCCGGTCCGGGAGCGGATCCCGGTGCTGCTGGCCGCCATGGGCCCCCGCAACGTCGCTCTGGCCGCCGAGATCGCCGACGGATGGCAGGCGCTGTGGCTGGACCCGCGCGCCTCCGCCCGTGTCTTCGCCGACGCGCTCGCCGACGGGCTGGCACGGCGTTCGCCCGATCTCGGGCCGCTGGACGTGAGTGTGCCCGTGCCCTTCGTCCTGGCCGCCCCGGAGCCCGCCCTGCTGCAGCGGCACCGCGCGCAACTCGCTCTCTACCTGGGCGGCATGGGCGCCCGCGGCCGCAACTTCTCCAACGATCTGGTGCGCCGGTACGGCTACGCCGACGAGGCCACCCGCATTCAGGAGCTGTACCTGAGCGGGCGGCGAGCCGAGGCCGTCGCCGCCGTCCCGGACGATCTGGTCGCCGCCACGTCGCTGGTGGGACACCGTGACGAGATCCGCCGCCGCCTCGACGCCCTGGCCGCCGCCGGCGTGACCACCCTGCTGGCGTCGCCGCTGGCCCCGACCCGGGCCGAACGCGTCAAACACATCGCCGAACTCCGCGCCATCCTTCCCTGATCCGTCGCCGTCATTGCAAGAAGTTTCAATACTTGGCGATTTCGGTAGCAGGGAATTGTGGCGTAGTGGTGAAATATTTATGCAGTTCAGGAGTCTGCAGGCATTGCAGGCGAACTGTTCCTGACTCGCGAAATCGGACAAATTCTCTTGAGTTTCGATGGCTATCCGGCCAATGTGGAGCCCGGTTCAGCAAGAACTTGCTGAATCTTTCAGGTTCTTTCGAGAGGAACGTCATGCGTAACGCAGTCCGCGCCGGAGTCGTCGCCACCACCCTGATCGCCGGTGCCCTGGGCGTCGCCGGTCCGGCCCTGGCCGCCACCCCCGTCAGCACCGAGGTCGCCGTCAGCGATGTCAGCACCCTGCGCGTCGCGCCCGTCGTCGCGACGTTCAACGTGACCGCGGGCTTCACCGCCTGGGGCCAGCGTGTCTACGTCGTCGGCAGCATCCCCGCGCTGGGTTCCTGGAACCCCGCCGCCGCCGTGCCGCTGAACACCACCAGCGGCACCTTCCCGAACTGGACCGGCAGCGTCGAGTTGCCGCCGAACACCTACGTCGAGTTCCAGTACATCGTGAAGAACGCCGACGGCACCGTGGCGCAATGGGAGAAGACCTTCGCCAACCGGAGCGCGGTCACCCCGCCGACCGGCACCTACATCACCCACGACACGTTCGGAGCGTACTGACCCGACCGCGCCGCGCCGAGAGGTATGGGTTGGATACCTCTCGGCGCGAGCGGCCCCACCACGCGAACGCCCCGGCTTCGTCCGTTGCGGGACGAGGCCGGGGCGTACGGCGTGCGGGTGGCGTCAGCGAGCAGTGACGGTGACCGTGACCGGTCCGGCCGGAGTCTTGCGGTCGGCCTTCGGGATCGCCTCGTGGACCGTCGCGGTGGTCGTCTTAAGGACGTCCAGCAGCGACCCGGACGCGCCGTTTCCGGCCGGGAGGTACCTGTCGAGGATCGCGTTGAGGCAGTCGGTGACGACCAGCGTGACGGTCGGCCCGGCCGTCTTCACACCGCCCAGCACGTCCCGGTCGGCGCCGGCGACGGTCGGGAGGCGCTCCAGCACACACGAGCTGTACTCGAACACGTCACCGACGCTGTGGGCGGACTCCGACAACCCGGCCTTCTGGAGCAGCGCCTGGACGGCCGGCGTGCCGACCTCGCCCCGGGCCAGATCCTTCACGGCCGCCGCCCCGAACTCGCCGTGCGCCTGGATCAGCGCCTCGGCGGTGGCCGGGCGCAGCGCCCCGCTGGTGGGCACCAGCAGTTCGAGCTGGCGCAGGCCGGAGTCCAGAGCGATCGCCGACCAGTCCAGGCGCCCGGTGAGCTGCACCGGGCCGCCCGTGCCGGGCTGGACCTCCAGGGTGACGGTCTGGCCGCCGCCGACCGCCACCGAGCCGTTCAGGTAGGTCAGAACGGTGTTGCGGATTCCGTCGAAGGTGTCCGGGGCGCCGGCGGCCGCGGTGGTGTCCACCACCGGGCGGACCCGGCCGTCCTTCGGCAGCTGCAGAACCATCGGGAAGGGGAACCGGTTGCGGACGCGCACCAGCTGCTTGCCGGCTTCGGTGAGCACGCAGGCGTCGACCCGTCCGGCCGGGCTGGAGACGGCGCTGACGGTCACGTTCGCCGCTTTCGGGTCGCACGCCATGGTCTCCGGCGCGCCGGTCAGGTGCTCCAGGGTGCTCGCCAGAGAGGAGACGGCGGCCGCCCGGGTGTACAGCCAGTAGTGCCGGACGGTGTCCGGCTTGATCGGGAGGGTCATGCCGGTGCCGGTCGTGATGGTGTCACCGGCGGCGCCCGACGCGACCTGCCACGTGCCCAGCGCGAAGCTGTCGAGCAGGACGGTGTCGGCCCAGACGGCACGCTCGACCGCGTCGGTGACGCTGCCGGACAGCGCGACCCAGTCGCCCAGCTCGGTGGACCAGGCGTAGATGTTCAGCAGCTCCGGCCGCACCCCGGCGGGCAGTTCGCCGTAGTCGATGCTGATCCGGCCGCGGACGACCTCACCCTCGATGTCGAGCTTGATCATGTCGCCGACCAGAACGACCCCGGGCGGAGCCGGCCTGTCGGCGGGCAGCGGCTCCCGCGCGAACGACACGTTGACGTCGCCCTTGCCGCCGCCGAACGGAATGCTGAAGCCGACGGACCCCTCCAGCGAGGCCTCCGACTCACCACCGACCTCGACCGGCCGCGAATGGAGCGCGCCGATCGGCCCACACGCGACGAGCCCGGCACCGAGCGCGGCGACCATGACGCCGGCGACGATACCTCGTACGAGTTTCATGTTGTCCTCCCCGGCGGAGGAGGATAACCGGAGTTGATGAAATCCGGTTACCAACCGCAACGTGTCAACCGTCGCATTGCCGCCCGCCGGGGTGGCGGTGGGTCCGCGGTTGTCCGCACATCGTACCGTCGCGGCACGGGGCGGGCCCGCCCCGTCAACCGAAACCAGTCGATCGGGAGAGCCGGTGCGCACCGCCGTCCTGCTGCTCAGTGTCGTCACGCTCGGGCTGATGGCCGGGCTGTTCTACGCGTTCGCCGGCTCGGTGATGCCGGGCCTGCGCCGGGCCGAAGACCGTGCCGCAGTCGACGCCATGCGGAACATCAACATCGCCATCCTGAACCCGCTGTTCGGCATGATCTTCGTCGGTGCGCTGGTCTCGACGGCGGTCGCCGCCGTCCTCAGCATCGACCGTCCCGCTGTGGCCTTTCCGCTGCTGGGAGCCCTGATGCTCTACGGCGTGACCCTGGCCGTCACGTTCGCCGTGAACATCCCCCTGAACAACCGGCTGAACGACGCCGGCGACCCCGCGGACCTGGCCGATCCGGCCGCGCAGCGGGCCGATTTCTTCACACCGTGGGTGCGGTGGAACCTGGTGCGCACGATCACGTGCGCCGGCGCCTTCGCGGCCGCGGCGTGGGCCTTGATCGAACACGGGGCCCTCAACGTTTGAAGAGGTCCGACGGGTGATATGACTCAGCGGTGCGATCACCCTTGCGGCATCCGGCCCGTGTCGTGCCGCTCGCATTTCTTGGCCTGATCGTTATCGGGACCGGGCTGATGATGCTGCCGGCGGCCCGCGCCGACCCCGGCCATGCGCCGTTCGTCACCGCGCTGTTCACCGCCGCCTCCGCGGTCTGCGTCACCGGCCTGGCGGTGGTGGACACGCCGTCCTACTGGTCGACCTTCGGCCATGTGCTGCTGACCGTGATGTCGCAGATCGGCGGATTCGGCATCGTGACCATGGCCACCCTGCTCAGCCTGCTGGTGTCGCGCCGGCTGGGCCTGCGCAGCCGGCTGCTGGCGCAGACCGAGAGCGCCGGACTGTTCGGCGCCAACCTGCGCGGCATCCTCTTCCGGGTGGCGATGGTCATGCTGGCGTTCGAGAGCGCCATCGCCGTCGTGCTCACGTGGCGGTTCTGGCTCGGGTACGACTACTCGTTCGGCCGCGCCCTGTGGGAGGCGGTCTTCCACGCGGTCCAGGCGTTCAACAACGCCGGATTCGCCCTCTACCCGGACAGCCTGGTCCGGTTCGTCACCGACCCGTGGATCTGCCTGCCCCTGGCGTTCGGCGTGATGGCGGGCTCGATCGGCTTCCCGGTCCTGTTCGAGTTGGCACGCGAGTGGCGTACCCCCGGATGTTGGTCGACCCACACCTGGCTGACGGTGACCGGAAGCCTGTTGTTCACGGCCGTGGGATTTCTGATCTTTCTGGTGTTCGAGTGGCGCAACCCGGGCACGCTGGGCCCGCTGAGCACGCCGGGCAAGATCCTCGCCGCGTTCACCCAGGACGTGATGACCCGGTCCGGCGGTTTCAACAGTGTCGACCTGGGCCGGATGAACAGCGAGACGATCGCCGTGACCAACGGGCTGATGTTCATCGGCGGTGGCAGCGCCAGCACCGCCGGCGGCATCAAACTGACCACGTTCATGCTGCTGGCCTACGTGATCTGGGCGGAGATCCGCGGCGAGCCCGATGTGGTGATCCGCAAACGCCGCATCGCCGAGACCACCCAGCGGCAGGCCGTGACCGTGGCCCTGATGGGCGTCGCGCTGGTCGCGACCGGTACCGTCGCCCTGGACGCGCTGACCGACGGCATCCCGTTCGACCGGGCCCTGTTCGAGGTCACGTCGGCGTTCGCGACGGTCGGGCTGAGCACCGGCATCACGCCCAGCCTTCCGCCCGCGGCGCAACTCGTCCTGGTCGTGCTGATGTTCGTCGGCCGCGTCGGCACCATCGCGGTCGGCACCGCGATCGCGCTGAACACCCGCCGCCGGCACTACCGCTATCCGGAGGAGAGACCCCTCGTTGGCTGACGACAGACCTTCCCACGGCGGACACGTCGCGGTGATCGGCCTCGGCCGGTTCGGCGGCGCGGTGGCCGAGGCGCTGCTGGATCTCGGGTACGAGGTGCTCGGCGTCGACTCCGATCCGCGGATCGTGCAGGACTGGTCGGACCGGCTCACCCAGGTCGCCGAGGCCGACTCCACCGACGAGGAGGCGTTGCGCCAGCTCGGCGTGCACGAGTTCGGGCGCGCCGTCGTCGGCATCGGCACCAACCTGGAGACCAGCGTCCTGACCGTGCTCACCCTCGCCGAGATCGGTGTGCCGGAGATCTGGGCCAAGGCCACCAGCGTCAAACACGGCAAGATCCTGTCGTCGGTCGGCGCCGACCACGTGGTGTTCCCCGAGTCCGAGATGGGCGAGCGGGTCGCCCACCTGATCAGCGGCCGGATGCTCGACTACATCGAGTTCGACGACGGCTTCGCCATCGCCAAGGTCCGCGCGCCGCACGGCGCCGCCGGGCGCACCCTCGCCGACCTAGGGTTGCGCACCAAATGGGGGGTCACGGTGGTCGGCACCAAACGGCCCGGCGAGGACTTCGTGTACGCCCGGCCGGAGACCACCGTCCCGGAGAACGCCGTCCTGATCGTCGCCGGGGACACCGCCAAGGTCGAGGCCTACGCCGCGGAGAACTGAGCCCGGCGAGCCTCGGCCCCGGCCGGCCGTCAGGGCTGTTCCACCGGCGGCGGATCCAGCGCGGACAGCCGGCCGAAACCGATTTGGGCCGGGTGGCGCCCACGGGGGAGGATCGTGGCGTGAGCGTGGACACCGAGCGGCTGCGGGTCGCTCTGCTCGGGGAGCTGCGGGTGCGGCGGGGCGACACCGGCGTGCCGGTGCCCGGCACCCGCCTGCGCGGCCTGCTCGCCCGCCTGGCCGTCGCCGGTGGCCGCCCCGTCCCGCCGGGCCTGCTCGCCGACGCGCTCTGGCCGGACGAGCGCCCGGCCGACCCGGCCAACGCCCTGCAGTCGTTGATCTCCCGGCTCCGGCGGCTGCTCGGCGGCGGCGACACCGTCACCCAGACCGAGGGTGGGTACCGCCTGGCCGTCGAGCCTGGTGACGTGGACGCCGGCCTGTTCGAGCGGCTCGCCGCGGCCGGTCGGGAACGACTGCGGGCCGGCGACCCCGCCGGCGCCGCCGGGCCGCTCGGCGAGGCCGCCGGCCTGGTGCGCGGGCCGGTCGCCGCCGAGTTGGCCGAGATCGCGCCCGCCTATGCCACCCGGCTCACGCAGACGGTCGTGCAGGCCGCCGCCGACCTGGCCGAGGCCGAACTGGCGATGGGCGAGCCCGGGCAGGCCGCCGCCCGGCTGACCGGACTGCTCGCCGAGCATCCGGTCGACGAGCGGCTCGCGGCGCTGCTGATCGACGCGCTCGACGGGCAGGGGCGGCAGGCCGACGCGCTGGCCGTCTACGAGCGGATCCGGGAGCATCTCGCCGACCGGCTGGGCGCCGACCCGGGCGCGGCATTGCGGAAGCGGCACCTGCGGCTGTTGCGCGGTGCCCCGGCCGTGTCACCGCCGGGGTCTCCGGTCGTTCCGCCCGCGAGCGAGGACAGGCCGCCGCCGTCGAACAACCTGCCCGCCGCGCTGACCAGTTTCGTCGGCCGGGCCGACGACCTCACCCGGATCGACGCGCTGCTGGCCACCGGGCGACTGGTGACCGTGCTGGGGCCGGGCGGGGCCGGGAAGACGCGGCTCGCGGTGGAAGCCGCGCGCCGGCGTGCCGGTGACTTCCGCGACGGCGTCTGGCTGGTCGATCTCGCGTCGGTGACCGAGCCCGCCAAGGTGGGCGCGGCGGTGGTGGCGTCCGCGGGACTGCGCGGTTCGGCGCTGTTCGAGAACGCCGGCCGGGTCCGCCCGGACGGCCGCGGTGACCTCGACGTGATCGCCGACCGGCTGTACGGGCGGGAGATCCTGCTCGTCGTCGACAACTGCGAACACCTGGTGGACGCGGTCGCGCACCTGCTCAGCGCGCTGCTCGTGCGCTGCCCGCTGTTGCGGGTGCTGGCCACCAGCCGGGAGCCGCTGGCGATCGACGGCGAGTCGCTCGTGCCGCTCGGTCCTCTCGGCCTGCCGGAGGCCGGTGACACCCCGTCCGACGCGATCCGGGCCCCGGCGGTGCGGCTGTTCGCCGAGCGCGCGGCGGCCGTGCGGCCCGGCTTCGCGGTCGACGACGGCACGGTCGCCGAGGTGGTGCGGATCGTCCGCGCCCTGGACGGCCTGCCGCTGGCGCTGGAACTGGCCGCCGCCCGGCTGCGCACGCTGGGCCTGTCCGAGCTGGCGGACCGGCTCTCCGACCGGTTCCGGCTGCTCACCACCGGCAGCCGCACCGCCCAGCCTCGGCACCGCACACTGCGCGCGGTGATCGCCTGGAGTTGGAACCTGCTCGCCGACGACGAGCGGATCCTGGCCGAACGGGTGGCCGTCCTGCCCGGTGGCGTCACCGCGTCGTCGGCGGCCGCGGTGACCGCCGGGACCCCGGTCGCCGCCGGGTCGGTTCCGGACCTGCTCGCCGCCCTGGTCGACCGGTCGCTGCTGCAGCTCGTGCCGGCCGGCGGCCGGTACCGCATGCTGGAGACCCTGCGTGAGTACGGCATCGAACGCCTCACCGAGCAGGGTGTCCTCGACGACGTCCGGGACCTGGCCGCCCGGCACATGGCCGCGCTGGTCACCGACCACGACGCGCGGCTGCGCACCGCCGAACAGGTCGGCGCGCTGCGGGCGCTGCGCGCCGAGTACGACAACGTGCTCGCCGCCCTGCGCCACCTCTGCGATGCCGGAGACGCGCCGGCCGCGGTCTCGCTCGCCATGGAGCTGTGCTGGTACTGGCAGATGCTCGGCCGGACCGCCGACGCGGCGTACTGGCTGCGCGCCGCGCTCGCCGTCCCCGGCCACGTGGACCCGGCGGTGGCCGACTGCGCCGAGGCGGTGCTGGTCATCAACCACACCGCCGGCGAGCCGGGCCTGCGGAGCGAGACCGCCGAGCGGCGCACCGAGCGGCTCCGCGAGCTCGCCCACCGGCTCGCCGGGCATCGGACGCTGCCCGGCCCGGCCGGCGTCATCTCCGCCGTGGTTCTGCACCACGCCGGCGAGAGCGACCTCGCCGCGCGCCGGATCGATCAGTTCGTCGACGGGCCGGACCCCTGGATGTCCGCGCTGGCCCACCTGTTCCGCGCCCAGATCGCCGAGAACAACGGCGACCTCGACCAGCTCGGCCGGGACGTGGCCGCGGCGCTCGACGGGTTCCGCGCGCTCGGCGACCGGTGGGGGCAGGCCACCGTGCTGCCGTTGCGCGCCCTGACCCGGCAGTACGACGGCGACCTCGACGGCGCCCTCGCCGACCTCAGAGCCGCACGCGGCTTCGCCCGGGAGTTCGGCTCGCTGGACATCGCCGACGAGATCTTCATCGACATGCGCTGGGCCGACCTGCACATGCGCCGCGGCGAGCCGGATGAGGCCACCGCCGCGCTCGCCGCGGCCCGGGCCCGCGCCAGCCGGTCCGGGATCCGGGAGATGCTGCTGCTGATGGACGCCCTGGAGGCGGGCACGCTGGTGTGGCTGGGCGACCTCGACCGGGCCCACGAGTTGATCACCCGCGCGGCCGGCGGGCTGGGGCCGGACCGCGACGGGTTCCCGTTGATGGGCGGCGACCACGGCTGTGCCATCGTCCACAGCATCCGGGCTTTGCTGGCCTTGCGCCACGGCGACGCGGAGTCCGCGGAGAAGGCGCTCGCGATCGCCTATCCGGCCGCCCTCCAGACCGGCGACATGCCGATCCTGGCCATGGTAGCGGTCAACGCCGGTGGGCTCGCCGCCCTGCGCGGGCGGCCGCGCGACGCGGCGCTGCTGCTCGGCGCGGCGTCCCGGCTGCGGGGATCGCACGATCACACCGACCTCAACGTGGCGGCGGTGGCCGCGCAGGCCAGGTCGGCGCTGGGGGAGGAGGCGTTCGGGCAGGCGTACGCCGCCGGCTGGACCGCCGAATCGGCGGCCGCGCGGCGTCTCGTCGACCCCGCGCGGCTCGCCCTGCCGTCCTGAAGGCGTTACGCGCGGCGCGCGTAGGCCCGCAGCGCCAGCGGCACGAACACCGCCAGCAGCCCGGCCATCCAGATCAGCGTGGTCGTCAGAGGCCCGGCGACCGGCCCGCCGGTCAGCAGCCCGCGGATCGTCGCGACCAGCGGCGTGATCGGGTTGACCGCCACGAACGACTGCACGACCTCGGGCAGCGTGTCGGTCCGCACGTACACGTCGCTGCCGAAGGACAGCGGCAGCACCAGCAGGAACATGATGCCCTGGACCGCTCCGGAGCTGCGGGCGAGCATGCCCACCCAGACCGAGATCCAGCAGAAGCAGAGGCCGAAGGCGATCGACAGGGCCACCGCGGCCAGGGTCGGAACCACACCGGTCTCGACCCGGAAACCCATGACGATCGTGCCGAAGCCGAGCATCACGACGCACACGGTCAGGTATCGGACGACGTCCGCCAGCACCGCGCCGACCAAGGGTGCGGCCCGGGAGATCGGCAGCGAACGGAACCGGTCGAAGACGCCTTTCTCGATGTCGGCGTTGAGGTTCTGCCCGAGCGCCATCCCGCCCATGGCCACCGACTGCGCCAGCATGCCGGGTAACAGGAACTGCAGGTACGCGTGACGGTTGCCGTCCGCGATGGCGCCGCCGAACAGATAGGTGAACAGCAGCAGGAAGATCACCGGCTGGATGGTGACGTCGATCAGCGCCTCGGGCGTGCGCGTGGTCTTGATCAGGCTGCGCTGGGCCAGGGCGAGGGAGTGCCGGCCGAGGGCGGTGACGCCGCCACCGGCGGGGCGGGTGACGGGTGTCAGGGTCATCGTGCTCATACCATTTCCTCAGCTTTCGCGGGGCCCGGCAGGTCGCCGGCTCTCGTGCCGTCCGGCAGGTCGTCGGCCTTCCGGCGGCCGGTCAGGGAGTGGAAGACCTCGTCCAGGCTGGGCAGGTGCAGCGCCAGCTCGGTCACTTCGATCCGGTCGGCCCGTAGCGCCGGGATCAGCCCGCCCAGCGCCTCGTCACCGGTCACCGGCACCGACGCCGCGCCCGGCCGGGATCCGGCGGCCTCGTCCAGGCTCGCCGATGTGCCTCGCGCGGCCACCGCGTCGAGCAGGCGCAGCACGTCCGGCAGGCGGGACGGGTCGGACGGGCGGACCCGCAGCGTCTGCCCTCCGACGCGCCGCTTGAGCCCGTCGGGGGTGTCGTGCGCGATCACCCGGCCGTGGTCGACGACCACGATCTCGTCGGCGAGCGCGTCCGCCTCCTCCAGGTACTGCGTGGTCAGCAGCACGCTCGCGCCGCTGGTGACCTGGGTGCGGACGACGCCCCACATGTCCTCGCGCTTGGCCGGGTCGAGGCCGGTGGTCGGCTCGTCCAGGAAGATCACCTCGGGGCGGCCGACGAGGCTCGCCGCCAGGTCCAGGCGGCGGCGCATGCCACCCGAGTACGTCTTCGCCGGCCGCTGCGCGGCCTCCGTCAGATCGAACCACTCCAGCAGCTCGCCGGCCCGGCGCCGCGCGTCCCTCCCGCTCAGATCCAGGAGACGCCCGATCAGCACCAGATTCTGTACGCCGGTCAGGTCCTCGTCCACGGACGCGTACTGGCCGGTCAGCCCGACGCGCCGGCGCACTTCTCGCGGGTTCCTCAACACGTCGACCCCGGCCACGAAGGCGCTGCCGGAGTCCGGGCGCAGCAGGGTCGCCAGGACCCGGACAGCGGTCGTCTTCCCGGCGCCGTTCGGCCCCAGCACTCCCAGCACGGTGCCGCGGCGCATCGACAGGTCCACGCCGTCGAGCGCCTGTGTCTTCCCGAACCGTTTGCGCAGCCCCTCGGCGCGCACCACCAGATCCTCGGTCGTCATGTCCCGGAGACTGCCGGGCCACGCTGGCACGGTCCGCACATCGCGCTGGCACGCCCGCTGTCACGGCCCGCACACGTGTCCGTCCACCCGGCCGGCTCACGCGTCGCCGTATCAACCAGCGTCTGCCATGTCTCGGCGCCCAGCGCGGCGTACCTCGACCAGACCTGGTCCCGCATCGGCGCCGGGGTGATCGGCCGTCGGGTCCGCACGCAGGCGCGCTGACAGCCGGCCGGATCTTCTCGGGCGACGCGTCAGGGCTGCCTCAACGCCCGTTGAGACAGCCCTGACGCGCCACCGGATCCGGTCTAGACGGCCGGCTCCGGCGCGCGTTCCGGCTTGGCCGACGGGGTGCCGTGGTCGTCGTCGAGCATGGTCTCCTCGTCGAACGGGTCACCGCCGGCGAGGACCAGCTTGGCCCGCTCGCGATCGAACTCCTTGGTCCACGTGCCGATCAGAACCGTGGCGACCGCGTTGCCGGCGAAGTTGGTCAGCGCCCGCGCCTCGGACATGAAGCGGTCGATGCCGACGATCAGGCCGACGCCGTCGACCAGGTCGGGGCGGTGGCTCTGCAGGCCGCCGGCGAGCGTGGCCAGCCCGGCGCCGGTGACCCCGGCCGCGCCCTTCGAAGCGATGATCATGAACAGGAGCAGCGAGATCTGCTCACCGATCGTCAACGGGTCGCCCATCGCCTGCGCCACGAACAGCGACGCCATGGTCAGGTAGATGGCCGTCCCGTCCAGGTTGAACGAGTACCCGGTCGGCACCGTGATGCCCACCACCGGCCGGCTCACCCCGACATGCTCCATCTTGGCGATCAGCCGCGGCAGCGCCGACTCCGACGACGACGTCGACACGATCAGCAGGAACTCCCGGCCCAGGTACTTCAGCAGGCTCAGAATGTTGATCCGGGCGACCAGCCAGAGCAGCGCGCCCAGGATGACGAAGACGAAGATCGCGCAGGTGACGTAGAAACCGAGCATGATCTGGGCGAGGCTGATCAGCGCATCCACGCCGGTCTTGCCGACGACCGCGGCGATCGCGCCGAACGCGCCGATCGGGGCCAGCCACATCAGCATCGCCAGGATCCGGAAGACCAGCCGCTGGAACGTCCCGATGGCACGCAGCACCGGCTCCGACTTGTCGCCCAGCGTCTGCAGGGCGAACCCGGCGAGCAGCGCCACGAGCAGGGTCTGCAGTACGTTGCCGGAGGTCAACGGGGAGACGAGGGTGGTGGGGATGATGCTGAGCAGGAACTCGGCGGTGCTCTTGGCCGGTTCCGTGCCCACCGCCTTCTGCCCGGCCGCGGCGACCGAGGCGTCCAGTTGCATGCCGGCGCCGGGGTTGACGAGGTTGCCGACGACGAGGCCGATCGCCAGGGCGATGGTGGACATCGTCATGAAGTACCCGAGGGCCATGCCGCCGACCTTGCCGACCTTGGCCGCCTGGCGGATGGAGCCGACGCCCAGGACGATCGTGCAGAAGATGACGGGGCTGATCATCATCTTGATCAGGTTGACGAAGCCCTTGCCGATGGGCTCCAGCTCGACCGCCACGTCCGGCACGATCAGGCCGACGGCGATGCCGAGGAGGACGGCCACGATGACCGCCAGGTACAGGTAGTGGGTGCGGTCCCGTTTGACCGGGGCGGTAGCGGTAGTCATGCCGAGAATGTGTCCTGGGTCTCAGCCGCAATCACGGTTACGGTCATTCTGTTCACCCGTAGGAAACGAAACGAGGCCCCGGTTTGGCTCGACGCTGGAGTATCGCCCGGCAGCTGTTCGCTCTGCAGGTGCTGGTGGTGACGCTGCTCGTGGCGATCGGTACGACCGGGGCGGTGCTGCTCGCCCGCCAGGACGCCCGCAACGCCGCGATCGCTGAGGTCACCGCCGTGGCCCAGACCATCGCGCACTCGCCCGCGGTCGCCGGCGCGCTGCGCGGCCCCGATCCGTCGGCGACGTTGCAGCCGTACGCCGAAGCCATCCGCCGCGCCACCGACATCGACTTCGTCGTGGTGATGGCGCCCGACCGCACCCGGTACAGCCATCCGAGCCCGGAGCTGATCGGCCTCCCGTTCGCCGGCACGGTCGCGGACGCGCTGGCCGGCGGCATGGTCGTCGAGGAGTACCGCGGCAGCCTCGGCGACTCGTGGCGCACCGTCGTCCCGGTCCGCGCGCCCGGCGACGGCACGATCATCGGCTTGGTCTCGGTCGGCATCACCACCGACACGATCAACCGTGGCCTGATCGCCCAGCTTCCCCTGGTCGGCGCCGCCACCGGCGTCGCCCTGCTGCTCGCCGCCGGAGGATCCTGGCTGCTCAGCCGCCGCCTGCGCCGGCAGACCCACGGCCTCGGCCCGGCCGAGATGACCCGGATGTACGAGTACTACGACGCCGTCCTGCACGCCGTCCGCGAGGGCCTCGTCGTCGTCGACCGCGACGGCCGGGTGACCCTGATCAACGACGAGGGGCGGCGGCTGCTCGGCGCGACCGGGGACGGCCCGCCCGGCCTGCCGCCCGAGGTGTCCGGCCTGATCAGCGAGCAACGGCCCATGGTGGACGAGCCGGTGCTCGTCGGCGACCGGGTCCTGGTCGCCAATCGCCGCGAGACCAGGTTCGACGGGCGGGTCCTCGGAACGGTGCTCACCTTGCGCGACCACACCGAGCTGCGCGCGCTGACCGGGGAACTCGACTCGGTCCGCGGCCTGACCGAGGCTCTGCGCGCCCAGGCCCACGAGGCCGCCAACCGGCTGCACACCGTCCTCACCATGGTCGAACTCGGCCGTACCGACGACGCGATCCGGCTCGCCACCGAGGAGCTGGCCCTCGCCCAGCAGCTCACCGACCAGGTCGTCGGCGCCGTCGACGAGCCGGCCCTGGCCGCCCTGCTGCTCGGCAAGTCGGCCCAGGCGGGCGAGCGCGGCGTGGAACTCACCGTGGACACCGAGTCTCGTCTCACCGGCAGCCCGGTCGCCGGCCGTGACCTGCTCACCGTCGTCGGCAACCTGATCGACAACGCCCTCGAGGCGGTCGGCGGCTCGCCCGCGCCGCGCCGGGTCGGGGTGCTGGTCCGCGAGGAGAACGGCGAGGTGCTGGTCCGGGTCACCGACAACGGCCCGGGGCTGCGCCCGGACGAGGCCGCCGCGGCCTTCCGGCGCGGCTGGTCCACCAAGGGAGACGGCCACGGCATCGGCCTGTCCCTGGTCCGGCAAGTCGCTGAGCGGTACGGCGGCAGCTACGTCATCGAGACCGCCCCCGGCGGCGGCGCGGTCCTCACCGTCCGGCTGCCGGTGCCGGCATGAGTCCTCAGGAACCCATCCGCGTCCTGGTGGTCGACGACGAGCCGCTGATCGCGGAAGCGCACCGGGCGTACACCGAGAAGGTCGCGGGTTTCGTGGTGGCCGGTGTGGCGATGACCGCGAGGGAGGCGATGAGCCTGCTCCGCGCCGGACCGATCGATCTCGTGCTGCTCGACCTGAACCTGCCGGACAAGCACGGTCTGGAGATCGCGCGGGCACTGCGCGCGGCGGGCAGCGGCACCGACGTCCTGGCGGTCACCTCGAACCGGGACATCGCCATGATCCGCCAGGCGGTCGCCCTCGGAGTGACCCACTACCTGCTCAAGCCGTTCACCTTCGCGGCGTTCCGCGACAAACTCGACCGGTACGCCCAGTACCGCCGCCAGCTCGCCGGATCGGCCGAGGTCGCCGCCCAGCACGAGGTGGACCGGGTGTTCGCCACCTTGCGCGGCGCCCCGCCGGACACGCTCCCCAAAGGACTCGACGCGTCGACCTTCGACCTGACCCTGGCCGCGCTGCGGTCCGCGGAACCGGCCGGGCTGTCCGCCGCGGAGGTCGCCGCACGCACCGGCACGTCCCGGGTCACCGCCCGCCGCTACCTGGAACACCTCGCCGAGGCCGGCCGGGTCGTCCGCAGCCCCCGGTACGGCGGACCGGGCCGCCCCGAGGTCGAGTACCGTCCGGCCTCGGCGGGTACCCACCGTCCATGACGGACCAGACCCTGATCATCCTGGGCGCGACCGGGGACCTGACCGGCCGGCTGCTGCTGCCCGGGCTCGGCGCGCTGCTCACCGCCGGCCACGTGCCCGGCCTCACCCTGATCGGCGCCGCCACCGACGACTGGGACGACGCGCGCTGGCGGCAGCGCGTCCACGACTCGTTCGGCGCCCGCGGCGCGAGAGCCGCCGCCCGGTCGGCCGGTGAGCCGACACCTCCGGCCGGCGCCGCCCCGGCCGCGTCGGACGTCGCCGACCGGGCCCGTTTCGTGCGGACCGACGTCACGAACACCGACGACCTGCGGCGCCTGCTCGGGGAGGCGCGCGGCAAGGTGGCGATCTTCTTCGCGCTGCCGCCGGCCGTCACCGCCCGCGCCTGCGAAGCGCTGCTGGACGTAGACCTGCCGGACGGCACCCGGCTGGTGCTGGAGAAGCCGTTCGGCACCGGCAGCGAGTCGGCCGCCGAACTGAACCGGCTGATCAACCGCCTCGTTCCGGAGGAACAGGTGCACCGGGTGGACCACTTCCTCGGCAAGTCGACCGTGCTCAACATCCTCGGCCTGCGGTTCGCCAACCGGATCTTCGAACCGGTGCTGGACGCCACCCACGTCGAGTCGGTCGAGATCGTCTTCGACGAGAACCTGGCGCTGGAGAACCGGGCCGGCTACTACGACCACGCCGGCGCCCTCGCCGACATGATCCAGAGCCACCTGCTGCAGATCCTCGCCCTGCTCGCGATGGAGGCGCCGTTCACCCTGGCAGCGGCCGAGTTCCGGGACCGCAAGGCCGACGTGTTGCGGGCCACCCGGCTGTGGAGCGACGATCCGGCGCAGTGCAGCCAGCGGGCCCGCTACACGGCCGGTGAGCTGGACGGGCGGCGGCTGCCGTCGTACGCCGACGAGCCCGGCGTCGACCCGGACCGCGGCACCGAGACCCTGGCCGAGTTGGTCCTGGCGGTGGACACCTGGCGATGGGCCGGCGTGCCGTTCCGCCTGCGCTCCGGCAAGGCCGTCGGCGACAGCCGCAAGGAAGCCGTGATCACCTTCAAGCGGCCGCCCCGCGTCCCGGACGGGCTGCACGGACACGACCAGCCGGACCGGCTCCGCATCGGGTTCGGCCCGGACCACGTGGCCCTCGATTTCAACATCAACGGCCCGGGCGATCCCTTCGTGCTCGACCCGGTCACCCTGGAGGCCGACTTCGGCGCGGGAGACCTCCCGCCGTACGGCGAAGTCCTGCGCGGCGTGTTCGACGACGATCCCACCCTGTCGGTACGGGCCGACACCGTCGAACAGTGCTGGCGCATCGTCGAGCCGGTCCTCACGGCCTGGCGTGCGGGCACGGTGCCGCTGTTGGAGTACCCGGCCGGCAGCCCCGGCCCGAAGGACTCACTCCTGGACTGACCGGCGCGGGCGGGGTGGGGTCCCGTCACCGGGCCGAGGCGGCTCGCCGGGGCCGCACCGGCCCGCGCCGGTGCGGCCTTCCAGAACCGGCGCCCACTCCCCGGACCGGGACACCCCGGCGGCGTCAGCCCCGCCTGAACCGCGTCCGCGCTCGATGGACGGCGCCCGCGTACGAGACGGCGACCACTGCGGCGATCAGCAGCCGCACCTCGTCGAGGAAGCGCTCGGGATAGATCACGCCGGTCAGGTAGGTGTCGATGAAACCGTGACTCAGCCCGGATTCGCCGGTCCTCTGCCGTGCCCAGTCCTCCACGTAGGTCAGCGGGCAGTTCAGATCGAACAGCACGATGCACAGGCCCCAGGCGGCCGCGGCCAGGTGCGACCAGATCGCTTTCGGCCACCGCCACGCCAGGAATCCGCCGAACACCACGAACACGATGAACAGGAAATGCACTGCCATCGTGACCTCGGCCAGAACCCGGTACCCCATGTGCTCCAGTTTCCTCGATTAATTCGATGGACGGGCGCCCGGCCGTTGCCTATGTTTGTCCTCAGCACCGACCGGGACGTCCCCGGGAGGCGGGAGGCAGAGGGGGAAGACGATGTCCGGCAAGCAGATGTGGCAGCGGTTCATGGTCCTCCCGAGTTCCCCGGCCCAACTCCCGAGTGGTCCCGGCTCGTCGAGCCTGAGCAGCCTCAGCTCTTCGAGTCTGAGCGGCCTAGGCTCTCCGAGTCTGAGTGGTCCGAGCCGACGTCTGGGCCGGTGGCGCAGCTAGCATCCAGCTAGCGATCTTCGCGCCGCCCCCTTCCGAAACCGGAAGCAGGCGGCGTTTCTCGTTTGCGGGTGCAGCTCGACAGGAAGAGCACCGGCTTTCCGGATCCGGCAGATATGGGTTCGATTCCTGCTGCCCGTGCTCCGCATTCTTTGACAATTTCACAGCGGACGACATGTCCCCGTAGCTCAGCGGATAGAGCACCGGATTACGGATCCGGGGGTCGGGAGTTCGAATCTCTCCGGGGACGCTTGTCAATTTGATCATGTGGCTGTAGCTCAGCGGGTAGAGCACCGCCTTGCCATGGCGGAGGTCCCGGGTTCGAAGCCCGGTAGCCACTCTCGGTTCGACGTCGACGGCCGTCGCCCCAGCCGTATCCCCGGCGTGCCATCCGCACGCCGTGGCACGCCTGAGCGACGGCCAGCATGCGAACCGGATGCGAGCTGGTGCAAATGGCAGCACGCCGCGCTCTGGACGCGGAAGTGGGGGTTCGAGTCCTCCGCTCGCAGCTTCACCGCCCTCGTGGCCCAACAGGCAGAGGCACCAGGCCGAGGACCTGGACGGTGCGCGTTCGAATCGCGCCGAGGGCACGCAGTGAGACAGGCCCGGGTAGCCCAACTGGCAGAGGCGCCGCATTCAGGGTGCGGAGGATGGGGGTTCGAATCCCTCTCCGGGTACGCAAGGGCTCGTAGCTCATCAGGGAGAGCGTCCGCCTTGCAAGCGGAAGGTGGCCGGTTCGAGTCCGGCCGGGTCCACGATGGAGAGCTGGCCGAGTGGCCTAAGGCGGCGGATTGCTAATCCGCAGCAGGGGTGATCACCCTTGCCGGGAGTTCGAATCTCCCGCTCTCCGCTCACGTCGCTGTAGCTCAGAGGCCCAGAGCGCCGCCCTCATAAGGCGGAGGCCGGTGGTTCGAAACCACCCGGCGGCACGGAAACACCACGGGTCGTGGCGCAGCTTGGTCAGCGCGCTCGCTTTGGGAGCGAGATGTCGCGGGTTCGAATCCCGCCGACCCGACGGTTCAGCGGCGGCGCAGCACCAGCAACTGTGCCTGCCGCTCGGGAAAGCCGTTGGCGAGGGCGAGCTCGGCCTCCAGCATCAGGTTCCCGGCCACCCGCTCGCCGAGCTCGGCACGCAGCGCCGCCGCGTTCTCGGGGCGAGGGGATACTCGTCGGCCATCGCCCGTGCCCAGAGCTGGTGAAGCGAAGGACTGTTCTGCGCCGCACGATGCAACGCGTCGTAGTCGTCAGGCGCTGTACCGATCGCCTGGCTCTCCGTCATGCGGGACATTCTGGTGGGTGAATGCCATGGCCTCGCTGCCGGGTGTGCGGCATCGGACGGGGGCCTGGCCGACTGCCGCACGGCACCCCGTTCCGCACGGCACCCGGCACCAGCACAGAAGAACCGCATCCTCGATCGGCCGGGAGGAGCGCATCCCCGTCAGGTGGCCGGACTCCATACCCATGGCGTCGTGGTGCTGACCGGGTGCAGACCCAGGCGCTGAAGGATCGGGCTGCTGTCCGGGGAAGCGTCGACCATGAGGTATTTGACGCCCCACTCAGACGCAATCTGTGCGCGGCGGGCGACCAGCGCACGGTAGATGCCCTTCCGGCGCCATGGCGCCAAGGTGGAGCCGCCCCACAGCGCGGCGAACTCGGTGCCGGGGAAGGCGGCCAGCCAGGCAGCCGAGACCACCTCGCCCTCGGCCTCCGCCACGAGGACGACGATGTTGTCCGGGGCCGATCGGATGCGGTCGAGCAGGTCGTCGGCCAGCCAGGACCAGTCGACGCCCCAGACCTCGGATTCCATGGCCGCGATGCGACGCAGGTCGCTGAGGTCCGTCGTGGCGCGGATGGTGATGCCGTCGGGAACCTCCCCGGCGCCGGTCAGGTCGGTCGCTTGGCCGATGACGATCGTTTCCTGGTCCTCCGGTGCGAACCCCGCCAGCCGAAGCCGCTCGGGGAGGTCCTGACGGTCGTGGCCGTAGGTCTTCCACTCGATCGCCTGCCCGTGCGCCGCGGAGCGGTCTCGCGCGCGCTCGATGAGCGAATCCAGTTCCTCGACGCTGAGGCCGTCGAGATCCTGGGCGAAAGCGAGCCCCCGCGCGGGGGTGGTGATCTGCAGGACGGGGCCGTCCCATGACGGCTTCCAGTTGTCGGGTAGCCGTGAGGCGATGCTGCCCCGAACCTGCTGGTCGTGTAAGGCCAAGAGCTCGCTGTATGTAGTCATCTTAATGGATCATGGTCATCACGCCGGCGCTTGGCAAACGATTTCGGTCATCCTCTTCCGGCCGGTGGACGACGTCGGAGAGCCGTCGCCTCAGGTGGAGAGCGACGTTCTTCCGCGGGCGGAGGAGCCGGCGTTCCACGCTGACGCGTGCGGGTGACTGACGGGGCAGGCCGGCACCGGTTGTGTCAGGGTGGCTCGGTGTGGCGACGCGTCTTGAGTGATCGGTACGAGTTGCGGTCGTTGCTGGGCCGTGGCGGCACGGCCGAGGTGTGGCAGGGACTCGACCGGTGGCTGGGGCGCGCGGTGGCGGTCAAGATTCTGCACCCGGTGGGGCCGGCCGACTGGTCGTTGCCGGTGCGGTTCGGCCGGGAGGCCCGGACCGTGGCGGGTCTGTCGCACCCGAACATCGTGGCCGTGCACGATGTCGGCGCCGATCACGGCATGAAGTTCCTGGTGATGGAACTCGTCGAGGGCCGCAGCCTCGCGCAGCGCCTCGCCGAGGGGCCCATGGAGATCGCCGAGGCGGTCCGCGTCGCGGTCCAGGTGTGCGCTGCCCTGGAGGCGGCCGCGGAGGCCGGCGTGGTGCACCGGGACGTGAAACCGGCCAACATCCTGCTCGGCGACGGCGGCCGGGTGAAGGTCTGCGACTTCGGCCTCGCCCGAGTGGCCGGGATCGATCAGGGGGAGCTGACCGGACCGGCGCAGATGATCGGCACCAGCGCGTACATGGCGCCGGAGCAGGTCACCGGCAGCGCGGTGGACGCACGCACCGACCTGTACGGCCTGGGCTGCGTGCTGTACGCGATGCTGACCGGCCGCCCGCCGTTCACCGGTGACAGCCCGATGCAGATCGCCTGGCAGCACGTGGAACGGACGGCCGCGCCGGCCTCCACCGTCCGGGACGGGATCCCGGCGGAGCTCGACGGGTTGCTGCAGGCGTTGCTGGGGAAATATCCGGCCGACCGCCCGGCGACCCCGGGCCGGGTGCGGGCCGCGTTGGAACGGCTGAACCTCGATCCTGGGCCGGCCCGGTCGACGGAGGCGGCCCGTCCACGGCCGGCGCGCGTCATCGCCACGGTGCCCGCGCCGACCCACATGTTCTCCGCACTCACCGGTCCTCGTGGCCGTCGCTCGTCGCGGATACGGCCGCTCGTCCTCGCCGTGGGCGCCGCCGCGGTGATGGCCGTGGTGACCACCGTGATCCTGCAGAGCGGCCCCGGGCGTCCCGGGCCGCAAGCCGAGCCCGCGGTGAGCGCGGCAGCGCCGACGGCCGGGACGCCGACGGCCCCGCCGCCGGCGCACCCGAGGACCGCGGCGCCGGCGGCCGCGGCCATGGCGACCGCTACGAGCAACGCGCCGGGCGGCGGTGACGTGCCGCCGGGACGCGCTCGCTGCCGTCCGGGCGATGATCAGCGCTCGGACATCGACCGGAAACCCGGCCGGCGAGGGTGTCCGCGAGCCGCTGAAGCAGCTCAAGGCGCCGGGCGGGCAGACCGATGACGGGGTTGTCGCCTATCGCTCGGTGATCTGCGTGAGCGGAAGCGGCTTCGACAGGTCCGCGGGAGCGTTCCACTTCTGCCAGCCGGAAGCGTCGCAGGCCTGCATGACGATCCGGCTGATCGGCGGCCCGGAATAGGACCCGGTGTAGACCAGCGTCGGCGACTTGACCGGGTCCACCGGGGCGAGGCACAGGCCGGCCCCGTCCACGATCCGGAAGCTGGTCGCGTAGACGCCGGTGGCGCCGAAGACGGTCCAGGTCATGTCGGCGGGGACGGACGTGCTGCTGCAGGCGCCGAGGACCGGATAGCCGCCGGGCTGGCGCGGGCTGCGCAGGCAGTAGTCGGTGCCGTCGACGGTGGCGTAGATGCGTCCGGTGCTGCTGTGGCTGCCGGGGCTCGGCGTGGGCAGGGTCCACTTCTGGTTCCACCCGATGGTCGACGGGTCGGGCGCCTGTTTGCAGGGCCACGCGATCAGATAGGTGGTGCCGAGATACCAGTCGGTGATGTCCAGGCAGCGTCCGAACTGTTGATAGTTGACCAGTTGCCTGGTGGCCGGTCCGGCGGCTCCGGCCCCGACCGCGGGGTCCGGCTGGAAGGTCTGCTCGTTGTCGTAACCGCTGTTGCACCGGATGTTGGAGAGCACCACCCGGCTGCCCGTGAAATCGGGGTTCTGCACGTTGAAGCAGTAGCCGTCGAGGTATGTCCCGTCGCTGGTGCCCATCAGGTTGGCGGAGTCGTTGATGCTCCACCGGTGACGGGGCGGAGGCGGGCTGGTCGCGGAACACTGCTGGAGCACGACCAGAGCGCCGCTGACGTGGGGGAAGCCGGCGTCCAGGCACATGCCCAGCGTGTTGGACTCGCTCCTGGACGACAGCAGGACCAGCGTGAGGTCGGGGTTGTAGGCGAAGATCTGACGCGCTGAGCCCTCGGCACACCGTTGCATGGTGACCGGGGTGCCGGCGGTCGGCCGCGTCGAGCCGGCGTCGAGGCAGAGGTCGATGCTGGCACTGCGAACGTGGATGCGGCCGCCGGGAATAGTCTGGTTGGACAACCGGAACGAGTAGGTGGCCTGGAGCGTGCGGCTGCCGGCCGTGCCGACATCGAAGGAACCGGTGGGCGCGGCGATGCCGGTGGAGACGATGACCGCGGACGTCGGCTGGGCCGTGAGGGCGGTGAGCGGGGCGCCGTCGAGGTTGCGGTAGCTGACGGTGACCCGGTAGCGCTGGCTTCCGCCCGGACCGATGCTGCCGGTCAGCGGGTCGGCGGGCAGTAGGGGGAGATCACCGGCGCCCGTGCCGTCGGCGGCGGCCCGGATGTGTCCCATCGCGGTGTGCAGGCCGGCCTCGGCCGCGTGCAGCGCCAGGGACCGGTCCGCACTGGTCCGGGTGGCGACGATCTGGTCGAACACGATGGGCACCAGGATGGCGCTCAACGACATGCCGACCAGGGTGAGCAGCATGGCGAGCGGAAGCGAACCGCTTTCGTCGCGCGGGCCGGGCCGCGGCCGGCGGCGTCGCGTGATCCAGGTCATGCGACCGGCCGCCCCTCGATGCAGACGCTCGGCTCGGTGGTGTCCCGCGAGGTGTTGAGCGCGGTGAAGGTGGCGTCCGACTGCGACGTGGCGGTGCCGGAGCGCGCGGTCAGCCGTACCCTCAGACGTTGGTAGTCCGGCACGAGAACGGGGCCGGCCGTCGGGGTGATGGTCGGCTCCGGATGCGGAGTGAGTCGTGTGAAGGGCGCCGCGACGGTGCCGCCGGGCAAGGCGAGGTTCGAGGCCAGGGTGCGTCCCGCGGCGCCCGCCCCGGGCGGCGAGCCGGGCGTCCAGGTCAGTTGTCGCAGCACCCCTGAGCCGTCCAGGCGCAGCTGGTGGCAGGCCGGCCCGCCCGCGGCCGGGTCGGTGCCGAGGAATTCGACGTACCAGGCCCCGCCGACGGCGGTCGTGTTCGGCTCGGTGACGCCGGACGCGTAGCGGATCTCGCGGTCCAGGAACCGGAAGACGAGGTGCAACTGGGTCTGGCTGACGCTGACGTTCTCGGTGGCGTCGACGGCTCGGTAGACCTGGATCATCGCGGTGGTGAAGATCGCCATCACGACGCCGGACAGGGCCATCGCCGTCATGACCTCGACCAGCGTGACACCGGCGTCGTCGCTGGTTGGAAGCCGTGGTGGGCGCGTCACGGCGTCACCGTCCAGTCGAACATCACGGTCGCCTTGAGGTAGTTCGAGTCCTGGCAGTGAAGGGTCACTCGATAGGTGCCCGGCGTGGTCGGCGAACCAGTGATCACGCCACGGTTGTTCTGCGTGGTGATGCCGAGGCCGGGCGGCAGGCCCTTGGCCGACCAGGCGAAGGAGCTGTTGCTTCCGGTGGGGGCGTAGCCGCTCAGCGTGACGGCCTGCCCCACCCTGCTGGTCTGGTCGGGATTGGCGGGGTCGGGAATGCTGATCGACAGGTCGCCCGACTTGGGAACCAGCACGTTCCACAGAAACGTCGTGCTGGTCTCCGCGCCGGTGGCGTCCTTGACGTAGACGGTGGTGAAGTAACGGTTGCCGTACCAGACCTTGCCGGAGATCTCGCCGGTGGACGGATTGATGGAGATCTCGCCGGAACCCTCACCGGGGAAGTCCACCATCCGGTAGGTGTACGGCGCCTTCCCCCCGGTGGGCGCGGGCACGAAGAACGAGACGAGGTCCCGGACAGAGTCGGTGCGCGGCGCCAGCGCCGGCACGGTGAAGACCAGCACACTCCACTTGAAGGTCACCGTGCTGGCACGTCCGACCGCGTCGGTGGCGGTCACGGTCACGGAACTGGTGAGCGGGCTGGACGCCGTCGGCGTACCGGAGATCACGCCGGTGGACACGTCGATCGACAGGCCGGCCGGCAGACCCGTGGCGGACCAGGCGATCGGGCCGGCCCCGCCGGTGACGGTCATGGGCAGCGACGCTGCCGTGCCGGCACGGGTCATCTGGTCGGCGGGCTTGGCGACCACCGGCGGGGGAATGATCGTCCAGTCGAACGTCGCCGTCGAGTTGCGGCCGAGCTGATCGGTGACCGTCGCGGTGACGGTGTACTTCCTGGTCGTGCCGGGGTCGGCCGGGGTGCCGGTAACGAGCCCGCCGGCGGACCCGGACAGGCCGGGCGGCAGGCCGGTGAAGGCCCAGGTCAGCGCGGGCTGACCGCCCGTGGCGGTGAGTTGCAGCCCGCTGATGGCCAGCCCGGCGTAGCTCGTCTGCGCCCCGGGACCCTGTGCGATCGGCGACGGCCGGTTGAGGTTGAAGACCGGGTCCTCAGTGATGCTCGTCAGGGTCGACGTCACGTATGTGCACACGTTGCCGGGGCAGGTCCGGCCGGGCCAGGTGACGGCGACGACCACCCGCAGGAAGGGCACATCGGCCCGGGCCGGAGAGGGGTCGGGGCCGTCGGGGCTGACGCAGGGGCCGCTAGAGCCGAGCTGCTGACGGCAGATTCCGAGGTACCAGTTCTGCCGGTACGTGACGCCGCCGAGCAGCACGTCGACGGGCGCCGTCGGCAGTCCCGCCGTCGCGCCGGCCGTGGAGCTGCCGGAAAGTTGGAGATCCCATGCGAACCAGGAGGCCTTCGCGGCCGCCGACACGCTCGCCGGGTTACCGAGACTCATGGTCGCCAGGTATGGCCGGACCGCATCGGCGTAGGCGGTGGCCGCCGGGGCGTACACGGCGTCCCACTGGGCTTTCGCCGCGGCGTAGCCGCGCCCGGTGAGAGCCGCGGCGCCGGTCACCGCGGAGGCGCGCTCGATCGCGTCGGTGGCGAGTTGGACGGCGACCTGCCGTGTGCGCTCCTCCTCCGCGACGGTGACCGATCGGACCAGGAAGGGAACCAGCGCCGTCATCATCGTGCCGATCAGCGCGAGGGACACCAGCACCTCGATCAGCGTGAACCCGTGGTCGGTGACGTCCCGTGGGTCCGCGCCGAGGGCAGGGTGAACCCCGTGCCGGCCTGCTGGCGCAGCGAGCATCTCCGAACTCCCCTGAGCAGGGCGGAAAACGGCGTTCCACGACAAACATCGGCAATGCCACGGCGGACTTGAGGAAAGCCGCCTGGCATCGTCCCGACGGGGCGGGGCACGCGCCCGGCGGGTTCGCGTCCCGTCGCCTCCGCAGTACGTCGTCCGCGGGGAGTACATACCCTCCAGGCTTGCGCGCGAAGGCCTGAGCAGGGGGAATGCTTTCATGAATGGCTTGCGTGAACCGCCCGGAGGAGGAAACCTGCGGGGAGGGATGCGCTTGAGGAGGCCTGCCATGGGCAAGGTCGTCGCTGCTCTGTCCATGTCGTTGGACGGCTTCGTCGCGGATGAGAACGACAGCGTGAGCGAATTGTTCGGCTGGTACCAGAACGGCGCCGTCGAGGTGGCGACCGCGGATCCGCGCTGGGTGGTCCATGTGACCAAGGAGAGCGAGCGGTTCCTGCGGACGACCTTGGGCGAGGCGGGGGCGCTGATCTGTGGACGGCGGCTGTTCGACCGTACCGATGGATGGGGTGGAAGGCATCCGGCGGGATGTCCGGTCTTCGTGGTGAGTCATTCGGTGCCGGGCGGCTGGCCGCGGGAGGATTCGCGGACCACCTTCTACACCGATGCCATCGCCGCGCTGGAGGCGGCGCGGAAGGAAGCGGGGGACCGGGCCGTGTCGGTGTCCACGCCCACGCTCACCCGGCAGTACCTCGACGCCGGGCTGCTCGACGAGATCACCGTGTCGCTGGTGCCGGTGCTGCTCGGCGAGGGGACCGCCTTCTTCGGGGCGCAGGTGGTGACGCCGGTGCGGCTCAGCGATCCCGAGGTGATCGAGAGCCGGGGCGTCACCCACCTGACCTATCGGGTGCTCAGATAGGCAGCTTCCTCAAGAACCGCGAGAGGTGCGGGTCGAACAGTTTCGGGTCGGCCGCGGCGATCTCGTCGCGGGTCCACCACCGGACGCTGTGGAACTCGCCGGTGTCCGGTTTCAGAACCTGGTCACGGGAGAGTTCGACGACGTACCAGAGGCTGACGTCGGTGTGGCCGGCGTCGATGCCGACGGTCTCGGTGACGGTCAGGAAGAGGGGAGCGCCGGACACCGCGGCGACGACGCCGAGTTCCTCCTCGATCTCGCGGGCCGCGGTGACGGACGGGTCCTCGTCGACTTCGACGTGCCCGCCAGGTGGCAGCCACAGGCCGGCGTTGACGTGCTCGACCAGCAGGACACCGCCGTCGGCCGGGTCGACCGGGACCACGTAGGACACCAGGTGCCGGGGTGGTTCGGCCGGCTTGACGCGGCGGTAGACGTCGTCGGTCGCGCGCAGCCAGCCGAGCGTGTGCCCGCGGTGTTCGCCTTCGAGATTGTCGATCGGTTGAAGCCTCGTCACCACGTCGTGCACCGCTGCCACCGTTGAACGCATCCAAAAATGATGGCACCCGTTCGTATCACGTAGGTGACAATGCGTCGCATGATCTTCCGTGTCACCGCGCTCGTGAACCCCGACAACGACTCTCCGGCATGGATCGCCGAAGGTGGCGACGGCCGTCCGCTCGGGACCGCCTTCCTGCGGGTGCCGCCCACCGGCGGGACCGCCGATCTGCGGATCAGCGTGCATCCGGCCGAACGCCGGGCCGGGGTCGGGACGCGGCTGCTGCGAGAGGCGATCGACGCGGGCACCCGGCGCGGGTTGACAGCGCTGCTCGGCGAACCGGTCCGGGAGGGGTCCGACGGCGACGCGTTCTGTGCGGCGGCCGGGTTGCGGCGGGTGCTGGCGTTGACGTACACCCGCCTGGATCTCTCCTTGACCCCCTCCCCGCATGAGGCGGTGAGCGGCTACCGGCTCGTGCACTGGGAGGGCACCGTCCCGGACGAGTGGGCGGAGACCTACGCCCGGTCCCGGGTCGCGATGGACGACATGCCAATGGACGACGCCGCCTTCGAACCGGACGTGTGGGACGTGGCCCGGCTGCACTGGGTCGCCGAGGCGGTGGCCGCGCGCGGCGAGATCCTGCTGACCACCGCGGCGATCGCGGCGGACGGGGAGATCGCCGGGTTCACCGAGGTGGTGGTGGCCGGGGCCGGGACCGGCGATGGCCAGCACTACGGCACCGGGGTGATGCCGGAACACCGCGGGCGTGGGCTGGCCCGGTGGATGAAGGCGGAGCAGATCGCGCACGTCCGGGCCCGGTTCCCGGAACTGGCGGGGCTGCTCGCCGACACCGCGGACAGCAATGCGGCGATGCGGCGGGTCAACGAGGGGCTCGGCTACCGGCCGACGCACCGCAGCCTGCTCTATCAGGCCGACCTGGCGTGAAATCAGGCGAACGGGCGGGCCCGGGAGTGATCCCGGGCCCGCCCCTCGCTCACGCCGCCGGGCGGTAACCGGCCGGGCGGCTGGTGAACGTCCCCCGGCCGTGCGTGCGGCTGCGCAGCCGGGTCGCGTACCCGAACAGCTCCGCCAGCGGCACGGTCGCCGTCACCGTGCGTACCGATGAATCGGTGACCTGACCGCGACGCGCGGCGAGATCGCCGAGCACCGCGCCGAGCGTGTCCGAAGGCGCGCTGACCGTGACCTCGGCGACCGGTTCCAGCAGGGTGAGCGTGCAGGCACGCAGCGCCGCGCGGAGCCCGAACCGGCCGGCCGCCCGGAAGGCCATCTCCGACGAATCCTTCACGTGGGTCTGACCGTCGGCGAGCGTCACCCGCAGGCCGACCACCGGATGGTCACCGTCGGTGAGAGCATCTCGGCAGCCGGCCTCGACGGCACGTACGAACTCGGCCGGCACCCGGCCGCCGGTCACCGCCGACACGAACACGAAGCCCGTGCCGTCGAGTGGCGCGACGTCCAGCACGACGTGCGCGAACTGGCCCGCGCCACCGTCCTGTTTGACGTGCCGGTGGACGAATCCGGTGACGCCGCTGGTCACGGCCTCGCGGAAAGCGACCTGCGGGCGGCCGGTGGTGATCTCCAGGCCGGTCGTCCGGCGCAGCTTCTCCACGGCCACCTCCAGGTGCAACTCGCCCAGGCCGGACAGCAGGACCTGACCGGTTTCCGGGTCCGTGCGCACGCTCAGCGACGGATCCTCGACGGCGAGCGCCGCGAGGGCGCCGGGCAGACGCTGTGCGCCGGCCGGTGTGCGGGCCTCGACCGCGACCGAGACCAGGGGCTCGGCCACCCGGGGCGCCTCCAGTACCACCGGGCGCCGCCTGGTGGAGAACGTCGCGCCGGTCCGGGCCGACTTCGGCCCGGTGACGGCGACGATGTCGCCGGCGACCGCCCGGTCGACGTCGGTGTTCCGGTCGGCCTGCACGCGGAGGATGCGGGAGATCCTCTCGGTACGGCCGGAGCCCGCGTCCCACACGACATCTCCCTTCGTGATCGTTCCGTCGTAGACGCGCAGGTAGGTGAGCCGGTCCCGCTTCTTGAAGACGAGCGCGACGGGATCCTTCTCCGGGTCGCCAGCCGGCGCGGGCAGATAGTCGACGATCGCGTCGAGCAACTGCTCCACACCCTTGTCGCGGTAGGCCGAGCCGCACAGGACGGGCACGGCCGTACCCGCTCGGGTCAGGTCCCGGATGGCATCCTTGAGCGTCGAGTCGGACATGTCGCCCAGTTCTTCCAAGGCTGCCGGATGCAGCTCGGCGACCGCCTCCTCCAGCCTCCGCCGGGCCTCCCTCATCGCAGGCGGTGGCTGGTCGACCAGGTCGACCACACCGGCGAAGTCGCCCTCACGGCCGATCGGCATCTGCACCACCAGCGGCGTCACGTCGAGCCGGTCCCGGATTGAGGCCACGGCCACTTCCAGGTCGGCGCCCGGCCGGTCGAGCTTGTTGACGAAGGCGATGCGGGGTACGCCGTACCGGTCCGCGGTCCGCCAGACGCTCTCGGACTGCGGCTCCACCCCCGCGACGCCGTCGAAGACGGCGACCGCGCCGTCCAGGACACGCAGCGACCGCTCGACCTCGTCGGAGAAGTCGACGTGGCCGGGCGTGTCGATCAGGTTGAGCCGGTGGCCGGCCCAGTCGCAGCTGACCGCCGCGGCGAAGATGGTGATGCCACGATCCCGTTCCTGGGGGTCGAAGTCGGTGACGGTGTTGCCGCTGTCCACGTCACCGGTCTTGTAGGTCGTGCCGGTGGCGAACAGGATCCGCTCGGTGAGGGTGGTCTTGCCGGCGTCGACGTGGGCGAGGATGCCGATGTTCCGGATCTTCTGGGCATGCATGTCTCTGAGGTCTTTCGAGTCTGATCGGACGGTGGACTGCGCCTGTTACAGGCAGCGACCAGCCCCGGTGGCGCAGCCGGAGCCGGGCACACCAGACACGAGGATCAGCTCGAAACGCGACACGGGGATGACGACGGCGGTGCGGTAGCGCATGGCCGTGTCTCCTCTCCGGGTCGCGATGATGCGCCAACCGTAGAGAGGCCCCGTACCCGCGTCCAGCGATTAACGTCTACGTGTGGTCATCGCCGGAGTTCTGCTGATCATGGTGGCGGTCCGCGTCTGGAACCGCCGCGGCCCGGCCCGGGCGCAACCCTTCACCGGGCCGCTCGCCGCGGCTCTGCTGGTCGCGGTCTCCGGGCTCACGCCCGATGAGGTGGGCCTCACCCGGGCCGGCTGGGGGTACGCGCTGGTCGCGTTCCTGATCGTCGCGGCGGGATACGGCATCGCGCTGCTGATCCCCGCGGCGCGCCGGGCTCTCGGCGCCCGCAACCATCCGAACCCGGTCCGCAAGGCGCTGCTCGGGGTGCCGCTCGCGACGGTGATCTTCGAGGAGATCGCGTTCCGCGGAGTGCTGTGGACCCTGCTCTATCATGATCACGGAGCGGTCTGGGCCTACGTGGTGACGGCGGTTCTGTTCGGGCTGTGGCATCTGCCCGCCCCGGCAGAAGTGGCGTTCACCACCCTCGCGGGGTTTGTTCTCAGCTTCCTGCGGGAGGTCGGCGGGGGTCTCATCGCCCCGTTCGTGCTGCACTGGACCGCCAATGGCCTGGGAATACTCGCTTCGGCAGGTGCGCGCCGATCCGGGCCGGGAGATTCCGGTGGCGACGATAAATCTCAGGTGGGCGTCGTACCCCGTCGCTAGGCTCCCCGTGGCCGCCCTACCTGTGGAGATGCTGTGAAGAGTCAACCCGTGGCGGCGCCGGCAAAGCTGGACGGCGCCGTTCTCAAGATCGCCGGGGTAGTCGTCCTCGGCGCCATCATGTCGATCCTCGACGTGACCGTGGTCAGCGTCGCGATCCCGACGTTCCAGACCGTGTTCAACGCGACCTATGCCGAGGTCGCGTGGACGATGACCGGCTACACGCTGGCCCTCGCCACGGTCATCCCGCTCTCCGGGTGGGCCGCCGACCGGTTCGGCACCAAACGGCTCTACATGACCGCGCTCCTGCTGTTCACCCTCGGCTCCGTGCTGTGTGCCACCGCCGACAACATCGGCCAGCTCGTGGCCTACCGGGTTCTCCAGGGCCTCGGCGGCGGCATGCTCATGCCGCTCGGCATGACGATCATGACGAGGGCGGCCGGGCCGGAGCGGATCGGCCGGCTGATGGCGGTCCTCGGCATCCCGATGCTGCTCGGCCCGATCAGCGGCCCGATCCTCGGCGGCTGGCTGATCGACTCGTACAGCTGGGAATGGATCTTCCTGATCAACCTGCCCATCGGTGTGATCGCGCTGATCTATGCCCAGATCGTGCTGCCGAAGGACAACCCCGAGCCGTCCGAGTCGTTCGACTTCATCGGCATGCTCATGCTCTCGCCGGGCCTCGCGCTCTTCCTCTACGGCGTCTCGACGCTGCCCGAGGAGCAGACCATCACAGCGAACAAGGTGTGGATCCCGATGCTCGCCGGCGGCCTGCTGGTGATCGGGTTCGTCCTCTACTCGTTCAAGCCCAGGCACCCGCTGCTCGACCTGCGGCTGCTGCGCAACCGCAACCTGACGGTCGCGTCCATCACGCTCTCCGTCTTCACCGTCGCCTTCATGGGCGCGGGCCTTCTCTTCCCGAGCTACTTCCTGCAGATCCACGGCGAGTCGACGCTGCACGCCGGCCTGCTCATGGCGCCGCAGGGCATCGGCGCCATGGTGACCATGCCGATCGCGGGCATGCTCGCCGACAAGGTGCCGGTCGGGCGGACCGTGCCGTTCGCGCTGCTGCTGATCGCGGCCGGGTTCTTCACGTTCACCCAGGTCGACACGGACACGTCCTACGTCCTGCTGTGCGGTTCGCTGTTCGTGATGGGCCTCGGCATGGGCGGCACCATGATGCCGATCATGACGTCGGCGCTGCGCACCCTCACCAACCACGAGGTCGCCCGCGGCTCCACCCTGCTGAACATCCTTCAGCAGATCGCCGGTTCGGTCGGCGGCGCCGTCATGTCGGTGATCCTGACCTCCAGGCTGAACGAGTCGCCCGCCATCCCCGGGATGACCAACCCGGTGACCGGCGACCCGATCACCGAGGCCGGGCTCGCGATCGCCGCCCAGATGGACCCGAAGGTGGCGGCCACCATCCCCGACCCCGGCCTGCTGCAGCGGGGCCTGGACTTCGCCGCCGACTCGTTCGCCACCACGTTCGTGGTCGGCTTCGTCCTGACCGCGCTGACCCTGGTCCCGGCGCTGTTCCTGCCCCGCAAGCGCGAGGTGGTCCACCTCGCCGACGCGGAGAAGGGCGCCACCGCCCCGCCGGTCGTCCTGCACTGACCGTCCGGGGCCGTCCCGCCCCGGCCTGACCACGAGGCCGCCCGGCCACCGCTGCCGGGCGGCCTCGCCTGTTCCGTCGAGGGCGACGGCTCGAAGCGGTCGGCTACCGGAGTGCGGGCCGGTGCTCCGCCCTTCGGCGTGGACGAGGGCGCCGCCGTCCTCGCCGGCCCGCACCAGCGCCTGGTGATGTGACGCCACCAGGCGGCCCCCCGATCCCCGCGGCCGATCCCGGTGGATCGTCGCGGGTGAGCCGCCTGGCGGCGCGTCTGCGGCACGGCGAGGAGTCAGCCGATGGTGACCACCCGGGCCCAGTCGGGCGGACCTTCCGGGTGGTAGTCGGGGTTGTCCTCGTCGACGTGGACGGGCCGGCGGAACAGGCCGACCACCGTCCGGCACGGCGGCTTCCGGCCCGGCCACGGAGTCTGGCCGTCGGTCAGGACCACCACCACGTCGGGGGCCGGACGGGCGGTGAGGGCCTGGTCGAGCCCCGAACGCATGTCGGTGCCGCCTCCGCCGATCAGCGAGATCCCCTCGGCGGCGCAGACCGGGCCCGCGACGTGCGTGGCGGCGTCGCAGGACAGCACTCGGACCATGTCGCGCCCGCCGCCGACCGCGCGGGCGATCGCGGCGACCTCCAGGAGAGCGCTGCCGAGCTCGCTGTCGCTCACCGAGCCGGAGGTGTCGACGACCACGGTGACCCGGGGTGGGCGGCGCCGCAGGCTCGGCAGGATCACCCCGGGCAGGCTCGCCGACCGGCGGGCCGGGCGGCTGTAGACGTAGTCCTCGCCGACGCCGGGAGCCGACGCGGCCGACCGGATCGCGGCGCCGAGCAGCCGCCGCCACTGCTGCGGCGGGTGGACCACTTTCGTCGCCCAGCGTCGCCAGCCGGCCGGGGCGCTGCCCGGGTGGCCGATGATGCCCTGCGCCACCCGGTGGCGGACCAGGGCTCGTTCCTGCTCGTCGAGGCCGTGCGCGCCGTCCGGCCCGAGTTCCCACGCCCGGTCGAGACCGTCGGCGCCGCTGCCGCAGTCCAGCCAGATCAGGTGCCGGGAGTACCGGCGGATCGAGATCTGCGGCAGGTACTCCTCCATGAGCCGGCCGGCCGGCAGCGCCAGCATGCCCGGATGGGGCGCCCCGGTGGGAGTGGGCAGGCCGTCGCCGTACGCGTCGTCGTTGATCTCCAGGTCCGCGGCGATGTTCATCCGCAACCGGTCGCCGGGCTCGGTCAGGTCCTTCGCCGCCGCCAGCCGCTCGCCCCGGCCGTGATGGTCACGCAGCAGGTGGGAGACCTCGTGCACCCAGACCGCGGCCAGCTCCCGCATCGGGGTGACGGTCACGAAGGCGGGGGAGACATAGCAGCGCCAGAACCGGTCGACCGCCATCGTCGGCACGCTCCACGACACGATCGGTCTCAACGCGAACAGCGCCGTCGCCAGATAGGGCCTCTTCTGTGCGGCGAACAGCCGCGCGGCATAGAGCTTCTCCGCCTGCTCCGTCGAGAGTTCCGCCCGCCGGGGAGCTTCCACGGTGGTCATCGGCTCGCACCCACCCGCCGGGAGAGCGTCACCACCGGGGCGAGCCGTTCGATCGCCGCCGGCACCGACCAGTCGTCGCGGCGCAGCGAGGCCAGAGTGGACGCCGGCACCACCACCAGATCGGGAGCGCCGGTCTCCAGCGCCCGCACCAGCACCGCCCAGGCCGCGTCCCAGCGGGCCCGCTCCGGCCGCTTACGGACCGCCTCGACCACACCGTCGAGCGTCGCCTGCCGCAGGTCGCCGCGTTCCGGCAGGATCGCCGAGCCGGGGTCGGCGAGCAGCGACTCCGGGTCGGGCAGGTCCATCCGGTCGATGAAGGCCAGCAGTTCCAGGCCGGGCCCGTCGCCCACCGTGCCGCGGACCAGCATCGACAGCACCTCGCGGGACGTGCCGGCGGCGACGGCGAACGCGACCAGCCGCAACGTCATGTCCCAGCTGCGCGGTGACGGCCACGGCCCGCCCCGGCGGGTCTCACTGTCCGGCAACCGGTGCACCAGCGTCGGCCGTGCCTCCAGGAATCCGCAGATCGCCCGCCGTGCCCGCGCGACCGCCTGCGGCAGTCCCGCCGCGTCGAGCCGGGGCAGCGTGGCCCGGGGCCAGGTTCCGCCGAGGCCGCGGACCACCACGTCGTGCTCGAAAGCCCACTGAAGGTGCACGAACCGGTTGGCCAGCGGCGGGCTCAGCTCCCACCCGTCGGCGGCGGACGACCGTGGATTGGCGGCGGCCACGATCCGTACTCCGTCGGGCAGCCGCAACGCGCCGACCCGCCGCTCCAGGACCACCCGCAGCAGGGCCGCCTGCACCGCCGGCGGCGCGGTCGACAGCTCGTCCAGAAACAGCAGGCCGTGCCCGGTCCGGACCAGCTTCACCGCCCAGTCCGGCGGCGCCATCGGCACACCCTGCACCGCCGGGTCGTCGCCGACGACCGGCAGGCCGGCGAAGTCCGACGGCTCGTGCACGCTGGCGATCACCGTGGTGAGCGGCAGCCCGAGGCCGTCGGCGAGCTGGTTGAGGGTGGCTGTCTTGCCGATGCCCGGTTCGCCCCAGAGCAGCACCGGCAGGTCGGCGGCGACGGCCAGGGCGAGGGCTTCGAGCTGGTGGTCCGGCCGTGGTTCGGTGCCGGTGGTGGTGAGCAGCGCGAGCAGTTCGGCGGCGGCGGGCAGGGTGGGGTCGGTCAGCATCACGTCGATCACCTTGGGGGAGACGGGTGGCCGCACGGCGGCCACGGAGGAGGGTGTGCGGGGGAGGGCACCCGCACGAAGCGGGGCGAACGTCCCGGTCACGAGGTTGCGACGGCCCACTTCGGCAGCCGGTGATGCCGTCCCCGCCGGCCGGCCCGGTCGGCGCGCTCGGCCCGGCAGGCGCGCCGGACCCCGTTGACCCGGCCGGATCGCCCGGCCCGCCCGGTGCGTCCGGCGCGGTGGGGCCGCCCGTCGCGGCTGGAGCGGCAGGTGCGGCCGGTGCGGGCCGACCGCAGGTGGGGCGCGACCCGCAACCAGGCCGGCACCCGGGCGTTCGCCCAGGCCGGGACACGTGTGGTCAGCCCGGCGCGGTAGAGGCCGTGCGTGATCCGGGCTTCGGTGGCATCAGTGAAAGCGTCCAGCAACGGGCCGTCCGGCAGCCGGGCCCCGGGCCCGAGCAGCGCCTCGACGATGGCCAGCGCGCCGGCGTGATCACCGTGGTCCAGCCGGGCCCGTATCTCGTCGAGGCGATCCGGGCTGCGTGCTTCGGAGGCGATCACCCGCAGGCACGGCAGCGGCGGCCCGCCGAGCGAAGCCAGCAGTTCCTCCCGGCGCAGGTCCTCGGACGAGTGGTCGAGCGGCACGAAGACCCCGTCGGTGAGCGCGAGCCGGTGCGTCCGGCCGCAGCACTCGACCAGCCGGACGCCCTCGCTCACCCCCGGCGGGCGGGTCTCGCCGTGGCGGCGCGTCCCCGGCCGGGCGCCCTGGTCAGCGCGCGACCCCGCGAATCCCACGGTGATCGGTGGCGTCTCGGCGTTCGTCGTGGCCCGCGGTTCCGCGAAGCCCGGCGAGGCCTCGTCCGTGAGCGCCTCCGCGACGAGAGGGTGAAGGTCGTCCACGCCGATCAGCCCGGCGTGAAGGAGTTCCAGGTCGAGCGGCAGACAGGTGGCCGCATAGGGCAGGACCGCGCCCGTCGTCCTCTCCCGCGCGTCGGTGAAGCGGGTGCCACGGCCGTCCTCGTCCAGCAGCAGGCGACGCCCGCCGCCGAGCCGGACGACGACCGGCCCGTCATACCGGTCGGCCACGCGCAGGATCTCCGCCTCTGCCCGCCACCGGTGCACGGCATAACCGTGACTCGCCGGCACCTCGGCCATCCAGGCCTCAGCGGTCCGAGCCTCGGCGGTCCAGGCTTCTGTGGTCCAGGTTTCCGGAGCTCGCGCTCCGGCCCCCATCTCGTCGGCCGTCATCGTCTCGTGGGACGAGCCCGAGCCGCGCGCGATGCCACATCGTTCGCGCAGGTCCACGACGCGGTCCGCGGCCCAGAGGTGCTGATGCAGGTCCAGCCGGAACCGCCGGTCGGGCCGTGACCGCGGGTGCGGCCCCGGATCGTCGGCAGTGGAATCCCACAACGCCAGGCTGATCCGCTGCCCGGCGTCCGCCCAGGCCGGCGCGGTCCGGACGACCAGGTGCAGCTCATGGCCGGGATCGGCGTAGCGGGCCAGCGACAGGGTCAGGCCCGGCCGCAACAGGCCGTCCCCGGCGGCTCGTGGCAGATGCCATCGCAGCAGGTCAGGTGCGAGCCGCCGCAGGTCGGCACGAAGGACTCCCGCGAACGCACGTCCACGGGCACGGGTCACCGCACGGAAATCAAGATCCACATCGACGCGGGCGGCAGCGCACGCCCCGGCCCAATCCCCGGCGAGCCGGCGGGCGGTAGCAGTTTCGATCATCGAGGCCGGCACGGCGAAATTCCGCACGCGCCGCCAGTGGAGAAGACGGGCCTTCCCGTTCACCGCAAGAGAGCGCATCAGCACTCACCTTTTGTGAACGAGACCCCCGTTCCATTCGCGAAGGTATCCATTGCCGGGGAGCGTACATCCTCGGCGCAAGCCTTGTCAGCCCGAAATTCAAGGGCCGATCAATCCGCTTTCGTACGCTCGGCGCAGCCGTCAACCGCACTCATCCCGTCCCGCCCGTCCCCCGCGAGGCCCGCGCGGGGCACGGCCCCGGCGCGTCTTTCGGGCATGTCCCGCGCCGGTGTGCCCCAGCACTGGCGCGCCGGTGTGCCCCAGCACTGGACCGCAACCGCCTCCGCGCCGGTGCCACCGTCCGCCTCCCCGCCGGCTGCTGTGCCGGACCAGGTAAGACGGCGCCCGGGGTGACCCGGTTTCCGTCGGCGACGCCGGGCCGGTTCGGTGAGCCCGGGCACGGGCCGGACGCCGCTGCGGCCGTACACCCCGGAGGAGAGCGGCCGTGAGCCACTCGGGCGAGGGATGGACATAATCGTTTTCGGTCGGATGAGGTTTTCTCGTTTTCCGAAGATCAAGAATGGGCGGCATAACGGTCCGGTTGCGAAGGGGGAACCGTTATCACTTTCAGGTGATCGGAATGGCGAAAATCGATCAGTTCCCGGTACCTTTGGTCCAGATATAGCGGGACATCCGCCAGGTTTCCGAGGAGTAAATGATCGATGTCCAGGAAATTTCCGACTCCCGTTAAGTTGATCCGGCATACCTGACTCGTTCGATCGGCTATGGACAGGTGCGCAGAGCGCGTCGGCCAGTTACGTTATGTGTGTGACCAATGGTGATCTTCATTGGCACGGATCGTCGCTGAACTGGGAGGACATCTGTTTTCCTGGATCACCGGAAGATCTGTCGCCCCGAGGTCCACCGAATGGACACGGGGCGATAGAAAGGTAAGTGCGTCCGACGTTCTGCGAAGGTCGACGAACCGGCCGGCGCCGGCGTCCATCGGCGAGGTGGTGTGATGATCCGGGTCGTTGTGGTGAGAGACGAGGGATACTTCGGTGTCCCCGTGAGAGCGTTGCTCGAGACCGAACCGGACATGCATTACGTGGACACCCTGCCGATCAACGGTGATCTGGCGCAGCGTGCCGCGCAGCTGTGGCCCACCGTCGTCGTGATCGACACGCAGTACATGGTGAGTCAGGTCCTGCCGATGGCCGACGCGCTGCACACCGCGATCCCGTCCTGCTCGATGCTGCTGCTGTGCGATCCGTCCAAGCGCGGCATGCTCCCGCCGCGCCGGTGGAACGGGGGGCTGAACTTCCTGGTCAAGGACAGCTCGCCGACGATGCTGGCGGACGCGGTGCGGCGCCTGGCCCGTGGCGAGCGGGTGGTGTCGCCGATGCTGCAGGCGGCGTCGCTCAACACCGACCGCGGGCTGAGCACACGCGAGCTGGAGGTGCTCGGCCTGGCGGCGGAAGGCGACTCGGTGAAGGAGATCGCGGGGCGGCTGTATCTGTCCGGCGGAACGGTCCGCAATTACCTTTCCGCGATCATTTCCAAGACCGGGGCGCGTAACCGTCTCGATGCGATCCGTATCGCCCGGAAGCAGGGCTGGCTCCGCTGAGAATCGCCGGCGAAGGTACCGTGGAAACGGATGCCAACCCATCAGATCGACATCCCGGCGCTGCCCGTGCTCCTGCCCCTCGGCGTGGCACTGATGATCTTCACTGGGCTGTTTCTGCGCCGCCGGGGGCTGCTGACCGCCGGCCGGCTGCTCCTGGGCTGGTTCGCGGGGTGGTACGCGGTGGCCGTGCTCGGCGCCACGTTGCTGCCGATGCACATGGCCTGGGGTGGCGACTACGACCCCGACCACTACCGGTTCATGTTCATCCCGCTGCTGGAGATGCGGCCGCTCGACTTCGCGCTCAACACGATCATGACGTTGCCGCTGGCCGGGCTCCTCTATCTGCTCTTCGGGATGCGCGAGGAGCGCCGGCTGGTGCGGACCGGGTTCCTCATCAGCCTCGCCATCGAGACGATCCAGCTGGTCATGCTGTTCACCGTCGACGGCAACCGCTGGGCCGACGTCAACGACCTGATGTCCAACACCCTCGGCACCTGGCTCGGCTGTCTGGGGTTCCGGCGGCTCATGCGTTCCGCACACTTCCGCCGGGCAGTGGAAAGCTGTTCTTTCGTCCGAACCGTGCGAACCGCCCGCGATACGTCAGCAGCGGCCCGATGACCCGGCGCCGCACCGGCCGGGCCGAGATCCCCTCGTAGAGGCGGCCCACCGAGGCGACCAGATGATCGGCGTCGTACCGTACGCCCGCTGATCGCGACGGCAACCGCGCGCCGCGCCGTTCGGCGAGGCACAGCATCTCGGCGCGCAGCGCCCGCGGCAGCGACTCCCGGTCCTGGGAGAGCCGGTGCGTGCCGCGGATCGCGGCGCGGGCGGCCGCGCGTTCCTCCAGCGGCACACAGGAGCCGTAGACGGCCGGCAGCCCAGCGGCCACCGCCTCGAGCGTGGCCAGCCCGAACGTCGCCTGGCCGGGGGAGGCGAAGACGTCCATGGCGCAGAGCGTCTCGCGGGGGTGGGTGACCGCTCCGGTGAACAGCACCCGGTCGGCGACGCCCTCGATCTGTGCGAGCCGCTCCAGGTCGGCCCGCGCGGACCCGTCGCCGGCCAGCAGAAGCACCGCCTCCGGCACCTCCGTGATCGCCCGGATCAGCAGGTCGAAGCGCTTGTCCGGTTCGAGCCGGCCGACACCGCCGATCACCGGCAGCTCCGGCGCGATGCCGAGCCGGGCGCGGGCGGCGGCGCGCAGTGCCGGGTCGTACCGGAACTCGTCGGTGTCGATCGCCTTGGGGATCGTGGTGATCCGCCGCTCCGGTACCCCCCAGGCGCGCAGCCGGCCGGCGATCACCGGGGAGGGGGCGATGGTGATCTGGCCGAGGCGTTCGCCGGCCAGATAGAGGGCGCGGACGGCGGCGGAGGCCCGGCGCCCCTCGATGACCTCGGTGCCCAGGTGGTGCTCGGTCGCTACCACGTGCGGCACCCCGGCCAGCCGGGCCGCGATCCGGCCCTGCACGCAGGCCCGGTAGAGGTGGGTGTGCACGATGTCGTACCGGCCGGTGTGCATGAGCTGGCGCAGCCGCCGGACCGCGGCGGGGTCGTGGTCACGTGTGCTGGTGACGCGGTGCACCCGCGCGTCCATGATCTCCGCGTCGGCGCCCGGCGGCCCCAGTGTCGCGATCTCGCTCTCGTACGGCAGCCGGCGTACCAGCAACCGCAGTTGGTGCCCGGCCCCACCCGGACCCAGCGTGCTGATGACGTGCAGCACCCTCATTCTTTGTCCCCCGGTCGCATTCTCGACAGAACGCTTGTGAAACCCGCCGTAAAGACGCTGCCGGAAACGGCGTCGCGACGGAAGTCGCAGATGTCACGCCTAAGGCGAGAGGTTCTCACGCTCGGTATGACATCCTCCGCCGAATGGCCATGCCGGGCGCCCGAAAGTATCTGAAGGAAATGCCGATCAAGGGCCTGCTCACGCGGAAACGGTGAAAATGAGGATTCCTCACGTACCGTATGACAATTGCTACTGTAAACCGCTCTCTCCGACTGGAACGCTGATTTTGCGAAAGGCCGGAAGGGGCGTTGCGTAAGCGAGTCGCGGCCGCATTTCACTGTCCGAGGGAATGCGTTTGCCAGCGCTCGCTCTTCTTTGTTCTCGACTTCAGCCTTGCACGAGCGAAGGATCCGCGGCCGGCTGCGCCGGCATCGTACGAGGGGGAATCCATGCAGGTACGGCGACGCGCGTCCGGCGGCACAGGAGCCGACGCGACCCCCGGCGAGTGGCCAGGCCCGGGCCCGAGCCCGGTCCCGTGGTACCGCCGGGCTCTGCCGGGCCGCGCCGCGCGGGCGGTCATCGACGCGCTGGCGCTGGCCGCCGCGTTGCTGATCGCGACGCTGCTCCGGCACGACGGCCACATCAACGAGGTCGGCTTCTTCGGCCTCATCGCGCTCTCCGCGGTCGCGGCGGTGGTGCACACCGCGGCCGGCATCCACTTCGGCCTCTACACCGGCCGCTGGGCGTACGGCTGCTTCGAGGAGATCGCCGCACTGGTGAAGACCGCCGCGGTGGCCACACCCGTAATCCTGCTCCTGGACACCGTGCTGGGCCGGCTGGTGCCGCGCTCGGCGATCATCGGCGCCGGGCTGATCGCGCTGGTGCTCACCGCCGGTGTCCGCTACATGGTCCGCTCCATGCAGGACAGCCGCCTGCGGCCGTCGCCGGAGCACGGCGCCCGGGTCGTGGTGATGGGCGCCGGCGAGGGCGCCACCCAGGTCATCCGGGCGATGCTGCGCAGCCCGCGCAGCCGGTACGTGCCGGTCGCCCTGCTCGACGACGACCCGGCCAAGCGCACCTTCCGGGTGATGGGCGTCCCGGTCGTCGGCACCCGCGACGACATGGCCGAGGTGGTCCGCCGGTTCAGCGCCGAGGCGGTGGTCATCGCCATTCCGAGCGCCAGCGCCGACCTGATCCGCAAGCTCACCGATCTGGCGCAGCCGCTCAACGTCGACCTCAAGGTCGTTCCGCCGGTGGTCGAGCTGTTCGGCCGCACCGTCCGGGTCGAGGACATCCGCCCGGTCAGCCACGAGGATCTGCTCGGCCGCCGAGAGGTCGGCATCGACCTGGCCGCGGTCGCCGGTTATCTGTCCGGCCGCCGGGTGCTGGTCACCGGCGCCGGCGGTTCGATCGGCTCCGAGCTGTGCCGGCAGGTCGCCCGGTTCAACCCGGAGAAGCTGGTCATGCTCGACCGCGACGAGTCGGGACTGCACGCCGTGCAGCTCTCCCTGGACGGCCGCGGCATGCTCGACGACCGCAACCTGGTCGTCGCCGACATCCGCGACCAGCAGCGCCTCGACGAGGTGTTCGCCGAGCACAAGCCGCACGTGGTCTTCCACGCCGCGGCTCTCAAGCACCTGCCGCTGCTGGAGATGCACCCGTCCGAGGCGCTCAAGACCAACATCATCGGCACGTACCAGATCCTGCAGACCGCGATCCGGCACAACGTCGACCGGCTGGTCAACATCTCCACCGACAAGGCCGCCGACCCGTGCAGCGTCCTGGGCTACTCGAAACGGATCACCGAGCGGCTGACCGCGGCCGCCGACGCCGCGGCGTCCGGCACCTACTGCAGCGTCCGGTTCGGCAACGTGCTCGGCTCCCGCGGCTCCGTGCTCACCGCGTTCGCCGCGCAGGTGGAGGCCGGTGGCCCGATCACCGTCACCCACCCCGACGTCAACCGGTACTTCATGACCGTCCAGGAGGCGGTGCGGCTGGTCGTCCAGGCGGGCGCGCTGGAGAGCAAGGGCGAGGTGCTGGTGCTGGACATGGGCGAGCCGGTCCGGATCGCCGACGTCGCCAAGCGCATCGCCGAAGCCGCCGAGCAGCACATCCAGATCGTCTACACCGGACTGCGCCCGGGCGAGAAGATCGCCGAGATCCTGCTCGGACCGGGCGAGCCGGACCACCGGCCGAACCATCCGCTGATCTCCCAGGCGCCGGTGCCGCCGCTGGACGGAGCCGTCCTCTCACTGCTCGACGCGTCGGCGCCGCGCGAGGACCTGATCGCCGTCCTGCACTGGCTCTCCGCGAGCCCGGCCCTGCCCAAGAAGCCGCATCCCGTCATCGCCGGCAAACAGCGCCGTCCCGAGTCGGTCGCCGTCCCGCCGGGCCTGCGGTCGTGAACCGCAGACGCAAGTTCCGGTCGGAGAAGAGTCGTAAGGAGAGCACGCCCATGCGGGTCGTCATCGCCGGTCAGGGATACGTGGGATTGCCGCTCGCGGTCCGCGCGGCCGAGGTCGGGCACACGGTCGTCGGGTTCGACGTCGACGACGAGCGGATCAAGCGACTGGCCGCCGGGGAGTCGTACGTCGACGACGTCTCCTCGGCCTCCCTCCAGCGGATCCTCGCGAACGGCTCGTTCCACCCGTCGTCCGACCCGCGCTCGTGCGCCGGATTCGACATCGCGGTGATCGCCGTCCCGACGCCGCTGCGCGACGGCAGCCCCGACCTGACCTACATCGAGGACTCGGCCCGCACCCTGGCCCGCTACCTGCGGCCGGGCGCGACCGTCGCGCTGGAGTCGACCACCTATCCCGGCACCACCACCGAGCTGGTGGCGCCGCTGCTGGAGGAGGGTTCCGGGCTGATCGCGGGCGTCGACTTCCACCTCGGATACAGCCCCGAGCGCATCGACCCGGGCAACAAGGAGTGGAACCTGGTCACCACCCCCAAGGTGGTCTCCGGCATCGACCCGGCCTCGCTCGCCGCGGTCCAGGCCTTCTACGCCTCCGTCGTCGAGCAGACCGTCCCGGTCTCCGATCCCAAGGTCGCCGAGCTGGCCAAGCTGCTCGAGAACACCTTCCGGCACGTCAACATCGCCCTGGTCAACGAACTCGCGGTGTACGCCCACGACCTCGGCATCGACGTCTGGGAGGCGATCAGCGCCGCCAGCTCCAAGCCGTTCGGCTACATGCGGTTCGTGCCCGGCCCCGGCGTCGGCGGGCACTGCCTGCCGATCGACCCGTCCTATCTGTCGTGGCGGGTGCAGCGGACCCTCGGCCAGAGCTTCCGGTTCGTCGAACTCGCCAACGACATCAACAACCACATGCCGGACTACGTCGTACGCCGCCTGGTCGCCGCCCTCAACCAGCGGCGCAAGTCGGTCAACGGCGCCACGGTCCTGCTGCTCGGCCTCGCCTACAAGAAGAACAGCGGCGACGCCCGGGAGTCGCCGGCGCGGCGGGTCGCCACCCTGCTGCTGGACATGGGAGCGGTCGTGCGGGCCGCCGACCCGCATGTCGTCGAGGACTCCCACGTCGACAGCCGGGTCGAGCGGGTGCCGCTGACCGCCGACCAGATCGCCGCCGCCGACGCCGTGGTCCTGCTCGCCGACCACGACGACTTCGACCTGGACCTGGTCCTCGAACACGCGCGCTACGTGCTGGACACCCGGCACCGCCTCACCGGACCCGCCGTCGAGTCGCTCTAGCTCTCTCCCCGGAGGTAATCGTGGACCTCGAACGCCTGCTCTGGAACGGCCTCAACCGGCTGATCGCCTTCGTCATGCTCCTGTTGCTCAGCCCCGTGATGCTGGCTCTCGCCGCCTGGATCCGGACGGCCGACGGCAAGGGCGTCCTCTTCGTCCAGGACCGGGCCGGCAAGGACGGCGTGCCGTTCCGGATGCTGAAGTTCCGCTCGATGGTGCACGACGCGGTCGCGATGAGCGCCCAACTCGGCATCGACGACCCGTTCGGCCTGGTCGAGAACGACCCGCGGATCACCCGGTGCGGCCGCTTCCTGCGTCGGACCAGCCTCGACGAGCTGCCCCAGCTGATCAACGTGATGCTCGGCCAGATGAACCTGGTCGGCCCGCGCCCCGACGTGCTCCCGCAGGTCGCCGGCTACTCACCCGAGGACGCCCGCCGCCTCGAGGTCAAACCCGGCATCACCGGCTGGGCCCAGGTCAACGGCCGCGACGACATCGACTGGCCGCAGCGCTTCAAACTCGACCGCTGGTACGTCGACAACTGGTCGCCCCGGCTCGACCTGAGCATCCTCTGGCGGACCGCGGTCACCCTGAACCGGGGCGAGCCGCCGGTCCACGTCGACCAGCACAACATCACCCGGGCCACAGCCGAATCCCAACCCCAACCCCAACCGGCGCCGCAGCACGAGGTCAGCCGTGCCGCCTGAGCCGCCCCGCGAGATCGGCTCGGAGTACCACTGGGACCCGGCCGCCCTGCTCGATCCCGAGCGGGGCGGCCTGCCCGGCTGGCTGCCGGCCCGGCGGGAGCTCTTCGCCACCGGGTGCGGGGCGCTCAGCGCGCTGCTGCGGCTGCTCGCCCCGGCCGGGCGGCTGCACGTGCCCACCTACTTCTGCATGGGCGTCGCCGAAACGCTCGCCCACCAGGCGCCGATCGCCTGGTACCGGCACCTGCCGGACCGGCGCGGGCCGCACTGGGAGACGCTGCGCGTGACCGGCGGCGACGTCGTCCTCGCACAGAACCTGTTCGGCCGCGACGACGGCACGGCGTGGGACGCGTGGATGCGGGCGCACCCGGACGTCACGGTGATCGAGGACCACTCACACGACCCGTTCAGCACCTGGGCCTGCGCCAGCACGGCCGCCTACGCGGTCGCCTCGCTGCGCAAGACGCTGCCGCTGCCGGACGGCGGCCTGCTGTGGTCGCCGCGCGGGCTCGACCTGCCGGAGCCGTCCGGTGCGACGTCCGCCGGCGCCGACCTGAAACTGGCGGCGATGCTGCTCAAGGCCGCCTGGCTGGAGGGGCGGCCGGTGCCCAAGGACCGCTTCCGCGCCCTGCAACAGCAGGGCGAACACCAGCTTCTCGGCAGCGCGGCGCCGGCGTCCGCCTTCACCGCGGCGATGCTTGCGCTTCTAGACATCAACGGGGTACGGGCGGCAAGCGCCCGCAACGGGGCCGAGGTGGAGGCGGCGCTCGCCGGGCGTACCCCGGATGGTTTCGAGATCCTTGGGGGTGGGGGTTTCCGGGTGCAGTTGACGTGCCCGTCGGCCGGGGCGCGCGATGAGCTGCTGGCGTTCCTGGCCGGCAACCGGATCTTCGCGCCGGTGCACTGGCGGCAGGACCGGTCCGGGTTCTGGAGTGGCGACCGCGAGGCCGCGGACCTGGGCGACCGGATGCTGACCCTGCCCGTCGACCACCGATGTGGACCGGGCGATCTGCGGCGGATTGCGGAGGTGGTGAACACGGGGTCGCATGGATCTCTTTCCGGTCATATGATCTGAGCGTGACCGATCGATCCACTCAGCGTGATCTTGGTGGGGGTTGGCGATGACCTCCATGAGCTGGTTCGCGCTGGGTGTGGCCGTGTTCGGCGCGTTCAGCTATGCGATCGGCTCGATCCTCCAGGCGATCGGCGCCAAGCGCAGCCACAGCACGGCGAGCACCCTCGGCCACCCGCTCTACCTGGTCGGCATCGGCTTCGACATCGTCGCCTGGATCGGCGCGGTCGTCGCCCTCCAGCACCTCGCCGTCTACGTGGTCGAGTCGGTCCTCGCCGGCTCGCTCGCCGTCACCGCGGTCGCCGCCTGGCTGTTCCTCGGCTCCAAACTGCGCGGCCGTGACGTCGCCGCCATCATCTGCACCACCGGCGCCCTCGGCGTCCTCGCGCTCTCCGCCGGCCAGCAGCACGAGATGCTGCCGTCCATGCAGGTCCGCATCGGCCTGGTGTCGGCGCTGCTGTGCCTCTGGCTGCTCGGGTGGGGCGCCACCAAGACCGGCAGGCCAGGGCTGATCGCCATGATCGGCGGGTTCTCGCTCGGCGGCGCCGCGATCTCCGGCCGCGCCCTGCAGTTCCCCGAGGAGGAGATGCGGCAGGCGTCCACCGCCGTCGTCGCCGTCGTCACCGAGCCCGTCACCTGGACGATGATCCTGTTCGCCCTGACCGGCATGCTCCTCTACGCCAGCGCGCTGCAGGGCGGCGAGGTCGGCCGGGTCACCGCCGTCCACTGGACCGGCGAGGTCGTCCTGCCGTCGATCATCGCGCTGACCCTGATCGGCGACACCGTCCGTCCCGGATGGGAACTGCCCGCCCTCGCCGCCGGCCTGGTCACCGTCGGCTCGGCGATCGTCCTCGCCTCGGCGCCCGCGGCCGTCGCCCCGGCCGGCGAGGAACCGGCGACCATCGGCGTCCGGCCCGGCACTGTCATGGTGCCGCCGCCACGCGCCGGGCTCGCTCTCATGCCCGCCGAGGCCTGGCGGCTCGCCATCCCCGCCGAGGCATACTGGCCGGCCCTGCAGCCGCCGCTCGTCCGGGGATACGGCACATTCCGGTGGTGGGGTTCGCCGTCCGCGCCACAGCCACTGTGGATCCCGCCGGACCGCACCCTCAGCCCGCCCGGCGCCCTGCCGGCCTGGGCCGGCCCGCAACTGCCGGAGGCGCGCACGGCCAGCGCGGCGCGGCCCGCTCTCCGCCGGGCTCGCCGGTTGCCGGCCCGGCATGCGGCCCTGCCGCCGGGTCGTTCCGGCCGCACCGCCGCCTGACCGAACCGCACCGCCGCCCGGCCGGACCCTTCTTTGGGGAGGTCGCTGTTTAGCCGGACCGCTCCTCGGCTGGATCACCGTTGACCAGACCGTTCCTCGACGGGTTTGCTGTTTTGGCTGGGCCGTTCTCTGGCGGGGTCCCTCCTTGGCCGAGCCGGTCTGCGGCGGGCCCGCCGTTTGACCGCAACGCTCCCCGGCGGTGTCGCTGTGGGCTGGGCCGGTCTGCGGCGAGCGTGCCGATTGATCGGATCGTTCTCCGGCGGTGTCGCCGTTGACCGCAACGTTTCCCGGCCGGGTCGTCGGTTGGCCGGGAACGCCTTGGTAACGGTGTAAGCGCGACACCAGCCTTCGCCTGTTGGCTTTCAGGTGAGTTGATCTGCTGGCCGTGCGGAAGCGCTGTCTCACGGCCGTTTTGACCGCGGATTCGCACGGCCAGCAGATCTACAACCGGCGAAGGAGGCCGCGATCATGGGAAGCACCCGAACTAGGTTCGATCTTGGCCAGTTCTGGCAGTTGGCGGTGAGGACCGTCTCGACCCGCTGGAAAACCGCGCTCACGACCAGCTGGCCAGGGTCGACTTGGCCACCGTGCGCCCGTCGACGCACCCTTCCGGTCGGCTGGCGGTTCCTCAGTCGGGTCGTCTCCTGACCGGCTGTTCCCCGCCGGATCGCCTCCCGACCGGACTGCTCCTCGGCTGGGTCGCCGCTTGTCCGGGCGGCTCATGGCTGGGTTGCCGTCTGGCCGGGTAGCTCCGGTGCCCCCGGTCGGCGTCCGCCGGTCACCTCCACCGAAGTGGTGTATGACCTGGACTGTCGGAATGAATGAGGCGGCCACCGCACATCCTTCGGATTGTCGAGATTACGAAGGAGAGACTGCGATGGCCGCAGAATCGAGTGTGAGCGTCCCCGCGTTGTTGCGCGATCGTCTGGAATCGGCGATCCCTGATCTACTGCGGGCGATGGTGAAAGCGTTCGCAGACGTGTTGATGTCCGCCGAGGCCGACGCGCCCCCCGGCGGATCCTTGCCCACTGTGGCGTCCTGGATCTCTTCCCGGACGTCTTCCCAGCCGACGCGCCCGCTCGACCAGGTCGCGGCCGCTGCCGGCATTGCGGCCATGCCGGGTGCCAACTTCACCGCCGGATGTGCCGAATCGCCCAGCTGATCACCGCGCGGCAGTAGCATCGGGTCACCTTAGATGGCGCGATGGTGGTCGATATGAGCCTGCATTGGTGGTCAATCGAAGTCCTGGACGGGCCGCACTCGTCCGCGGCCCACTGGCGCGACACGCACGAGGAGATCATGGTCTCCGGGGCCATCGCCTTCGGCGCCCGCGACTGGACCTGGCGGGCGTTCTCCTGGGGCGTCCTGTTCGAGATCGCCTTCAGTCCCTCGGATGCTTCACTCTCCTCCGGCTCCTGGACCGACTTCCGTGAGTTGCCGGCTGTCCGGGCCGCATTCGACGCCGTCCCCGACCCGGTCAATGGCCTGCTGATCTACCCCGGGCGTGGCGGCAGTGCCGGTCGCGTCCAGCCGCGCCGGCCCCGGCCGACCGCCGGTGCGGGCGCAGCGTCGATCCCACGGGTGCGGGTGCCGCAGCGTGTCACTCTCGCCACCACCGAACCGGCCCCGACCACTGGCGGCGTCACCGTTTGACCGCCGCCGGCTACCCGCTCCGCCCCTGACGTCCCCGGCCAGCCGCAGCCGGGGACGTCCTTGTCTGGACACGCTTCCGGGTCTGCCCTGGCCAGACCACTTGCTTGGCCGTCCCGTCTGCCCGCTTGGCCGTCCGTCCGCCAGCCTGCCCGCGCGGCCGTCCGTCCGCCGGCCTGGCGGTCTGGTCGTCCGTCCGCTCGTCCGCTCGTCTGCCCGGGCGTTTGCCCGTCCGCCTGGCCGTCCGCCATCCAGCCAGCCCGTCCGTCCGTCTACCCAAACGCGTGCCCGCCCGTTCGCCCGAATCGGCCGTCCGACTGCCTTGCCGACTCGGCCTGCCTTTTCCGCTGCGCCGCCCCCGCCCCGTGCCGACCATGCGTGGGGAAAGCGGGCCGGGATCCCGGAGGCGGGCGTGGAGAGTGGGAGGGCCGTGCCGTGCGGGGAAAGCGGGCCGGGATCCCGGAGGCGGGCGTGGAGAGTGGGAGGGCCGTGCCGTGCGGGGAAAGCGGGCCGGGATCCCGGAGGCGGGCGTGGAGAGTGGGAGGGCCGTGCCGGGGTGGGAGGGGTGGGCCGTCGGGAAGAGGCGGCCCAGCTGGGGTCACGGGCCGGGCTGCGAGGGGGGAGCACGATGAGAGCCGGCCGGGTGGAGCGGCGACCGGGACGGTCTGAGGTTGAGTGCGGGCCGAGTGAGAGCCGGCCGGGTGGAGCGGCGACCGGGACGGGCTTGAGGTTGAGTGCGGGCCGAGGCGGAGAAGTAACCAGGGTGACCGGGGACACTTTCGATACGAGACCGTTCCGTTTTTCTGGGGGCGGCGATAGGTTGCCCTGAGATACGGAACGATTCCGTCTCGGAAAGGTATCGGGGGACGCCGTTCATGAAGACCCAAGCTCAACCTCAGACCGGGCACCCCCGGCGCTGGGCGATTCTCGGAGTGCTGGTCATCAGCCTGCTGGTGGTCGTGCTCGACAACACCGTGCTCAACGTCGCGATGAGCACCATCGCTGACCCGGTCCGCGGGGTCGGCGCCACGCAGAGCGAACTCGAGTGGGCAATCAATTCGTACACCCTGGTCTTCGCCGGGTTGCTCTTCACCGCCGGCATCCTGGCCGACCGGTGGGGCCGCCGCCTCAGCCTGATCGCCGGTCTCGTCATCTTCGGTGTCGCGTCGCTGATCTCGGCATACTCGTCGTCGCCCGACCAGCTCATCGCCGCCCGCGCGGTGATGGGCCTCGGCGCGGCAGCCGTCATGCCGGCGACCCTCTCGATCATCGCGAACGTCTTCGACCCGCGGGAGCGGCCCCGCGCCATCGGAGTCTGGGCCGGCGCCGTCGGCTTGGCCGTCGCCATCGGGCCGGTGCTCGGGGGCGTGCTGCTGGAGCACTTCTGGTGGGGTTCGGTCTTCCTGATCAACGTGCCGATCGTCATCGCCGGTGTGGTGCTGGTGGGCGTGCTCGTGCCGGAGTCCCGCGACCCGAAGCCGGGCCGGATCGATGTGCTGGGCGTTCTGCTCTCCATCGTCGGCCTTACCCTGCTCACCTACGGTGTGATCAAGGGCGGTGAGGACGGCTTCGGCGAGCCGGCCGCCTGGTCCACCCTCGTCACGGGCGTGCTGGTGCTCATCGGGTTCGTGTTCTACGAGCGCCGGATCGCCTTCCCGTCGCTGGATGTCCGCCTCTTCGCGAACCGGCAGTTCTCCGCCTCCACCGGCATCATCGGCCTGGTCTTCTTCGCAGCGATGGGCTCGATGTTCTTCGGCGCCTTCTACCTGCAGATGGTCCGTGGGTATGGTCCGCTCGCCTCGGGCGCGCTCTTCGTCCCGTTCGCGCTCGGCCAGATGATCTTCGCGCCGGCCAGCGCCTCGATGGTCAAGCGGTTCGGCCCGAAAGCGGTCAGCACCGTCGGTCTGATCCTGGTCGCGAGCAGTCTCGCCATCTGGACGTTCATCGGCATCGAAACCCCGATCGCTCTGGTCGCAGTCGCGTTCTTCGTGCAAGGCGTCGGCATGGCGAACGTGATGCCGCCGGCTACCGAGGCGATCATGTCGGCGTTGCCGCGGGAGAAGGCCGGCGTCGGTTCGGCGATCAGCAACACGATCCGCCAGCTCGGCGGAGCACTGGGTGTGGCGGTCCTCGGCGCGGTCGTCTCCTCGGTCTACCGCAGCCGGCTGGCCGAGCCGGCGGGGCTGCCGGAAGCCGCCGCCGACCTGGCCCGTGAGTCGATCGCCGGCGCCTACGCGGTGGCCGGCCAGGCGGGCCCGGCCGCGCCGGCGCTGCTGAACGAGGCCAACGCCGCGTTCGTCACCGCGATGCACTACGCGGCTGTCGGGTCGACCGTCTTCGCTGTGCTGGGCGTCCTCGTGGCGGTGCTCTGGCTGCCAGGCAGGCGGCCGGCGGACACCTCGGCGCCCACGACGGCGGCGGGTCCGGCTGAAGTGCCGGGCCGGGAATTGGCCGACGCGTAAACCGCTCGGTAACAATGAACGCCATGAGCACCAGCACCGGGGCCGGCCAGGAGCGCAAAGCCGCTGGTCGGCCCCGCAACGCCCAAGCCGACGAGAGCATCCTCGACGCGGTTCTGGCGTTGCTGAGCGATGGGCAGAGCGTCGCCGCCATCTCGATCGAGGCGGTGGCAGCCAAGGCCGGCGTCGGCAAGGCGACGATCTACCGCCGGTGGCCCAACAAGGAGGCTTTGCTCATCGACGCAGTCCGCGCGATGAAGGGGCCGCTGCCCGAACCGTCCGGCCGATCGGTGCGGGAGGACCTGATCGCCCTGGTCCGGGCGCACCGCACACCTCGCGCTCAGCGTTACAGCAAGGTGACCGCCTGCCTGCTCCCCGAACTGCTCAAGGACACCGAGCTGGGCCGGATGTATGAGGCATTCGTCGAGCCCCGGCGTGAGATGACCCGCCAGGTGCTGCGGCGTGGTGTCGAGACCGGCGAGCTGCGTGCCGACCTCGACGTCGAGATGACGCAGCTGATGCTGTCCGCGCCGGGGATGATGCAGTCGATGCTGCGGCTGAACCTGGGGGTGCCGGAGGAGAAGTTCGCCGAGACCGTGGTCGACGCGGTCCTGCGCGGCGCGGCCTCCTGAGCTGTCACGAGGCCAGGCCTGACGGGAAGGCGAAGACCACCAGTTGGGGCCCGGTCGCGGGCGCCCAGTTTGACCATCGCCCGGCTCACGTGGGTGCGGGCCGTCGCCGGGCTGACCACCAGCCGGCCGGCGATCTCGTGGTTGGTCAGGCCTTCAGCGGTCAGCGTCACCACCTCGCGTTCCCGGTCGGTGAGCCGGTCGAGCCGTGGGTGGGGGATCAGCCGGCGTGGGCCCTTGGTGACGAACTCGCGAACCAGGGTGCGGGTGACCGACGGCGAGAGCAGCGCGCCACCGTCGGCGACCGTGCGGATCGCGTCGAGCAGCATGACGGGCGGGATGTCCTTGAGCAGGAATCCGCTGGCGCCGAGCCGCAAGGCCTCGAAGACGTACTCGTCGCGCTCGAACGTGGTGAGCACGATGACCCGGGTGGCGGTCAGGAACGCGCTGGTCGTGATGCGGCGGGTGGCTTCCAGGCCGTCGATGCCGGGCATCCGGACGTCCATCAGCACCACGTCGGGCCGCAGTTTCTCGGCCATCTCGACGGCGGCCAGCCCGTCGGCCGCCTCACCCACGATCGTGAGGTCGTCTTCGCTGGTCAGCAGGGTGCGCAGACCAAGCCGCACCAGATTCTGGTCGTCGGCGACCAGGACCGTGATCATGGGGTGCCCACTGCGGGGAGCCAGGCGTCGACGATGAAACGGGCATCCGGCGCCGGGCCGGCGGTGAGCCGGCCGCCGAGAGTGGCGATGCGCTCACACATGCCGGCGATGCCGGTGCCGCCGTCGAGCGGCGTCATCTCGCGGAAGGCGCTGGTCACCCTGATCCGCAGGGCGCTGGTGGTGCTGATCGCCTCCTGCGTGGGGCGGGCCACGCCCGGCTGCTTGGCGAGCACGTGGAGGGCGATGTCGGCCTGCATCTTGATCGCGGCGAGACCGTGGCCGACGATGTCGTGCACCTCCTGCGCCATCCGGAGCCGCTCCTCATGGACGCCGCGTTCGATGGCCTCGCGCCTGTCCCGGGCGACCGACGCGCGGCGCAGAGCGAGGGTGCTGCCGAGGGCGAACGGCATCACCACCCATCCGCTGGCGGGAAAGACGCCGAGGAGGTCGCTCACGTTCACGCCGTCGCTGACGTTGTGCGAGGCGAGGACCGGTAGCGCGGCCCCGGCGGCGATCGCGGCGGTGCGCCACGGTAGGTGACGGGCGACGGTGTAGACGGCGATCGCGAACGGCAGCAACGCCGGGCCGTAAGGGTAGGCGAGGAACATGTAGGCCGTGCTGACGACCGTGGTGACGGCCAGGACCCGGCGCGGGGCGGCCCGTCGGCAGGCGAGCGCCACCGCGTTGACGGCGACCAGGCTGTAGGCGATCGCGTCGATCGCCCGGCCGGCCGGCATGTGCGGGGCGGCCCATCGCGTCCACGCGATCAGCAGCGAGCACGGCGCCAACGCGCCCGCCACGTCACGACTCCGGAAACCGGTCACGCGTCCACTCTGGTCGAGCGGACCACTAAGCGTCATCCACCCTGGGGAGGCATCCCGGATGCCACCTGGGACGTATGGCCGGCGCGTGGTTCAGCATGCGCTACTACGGACGGTTCTCTTCGCGTGACTCTGCGGTGAAGACTGGCCGTGACCGAAGGAGGCAGCATGGGCAACAGAGCGGTTGTCTACCAGGGCCCCGGACGTGTCGAGGTCCGCGAGATCGACTACCCGGGCTACGAGATGCGCGACGGCCCCGGCGTCAACAAGATGAACGTGGGCCGCCGGACACCTCACGGCGCGATCCTCAAGACCGTCGTCAGCAATATCTGCGGCAGCGACCAGCACATGGTCCGTGGGCGGACCACCGCCCCCGAGGGCCTGGTGCTCGGCCACGAGATCACCGGTGAGGTGGTCGACGTCGGGCCGGACGTCGAGTTCGCCAAGGTCGGCGACATCGTGTCGGTGCCGTTCAACATCTCCTGCGGCCGGTGCCGCAACTGCAAGGAGCGCAAGACCGGCGTCTGCCTCAACGTCAACCCGGACCGGCCGGGCTCGGCGTACGGCTACGTCGACATGGGCGGCTGGGTCGGCGGTCAGGCGGAGTACGTGATGGTGCCGTACGCCGACTGGAACCTGCTCCGCTTCCCCGACCGTGACCAGGCGCTGGAGAAGATCCTTGACCTGGCCATGCTCAGCGACATCTTCCCGACCGGCTACCACGGTTGTGTGAGCGCGGGTGTGACAACCGGTTCCACCGTCTACATCGCCGGCGCCGGACCGGTCGGGCTGGCCGCGGCCACCTCGGCGTTCCTGCTCGGCGCGGCCGTCGTCATCGTCGGCGACCTCAACGACGAAAGGCTCGCGCAGGCTCGCAGCTTCGGCTGCGAGACGATCAACGTGACCCAGGGCGACCCGGTGGATCAGGTGCAGCAGATCCTCGGCAGGGCGGCTCCCGCGATCGGGCAGCCGCTGGTCGACTCGGCCGTCGACGCGGTCGGGTTCGAGGCCCGCGGCCATGGGCGCGACGCGGGGACCGAGATGCCGGCGACCGTGCTGAACTCGCTGATGGACGTGACTCGGGCGGGCGGCGCGATCGGCGTCCCCGGGCTCTATGTGACCGGCGACCCGGGCGGCGTCGACGATGCGGCGAAGGTCGGTTCCCTCTCGCTGCGGCTCGGCATGGGCTGGGCGAAATCGCATTCCTTCGTCACCGGCCAGTGCCCGGTGATGAAGTACAACCATCAGTTGATGATGGCGATCCTCTATGACCGGGTGCAGATCGCGAAGAACGTCAACGCCACGCCGATTCCCCTGGACCAGGCCCCGCAGGGCTACCGGGAGTTCGACCAGGGCGCGGCCCGTAAGTACGTGCTCGACCCGCACGGCATGGTGAGGTGAGAGAAGGCCGCCGCCCCGCCAGGGCGGCGGCCGCCCCTGTCAGGGACCGGTGCAGCGCACGTTCCGGTTCGGGCCGGT
>NZ_JASCTH010000001.1:0-346898 GCF_030009775.1 Actinoplanes sandaracinus | reverse complement strand
GCGCCCCCCCCCCCGGGTGGGGGGGGGGCCCCCCCGCCCCCCCCCCCCCCCGGGGGCCCCCCGCCCATGTCAGGGAACGGTGATCGTCCGGGAGACGGATTCCGGCAACGCGATCTGCGAGGTCTTGCGGATCGGGCGCTCGCGCTGGTGGCCGCCGACAGCGACGAGTACACGTCGAAGTGGATGTGCGGCCACCGCCCGGCGTAACACCCGGGATAGATACTGGTGAACGTCACCGTGCCGGCCGAGTGGTGACCTGGATGCCGCGCAGGTAGTTCTGGGCCGTCACGCCCGAGGAGTGCAGCGAGTATCGTCCGGCCCGGTCGCAATGCCAGGCGTAGACCGCGGCGCCCACGGTCGGCGTGCGCGCCGCGTTGAGCGCGGTGAGCGAGAACCGCAGCGGCACACCCGGCGCAGTCGTCGTCGATGCGCCGAACGACGACCGGATGCCGTTGCGCACGATGCCGGAGAGCGCACGCACGTTGGGCCCGTTCGAGCCGTCGGCCGGGTACGGTCCGGCCGCCTCCGAGTCGACCTCGGCCGCGCACGCCGCGGTGGCCGGCTCGGCGGTGCCGCCGAGCAGGGCGCCACCGGCCGCGGCCAGAGCCCCGGCGCCACCGATCGCGGTCGGCATCCGCCGCCGGGACATCACGGGCAGGTCGTAGGCAAGGCCCTTGTCGTGCACTTCACGCACGAAGGCGTCGTTCGCCTCTTCCGGTCGGTGGGTCGACCGTCGCCTCCGTTGCCACATGTCTCTTGCCTCGGAGGAAAGAGTTGGAGTATCTTTCCTGTCAGGAAACATTTGCCCACGGGGAAGGTGTCCAGCATGGATGTTGACGAGGCCGCCAAGGCGCTCGCCGAGATTCAGCGACGAAACGAACAGACCCTGCGGCAGGGCACCCCTCGCCGCTTCCCCGCCTGGTACACGTATGGCTCCGCCGCCTCGCTGACAGTTGTCTGGGCGAGCGGGGACGTGAGCGGCTGGGCGGCGATCGCCATGATGGCCGCCGGTGTACTGGCGACCCTCGGGTTGGCCGTTCTCCTGGAGCGCATCACCGGCGTCCGGTTGCGGATGCGCGCCCTCCGGCTGGCCCCAATAGCGATCATCACTGGAGCCATGCTGGTCACCGCCATCGTCGTCGGGTCGGTGATGCGGCTGCTAGACGTGCCGGTGGCCAGCACCATCGGCGGCTTGGCGGGCGGGGTCGTGGCGGTCATCGGGATGGGCCGGGCACAGGCGGCCGCGGCCGACGTTCGGGGTCCGGAATGACCGGGGCTCGACCACCGGGCTTCAACGAGCTGTTGCACTGGCCGGTCCGGCTGTCCATCGTCTCGCTGCTCGCTCCGGCGGCGCATGTCGAGTTCAGCTATCTGCGTGAGGCGACCGGGCTGAGTGACTCGGCGCTGAGCAAGCAGCTGACCAGCCTGCAGGAGGCCGGATACGTCGAGGTCCGCCGCACCGGCCGCCGTGCCACCGCCCGGCTCACCAGTGCCGGCCGGCGCGCCCTGAGCGAACACGCCCACGCGTTGCGGGCCCTGCTGGGCGAGGCGCTGAACGCCGCGCCGGTGGACGACACGCTTCAGAAGTAGGCGGTCCGCTCAGAAGTAGACGTCCTCGTCGGACTTGTCGTAGTCGCGGATCTCGGCGAGGCGGTTCTCGGCGACCAGGCGGACCCAGGCCGGGTTGCCGAGGAGGATGCGGCCCAGCGCGACCAGGTCGAACTCGCCGGCGGTCAGGCCGCCGACCAGGCGTGACATCGCGGGCGAGCTGGCGAAGCCGCTGGTCAGGCCGACCGAGCCGACGGTGATCGACGGAAGGCCGGTCAGCTTCTTGGCCCAGCCTGCCAGGTTGAGCTCCGAGCCGGGGAAGGCCGGTTCCCAGAAGCGGCGTTGGGAGGCGTGGAAGACGTCGGCGCCCGCGGCGACGAGCACCTCGAGAATCTCGGCGAGTTCGCTGGGAGAGCCGGCGATGCGGGCGTCGTAGGCACGTTCTTTGAACTGTGAAAAGCGGACGATAATCGGGATCGAGGCCGGCAGCGACGCGCGGACCGCGCGGATGACCTCGGCAGGGAAGGCGGCGCGTCGGGACGGGCTGCCGCCGAAGGCGTCGGTGCGGCGGTTGGTCGCCGGCCAGAGGAACTCGTCGAGCAGGTAGCCGTGTGCCGCGTGAATCTCGACGGCGTCGAAGCCGGCACGGGCCGCGACCACGGCGGACTCGGCGAACGCCGCCACGATGGTGTCGATGTCCGCGGTGGACATGGTCGACGGGGTCCAGGACCCGATGCCGTCGATCGCGCGGCGTTCGCTGCCGAGGTGCCAGAGCTGTGCGGTGATCCGGCCGCCGGCCGCGTGGACCTCCGAGGTGACCCGTCGCCATCCGGCCTCGGCGGCGCCGGCGGTCATCCGGGGGACGGTGGTCTCATGGCTCGCGGTGGGATGGCCGACCAGGGTGCCCTCGGTGATGATCAGTCCGACGCCGTTCTCGGCGCGGCGCCGGTAGTAGGCGGCGACCTCGGGTGTGGGCACGCCGCCGGGGGAGCGGAAGCGGGTCATCGGCGCCATCACGAAGCGGTTCGGCAGGGCGAGCCCGGCGAGGCTGACCGGGCTGGTCGCAAGCGCCAGGCCCGCCGGAACGACAGAGCCACCGGCGGCAATGAGGGAGCCGTCGGCGGTACCCGCGGGCATGTCGGCGGGAGGGAGGGTCCGGTCGCGGGACTCGGGTGGAAGGCTTGTCGTCGTCATGCGGCCACGCTAAAACTTGACACTGATGTCAGGGTCAAGGCCACGTGACGAGGGAGACAGGCATGCGGATCGGTGACCTCAGCGCCGCGACGGGCGCCAGCGCGCGGTCGCTGCGCTACTACGAGGAGCAGGGACTCCTGACGAGCGAGCGGGGTACCGGCGGCCAGCGCCACTATCCACTCGCGGCGGTCGAGCGGGTTGCCCTGATCAGGACGCTGCTCGCCGCCGGGCTGTCCACCGGCACGATCCGTGACGTCCTGCCGTGTGTGGCCGATGAGGAGATCCGCACGCCGTGGCTGGCTGCCCGGCTCGCCGAGGAGTTACGGCGGATCGAGGCGCAGATGGCCGACCTGCGCCACACCCACGACATCCTCGCCGGCTTGGTCGACCGTTACGCGGTCAAAGCCGCCTGACGGACCGCCGACGCACCTGGAAGCGGTGGCCATCGGGAGCGGCGGTCCCGGGCTGGCGGCCTGGGAGCGGTGGCCTGAGCAATGACGGTCGGGAATGGCGGTCGCGGGCGGCGGCCTGGGAGCGGTGGTCTAAAAGGACGCCGCCGTCTGGCCGTCGGTGAGGACGCCGCGGCCCGCGGTGCGGGTCAGCGTGATCCGGTCGATCTCGGTGTGCTTCTGCTTGCTTCCCGGCAGCGCGTCGGCGAGAGTTCGCACCGTCAGCGTGGTCGGCTGCCCCGGCGCGGCCGGCACCACGTCGACGGCCAGGAACGCGTACGCGTCGTACCTGACCTGCGACCAGTCCACGGACTCCGGCACCCGCTTGCCCTTGCCGCCGGGCTTTGCGCCGGCGGCCGACCACACGTAACTGTTCGCCACGGTCTCGGTGCTGTTCTCGGGCTTCACCGGCTTGTGACCGCGGTACCGCTCGCCCTCGGGGAGGGCCTGGGCTCCGCGCGGCGTCACGCCGGCCGGTGCGGGCGCCTCCGGGCCGGGCGCCGGCCGGAACGGGTAGCGGGGCCGCCCGCCCGAGCCGGCGCAGATGTAGGTCACCCCGTCGTCGGCGGGCCGGATGGTGGAGCCGTCCGGCGCGGGCCTGGTCTTCTTCCCGAACCGGATCGGGTCGGTGCGCTCGAACTGATGGTTGTGCCCCTGCACGGCCAGGTCGACCCGGTAACGGGAGAAGAGCGGGTCGAGTGCGTCGCGCACCCCGCCGTCGGAGGCGTGGTTGTGCGAGGTCGCGTACGCGCAGTGGTGGAAGAACGCGACGATGAAGTCGACCGCCGTCTTGGAGCGCCATTCCCGCAGCACCGACTCCAGCCAGCGCACCTGTTCGCCACCGGAGTACCCGGTGTTGGTCCGCAACTCGGCGGACAGCTCGTTGGCGTCGAGCGAGATGAATCCGACGTTGGCGTAGGTGAATCGGTACACCGACGGGCAGGAGCGCGGCCCGTTGCCGGGCATGTCGAGGCGGGTGAGGTGGCCGCCGTACCCGTGGGTGCCGTGAATGGGTTCCATGTCGTGGTTGCCGGTGGCGAACATCCACGGGACGAACGCCGCCTGTGGTTCGATCTGGTCGAGGAAGACGTCCCAGACGTACGGGTTGAACATGCTCCGCCCGGGTGGCGCGGTCCGGGACATTGCCATCGTGTCGTCGGCGGGCAGGCCGTTGCCGGTCGGGTTGGCGTAGCAGATGTCCCCGGCGAGCAGGGTGAACGCCGGGTTCTGGGTGCCCATCAGGTTGACCTGGGTGAGAGCCGGCCACGGGTCGGTCCCGTTGGCCCCGGCGACCGGGTCGGTGCTGATGTAGGAGTTGTTGTCGAAGACGCCGGCCGGCCAGGTGCCGCCGGCCTTGCGCACCACGGCCGGCTGCTGGTGCCAGGCGTACCGCGGGTCGGTGGGCGCGGTGTGCGTGCCGACGTCGGCGAACGCGGTGAACGTGAACGGCCCGGCGGCCGCCCGGCCGGGCGCGGCGGTGAAGTGCGCGTCGCCGGTGACCGTGCCGTCGGAGAGCCGGATCCGGTAGTGGTGCACCGCCCCCGGCGTCAGCCGGTCGAGCACCGCTTTGACGTAGAACTGGCTGCACACCGGCCCGCCCGCGATGGCGTCGGAACCGCTGAGGTGCCGGATCTCGGCGTCGAACCGGGTGCCGTAGTCGCCCGGCTTCGTGCCCACCTCGACGGTGGCGCGCAGCTTCTTGGGGAGGCTGCCGGTGCGGCTCACCAGCTGCGCGGTCACCGCCATCGCGGGCCGGGGCACACCGTCTTTCGCGGGCACGAACGACAGGTGCCGCCCCGAGACGACCACTCCGGCCTGGCCGGCCTGGCCGCCGGCGGCCGCGAACGCCGCGTCGGCGAGACGGAACTGGGCGTACGCCAGCCCGCCGGCGCCGGCGGTGACCGCTTGCAGCGCCGAGCGGCGGCTGATCCGGCGACGGCTCAGCAACTGGGTGTTCCGTTCGGCGTACTCGTCCACGGTGCCAGGGGTCATACCGGACATCATCCCGCAAAACGCCTAGCGGTATGGCGGAAATCGGCCCTCCAGCATCTCCGTCGTCGGTGTCCCGCACAGCTTCTCGAAGGCGACCGGATCGGTGACGACCCGCCACGTGTGGAAGTCCTGCCGCCCCGCCGCGAACGCCGCCTTGTACCGGAACAGTGAGTCGTCGGCGCCGCCCAGCCCGCCGCCGATGTGGTGGACCAGGTTCCCGCGCTCGCGCCCCCACAGTCGGACCTCGTGGTAGAGCAGCTTGTCCGCCCACCAGATCTTACCGTCCCGAGTGGACTGCAGATGCGTCTGCATGATCCGGCGGTACGCGAAGAACAGGTTGCCGCCCAGCACCTCCGCGTCCCGCACCGCGACCGCCAGATGGACGTGCCCGGCGAGCGCCGCCCGCAACCGGTGGAAGTGGTCGGCGTCGAAGAAGTAGAACCCGGTCGCCCCGACCCGCTTCATCGTCGCGTGATAGGTGTCCACCCACTCGTCGAGCAGGTCCCAGTCGTCGAAGACGATCCGTACCCCGGCCCGTTTCGCCTTGTTGATCTGGTTGCGATGGGTGCGGTGGGTGTCCTGCCACAGTTGCTCCGGCGTGAGCGTCAGATCCGCCGACACCGTCTCGCCGTGGTGCACGACGGCGCCGGCCTCGACCAGCGCTCCGGCCGGCGCGGGCAGCAGCGGGTGCAGGCGGGCGAAGACCGAGATCACGTCATGGGTACGCAGCAGCGCCGTCATGTGCCGAACAGCCCGCGTCCAGAACGCCGTCCCGGATGCCGGAACGTCACTGACCGGACCGGGATACCCATAGGGGGAGACCGCGTCCCGCAGCCCGGTCCCGGGAACCGGCCGCAGCACCAGAGGAAGCAGGAACACCTGGCCCATCTCGTCGTAGCGAAACGCGGCCGGGGTTCCTCCGGACAGCCGGGCGTCGAGTGTCACGTACTCCGGCAGGTGATAGACGTCGTGGTGGACGCGCCGTAAGGCGTCCGCCCACGCCGGGTCGCCGGGTTCGAGCAGGGCGCCTTCGGTCATCGGTCATCCCTTCAGTTGGATCACGCGGTGTGGGGGATCGCCTGTGCCGTGCCCATCGGGGTCGTCTCGGTCCGGCGCCGGGCCCGGCTCGACCGGCGCGCCTGCAGAGTCCACCGCAGCAACATCCGCGGGATCGTGCTCTGCGTCGCCATGTGCAGCGCATAACGCCAGGCCGGATACTCGCCCCGCCGGTTCGACAGCGCGTAGGAGAAACGCCTGGCCGGCAGGTGGGCGTACTCCGGCATGTGCTCGAACCAGGCGCTGCTCGCCCGTGCCGCGCGTTGCAGCGGAGCCAGCGCCGCCTTGCGGCGATGCTCGTAGCGTTCCAGGGCCACCGGTAGATCGTCGCCCGAGGCGACCGCGTCCGCCAGAGCCATCGCGTCCTGTATCGCCAGCTTGGTGCCGGAGCCGATCGCGAAGTGGGTGGTGTGCGCCGAGTCGCCCATCAGCACCACGTTGCCGTGGTCCCAGCGCTGCGCGGTGACCCGCCGGAAGTTCAGCCAGCCGGTGCCGCCGACCTCGGCCCGGTGATCGATCAGGGGCGCGCCGTCCAGATGCGACGCGAAGATCGCCTGCAGTTTCAGCGCCCCGCTGCGAGCGTCGAGCCGGTCGAACTCCAGCGCCTCCCAGGTCGCCGGGGTGCACTCGACGATGAACGTGCTGGTGTGCGCGTCGAACGGGTAGGCGTGGAACCAGATCCAGCCGGCCGGGGTCTGCTCGAACCCGAAGGTGAAGGTGTCGAACACCTTCGGCGTGCCCAGCCAGATGTACTTGTTGCGGGCCGTCTCCACCTCGGCGCCGAAGTGTTCGGCGTGCGCGTCGCGGATCCGGCTGCGCGCCCCGTCGCATGCCACCACCAGGTCGGACGGCGGCAGATCGGCGAGGTCGGCCACCTCGTCGGAGTACTCGATGCGCACGCCGACCTCGGCTGCCCGCTCGGCCAGGATCTGCAGCAGCCGGTGCCGGCCCAGGCTGAAGCCGTACCCGGCCAGGTGGGTGACCGGCTTTCCGGTGGCGCGCACCTCGTACTCGTCCCACTTGTAGGCGGCGTCCCAGATCCGCCGCGCGCTGACCGGGTCGTACCTGAACAGGTCGTCGAGCAGGTCGTCCCAGAACACCACGCCCCAGCCCCAGGTGACGCCGGCCGGGTTGCGTTCCAGCACGGTCACGTCGTTCGACGGGTCGGCGAGCTTGGCCAGCGTCGCGAAGTACAGGCCGGCGGGGCCGCCGCCGACACAGGTGATCCGCATGGCGTACTCCTCAGCGGTAGGACGGGAAGGTGGCGGTCAGGTCGGCCGGGTCGGCCTCCGGGCGGCGCTCGCGCACCAGCCGCTCGTAGGCGGGCGGGTCGGCGACCACCCGCCAGGTGTGGAACGGGTGCCGGCTCGGCGAGAACCCCGCCTTGTACGAGAACAGCGAGTCGTTGGCTCCGCCCTTGCCGCCGCCCAGGTGGAACACCTCGGCGCCCCGGTTCTTGCACCAGCGCCGCACCTGGTCGTAGAGCAGCTCGTCGGCGTACCGCTTCGGCGCGCGGCGGGTGGACGACACGTACCCGGTGGCGATCCCGTCGTACTCGAAGAAGGTGTTGCCGCCGACCACCTCGTCGCCCTCCAGGGCGACCGCGAGGTGCATGCGGTCGCCGACCGCGTCGTGCAGCGCCGCGAGGTGTTCCCGGGTGAAGAAGTAGTACGACGTCGCACCGACCCGTCGCATGTTGTCGTGGTAGACCTCGACCCACTCACCGAGCCGGTCCCAGTCGTCGAACACGATGGTGGTGCCGGCCCGCTTCGCCCGGTTGATGTGGTTGCGGTGGTCGCTGCGGGTCTGCTTCCACATCTCGTCCTCCGAGACGGTCAGGTCCATCGACACGGTCTCGCCGTGATGGACCAGCGCGCCCTGCCCGGCAAGGACCGGCGAGGGGGCGCTGAACAGCGGATGCATCCGCACGAACGCGGAGACGACGCCCTCGTCACGTAGCGTCCGGACGAACGCCGCGCAGGCCGCCTCCCAGAAGACGGCGTCGTCCGAGGAACTGACCGGGCCGGGGTAGCCGTACGGTGAGATCGCGTCCTGGAGATCCGAATCCGGGATCTCCCGCAGGATGAGCGGGATCAGCAACCGTCGCCCACCCTGCTCGAAATGGAAGGCGGCGGGCGTGCCGCCGTACAACCGGGCGTCGAGGACGACGTAGTCCGGCACGTGATACATGTCGTGCCCGACGTGCTGGAGAGTCTCCTTCCACTCCCGTGCCGCCGGATCCAGCAGCGTTGCCGTCATCTCGCATGTCTCCTTCCGCGCTGCGACGGTCCCGGCCCGCCTAGGGGCGCAGGAGCCGGGCGTTGAGCGCCATGTTCGCGGCGAACTGATCGTTCACCACCTGGTGTTTCTCCAGCCGCAGTTGCACGGCCGGGTCGTAGCGGCCCAATTTCACGAAACCGTCGGACCACCAGCCGTTGTCGGCGCCGGTGCCGTCGACGAACTTGCGATAGGTCGTGTCACCCGGCCAGATCACCTTGGTGAGCAGGGCGGAGAACGCCGCCATGTCGGTGTCCGACCATCCCTGGCCACGATCACGGGCCTCCACCACATAGGTGATGACCGCGTTGCCGTGCCCCACGTCCTGTCCGGGCCGTTTCGCCGACTCCCAGACGTCGCTCCAGAACCACGCGGTCGGCTCCGCCGGGTTGCGGCGCAACTGCCCGCGCAGCCGGCTGCTGATCTCGTCGACGACCGCGTTGCAGCGCGCTTTGCGGGCCTGGTCGGCGGTGAGGTGGGCGAGGTTCATCGCGATCAGCGCCCAGTGCGACGCCATGTGGGTGCGCTCGCGGTAGATGTTGTCGCCGGCGCCGCGCGAGTACCACTTGTCGAAGACGTCCGTCTCGGCGAAGGCGAGCAGCCTGGCATAGCGGTCCTGGTAGCCGGGATCCTTGAGGTCCTTCATGGCCACGAGCAGGGTGGTGCCGTACCGCCAGAGGTAGCTCTCGTAGAGCGGCACCTCGTTGCCGCCCTCGCCGGACTTGCTCGACGGCCAGCCCCGGAAGCGGTCCTTGAACGAGCTGTCCTTCAGCGAGGTGGACGGGACCGCGGCGGCGGCCACGTTCTCCATCCAGGTCAGGGCCCGGTCCAGGTACCGGTTCTGGCCGGTTGCGCGGAACATGGCCGTGCACGCGTCGACGTCGTACGCCAGGTCGTAGTGGTCCCGGCTGTCCTTGGACCGGCTCAGCGGGGTGGCGTTGGAGTCGGCGAAGTCCCAGCTCTTCATGAAGACGCCGGTCCAGTACTCCACCGTCCTGATCCGGGCGGCGTCCTCGACCGCCGGCGGGGCGGCCGGCACCGGCTCGCGGACCTCGGGAACGTCGTCGGCGGTGCCGCGGACGGCGTGCAGCCCGGCCGCGGCGGCCGCCACCGCGCCGCCGATCCCGGCGACCAGTACCGTGCGCCGCTTCACCGGGCCACCGCCAGTTCCTTCGAGACGGCCGGCGCCCGCACCGACGCGGAGGCGGCGGCCAGCGCGGCGAACATCCACGCCAGCCGGGAGTCGTAGTAGTCGCCGGAGAACAGACCGCTCAGCGCCACGAAGACGGCCGCCGCCACGGCCAGGCCGGTGGCCTGGGGACGGACGCCGCCGCCCCGCACGATCCTGGTCCACAGCACGATCGAGGCGGTGAGCAGGCCGAGCCCGGCCAGCCCGCCCTCGGCGGCGACCGCGAGCACATAGTTGTGCGGGTACTCGACGGCCTGGTTCACCCCGATCAGGCCGTAGAAGCCGTCGAGGCCGGAGCCGCCGATCGGATGGTCGGCGAAAAGCTGAAGGGCGGCCATCCAGATGTCGGTACGCCCGGAGAGATATTGTTCCTGCACGGTCTGTTCAACGAACCGCTCCTGGAACAGGTCGGTGAACGCCGGCGGGGCGAAGGCCCAGATCGCGCCCACCGCGACGACCGACACCACCGCGGCGGCGACGATCGCCCCGGCACGCAGCCGGTGCCGCAGCTTCAGCAGGGCCGCGAAACCGACAACCGCACCGGCCACCAGGGTTCCCCGCGAGCCGGACAGCACCGTGGCCAGCAGGAAGAGCGGGATCACCAGCAGCGGCAGGACCCGGCCGGTCAGCATGAACAGGGCGACCGCGCTGATCACCCCGAGCACCTCGATCCGGGCGAACACGTTCGGCCCGCCGCCGAACGCCGAGTAACGGCCCTGCTCACCGGGACCGCTGATGAAGATCGCGGCCAGGGCGTAGACGATCGCGGTGATGAACAACAGATGGAACGTGAAGCGGGTGACGGTTTCCGGATCGCCGATCGAGTACTGGTAGAAGGCGATCACCAGCACGCCCAGCAGCACCAGGTCGAGAGTCTGCGGACCGATCCGCGCGGCCGGCGGCGCCCACAGCGCCGACGCGATCTGGAACAGGAAGAACAGCAGAGCCGCCAGCAGCCAGCCCTCTCGCGGCCGGGTGAGGGAACGCGGCCGGTACGAGGCGTCGACGGCCAGCGCCACCAGGGCGACGACGAGGCCGATCACCCGCAGGTCGACCCAGGCCAGGTCCAGCAGCCCGGCCCGGTCCAGCGTGTACCGGCCGCCGATCGCGACCAGGATCAGCAGCAGGCCGGGAGCCAGGAACGCGCGGTTCACCTGGCTCTCACGATCCGGGTGGCCACCATCGCGAAGACGAGGCAGGCCCCGTAACCGGCGAGCGACCCGTAAGCGGCGCCGAGTATCCCGAGCCGGGGGATGAGCAGCAGGTAGACGGCGAAGCTCACCACGAAACCGGTGATCTCGGCGGCCGACACCAGGCCGCCGTGGCCCTTGGCGATCAGCAGGCCCAGGCTGATCCGGGACACCGCGTAGAGGCCGGCCGCGACCACCAGCGGCAGCACGACCACCTTGGCGTCCGCGTACTCGTGGCCGAACAGCGGCTCGACCAGCAGATACAGGCCACCGGCCACGAGCGGGACGACGACCAGCACGTAGACGGCGGCCACCACCAGGATCGGCGACGCTTTCAGGCCGCCGTCGTTGTGCGAGGCCCGCCACCTGCCGAGACGGGAGTCGGCGTAGGCGCGGACCGGCCATGCCAGCAGCTCGGTCATCGTGGCCACCGCGGTGTAGTGGCCCAGGGCCGCGGTCGACGCGAGGGCCGGGATGACCAGCCGGTCCACCCGCAGCATCGCCATGTTGGACAGCGCGGCCGGGAAGAGCGACAGACCCTCCCGCCGCACCTGACGGTTCTGTGCCGGGCCGGCCGGGCTCGAACCCGCCGGGACCGGCAGCCGCAGCCAGATGATCAGGTAGATCACCGTCGGCGTGGCCCCGGCGAACAGGTAGGCCAGGAACCACATCTCCGGCCGTGCCGCTCCGGTGACATAGAGACCGACCAGCATGCCGAGCAGCAGCAGCGCCTCGATCACCCGGGCCAGCAGGAAGTCCCGGACCCGGCCCACCGCGATCGCGATCGACCGGGTGGCCAGGCTGATCGCCTCGATCAGCGCGAACCAGGCGAGCATCGCGACGATCACCGGGCCCGGCGTCAGGCGGTCCGGCGCCGCCACCTGCCAGATCACCGCGCCGGCGAGAAACAGCACGCACGGTACGGCGAGCAGCCGGGCGTACGCGCGGACGGCCGGCGCCGGTGACACGTTGTGGTAGCTCGCGACGAAGCTGCGCTCGGTGCCGAGCAGCAGCACCTGGGTGGCCAGGTAGACCACCTGGAGCATCAGCGCGACCTCACCACGATGAGTGGGGCTGAGCGAGCGGACCATCAGGATGTTCGCGGCCATCGCCACCACACCGGTCAGCACCTGCGAGGCGAGCAACTGGACGGACGGCTCGCGCACCACCTTCCCGGCGAGGGCGAACGGGTCGCCCCGCCGTGGCGGTCCGACCTCACCGGCCTCCGTGCCGCCGACTCGCAGTTCACTCACCGCGCCGCTGCTCCTCGTCGGTTCCGGCGGGCGCGGTCTCCGCGACATCCTCGTCCTCGCCGCTACGCTGTGCCGGCACCTTGTCCTCGGCCTTCTCCGCACCCGCGGGCTCGCCGGGGTCGTGCGCCTCGATGTCCGGGGCGATCACCCGGGCCCGGCCGCGAGCCGGCCCGACCACCGGCAGCGAGACGAAGGTGTCGTCCATGCGGGCGGTGGGCTGATCAGGGGCCAACCCGAAGATCAGATCGGGGCTGTCCACTCCGGTGCTCATCTCGGCCGGGCCGTGCCAGGAGCCGTTGGCCGGCAGTTTGCGCGGCAGCGCGTTCAGCACCGCTCCGGCCAGCTTGGCCCCGACCCGCTGGAGCAGGTCGATCGACTTCTCCACGTCCGCCGCCCGGGTCCGCCCGGCCCGGACCACGAGCAGTGCGCTGTCGGTGACCTGCCCGAGCACGGCCGCGTCGGCGACCCCGTTCAGGGCCGGCGAGTCCACCAGCACTATGTCGTAGCGTTCGGTCAGCGTGCGGACGGTGGCGCCCAGCCGGGGCGAGGCCAGCAACTCGCCGGGGTCCGGCGCGTGTTCGCCGGCCGGCAGCACGGTGACCCGGCCGCCGAGCGAGTCCTGCAGCACGTCCGGCACTCTGGCCGTGCCGGCCAGCACCTCGGCCAGGCCGGGCGAGGTGTCCAGGGACAGGTAACGCCCGATTCCCGGCGTGCGCATGTTCGCGTCCACCAGCACGACCCGTGCGCCCGTCTCGGCCATCGCGATGGCCAGGCCGCAGGTGACGGCCGTGGTGCCCTCCTTGCGGCTCGCCCCGGTGAGCAGCACCGACCGGCCGCGGCCCGACCGGGCGGCGGCCTGCGGCTCGCCCAGCACCGGCAGCAGGCTGCGCAGCCGCCGGAACGCCTCGGCGAGCGCCTGGTCGGGGTGCCCGGAGCGGGACCGGCCGCCGATCGAGATCGCGCCGACCGCTTCCAGCCCGAGGCGGCGCAGGTCGTCCTCCTCGCCGACGGTGCGCCCGGTGGCCTCCTTGACCGCGACGGCGGCCGCGCCCAGGAGCAGCCCCAGCACGGCGGCGAATCCGGTGTTGCGGGCCAGGTTGTCCGGTTCGGCGACGGTGACCGCGTCCTGCACGATGGAGACCGCCGGGGGAGGGCCGTCGTCCGGGTCGGCGGGCGCGCCGATCTGGCGGGCCAGCCCGACCAGGACCGACGCGGCGGTGGTGACGATCTGCCGGCTGCGTTCGGCGGACGGGTCGGTCGCCGAGATCTCCAGCAGGTCGGTGCCCTCGCGCATCTGCGCGGACAGGCTCTTGCGCACTTCTTCTCCGGTGATGTCCGGGCCCATCCGGTCGACCACGGCCTGCGCCACCCGCGGCCCGGTGAGCAGCGCGATGTACGAGTTGAGCCGTCGCGCCCCGGCATCCGGATCCCCGGTGCCGGAGCTCACGAAGAGCACCATCGACGACTTGTGACCCGGTGCGCCGGCCAGGGTCAGGCCGGCCGCGACGACGGTCGCCACCAGCACCGGCACCACGAGCCAGAGCCATCGGCGGCGGCACGCCCGCACATAGGCACGCAGTTCCACGCTGACTTCCCCCGATTTGTTGTCAGAGACGGGCGGGCTGGGTGTCCAGCCGGGCCGACCGGTTCAGCACGGCTTCGAACCTCTCGAAGAGCAGGTCGCGGGAGAACTGCTCCACGGCCAGCCGGTGCGCGGCGTCCCGGGCCTGTTTCAGCCACAGCTCGTCACGCAGGTGCCGGGCCAGTTCGAGCCCGGCGGTGTCGGTGTCGACCGGGTCGAGGACCAGGCCCGCCCCGGTCTCGCGCAGCAGGTCGGCCTGCCATCCGCCGTAGTTGATGGCGATCGGCCGGGACGCGGCGAGGGCGTCGAAGAACTTGTTGGCCGAGTTGTCCCACAGCCCGCGGACCGGCCGGACCGTGCTGCTCGACATGGTGGCCGCGCCGAGGATCACCGGAAGCTCCGACTTGGGGACCTTCTCCCACATGTGCACCACGCTGCCGAGCAGCCCGAGGCCGGCGGCGAGCGCCGACGTCTGCTCCCACTCCTTGCCGTGCCCGACGATCAGCAACCGAAGGTCAGGGTCGACCGTCGCGGCCGTGTGTATGGCCCGGACCAGGTATTCCACGCCGTTGACCACGCCCAGCGCGCCGGTGTAGACCAGTAGTGGCCGGTCGCCGAGCCAGTCGTGGGAGTCCCGGAACCGCCGGACCTCCTCGGGATCGACGGCGAACAGGTCGAGGTCGGCGGCGTTCGGGATGACCGTGGTCGGGGTTCCCGGGCGGCGGGCGGCGACGCCGGCGGCCATGCCGGGGGAGAGAGCGATCACCTCGGAGGCGTTGCGGTAGGCGAAGTTCGCCAGGCCGCCGGCCAGTCTGCGGGCGATCGGGTTGCGCAGCGCGCCCAGTTCGATCGGCACCTCGGGCCACAGATCGCGGACCTCGAAGACGAACGGGGCCCGGCGCAGCTTCGCGGCGAACACGCCGGGCACCGCGACGGTCAGCGGGGTGCTGGTGGCGAAGACCAGGTCGGCCTTCAGCCTGGCGGCCTTCACCCCGGCCAGCACCATGAACTCGGCGAAGGCGCGCAGCCGGCGGGCGTACGACATGTTGTTGTTGTAGGGGACCCGGAACCAGTGGACGGTCACCCCGTCCTCCACCGTCGTCCGCCAGCCGAGCTCGCGGGTGCCCGGGGTGATGTCGGTGGTGATCACGTCGACGGTGTGGCCCCGCGCGACCAGCCGGCGGGCCTGCTCGTAGGAGCGGATTCCGCCGGCCATGCCTGGATTGCAGTAGTACTGATGGATGTAGACGACGCGCACGTCTCAGCCCTCCCGAATCGCGTCCACGACGCGTTTCCGGTCGTGTTCGGTCAGAGCGGATCCACTGGGCAGGCACACCCCGCGGCGGAACAGGTCGGCCGACACGTCGCCGCCGCGCATCACGCAGTCGGCGAAGACGGGCTGCAGGTGCATCGGTTTCCAGGCGGGGCGGGCCTCGATGTTCTTCGCGTTGAGCGCGGCGAGCAGGCGGTCCCGGTCGCCGTCCACGAGCGCGCAGGTCAGCCAGTAGTTGGGGGCGCCGTAGTCGGCGATCGGCATGAACGTCATGCCGTCGAGTTCGGATCGGTAGTACTCGAAGGTGGCCTTCCGGGCCGCGATCATCTGCTCCAGCCGCTGCACCTGGCCCCGGCCGACCGCGGCCAGCAGGTTGCTGAGCCGGTAGTTGTAGCCGACCGTGCGGTGCTCGTAGTGCGGGACCGGCTCGCGGGCCTGCGTGGACAGGTGCCGGGTCTGCTTGGCGACCCGGCTGTCGTCGGTGAGGAGCATGCCGCCGCCCCCCGTGGTGATGATCTTGTTGCCGTTGAAGGAGAGCACCCCGGCCAGGCCGAACGACCCGGCCGCCCGGCCCCGGTAGGTGGCGCCCAGGGCCTCGGCGGCGTCCTCGATCAGCGCCACGCCGTACCGGTCGCAGGCGTCGAGCAGGGGGTCGTAGTCGGCGCACTGGCCGTACATGTCCACGGCGATCACCGCGCGCGGCAGGGCGCCGCGCTCGGCTCGCGCCCGCAGTTCCTCGGCGACCAGGGCCGGGTCGACGTTCCAGCTGTCCGGGGTGCTGTCCAGGAAGACCGGCCGGGCGCCCAGGTAGACCACCGCGTTCGCGGTCGCGGCGAAGGTGAACGACGGCACCAGCACGGTGTCGCCACGCCGCACCCCCGCCGCGATCAGGGCCAGGTGCAGGGCCGCCGTGCCGCTGCTCAGCGCCACCGCGTGCCGCACACCGACCAGCTCCGCCACCTGAGCCTCGAAGGCGTCCAGGTCGGGGCCGACCGGGGCCACCCAGTTCGAGTCGAAGGCGGCCAGCAGCAGCTTGCGCTCCAGATCGCCGACGTCCGGCGGGGAGAGCCAGATGCGCGCGTCGGTGTCAGTCATGGACCCGGGTCCTCACTGCCATGATCGGCCAGGCCGGGTGCAGCCCCTGCCGGTGGATGAACATCGGGGAGTCGCCCGGGTGCATGGCCGGGCGCAGGGTGGTGGAGAAGCTGCGGTAGCCGGCGTCGCGGGCGCACCGGACGTCCCGCTCGTGGAAGTCGACCGCGGGGTGGCCGTACGGCGCCGCGAAGTCCCGGATCTCCACCTGCAGCTGGTCCTCGATCTCCTGTTTGGAGCCGGTGATCTCCCGGGCCGCGGTCTCGTCGTCCTGGTCGGCGAGCCGGTGGTGGGTGACCGTGTGCGACCCGAAGTCGAAGCCGGCCGCCACCAGGCCCCGGCAGTCGTGCCAGGTCAGGTTGCCCGGCTGCCCGACCATCCCGGAGGTCAGGAAGAACATCGCCGGAACCTTCATCTCCAGCAGCACCGGGGCGGCCACGTCCCGCCAGGACAGGTGTGCGTCGTCGAAGGACAGGCAGAAGACCGGCCCGGTGAGCGGGCGCTCACCAGCCAGGATCGCGAGCGCCTCGGCCCAGGAGACCATCGGGCCGACCCGCTGCAGGGCGCGCAGATGGCGGCGCAGATCGCCGGCGTACTCCGGCAGGACGTCGTGGTAGAAGGGGAAGTAGAGGCCGGGAGCGGTGGGAAGCCTGCGCCGGAGCCCGGCCGGCGCCAGGATCCGGCCCTGAAGCCGGGGACGGGCGCGCAACCGGCTGCGCAGCCCCATCTCGTTCAGGCGTCGTTTGATCGCCGTCTGCATGCGACCGGCACCCTCCCGCTCGTCCGACAGGCCGGGGCCACGGTGCTTCGCCCCGCGGCTCACACCAACCTTTGCAAATGCGTGACGGGTGTGGCAGTAGCAATTGTCATAAGGAACGCGAGTATTATTCGCGTCAATTAAGAATAGCCCGATCGGCTCCTTGCGGAATGCGCTTAGGGTTGAGCATCATCGTGCCCGCCGGGCCACAATTCGATCGGGGACCCCTCATGCTGCGACTGCACCGGGTGGAACCGGACGCCGCCCTCCGGGCGGACCGGGCCACCTACCCGGATCGACTGATCTTTCACACTCCCGAGTGGCTGAACTTCGTCGCCGAGTGTCAGAACGCCGAGCCGCTGCTCGCCACGGTCACCGACTCGGGTCAGGTGGTCGGCCACTTCACGGGTCTGCTGACCAGGCGGTTCGGTATGCGCATCCTGGGCAGCCCGATGGCCGGGTGGACCACCTCGTACGTCGGCTTCAATCTGCGGCCCGGGGTGTCCCGCCGCGCCGCGCTGGAAGCCCTGATCCCGTTCGCCTTCGGCGAGGCCGGCGCCGCTCACCTGGAGATCCGCGACCGTGGCCTGGTGCCCGCCGATCTGACCGGGCTGGGACTGCGCTGGGACGACGCCCCGACCGCCGTGATCGATCTGAATCCGCCCGAGGACGCGCTCTTCGGCGCGATGGCGAGCGCGTGCCGCCGGAACATCCGGAAGGCCGCGAAGTCGGGGGTCACCGTCGAGGAGGTGACCCCCGGTCCCGCATTCGCCGACGAATTCTACGATCAATTGCGGGACGTATTCGCCAAACAGAATCTGGTACCCACCTATTCAGTGGAAAGGGTTCGGTCGTTGATCCGTCACATCGGCCCGGCCGGCAATCTCCTCCTGCTGCGCGCCCGTGACGCCGAGGGGCGCGGCATCGCCACCGCGGTCCTGCCCTGGTACCACCGCACGATGTACTTCTGGGGCGGCGCGAGTTACCGCGAGCACCAGCACCTGCGCCCCAACGAGACGCTCATCTGGCACGCCCTGCGATGGGCCCGGGAGCGCGGCGTCACCGAGTTCGACTTCGTCGGCGGCAACGCCTACAAGACCAAGTACGGCACCACCGAGGTCGCGGTGCCGTGGGCGCGACGGTCGCGGTCACCGCTGGTCGCCCATCTGCGGGACGCCGCCAAACAGGGTTTCGCCTTCAAGCAGCGCACCGTCGCCCGGTTCACCAGCGCCGCCAAGTGAGCGTGCAAGCTCCTGAAACATTCACAACTTCTTGCCGAAATATTGGGTGCGCGGTCCCGGCCTGAATCGACGGCCGGGATGTTCGCCATTCGCGTCTGGGCGCGCTTTACGCACTCGGGACATTCGCCCCCTTCAGGCTTTCCACCTGCGGAGCCCGGTACGGATCGCCGATATTGTCACGCCCCTGAAACATATGAAAGATCTGCAAGAACTTGCACAAAGAGAAGGAGATAAATAGCGTTCAGTTCCGTGGTCCGGCCGGCCCATGTCCTCGCCAGAGCTGTCGAGGTGAACTCCGTCGCGGCGGAGTGACCCGAGCAACCCGAACCGTGGAACGACCGGAGGAAGACCCCCATGAGGCAGGACCCGAGCGGACTCAGGCGGCGCGGATCAGCCGCCCTGACGGCCCTCGCACTCGCACTGTCCACTCTGCTGAGCGCGCCCGCGGTGGCGGCCGAGCCCACTGGCGACCCGAAGATCGACGACGCGGTGACCGCGGCCGTGGAAGGCGGGCGCGAAGCCTCCTTCTGGGTGCTGCTGCGCGGCGAGACCGACCTCGCCCCGGCGGCGAAGGCGAAGGGCAAGGCCCGCGCCAAGGCGGTTCATCAGGCCGCGCGAGACAGCGCCTCCCGCAGCCAGCAGGGCTTGCGCAAACTTCTGACCAGCCGCAAGGCCGACTTCACGACGTTCTGGATCGCCGACACGATCAAAGTGACCGGTGACGCGAAGCTGCTCGCCGAGGTGGCGAAACGGCCCGAGGTCAAGGCGGTGCTGCCGGACACCCCGGTCACCCTGCCGGCGCCGGCGGCCGGCGCGGTGCGGGCCGCCGTCGACGCCGTCGAGTGGAACGTGGACCGGATCGGCGCGCCCCGGCTGTGGAACGAACGCGGCAGCCGAGGCCAGGGCATCGTGATCGCCAATATCGACACCGGTGTGCAGTTCGACCACCCGGCGCTGGCCGCGAACTACCGCGGGCGGCAGGCGGACGGCAGCGTCTCGCACGACTACCACTGGTTCGACCCGGCGCGGATCTGCGCCGACGCGAACCCGTGCGACAACAACGGCCACGGCACGCACACCATGGGCACCATGGCCGGCGCCGAGGGCATCGGCGTCGCGCCGGGCGCCACCTGGATCGCGGCGAAGGGCTGCGAGTCCAACTCCTGCTCGGTGGAGGCGCTGCTCGCGGCCGGGCAGTGGATCGTCGCGCCGACCGACCGCAACGGACAGAACCCGCGGCCGGAGCTGGCGCCGGACATCGTGAACAACTCGTGGGGCGGCGCGCCCGGCTTCGACCCGTGGTACTCCGACGTGGTCCGGTCCTGGGTGGCGGCGGGCATCTTCCCGGCGTTCTCCAACGGCAACGCCGGCCCCGGCTGCAACACCTCGGGCACGCCGGGGTCGTACACCGACACCTACGCGTCCGGCGCGACCGACGTCAACGACGTGATCGCCCCGTTCTCCAGCCGCGGCACCGGGCAGGCCGGCGGCGTCAAGCCGGACATCACGGCGCCGGGCGTGGACGTGCGGTCCAGCATCCCGGGCGGGTACGCCTCCTTCAGCGGCACCTCGATGGCCTCCCCGCACACCGCGGCGGCCGTGGCGCTGATCTGGTCCGCGGCGCCCTCGCTGCGCCGGGACATCACCGCCACCAGGGAGATCCTGGACGCGACGGCGATCGACACGTCCGACACCAGCTGCGGCGGGACGGCAGACGACAACAACGTGTTCGGGCAGGGTCGGCTGGACGCGTACGCCGCCGTGCAGTCGGCGGTGAGCCCGGCCGGAAGCCTCACCGGAACGGTGCGCGCGGATGGTGTGCCCCTCGGTGGGGTGGCCGTGTCGGTGACCGGAGCCGCGTCGCGGACGGTGACCACCGCCGCCGACGGCGCCTACCGCTTCGCCCGCCTGCCGGCCGGCGCCTACCGGGTCCGGGTGGCCGCCTTCGGTTACGACACGTTCGAGACCGACGTGACCGTCACCGCGGGCGCCGGCGCCGTGCTCGACGCGGCATTGACGGCCAGCAACTCCGGGATCATCACCGGCCAGGTCACCGGCGCGGGCGCGGCGTTGCCGGGAGTGACGGTGGCGCTGACCGGAACCCCGGTGTCGGTCACCACCGGTGCGGACGGCCGTTTCCGGCTGGCGGCGCCGACCGGCGCCTACGAGCTCACCGCACGCCCGCTCGGCGGCTGCTTCGCCGCCGAGACCCGCTCACTCACCGTCAGCCGTGACGTCACCCTCGACCTCGCGTTGCGGCAGATCACGGACGGGTACGGGTACGCCTGCGCCCCCGCGACCGAGGCCTACCGTGCCGGAACCGAGCGGCTGGCGCTCAGCGGCGACGACGCGCACACCGAGGTGACGCTGCCGTTCGCGGTGCCGCTCTACGGCGTCGCCCGCGACCGCGCCTGGATCAGCACCAACGGGGTGATCGGTTTCGCGAGCCCGACCAGTGCCTACCAGAACACGGCCCTGCCGAACAGCGCGGAACCCAACGACGCGTTCTACGCCTTCTGGGACGACCTGGTCGTCGACGAGGAGGCCGGCGTCTGGACCTCGGCCGGCGCGGACACCTTCGTGGTGGAGTGGCGCAACGTGCGGTTCTTCGGGTACGGCGGACGGATCTCGATCAGTGCGATCCTGCACTCCGACGGCACCGTCACCTACCGATACCAGGATCTGTCCGGAGATCGGGCGCCCGGCCTCGGCGCCACCATCGGTCTGGAGAACGCGGCGGGAACGGCCGGACTCGCCTACTCGGTCGATGCCGCCGCGGTGACCGAAGGGCTGGGCGTGACCTTCCGGTCCGGCCCCGCGAACCGGATCGCGGCGACCTTCAACGTCACCGCCGAGACCTGGTTCGGCCAGAACGTGTTCGTCGCCGGCAACCTGCCCGAACTGGGCGCCTGGGACCCGGCGCGGGCCGTCGCCCTCGGCGCCGCCGGCTATCCGGTGTGGTCGGGCGGTGTGACCCTGCCGCCGAACACGGCCGTCGAGTTCAAGTACCTGAAGAAGGATCCGGACGGGACGGTCACCTGGGAGCCGGGCGCCAACCGCACCACGGTGACTCCGCCGTCCGGCACCTACATCACGCACGACACGTTCGGGGCGCACTGATCCCCGGGGGGTACTGACCCTCGGCTCCGCAGGTCAGTCGTGGCCATCCCGTCCGGCAACGGGGTGGCCACCCCTGCCGGTGATTGTCAGGGGTCCATCGCCGGTTATACGTTTCTGGAAGCACTCGGAAAATCACGGCGAGGCGCGAGATCACGGCGAGGCGTATAGAGGGCATGCCCGGCCCAGCAGTCACCGCGGTAATCGACGACGAGTCCTGGCTCGTCGAGTTCACTGTGAGCGGCTCCTGGGGCCGCCCGCTCTGGCAGCACACCATCGGCCTGCTCAAGAAATCCGTGGCCCACCACCCGGCCGGCCTGCTGCTCGACCTGCGCGGCCTGCACGACCCCGGCGGAATCAGCGCGCCGCTGTGGCTCACCGCCGCCACCCACGGGGAACGGATGGAACCGGCCGTCCGGGTCGCGGCATGCCTGCCGGACCACCGCACCGACCTCTCCGCCCGCCTCGACAGCGTGACCGCTCGCCGGCTGGTGCCCGCCTTCCCGACCGTCTCGCTGGCCCGGTCCTTCCTCACCAGCAGCCGCCCGCGGATGGACCGGGTCCGCCTGCAACTGCCGCCGGACACGGCCGCCGCCGCCCGGGCCCGGTTCATGGTGACCGCCGCCTGCGAGGAGTGGGGGCTGGGCCGGCTCGTGCCCCGGGCCCGCCTGGTGGTCTCCGAACTGGTGGTGAACGCGGCCGAACACGCCGGCACCCCGATCGACGTACTGATCTCCCGCCGCAACGGGGGAACCGAGCTGCACCTGGCGGTGATGGACGAGGACCCGCGACTGCCGGACATCCGGCCCGAGGTGGCGAGTCTGCTCACCGAACGCGGGTACGGCCTGCGCATCGTCGAGGCCGCCGTGCACGGGTGGGGCGCCCTGCCGACCCGTACCGGGAAGATGGTGTGGGCGATCCTCAAGGCCGACTAGCGCGCTCTGCGGAACTCCTCCGGGATCATGGCCCCCTCGTGGCGTGATCCCGACGCGCCCGCCCGGGGTCGGCTGCTCAGCCGGGACAGGTCGCCGCCCCCGCGTTGTAGCCCAGGAACGTGCTGATCCCGCAGAGCCGCAGGATCGTGTCGACCGACGGGTGCGCGGCGACGATCCGGACCCGGCCGGGGCCGGCGGCCATGCCCAGCGCGTGCAGCGCACGCAGCCCGGCGTGATCGCAGAAGCCGACCCCGGTCAGGTCCAGTCGCATCAGTTCGAAGCCGGGCTCGCCGATCAGCACGCCCAGTGGCCGCAGCATCGGCGAGGAGGTCCGGATGTCCAGCTCACCGGTGATTCGGACCAGCGCCTCGCCCGGGCCGGTCCGCTCCACGGTGACGGTGAGGTCCAGCTCAGGGTCCTGCACGAGTCCTCCCGCCGCTCGGAACGCCGTTACGACGCTACCGAGCGCGACCGGCCACCGGCATCGGAAGAAACTCCCCCCCATTCCGGGTCCGCCGGCCTCCTTCCGGTCAGCCGGCCGCGGCGACCAGCTTCCGGACGGACTCCGCGCTCGCCGGCGAGCCCACCGGGTCGCCGTAGGCGCCGTAGGCGTTGACGTAGACCGGCGTGTCGCGCTGGGTGCGCCGGTTCTCGGCCAGCGGCCCGACGTCGACCGTGTCGTACCCGATGGAGTCCAGGAACTCGGTGACCGCCCGCTTGGCCGCCGCGTCGTCTCCGGAGATCGGCAGCGCCGACCGGTCGGCGCTGCCGGCCGGGCGGGCCAGCGACCGCAGGTGCTCGAACCAGATGTTGTTGAAGCCCTTCACCACGTGAGACTCGGCGAGGTGCTTCTGGAGCAGCTCACCGGTGGTGGTGGAGCCGTCCTCCAGCTCAGGGAAGACGCCGTCACGGTCCGGGTAGTAGTTATTGGTGTCGACGACCACCTTGCCGGCCAGCGGCGCGACGGGGATGTCCTGGTAGGCCCGCAGCGGCACGGTCACCACCACGATGTCGCCGGCCGCGGCCGCCTCGGCGGGCGTCGCCGCGCGGGCTCGCGGGCCCAGCCCGGCGACCAGTTCCTGCAGTGTCTGCGGCCCACGGGAGTTGCTGAGCACCACGTCATGCCCGGCCGCCACGGCCAGCCGCGCGACGGTGCTGCCGATGTTCCCGCTGCCGATGAGTCCGATCGTCGTCATGTCATCGCGAACCTCCATCCGAGCGGGTCGATTCCACGCCCCCGGAAACCGTGACGCTCGGCACGTCGTCATGATCACCGGAATACTCCGGAGTTTCGCGCAACGGCGGCCGCGGTGGGTAAGAGGATGGCGCGGGGGTGAAACCCTCGAGGCCAGGGTCGGTGGAGGGAGAAGTCCGGTGTTCTTTCTGTTCGGGTTGCGAAGCAAGGATCAGCTGGTGGGCGCGCCGGTGATGAACTGTGAGATCTGCGGGTGGCAGGCGCCCCAGCAGTTGCTGAGGAGGACCACGAAGTTCACGCTGTTCTTCGTGCCGCTGTTCCCGGTCAAGCCGAGCAGCTACTACATGGTCTGCGGTCACTGCCAGGGCTTCCGCAAGGCCGACCCGCGCCTGGTCCCGGCTCGCTGAGCCGGTCGGCGGCTCACCGGGTCAACCGGGCGGCTGAATCCAGTCGAGGGTGCGGGTCACGGCGCGCCGCCAGTTCGCGTACTCGCGTTCGCGGGCCGCGGGTTCCATGGCGGGTATCCACTGGCCGGCGATGTGCCAGTTGCGGCGCAGACCGTCCAGGTCGGGCCAGTAACCGACGGCCAGGCCGGCCGCGTACGCCGCGCCCAGCGACACCGTCTCCACCGCGAGCGGCCGGACCACCGGCACGTCCAGCACGTCGGCGATCATCTGCATGAGCAGGTTGTCGGCGGTCATCCCGCCGTCGGCCTTGAGGGTCGTCATGGTGAGACCCGAGTCGGTGTTCATCGCGTCCACCACCTCACGGGTCTGCCAGGCGGTCGCCTCCAGCACCGCCCGGGCCAGGTGGCCTTTGGTGATGTAGGAGGTGAGCCCGACGATCACGCCGCGGGCCTCGCTGCGCCAGTGCGGGGCGTAGAGGCCGGAGAAGGCGGGCACGATGTAGCAGCCGCCGTTGTCGGCGACGGTCCGGGCCAGCGTCTCGATCTCGGGTGCGGTGGAGATGAGTTCGAGCTGGTCGCGGAACCACTGGACCAGCGACCCGGTGATGGCGATGGAGCCTTCCAGGGCGTACGCCGCGGGCTCCCCGGCGATCTGGTAGGCGACCGTGGTGAGCAGCCCGTGCTCGGACCGGACCAGCTCGGCGCCGGTGTTGAGGAGCAGGAAACTGCCGGTGCCGTAGGTGCACTTGGCCTCGCCCGGGGTGAAGCAGGTCTGGCCGAACAGGGCCGCCTGCTGGTCGCCGAGCGCGGCGCCGATCCGTACCCCGGGGAAGGCCTCGCGGGCGGTGCCGAAGCCGCCGATCGACGGCTGGACCGACGGCAGCATCGCGTGGGGTATCCCGAAGAAGTCGAGGGCCGTCGGTGACCAGTCGAGGGTGCGCACGTCGAGGAGCATGGTGCGGCTGGCGTTGGTCACGTCGGTGACGTGCTGGGCCCGGCCGGTGAGGTTCCAGATCAGCCAGGTCTCCATGGTTCCGCAGATGACCTCGCCGCGTTCGGCCCGCTCCCGCAGGCCGGGCGTGTGGTCGAGCATCCAGCGCAGGCGCGGCCCGGAGAAGTAGGTGGAGAACGGCAGGCCGGATATCGCGGAGACCTCCGAGGCGCCGGTTCCGGCCGCGAGCGAGTGCACCAGCGCGTCGGTCCGGGTGTCCTGCCAGATGATCGCCCGGCCGACCGGGACGCCGGTGACGCGGTCCCAGATGACGGTGGTCTCCCGCTGGTTGGTGATGCCCAGCGCGGCCACCTGGTCGAGTCCGATCCCGGCCCGGCTCAGCACCCGGGGAGCGAGCCGTTCCACATTGCGCCAGATCTCCGTGGCGTCGTGCTCGACCCAGCCGGGTCTCGGGAAGTACTGCTTGTGCTCCTGCTGGGCGAGCGAGACGAGCTGGCCCCGGCGGTCGAACACGATGCACCGGGTGGAGGTGGTGCCTTGGTCGATCGCGACGACGTACTTCTCGGTCATCGGCCTGCCCCCAGATCCCGCGAGATCGCGCGTGCGGCGTCGCGGACGTAGGTCACCAGCGCCGGACGCGGCCGGTAGCGGCTGTCGCAGATCCGGTCGACCGGGCCGGAGATGCCGATCGCTCCGACCACCAGGCCGCCGTAACTGCGGATCGGCGCGGCCACCGCGGCCTGCCCGAGAAGGAACTCCTCCACCTCGTACGCCCAGCCGGCGTCCCGCACCGCCTCCAGGGCGCCGGTGAGCGCCCGCGGATCGGTGAGGGTGAGCCGGGTGAACGGTTCCAGGTCCGGCACCGGCCCGCCGGCCCGGTAGGCGAGCAGCACCTTGCCGAGGGCGGTCGCGTGCAGGGGCAGCAGGGCGCCAACGTCGAGGGTCTGGAACGTGTCGTCCGGCCGGAAGACGTGGTGCACCACCAGCACCTGACCGGAGAGGCAGGTGCCGATCCGGACCGCCTCGCCGCTGCGTGCGGCGAGCGGGTCGGCCCAGTTGATCGAGCGGGAGCGCAGCTCGTTGATGTCCAGATAGCTGCTGCCCAGGTGCAGCAGGGCCCCGCCGAGCTGGTACTGCCCGGACACCCGGTCCTGCTCGACGAAGCCGACCAGCTGGAGGGTGCGCAGGATGCCGTGGGTGGTGCCTTTCGCCAGGTCGAGCGTGCGGGCGATCTCGCTGAGACCGAGCCGGCCCGGGCCGCCGGCGAGGGTCCGCAGGATCGCGGCCGCTCGTTCGATCGCCTGCACTGTTCCCGGCATGTTTCGGACTCTATGCCACCGCGAGACGACCCGCCGTGATTGATGTTCGACAATGCCGACCGACGTTCGTTGCCCCGTGCCGAGCCCGCTTCTAGCTTCGGGACATCGATTGGAGGGAGCATGGCTACCCGATTCAAGACTCCAGGACTCATCGGTGAGCTCGCGGCGGAGTTCGCCGGCACGATGATCCTCATCCTCTTCGGCGTGGGAGTGGTGGCGCAGGTCTCCGCCGCCGGCATCGGCGACCACGACAGCATCGCCTGGGCGTGGGGCCTGGGCGTGACACTCGGCGTCTACGTCGCGGCGCGGGTCAGCGGCGCGCATCTCAACCCGGCGGTGACCATCGCGCTCGCCGTCTTCAAGGGCTTCTCCTGGCGGAAGGTGGCCCCGTACTCGATCGCCCAGTTCCTCGGCGCGTTCGTCGCCGCACTGCTCGTGCGCTGGAACTACACCGAGGTGCTCAACGCCGCCGACCCCGGCCTCACGATCAAGACGCAGGGCGTCTTCTCGACGCTGCCGGGCAACGGGACGCTTCCGGTGGGCGAGTGGGGCGCGTTCCGGGACCAGATCATCGGTACGGCGATCCTGCTCTTCGTCATCCTGGCGCTGACCGACATGGCGAACACCGCGCCGGCGGCCAACCTCGGCCCGGTCGTGATCGGCCTGCTCGTGGTGGCGATCGGTATGGCCTGGGGCACCAACGCCGGTTACGCGATCAACCCGGCCCGCGACTTCGGGCCGCGACTCGCCAGCTTCCTGACCGGCTATGGGGGCGCGTTCCGCGATCAGACAGGGTATCTCTACTTCTGGATCCCGATCGTGGGGCCGATCATCGGTGGCGTCGTCGGGGCTGGGCTGTACCAGACTCTGATCGGACGTTTCCTGCCGTCGGACGCGCCCCAGGAACCGGGCGAGATCCCGACCCCGCGTGATGGAAACCAGACTGACGAGAATGTGGAGGTTCGCCGTGGCTGACTTCGTCGGCGCCGTGGATCAGGGCACCACCAGCACCCGTTTCATGATCTTCGACCATGGTGGCAACGAGGTGGGGCGGCACCAGCTCGAACACGAGCAGATCCTGCCGCGGGCCGGCTGGGTGGAGCACAACCCGATCGAGATCTGGGAGCGCACGGTCGCCGTGGTGCGGACCGCGATGCAGAAGGCCAACCTCTCGGCGAGCGACCTGGCCGCGGTCGGTATCACCAACCAGCGCGAGACCACGGTGGTGTGGGACCGGCGGACCGGGCGGCCCTATTACAACGCGATCGTCTGGCAGGACACCCGTACCGACCGGATCGCCTCCGCGCTGGACCGGGACGAGCGCGGTCAGACGATCCGCCGCAAGGCCGGGCTGCCGCCGGCCACCTACTTCTCCGGCGGCAAGATCCAGTGGATTCTGGAGAACGTCGACGGGGTGCGGGAGGCGGCCGAGCGCGGTGACGCCCTCTTCGGCAACACCGACAGCTGGCTGCTGTGGAACATCACCGGCGGGGTGAAGGGCGGCAGCCACGTCACCGACGTGACCAACGCCAGCCGCACCATGCTGATGAACCTGGAGACCCTCGACTGGGACGACGAACTGCTGTCGTTCTTCGGCATCCCCCGGCGGATGCTGCCCGAGATCCGGCCGTCGTCGGACCCGAACGGTTACGGCGTCGCGCACATCGACGGCCCGCTCGGCGGGGACGTGCCGCTCACCGGCGACCTCGGCGACCAGCAGGCCGCCACCGTCGGCCAGGTCTGCTTCAGCCCCGGCGAGGCCAAGAACACCTACGGCACGGGCAACTTCATGCTGCTCAACACCGGCACGAAACTGGTGCGCTCGGAGAACGGCCTGCTCACCACGGTCTGTTACAAGTTCGGCGACGCCGCCCCGGTCTACGCCCTGGAGGGCTCGATCGCGGTCACCGGCTCCGCCGTGCAGTGGCTGCGCGACCAGCTCCACATCATCAACTCGGCGGCGGAGAGCGAATCGCTGGCGGCGCAGGTGCCGGACAACGGTGGCGTCTACTTCGTGCCGGCGTTCTCCGGCCTGTTCGCGCCGTACTGGCGGTCCGACGCGCGCGGCGCGATCGTCGGGCTGTCCCGGTTCAACACGGGCGCGCACATCGCCCGGGCCACCCTGGAGTCGATCTGCTACCAGACCCGCGACGTGGTCGACGCGATGGCGCAGGACTCCGGCGTGACCCTGGACGTGCTCAAGGTCGACGGTGGCATCACCGTCAACAACCTCTGCATGCAGATCCAGGCCGACGTGCTCGGGGTGCCGGTCAGCCGCCCGGTCGTGGCCGAGACCACCGCGCTGGGCGCCGCCTACGCCGCCGGGCTGGCGGTCGGATTCTGGAAGAACACCGACGAACTGCGGGAGAACTGGAACGAGTCGCAGCGCTGGCAGCCCAGCTGGTCGCACGAGCAGCGCGAGCAGGGCTTCGGGAAGTGGAAGAAGGCGGTGCAGCGGACCCTCGACTGGGTGGACGTGGACTGACATGACTGCCTTGTCTCCTTCCTACCGGGACGCCGCCCTCGCCGCTCTCGCGGGGCGCGAGCTGGACGTGCTGGTGATCGGTGGGGGAGTGGTGGGGGCGGGTTGCGCGCTCGACGCGGTGACACGGGGACTCTCCGTGGGCCTCGTCGAGGCGCGCGACCTCGCCTCCGGCACGTCCAGCCGGTCCAGCAAGCTCATCCACGGCGGGCTGCGATATCTGGAGATGCTGGACTTCGGGCTGGTGCGCGAGGCGCTGCGGGAGCGCGGACTGATCCTGCAGCGGCTCGCGCCGCACCTGGCCCGGCCGGTCCGGTTCCTCTACCCGCTCAAACACCGCGCCTGGGAGCGGCTCTACGCCGGCGCCGGGGTCACCCTCTACGACACGATGGCCCTGTCCGGCGGGCTGCCCCGGCACCGCCACCTGACCCGGCGCGGCGCGCTGCGCGCCTGCCCGGCGCTGCGCAGGGATTCGCTGGTCGGCGCGTTGCAGTACTACGACGCGCAGGTCGACGACGCCCGGCACACCATGTTCCTGGCACGGACCGCGGCGGCCTACGGCGCCCACGTCGCCTCCCGGCTGGAGGTCACCGGCTTCCTCCGGGAGGGCGAGAGAGTCACCGGGGTACGGGTGCACGACCTCGAACACGACCGGACGTTCGAGATCCGCGCCCAGCAGGTGGTCAACGCGAGCGGTGTGTGGACCGACGACACCCAGTCCCTGGTCGGCGAGCGTGGCCAGTTCCACGTCCGCGCGTCCAAGGGCATCCACCTGGTCGTGCCGCGCGACCGGATCCAGTCGTCGACCGGGCTGATCCTGCGGACCGCGAGCAGCGTGCTGTTCGTCATCCCGTGGGGCCGGCACTGGATCGTCGGCACCACCGACACCGACTGGTCGCTGGACAAGGCGCACCCGGCCGCGTCCGCGAAGGACATCGACTACCTGCTCACCGAGGTTAACAAGGTGCTGGCGACACCGCTGGAACGGGCCGACGTGCAGGGTGTCTACGCCGGGCTCCGGCCGTTGCTGAGCGGCGAGTCGGAGTCGACGTCGAAGCTGTCCCGGGAGCATACGGTGGGCAGCCCGGTCCCGGGGCTGGTGGTGGTGGCCGGGGGCAAGTACACGACGTACCGGGTGATGGCCCGGGACGCGATCGACGCCTGCGTCTACAACCTGGCCCGGGCGGCGCCGAAGTCGGTCACCGACCGGACTCCGCTGCTGGGCGCCGACGGGTACGCGGCGCTGTGGAACCGCCGGGGCATCCTGGCCGCCGAGTCGGGCCTGCACGTGGCCCGGGTCGAGCACCTGCTCGGCCGGTACGGCTCGCTGATCCACGAGGTCCTGGACCTGATCCGCGAGGACCCGGACCTGGGCCGGCCGATCGAGGGCGCCGACGACTACCTGCGGGCCGAGTTCGTCTACGCGGCCGCGGCCGAGGGCGCCCGCCACCTGGTGGACGTGCTGACCAGGCGGACCCGGATCTCCATCGAGACCTTCGACCGGGGTGTCGTGGCCGCCCCGCACGCCGCCGAACTGATGGGCCGGGTCCTCGGCTGGACCCCCTCACAGCGTGAGCGGGAGATCGAGAACTACCGCCTGCGCGTCGAAGCCGAACGCGCCTCCCAGGAGCAGCAGGACGACGAGACGGCCGACGCTGCCCGTCTCGGCGCTCCCGAGGTGGTCCCGGTGCGGATCAGCTGCCCGGGGCGCGGTCCGCCGGCGCCCGCCGGGGGGACGGCCGCCGTGTGCTGCGCCGCGGTCAGGCGACCGCCGGGGCCTGGGAGGCACCAAGGGCGGCGAGCCGCCTCTGGAAGGTCTGTGTGGTGGTCCAGAGCTTGTAGATCAGCAGCGCCTCGAACGCGAGCAGCAGCAGCCCGGACGCCACCGTGACCACCTCGATCTGGCCGGCCACCGGGCCGATGATGAAGACGAACATCATGAACTCGATGCCGCTGAACAGGTGCGGGCGGATCCGCTGGCCCTGCAGGAAGTGCCGCAGCCGCAGGAACGCGCCGAACCGCGACCGGAAGTCACCGTGCACGTCGACCGGGGACTCCTCCGGCGCGCCCACCACGTCGTCCTTGCTCGCCGCGTACGCCGCGACGCTGATCCCGGCGGCCTCCAGCAGGCGGCCCTTCATGGTCTCCTTGACCTTCTGCATCTGGAGCGCGTTCAGGTAGCGGAACATGTCCAGGAAGACCACGAACGTGGCCAGCCAGAGGAAATAGGTCTCCCCGGTCCGCTGCCACTGCCCGCCGAACATCGCGATCGCGCACGTCACCACCCGCAGGCGGTCGAAGACGTAGTCGAGCCAGGAGCCGAACACGGAGCCCGTCCCGTTCAGGCGGGCGATCTTGCCGTCCATGCAGTCGAGCACGAAACCCAGGTGGAACAGCAGCGCGCCGGCCAGCAGCCAGGCGTAGTCGCCCTGCCAGAAACAGGCCGCCGCGCCCAGGCCGATCGCGAACGCGGCGAGTGACAACCGGTTCGGGGTGGCCCAGCTCCACGGCGCCACGAGCCGTACCAGCCGGGACGCGAGCGGATCGACCAGCCACACCGTCCACCAGGCATCCCGTCGCTTGTACGTACGCTCACGGATCTCCGCGAGAGGGGGGCGCTCTACCATCGCTGCTTCTCCTTGAGGTGTCCAGCGCGGAGGTCACCCGTGAACGGCACGTGCACAATGGAGGCGCCCCCGCGCCATGCGGCATTCAACAACGGGCCGTCAAGCGCCCGCGGGCCTCACGCCTCCCGGCGAGCGAAGATCGCGATCGCGACCAGGAGGACGGCGGCGGTCCATGCCGACGACGGCAGCCGGGCGACTTCCGGCAGGTGCGTGCGGACCAGGGGCGACACGATTTCGTACGCCGTGAGCACCAGCCCCGTGGCTCCCACCGAGTGCTTCACCAGCATTCCCACTCCCGCGGCCAGAACCAGGTCGAGCAGGAGACCGCCGGTGGCCCCCGGCCGCCCCGCCAGCACCGCCGCGACCAGGGCGAACGGGGCGGCGATGCCGGCCAGGGCGACGATCTTCGCCACGGCCAGCAGCGGCCGCCGGGGGACGGCCAGTAGGCTGGCCCGGATCTGGCCGCCGCCCTGGTACTCGTGGGTCGCCGCCAGCACGCCCAGCACCAGGAAGCCCACCTGGGTGTAGACCAGCACCCCGCCGGGCCGGCCGGTCAGGCCCAGCAGAGCGGTCAGCGCCCAGGTCAGCGCCACGGTCAGGGCCAGCGACGGCAGGGTGATCAGCTTGATCGCCTCGGCATGGACGGCGCCGGCCACGCGTCGCGGCCCGGTCACGCGTCGCGCCGTTGGAAGAGCCAGGCGGCCAGGCCGAGCAGAGCGGCCACCCATGCGGTCATCACCAGGCCGGCGGTCACCGGGGCGATCCTGACGTCGCCGACATCGCGCAGGAACATGTGCGCTCCTACGATGTCCGGCAGATAGGCGGCCAGCGGCGTCACCTTCGTCAGCAGATACGACACCGACACCATCGAGCTGTTCACGATCAGGACGGTCAGCGTCACGACGCCGTTCCGGAAGATCAGCGTGATGGCGTAGGCGAGCAGGCCCAGCAGCACCCAGTAGAGGACCGCGCCGGCCACCCGGGCCGGCGCGGGCGACGGGATGGCCGCGCCGTGCACCATCTCGACCAGGCCCAGGGTCGCCACCGCCGTCAGCGTGCCCTGCACCGCCACCACCAGCGTCAGCGCCGCGCCCTTCGCGGCCAGCAGCCGGTGCCGCCGGGGCGCCGCGGTGAGCGTGGTGATGAGCTGCCGCCCGTCCGGCGAGTCCTCCCCGGTCGAGGTGTACTCGCTGCTCACCGCCACCACCCCGAGGATCATCGCGCCGAGCAGGCCGATCCCCAGGCTCTGGAACCCGAGGTCGGACGGGTCGCCCCAGGTGCCGTCCGCGAGCGCGCGCCGGGTCGCCGGCGCGTTGACGAACACCAGCGCCGGCGCGGCCACCAGACCCGCCACCATGCCCACCCAAGCGGTACGCAGCCCGAGGAGCTTGCGCAGTTCGGCGCGGACGAGGCTCACCACGACACCCCCTCGCTCGCGGTGCGGTCCAGGAACGCGTCCTCCAGCGTCGCGTGCTCGCCGACCACCTCGGCCAGCGTCCCGGCCGCGACCACCCGCCCGCGGTCGATGATCACCACGTCGTCGGCGGTCTCGGCGAGTTCGCCCATCAGGTGACTGGACAGCAGCACGGTCCGGCCCGTCGCGGCGCTGTCCCGCAGGAACGTGCGCATCCACCGGATCCCGGCCGGGTCCAGGCCGTTCACCGGCTCGTCCAGGATCAGCACCGGCGGATCGCCGAGCAGCGCCGTGGCCAGCCCGAGGCGGCGGCCCATCCCGAGCGAGAACCGCCCGGCCCGCTTGCCGGCGTCGGCGCTCAGTCCCACCAGGTCGAGCACCTCCTCCACCCGCGCCCGGGGCAGGCCGTTGCTGGCGGCGACCCAGCGCAGGTGGGCCCGCGCCGACCGGGACCGGTGGGCCCCGCTGCCGTCGAGCAGCGCTCCGGCCACGGTGAGCGGGCGGTCGTGGTCGGCGTACCGGCGGCCGTCGATCAGGGCGGTGCCGGCCTGTGGGCGATCCAGGCCGAGAAGCACCCGCAGGGTGGAGGTCTTGCCGGCCCCGTTCGGGCCGAGGAATCCGGTGACCCGGCCGGGCCGGGCGGTGAAACTCACCTCGTGCAGGATCCGGGTGCGCCCGCGGATCTTGGTGACGCCATCGATCGTGATCATAGGGGCAGTCAACCGCCGGACCGCGCCGCGGACATCGGACCGTGCTCGGGCTTCCGCGGCCCGTCTAGGACCCAGGTCGTAGGAATACAGTCGGCCCCGTGAACGCGCATCCGCGCCCCGCATGGCGCAACCGGGCGGTCCCGGTCATCGCGGTGGTCGCCGTCGTGGTGATCATGGCGATGTGCACGGTCGGCACGTCGGGACCACTGGCCCGGATGATCCCGGTGGCGATCGGCGGCGGCGCGGCCACCGCCGCGGTCTGGGCGGTGCGGCGGTGGCGGACCGACCGGGCGGCGTACGAGCGGCGGCTCACCGAGTGGGCGGCCACCGAGGCGGTGCTGGCCGAACGGCTGCGGATCGCGCGGGACCTGCACGACCTGGTGTCGCACGGGCTGGGGCTGATCACCGTGCGGGCGGCGGCGACCCGGCACCTGCCCACGTCGGACGAGATGCGGGCGGCCCTCGACGACATCGAGCGGACCAGCCGGGACGCGACCGGCGAGCTGCGCCGGATGCTGACCGTGCTGCGCGAGCCGGCGTCGCCCGGCCCGCGCGTCCCCGGGCCCCGTGCTCCGGTGGAGGGCCTGGAGGCGCTGCCGGACATCGTGCGGGCCGCGGAGAGGGCCGGGCTGCGGCCACGGCTCACGGTCGAGCCGCTCGGCGTGGTGTCGTCCGGCGTTCAGGTCGCGATCTGCCGGACCGTGCGGGAAGGGCTCGCCAACACGGCCCGCCACGCCGGGCCCGCCGACGTGGCGCTGCGGGTGCGCCGGGACGGCCCGGTCGTGGTGGTCAGCGTCGCCGACAACGGTCCCGCCGGGGCCTGGCGGCCCACACCGGGCGCCGGGCACGGCCTGGCCGGGCTGCGGGAACGGGTCGGCAGCCTGGGCGGCACGCTGACGGCTGAGCCGGTGGACGGCGGGTTCCGCCTGGTGGCCCGCATCCCCGACGGGACGGCACGATGACGCGCGGCAGCGGCGCAGCCGGGCACGCCGATGGTGCGGTTGCCGGCGGGGTGGCCGTACCGATGAAGGTCCTGGTCGTTGATGATCAGCCGCTGCTGCGGCAGAGCCTGGCGGTGATCCTCGGTCACGAACCGGACCTGGAGGTGGTCGGGCAGGCCGGTGACGGCGCCGCGGCGGTGCTGCGGGCCCGGACCACCCGGCCCGACGTGGTGCTGATGGACGTGCGGATGCCGGGCCTCGACGGCTTGGAGGCGACCCGCCGGATCTGCGCCGATCCGGCCCTGGCCGGCACCCGGGTGCTGGTGCTCAGCATGTTCGAGCTGGACGAGTACGTCTACGAGGCGCTGACGGCCGGGGCGTCCGGGTTCCTGCTCAAGGACGCCCGCCCGGAGGATCTGGTCGACGCGGTCCGGCGCACCGGCCGGGGCGAGTCGCTGTTCGCGCCGTCGATCCTGACCAGGCTGGTGGCGCACTACGTGGCAGCGCCCCGGCCGGAACGCCCGGCCGGGGCCCTGCGGCGGCTCACCCCCCGCGAAGTGGAGGTGCTCGCACTGATCGGAAACGGTCTCGCGAATGATGAGATCGCGGCCTCTCTGGTCATCTCCACCAAGACGGTGAAGACCCACATCACGCATCTGCTCGCCAAGCTGGCCGCCCGTGACCGCGCTCAACTGGTCATCGCCGCCTTCAACGCGGGCCTGGTCCGCCCACGCTGACCGGCCCTAGGCGGGGCACGCCTGCCAGGACACCCGGTAGATGGTTTCCAGATTGCCGTCGGCCGAGTCCATGGTCATGAAATTGGTTGTTGTCTTCGGGGCCCAGCCGGCGTCGACCTTCAGTTCGGTGTTCACGTTCAGATACCTTTTATCGCCGCACGGCAGGAACGACAACGACTCCACCGCGACCTGGTCGGTGACCTGCCACTGCTTGTCCATGAATCCCTTGAAGTAGTGCTGCCTGCGGGTGTTCGTCGGCATGCCCTGGAAGTAGTAGTACGCCGTCTCGGTCGCGCTGGCCCCCTCTTCCAGGCGGGCGTACCCGCGGTAGTCGGCGCGCGCGATCGCGTAGGTGTAGCCCGACGGCACGTTGACGTTCAGCGAGAGCTGACACTGCTTCCGGAAGTCCAGGGCCTTCGCCTCCGGCCCCACTTGCGCGAGGAACTTGCTGTACGCGATGGTGAACGCCTTGTTGTCCGGGGACACGCTCACCTCGGCGGAGCCCTCCGGGCAGCCGGACCCGTTCGCCGACACCACCTGGATGGTCATGTGTTCCGGTGGCGGCGCAACGGTATGCACGCCGGTGACCGGCGCGCCCAGGGACGACAGCATCATGGTTCCGGCGGTGATCGCGTTCAGCATCGTAGGCCTCCTGGAAATTGCTGGGAATTCGCACGTCAATTGCGCGCCCGGCCAGTCGCCTGCGTGGAAGGGGCGCCGCAGAGAAACGTACTTTCGGCGGTTGGACGCCGCAGGAGATAGCGCGATGGAAACGCCTGCCGGTGGTGCCCGGGATCGTTTATTGCCCATCCGGGCGCTCCGCGCCCGGCCGTCCGGGCAGACTTTGCGCCAACCCGGCACAGATCGATTCGATCAATGCTAGGCGCCTCGACACCGGGCCGGGGCGATGCGACGGTGGGCACATGACTGACATCGACGTCGCTGAAGAGAACAAGAGAAGGTTCCTCGATGCGTTCGGTCGTTTCGCGGCCGGGGAGATCGAAGTGCTCCGCGAGATCATCCGAGAGGATTTCGTGTCGCACAGCCCGGGCGCGCCGGCCGGCCGGGACGCCTGGATCGCGTTCATCGTCAACTCGCCGATCGCCGGCGCCCGGCTCGATCTCCAGCACGTCATCGCGGACGCCCGGTTCGTGGTGGCCCACTACACCCTGGTCCCGGTCGAGGGCCCGTCCGAGACGGTGGTCGACATCTGGCGCTTCGAGGAGGGCCTGATCGTCGAGCACTGGGATGTGAGCCGTCCCCTCCTGCCCTGAGGCGGCGCCCGGCCGATCTCCCTCATTCCCCGTGAAGCGCTGCCGATAGAGACGAAAGAGGACGGGAGGGGAGGCGAGAGCTCGGTGATGTGGCGGTACGCGATGGAGGTCATGTTCGCTCTCTCCACCCTCGTCGCCGCGGCCGCGACCGCCGCGAGCTGGCGTCGGCGGCACTCCGGCGTGGCGGTGCGCGTCCTCGTGGTCGCATGCGGCGGGACGCTGCTCTGGTCGGCCGCCGATCTGTGCGGCCTGTTGTCCGACGACCCGGCGCTCATCGTGCTGTTCAAGGCGGCGATCTTCCCGGGTGTCTGCGCGGCCGTCGCCGGCCTGTACTGCTTCTGCAGCGCGGTGATCGACCGGCGATGGAAACCGTCGCGGCGCCTCGTCGCGCTACTCGCCGTCGAACCCGTGCTGGTGGTGGCGGCGGTCGTGACGAATCCGTGGCACCACCAGTTCGTCCTGGCCGAGGTGCGGCCCGGGCCGGCGGGCTTGCCGGCGACGACGTTCGGTCCGCTGTTCTGGGTGCATGTGGCCTATTCCAACGTCCTTGTCATCACGACGCTGGCGCGCCTGATCGCTGCGCGCCGGCATGCGTCGCATACCCACCGGCGGGTGCTCGACCTGGTGCTCGCCGTGGTGCTGCCCGCGCCCATCGTCAACATCCTGGTGAACGTCGCACCCGTCCCCGTCGTCGATCCCACCCCCGTGCTGTTCTCCTTCTCCACCGCTCTGCTTCTCTGGGGCCTGGCCCGGCGGGTGTTCGTGGACCTCGTTCCCGTGGCGCGGCAGTGGGTGCTCGACACCATCGACGACGCGGTGATCGTGGTGGATGTCACCGGTCGCGTCATCGACCTGAACCGGACAGCGGACCGGCTGGCCCGGCGGCTGATCGCGGGGCTTCCGAAGACTCTCGTCGGCCTGCCGGTCAACACGTTCCCGGGCGTGCAGCGACTCGGCGACATCGGGCCCGAGAACGACGTGGTGGACGCCCTCGGCAGCGGCATCGATCTCAACGTGCGGGTCAGTGTGCTCGACGACCCGCAGGCGGGTCACCTCGGCTGGACGTTCGTCGTCCGCGACAGCACGGAGGCCAATCGGCGACAGCGTGCGTCCGACCGGCAGCGCGACGAGCTGGAGCGGGTGAATACACAACTGCGCAGTCAGCTTCACACCATTGAGCTGCTCCGGGCCGACCTCGCCGAGCAGGCCTTGCGAGACCCACTGACCGGTCTGCACAACCGGCGGTTCCTCATGACCGCGATGCGCCAGGCGATGGACGGCGGCCGACCCCCGTTCGCCCTCGCCATTCTCGACATCGATCACTTCAAGAACATCAACGACACGTACGGGCACCACGTCGGCGACGAGGTTCTCTGCCACGTCGGCCGCCTTCTCACCGAGGACATCGGTGACGACATCGTCGCCCGGTACGGCGGCGAGGAGTTCGTCATGGTCTTCTTCGACGCCGAGCCGCACAGCGCTGGGCAGCGCGTCGACGCGCTGCGGCAACAGTTGGCGAATACGCCCGTGGCCGTCGGCGACGCCTGCTTCTCGGTGACCTTCAGCGCGGGCCTGGCCGACTCCAGCGGCGAACAGGATCCGGGCGCTCTGCTGGCGGCGGCCGATGCGGCCCTCTACACGGCCAAGCGCCGAGGGCGCAACCGGGTGGAGGTCGCCAAGAAGATCGTGGCCGCATGACCGATCCCGCGCCACCGTCAGAAGCGACCCGGTCGTCCTCGACGGCATCCGGCCTCACCCGGCCGGCGATCCCCCGGCCGGCGATCCCCCGGCCGGCGTGACCGGGGTCGGCGTGACCGGGGTCGGGGCCGGGCCGCCCGGCGGTGGCCCGGCCCGGACGTCATCCGACGCGTTCGATGACCGCGCGCCGGATCAGGAACTTGCCCGGCTCGCGCACCTGCTCGAACGCGGCGTTGTTGAGCAGGATGCAGCTGCCCGACGCCGAGGCCACCTCGACGGTGATGCTCTTGCTGTTGTCCAGGTTGGTGACCTTCAGGACGGTGCCGATCGGGAAGTCGCCGCTCGATGCGGCCGGCGCGCCGCCCTCGCCGGAGAGCGTGACGGTCGAGCCCGCGCAGACCACGTCGCCGGCCGCGCCGGCCTCAGCCGCGGGCGCGGCCGTCGTCGGCGCGGCCTCCGGCTGCTTCTGCTCCGGCTGGGCGGGAGCCGGCTGTGCCACCTCGCCGGCTACGTCCGCGGTGCACCCGGCGGCCCCGCGTCGCTGGTTGATCAGATCGACGACCGCCTGCCGGTTGGCGATCCGCGCCGCGGACTGCGCGTCCGGGTTCGCCTGCTGAGCCGCGATGAACTGGAGGTTCTGGCGCAGTGCCTGGTCCAGACCGGCGCAGCTCTCCGCCGCGCTGCTCAGTCCCGTGCTGACGGCGAACGCGCCCCCTGCCAGAGTCACCGTGGACAGTCCGATGATCACCTTGCGGGTGGTGCCGGACATCTTGTTCCGCCGGGTGCGATACATGCTCCGCTCCTTCGCCGTCAGTGCTGCCTCGATGCAGTACCGAGAACTACGGGACCTCCCGCAGGCCTGGATCGGGCGGGAACCTTAAAGATCCTTAAATCGACGAACCGGTGGGTCGGAGCCGGCCGGGGACATCCGGCGCGCCGGCCGAGCCGCCGGTTCGCCGAGACCGGCGTGGGAGCGGAAAACCGGTAGCGCGGCCGAGGGTGGGGGCCTACCGTGCTGTTCATGTTCGCGCCCGGTTTGCAGCTGCCTCTCGTGGTGGCTCCCGTGTGCGTTCTTCCGGGCGCTGATTCGCGACTCTGACCCCTCCCCACCAGCAGCAGAACCCAGGGGAGGGGTGGCTGCTCCGTGCGCGGTTCTGGCGCGGCCCGGCTGGCATCGGGACGTGCACCACCCCCACGCCTCGCATCCAGTGAGGATTGATCAACCATGGCCAAGAGCCAGTTCATCCGTACGAAGCCGCACCTGAACATCGGCACGATGGGTCACGTCGACCACGGCAAGACGACCCTGACCGCCGCGATCACCAAGGTCCTCGCCGACCGCGACCCGGTCTCCAACCGGTACGTCGCGTTCGAGGGGATCGACAAGGCCCCGGAAGAGGCCGCCCGCGGCATCACCATCACCATCGCCCACGTCGAGTACGAGACCGCCCACCGCCACTACGCCCACGTCGACATGCCCGGCCACGCCGACTACGTGAAGAACATGATCACGGGGGCGGCGCAGGTGGACGGCGCGATCCTGGTCGTGTCGGCGCAGGACGGGTCGATGCCGCAGACCCGCGAGCACGTGCTGCTCGCCCAGCGGGTCGGCGTGCCGCACCTGGTGGTCGCGCTCAACAAGAGCGACGCCGTCGACGACCCGGAGCTGCTCGACCTGGTCGAGCTGGAGGTCCGCGAGCTGCTGTCGGCCTACGGATTCCCCGGCGACGAGGTGCCGGTGGTCCGGGTCAGCGCTCTCAAGGCGCTCGAAGGCGACCCGCGCTGGGTGGCGTCGATCGTCGAACTGCTCGACGCGGTCGACGGCTACGTGCCGGTCCCGCCGCGTGAGCTGGGCGAGCCGTTCCTGATGCCGATCGAGAACGTGCTGTCGATCAGCGGTCGTGGCACGGTCGTCACCGGCAAGGTCGAGCGTGGCGAACTGCGCGCCGGTGAGGCCGTCGAGGTGGTCGGCCTCGGCCCGACCGTCGCCAGCGTCGCCACCGGGCTGGAGACGTTCGGCAAGGTTCTGGAGTCGGCGCAGGCCGGTGACAACGCCGCCGTCCTGCTCCGCGGGGTCAAGCGCGAGCAGGTGCAGCGGGGCCAGGTCCTCGCCGCGCCCGGCAGCGTGCGGCCGCACCGGGTCTTTACGGCGCGGATGTACGCCCTGACGAGCGCCGAGGGTGGCCGGCACACGCCGTTCGCGGCGGACTACCGGCCGCAGTTCTACTTCCACACCACCGACGTGTCCGGCGGGATGGACCTCGGCGACCGTGACCTGGTCATGCCGGGCGACACCCTGGACGAGGTGACGGTCACGCTGGGCCGTCCGGTCGCGCTGGAGCCCGGCCTGGGCTTCGCCGTCCGTGAGGGCAACCGCACGGTCGCGGCCGGCACCGCCACCGCCGTTCTCGACTGACGTCACCGGCTGACGTCTCCCGGGTGGCCCGGCTTTCCGGCCGGGCCACCCGGACCTTCGGCCACTCGGCGCCTTCGTGATGTGCGCCATAACCTCTTGTCGTCCGGCGCCCGCTCCCGAAGATTGCTGATACCGGTCGGTAACAGAGCGGTCGGCCGCCGCAGACAGGGACGAACATGACGCAGCCAGCCCCTCTCGTCCTGGTGTCGTCCGCGATGGGAATCGGATCCCGCTACTACCGGCCGCTCGCCGAGGCGTTCCGGGCCCGCGGCTGGGACGCGCGGGCACTGCCCCGCCGGGGGTTCGAACCGGACTCACCGCCGGCGTCGCGCGGCCACGACTGGTCGTACGGCGACGAGGTCGACGAGATGGCACGGGCGGTCGCCGCGGCACGGGCGGAGGCGCCGGACCGGCCCGTGATTCTTCTCGGCCACAGCCTCGGTGCCCAGCTCGCGGTGGGACACCAGCACAGCCACCCGCCGGCGGACGGCCTGGTCACCGTGGGCGGCTGCCTGCCGTTCCACCGGGACTACCCGCGCGGCGGCCCGCACCTGCTGATCATGGGCTCGCTGATCGTGCCCGTGCTGACCGGTCTGTTCGGCTTCCTGCCCAAGCCCGCGTTCGGCGGCCCGGGTGCCCGGACCCTGATGCGGGAGTGGGCCCGGATGGCCCGCACCGGCCGCACCCCGTTCCCCTCGGCCACACCGATCACCACGCCGTCACTGGTGGTCGCGCTGGAAGGCGACCGGCTGGCCCCGGAGATCGCCGTCAAGCGTTTCGCCGCCCGCCTCGTCGCGCCGCAGAGCCTCACCACCTGGCTCTACCGCGACGCCGACGTGCCGCCCGGAGCGAGCAACGACCACACCTCCTGGGCCCGTCATCCCGGCCCGGTCGTCGACCGCGTCCTCACCTGGTGGACGACGGTGGCCGAGGGGCGGCGCCCGTCGGCGGCCGCCCGCCTGGACCACGCCGCGACCTCGGGCGACCCACGCGACGGCGCCTAAATCGGTTGGCGGACCCGGGCCCGGCGACGATGATCCGGGCGTGACGACGAACATCGCCGACGGACGGGCCGGCATCGACGCGGCTCTCGTGCGGCGGCTGATCGCGGCCCAGTTCCCCCGATGGAGCGGCCTGCCGGTGACACCGGTCGCGGTGGACGGCTGGGACAACCGCACCTACCGGCTCGGCGACGACATGACCGTGCGCCTGCCCACCGCGGACGGCTACGTCCCGGCGGTGGCCAAGGAGAACGCGTGGCTGCCGCGACTGGCGCCACACCTGCCGGTCACGATCCCGTCGATCCTGGCGACGGGCGAGCCGGGGGAGGGCTACCCGTTCCCCTGGTCGGTGCGTGGCTGGCTGCCCGGCGAGACCGCCGCGCCCGAGCGGATCCCCGACATGCCGGGGTTCGCCCGGCAGGTGGCCGGGTTCATCCGGGCGCTGCAGCGGTGTGACGCCACCGGAGGGCCAGGCGCGGGCGCGCACAGTTTCCACCGCGGCTGTTCCCCGGCCTCCTATGACGAGGAGACCCGCCGTTGCCTGACGGCGCTGACCGGCCGGATCGACACCGCTCACGCCGCCCGGGTGTGGGCGGCGGCGCTGGAGGCGCCCTGGCGTGGGCGCCCGGTGTGGTTCCACGGCGACATCGCCCCGGGAAACCTGCTGGTGGTGGACGGCCGGCTGGCCGCGGTGATCGACTTCGGCACGGCCGGCGTCGGCGACCCCGCCTGCGACCTGGTCATCGCCTGGACCACGTTCGCCGGCGACAGCCGCGAGGCGTTCCGGCGGGCCGTCGCTCAGGACGAGGGCATGTGGGCGCGCGCCCGCGGCTGGGCGCTGTGGAAGGCGATGCTGGTCCTCACCGGCGCCCTCGCCGACGGCGATGCGGATCTGGCCGCCGAGCACGAGCACGTGATCACCGAGGTTCTCGCCGACCGCTGACACCGGCCCGACCGCTGACACCGGCCCGGCCGCGCCGTGGGCCGGCCGGGGCGGCCGACGGGAGGACTCGGCAGGCCCGGCCGGGAGTCAGGCGGGGCCGTGGATCGGGGCGGTCAGGTCGGTGAGCGGGCTGCCCGAGCCGCCCCACGACAGGGCGACGATCTCGGCGGCCACCGCCACGGCGGTCTCCTCCGGAGTGCGAGCGCCCAGGTCCAGGCCGATCGGGGCGCGCAGGCGGGAGAGGGCGGCCTCGGAGACGCCCTCCTCGCGAAGCCGCCGCACCCGGTCCGCGCAGGTGCGGCGGCTGCCCATGGCGCCGATGTAGCGGGCCGAGGTGTGCAGAGCGACCCGCAGCAGTGGAATGTCGAACTTCGGGTCGTGGGTCAGCACGCACAGCACGGTCCGCTCGTCGACGTGGGTCGACTCGAGATAGCGGTGCGGCCACTCGACCACCACCTCGTCGGCGTCGGGGAAGCGGGCCGGTGTGGCGAAGACGCCCCGGGCGTCGCAGACGGTGACCTGGTAGCCGAGGAACTTGCCGATCCGGGCGACCGCCGCCGCGAAGTCGATCGCCCCGAAGACGATCATGCGAGCGGGTGCGGCCCAGGACTGGACGAAGACCTCCTTCTCACAGGCCGTGACGACGGCGCTGCGGCCGTGCGCGAGCAGCCCACGCGCCTGCTCGGCGGCGACGCGGTCGAGTGAGAGGTCGCCGAGGGTGCCGTCGGCCCGGTCGGGCCACACCACCAGCTGCGCGCCGGGCAGGGAGACGGTGGCGACCGGCCGGCCGGCGGCGATGTCCGGCAGAAGGGCGTCGGCCAACGGCATGGCCGAGGACGGCTGGATCATGACTTCGATGGTTCCGCCGCAGGTCAGGCCCACTTCGAAGGCGTCACCGTCGCTGACGCCGTACGTCTGGGACTGGGCTTTCCCGCTCGCGAGCACGTCCTGCGCCGCCGCGTAGACGGCGCCTTCGACGCAGCCGCCGGAGACGCTGCCGATGACCTCGCCGTGCTCGTTGACGGCCATGGCCGCGCCCGGCTGCCGGGGCGCCGACCGCCAGGTGCGCACCACCGTGGCCACGGCGAAATCGACACCGGCGGCCCGCCAGGCCAGCAGGCCGTCCACGATCTCGCGCATCCCAGCACCTTCCGTGATCATCTTTCGGTAGTCAACGGCGACTTAAGACATCCCTTAGGTCGCTGTTGACATTGGACGCCGAGGGCGGGAGGGTCTGCGCGACTCGCTGGAGGTGCAGGGTGCAGGTGCCGGCTCCATTCGAATACGAACGTGCCACAAGCGTGGATCAAGCCATTGGGCTGCTGGAACGTCTGGGTGGTTCGGCGCGGCTGGTAGCCGGTGGCCACAGTCTGCTGCCGATGATGAAGCTCCGGCTCGCCAACTTCGAATACCTCATCGACATCAACGATCTGCACACCGAGCTCGGCTACATCAGGCTCAGCGACGATGAGGTGCGGATCGGGGCCATGACCCGGCATCGTGAGCTGCTGGAATCGGATGTCCTGGCCGATGTGTTCCCGATCTTCGCGGACGCGGAGAAGGTGATCGCCGACCCGGTCGTGCGCAACCGTGGCACGCTCGGCGGCTCGCTCTGCCAGGCCGACCCGTCGGAGGACCTGTCGGCGGTCTGCACGACCCTGGACGCGAGCTGTGTCATCCGGGGCCCGGGCGGCTCCGAGCGGCTCGTCACCATGGAGCAGTTCTACGTCGGGCCCTATGAGACGGCCGTCGCGGACAACGAGATCCTCACCGAGATCCGGATCCCCCGCAAGAACCTCCCGGTCGGCAGCGCGTACGCCAAGGTCGAGCGCCGTGCCGGCGACTGGGCCGTGGTCTCCGCGGGCGCCGCCGTGTGGCTGGACGGCGGCCGCATCCGCGACGCCCGGGTGGGGCTGGCCGCGGTCGGCCCGAACACCACCGGCCTCCCGGAGATCTCGGCGGCGCTGCGCGGGCACGAGCCCGACGAGAGCCTGTACGAGCTGGCCGGCGCGATCGCCGCGCGCAGCTGCGACCCGGTCACCGACTCCCGCGGCAGCGCCGGCTACAAGCGGCACCTGGCGGACGAGCTGACCCGGCGCACCCTCCGTAAGGCCGTGGAACGGGCGAGGAGCTGAACTCATGCAGGTCACGATGACCGTCAACGGGGTCGAGTACTCCCGTGAGATCGAAGGCCGCATGCTGCTCGTGCACTTCCTGCGCGACGTGCTCGGCCTGACCGGCACCCACTGGGGCTGCGACACCAGCAACTGCGGCGTGTGCGTGGTGTGGATGGACGGTGAGCCCGTCAAGTCGTGCACCGTGCTCGCCGCGATGGCCGGCGGCCACGAGGTGCGCACCGTCGAGGACCTGGCCGACGGCGCCGAGCTGGACCCGATCCAGGAGGGCTTCCGGCAGTGCCACGGTCTGCAGTGCGGTTTCTGCACGCCGGGCATGCTGATGACCTGCCGGGCGCTGCTCGACAAGAACCCGGACCCGACCGAGGGCGAGATCCGCGAGGCCATCTCCGGCCAGATCTGCCGCTGCACCGGTTACTCCTCGATCATCCGCTCGGTCCGCTGGGCCGCGGTCCACGAGGCTACTTCGGCCCGGGAACAGCAGGAGGTGGCGGCCCAGTGAGCACGACACAGGACGCCAAACTCACCGAGTTCGACGACAACGACCAGAAGCCGATCGGTTTCGGCCGGATGCTCCGCAAGGAGGACGCCCGCCTGCTGCGCGGCCGGGGCCGGTTCGTCGACGACGTGCAACTGCCCGGCATGCTGCACCTGGCGATCCTGCGGTCGCCGTTCGCGCACGCCACCATCGTCAGCATCGACACCAGCGCGGCCGAGGCGTCGCCCGGTGTGAAGGCCGTCGTCACCGGCGAGACCCTGAAGGGCCTCGGCCTGGCCTGGATGCCGACCCTGTCCAACGACGTGCAGGCCGTGCTGGCCACCGACAAGGTGCGCTTCCAGGGCCAGGAGGTCGCGTTCGTCGTCGCCGAGGACCGGTACCAGGCCCGCGACGCGCTCGAACTGATCGACGTCGAGTACGACGTGCTCGATCCGGTCATCGACGTCCGCAAGGCGCTGGAGCCGGACGCCCCGATCATCCGCACCGACCTCGAAGGCAAGACGAACAACCACGTCTTCGACTGGGAGACCGGCGACGAGGCCGAGACCGACCGGGTCTTCGCCTCCGCCGACGTCATCGTCACCGAGGACATCGTCTACCCGCGTGTGCACCCGGCCCCGATGGAGACGTGCGGCTCGGTCGCCGACTTCGACCCGGTCGAGGGCAAGCTCAAGCTCTGGTCGACCACCCAGGCCCCGCACGCGCACCGCACCCTCTACGCCATCGTCGCCGGCATCCCGGAGCACAAGATCCAGGTGATCGCGCCGGACATCGGCGGCGGCTTCGGCAACAAGGTGCCGATCTACCCCGGTTACGTGCACTCCATCGTCGGCTCCATCGTCACCGGCAAACCGGTGAAGTGGATGGAGGACCGCTCGGAGAACCTGATCAGCACCGGCTTCGCCCGCGACTACATCATGCGCGCGGAGATCGCGGCGACGAACGAGGGCAAGATCCTCGCGATTCGTACGAACGTGCTGGCCGACCACGGCGCCTTCAACGGCACGGCCGCCCCGGTGAAGTACCCGGCCGGCTTCTTCGGCGTCTTCACCGGCAGTTACGACCTGCAGGCCGCGCACTGCAAGATGACCGCCGTCTACACCAACAAGGCGCCGGGCGGTGTCGCGTACGCCTGCTCGTTCCGCATCACCGAGGCCGTCTACCTGGTCGAGCGGATCGTCGACGTGCTCGCCTACGAGCTGCAGATGGACCCGGCCGAGCTGCGGCTGAAGAACTTCATCCAGCCCGAGCAGTTCCCCTACACCACCAAGACCGGCTGGGTGTACGACTCCGGGAACTACGAGCCCACCATGCGCCTCGCCATGGAGATGGCCGGTTACGACGAGCTGCGCAAGGAGCAGGCCGAGAAGCGTGCCCGGGGCGAGTTGATGGGCATCGGCATCTCGTTCTTCACCGAGGCGGTCGGCGCCGGCCCGCGCAAGAATATGGACATCCTCGGCCTGGGCATGGCCGACGGCTGCGAGCTGCGGGTCCACCCGACCGGCAAGGCCGTCGTGCGGCTCTCGGTGAAGACACAGGGCCAGGGACACGAGACCACGTTCGCCCAGATCATCGCCGAGGAGCTGGGCATCCCGCCGGCCGACATCGACGTGGTGCACGGCGACACCGACAACACCCCCTTCGGTCTCGGCACCTACGGCAGCCGGTCCACCCCGGTCTCCGGCGCCGCGGCCGCCCTGGTGGCCCGCAAAGTGCGCGACAAGGCGAAACTGATCGCCTCGGCGATGCTCGAGGTGTCGGTCGCCGACCTGGACTGGGTCAAAGGCTCGTTCCAGGTCAAGGGCGACCCCGGCATGTCGGTCACGATCCAGGACATCGCGTTCCGGGCGCACGGCGCGGGCGACCTGCCGGACGGTGTCGAGGGCGGTCTCGAGGCGCAGATCTGCTACAACCCGTCGAACCTGACCTACCCGCACGGGGCGTACATCTGCGTCGTCGACGTCGACCCCGGCACCGCCGAGGTCAAGGTCCGCCGGTTCATCGCGGTCGACGACTGCGGCACCCGGATCAACCCGATGATCATCGAGGGGCAGGTCCACGGCGGTCTCACCGACGGCGTCGGGATGGCCCTGATGGAGATGATCTCCTTCGACGAAGACGGCAACTGCCTCGGCGCCTCGCTGATGGACTACCTCCTCCCCACCGCCCTGGAGGTGCCCGACTGGGAGACCGGCTTCACGGTCACCCCGTCGCCGCACCACCCGATCGGCGCCAAGGGCGTCGGCGAGTCGGCCACCGTCGGATCGCCGCCGGCGATCGTCAACGCGGTCGTCGACGCGCTCAAACCGTTCGGCGTCCGGCACGCCGACATGCCGCTCACCCCCAGCCGGGTGTGGGACGCCATGCGCGGCCAGGCCACCCCGCCGATCTAGGCATTCCCCCGCCGGGGGCCACGCCCCACCCGTGGCCCCCGGCGGCCCCCCCCAGGCCGGAAAGAGGGGTAAGCGCTGACGCCCCTCCCCGAACGGCCGGCCGCGCCCCCCCCCCCCCCCCCCCCCCCCCACCCCCCCGGGGGGCCCCCCCCCCCCCCCGGGCCCCCCGCCGCCCCCCCGCAGACCTTCATGAGGAGTACGCGATGACGCCGATCGCCGATCGGGCGCATGAGCTGACCGTCGCGCGCCGGCCGTTCGTGCACGCCACCGTCGTCCGCGCACAGGAACCCACCTCCGCCCGGGCCGGCGACGACGCCGTGATCCTCGCCGACGGATCCATCGAGGGCTTCGTCGGCGGCGTCTGCGCGGAGACGTCGGTGCGGGCCGCGGCCATGGACACGCTGCGCGACGGCAACACCGTCCTGCTGCGGGTGCTGCCCGAGGACTCGGCCGCATTCCCGGACACCCCCGGCGCGCGCGTCGTCGTCAACCCCTGCCACTCCGGCGGGGCCATCGAGATCTTCCTGCGGCCGGTGCTGCCGAAACCGCTGATCGCGGTCACCGGAGACACCCCCATCGGTACGGCCGTCGCCGCCCTCGCCGAATTCCTCGACTTCACGGTGACGTCCACCTGTCCGGGCGCCACGGCGGTGGTCGTGGCCGGGCTCGGCCGCGACGAGGAACAGGCCATCCGGGCAGCCCTGGACGCGTCGGTCGCCCACATCGCGCTGGTCGCCGGCTACCGCCGGGCAGCGCTCCTGCTCGACGCGATGGGCCTGACCGCCGACGAGCGCGCCCGGATCCGCCCGCACGCCGGAATCGACATCGGTGCCCGTACTCCCAAGGAGATCGCCCTGTCGGTGCTGGCGGAAGTGGTCCGGGAAATGCGGACCGGCGGCCTCGCCGCGCCCGCGGTGACGCCCGCGCCGAAGGCCGCGGCCCATGCCGAGGCCGCCGCCCTCGCGAAAACCGGGCCCGAATTCGTGGCCGGCCCGACCCTGCCCGTCGGGCCGGCCACCACTGCTCCTCCGGAAGTCCCCGCGGCCACCGCCGTCGATCCCGCCTGCGGAATGACCGTGGTCATCGGCCCGGAGACGCCGCACGGCGTCGTCGACGGCGAGGACTTCTGGTTCTGCTGCCCCGGCTGCCTCGAGAAGCACACACGCGGCCGAACGTCATGACCGGGCCTTCCGGTCATGACCTCCTGGCCCTTGCTTCGCCGCGGTGCGGTCGGTCATGACGGTCAGGGGTCTGGTGCTGGCCGCGGGTGGCTCGCGGCGGCTCGGCCGGGCCAAGCAGCTGTTGCCGTTCCGCGGCCGCACGCTGCTCGACGCGACCCTCGACATGGCCCGGGCCTGCGGCTTCGACGAACTGCTGGTCACCGTCGGCGCTTCGGCCGAGGAGATCCGGGCCACCGTCGACCTTTCCGGGGTACGGGTGATCGAGAACCCTTCGTTCTCCACCGGCTGCGGCTCGTCGATCAGTTCGGCGATTCCTTTCGTCTCATCGGAACGGCTCGTTCTGCTCCTCGGCGACCAGCCGCTGGTCCGCCCGTACGACGTCCGCCGCCTTTCTCTGCTCTCCGCGCCCCTCGGGGTGTGCCGCTATGCCGACGGCCTCGGGCACCCGTTCCTGTTCCACCGCTCGGTCTTCCATGAACTGGCGAACCCGCACGGCGACAAGGCGGTGTGGAGACTGCTGCACTCCGGCCGGCACCCGGTGACCGAGATGGACGCCGCCGGCGCCGTGCCGATCGACGTGGACACCATCGACGACTACGAACGGCTGCTGTCGAGTGAACAATCCTGAAGAGGTCATCCAGCGCCTGGACGCCGTCGACTACCTGGCCGACGACGGCCTCGCCATGGCGATCTTCCTGGCCCTGCGGCTCGGCAAGCCGCTGCTGCTCGAGGGCGAACCCGGAGTCGGCAAGACCGCGGCCGCCAAAGCCCTCGCCCAGGCCCTCGACACCCCGTTCCTCCGGCTGCAGTGCTACGAGGGGCTGACCGCCGGCGAAGCCCTGTACGAGTGGAACTACCAGCGCCAGCTCCTGCACATCCGGCTCGCCGAGTCCCACGGCGCCGCACTGGATGACAGTTCCCTGTTCACCACCGAGTTCCTGCAGGAACGGCCCATCCTGCGCGCTGTCCGACACGACGGGCCGACCGCGCCCGTCCTGCTGATCGACGAGATCGACCGGGCTGACGACGAGTTCGAGGCACTGCTCTTCGAGTTCCTCGGCGAGGCCGCCGTCACCATCCCCGAGCTCGGCACCTTCGCCGCGACCCGGCCGCCGGTCGTCGTGCTGACCTCCAACCGCAGCCGCGACCTGCACGACGCGCTGCGCCGCCGATGCCTCTACCACTGGATTCCCTTTCCCACCCCGGACCGTGCGGCGTCGATCGTGCGTCGCGCGGTCGAGGGCGCCTCCGACCCGCTCATCCGCGACGCGTGCGAGTTCATCGGCCGGGTGCGGGGGCTCGACCTGGACAAGGCGCCCGGGCTGGCGGAGACGATCGACTGGGTCTCGGCGCTGGCGGCGCTCGGCGTCACCGAACTGGTGGCCGGGGATGTGCTGCGCACGATCGGCGCCATCGCCAAGACCCCCGACGACCGCGATCTGATCGGCGGCGCCCTGCCGTCCGCTTCGCCGTCCGCCCCGTCGTCCGCGTCGTCGTCCGCGGGTGTCGGATCGCCGGCCGGTGGGCCGATGGCTCCGCCGACGCCGTGACCCAACGCTCCCGCCCCACATCCCTTCCGCCTGGATGTCCGCTGTCGCCGCACACTCGCTTCCGCTGCATCTCCGCCTCCGCTGTGACCCCTCGCTTTCGCCGCGATTCCTCGCTGATGCCGCAACCGTCGTTGCGGCCGCAAGTCAGGAGAGTCCATTGAAGATCACCAACGAGTTCACCGTGCCGATCCCGATCGACCAGGCCTGGAGGGTGCTGACCGACCTCGAAGGCGTCGCCCGGTGCATGCCCGGCGCCCGGCTCACCGGCGTCGACGGCGAGATCTACCAGGGCAGAGTGAAGGTCAAGGTCGGCCCGGTGATCTCGGACTTCTCCGGAACCGCCCGCTTCGTCGAGAAGGACCCCACCGCTTACCGTGCGGTCATCGACGCCAAGGGCCGCGACGCCCGCTCCGCCGGCAACGCGGCCGCCGTGATCAGCGCCGCCCTGACGGCCGACGGCGAGAACAGCACCAAGGTCGCCGTCGACACCGACCTGAAGATCAGCGGCAAGCTGGCCCAGTTCGGCAGCGGCATGATCAAGGAGGTGTCGGCGAAGCTGCTGGCCCAGTTCGTCACCAACCTCGAAGCCAAGCTCGCCGCCGACCCCGCTCCTGCCGGCGATCCAGGTTCCGCCTCGAACCCGGCTCCCGCTGCTGCCTCCACCTCCACCTCCACGTCTGGTCCCGCTGCCGTTCCCCACCCCGAACCCACTCCCGTTACCGATCCGGATCCGGCCCTCGCCGCCGTGATGGAGCCGGGCGCGGCTCCGGCCGCTCCAGCTTCGCCGGCTGCTTCGGCTTCGCCGGTCGTTCCGGATCCATCCGCAGGTGAGGTGGAGCAGGCGGCGGGCCGGATCGAGACGGCGGTGGGCACGCCGGAGCCGGTCGCGCCGCTCCGTACCCCGAATGCGGACCTGCCCGCCGCTGCCGCTGATGTTTCCGCGACATCCGGCACCGCCGCTGTCGGCACCGCGCCGGGCAGTGCGGTGCCGCTGGCCGCGGCCGCTCCGGCGTCTGCCCTCGAGCCCGGCGCCGCTCCTGCCCCACCGGTCGTGCCGGATCCTTCCGCGGGCGAGGTGGAGCCGGCGGCAGGCAGGATCGAGGTGGCGGAGGGCACGCCGGAGCCGGTCGCGCCGCTGCGCACCCCGATTGCCGATCTGCCGGCGGCCGCTGCCGAGGCTGCCACTGCACGGGGCGATGCCGCCGCACCTGCCGCTGTCGGCGCCTCGACGGCTGCTGCTCCGGTGGCCGCCGCCCCGGTGGACGCGGCTACCGCGTCCACCGGGCGGTTCGTGCGGAGCGAGGAGCCGGAGCCGCTCGATCTGCTCGACATCGCCGGCGGTTCGATCTACAAGCGGGTCATCCCGGTAGCCGTCGGTGTCGTGGTGGCCGCCGCCGCTGTCATCGTCTGGTTCGTTGCCCGCGACTGAGCCCGCCCCGGGACTGCTCCGGGGCACCGACCGGGCCGCGTTCGCCGTAGCGTTCGTGGCCCGGCTGCGCCGTGCGGGCCTGCCGGCCGGCCTCACCGAAACCGACGACCTGGTCCGGGCCTTGGCGGTCAGCCCGCCGGCGTCCCGGAGCATTCTGTACTGGACGGCCCGGGTGGCAGTGGTCCGCCGCCACGCCGACCTGGCAATCTTCGACCGCGTCTTCGCGACGGTCTTCGACGGTGGCCCGCCGTTGCCGTTGACCCGTTCCGCCGTACCCCCGAATCGCCGTGACGACGGCGTGCATGTCACCGTCCCGGGAACCGGCGACGAGCCCGCCGCCGGAGGCGAAGGCCTGCCCTGGGCCACCCTGCCCACCATCGTGTCCGCCGGCGGGCCATCCACCGGCGACGATGAGACCCACCTGCCCGAGCCGCGCCCCAGCGCCCTCGCGGCCCTCGCCGCAAGCCCGTTCGAGGACCTCGACCAGGCCCAGACCGCAGCCCTCGGCGAGGCGTTGCGGGCCGCCCTGACCCACTGGCCCCAGCGCCGCAGCCGCCGCCACAGTCCCGATCCCACCGGCCGCCGGGTGGCGTTGCGTCCTACCATCGCCCGGGCCCGCCGCACCGGCTGGGAGGCGATCACGGTGGTACGGGAGCGCCCGGTCGCCCGCCCTCGCCGGGTGGTCCTGCTCTGCGACGTGAGCGAGTCGATGCGCGCCCAGGCGGCCGCCTACCTGCAGATGATGCGCGCGTTCACGACGGTCGCCGACGCCGAGGTGTTCGCGTTCGCCACCCGCCTCACCCGCCTGACCGTCCCACTGCGCCACACGTCCCCCCGGGAGGCCGTCGACCAGGCCGGCGCCGCGGTCGCCGACCGTTTCGGCGGCACCCGGATAGCCGCCAACATCGCCGCCCTGCTGGACTCCCACCACGGCAACGCGGTCCGCGGCGGCGTGGTCCTGATCGCCTCGGACGGCTGGGACAGCGATCCACCCGCCGCGATGACCGCCGCGATGGCTCGGTTGCGCCGCCGCGCGTACCGAATCCTGTGGTTGAACCCTCGCGCCGGCGTGCCGGGATTCGCCCCGAGTGTGGGCGGCATGGCCGCCGCCCTCGGGTTCTGCGACCGGCTGCTCCCCGCCGCGACCTTCGCCGACCTCACCGAAGCCGCTCGCCACCTGCGGAAACTAGCCACAGCAAGGCGTTGATCGAGCCGACGCCCGAAGGATGCTGACGATCCGCCCGTCGAGTGGCATGCCGAGCCAGCCGGGCAGACCGGCTTGGGCCACGGCCTGCAACTGAGCTACCAGTCGCCGCAGTTCACCATCGGCCGCCGCACCCGCGAACTGGTCATTCTCCAGCCCTCCGACCGCCGCTTCCGCGTCAAGTAGCAACGACGCGGCCTGCCGATGCAAATCCACCGCTCGCCCAAGAAACTGCGCGATCGAACCCATCGCGGCCCTCCCGTAGCGATGCGGCATCAACCGGCCGTCACCCTATCGGACGAAGGCACGCCGCGTCATCGGAGGATCTCTATGGGTGTTCGTTGTCTCCTCTATGCCGAGGGGATGGCCACGACCTCAACGTCGATCATCGAGGCGCGCAGATGACGTACCGCCCGCCGCATAGCGACCTGGGCAAAGGTGAACAGTGTCTGCGGCGTCAGAGGGTCACCGGACTTCAACGCGATCGCGTATACGACCTTCGTAGGCATGAAATTGAGCGGAACCGTGCGCTTGCCATCGGAGACTTCCTCGACACGCGCCGCGAACCGCTCACGTGCCTGCGGCTCGGTCTGCAGCGTGTCCGCCGAGACGACGCCCTGGGCGAAGAGGTGACTGAGCAGGGACGAACGATCGGCGCGTTTGACGTGGATTAACTCGTCGGCGGGACCGAGCAGGTCGCACACCTCTATGCCCTGGCCCCAACTGTGCAGCCCGGAGCGTACGAACTTCTGGTCGAGGCACAGGTAGCCGGGCTGTGCGGCGGCAATCTTGTTGTAGACCTCTTCAGAGACGGTCGAGTCCCAGGGCGGCAGCGTGATGGAGGACGGCGTGGTCAAGAGCGTGTTGATCTCAGCGCGGAGGAAATCAAGGTACCGTTCGCCGATCTCGTACCACTGCCCGTCAAGGTAGATCATGCGGGATGCGCCCGACGGGATCTCCGCTGTCAGCCACCGGTGCGCGGACACCTCGACAGGCTCCGGCTGGCCGTCGATCGCGATGCCAATCGTTCCGGTCTTGAGCGTGTTCAGGCGCCTTCCGTCGCCGCGTGTGCGAACCGTACGCAGCACATCGTCGAGGTCGATGTCGTCGACGATAGCCGGACGGAATCCGGGGATGGCGATCCGGAAAGCATCCGCCGAGGCGACGTACTCGGCCAGGCCGGAGGGCAGCGACAAGCCAGCCCGTACCGGATCGTCCTGGCCGAGCAACTCGTCGAGCGCCTTGTTCAGGCGCTCAGTGCGGAGTCCGGCTTTGACCGGCTGCACCTGGGCGATGAATTCGAGTTCGGGGTCGGGGGAGGCCGTGGCACAGACACAGCCGATGCTGCGCAAGTCTGCGACGAGCCCATCCGGATCGGTGCTCAGCGGTACCTGCAACGAGTCGCTACCGGTAACGGTCGGCAGCCGCCGGCCCGAACGGACTGCGGCCAGGGTGGAAGCCTCGGTGAGCCCACCCTTGATCTGGCCGATCATCTCGCCGAAGGTCTCCACCGCGAAGGCACGAATCGGCTGGCCGCCAAGCACGGTGCTGTGGTCGACGCGCCCTCTCGCGTCGAAGACGCGGCGCTGGAGGGCCTTGATCGTGCGGGGATCGATGCTGCGGATCGCGAAGTGAATCCCGAAGCCGGGCTCGACGAGGTCGGAGCGGAAGAGATGACGGCCGACGTGACCAAAGGCGAGCCCGTACACGTTGTCGTCGAGGGCAAGCAGGATGGCGCTGCCCGCGCTGCTGTAGCCGATGGCGACCTCGACACTGGTCAGGCTGGTGACGACATGGCACCAATCGGCGGATTCGCACGGCACGGTGCCGTGGACGAGCAGGGCAGGAAGTCCCGCGATCATCACGTCGTCCTCGACGGTGAAGTCCTTCTCATCGAGGTAATCCCAGTTCAGCGCAGCCCGCAATCCGTCACGGTTCGCGGGCGTGGTGAGGCGGTAGACGGTTGTGCGGTGTACCTCCACGGCGCGGCCTGCCTTGGCCGGCGTCACCTGAAGCGGTACGAACGGCAGCGTCAACTGCTGCACTCCGGGGGTGTTGTCCACAGTGCTCCTTCGGTTAGCGTCGTGAACACAGTACACAGTTCACGTGTTCACAGTGACAGTGTTGCCCCTTCCGTGAAAACGGGCAAGTGTGTACGCTCTTGTGAACTAGTGCAGAGAGCAGGTGACGGTGAGCGGCGACGAACTGACAGCAGTTGAGATAGCTCGGCTCGCCGACGTAGGCCGAGCTGCGGTATCGAACTGGCGTAAGCGCCACGCCGACTTCCCGCAGCCGGTCGGCGGATCGGCAAACAGTCCTACCTTCAGCCGGAGAGAAGTTGAGCAATGGCTCGCCGCGAACGGCCGGGCCATCAGCGGCCAGCCCGCCTCCAAGCCAGCACCTACAGGGGAAGGCGACGACGTCCTTGCACAGGTCCTCCGCTCGCTGATACCCGACGGCCGGACGATCCTCGATCCGGCCGGCCCGGCAGGGCTGCCGTCGCACCGGCCGGGCAGCGCCGAAGTGGTGGCGTGTATCGCCCCGCAGGAGGCGCCGCCTCCAGATGCTCCCATCGGCGAGTTCGGCTTGCCGGGACGCAACGATGTCGCCCTGGCGTGGGTGCAAGTCTGTCTCGCGTACACCCCAAAGGGCGGCACCGCTGTCGTGGCCGTGCCGTTCTCGGCGGCTGTACGCACGACAGGCCGCCGCATCCGCGCCGAACTGCTGCGGGCTGGTGTGCTTCGCCAGGTCGTCGGACTGCCGGAGCTCCCTGGTGGGCTATGGCAGATCTGGGTGCTCACCCGGCCCAGCGGACGGCCGACATACCAGGTGCGGATGGTCGACCTCTTCGACCGTACAGCTGGGCAACTGCCGAACTCGCCAGCCGATTGGGACGCCATCTATGCGGATGAGCTGTGCACTCGAACCGTGCCCTCAATCGAACTGCTGGATGAGGAGGTATTGCTGGTGCCGTCCGGGCACGTCGCCGGTGAAACCGTTGACGTCCGGCGTCACCTCGACACGGCCCGCGTCTCCTACGCCCGTGCGGTCAACGGGCTGGCGCGAGAAGCGCCCACGTCGACCGACGCCACCGGCGCACCGTCGTGGCCACTGGTCACCGTTGTCGAACTCATGCGTACCGGAATGGTCACCATCTCGCGTGGGGAAGCGGAACCCGGCGACGTCTTGGTCCGGTCCGAACATGGAGAGTTCATGCCCACGGTGGCCACCGAAGCGGTTGGTGACACGGCCGGCGCAACGGTGCTGCGCTGCCAGCCAGACGTCCTAGACCCTTACTTCCTGGCCGGATTCCTCCGGTCAGATGTCAACCGGCGTCATGCGGCCGGTACCTCCGGCGGCACCTACCGGCTGGACGTCAAACGTGCCCGCGTGCCGCGCATGCCACTGCCTGACCAACACCGATACGGTGTTGCGTTCCGCGAGTTGATGGCCTTCGACGCCGCAGCCACCGCGGTCGCACACACGGCCCAGGAGGTCACCCGCACCACCATCCAAGGCCTGACCAACGGAACCTTCGCACCACCTTCGCGAGAAAAGTGAGCCCTGAGTTGACCACACCTCAAAACCTGCCAGGTCTCATCTGGGACATCGCCGAGTTGCTGCGCGGCGACTACAAGCGCTCGGAGTACGGCAAGGTGATTCTGCCGCTCACCGTGCTGCGCCGTCTCGACTGCGTGATGGCGCCGACCAGGCAGGCCGTCTGGGACACCGACGCGAAGCTGACGATGAGCAACAAAGACCAGATGCTCCGGCTCGCGGCCGACTTGCCGTTCTACAACACGTCGCAGCAGGACTTCGACTCGATCGTGTCGTCCCCGTCGGACGTCGCCCAAAACCTCATCGACTACATCAACGGTTTCTCGCCCAACGCCCGCGAGATCATCGATAAGTACGACTTCTACGCGCAGATCGAGCGGCTCACCACAGCGAAGCTGATCTACAAGGTTGTGAAGCGATTCACCGAGAAGGATCTCGATCTGAGCCCAGACGTGGTTGACACCCATGAAATGGGCTACGTCTTCGAGGAACTCATCCGGCGTTTCTCGGAGGCCTCCAACGAGACGGCTGGCGAGCACTTCACGCCGCGCGAGGTCATCAAGCTCATGGTGAACCTGCTGATCGGGCCTGACAGCGCTCATCTGACTGAGCCGACACCGGTTATCAACGTCCTCGACCCGGCGTGCGGCACGGGCGGCATGCTCTCAGCCGCCGAGGACGTCATCACCAACCTCAATCCCGGCGCTCAGGTACATCTGTTCGGTCAGGAACTCAACCCCGAGTCGTATGCCATCTGCCGGTCGGACATGATGCTCAAGGACCAGAACCCCTCGAACATCTATCTCGGCAACTCCTTCACGAACGACGGTCACACCGACCGGCGGTTCGACTACATGCTGGCCAACCCGCCCTTCGGCGTGGAGTGGAAGAAGGTCAAGGCAGAGGTCGAAGACGAGGCGCTGATGGGTTTCGCCGGCCGCTTCGGGGCCGGGCTGCCGCGCATCAACGACGGATCGTTCCTCTTCCTCCAGCACATGATCTCCAAGATGCAGCCGAAGGAGAGTGGCGGTTCCCGCATCGCCATCGTCTTCAACGGCTCGCCGCTGTTCACGGGTGCCGCCGAGTCCGGCGAGTCGAACATCCGCCGATGGATCCTCGAGAACGACCTGCTCGAAGGCATTGTCGGCCTGCCCGACCAGCTCTTCTACAACACCGGTATCTCCACCTACTTCTGGATCCTGTCCAACCGCAAGGACCCTTCCCACAAGAACAAGGTTATCTTGCTGGACGCCCGCGACCAGTGGCAGAAGATGCGCAAGAGCCTGGGCGACAAGCGCAAGGAGATCAACGAAGAGCAGATCGCGCAGATCACCAGCGTCTACAGCAACGCCCTGAGCATCGCTTCCGATGCCACGCACGCGCACCACTCCAAGGTCAAGGTTTTCGACACTACCGAATTCGGCTACCAGCGAATCACCGTAGAACGCCCGCTGAAGCTCCGGTTTGAGATCACCGACGACACACTCGCCGCGCTCGTGGAGAACAAAACTCTCGCGAAGTACGAGCACAGCGACGCCCTTATCGGCGCCTTCAAGACCTTGACCGGTACGGTTTGGCACGCGAAAGCCGCTGCCAAGGATGCTCTGCTGTCGGCCGCCGTCGAAGCCGGAACGGTATGGCCCACGGCCGCGCCGCTGACCAAGGCCATCTGGTCGTGCATCTCGGTCAGCGATCCCGCGGGCGAACTGCAGACCCTCAAGGGCGAGACAGCCCCCGACCCGGACCTGCGCGACTACGAGAACGTCCCCCTCAACGAGGACATCCACTGCTACTTCGAGCGCGAAGTCAAGCCGCACGTCCCGGACGCATGGATCGACGAGACCAAAACTAAGGTCGGGTACGAGATCCCCTTTACCAGACACTTCTACGTATACAAACCGCCGAGGCCGCTCGCCGAAATCGACGCTGAACTTCGAAAGCTGGAGTCTCAGATTCAAACGCTCTTGTCCGAGGTGACTGAGTGAAGATCAAATATTTGGGCCGCATCAATGGCAGATCTCTGCCCGAGAACACCGATCCAAACTTCGAGTTCCACTACGTCGACATCTCTGCTGCTAACAGCACGGGAAAACTGAACCTTCCCGCCAACGCGATCGGATTCGGCCAAGCGCCTTCCCGCGCCAGGAGAATCGCACCCGCCGGAAGTACTGTCATTTCGACAGTACGCACTTACCTCAGAGCCATCGCGTTCGTCCCAGAGTCGGCCGTCCCGTTGATTTTCTCAACAGGTTTTGCAGTGATCGAGCCGCTCGACTTCATCGATGCAAGGTTCTTCTCGTACGCATGCCAGTCCGACTCAGTCGTCCAGGAGATTGCGGCAAGGTCAACCGGCGTCAGTTACCCCGCAATCAATCCGAGCGAAATCGGGAACATTGACATTGTGGTTCCGTGCCTGGAAGAGCAACGGCGGATCGCTGAATTCCTTGATGCTGAAATGGCCCGCATTGACGATGCGCTAAGTGTTCGACAAGCGGCAAAGGGAGTACTCGGCGAGCGGTTTTCGGTTTTGATCGATGAGGTATGCGAAAAGCTCAGCACGGCGCACGGGACCATGCCGTTCCGCCGTCTGATTTCAGGGATCGAGCAAGGCCATAGTCCGCAATGCGAGAATATTCCGGCCGAGCCCGACCGGTGGGGTGTGCTCAAGGTAAGTGCCGTGAAAGACGGCATGTTTTTCCCAGCTGAGAACAAGATGCTGCCGTCAAACCTTGCGCCCGAACGTCGCTATGAGATCGCCGACGGCGACCTGCTGGTAACGCGAGCAAACACACCTAATCTGGTTGGTTCCGTAGCAGTCGTACATGATCCGCCAGCCAAGCTTTTGCTCTGCGACAAGATCTTCCGCATTGCTGTGCATGAGCAGGTCGTCCCAGAATTTATCGCTTTGATTAGCCGCGGCAGCCGCATCCGCTCTTTGTGTGCCCAAATGTCACACGGCACCTCGCCATCAATGGCAAACCTTAAGTCGCAGGACATCAAGGAGTGGCCGATTCCGATCGCGCCGGAGGATGTACAGCGGGAAACCGTGGCGCGGTTTCGGGCTGAGTCGCAGTTGATGGAGAAGCTGCGTGACCTAATCGACACTCAAATTAAGGTGTTGACGGAGAGGCGGCAGGCACTTATTACGGCGGCCGTGACGGGGCGCCTCGACGTGACTACAGGGCGGGAGGCTGAGTTGTCGTGAACTCTGCGGTGCACAAGGAAGAGGTGTTCGAAGCGGCCATCGAGGCGGAGATGGTTAACCCTGCCGGAGGATGGGATCGAGGGCTGCAGAACGGCTACCGGCCGGAGTTGGGGCTAGACGTCGGGGAGCTCAAAACGTTTCTCGGCAAGACTCAGCAGCGTGCGCTAGACAAACTAGAGACGGCTTATGGTGATCGCGAGACTTCCCGGGAAGAGCTGGCGAAGCGCGTCGCCTCGGAGATCGACAAGCGCGGTGCGCTGGACGTGCTTCGAAACGGAGTCAAAGATCGTGGGGTCACGGTACAGCTCTGCTACTTCAAGCCGGGGCACACTCTAGCGGCCGGGGCGCTCGACAACTACCGCGCGAACCGGCTTACCTTGGTCCGTCAATTGCGTTACTCGGCAAAGACGCAGGGCGAGTTGGACCTCACGCTGTTCGTCAATGGGATCCCGATTGCGACAGCCGAGCTGAAGAACACGCTGACCGGGCAGAACGTCAGCGACGCTATCGCGCAGTACCAGCAGACGCGCGATCCGAAGGAACTGATCTTTGCTCGGCGTACCCTCGTGCATTTTGCTGTTGATCCGCACGTTGCGTTTCTGACGACGCGCCTGGCCGGAACAGACACCCGGTTCTTGCCGTTCAACGTCGGGACGAACGGGCCTGGGCGGTCCGGCGGCGCGGGTAACCCGCCCGCGTCTGAGGACAGCTACCAGACTTCCTACCTTTGGCGGCAGGTGTGGCAGCGGGACAACTTCCTCGATCTGCTGCACCGGTTCGTGCACGTCGAGGTGCCGAAGCGGGGCCAAGCTAGCCCACACACCAACCCGATCATCTTCCCGCGCTTCCACCAGTGGCATGCGGTGAAGCAGATGACCGAGCACACGCTGCGGGAGGGCGCCGGCCACAACTACCTGATCGAGCACTCGGCCGGCTCCGGCAAGTCGAACACCATCGCCTGGCTGGCGCACCGACTGTCCACGCTGCACGACACGGCGAACAAGCCGGTCTTCGACAAGGTCATCGTCATCACCGACCGTGTGGTTCTGGACCGACAGTTGCAGAACACGATCTACCAGTTCGACCACGTCGCCGGCGTGGTCAAGAAGATCGACGAGGATGCGCAGCAGCTTGCGAACGCGCTGACCGGCGCCACCGCCCGTGTCATCATCACCACGCTGCAGAAGTTTCCCTTCATCCTCGACAAGGTGTCGAAGCTGAGCGAGCGGCACTACGCGGTGATCATCGACGAGGCGCACTCGTCGCAGTCTGGCGAGTCGGCCAACGCCCTCAAGAAGGCGCTCGGCAGGCTTGGCTCCGACGACATCGACGACGACGGCGACCCGCTCACCGCGTCGGCGCTGGCCCGAGGCAAGCATGCCAACCTGTCGTACTTCGCGTTCACGGCCACGCCGAAGCAGAAGACTCTGGAGATCTTCGGCGTCCGTAACCCGGAGACCAAAAAGATGGAGCCGTTCCACGTCTACTCGATGCGCCAAGCCATTGAGGAGGGCTACATCCTCGACGTGCTGCGCAACTACATCACCTACGAGGCCCGATGGCGGTTGGCCAACGCGGCCGTCGAAGCGGCCGAGTCCGCCGACCCGGAGGTCGACCCCAAGAAGGCCAAAGCCAAGCTGGTACGTGCCGCCGAACTGCACCCCGAGTCGCAGGACCAGCGTGCACAGATCATCGTCGACCACTTCCGCAACGAAATCGCCGACCGGATCGGCGGCCGGGCCAAAGCGATGGTTGTGACCCGCTCCCGCGAGCACGCGCTCAAGCTCTACCAGGCGATGCGCCGCTACGTGGACCGGCGTGGGCTGATCGACTGCGCCCCGCTGGTCGCTTTCTCCGGCACGTTGTCGATCGCCGAGTCGCCGGGCGAGGACCCGATCGACTACACCGAAGCACGCCTCAACGGGATCTCGGAGGCAGGACTTGCGGACGCGTTCGCGTATACCCAGGTCGACGACCCACAGGCCGCCGCTCGCAAACAGACCGAGTACCGCATCCTGATCGTGGCCGAGAAATATCAGACCGGCTTCGACCAGCCGTTGCTGGCGGCGATGTACGTAGACAAGCAGCTGTCCGGCGTCGCGGCCGTGCAGACGCTGTCCCGGCTTAACCGCACCCACCCGGCCAAGTCTCAGGACGACGTGTTCGTGCTCGACTTCGCGAACAAGGCTGAGGACGTGCAGGCCGCGTTCAAGCCGTACTTCGAGACCACGATCACCGAGCCCACCGACCCGAATCTGCTCTACGACAAGCAGCGCAACGTCATGGATCATCAGTTGATCGTCGACAGCGAGATGGACGCCTTCGTGGCCGCGCTGTTCAGCGCCGAGGACCCTGCGATCACCGAGAAGCAGCGGCAGCAGTCCCACGCCGAACTCAACCGCTGGCTGGAACCTGCCGTCGACCGGTTTAAGGCGCTTGCCGAGGCCGACCGCGACCAGGCCGAGACGTTCCGGTCGGAGGCCGGCGACTACGTGCGGGCGTACGGGTTCCTGGCCCAGGTCGTCGGATACGCCGACCCCGACCTGGAGAGGCTCTATCAGTACTGCCGGTTCCTGACTCGCCGGCTGCCTCGTGAACCTGGCGCTGGCGTCGACATCGGCGACACCACCCTGAGCCATTTGCGGATCCGGAAGATCGGCGAGGAGAATCTGTCGCTGGAGCCGTCCGGTGAGCAGCTGATCGCCGGGTTCGCGGCGGTAGCGGGTCCGGCACGAGAAATCGAGGAAGTGCCGCTCAGCGAGGTCATTCAGGACCTCAACGAGCGTTTCGGATACGACCTGTCCACCTCCGATCAAATTCTCATCGCCCAGCAGATCATCACGCTGGCCGAGGACGAGAAGATGCAGCAGGTCGCACTCAACAACGACATCGACAAGTTCGCTCAGGTCGCAGACCCGGAACTCGACAACATCGTGGCCCGTAACCACGAGCGGAACACCGATTTCGTGAACCGGTACTTCGATGACGCTGACTTCCAGAACATTGTGCGCAGCGAGGCACGGCGCCGCGCCTACCGGCTGATCCAGAACCCGGCGCGGACCGAAGCGCTGCGGCAGCTCCGTGCGCAGGCTCAGCGCCGTGTCGACGAGGCCGGTGATTGACAGGCATGAGACAGTGGACGCTCCGTGACTGGGGTTGAGCGGAGACCGGGCGTGGACGAGGACTGGATTCTGGCTGACCGCTACCGGATCGGCAGCCCGATCGGTAGCGGCGGCATGGGGCACGTGTGGGAAGCGCACGACCTGCAACTGGATCGTGACGTCGCTGTCAAAATCATGCGTCAGCCGGCTGTACCTGGTGGTACTCCGGAATCCGCGGAACTCGCGGCTGCCGCTGCCACCGACCGCGAGCGCTTCTTCAGGGAGATCCGCACCACCGCCCGACTCGAACTCTCCGGCGTTCCCGCGGTGTACGACGTCGGTGTGGACCCGGCGAGGGATCAACCGTTCCTGGTCATGCAGCTCATCCGGGGCGCGACGCTCGATGACCTCATCATCGGCTTCACCCGGGAGGAACCGGCGCCCCTGTCATGGTGCGCTGCCGTCGCGGCGCAGGCCGCCGCGACGTTGGCCGAGGTGCACCGGGTCGATATCGTCCACCGCGACATCAAACCCTCCAACATGATGGTGCACGCCGACGGGCAGGTGAAGATCCTCGACTTCGGTGTCGCGTTGCTTCAGGGCGTGCAGGCGCTGCCGAAACTCACCCAGCTCGGCATGACCGTCGGCAGTCCTCCGTACATGTCCCGTGAACAGGTTCTCGGTAATCCGGTCGGTCCACCGAGCGACATCTACGGCCTCGGCTGCGTTCTGCACGAGATGCTCACCGGCCGGGTTCCGTTCACCGAATCCAGCAGCCGGTCCTACCGGGACCATCACGTCAACACCCCACCACCGTCGCTTCGCTCCACCCGACCGGACGTGCCGATCGACCTCGATGATCTCTTCCAGGCGATGCTGTCCAAGACGCCGACCTCTCGGCCCTCCGCGGCCGCCGTCTACGAGGTTTTGCTGCCACTTGCGCAAGTCGTCGCTCGGGCACTCGACGACGACGATCCCCGGCGTCCGTTCCTGCGCCCCTTGGCACCGCGAGGGCCACGCAAGTCCACACCCAAGGTGCACCGTGCGCCGATGACGATCGATGAAGCCGTCGATGCCATCGAACGTAGCGCTGCACTGGCCGCCGAAGAGCAGCTTCATGCGGCCATTGATTTGCTCGACGAGGCTGCCGCGCGACCGACGGGAGTGCCAGCGGCAGATTTGGAGGTGAGGCTCCGGCTCGGATCATTGCTGCATCTAGCCGAAGAGCACACGCGTGCTGTCGCCGTGTTGGAGGAGGTGCTGCCCAACCTCGAGCAGGACGAGCAGGCTACAGAGCTGCGCTATCAGGCGGCCATTAGTCACACCGCGATCGGCAACTTCGAGACCGCAGTGCGTTACCTGCGAGCGGTTCTCGCTGATGACACCATCGACGGCACCCTGCGGCGCGACGCGTCGTATCAACTCGGAATGCTGCTGCCCGAACTCGGCGAGGCAGCGGATGGCATACATCTGTTGGAGTCCCTGCGTCCTCAGCTCGTCGCTGATTTTGGTGGCGACTCTGTTCACGTCAGGACGCTGGATCGCCGAGTTGCGCAGCTCAAGCGATTGACGTGACCTGTTCCCGTGCAACTGTCGGATCGGTTGCCTGCGGCTCCTGTTCGGTTCCGGAACAGCCTCAGCGAGTTCGCCAGTCCTCGTGAGGCTCGACCGTGTCGTTACCACCCGCCCACGTCATGCCGCAAACCGGGCATTCTACGTACCAATCGTCGCCGCCGGTCTGAAATTCCACGTTTCCCTTTTGTCCTGTTCCCGGACAAGTAAGGGACGGGTCAATCTCAGCGGGATACATCGTTCCTCCGATCCGTCATTGATATGGATCATAGTACGGCAGCCGCCATTTGCTAGCTGGCCAGGACATACTCTCGCCGGAGGCGTGCGCGTTGGTGGAACCAGCGTGCTCGGGCCTGGTGACGGCGACGCCAGTTGCGCCAGTGGATGTCGTGGTCGGCTGGTTTCGGCTGGCGCAGTGCTGCGGCCAGTAGTCGTTTGGTCTCGGGAACCGTCAGCGGGATCATGCCGGGCTCGGCGGGTGGTCGCTGGCCCGGGGTGTTCGGTGAAGGAGCCTGGGTGTCGGTGCGGTCTTTGAGCTGGCGGCGGCGACGGCACAGATCGCCAGGGCGGCCATGACCAGCACGGTGTGCCGGGCGATGGCGGTGTGCAGCCGGGCCTGGCATTGGTCCAGGCCGAAGGAGTCCTTGGCGAACTCGAAATCCTCCTCGACTGGCCAGCGCAGCCCGGCGGCACGTACCAGCCGGGCCTTGGTCAGGATCTGTCCTGCGGGCACGTAGCAGTAGTGGAAGGCCAGCTCACCGGAGCGCAGGTGGCGGCGGACCAGCAGGTGGTGCCGTGGTGAGACGGTCGCAATCCACGCCCAGGCGTACCAGCGCTGCCCCTTGGAGCCTGCGCCGGCCGAGCGGATCTCCCACCGACGGTCGTCGGCCAGTAGCAGGGTGACAGCCTTCGCGCAGGTCAGCCGGGGTTGCGGGTTCAGCGCGAGCATGAAGGTGGACGCCACCCGCAGCACGTACGCCTGGTCATGTTGTTCGAAGAACTCCCGCAGCGCGGTGCAGTTGCCGTACACCTCGTCGCCGCAGGCGACATCGAACCGGACACCGACGGCGTACGCGTCGGTGCACAGGTCGATGGCCAGCTGGCCTTTGGTACGAAACTCCAGGTCAGCGGGCAAACCCATCGATGCCGTGACCGTCGGATCAGCGATCTGCTCATCGGGGATCCACTGCCGGGCGCCGATCAGCGCATGCCCGGTGCGTTCTCGCACGTACGACAGGTGCACGGTGTTGATGCCGTTGGCGATCCGGCTCGCACAGCCCAGGTACTGCCGTTTCACCCCGGCCGTCGCGGTACCGGCCTTCTGCTGGCCGGTCTCGTCCAAAGCGGCGATCCGCAGCCCCCGGCGTCGCCTGCGGTCGGCCACGGTATCCAGGCCGTCCACGGCGAACCGGCGGACCCGGCCCATCACCGCCGACGCGTCCCAGACCGCCCGGTTGAGCAGCCGCTGTGTCCGATCGGGCGTACGGTCGCCGACCTGCTCCGCGATGGTCCACCCGTTGCGTTTCGGGATCTCGCTGACCAGCGCCGACACGTACCGGCCGGCGTGCTGCCAGGTCTGCGTCCGGGCGAAACACGGCCGCACCAGCTCCAACAGCACGGCCCGTGCTCCGACCGTTCGCTCAGCCTCTATCCTGGCAGCAGCAGCCGCCTTCGATCCTGTTGTCCTCACAAACACATGATCAACAGGCGGCTGCGTCCATGTCGGACACCACCCCCACCGCATCCCAGCAGGTCAGACTGCTAATGGCGGCTGCCGTAATAGGCTGTTCTAAGGCTTGATCCATCAGCGGATGCCGGAATGGCCGGATGCCACGAACGGCCCTCAGGGCGCGCTCCGACCCGCTCACATTCCATCCTGAATGCGGCGTGAGCTGGTAAAACGCCCCGGTAGTGGGCTGCCGGCGACGGCCGTGGTGTGGTTCGCATGGTGCAACGTCCGGCCCACAACTCGTTGACTAGCAACTCCGTGTAGGCCAACTGATGCATTGCGCAAATCGCGTGTCGGTGTTTAGTCCGAGCTATAGTCAGGTCATGCCTGAGGGTTCACCGCGTCGATGGTCGATCAAGACCACGGGTGACGTGCGGGAATGGCTGCGAGCATTACGGCAGTCCGACCCGGATGTCTACCGTTCGGTGAACGTCGCCATCGACATGCTCGCTGAGATCGGGCCAGGTCTGGGACGCCCGCTGGTCGACACGTTGCAGGGATCGAGCATCGGCAACCTCAAGGAGCTGCGGCCGAGGTCGGGCCGGGATGTCGCGATCCGGGTGTTGTTCGTGTTCGATCCCTGGTCGCAGGCGGTGCTGCTGGTGGCTGGGAACAAGGCAGGCGATTGGACTCGGTGGTACCGGACGGCGATTCCGATCGCCGAGACAGCGTACGAGGGTTGGCTCGCTGCGGAGAGAAAGCGTAGGGAGAGCTCATGAGCGAGTTCCACGATTGGGAGGACCTCCGTGCGGAGCTGCACGACGGGGACGACGAAGCCATCGAGCGGGAGCGAGCCCGGACCGAGGCCTGGGTCAGTGCGTTTCATCTGGCCGAAGAGCGCAAGCGCCTGGGGCTGACTCAGAAGCAGGTGGCTGAGCTCATGGGTGTCTCGCCGGGGCGAGTGAGCCAGATCGAGAACGGCGACCTTGATGTCAATGAGGTGGCGACGCTGAGCCGGTATGCGCGGGCGCTGGGTGCCCGGATGCGGATCATCTTCGATTACGGCAGCGACCTTCGGCAGATCGCCTGAAGCCGAGCATGGGGCGTTCACGATCGAGGGTTCGCGGCTGTACGGCGGAGACGGCTGCGGCGCCCGCGGAAGCTTTCGACGTCTCCGGGCCGGCCACGGCGTGAGCATTCCGTACGTGTACGACGCCCGGTAGCTGGCTCGATGGCAGGCGTGGGGCAGGGCCGACACTATCCGGCGCGAGGCGTCTGCACCGGGATTCATGCGACACAATCCCTCGTTCGAGGTTCGGGACGTCGGTCACGGTCCCGCCAGCCCGTAGGTTGGCGGCGTGTCCTCTCACGCCATGCTTGCCGCCCACCTTCGTACGCTGACTGAAGACCAGCTCGCTGGCCTCGTTGCGACGCGGCGTGACGCGACCATCGAACCTGTTCCCAAGACCGTCGACAAGCTCGCCGAACGTCTGCTGCATCCCTCGTCGATGGCGGCGGCCTGCGCGTTGCTTGCCTTGCCGCAGTTGCAGGTGGGCGAGGCTGCTGCCGCACTGGGTGACTGCTGCACCACGGTGCGGCTCGCGGGGCTGTTGGGTGTACCGGAAGATGATGCGGACCTGGCGGAGGCGCTGCGGCGGCTCACGGCACTCGTTCTCGTCTGGCCGAGGGCCGGCGGCCTTGCCGCAGCTCACCTGAGCGAGATGTGGCCGCATCCGCTGGAACTCGGGGCCGGTGCCGCTGACCTTCTCGTCACGCGGAACATGACCGAGTTGCGAAAGCTGGCGAAGCTGTACGGCATTTCCGCCACGGGGCGAGGTAAAGACGAGTTGATCACGGCGCTCGCCGGTTGGCTGGCCGAGTCGGAGAATGTGCGTCGGCTCGTGGCCGAGGCGCCTGCCGAGGTCCGCGGTCAGCTCGACGACCTGGCGCGGCAGTCGGACTCTCTCTTTGGCCGGCCGGGGGTGGTGTTCGGCTCGCCCGGGATGGTGCTGCCGTGGGCTGTTGAGCGTGGGCTGCTTGTACGTTCGATGTGGAACGTCAACGAGATGCCACGTGAGGTCGCTCTTGCCCTGCGTGAGGACTTCAGGGCTCCGTTTCGGCCGCGGCCGCCGGTGATGCCGCTCGAGCCGATCGATCCGGCGCTCGTGGAGCGGGAGGCGGCGGCCGCCGCGACGGAGACTCTCGCGGCGGTCACCGCGGTGGTCGAAGCGATGAGCGCGGGCCCGGTCCCGCTGCTCAAGACGGGTGGCCTCGGTGTGCGTGAGTTGCGCCGGCTCGCGAAGGCATCCGGTCAGGACGAGGACCGTACCCGTCTGACCGTCGAACTGCTCGCGGCAGGCGGGTTGACTGAGGCATCGCAGGCCGGCCTCACACCGTCGACGGCCTACGACGGGTTCGCGGGCGCCGAGCCCGCCGACCAGTTACTCGACGTCATCAAGGACTGGCTGACCATGCCCGCCTCTCCGCTCGCGCCGCCCGATCCGACCGGGCCCTCCGCCCGCGTCCTGTACTGGGACGAGGAGGAGGAACTGATCCTGACCGGCCTGCGCGCCCTCACCATGCGTACTCTCCTCGGCGTCGTTCCGGAAGGACAATCCATCGATCCCGGCGCCCTCGCGGCACGACTGAGCTGGGAGAGCCCCGTCCTGACCGACCACAGCGACGATGACCTGGAGCGATACGTCACAGGGATCTGGCGGGAAGCGCACCGGCTGGCTCTGCTCGCCCATGGCACGGTGACCTCGCTCGCCGTGCCCTGTTCCACGGTGGCCATGAGGCCGCCCGCGGGCACGCCGAAACGATGCTGCCCCGGTCCCGCGACTCCGTCTTGTTGCAGAACGACCTCACCGCGGTGGTGACCGGCACCCCATCGGCGGGTCTTCTCACCCTGCTCGACGGCATCGCCACACCAGAAGCTCGCAGCGGGGCCTGGACCTGGCGCTTCTCTCCGGCAAGCGTCCGCGCCGCCCTCGATGCCGGGTGCGGCTCGGAGGACCTGATCGCGCGTCTCACCGAGGCGGCCGAGGGCGGCCGTGTGCCGCAGGCCCTGACCTATCTCATCGAGGACGTAGCCCGCCGGCACGGCCGGGTCCAGGTGCGTGCTGCCGGTTGCTGTCTGTGCAGCGACGACGAGACCCTGCTGACCGAGATCCTCAACACCCGCTCACTGCGGGCCCTGGCCCTGGTCCGGCTCGCCCCGACCGTACTGGTCAGCGCCAAGCCACAGGCCGACACGCTCGCCGCGCTGCGCGCGGCGGGGTATGCGCCCTCGGGCGTCCGTGCTGATGGCAGCCCGGTGATCGAGGTTCCGCAACGTCGCCGCGTCGCACCGCCGCCGCCACCCCAAGCCGATACGGGCGAGGTGTTTCCTATGCCTGCACTCGAAGATCCGGCGACGATGGCACGAAAGTTGCTCGGCCACCGCTGACTCCGGCCACGTGACGACCGCCGATATCACCCGTCATGGCGCGTCCGTATAGTCCGTGAGCTGGTCAAACGCCCCAGCAATGGGTGGCCGGGAATGACGACGGTGTGGTTCGCATGGTGCCACGTCCAGCCCACGTTGATCTTGCATGTGAACCACAGCCCAGTGGCCGGGCTGTGGTTCCCTACGGCTTGGCCCTGTGCAGCCGCTGATGAACGAGCCGACGGCGATCGTGCTGGGTTGGGAGTGGGGCGTTGATGCTGGCGGCGAATGACGGTGCCTCGTGATGCGCGGGATGCTTCAGATAGCGGCAGTCACATGATCGCCCGTTGCCGATCTCGGAGTCGAGATGGGGCAGCCTGGCTCTTATCACCGCATGGAGACGTTCACGAGTGAGGCAGCGCCGGATGAGTCCGGGGACGGGACGCCATATCGCTCGCCGTACCTATCCTCGTACCACACAAGGCCAGCCCACTTGGTCAGCGTCTTCCGCGCTTTCTCGGGCCGGTGGAGGACGTCGTGTTCGAAGCGTTGTAGTTCAACGTCCGAGAGCGCATCGAAGGTCATTATCGCGAGAGTAAGGGTCGCGTTCCAGTGGGGACCGCGTCGGCTGGATGTGCGGGAGCGGTTGACCTCTTGATCGTCTTGCTGGATCGGCCTCCGAGCGCCGCGGTTGCGGTGCATCCGTCCTGGGAGAGGACGAGATCAGGGGGCGAGTTGGTCGATCGTCATGCCGACGTCGTTGAGAATGCCGCGCAGGGTTCCTTTGGCGACGTCGCGGTTGCCGTGCACTGGCAAGGTGGTTCCACGTCCGTCCGGGTGTCGCATGATGTGGTGGCTGCCGGCCACTCTTGCGACCTTGAAGCCATGCCGCTCCAATGCGCGGACGATGCGGGTGCCGGAGAGGGATGGAAGCGGAGGCATCAGGCCGCGACGGTGATGGAGAGCTCGCGAGGTACGCCGAACTCCTCAATGAGGCCGGTCAGCGCCTCGCGGAGATCCTCGAGTGCGGCTTCCTCGGTGTCGCCTTCGCCGTGCGCGCCCAGGCCAGGGCGCAGTTGGGCGTGGGCGCACCACACGCCGTCCTCGTCGCGCTCCACGACGACCGGCACCGTTATCGTGCGAGATTCGGCCATGTGGCCACCCTAGCGCGGTTCGGCGATCAGTGGTCAGCCTACTCCGGCCGCGATTTTCTGCCCCGTGAGCTGGTCAACGTCCTGGCAGCGGGTCAACGGCGACGACGGTCAAGTGGTTCGCATTGTGCAACGTCCGGCCCACGTTCATCTTGCATGCGAACCACAGTCCAGTGGTTCGCTGTCGTCGGCTGCTGGCGAAGCGCCGAAGGTGGTTCTCTGTCCTGCGCGGGTGCCTTCGCTCAGTGATGCCGAGCTCGATGCCTTGGTTGCCGAGGCGGTTGTGGACTGCTACGACGAGCATGAGCAGCTCAGTGGCCTGTTTGCCATGATTGAGGGCGATCTGGCGGTGCCGTTCGAGGCCGAGGTTCTCGGGGTGGCGGTGGTGGTCCGGAAGGTGGATCTGCGCTCGTCGGGGATCGTGGCGAGCTGCCATCGTGAGGCGAAGGTCGGCGACGGGATCCTGGTCATCGGCACCACGCCGTTCATCGGCGAGGGTTTCGACGCACCCGTACTCGACACCTTGTTCCTGGCCGGGCCGATCTCCTTCGACGGCCTCCTGGTCCAGTGCGCCGGCCGGGTCATCCGAGCGGCGTCCGGCAAGGACGTCGCGGAGGTACACGACTACCACGACCCGGCGACGCCGATTCTTGCCGTTTCGCTGCAGCGCCGTATGCCCGGGTACCGGGCACTGGGCTTCGTCAGGCCGTAGCAAGTTTCGGATTTTTCGAATAGAGGTACTCTGGCTTCATGTCGAGCACACTGCGTGAACGGACCGTTCTGCCACCCGAAAACCCCGCCGACCTGGTGCGCTTCGCGCGCGGTCTGGCCGAGGCCCAGACTCCCGCCCTAGCGAAGCTGGTGGGCCCGGACGGATCGCAGCTCGACATCCCGGCCGAGCTCTACGAACTACTGCGCGACGTCGTCGGCGCCCTGTCCCAGGGCATGGCCATCTCGATCGCCCCGCACAACACGATGCTGACCACCCAAGAAGCCGCTGACCTGCTCAACATCTCACGACCCACGCTGGTCCGCCTGCTCACCGACGGCGAGATCCCGCACAGCCTGCGCGGCCGGCACCGACGAGTCCTGCTGCGTGACATCCTCGACTACTCCGAACGCACCCGCACCGAACGCCGCCGAGCACTGGACCAGATGGCCGCCGATGCCGAGGACGACGACCTGTACGAGATCACCCTCGACTCCCCGCCGTCGAGGTGACAACCCGTCATGGTGGCGTTCCCCGCGTTCCTTGACACCTGCGTGTTCTACCCGGCCTACCTGTGCGACACGCTGCTTCGCCTCGCCGAAGCCTCCGCGTACCGGCCGCTCTGGTCGGCCGACATCTTCGTCGAACTTCGTCGCAACCTCATAGCGCGTGGGCTACCAGCGGATCGGGTCGATCGGCGGCTCGGCCAGATGAGCCGGTCATTCCCCGACGTCCCGGTCACTGGCTACGAGTCACTCATCGACGGTATGACGAACCACCCGAAGGACCGGCACGTTCTGGCTGCCGCCGTACGCGCCAATGCCGAAGTCATCGTCACCTTCAACCTCAGCGACTTCCCCGAGCCGGCCCTCAAGCCCTACGACATCGCAGCCATCCACCCCGACGACTTCCTCCTCGACCAACTCGATCTCTACCCCGGCTTGACCATGGACGTTCTCCGCCACCAAGCCGCGTCCTATCGGCGAGCGCCGAACACCGTGCCGGAAATCCTTGTCCTCCTACAGCGCACCGGCGTGCCCAGATTCGCGGCTGAAGTGCGACGCCATCTAGATCTCCCGGCCTGGTGGCGCACCCGTCCGAGGCGGCTGAAGGCGGGTATAAATCATGGCTAACGGGCTGGCCGAATACCCCTTGAACTGGCCAAACGCCCCGGCAGTGAATCGCCGGTGACGATGATCGGGTGGTTCGCATGGTGCAACGTCCGGCCCGCGACATGCTCGTCGAATGGAGTTTTCGCGCGAACCGAGAGTGGTTCGGCCGGCTGGGTGGGATCCCGAGGACGGGCCGCGCTCGGCGCCTCGGGTTCGGGTGTCTTCTCCCTCTGGCGTGGTGTCGATAGCGTGTGCTGGACGTCGATGAAGGTGGGACTCAGTGGAAGATGCCGATGCTGCGGAGGAGTGGCTGGATTCGTGGGCGTCGCAGGTGCACGCGCAGGCTGAACGTAGTGTCGAGTTGTCGCGGCGGGTGGCCGCGCTGACCGGTTCGGCGGAAGGCCGTGACGGGGCTATCCGGGTGACGGTGGGCTCGTCCGGCCAGGTGGAACTCCTTGAGCTGGACGACCGGGTGCATGCGGTGTCCGGGCCGCAGTTGGGCCGGGAGATCGTGGCGGTGATGCGACGGGCACAGGCCGTCTTGTCCGCGAAGGTGGCCGAGCAGGTGCAGGCGACGGTCGGCGCGGACAGCGAGGCCGGCCGGGCGGTGATCGACTCGTTCGAGGCCAGGTTCCCGGCGCCGGACGGACGCGACGGCCGATGAGTGCGGTGATGCGGTTTCCGGCCGCAGTTGTCCGGCAGCACGCCGGCGCGGTCAGTGAGGCCGCCGATCAGATGGCCGTGGCCCGGTCGGCGGTGCGCGAGGTGAGCATGGATCATCAGGCGTACGGGGAGATCTGCCAGTTCCTGCCAGGCATGTTGAGTCCCCTGTTCAGTGGCGCTGTGGACATCTTGAACGGCGCGGTGGACGCCTTGTCCGAGACGGCGCTGAAGCTACGTGCCACCGCGGCGTCGATGGAAGCGGTTGATGTCGACAGCGCCGGCCGGTTGACCGAGGTGGGCCGAGGGCCTGAGTTGCCGTTGTGAGCGGCAATCCGCTGGTCGCGGAGGCGCAGAGTTCGACGACCTGGTCCACCGGGCTGGGGTTGGCCGAGGACGCCCGGCAGGTCAGCGACGGCATCCGGAACAACAGTTGGGTCGATGCCACGCTCGGCGGGGTAGGGGGCAGTCTCGACGTCCTGGCGGTGGCGGTCGATCCGCTCGGCTCGTTGATGGCGTGGGGTGTCGGCTGGCTGTTGGAGCATGTCAAGCCGCTCAAGGATGCCCTTGACTGGCTTGCCGGCAAGCCGGACGAGATCGCCGCGCACGCGGCAACCTGGCGCAACGTCTCAGCGTCCGCTGCCGGAACCCATCAGCAGTACGCGGCCGCGGTCCGGACACAGACCGCCGACTGGTACGGCGCGTCCGGCGACGCCTACCGCGCCCACGCAAACGAACAACTCGCCGTGGTCGACGGGATCGCGACGGTGACGAACGCGATCTCGTACGCCGTCGAAGGCGCCGGCCTTCTGGTCGGGCTGGTCCGTGAGATCGTGCGGGACCTGATCGCCCAGTTCGTCGCGACCCTCGCCGTACGGCTGCCGCAGTGGCTGGCCATGGAAGGCGTCACGCTGGGCCTGGCCACCCCGGTGGTGGTCGGCCAGGTGGCAGCGTTGGTGGCCAAGTGGGTGAACCGGATTCAGCACTTCATCCGGGCACTGCTCAACAGCCTGCGCCGCCTGAACGGCAAACTCGACGAACTCACCGGCATACTCGACCGCCTCAAACAGCTCCTGGGGCGACTCAGCCGCACCGACCCGGCAAGCTCCGCACCACCTCGTGGCGTCAGCTTGTACTCGCGAGCCGGCGCATTGTCGAATCGTGAGGTTCTCGATCAGGATGTCGGTTTGCCGCGAACTGCGGACACCGTCCAGCATTTTGCCGAAATGGCCGGCGTTGATTTTCGGGGAGTGCCTGTCGAAGTCGTCGAGAGCGCGGACGATATCGCTTACCTGGATTTCCAGGGTGCTGTGGCCAGGACTGACTCGCTCGGCGTCCAGCTAGGCCCTGCTGCATTCCAGGACGAGGAGACACTGGTGCGGACGCTCGGACATGAAAGCGTGCACGTCCGCCAGCACGAGGAAGGCCGGATCACGACCATGACCGGGCCGTTGGAGGATGAGGCATACGAGGCTGAGGAAAGTTTCGTCGAGACATGGAGGAGGAACCGCACATGACCCGGCTCACCATCGAGCGAGTGCACCGCTTGTCGAGCCGCCCTTGGCTGTTCGTCACCGGGCAACTGGAGGGTGACGCTCTACGCATCGGCGACGAACTCACGGTCTTGGACGATGGCTCGCCCTCCGGCCTTGCGGTGGTGAGATCCATCGAACTGCACGCCGCATCGTCGAAGACCACGGTCGCCGTTGACGCAGACGTCGTTGACTCCGTTCGGGAAGGCGCGGTCCTGGCCCGGAAGTGACTAGCCTAGATGCGTCGTCAGCAATGTCTTCGGCATCGCCGTAGAGCCTGATTGCGGTGGGCGTATGAAGATCGGCCGGTGGTGTCCGTTGACGCGGTACGGCGGGGTGGTCTCCCTCGGTTGCGGGTGGCTGACGCAAGGGCATGGACCGGCGTACGGCGGCTTACCTGCCGCGGCCCGTGCCAACGGTGTCCCAGCGGCATCGACACGTCGCACCGCCCTCGTAGGTGGTCCGGCCTCGGGTGTCAGGGCTGGTGCTGAGCCCACTTCGTGCACTCCGCGCCGTACTGCGCCTCGCGGTCGACAGCGTTGTCGATCAGGCTGTCGGTGAGCCAGCGGCGTTCGCCGTCGCCGGTCTGCTCGTGTTTCAACACGTACGATTCGAGGTTCGCGCGGTCCTTGCGGACCCCGGGCTCGTCATCGGCGTCGCGCCAGTGGCCGCGGTCGGTGCAGAAGGTCACCCTCACCTGGTCCGGGCCGGTCTTCTCGACGCCCATGGTCTTCACCCAGATCGGGCCGCTCGACGGCTCCTCGTTGTTCGTGACGTCAGCGAACGGCGCCAGGGACTGCTGGTAGAACCTGTCGGTGAAGAGGAGCCGTCCGATTGGGATGATCGAAGTCCAGTCTGTCGAACTCCCCTCCCAGTACCAGAACGCCAGACTCCGCCGGGCGGCTAGGACCTCCTCGGTGTCCGCTGTCTGAGACAGGTCCCAGATGATCGGCGCGTTTTCGGGCCCGGCCATCGGCAGCCGCCGGTACGCCTCCTCGAAAGTCATCGACGACGGGGCCGCACCGCTCGGCACGCCCGATGCGGACGCACCCACGTTCGTGGGCTCGTCGGAATCAGTACAACCCGCCGTCGCCAGGGCCACCGTCACGGCGACGATCGCCGCAGCGCGTATCTTCACTTGGGTTCCCCGTCCTTCCAGTCGGTCAGGAGACCTTTGGTCCACTCATAGCCGTTCTGGTAAGAGTCTCCGGCTTGGGCGGCGGCGTTACCCACCGTGCTCTGGCCCGCCCCGCCCTTGTAGGTTCGCCAATCCCGGTAATCCTCGTCGCCCCACTCGCTCACCGGCTTCGGGCGGCCGTCCTGGATCAGGCCGTCCGGCAGGCCTTCGAGTTTGCCGCTGTTGTAGAGCGCCACCTCGGTGAGGTCGACCGCGGTGGTCCGGCCGGCGCCGAGCATGGTGCCGACCTCGTAGGTCGCCCGGCCGTGGTTGTCGACCTTCGCCCCCTCCTCGAGATCCTCCATCACATCGCCGACGATCGCGGTGGTCAGGTCGCTGAGGCCGGGGACCTTGGACGTCATCGCGCCCACGGCTCCTTCGGCCAGCGGGCCGACGACCCTGTACCGGTTCTCGACGCTCGTGTTGTGTTTCTCGTCCAGTTCGGCGCTTGTCGCATGGTGGGCCTCGGCGGCACCGAAGTCGAGTGCGCCGAGCACGCTGCCATAGTTGTGGGCGACGACCTCCATCGCACGCAGGTTGCCGTTGATGTCGTCGTTCGGATTCTGCCTGCCGGAGAGGATCTCGTCGTACTTGGCGGCGGCGTACACCGCCTCGGCGTTGGCGACCGTCTGGTGCGCGCCTTCGTCCTTGCCGATGTCGGCCAGGAAACGGGTGAGATCGGTACGGTTGACGTTGATGGACTCATCCGTCACCGGTCGTCCGTCGGCGATGTTGTGATTCACGTCGACGATGTACGCCGACACGATGTTGCCCATCGAGTCACGCAACTCCGGGCGGATCAGATTGTTCTTCGCGAACTCCACGGTCTCGCCGCCCTTGGTCGAATCCTCACGGTTGGCGTAACCCCTGGCCTGCTCGTCGGCGCTGGTCTCGAAGATGATCGACTCGACGAGACGTCGTGCGTCCGGCCCGGGAGTGTCGGTCGTGGCGCGTTCGAGAGCGATGCCGAACCTGTCGAGGGCGCCGTTGCGGTAGTCGTCGCCGTTCTTCATCAGCTCGGCCGTCCAGCCGGGTCCGCCGGGGACGTCGGCGGTCGCGTCCCACTCCCGGTCGGTGAGCAGGTAGTCGAGCCGGGGCAGCCGGCCGCCGTCGGGGCCGTCGCTGGTGTAGTGGGTGACGCCGGTGAGAAGGTCCCGGGTGGCGTCACCGTTGCGCGACAAAGCGTCCATCAGGGCGTTCACCGGGTCGTAGCCGGCTGGCGCCAAGTTGTCGTCGTGGTCCTGAGCCCAGTCGAGGCGAAGGTTCTCCCCGCGTGCCTCGGTCCACAGGGCGCTGTCCTTGCCCTGCTCCATCTCGAAGTCGACGATGTCCCCGCCGACGGTGGACAGGAACCCGGCGTCGTAGCCGCCGCTGTGCAGCAGCGGACCGAGCAGCTGGTAGCCGTAGACATCCTCCACGAACCGTGCTGGGCTGGAGGGATCGCCGATGTCCATCTTGCTGCGCCCGGCGGTCATCAGGTCGGTGACCCACTGACTGGACAGCTCGTACGCGCCGGGAATGTAGGTCTCGCCGCGCAGGCCGGTCGTGGCGCCGGTCTCCGTGGTCGCGGTTGCCAGCATCACCCCGAGGCCGTTCTGCAGATCCCGCACGATGTCGGCGGTGTCGCGACTGAACAGCACGTCGTCGGTGTCTCTTCCGGGCCGGTCGAGCTGGTACGTCGCCAGCGTGCCGCTGAGCTCCAGTAGGCCCTTGGGCCCCAGAGCGCTGAGGACGTCGTGGGCGAAGACCTTGTCCTTGCCGTACGTCTCGATCAGGTCTCGCAGCTCGCCGAGTTCCGCGGCGGTGGGCTGGTACGTCGGGTCCTTGAGCTTCTGCGCCAGCTCGGCAGCTCGGGAGATCGCGCCGGGTGGGCTGGTCCCGAAACCGGCTTGGGCCGATGGCACGTTGTCATTGATGAGGCCGGCCGTCGAGTCGTCCTGCGCCCGTGCGTACTCCACGATGGAACGAAGGTCGTTGAGGAGCGCGCCGGTCTCCCGGCCGGTCCGGTCCAGGTTGCCACCCATGTACGCGGCCGCGGGCGCGGTGATCGTGACGGCCGCCGTGTCCACGCTGTATCCGGCCTGCCGGGCGGCCGCAACGATGCTCTCGGCCTGCTGCCGCAGCGCGCTCATGGCGTACGCATGCTGATCCATCGCCTCCCGGATACGCTTCGCCGGGTAGTAGGTGTTGCTCACCGCAGCGCGCTGCGCGGTGGCCTCCTGGGCCGCGGCCGCTGAGCCCGCTCCGTCCGGCCAGGCGTAGGATAGATCGCGGGTGCCCCGGATCATCTGATCCGTGGCATCGTCGATGCCCTGCGCGAGTCGCTGCCATCGGTCCGCAGCCGCATGCCAGGAAGTGACGTCGAACGACAGCAGGGTCTGTAGCGTCATCTCGCTCATCAGAACCCCGGCGATCCGCTGGGCCGCAACTCGTCCGCACCGGCCTGGTCTGTCGCCTGGTAGCTGTCGGCGGCTCTCGTCATCTTCCGGCCGAGCTGATCCACCTGGACGGTCAGCCGATTGAGGCTCGTCAGCCACGCCTTCTCCGCGGCCCGCGCTGCCGTTGCTGCCGCAGAACCGGGCTCAGCCGGGGGAGCGAGGCCCGGTCCGGTCGCCTTCACCGTCTCCCGCAACGTCGCGGCGGCATCGATGACATCCCTGCCCATGACACGCAGGGCCACCACATCAACCCTCAGCAGGTCAGGTTGCATCGATGTCCTCCTCTGCGCGCGCGAGTCGCGTCTCTACAGGGAGGTACGCCGACATCGATGATCCGGTTCGCCGCGCCGGTCCACATTCTGCGTCCGCTACCCGACATCGGCGCCGGGATGGCTACGCGGCGGTCAGCAGCCCTGCGCCACGACGGCGACGACGAGGGCCCGTAGCCGACCCGGTGGTTAGCTCAGCGTCGGTGAACGGCGCGTCGGGTCCGATACGGTGGTTTTGTGGCGGGTATCGATGCGAAGGCTCGGCGGCGGATCAGCCGGACGTGGCAGGAGTTGTTTCCCGGGTTCGAAATCTGGCGGCCGATGCGTCTTCTGCGCCGTATCGGGCCGATTCTCCAGGGCGTTGCCCTCGCTCAGGTGCCGGGCCGCGTCGAGTACTTCCCGACCGCACATGTGCACCCGCTAACGATGAACTTCCCGGGAATCTCGCTGAGTCTGGGGCATAGGCTCTCCGGATGGCGCGGCGTCGATGAGAGCGTGTCGTCCACGGCCGACGAGGACGCAGTCCGGGATGCGGCTGATCGTTTGCGCGCTCAGTCGCCGTTGCCGCTGGGCCGGATTCCTGCCCTGGATGAGGTATTGGCCGCCTACCGGGATCACCTGCTTTCGCAACCTATCTCGATACGCGGGCCGAGTCATGACGTGGAACAGTTGCTCGCCCTCGCCAGGTTCAGCCCGTCGAAGCAGGTCATGGCGGCTCAAGCGGAGTTCGTCGAGGAATTGTCGAAATCGTGGCGCTATCGGCCCGACGGCGTCCACGGCCGCGACGAATGCCTGCGACGGACCCTGGCTCAGGTCCCGGATCGAATGACCCTTCAATCGATCGTCGATGATCAAGCGGTGAGGTTGAAGGTCGTCAGTCTCAAGTTCGTTGAGTAGCTCTGACGTAAAGGCTCAAGCGGCTCCGCGCCGTCTCCCGAGCGATATCCGATCATCCGCACCATCGTGCGCCAGGCTGCTGAGCGGCAGCGCGAGTTGCGAAACGACGGATACAAAGAGTTCGCATCGGCCGCATCCGGCCTCGGTGGCATACGGTCCGCGTGGCTTCGGATCGGGTGTCGCCGCGCCGCACGGGACTTCATCCGGGACGGGGCGGGACGGGGGCGAACCGGATTGGTCCGCCCCGTGGGCGCCTAACCGAGTGTCAGATTCGGTTTCTTCGTGCCGCCGGGGCCGGCGTTGTACGAGTCGAAGGTCCCCATCTGGTCGCCGGTAGCCGCGTTGAACGCGTGGATCCGCCACGTCGCGCCGGCTGGTGCGGTCACTGCTCCCGTCAGGGTCGAGCCGGCCACCGGGGTGAGGTCGTAGGTGGTGGTTCCGGACGGGCGCACGGTCACCGTCTCGGCCCGGAAACAGTTGCCGCCGTGCCCCGACCACTGCTGCGGGTAGCCGGCGCCGCTGAAGAGCAACGGCCACGCGTACGGGTCGAGGCCGGTGATCGTGTAGCGGCCCTGAGCGTTGGTGTCGGTGTCCCACGCCGGACCGGCGTCGCCCCAGGCGCTCCACGCCACGTTTATCCCGGACAGCGGCTTGCCGGCCGCTTCGGTGACCACGCCGGTGATGGTGCCGGCCTTGTCGAGCAGCACGGCCGGCGCCGTCACAGTCTTGCCCGGCATGACCTTGATGCGGGCCGCTGCCTGCTGGTCGCCGTAGCCGGTGGGCGCGGCCGCATACATCTCGTAGGTGCCGGCGGCCACGCTGCCCGAGGTCGCCTTGCCGGGGCCGTCGGTGCAGTCGCCGTAACCGTCCGGCAGGCCTCCGTGGCCGAGCACCTCGAACACCGGGCACACGCGGCCGACGGCGGCGCCGCTGACCCGGTCGGTGGCCGTGAACGAGACCTTGCCGCCGAGCGTCAGCTTGACCGTCGCCGTGGTGGTCTCGCCGGGTGTCAGCCTCACCGGCTGGTAATCGGAGGCGAGGTAGTAGCTAGCTACCCTCGCCCGGGGTGGCCGCCATCTGGTAGCTGCCGCCCGGCAGGTCGGTGACGGTGGTCAGGCCGCCGGTGGTCGCGCAGCCGGAGCCGTCGCCGGGCGAGGTGATCCAGACGCAGCAGTCGTCGACCGGGGCGCCGGTGGCGGCGTCGACCGCGTTCACCACCAGGGTGGCGCCGGGCAGCCAGGTGTCATCGACGGTGATGTCGCCGCCGCCCGGAACCGGGATCAGCGTGGCGGTGTCCTCGGTGCTCTTGCCGTACGCCCATTGGCTGCGCCCGCCGTCGGGACCGACGAAGGAGACCCGGTAGTCGCCCGGGGTGACGTCGCGCACCGTCCAGGCACCGTCGGCGCCGGTGGTGGCGTTCGCCTGGACCCAGTTGTCGGTGCTGACGAGGGCGACCGTGACCTGGTAGCCCGCCTTGGGACTGCCGTCGCCGCCGGTCAGCGTGCCGTGCACGGTGGCCGGGAGAGGCCGGGTGTCGTCGATCGTGGTCTGCTGACCCGCCACGACGGTGAACTCCCGGGCGTTGGCCGGATCGGCCGTGCCGGGCACGTAGATCTCGGGACCGTCGCCGGCCGTGTAGGGCACCGTGTAGTCGCCGCCGGCCAACGCCTCGCCGAGCGAGTAGTCGCCCTCGGCCTCGGTGGTGGCCCAGCCGACCTGGTCCTGGCCGCGGCACAGGGTGACGCGCGTGTCAGCCAGCGGCGACCCGTCGCTCGTGGTCAGGTGGCCGCCGACCGTGCCGGTCGGGAGCTTGTGGTCGTCGACGGTGATGGTCTGACCCGCCGTGACGGTGACGGTGGTCGCGGCGTCCTCGTCGGCGGCCTGGACGGCCCACTGCAGAGCGCTGTCCCACTTGACAGAGACCTTGAACCACTGCAGAGCGCTGTCCCACTTGACAGAGACCTTGAAGGTGCCCGGCAGCGCCTCGATCGCATAGGCACCCTGCTCGTCGGTGCTGCTGTTGAGCCATGTCCGCGAGTCGATGCCCGTGGCGGTGACGTTCGCGTAGGGCACCGGCGCGCCGCTGAAGTGCCCGGCGATGGTGCCGGTGGCAGGCTGTTTCTCGTCGACCGTGAGGGTGCCGCCCGCGGCGAGCGGGTAGGTCGTGGCCTGCTCCTGGTCAGTGACGCCCGGAGACCAGTGTTCGAGGCCGTTGCTGTTGAACTGAGGCTGTATGCCTCCGGCGGGCAGGCTGGTGAGGCGGTAGCCCCCTGCGGAGTTCGTCGTCGTGTCCTTGAGCCGGTCGCCCTCGACCGAATAGGCGGTGACGCTGGCGTTGGCGATCGGTATGCCGGTGCTGGTGGTGAAGACGCCCTGGACCGTGCCGGTGGCGGCGAGGGCCGGCGCGGCGAAAGCCCCCGCGGCCAGCATCCCGACGGCGACGGCATATCCAAGACGAGCCAGACGGATGCGGCTCATCGGTTCCCCGTGTGTCGTGCGTGGGGGGATCCTAGCGTTCATCGGTACATGGAACTTCGCGCCTGTCACCGCAGTTCGGGGGCCGCTTCGACCGCACCGTGAGCGGGGACGCCGTGCCGCGATCACAGCACGAATCATCCCGAGGACCGGCACGTTCCGGCCGCGAACGATAGCGGGCGTGGCCGGCCGGACGTCCCTCATATTGAGTACGCAGCGTGCGGCGTTTCTGCCGGCCCGTCTAGAGTTGCCCCGGACTCGGCGAAGGGCGACGATGGCGAAGTTGGTCTTGTCTCCGGACGAAGCGATTCTCTGCGAGTTGGCCGGGGTCCGCGTCTTTCTCCGAGCGCGAGCAGCACTGGCCGACGGGCAGATCGTCAACCCTACGATCGGCCCCTCGGGGACGGCGGTCGGCGAGGTCCGCGACGGTGGGGTGGTGACCGGCGAGGTCGTCCCCGGTCCCGAGCCCGCCTTGAACGGCTTCTGCACCTGTGCCGATGCGGAGTGCGTACATCTGATCGCGTTGATGATCGCCGTTCAGCGGGACGAGCGGGCGATGAGCGCACCGGCACCGGCACCGGCGCCGGCACAGCGGCGGCCGAAGGCCGGCCGATGGGAATCGAAGCTGTCGGCATGGGTACGTGACCTGGCCGGCACACCACCGCTCCCGCAGCCTTCGGAGCCGAGGATCGGCCTGCAGTTCGAGCTGGTGGAAGCCTACCTTCCACGGGTTCGCCGGACAGGGCGGCGAGTCTCGATACGCCCGGTGGTGCCGGGCCGTAAGGGCTGGGTACGCACCGGAATCAGCTGGCACTCGCTCGGCTACGCCGGGGGACGCTCGCCGGACCTCGAACATCACCGCCGGCTGCTCACCGAGATCGTCACACTGTCCGGCTCCCACTCGCACTACTACAGCGGCGCCGGCGCGAACATCTACCTCGACGAGTTCGGCAGCCGACGGATCTGGGACCTGTTGGCGGAGGCGCAGGAATCCGGCCTGCCGCTGGTGCAGCACGGCAAGAACGCCCGGCCGGTGGTCGTGGCAAGCCGCCCGGCGCGGGTGTCGATGCAGGTGAACAACGTCGACGATGACCTGTCGCTGCAAGCCGTGCTGCAGGTCGACGGCATATCGGTCGACGTGGAGACCACTCTCTTCGTTGGCGAGCCGGCGCACGGCATCGCATCGTGGAGCGGGGACGGCACAGCGGAGCCGGCTGAGCCGGTCTTGCGGCTGGCTCCGCTGGCCCGTCCGTTGCCGCGCGCGGCACGCAAGGCCTTGACGGCGCCGGGAATCCACATTCCCGGCGAGCAGCGGGAGCGGTTCTTCGCCGAGTTCTACCCGAGCCTGGTGCGGCAGGTGGAGGTCGTGCCGGCCGGACCAGCCGTGAGTCTGCCTCAGGTGGGTGCTCCGACACTGACGGTGACGTTGAGCGCGGAACGCCGGCATCATCTCCGGTTGCGCTGGGAATGGGTGGTCGAGGTCGGTGGTGGGCGGCACGGCGAGCCGCTCTGGTCACCGAAGCTGCTGGACGAGCAGGCCGATCTCGTACGGCGGGTGGCTGATCTCGCCGGCCCCCGCCTGCCCGGTCTGCTGGAATCCGGCCCGCGGGGACCCCGGCTCGCCGCGGAGTCGGCGCTGAGCGGCGACGCCATGATCCATTTCCTGAGTATGGTGCTCCCCGAGGTGGCCGGCCTCGGTGTGTCCGTGATCCAACCGGACGACTGGGATCTGCGGGAAACCGACGCGGCGGCGGTCATCACGTTCACCGGTGCCGCACAGGCGGGCGAGCAGGACTGGTTCGACCTGTCGGTTCGCGTCGAGGTGGGCGGCGAGCAGGTCGACTTCCAGGCGCTCTTCGTCGCGCTCGCCCAGGAGCAGGAGTACCTGATCCTGCCCACCGGTGTCTACTTCGGCCTGGACCGGCCGGAGTTCCGGCAACTGCGCGAACTGATCGCCGAGTCCCGCGAACTCACCGACAGCCCACCGGGCGTGCTGCGGGTCGGCCGGTTCCAGGCCGGCGTCTGGGACGAGCTGGGCGAGCTGGGCGAGTTGGCCGGTCAGGCGGCGGATTGGCAGCGTACGGTGGCCACGCTGAGCCAGTCGGGCGTGCTCCTCGAGCAGCCGGTGCCCACCGGGGTGCGCGCCGAGCTACGCCCGTACCAGCAGGAGGGCTTCCGCTGGCTGGCGGCACTGCACGACAACGGCCTCGGCGGCATCCTCGCCGACGATATGGGCCTCGGCAAGACGCTGCAGGCGCTCGCCCTGCTGTGCCATGCCCGCAAGCGCGGCCGCTTCCTGGTGGTGGCGCCGGCCAGTGTCGTGCACAACTGGGCGGCCGAAGCGGCCCGCTTCACCCCGGACCTCGAGATTCGGGCGATCACCTCGACCGCGGCCCGGCGAGGCGCCGGTTTGGCGGAGACGATCGGACAAGCCGACGTCGTGGTCACGTCGTACACCCTGTTCCGTCTGGAGTACGACGACTACGCGGTGCTGGACTGGGCCGGCCTGCTGCTCGACGAGGCACAGTTCGTGAAGAATCCGCAGTCGCAGGCGTACAAATGCGCCCGCCGCCTTCCGGCACCGTTCAAGATCGCCATCACTGGTACGCCGATGGAGAACAACCTGGCCGAACTGTGGGCGCTCTGTTCGATCGTGGCCCCGGGTCTGTTCCCCCGGCTCGACCGATTCACCGAGTACTACCGCCATCCGATCGAACGCGAACGGGACCGGGAGCGGCTGGCCCAGTTGCGCCGGCGGATCCGCCCGCTGGTGCTGCGCCGCCGCAAGAGCGAGGTGGCCGCCGAGTTGCCGGCCAAGCAGGAACAGACGATCGAGGTCGATCTGTCGCCCAGGCATCGCCAGGTCTACCAGCGGTACCTGCAGCGTGAGCGGCAGAAGGTGCTCGGCCTGCTGGGCGACCTGGAGAACAACCGTTTCGAGATCTTCCGCTCGCTGACGCTGCTGCGGCAGGCCAGCCTGGACGTGGCGCTGGTCGGCGAACAGCACCGCGCGGTCTCCTCGACCAAGCTCGATCTGCTCGTGGAGCAACTCACTGACATCGTCGCGGAGGGGCACCGCACCCTGGTGTTCAGCCAGTTCACCCGCTTCCTCGGCGGCGCCCGCGACCGGCTGGAGCAGGCCGGCATCACGTGCGCGTATCTGGACGGCGCCACCCGCGACCGTAAGCGGGTGGTCGAGGATTTCAAGACTGGCGCCGCGCCGGTGTTCCTGATCAGCCTGAAGGCCGGCGGGTTCGGCCTGAACCTGACCGAGGCCGACTATTGCATCCTGCTCGACCCGTGGTGGAACCCCGCGACGGAGGCGCAGGCAGTGGACCGGGCCCACCGGATCGGGCAGACCCAAAACGTGATGGTCTATCGCCTGGTAGCGCGGGACACCATCGAGGAGAAGGTGATGGCATTGCAGGCGCGCAAAGCCGAACTGTTCGCCGGGGTGATGGACGGCGGGGAATTCGCCTCCGGCGCGCTCACGGCCGCCGACATCCGCGACCTCCTCGATTAGTCCTGCGGCAGGATAGGCTCGTTGACTCGCTGCGAGCACCGGTTCCACAACCGACGCCGCGGCGGATGAGCGGCCACGTGACAGCCGGGGGTGAGCGGTGCTCGAACTGCGAGATGTCGTCAAGCAGTGCGGTGAGCGACTGGAGCGTTTCCGGCGTAGTCCCCGCAGGCTGGGCGAGCAGAACACCAAGGCGAGCCTGATCAGCCCCATCATCGAGGCGCTCGGCTGGGATCTTCGAGATCCCGACGAGGTCTCCCACGAATATCGGCGCAACAGCACCGAGAACCCGGTCGACTACGCGCTCTTGCTGCTGCGGACACCGAAGCTGTTCATCGAGGCCAAGGGCCTCGGTGAGAACCTGGACGTTCCTCGATGGGCCAATCAGACGATCGCCTATGCGACGGCTGCCGGGGTCGAGTGGGTCGCGCTGACCGACGGGATGGAGTGGCGGATCTACAACGCGCATGCTCCAGTTCCCATCGAGCAGAAACTGTTCCGAACCGTACGCATCGACGACCCGGAGCCTGCCGTGGAACTGCTCAGCCTGCTGAGCAAGGACAACATGCGGGACAACCGCATCGACGAGTTGTGGAACGGATTCTTCGTCGATCGTCAAGTTCATGCTGTGTTGACCAGCATGTTCAGCGAGACCGAGCCGCCCGCCGAGCTTGTCGCTCTGCTCGACCGACGTCTGCCTCGACTGACTTCCGACGCGATCCGGACAAGCCTGATCCGGGCACGCGCCTCGTTCGACTTCCCGGTACCCACCGGTCAGTCGACCCCGCCCTCAAGCGCCTCGGGGAATTCATCTCCGAGGCCCTCGCCTACGGCGGCCCCGACATTCACGCGAACCGGCACGTCGACCGCCGGTGCCCGGCGGACCAGGCAGGCAGTGACCACCCAGGAGCGGCTGATCAAGGTGACCGACATGATCGCCGCCGGACGGCTTGCACCGGGGGCCACGCTGCACGGCGACTATCGCGGCATAACGCGTCGTGGTGAGCTGCTCGCCGACGGCCAGGTCCGTTTCCACGGTCAGATCTACCCCTCGCTGTCGGCGGCGGGGCGGGCCGTCAAGATGGAGGACCTCGGCGCCGATGCGCCGGAGTCGAAGACTTCAACGGATGGGCTCGGCTTCTGGCGCACGACCGACGCCATCAGCGGCGACGTGGTCAGCGTCAAGGAGATCCGGCGCCGGACCGCCAGAGACGCCGACGGTGACTGATCATGGACCGGCGTGCACGAAGGGCGCCCACCCGCTCGGCAGCATCGGCGCTTCTCGGCGCAGACATCGGACACTGAAATGCAGAGCACGGGCGGCACGGTCCGGCCGGAGCCGGCCGTGGTCGGTGATCGCCTGGTACAGATAGGCGCCCAACTGCCCGGCCGCCGCGTCGGGCACCGACCAGAGGCTGCCCAGCACGTGCCGGCACCCGGCGAACTGCACGGCCGACGCCAACGTCATGACCTCGTCGGGCACCGAGAACCCGCCCTGCGCGGTGTGACAGGCGGACAGATAGGCGAACTCGCTGTCCGGCCGCACGGCGCGAGTGAGTTCGCTCAGGCCCAAGGAGCCGTCGGCGAGATCGATCCGGGCTTCGGACGGCGCGAAGATGTTCGTCCGGCCGTGGCCACCGAAGTGGAAGTAGCGGTGGGCGCCGAGGGCCTCGCGTACCGCCTCGACGGTCGCCGCCGCGCCGGCGATGACGGTGATGGGATGCCCGCCCAGCAGCTCGCCGATGGTTTCCGGTTCGGTCGAGGCGGCCGGCAGCGGCGAGCCTGAGTCGTCCGAGACCACCAGCAGCGGTTCGGGTTGTGGCGCTGGATCGGCGGGGCGTTCCCGAGCGGCGATCAGCGTGCCGAGCGTGGGTGTGTAGGACGAGATCACCCGGTCCAGGACGGCGGCGCCGTCACCCCGGGCATGGTGGCCCGCCGCATGCAGAGGCAGCAGGCTCATCGGACCGACCGGACACCACCACAGTCGTGGCCAGTGCGCGGCGTCGTCGCTGACCGGACCCATGCCCAGCGCGTCCAGCACGGGACCGGCGACGGCGTCCCACAGCCAGCCGAGGAAGGCGCTGATGAACTCCTCACGGGACGTCGCCAGCCGTAACGGCACATCGGGGCCGCTGAGCACCTGGGTAGCGGCGAGGAAACCCAGCGTCTGGCTCTGGATCTCCTGCGCCGTGGTGGGCAGTTCGACGGTGGTGACGCCGTCGACCGTGACGATCAACGCCGAGCACCGGGGCTCCACCGCGCCGATCACCACCACCGGCCCACCGGCTGCCGCCCGGTACAACTCGTGCGCCTCCGGCGGACGCAGGAAACCATGGAAGCCGGGCACCTGACGGGCCGCGGCGACCGCCCGGTCCCATGCGCGGGCGAGGGTGATCCGTTCCTCGCGCGACGGTGGTGCGGTTCCCTGTTCCAGGGACTGGAGCGCGGCACGCGCCGTGGCGAGCCGGGCCGCCACCTCGGGCGCGGCGTCGGTCAGCGTGCCGAGTTCCGAGCGCAGTTCGAGCCGCTGTGTCCAACCGATGGCCCGGCTCTGCTCGACCAGCTCCACGGCCCGGTCCGGGCGGTTCGCGGCGATGGCGGCACCGGCAGCGGCGGCCGGCAGATCGTTCAGATTGGTCAACGCGCGCTCGCGGCTGCGGTCGTCGATCCCTCGCCAGGCCTGCAACGGCAGCAGGCTCACCGCGGACTCGAAGGCGTGCAAGGCGGACCGGCCGTCACCCGGCAGCCATCGTGCTGCTCGGCCCCACACCACCGCGGCATTGATTCTGATCCGCGGCGGCAACTCCGAGGCGACGACGGCGTTCAGCACATCGGTGGCCTCGGCGGTGTCGGTCGTGCTGCCGGTGAGCGCGGCTCGTGTCCACAGGGCGGCGCCGAGGTTCACCGCGCCGATGCCGCCGTCCTGCGTGCTGCCGGGCAGGCCGCCGGCACGCCGGAACAGATCGATCGCCTCGGTCAGATCCGCCGGGTCGCTGTTGAGCTCCCCGCGGACCCGCAGGGCGCGGGCCAGGCAGGTGAGCCGGAACAACGACGTCGAGCCGGTGGCGTCGGGCGCCGCCACCGCTCGCCGGCCCAGCACGACCGCCAGTTCGAGGTCATCGGGATCCCGGCGGCTGTCGTAGCGCTGCCGCAGGGCCGACGCCATCGCCGCGGCGGTGAACCCCCAGCGCAGATCCGACTCGTCGGTGTCGCGCAACGTCTCGCCCAGTCGCTCGATGGCGACATCGAGATCCTCCGGTCGATGGGCGTCGAAACTGCGCCTGCGGAGTGTCTCCGCCAGGTTGTCGACGATGGTGTGCCGGCGAGGGCTGGTGGCAGGCACAGCGGCCGCGGCGTCTTCCAGGGCGGCCACGGCTTCGTCCAGGTCCGTCACGTTGCCGCTCACGTCGGCACGGGTTCGCAGAGCCAGGGCCAGATTGGATTGGCAGCCGGCCCGGTCGCCGGCCGACACGGCCGCGTCGACCGACGCCCTGCCGGCCTCCACGGCCTCGTCCAGGTCGCGTGCGTCGCCGGCGGCCCCGAACCTCGTGCGCAGGGCGACCCCGAAGTGGGACAACGCCGCCGCCCGCTCAGGATGGCCGGCGGGTGCGAGACGCACCGCCCGGCGGCCGTTCTCCACCGCCTCGCGCAGGTCGGCCGGATCGCCGTAGCGGTCGAGCCGGCTCTGCAGCGCCGCGCCCAGCTGAACGAGGCTTGCGATCTCATCCGGACGTCCGGCGGCGACCTCGACCGCCAGCCTGCCATGGCGGACCGCGCCGTCGGCATCCGGCCGCCGGCCCAGTTCGATGAAGCGATGCAGTAGTTGCCGGCTCAGGGCGGCGTGGTGGCCGGGTTCCGGTTCGCCGCGTCCCGGCGAGACGTCGAGCTCCGGAACCATCATCGAGAGGTACGCGCGCAGCCCTTCGGCGCCGGAGTTCTCCGGCGGCGCTGTGGTGGAGAACTCCGACGCGAGCCTGACCGCTTCATCGAGATCCGCGGGATTCCTCAGGCGACGATGACGCTCGGTGAGCGCCTGGCTGAGATTTCCCCGTACCCCATGGTGGGTTCGGGTGTCGCCGGAACTGACCGGCAACGCTTCTCGCAGCAGGGTGATCGCCTCGTCGAGACCGGGGCCGTCGTCGTCACGGACGGCGCGAGCCGTCAGCGCGCCACCGAGGGTGCACAACAGAGCGGGCCGGTTCTCGTCCGTGGGCCCGGCCGCGTCGAGCGCGGCCCGCAGCGCAACAAGCGCGAGGTCCAGCGCGTCGGGATCACTCTGGGCGTGGTACGTGGCGAGCAACGCGTTGCCGTAGGCGCCGAGGCAGATCGACCGGTGAAGGTGTCCCGGCGGCGCGGCGTCGACGGCTGCCCGCCCGTGTCGCACGGCTTCGGTCAGGTCGCCGTGGTCACCGAATCGCTGGCCCTTGAGACGCAGGGCGATGGCCAGGTAGGCCAGACTCAGCGGATGATGAAGATGCCCGGGCGTCTTCAGCTTCGGCCCTCCGCGCAGCATCGTCAGATAGGTGGAGAACGGCCCGATCTCCGTCGCCGACTGAAGCAGCGTGAGCACGTCGGTCAGTGCCGCGGCGCCGCCCATGTCCTCGGCGTCGAGGTCGGCGGGCAGGTCGAACAGGGCCCGGATCTCGGGCGGGATCAGCTCCGGCGGCGGGGCCGACTTCGGATCGCATCGATACAGCTGGTCGAAATGATTGATCGCCGCCAGCATCTCGGCCTGACGTTCCGCCTCCCGGCCGGCGGGCAGAGCCTGGAAGCGGCACCAGCGCAGGGTTCCGACCGCGTGGACGGCGATCACCCGCCGGGGGTCCGCGTCGTCGAGGGCGTTGGCCAGAGCGACCACGCGGCGGATGAGTTCCGGCACCGCCGCGTCCAGCACCGCGGCGGCCTGCCCGGCCTCCTGGTAGCCGCGGATGCGCGCATAGGCGTCCGCCAGAGCGTCGTCAATCATCGGCTTCCGTTTCCCTGAGAGTGTCGAACGGCTGGAGAACCGTCACCTGGTGGCCGCGTCTCACCAGGAAGGCCAGGTCATCATCGGGGACCATCGCGCCAGGGCCGGTGTACGCCGTACGCAACGCCCGCACGGCGAGGTTCTTCACGGTCGGAGTACGCGGTCCCGCGATCAGCGTGACGAGCATGCGGGCGGCGGCTTCGTACCGTCCACCGCGCAGGTACGCGAAACCGGCGTGCAACTGGACGACCGGCAGCAGCTCCGGGATGAGCGTCGCGGCCGCCGGCAGCATGGTGTCGGCATCGGTGCAGGCCTGGTCGTGCCGGCCCAGCCTGCTGTAGGAGTAGGCACGGTTGACCAGCAGCGTGAGATGTCCCGGCGGGTCGTCCGGGGTGCGGGCGCCGAGTGCCCGGTCGAGGCGGTCGGCCGCGTCCGCGTACCGCCGGCGGCCCATGGCGCCGACCCAGCCGGTCGTGTCGCCGAGTTCGACGTAGTCGAGGACCTGCGACGCGTCCGGCCAGTCGTGGGCGTACCCGAGTCGGAATGCCCGCCAGGCGCCGCCGGAGAACGACTCCAGCAGGGGCGCGAGGTCGCTGGCGCACTGCCCGGGAGTCGGTGGCGAGCACAGCATCCGGGCCTTCTGTTTGATGATCACCGCCCCGCTGTCCGCGGTGAACCCGAAGCTGGACCTGCGGGTGTCGCCGTGCAGCACGTGCTTGCGATGGCAGTGCGCCAGCAGTTCACCCAGGAGATACGCGGCGACCCCCTCGGCGTCGGTGTGGGACCGCAGCCGGTGCAGAACCTGTTCTGTGGACTCGTCATCGGCGCACCACCTCTGCACCAGCGACCGGAAGTCGGTGCGAACCGGATGCGATCGGCACATCAACGCGTCCGGCTGAGACAGGCCGGCGCGCTCGATCACCGCGCGTACGTCGTCGGGCCGGCCCACCAGGCACGGGAATGCCGGCAGTCCGAGTAGCGCCGACCTGATCAGCGGCCACTCCGGCGCGTCCCGGGAACGGCCGGGAACGCCGGCGGCCAGCGGAACGGCCGCGCAGTCGCCGATGGATTCCACCAGCGACTCCAGGTCGGCCAGCGAGCCTTCGCCGTCACGGCCCGCCCCGCTGACGCCGGGCGGCCGACGAGAGACGAGAACGAGCCGTCCCTCGTCGCGGGCGGCGCGGGACTGGTCGAGGAAGACCGGCACGCGGGAGCCGTCGACCTCATCGGCGTTCACGGTGAGCGGACCGAGCCGTACGGCCCGGCTCATCGGCGCCCGACCAGCAGCATCGACACGACCGCACAGCACGCCGCCGCGCCGGCAGTCAGCGGCCACGGCGCTGCCCCACCGCTGGTGACGGCCCACCCGAGGCTTGTCGCCAGCCAGCCGATCGCACCGGCCACCGGAGCGAGGAGAAGCCGATCCGTGACCCGCCGGGAACGCTGCTTGCGCGAGCCGGGCGGCCAGTGCAGGACCGCGGCCGGCAACCACAGCGCCGTGGACGCCAGCACCGCGATCACCGGCGCGTTGAGGGAGCCGGGAAGCGGCAGGTCGTACTCCAGGCTCTGGATCGCCGCCAGCGCCGTGAGCAGGAAGCCGAGCAGTGACGCCTGGAGCAGCATGAGGTGTTCCTGCCGTTCCCGCGTGCCGGCGTCGATGACGACCGCGCCCACCCTGCTGACCTGCTCGGTGCCGTCGACGGCGGCCGACAGGTACGTCTCCTCATTGCGCAGTTGGTCGGCGACCCAACGGCCGAGTGACCGATCGCTCTCCAGCACGCCGCCCAGCGACGACGTCATGTTCTCGATGGCGGTGTCCACCGTCCGCGCCATGATCCGCACCTGAGTCAGCGATGCGACCAGAGTGATGGCCTCGGCCTGGAGAGCGGCGAGGCCGCGGGCCATGTCCGGCAGACCGTCCACCGGGCCCGCCGACAGGATCAACGCCAGCCCCGCGCTACGGTCCCGGGCCCGCGAAGCGATGCCACGCAGCCCGGCCAGGTCCCGGACCAGCACATCGTGCTGGTACCGCAGCTTCGCCGCATGCATCAGGTACCTGGTGAAGGGCACCAGGCCCGGCTCGTCGTCGCTCCACAACCAGCGGTCGAGAGCATCCTCGCCGGAGAGCGGGGCGACCGCTAGCAGCCGGCGGTGTGCGAGCGCCGATTCCGGACGACCCGACGGCAGCTCCCACACGGTGATGCCGGCGTGACGGCGTTCCCCGGCCGAGGTCCATCCGCCGTCGTGGGGCGCCGGGACCAACGGCCGGAGACGGCGAGCGTACGACCGCGGCGAGGGTGTCGCCGCCGCGTCGGGCACCAGCCCGAGGTAGAGGACGACGCTGCCGATCGAGCCGTGCCCGACGCGGGGGACATCGCCCAGCGAATGCCAGTCGCCGTGCTCCGGAGCACACATCACGCTGAGCACGACGACGTCCTGGACCTGGTACGCGACCATCTCCTCGACACCTGTGGCGTCGCCGCGCCGGCCGGCGCCGAGAACGACCACCCGGTCGAGGTAGGCGGCGTCCGACGGTTCGCCCAGCACCGTGGGCAGGCCGGCGATCGGCTCCGCCAGCCCCCGCGCGCGGGCGGTGTCCCACACCTCCCGAAGGGCGCCGGACCGGACGCCGCTCGCGGAGAAGAAATGGTGGGTCAGCACGGCCGGCTTACTCAGGAACGGCGGCATGGCGCTCGGCGTGCGACGCGGCTGCCGGCTCCGTCTGCCCGGTCTCCGTCGGCGGCGGAGTCAACCGGTGCACCAGCTCATTGATCAGGTCACGGGTGCCGGTCGAGACACCCGCGCCCGTCACCGCGCCCATGCGTGCGTTGACCGAGCGGCCGACCCGATGCGGTCCACACAGCGAGAGCACCGATGCCGCGGCCCTGGCGGCGGCGATGTCGCCGGCCCGCAGTGCCCGGTGCACCCGCTGAACGACTTCGTCGACCTCCTCCCACAGGGCCGGTGACAGGGTCCAGTGCGGCACAGCTCGGAGCAGGCGAACGGTGGGGTCGACGGGCTCGATCACACGAAACCTCCAGTCGAGTCCATTTCGGCTGACGGTAATGCGATCCGGCCGGCAGGCGTCGCACTGGATGTGCCACCGGTTCCGGCGCCCACCACCGTTGATAGCTTGATCGGCATGACCCTGAACCGTGCGCTGGACGCGTTCCGCATCGAGGCGGAGGCTCTTTCACGGGCGGTAGCGAGCCTGTCCGAGAACGAGTGGCGTCTCGCGACCAGGTGTGAGCCGTGGACCGTCCGCGAGCTCGTGGGGCATGTGCGAGTGGTGATCGCCTGGCTGCCGGGAATGCTGGCCGCCGCCGAGCCGGACAGGGCCGAGGTTTCGGCGGTCGAGTACTACCGGCCGGACGACCGTTTCACCGTGCGGACCAACGCGGCCCGGATCAGCTTGGCGCAGGACTACGCGGCGGGACAGAGCGGTGGCGCGGCGCTCGTCGAGGACTTCACCGCGACGTGGCGACGCGTGGATCGACTCTGCCGCGCCGAGCGGGAGGACCGGGTGGTGCTCACCCGGCATGGGGACGCGATGCTGCTGTCGCAGTTCCTGCTCACCCGGGTGGTCGAGATCGCCGTTCACGGCCTGGACGTCGCCGACGCGCTGGGGCGTACGCCCTGGTTGAGCCGGCAGGCCGGAGACGTCCTGATGGAGTTGCAGCTCGGTCCGCAGTGGAGGGACGCGGTTCGCGAGCTGGGCTGGGATCGACCGGGGTTCCTGCGGAGGGCGACCGGGCGGCAGCCGATCGAGGCCGCGGACGTCGCGCGGGTCGAGCGGCTCGGCCTCCGGTGGCTCACGCTGGGCTGAGGGTTCGAAAGGCGGGGACCGTGGGCCGAATCGGGTTGCGTGACCGTGTGCGCCAGCCCCATGATCGCCGGATGCAGGTGCGCGCGCTCGACCCTCACGGGCCCGAATCCGGCCCGTGGTACGCGGCGTTTCGCGCGGGCAGCGTCGCCGGCCGGAAGCAGCCGACCATGGCCGGCGTCGCGTCGATGCTGACATCGCTGCGCACGACCGCCGGCAACGCCTTCCTCGACCGCCAGGCGTACGGCGCATGGGACGGCGACGAGTGTCTCGGCGGTGTCATCGTGAACCTGCCCCGGACGGCGAACACGCACACGACCGAGTTCGAATTGGCCGTGGCGCCGGAGCATCGCCGCCGTGGCGCGGGCACGGCTCTGTACGAAGCGGCCATCGCGGTGGCCCAGGCGCACGGACGCGACGTCGTCTCCGCCGAACTCCATGTGCCCCTTGCGCAGTCCCTCGCCGAGCACGCCGGCGGCCGGTTCGCCCTCGTGCGCGGCTTCGAGAGCAAGCTGACGGAGCGCCGCTACCTGCTCGGACTGCCCACCGAGTCGCGGCCGGTCGACGTACCCTCCGGATATCGGCTTCGCTCGTGGCTCGGTCCGGTGGCGTCCGGTTCGGCGGCCGACCTGGCCGTGATGCGCACACTGATGGAACGGGACGTCCCGGTCGGCGAACGCGACCACGAGCCGGTCGTTGTCACCGCCACCCAAGTGCTGCGCGGCGATGAGCGGCTGGCCGCTGCCGGCTGGGGGCTGGTCACGTCGCTGCTGAGCGCAGCAGACGGTACGCCCGCGGGGTACACCCGGATCTTCGTCAACTCCGACGGCCTTCATGCCCAGCAGGACGACACGTTCGTGCTCCGTGCTCACCGCGGCCGCCGCCTCGGCGCTGTGCTCAAGTCAGCCAACCTCGCCCGACTCGCGGCGCATTTCCCCGGCGTACGACACCTGCACACCTGGACGGCCGACGGCAACGAAGCCATGATCGCCACCAATCGAGCGTTCGGGTTTCGCCCGGTGGAATCCATGCACGTCATGGAAGCCCCGATACCGCGGGCCTGAGGCCGGTTCGGAAGACGCCGTCGCCCGCGGCGGGGGAGTGCGGACGGCGGAGCGCTCCGCCGCCCGGCGATGGATCAAGCTTTGGCGCGTCTGCGCCAGAGCACCACGCTCACGATGGCGCCGGCCGCGAGCGCGATCAGCGCCCACGGACTCGTTGCGGCCGCTTCGGGAACGGGTAGCACTGGAGAGGCGACAATGCCGCGCTCGCTGTCGTCCGGGTCCGGCTGGGCTGGCTCAGTCATGGTGACGACCATAGAGGGCGAGGTCCACCCGAACGCTCGTGGTCGTCCCGCCGGACGGGAAACCGAAGGTGATCGCAACCGTCTCGATGACGCGACTGAACATCATGGATGGACTTCCGAAAGGAACCCTCCAATACTCTGAGGATGGAAGTGAATACGGGGGGTGGCTTCACTGAAGGGCCCGCGGAAGTCGTCGTCGAGCTGAGCGCGGCCGAGGCCGCGGCCGGCACAGCGAAGACGATCGCGGCGCCACCGGACGGCACGCCCGTCATGATCTATTTTCTGCCGGGCGCCCGCGACGGCACGGTGCAGAACGTCGACCTGCCCTGGGTCGATCCGGCCACCGGCACAGCATCCACGCGCACCGTGGCCGTGGCCATCCGGGTGCTTCCCGCCGGATCGTTCCCGGCCGCCGGCGCCTTTCCTTCGTCGGGCTTCGCCGCACCCGCCCGGCGCCGGTTCGGCCCCCGCGCCCGGATCATCGCCGTTGCCCTGGGCATCACCCTCGTCGGCGGCATCTGCCTGGCGCCCACCCTGTTCCGGGGGAGTGACGCCAAGACCAGCAGCGGCGTCACCGGCAGCACCACCTCCACCACCACCACGACCACGACCCGGCCGACCGAGGAGGCCGTCGCCACGGCGCCCCCGCTCGATCCGGCCGCCTTCCAGAGCTCACTCGACGAGGCCGACAAGCAGTTGACCGCCGCCGTCGGCACCCTGGGGCGGGCCACCACGCCGCGCGCCGTGGCCGCCGCCGCCGACGCCCTGGCCGAGACGGTCCGTACCCAGGCGTCCATGTTGTCCGGGCTGACGGCGCCGGCCGCGGTCGTCTCCGCGCACGGCGACCTCGTCTCCGCGCTCTCCTCGCTGGAGAACGAGTTGACCTCGGTGTCCAGCTCCGCCGACAGCCGGAGCGTCTGCACCGGCGGCGCCGCCAGCGCCGCGCTCACCCGGGCCGGCGCCGCCGCGGACCTGCGGACCGCGATCACCGCGCTCGCCGCCGCCGACCCGGGCGCGAAGTACCGGTTCGGCTCGTTCCTTCCCGCCGCGACCGAGGATCAGAACCGTCGCCAGGCCAACGGCAGCTACCTGACCCGAACCACGGGCGGCAGCGGCCAACTCAAGATCGACAACGGCAACACGGTGGACACCGTGGTCAATCTGGTGAAGGTCGGCGCCAAGAAGCCGGCCGTCTCCGTCTACGTCAGAGGACAGAAGAAGGTCACCACGGGCCGCATCAAGGACGGCACCTATGAGGTCTTCATCTCCAGCGGCACCGACTGGGACGGCAAGCGCTTCACCCGGGACTGCCAGTTCAGCAAGTTCGACTCCAGCTTCAAGTTCACCACCACCTCGCGTCAGTACACGATCTGGCAGATCAGCCTGCAGGAGGTCCTGGGCGGCAACGCCACCTCGTCCGACGTCGACCCCGACTCGTTCCCGACCTGACCCGTACTTACGGAAGGACCGTCCCGACTTGTAGGGCCTCAGCCGGCCGACACCTGCTCGAACAGCTCCGCAAACCGAGCACCCGCAGACTCCTCGACCGCTACGCACCAGCCAAGCCAGCACCGCCCCAGCACCGGAGCAGATGAGCAATCGAAACAAGGACGACCTCACCCCTACGAAAGGAGGCGCGATGCAACAGCGAGCACGCCGGCCGCCGATGCAAAAATCGTCCGCCTTCCCACGGCGGATTGATCATCGCCGGTCGGGCATCCTACGTTGTCGGCACCAAGGGTGCGGTCGAGCCGGCGTCGATGGCCTCTCGGACCTTGCCGAGGGCGTCGCGGATCATGGCACCGTAGTCATCCGCCGGGAGTTCGTCGAGCGCAGCGGTGGCCTTGCCCAGGAAGTGCCGCGCCTGCTTCTGGTGTCCGGCCCGACGGTGGACGTCGGCCAGATTGAGGTGCAACGAAGGCAGGAAAGCCCGCGCCCGCCACGAGTCGTCAAAAGCGCGGGTCCGCTCGTCGGTGAGATCCGGGAACGCCGCCAGCGCGAGCTCATCCCACCGCAGCTCATCCTCCACCGACTCCTGCAGGTCAGCGAGATAATGGGCGATGGTGCACCGATGCAGGGCATCGTCGGTGGTCCCCCACAGACGCTCCAGGGCAGCGCGGGCACCGGCCTGGTCGCCTGCGACATTCAGCTCCTGGGCCTTGCGGATCTCTTCCATCACGACATCGGTCATGGCTCGTCCTCCGGTCAGCGGTCCCGCGACGCGCAGAGCCGCGCGTCGTCCAACCCGGGACAGAGCTTTGCCCCTCAATCAGGTCGAGGGTCAAGCACCGCGCACCACAAGCCCGGCCCGACGTCCGCTCAATGCTCACCCGCTGACCGCCGCCAACTCAGAGGAGAACCCACCCGACTGTAGGTTCTCATCGCCGATGGCGGACTCTCACGATCTTGGCGGCTGGGTCGGCGGTTCCGCCAAGATTGTGAGAGACGGCGTCGCCGCGTCGTGGGTGGATATCGCTGCGCGGCGGCCGGCGCGAGAAAACGCCAGACACGGTCGCGGTGGATACGGCACACTGCCTGCCGATGAGCTGTACTACTGACGACTGCGATCATTCCTGGCATTACCGCAGTCCACGGTCTCTGGCTGGGGCACTGCAGCGCGGGCTCGGCCGCGGCGCGCATCTCGCAATGTCCGACCCGGCGGCTCCGGAGTTGGTGGCGGACTGCCTCCGCCGGGATTACCGCTGGGACTGGCAGGTCGACGAGCGCGAGGTCTATCTGGCTCGGTTGGTGCGGGATCTGCGGCTGCCGGTCGAACCGATCGCCGCGGGCCTGTTTCACGCGCCCGCGGCAAAGGCCGACGACGACCATGAGTTCGCCACGACCCTCGGCGTGCTGGAGGTGCTGGGACGGGCCGGCATCGACGGAGTCGTCGACGAGGTGCGCCGCTACATCACCCACGGGAAGCGCTGGCTCGAAGCGCTCACCACGGTGGCCGTCTCCTGGCCGACCGAGTACTGGGACGACCTGCACCCCGTCTTGATCGGTCGGCTGGACGCCGCGGCGAGCGAGGATGTGCTGTGGCGATCACCGCCGTGGCCCCGCTGGGCCGAACGCGATCCGCGCATCGCCGCCGCGGTCCACGCCGCCGGTGCGCGCGTTCGTCCTCTCGCTCGGCCGTACGCCGCCGAATCCGACGATGCCCTACTCGACCTGCTGGCCGAGCCGGCCCGCGCCGCTGACTGGCGCCCGGCACTGCGAGAGCTGCGCCGCCGCCCACCGGACCTGCGCCTGCTCGACCTCGTCGACGGCATGCTCGCCGCCGATGGCGCTGCCGCGACGCAGATCGCGCCGCTACTGGGCCTCACTCTGGCCGAGCTGGGCGCCGGCGCGGTGCCCGCTGCGCGTTCGTGGGCGGCCACTCCTGGCCATCCTCTGCGCTGGACCGCGTTCCGGTTGCTGGCAGCGCACGGCGCCGACAGCGATGCTCCCGCCGTCGTCGCCGGGCTGGACTGGCTCGACGAAAGACCCGATGACCTGTGCGGCTACGACGAACTCGTCGTCGGCCTGGCGCGGATCGGGGGATCGGCCAGCACGGCGGCGTCGCCCCGGCTCCGCCGACTGTGGTACAGCCCGCACTCCTACGAGCGCCCGGCCTACCTGCGGGCGCTCGTCGCACTCGACCCGACCGGCGCGGAACGCTTCCTGGTGGAAGGGCTCTGGGATTGTGAGACCGACGTCAGGATGCTGGCTGTGCAACGCGCGCCACTGACCGACATGACGCGCGAGCGGCTGCGCTACCTGCGTGACGACCCGATCGAACACCCGGACGTACGTGCTGCCACGAGCGGCCGCCTGGGATAGAAGCGGGACGCGGTGGTGAGTCGCTGGTTCTGAGCAGCGGGCCGCTCCCCACCGGGACCAGTCATTCCTGCCGCACCAAGACCATGAAGAAAAGCGCCAGATCGGTGAGAATCCCGCACCGCCCACCAGGTCAGCGCGCTGACCCCCCGACATCTTGGTGGAGAACCTACAACGGACCCGTGGGAATCGTTCGTGAGCCCTCGGAGTGGCGTTCCGCGTGGTCACCGGATCTTTCGTGCGACCGCCCCGTAACCGGTGGCCTCGGCGGGGGTGGGGCGGGGCCCCGGCTGCGGCCGCCAGTCGGAGACCGAGACGATCCCCGGTTTCAGCAGGTCGAGGCCGTCGAAGAAGCGCGAGACGTCCGCCAACGGGCGGGGACAGAACATCGGCTTGATGCCTCTGTTCACCCCGTTCATTGCGGCGATCGTGTCAGGGTCGAGCGGGTCGAACGTCGCATGCGACAGCACCAGGTAACTACCGGCGGGCAGGGCGGCGACCAGTTCCCGCACGATGTCGTACGGGTTCTCGTTGTCCTCGACGAAATGCAGGAGGGCCACGAGCAGCAGCGCGACCGGCTGGGAGAAGTCCAGCGTGTTCCGCAGGGCCGGATTGGCGAGGATCCTGTCCGGGGTCCTCGCGTCGGCGTCGATGTAGGCGGTGGCGCCCTGCGGAGAACTGGTCAGCAGGGCTCGGGCGTGCACGAGCACCAGCGGATCGTTGTCCACATAGACGATCCGCGACTCGGGGGCGATCCGCTGCGCGACATCGTGGACGTTGTCGGCGGTCGGCAGCCCGGTGCCGATGTCCAGGAATTGCCGGATCCCCGCCTCGGCGGCGAGAAACCTCACCGCCCTCTGCATGAAGGCTCGGTTCTCGCGGGCGGCGGTGCGGATGTGGGGGAACACCGCGGCGATCGCCTCGGCCGCGTCGCGGTCGGCCTGGAAGTTGTCCTTGCCACCGAGCCAGTAGTCGTACCGTCGCGCGGGATGCGGTTTTGTCATATCGATGCGGGCCGCGAGGTCCGAGTTGCCGGTACTCACCAAGATCTCCCTGTCGTCCGTGACGCGAGACGGCAGACTTTACGAGATTCGGTGCGAGAGATCCATTCTGGTCGCTGGGGAAGATCCTCGCCTGTCGGACGCCGCAGGGTGGCCGTTCGGACGTGGATATCGGCGGCCAGGCGTGATGACGTGGGGTGTGCCGCACATCGATCTGCCGCCGCTGCCCGGGATCGCCGGGCTCCTGGCCGGCTACCCGCAGACCGCCGGTCCGCTCAACAGCCTCGCCGAGACCTTGCTGCGAGGTCCCTCGCCGCTCACCCCGGCGCAGCGGGAGACCATCGCCGCGTACGTGTCCGGCCGTAACGAATGCGCTTTCTGCGCCCGGACCCACGACGCCGTGGCGCGGCGGCTGCGCCGCGACGACGGGTCCGGCTCGTCCTCGGCGGAGACGGATCCCCTGATGGTCGCGTTGCTGGCCGTCGCCGACAAGGTCCGCGTGGACGGCCGGTCGGTGACTGCCGAAGACGTCGCCCAGGCACGCGCGGCCGGGGCCGACGACCGCACCGTTCACGACACCGTGCTCATCGCGGCGGCGTTCAGCATGTTCAATCGATATGTGGACGGGCTCGACACGCTCACTCCGACGGATCCGAGCGCTTATGACAGGCATGCCCAAGCCCTGGCCGAGCACGGATACGTGCGGCCCCCGGTGTGAACACCGCCGCCTCTCCCACCGCGAAAATGTAGCGCCGAGGCCGGCAGCCGTCCGTCCACCGGCGCTCGGGCGCTCAGCCGATGCCTGTCAGGCGGGCCGGTCCTTTGCCGCTAACCGGTCCGCGGCGTCGGCTACCAGCGTGGCGAGGTACTCCTGGGCGGTGATCGGCCGTGACAGCGACGCCGCCTGGCCGGCCCAGAGGTTGACGTACCGGGAGTCGTCGCGCGCGGCGGCGGCTCGGCGCAGCGGCTGCATGAGCGCGTTCTGCACCGGGTACTCGGGCACGTACGCCTCCTCGCCCGCGAACTCCCGGATCAGCGGGTTGATGATCGCCCGCGCGGGCCGGCCGGAGAAGAGCCGGGTCAGCACGGTGATCCGGGCGTCGGGCCCGGTGAGCGCCGCTTTGTGGACGGGACTCGCCCCGGACTGCAGAGTCGCCAGGAATCCGGTGCCGATCTGGACGCCCTCGGCGCCGAGAGCGAGCGCCGCCGTGACGCCGCGATGGTCGGCGATCCCGCCGGCCGCGACGACCGGGATGCCGACGGCGTCGACGACCTGCGGAACGAGCGAGAACGTGCCGACCAGTGACTCGGCGACCGGGCGCAGGAAGGCGCCCCGATGCCCTCCGGCGTCGCTGCCCGACGCCACCACGACGTCGAGTCCCGCGGCCTCGACGGCCACCGCTTCGTCGACGGTGGTGGCGGTGCCGATCGTCACGATGCCGCGGCGGCGGGCCTCGGCCACCACACCGGCGGACGGCGTGCCCATGACGAAACTGATCACCGGTGGCTGCGCGGCCAGCAGCGCCGCCACCTGATCGTCGAAGGCGGGCGGCGGCGCGTACGAAGTCGGCACCGGTATGCCGAGGCGGTCGTAGAGCGGCCGGAGCCGGTCGAGGTCGGCCGGCGCCGGGCGCAGGGCCGCCTCCCGCGGGTGCGGGACCCACAGGTTCACGTTGAACGGCCGCTCTCCGGGCACCGCTGCCTTCAGGTCGGCGACGAGGGCCGTGATGGCGCCGGGGTCCAGGTGGTGCGCGCCGAACGAGCCGAGGCCGCCGGCGCCGCTCACCGCGGCGGCGAGTGCGACGCTCGACAGGCCACCGCCGAACGGGCCCTGGATGATCGGGAGATCGGTGCCGAGCAGCCGGGTGAGCCGGGTGTTCATGCCGCACCGACCAGCCGGCCGTGGCGCAGTTGGACGGCGACCTGGGCGACCCGGCGGCCGAGGTGCTCGGCGGTGCGCAGGTCGGCCCCCGCCGGCGCCTCGGCCGGGCCAGCGTCGGACGGCGCCTGTGCCATCGCGCCGAGGAAGCCGCCCAGCCGGTTGAGATCCTCCACATCGCCGGTGCTGCTGTAGAGCCAGCCGGGCGCGAGGCCCAGCGAGACCCAGTGCATGCCGTGCTGGGCGGCGAACACCGCCAGCGACGACAGGGTGTTCAGCTTGTCCCCGCTGACTCCGGCGGACGTCGTGAAGCCGGCGGCGAGCTTGTCGCGCCAACCCTGCCGCGCCCAGACCGGGCCGCTGGCCTCGGCGAAGGCCTGGAAGACGGCGGACTGGCTGCCCATGTGGGTGGGGGTGCCGAAGATGATGGCCTCGGCGTCGGCGAGCGTCTCCCACAGCGGGGCGTCCAGCACGGCGACGTCGCACAGGGCGGCGCTGACACCGGGAACCGATGCCGCACCGGACGCGACGGCCTGCGCCTGCCGTGCGGTGTGGCCGTAGCCGCTGTGATACGCGATGGCGACTCTGGTGGACATGTGCGCTCCTTTCAAGAGGCGATGACATCACGGTAGACGACCGGTCAACTAAAAGATAGTTGACCGCCCGTATACTCGTCGCCATGGGTCGCACCAGTACCGCTCGTGACCGGCTGCTCGACAGCGCCTGTGAGCTCATGCACACCCGTGGCTACACGGCCATCGGCGTGGCCGAGATCTGCGGCCGGGCCGACGTTCGCAAGGGCAGCTTCTACCACTTCTTCGAGTCCAAGCAGGCCCTCACCGTCGAGGTGATCGACACCCACTGGCAGGGGCAACGTGTCGCCTGGCGCGAGCGGCTCACCGGACCGGAGCCGGCCGTCGAACGCCTCCAGCGGCTCATCGCCTGGCTCGTCGCGACACAACGGGAGGCGTGGCAGGAAACCGGCCGGGTCGACGGGTGCCTGCTGGGCAACCTCGCGATAGAACTGAGCAATCAGGAGGCCGTCGTCCAGCAGCGCCTCACCGCCGCCTTCGACGAACAGGCCGAGCTCGTCCACACCGCACTCACCGACGGCGCTGAGGACGGCAGCGTCGCACCCGGGTGCGCCGACCGGGCCACCGCACGCGCCGTGGTCGCCCAGATCGAGGGCGCCGTGCTGCTGGCGAAACTCGCGGGCGACGTGGGATCACTCGACGATCTGTGGCCGCACGTACGACGCCTCGTGACGGCCGACCCGCCGGCCCACGCGTCAACCGCCCGCTGACACACCCGGCGGGGTGTGAAGGTGATCGGCATCGAACAGCCCTTCACCGGATCCGTCCGTCGGCGGGTGGACAGGCGGCGCCGCGAGGCTACCGTTGCTCCGCATGACCCACGCCGAGATTGAGATCACCGCGGAACTGGTCCGGGATCTGGTCCGCGACCAGCACCCCGACCTCGCCGATCGTCCGGTCCGGCTGGGCGCCCGTGGATGGGACAACCAACTATGGCGGCTCGGTGACGACCTAGCCGTCCGGCTTCCCTGGGCGACCGGGTCGGCGGACGCGCCCGCGCCGAATCGGTCTTCCCACGTCCGGGCGCGACCGCACCCGGACGTGGGCCGAGCTCAGCGCACCTGCTTGGCGCTGAACTGCATACGCGGTGCGGCGTAGAACTCCTGGGCCTGCACCAACCGGAGCTCACGCTCCCCGGACCGGTAGGTGAGATCGATCAGATCGAAGACGCTGGAGGCCGTACGCTCCAGCGACACCGCCGGGTCCCCGGTCTCGACGTAGTGGGCGGTGAACAGCGCTGCCGTGACGTCACCGGACCCGTTCGCCTTGAACGGCAGGTGCGGGGTGCTCACGAGCCAGGCGCCGGCGCGGTCCACGACAAGCATCTCGATCACGCCTTCCGGCCGGTCGGGGCGCTCCACGCTGGTGACCAGCACGGTCGACGGGCCCATGGCGCGGGCGAGGTCGGCCGAGGCGAGGGTCGACTCGATGCTCGCCGGCTCGGTGCCGGTCAGGAATCCCAGCTCGAACTGGTTCGGGGTGATGATGTCGGCCATCGGCACGACCCGGTCCCGCAGCAGGACGGGGATCTCGGGTGCGACGAAACATCCGGACTTGGCGTTGCCCATCACCGGATCGCACGCATAGATCGCCGAGGGGTTCGCGGCCTTTACCCGCCGCACGGCGTCGATGATGACATCACCGATGCCCACCCCGCCCTGATATCCGGACAGCACGGCGTCGATCTGCGGAAACACTCCACGCTCCTGCACGCCGAGCAGGATCTCGGCCACATCGGCCGGCGGGATGAGCGGCCCCCGCCACGCGCCGTAGCCCGTGTGGTTGGAGAAGTTCACCGTCGGAACCGGGACGACCTCGACACCGATGCGCTGCAGCGGGAACACGGCTGCGGAGTTCCCGACATGGCCGTGGGCGACCGCTGACTGGATGGATAAGACCTTCATGGCCTGAGCCTAGAGATCCGTCTGCGGGCTGCCGGGGCGCGGAGCCACGGAGTGCGCGTCCACGGATCAGGAGCCCTTCATGCCGGACAGTCGAGCATCCCGAGGGGACCCGGCGCTCATTCCCGCAAACCGTCGGCCACCTGATGCGCGGTGATCGCGTGGGACAGGGTCTCGGGCCGGCCGTCGGCGAGCGGCCGGTCCGCGATGTCGGCCCAGACGGCGGCGAAGGCCTCGAAAAGTTCCGGCGTGAGGCCCGCCGCGGCCTGGGACCGCGCGATTTCCCGCATTTCGGCGACATAGCGGTGCGCCTTGGTCGAGGCCAGGGCCACCTCGTACGGGGTTCCGAAGCTCTCGCCGAGGTCGGCCATGACCGGCTCCAGGACACCGTGCGCCGACGCGGCACGGATCGCCTGCGCCATCAGCCCCATCAAACCCTTGTAGACCGACGCGGTGGACATCTTCACCGCGCTCGCGGCGCCGACGTGCTCGCCGACCACCACGGGCGTCGCGTGGGTCCAGCGCAGCTCGGCGATCTCGGCGGCCCGGGGCCCGGAGAGGTAGAGGGTCGCGCCAGGCCGTACCGTCGGCGGCGGGCCGGAGATGGAGCCGTCCACGAAGTCGAGGCCCGCGGCGGTGATCACCGTCGCGGCCGTGGTCGCGGTCGCCGGCGAGATGGCGTTGAGGTCCACCACGAGCGGCCGAGCGGTCCTCTGCCCGGCTCGCGCCAGCCGCTCGGCGACGTGCGGGATCGCGGCCGTCGTGGCGATGTCGCCGGCGGCGCCGACCGCGGCTCCGGGCGGCGTGACGACGAGGATCACGTCCGCCTCGGTGACCACATCCGCCAGGCCGGGCACCACGCGCAGCCCGGCGGCATCCGCCAGGCGTGCCGTGCGGGCCGACCGGCCCGCCAATGAGGTGACGACGTCGTGCCCGCCCTCGCGCAACGCCCAGCCGAGTCCTGAGCCCATGTGGCCGGCACCCACCAAGCCGATGATCTGCATGCTCGCAATCTAGCGGCAGAAGGCGAGGAGATCCGCCGCCGTACCGCTGAGCCGGCCCGGGCACGGTGGCCGCCGGCATCCGGTGGCGGGAAAGGCGTCACGTGTGTCATGACAAGGCGCGGGGAGACAGCCTCAGGCGACCTGCTGCCACCAGGCGTCGATCTCCGGCGGGCTGTCCACGTTCACCCGCTCGCCGGGACGGGGGATGGCCAGCCGGACGTCGCGGGCCTTGGCTTCGCGCCAGGTGCGCTCGGCGGGCTCGGACCACTGGTGCGCCGCCAGGTCGAAGGTGGCCCAGTGCACCGGGATCATCAGGCCGCCGCGAACGTCGAGGTGGGTGGCCACGCCGTTTTCGGGGATCATGTGGATGTCCGGCCAGTCGGCGCCATATGCCCCCACCTGCACCAGCGTGACGTCGAACGGGCCGTGTTGCGCGCCGATCCCGGCGAAGCCGGGAAAGTAGCCGGTGTCACCGGAGTAGAAGACCTTCCGGGTCGGTCCCTTGATCACCCAGCTGGCCCAGAGCGTGTCGTCGCGGCTGAAACCACGCCCGGAGAAGTGCCGTGCGGGGGTGGCGACGAGTTCGACGCCGGCCACCCGGGTGCTTTCGTTCCAGTCGAGTTCGACGATGCGGGCGTCGGGCACGCCCCAGCGCTCCAGGTGCGCGCCGACACCGAGCGGCACCACGAAGATCGCGGGGTGCAGCCCGGCCAGGTGCTGGACGGTCGCCATGTCGAGGTGGTCGTAGTGGTCGTGGGAGATCACCACGGCGTCGATCGACGGCAGCTCGTGCAGCGGGATCGGCGGCTCGTGCAACCGCCGTGGCCCGGCTAGTGGTGACGGGGAGCAGCGTTCGCTCCACACCGGGTCCAGCAGGACGCGGTGTCCTTCGATCTCGATCAGTGCGGTGGAGTGGCCGTACCAGGTGACGTGCAGGCCCCGCGCGTCGGCGGAGTGGCTGGTCATCAGGGGGACGGCTCGGCGCGGGCGGCGGGCCTCCATGCCCGTGAACGCACCGACGGCGACCCTCGGGATGGCGGTGAGGGACAGGGAGGAGTTGGTGGGCACGTTGTTGCGGAACTTGCCGTCGGCGAACTGGGGCGAGGCCTCGACGCGGGCGCGGCGTGCCCCGGTCGGCTTCCCGCCCATCTGGGCGGCGATGTTGGACGGGCTCGGGAAGGAGCTCTCCGGCATGCCTTGAATGTAGGCGCTGATAACAATGTAAGCAATGATCACAATGTGTTCGTCGTTTACATCACGATAGGCTGGCGCCATGAAGACCCGCTCCTACCATCACGGGGACCTGCGCTCCACTCTGCTCGTCCTCGCCGAGGACACCCTGCGCCACCGCGGGTCCGGCGAGCTGTCGTTGCGGGAACTGGCCCGTGAGGCGGGGGTCAGCCCGGCCGCGCCGAGCCGCCACTTCAAGACCAAGCAGGCCCTGCTGGACGCGCTGGCGATGGAGGGCTTCGACCGCCTCACAGCCACGATGACCGAGGCGCTGGAGCGGGCCGGCGACTCGTTCGCCCAGCGGCTCACCGCGCTCGCCCGCACGTACGTGACCTTCGCGACCGGCAACGCGGCCCTCCTCGAGCTGATGTTCTCGCGTAAGCACGAACCCACCGCGCCCGCGGAGCTGATCTCGGCCACGAAGCGGTTGATGGCTCTGGCCACGGACCTGATCGAGGACGGCCAGCGCCGCGGAGAGGTCCGCGAGGGCCTGGTGATCCTGCGCGCGGTGCCACTCGTCGCGGCCCTGCAGGGCATGACCGATCTGGCGTTGAGCGGAGGGTTCACCGCCGAGCAGGTCGCGCAGAGCCTGGACGAGACGATCGCCTTCATCCTGCGCGGCTACGCCCCCTGAGCAGCGCCGCGCCCGCGCCGTCGGGTTCGCGACACCCGGAGCGCGCTGGGCGGCCGGGTCCGGAAACCGACCCGGCGGCACGTACGTATTCGCAGGGATAAATCAACCATGGATGATTTTCTGCGAACCTCGCCCCGCCGGTCTCCCCGCCGAACCGGCATGCTCAGTGACCGCGAGCTACAGGTTCTGACCTTGGTGGCAGACGGCAAGACCAACAAGCAGATCGGCTCCGACCTGTACCTGAGCGCGGCAACCATTCACAGCCATCTCAAGAACGTGTTCCGAAAACTGGGCGCCAACGACAGAGCGCACGCCGTTGCCAAAGGATTCCGGGCCGGGGTGCTGCGCTAGCCGAGATCCGCACGAGGCCGGCAGCGCGTCGCCGGCGACGACGGTGGGGCGGGCTCGCACGGCGCGATGTCCGTCCCGCCCCTTTCCGTGCCCGAGCCCGGACTCAGCTCCAGAGAGTGACGTGGATCGATGGGCGGAAACGGGCCACATTGACCCCGGTCCCGCGCATCATCGCCTGAATGGCCCGCGGCGTGGAGGCGAACCGTGCGAACTCGGCCGCCGCCGCGGGCGCCCCGGTGTCCGCGAGGGTCAGCGATTGCCACACCTCCTCCAGCCCGGCATGCGGCCCGCAGAACTGCACGAGATGCCCTTTGCGCACTTCCGGCGCGACCGTGAAGGACAGGGCCGCCGCCACACCGTGGCCTCGTTTGGCCTCCTCGATGGCCGCCGCATGGCTCTGGAAGATCTGCTGCCGGTCGTCCGGCACGCCGAGCCGGCGCAGCAGGCTGGGAACAGCGCCCCGATCGGCGGCCGCCGAAGGGCCCAGCAGCCACGTCTGATCCCGGAGCTGGCGTGGTGACGGCTGCGTGCCCGCGAGCGGATGGTCCGGCCCCGCCACCGTCACCACCTTGTAGTACATGACCGGCCGGCACCGGACGGCCGGGTCGGGCAGCGCCGGCCCCGGACCGATGGCGATATCGATGCCGCGCTCGGCCAGAGCCTCCACGAACGAGCCCGGATTCCGCACGCTCAACTCGACGTCGAGGTCCGCCGCCCGTTTGGCGAACAGGTCGATCAGCCCGGGGGCGGCGTGTTCGGCGAACAGCGAGGACGCCCCGACCCGCAGCAGCCGCCGCCCCTGCCCGGCGGCGCTGACCTCCAGCACGGTGATGTCCTGCAGCCCGAGCAGTTCGGTGGCCCGGCTGGCCAGCCGCAGCCCGCCGGGGGTGAACGTGAGGCCGTTGGCCGTGCGGGAGAACAGTTGATCGCCCAGTTCTTTGCGGAGCTGTCCGATGTGCAGCGACACCGCGGACTCGGAGACCTCGAGCTGGGCCGCGGCCTGCTTGACCGAGCCGCATCGGACCACGGCGGAGTAGGCACGCAACTGTGTGGGGGTCACAGCCCGCAATGTATCGCGATCTTCATGCGGTAATCCCCCCGCGTCGCAGATGGTGACCACACCGGCGATCTCCCCGATACCGGAGGCGAGTTCGCCGCATACGCTGTCGAGCGCCCTAGCCGGACGAGAGGAAGCCCATCCATGCCGACCTTCCAGGCCACCGACGGCATCGAGATCTACTACCAGCGGTGGGAGGGCGAGTCGGACCTGCCGCCCGTGCTGCTGCACCACGGGTTCATCGCCGACGGCCGTACCAACTGGGTGCTTCCCGGCGTCGTCGCCGCGCTCACCGCGACCGGCCGCCGCGTCGTCGCCATCGACGCCCGCGGTCACGGCTTGTCCGGCAAACCGAGCGATCCCGTCTTCTACGGCGAGTCCCGGATGGCTGAGGACGTGTCGACGCTCCTCGACCTGCTCGGCATCGATCGGGTGGACGTGGCGGGCTACTCGATGGGCGCCGTCGTCTCCCTCCTGCTGGCCACCCGTGACCAGCGGATCCGCCGCCTCGCCATCGGCGGCATCGGCTCCGCGGTCGTCGAACTCGGCGGCGTCGACACCCGGGTGATCCCCGCCGAAGCCGTCCGCGAGGCCTTCCAGGCCGACGACCCCACCGGGATCCGGCACCCGGCCGCGGCCGGCTTCCGCGCCTTCGTCGACGCGGTCGGCGGCGACCGCGCCGCTCTCGCCGCCCAGGCCGCCGCCGTGCACGCCGAGCCGATCCCGCTGGAGACGATCACCGTTCCCACCCTGCTGGTCGCCGGCCGCGACGACGCCTTGGCCACCCGCCCCGAACTGCTCGCCAAGGCCCTCCCGAACGCGCGCCTCGCCGTCATCGACGGCGACCACCTCGGCGCGGTCCGCGAGCCCGCCTTCACCCGGGAACTACTCGCCTTCCTCAACACCCCCTGACATCGGCCACTCCCGCCGGCGCGAGGTCCGTGCGACGCCGAAATCCCTTTCCGGTACGGCCAGACCGCCCCGCCGGACCACACCTCCCGCGCCTACCACGCGAGGCCCGTCCCACTCCGGGCCGATGCGCGGCCGCCGGGCAGGTCCCGGCCGGACGGCCACCCCGTCCCGCGACGTGCCCGCCGCCGATTCCCGCAACGTCGCAACGCCCCCGTGCGACGACCGCGCTCCCGGCCGCGAACGGGGGAGCGCCTGTGGACGAGTGGCTGCGGCTGTGGGCGAGCGGCTGTGCGCCAGCGGCCGGAATCGGTGTGAGGGTCGGTTGCGGGGATGGGCGGCTGGGAGCGCGGGCGTGCCTCCGCTGGTCATGGTGGCGGACCTGATGGTGGCGAGCGCCCCGCGTCCGGCGTTCGGCGTCCGGGCAGGCCTTCGCGATCTATCAATGTGAACGAGATTCACGACAGTTGATAACCTGGGTGATCGAGATGTCATGACAATCGTCGTCAAGTTTCTTTTCCGCTAGGCTGCACTCGACCGGTCCGTCGTTGTCGATCATGGCCGGCTCGTCCGTTGATCTCACCGAGGAGGACTCGTGACAGAATTCCCGCGATTTGACGTTTCGGGACAGGTCGCACTTGTCACGGGCGCCGCTCGCGGCATAGGCCGTTCCATTGCTCTCGCTCTCGCTCACGCGGGGGCCGATATCGCGGTCGGGCTCCGTAATCGCGATGACGACAATGGTGTGGTGGCCGAGATCGAAGCCCTCGGCCGCAAAGCTCTCCCGCTGCAGATGGATGTCACCGACCTCGATCAGGTCCGCGCTTCTGTCGATGCCGCGGTGGGCCATTTCGGGCACATCGACATCCTCGTGAACAATGCCGGCCGCGGCCCGGGAAATCTTGCCGAAAACGTCCGTGAAGAGGATTTCGACTTCACTCTGTCGGTCAATCTCAAGGGCACGTTCTTCACCAGTCAGACGGTCGGCCGTCACATGATCGAGCGCGGTCGTGGCGCCATCGTCAACGTCGGTTCCCAGGCCGGATTCGTGGCCCTGCCGGGCGAGGCCGTCTACTGCATGACCAAGGCCGCGGTGTCGCACCTGACCAAGTGCCTGGCCGTGGAGTGGGGCAAGCACGGCATCCGGGTGAACGCCGTGGCGCCCACCTTCATCAACACTCGCAGCATCACCAAGCACATCGCCGACCCGGCGAACAAGGCCGACATCATCGAGCGCATCGCCGCGCTGCACCGCATCGGCGAGCCGGTGGAGGTCGCGGGCGCGGTGCTGTTCCTCGCCTCGGACGCCAGCTCGCTCATCACCGGCGAGACGATCATGATCGACGGAGGGTGGACGATCCGGTGACCGCCGAGACTCCGCGGCACCGGATCGGCATCGTCGGCGCCGGAGACATCGCGCGTAAGGTCTACTTTCCGCTGCTCGGCACCGACCCGGGCATCGAGATCGTCGCCGTCGCCAGCCGCACCAGGGCGAAAGCGGAGGCTCTGGCCCAGCGCTACCGGCTGCCCGAGGTCTGTGACACGGTCACCGAGGTTCTGGCCCGGCGGCCGGACATCGTGTTCGTCCACGCGGGCACGGCCGCGCACGCCGAGATCGTCGGCGAGTGCCTGGACGCGGGCGTTCACGTCTATGTCGACAAGCCGCTCTCCGAGGACCTCGCCGAGGTGGAGCGCCTCACCCTGCGCGCCGCCGACCTCGGGCTGTTGCTCGCGGTCGGCTTCAACCGCCGTTTCGCGCCGATGGTCCGTGCCGCGGTGGACGCCGTTCCGGCGCCCACCATGATCGTGGCCGAGAAGCACCGGAAGTCGTTGCAGGCCAGGCCGGCCCGCGAGACCGTGCACGACGACCTGATCCACGTGGTCGACCTGGCGGTCTGGGCCGGCGGGCTGACGGCGCAGGGGGACGTGAGCGCGGTGGTGCGGTCCGAGGGCGGGAGGCTGCTCGCGGCGGCGCTGACCGTCACCGCCCCGGCCGGATTCGCCCAGGTGTCGATGGCCCGTGACGCGGGGCAGGATTTCGAGCGCCTGTTCCTGGCCGGTGACGGCGTCTCGGCGACGGTCGACGATCTCGACACCGCGGTCCTGCGGAGCGCCGGGAGCACGCAGACACGGTCGTTCGGCAGCTGGGACGACATCCTGGTGCGGCGGGGCTTCTCCGGTGTCGTCGGGCACGTGCTCGAGTCGCTGGAAAAGCCGGAACGATGCGAGGTCTCGGCGGCCGCCGTGCTGGATACCCACCGGATCACTGACCGGATCGCCCGCGCGGTCGTCTGATCATTCACCTTTCCCGGCCAGCGCGGCCTCCACCGCGCTTTCCGGGGGAGGCGAGTCAAACCCCCACACACGGTATGCCTCACCTATTTTCGTGGTCAGATCCCGTACCAGCGTGATGGCGTCCGGGTCGTTCGGCCGACGTCGCAGCGTGCCCGCGTAACGCACCGAGTCGATGAGCACCGCCTTCACCCTTTCATGGGCGATGTAGAGCTCGATGTCGGCGAGCCGGGCGGCATGTGATGGCGTCGGCCGATCCTTTTCCCAGGCCTGGCGGACGATCCTTTCCTGGTCAGCCGGATAACCGGTCTTGTGCAGGTTGGCGGCCAGCTCGTAAACCGGATCGCCCCATGTCGCGAATTCCCAGTCCACGACGAAGAGAGTGCCGTCCGGGCGTACCAGCATATTGGCCCGGTGCAGGTCGGCGTGCAGGAATGCGAACGGCCGCCCGCTCAACCGGCCGAAGTCGATGTTCCGGAGTGGATCAATCGGGAATCCGAGGCGTTCCCACATCGCGCCGAAGGCATTCCGGTGGCGTTCGAAGATGGCCCGGGAGATGTGCAGCATCCGGTTGGCGAACCCCGTGCAGTCGCCGTCGCGCGGCCAGTCCGGGGGCAACGGTGGCAGGTCCTGGCGGCGGAGGTCCCGCAGGCTCGTGAGGAACTCGGTCAACTGGCGCAGCAGATGTTCCGGCAGCGCCTGCCCGCGTGGATGGAGCAGATCGAGCCGCGTCCCCTCGATGCGCTCGTGGATCTGGAACGGGGGCCGCCGTGAGACGGCCAGGAGCACCGGAGCCGCCGGAACCCGCCGTCGCACGGCGGCGAGGACCAACGCTTCGTCCCAGGTCTGGAGGTCGGTGACCTCGGCCTCGGGCAGCGGGATCCGGATCACCCGGTCGTCGCGGGGCACGTTGCGGTTGTGGAAGCCGTCCATGACCGCGGTGCTGCCGGCCGCGAAGCGGTAGTCGTCGATGACGCGCAGGCCGGTGACGATCTCCAGGTAGCTCCGGATTCCCGCTTCGACGGCGTCTGCCCCGTCCGGCGCCTGCATCGTGCCGGCGGCGTCGGCCGCGAGCGCCGCGAACACCGCGGAGGGCCGCCCCTGCCACCCGCACAGCTCTGCGCCCGCGATGATCCAGGCCGGATAGGCGCCGGCCCGGTGGAGGTCGCCGAGGCATCCGGCCATGACCGCGAGCGCCTCGTCCACCCGATCCGTGCGCAGGAGCAGCAGCGACCCTGTCCATCTCGCCCGAGCCAGCGCTGTCCTGCTCCCGGAGCGGCTCAGCGTGGCGAGGGCGACGGCGAGCATGGCCTCCGCGGCGCCGAGGTCGCCCTGCTGGACGAGGGCGAGGGCGGCCGCGTGCCGGGCCTCGGCCGCCGCACGGTCCATGCCGAGCCGGTCCGCCTCGGCGATGGCCTCGGCAGCGACCGAGGCCGCCCGCCGCGGATCGCCGGTCAGCAGCAGGTGGGCCTCGTCCGACCGCAGCCGCGCCGTCCGCCGTGGGTCGCCCGCGGCCGCGTAGTGCCGCCGGGCGACGTCGAGCGACTCCAGCGCCGGTTCCGGGGCGAAGCAGAACCTCCGGACCAGCGCCCGAAGCCGGTGGGCGTCACCGAGCAGGAGGTCGTCGCCCGGTTCGATCTCCCGCATCGCCGCCGCGATCCGGTCCAGAGCCTCCACGGACGCGCCCTGCATCATCCGCAGGCCGGCGGCGCACAGCGCGGCGGCCGGGTCCGGGCGGCCCTCGCCGGCCCGCTCGGCCAACCGGAACGCTCCGGCCAGATCGCCGCGCAGGCGCAGCTCGTGCACCGCGTCAGGCACTGGCGCTCCCGGGCAGCGCCAGTGAGGGCAGGAACGGCTCGTGCAACAGGAGCTCCCGTTCGGTCAGGGACAGCTCTCGGAAGGTGCGTGTCTTCGCCAGCCGGATGAGGGCGTCCAGGTCGAGGATCGGCCGCCAGAACCGGATGGTCGAATCCCGTCCGGCGGTGGCGAGCTGGTCGCCCTGGCGTGACCAGACGACACTGCGGATCTCGTCGCCGTGCTCGCCGAAGACCGGAAACTCGTGCCAGTCGGTGGAGGCCCAGATCCGCCAGGTGCGGTCCCGGGACCCGGTCACCAGCCACCGCTCGTCCGGCGACCAGCTCAGGGACAGGACCTCGTCCTCGTGCCCGCTCAGGACGGCCTCGCACTGCCGGGTCGAGGCCCGCCAGATCCGGATCGTCCGGTCGCGTGATCCGCTGGCCAGCCACTCGCCGCTCGGCGACCAGCACACCGCGAAGACGTCGTCCACGTGTCCGGGCAACTGGTCGGCCTGCGACCAGTCGTCGGTACGCCAGATCCGGACCGTCCGATCGCGTGATCCGCTGGCCAGCCACTGCCCGTCGGCGGACCAGGCCACGCCGAGCACCTCGTCGGTGTGGCCGTGCAGGGTGGCGCTGAGCGTCCAGTCCCGGGTGTCCCAGATGCAGACCCGGCGATCCCGGCCGGCCGACGCGACCCAGCGGGAGTTCGGTGACCAGCGCACCCCGAGAACGTCGAGGGTGTGGCCCTGGAGCCGGGCCACCTTCGTCCACGTGCCGGCGTGCCAGACCGTGACGGTCCGGTCCCGGGAGGCGCTGGCGAGGTGGCCGCCGTCGCGCGACCAGTCGAGGCTCACCACGTCGTCCTGGTGCTCGTCGAGGACGGTGACCAGGTCGCCGGTCATCCGCCAGATCCGCACTCGGGAGTCGCTGGAGCCGCTGGCCAGCATGGAACAGTCGGGCGCCCAGCTGATCGCGTGCACCCAGCCGGAGGCCGTGTCGATGAGGAATCCGTCGTCCTCGGCGAACGGGCTCCACAACCGCACGGTGTGGTCCTGGGAGCCGGTCACTATCAGGTTGCCGTCGCGGGACCAGGCCGCGCACCGGATCCAGTCCTCGTGCCCCTGCAGCACGCTGAGCTCCCGTGACAGATTGTGGGTCCACACTCGTCCGGTGCCGTCGTGCAGGCCGAAGAGGATCTGCCGGCCGTCCGGCGACCAGGTCGCGCACCGCACCTCCTCGCCGAGGTGGGTGAGGCTGCCGGTCATCCGCCAGGTGGGCGCCGACCACAGGGTGGTGGACCGGTCCCGTGAGCCGATCAGCAGCGCGGCGCCGTCCGGCGACCAGGCGACGCAGTGGATCCAGTCGGTGTGGTGGGTGATCCGGCGGACTACCCGGCCGTCCTCCCGGTCGAGCACGACGACCGAACCGTCCGCGAGCCCGACCGCGATGTCGCCCAGGACGGACGAGGAGATCGCCCGGACCTCCTTGTCGTGGGCGGCGAACCGGCGTACCTCATGCAGGTCCTCGTCGAAGATCCGGACGAGGCCGTCGTCGGTGCCCACCACGATCTCGTGATGGCGGTGGTCCCATTCGACGCACCGGGACGGGGAGCCGAGACTCACCGACTTCAGCAGGTGGAAGCCGCCGATGTGCCAGAGCCGCAGCGTCTGGTCCCGGGAGCAGGAGACCAGCAGAGTGCCGGTGGCGTTCCAGGCGACGCCGAGGACCCAGTCGTTGTGCCGGCCCAATCTCTGCGGCTGGTACTGGTTCTTCTGCTCCCACACCTTGATCTCGCCGTCCCGGGAGCCGGTCGCGACCACATCGGTCCGGGGCGACCACGCCGCCGAGAACACCCAGTCGGTGTGCCCTTTGAGCACCCCGCGCAGCCGGGAGGCGTGGACCGCGGCCCACAGCGCCCGGTAGGCCTGTGCGGTGGGTGCGATCTCCTCCACCGCCGCCAGGGCCAGCAGCAGCGACTTCTCCGGGTCCTCCTTGAGGCTCGCCATCGCGTGCGCGGCCACCGAGTCGGCGAGACGCTCCATGGCCGTGCGGTCGGCCCGATAGGAGATCTCCAGGTACTCCATCGTCAGCGAGTCGACCGAGCCGTCGAACTCGTGCCCCTTCTCAGGCGTGCTGACCGAGGAGAGCCACTGCTGCGTGAAGGCGAGCCGTTCGCCGCTGAGCAGGTAGGCGGGTTGTCTCCCGGCGGCCTCCCATTCGGCGGCCCACCGTTCGACCTGGCCGCGGCGCCGCAGATAGTCGGTACGGATCTCGATGGCCTGCCGCAGCGGCGCCCAGGCCCGGAACAGCGCCTCGTGCGACACCCCGATGAAGGCGTCCGAGCCGATCGACAGCGTGGTCAGGATGCGGTTGGCCACGAAGGCGCCGACCACGTCGGCCGCCTCGCCGGACAGTTGGGCGCGGCGGACCAGCCGGCGGGCCGGTTCGCGGCCGTCGATGGTGACGAAGGACAGCATCACGTCGATGACGAAGGTGGACCGGTCCTCCCCGAACGAGGCCAGAATGCGGTCGGCCCGCTTGGCGAGCGCGCCCGACACCCCGCCCATGTCCAGATAGAGCGCCTGGGTTATCTCGCTGTCGCGGCCGGACTTGAGATAGAGCTCCTGCAGCACATAGGCGAGCAGGGGCAGGGCGTCACCGCTGCGCGCGTCGTCGACCATCCGGCTGACCAGGCCCGGCTCGAACTCGAGCCCGACGTATTTGGCCGGGCCCTCGATCGCCTGGAACAGTCCCTTGCGATCCATCGGCCCCACCGTGATCGGCTGGCGTACCAGCGACGCGATCGGACCGGTCAGCATGTCGGTCAGGAACTCCGAGCGCAGGATGCCGACGACATGCAACCCGGGGTCGGCCTCGAGGCTGCGTTCGAGCAGGCGCAGGAACTCGTCGCGTTGCTCGGCGCTGTTCAGCGTGAAGATCTCCTCCATCTGGTCGACGACCAGCATGCGGGCCTCGACCGGGCGGCCCGGTTTGGCCCGGGCCGCCCGGTCGGTGAGGACGGCGAGTGGATCCTGCTCGTCGGGAGGTGGCACGCCGAGCCGGTCCGAGACCGCCGCGTACATCCGGGTGATCGGGTTGGTGGACGGCCGGAAGACGCCGATCACCTCCCAGTGGCGGTGCACCCGGTTGAGCATCGGAAGCACCCCGGCGTGCAGCAGCGACGACTTGCCGATGCCGGAAGCGCCGATGATCAGGAGCAGGCGGCCGCTCGGCTCGGCCGGCGAGTCGGCGAGCCGTTCCAGGATCTCGTGGCTCTCCTGTTCGCGGCCGAAGAAGATGGCGGCGTCGTCGGAGGTGAACGGGTCCAGTCCGGGATAGGGGGAGAGCGCCGGATTCCACACCCGGTCGAGTGAATTCGTCCGCTGCACGTAATAGGGCATGACCCGGGCGAGGACGAGCAGAATCACCGTGGCCACGAGAAGCGGGAGAGAAATCTTCGCCACTTGACGGACCAATGGCGCGGGCTGCGACGTGGCGATGTTCGTGACGATTCCGAGAAGGGCTCCGAGCAGAATGAAACTGACCTCGGAGATCATGTTTCCGGATTGGCGGTCGCTGTTCTTACCCTTACGCCGCTTCGATCGGCTGGCGCGGACGAGTCTCAACCTCACCCTCCGAAATCGGCCGGCTGGTCGCACAGGTGACGCCGGGCGAGCGTGAGAGTGGTGAGGGACGGATTGGCGGCTCCGGACCGGGGGAAGGTGGCGGGCCCGACCACCGACAGGCCGGGCGCCTCGGGGAGGGCGCCGTCGAGCCGGAGTTCCTTGCCGAGCGGGAGAGTGCCCGATTCGTGGTCGACGCTGCCGAGCGGGTAGACGTACGGATGAATCCTGATCTTTCCCCGGCCGGTCTCGTGCCCGGCGGCCTGGACGGCTTCCATCCAGGACGGCTTGCCCCGCGCGTAGTCCTCCGGTGTGGTCCAGACCGCCCCCGGTTGCACGCCGAGCAGTCGCTCGGCCACCTCCCCGAGCAGGCGAGCCTGCTGCCGCACCACGGTCAGATCGTCGAAGGCCAGGATACCGTCGATGTGCACCCGAGGAGCCCGGTCGCGGGGTGCGGCACGAACCACCACGGAGCAGCCGCCCGGCAGCTTCTCGCCCATGGTCCACACGGCCAGGCGCTCCGTGTCGCTCCCCGGGATCGGCGTCACCTCCCAGAACAGGTTCGAGGAGGCCTCGTCCAGCGCCGGCAGATAGCAGAAGACCCGCCCATGGGGCCTCGGAAGGGCGAAGAGCCCGCGGGGTACGTTGGCGACGAAGCCCTGGACGATGTGGTCGTTGAGCCCCGGGCAGGCCATCTCGCGGGTGTTGCGGATGTGCATGCGCAGGCCCGCGACGAGCCGGGTGTTCTCGATGGTCCCGGCTGCCAGCACGACCCGGCGGGCGGTCATCTCGGAGGTCGCCCGGCCGTGCGCGACGGTCAGCCGGAAACGGTCGCCGTGCGGGACGACGCTGAGCACCCGGCCACCGGTCAGGATCCGCCGCGGACGGTCCGGCGACTCGGTCAGCGGACTGTAGGGCAACTGCCGGATCTCGCCGTCGACGCTCACCTCGCGGGCGGCCTGGGGGACCGGCAGGGCGGCGAAGCCCGCCGACCGGAGGTGCGCCAGGAACGACTCCTCGCGGGGGCCCCGGCACTCGTCGAGCCGGTGACCCGTCCGGTGGCCGTCGAGCCAGCCGTTCAGCGCCCGGCCGGTCGTGGCGTACGAACAGGCGTGGGGTGCGGCCGAGGTCAGTTCCGCGACGATCTCGGCCGGCCAGTCGAGCAACGCCCGGTCCTCGATCGGCAGGCAGACCCCGTGCCAGTAGAGGGACCGTCCGCCCACCCTCTGCCGCAGGCCGGAACCGGTGCGGAAATGCGGCGCCCGGCTGGTCGACCAGTGCCGTTTGAAGGTCTTGTCCCGGTTCGTTCTATGCCAGAGATCGAGAGCGCGGTGGCCCGGCAGAATGTTCTTGTGAGAGGGGTCAGTCTCCGTGCCGGACTCGATCAGAAAGGTGCTCCGCCGGGCTCCGGCAGAGACCGCCAGCCCGGCCATTCCGGCGCCGACGATTACCGTCTCTTCCTCGGTGTGGATCATTCCGCCCTCCGGTCGTCGGCCCCATATGGGCGGGGATGACTTCACACCGGGAGTGTGGCATAAATCTCAGTGGGGGCCATCAGCCATTTAGCCCCTGAGATATGCGGAGTCCGCCTGATGCTGGGCTCCTATGATCGACCGATTCACATTCTCGATCTTGAATAGAAAATGATCGGCGGCCGCGAGTGGCGCGCCTCGCGGGATGCCACGGCGCCTTGACCAGCCGTACGAAAGAAGAGATCTAACGTGTCGCCAGGGACTGCGCCGCCATCTCCAGGAGGTGTTCGGTCGCGGCCGCGGGATCGGCCGGCGGCGGGAGGATCGGGGCGGGGTCGCAGCAGCGGTCCAGCAGCAGCTCGACCAGCGCGGCCCGCTCGACGATCTCGTCCGGGTCGACGGCGCCCGGCAGGATCCTGATCTCCACGGTGTCGCGGACCGGCGTGTCGGTGAGCACCTGGGTCAGGTTGACGTCGAAGAACTTGGTGAGGCCGCCGTCGGTGGCCGCCCTCCGCAGCTCGCCGGTCGTCGGCGTGCCCTGGACCGCGGCGACCAGGGGAGCCGGCAGCGGGGCGAGGCGGCGGCAGGCCGGGTTGGTGGCCAGCAGCTGCCGCAGCGGCTCCCGGAAGAACGCGAACAGGCGCACCAGGTTGGCCAGCACGGCCGGCTCCCGGAAGGGGCCGCCGTCCACGTGCAGGTGCACGGCTGCCTCCCGGGGGACCGTGAATCCGAGCCCGGACGCCGCGCCCAGCAACTCGGTCAGCGCGGCGTGGTGATCCGCCGCGAGCGGCGGGGTGATGATCTCGCAGGGGCGTTCCCGCTCGCCGCCGGCGGGGGAGGCCAGGGCCACCGTCGCGCCGGCCGAGTCGTCGAGCCGGTAGATGTCGCCGTGCCGCTGCACCGTCGTGCCCCACAGGCGGGCCGCCGGCTCCAGGACCCCCGGCAGGCTGCCACCGGGGTCGCACCGCGCCGCGAGCAGGCGCAACAGCCGGGTGTCGTCGGTGAGGATCCGGAACCAGCCCGGGATCGCCGGTGCGCGGGGATCCAGGCCGTGCAGCAGGGTGACGTCGTCGACCAGGGTGCAGAGCAGCGCGGAGTCCGGCCGGCGCACCTCGAACCCCTGCGTGAGGTGCAGGAACCGGCCCAGGCCCGGAACCAGGGACGGTTCGCTGTCGTGGTGCCAGACGGGCCGGACGCTGCCCCCACAGCGTCCGGCCAGATCCATCGCCAGGGTGCGCCGGCTGACCCCGGGCGGGGCCATCAGCTCCATTTCGAAGCCGATACGCCGGCGCAGCACCGGGGTCACGGCTGGATCGGCAGCGTCTCGCCGGCCTTGATCCGCCGCCCGGCCTCGACCTTGGCCGCGTACGTGTCGTCCAGCTTCCAGAGCACCGCCAGTTTCTCGGCGTCCGCGCTGTCGTAGCCGGCGTCCCAGAAGATGGTCGCCAGCCGGGCCTTCTTACCCTCCTCCACCAGCTTCTTGTCCGGTTTCACCGGCAGCGTCTCACCGGCGAGCAGACGCCTGCCGGCTTCCGCCTTGGCGTCGCCCGGGTCGGCGATCTTCCACAGCTTCGCCAGTTGGACGGCGTCGTCCCAGTCGTAGCCGCTCAGGAAGAACTCCTCGGTCTGCTTGTTCCGCTCGACATCGACCGGCTCCTCGGAGACGTCCGGGTTCGCGACCGGCTTCACCGGCAGGGTCTCCCCGGCCAGCAGCTTCTGGCCGGCGACGGCCTTGGCTCGGGCGATCTGGTCGGTGCCCAGCTTCCACAACCCGGCCAGTTCGACCGCGTTGTCATATCCGAACCCGGCCTCGAAGTAGGCGGCGATACCCCTGTCGCTCTCGTCATCGGTGAGGGGCGCCGAGGGGTCGAGCGTGGCCCGGGCGCTGGGTGTCGCCACCGGGGCGGCGGGCTGGAAGGCGGAGGAGCTCTGGGAGGCCGGGCCGGCGGGCAGAACCGCGGGCAGTTGGGTCACGCCCGCGATCAGGCCGGCGCTGAGCGCCACCCCGCCCGCGGCCTGCGCGCCCCTGCGGCGCCATGTGTACTTGCGGGCGAGTTCCTCGACGCGGGCGTAGACCGCTGCGGGGTCAGGCGTCTCGTTCTCGTGCTTGGTGAAGGCTTCGCGCAGCCGGTCTCCGTGCTCCGTCACGACCTCTCCTCGGCGTGGATTCGTTGTTCCGACTCGTGATCGAGCCGGAGTATCCTCAGTGCCCTCGACGCGTGACTGCGGACCGTGGCCGGAGCGCACCCGAGCAGGTCGGCGATCGAGTCGTCGTCGAGCTGCTCGTAGTAGCGCAACACCAGCACGGCGCGTTGTTTGCGCCCTAGCGCGGACAGCCGGTGCCACAGCGCGTCCGCCTCGACCACGCCGTCGGCGTGATCGCGCACGCCACCACGGGCGTCGTCGAGTTCGATGAGCCGTTCGCCGGCGGAGTGGATGTGCCGCACGGCCCAGCTGCGCCGCCACGACAGGTACTCGTTGAGCACCATGCGACGGACATACGCCTCCGGGGCGTCGGCCTCGCTGATCCGCTTCCACCGGACCTGGGCCCGCGCCAGCACCTCCTGCACGACATCCTGCGCCAGGTCCCGGTCGCCGGTGAGGACGACCGCGTAACGCAGCAGGCTGGGCAGGCGGGCCAACGCGAATTGCTCGAAGGTCACACATCATCGACGCATGCCGGGACCTGAATGTGCAGTCGGATCCCAAGAATTTTTGCGGATCAGCTAGATAGGCAGTCTGCTAAGCAGTTAGCCTGCCTAGCATGACTCCGCGGCCGTGGCTGCACGGCTTCCTCGATCTGTGCCTGCTCGCCATGCTCCGCGAGCGGCCCGACTACGGTTACGGACTGGCCCAGCGCCTCGCCGCGGCCGGCGTCGCCGACATCCCGGGCGGGACGCTCTACCCCGCGCTGCTGCGCCTCGAACAGCAAGGCCTCGCCTCACCAAGCTGGGCGCCGTCGGAAAGCGGCCCCCGCCGGAAGTACTACGAGATCACCCCGGCCGGGCTCGCCGCACTGCAGGCGCAGGCCGCCGAGTGGCGGGCCTTCCGCGACGGGGTCGACCTCCTGATCGGGGCCCCGGTCCGGTGAACTGGCCACAGCGATTCGAAGCCGAACTGGTCCGTCTCGGCGTGCAACCGGTTGTGGCTCGGCGTCTCACCGCGGACACCGCCGCGCAGGCCGGTGAGCACGACGCCGATCCGGACGGCTTCTTCGGCCCCGCCCACCTGTACGCCCGCCACCTGGTCGCCGAGTTGCAGACCCCTGCCGCGGGCACCGCCCCGGAACGCTGCGTCCCCGGCCAGGTGATGCTTCAGCTCAGCGGTGTCGGGAAACGCTACCGGCGACGGGCCGTCTTCTCCGGCGTCGACCTCACCGTCCGCGGCGGCGAGGTCGCCGCGATCGTCGGCGCCAACGGCTGCGGCAAATCCACCCTGCTGCGCATCTGCGCCGGGCTCACGCCGCCGTCCTGCGGCACCGTCCACCGCACCCGGCGGGTCGGATTCGTGCCACAGGACGGCGGCACGGCCGGCTGGCTCACCGCCGAAGAACACTTCACTCTCTTCGGCGCGGCCGCCGGCATGGTTCCGCGCAAGGCAATCTCCACCGGTACGCACCTCGCGTCCCTCCTCGCCTGGCGCCCCAGCCGCGTCCAGCCGGTCCAGGAACTCTCCGGCGGCACCCGGCAGAAACTCAACCTCGTCCTCGGCGAGTTGCACGGCCCCGACCTGCTACTGCTCGACGAGCCCTACCAGGGTTTCGACCAGGGCTCCTACCTCGACTTCTGGCGCCAGGTGCGCTCCTGGCGCGACGCCGGCCGCGCGGTCGTGGTCGTCACCCACCTGCTGCACGAACTGCAAAACGTCGACCACGTGCTCGACCTGGGCGCAGTCGCCGGACGCGTCGCGTGACCGCCCTGCCCGTCGCTTCGCCGACGCGGGTGGTGCCGTGTCTTCGGGGGTGTCGCGTGACCGCGCTGGCCGTCGCTTCGCAATACGGGTTGAGCTGTGTCTTCGGAGGTGTCGCATGATCGCGCTGTTTCTCGCTTCGCTGTGCGGGTCGGCTCTTGTCGCTGGAGGTCGCATGACCGCGCTGCTTGTCGCTTCGCGATACGGGTTGGGTCTTGTCGCTGGGGGTGTCGCATGACCGCGTTGGTGGTGGCCGGCCTGTCGGCCCGCGAGGTGACCCGACGCCGGACCGCGATGCTGCTGGTGATCTCGCTGCCGCTCTGGTTCTACCTGGTCCGCCGGGACCTGACCGGCCAGTCGATGCGCATGCTGACCCTGGGTATCGCCTGGGCCGTCTCCACCCTGACGCTCTTCGTGGTGAACGCCTCCCGCGGCGTCGACCCCCGGCTGCGCGTCTCCGGCGCCTCGGTCGCCGGCATCATCGGCGGCCGGCTGATCGCGATGAGCGGCTTCGGCGTGCTGCTGGCCACCGCCTACCTGATCCTCGTCGCGATCGACCAGGACATCCAGCGCTTCTGGGCGATCGCCGTCACGATGCTGATCACCGCCCTGATCGCGGCCCCGTTCGGCAGCCTGGTCGGCGCCCTGCTGCCCCGCGAACTCGAAGGCGCCCTGGCCCTGCTCTCGGTCTGCGCCGTCCAGATGCTCGCCGACCCGGCTGGTCTCACCGCCAAGTTCATGCCGTTCTGGTCGGGTCGGGAAATCGGCACCTACGCGGTCGACGGCACCGGCATCGAGTTCCTCTGGCGCGGCCTTGCCCACGGCGCTCTGGTCTGGGCCCTCTGCACCGGCCTGACCCTGGCCGTCTTCGCCCGCCGGCTCCGCCTCGCTCGCTACCCCGAGCCAGTCCCGGACAGCCGATAACGCGCCGTCCCGCGCCACCACAAGACGCGCCACCGGCCACCACCAACCAACCACCAACCACCAACCGCCAACCGCCAACCGGCACTCGCCAACCGGCAACCGGCAACCGGCAACCGGCAACCGGCAACCGGCAACCGGCAACCGGCAACCGGCAACCGCCAACCGGCAACCGGCAACCGGCACTCGCCAACCGGCCGGCGCCGGCGCCCGGAGCGGTTCGGGCCCGGCACCTGGCACGCAGCGATCGGCTTCGGCTCGGCGCTCAGCACGCGACGTCCGGCAGCCGCACCTGGCCTCCGGGCTCGGCTTCGCTCGGCACGTTGCGGGTCTGCTCGGCACGCAGCTCGGCTGCCGGGCTGAGCCGCCGTTTGCTGCTCCGGCCCTTTCAGCAAGTTCGCTTGCCTCCGTTTCGGCCGTCGAGGATGCCGCCTGGCGATCCGGCCGCTCGTGTAGGCCATTGCCCTGTGTTCCCTGACCGAGCGGGGCTTCCTCGACCTTTCATCGACCCTTCGGTGTCCTTCGGTGTCCTTCGGCGGCCACTCCTAGCAGTGGATTCATTGGTGTCAAGATCGGCCTTAGCCACCGCGCTCCCGTGGACGGCCATCCCAGACCAGTCTCAGTCCCGCTCAGGTGGCTCCGGATGCATTAGGTGTTGGGAAGTCTCGACACCCGTTGTGGGTGTGCCCGACACCCACAACGGGTGTCGTGTCTCAAGGCAAGTGGTATCGCGGAATGACGGTGCCTCGGCAATGGCGTGAACGCGACAGCAATCTCGCGCCTGTTGGCTTCTCGGGTGAGTGCATCTGCTGGCCGCGCGGAAGCGCTGTCTCGCGTCCGTTTTGACCGCGGATTCGCACGGCCAGCAGATCAACAACCGGCGTGAGCGGCCGCGATCACGGGAAGCGCGCGAGCTCGGTGGGTCTTGCCTGGTTCTGCCGGGGATCTTGACTGCTTCTGTCGGCTGGCCGGGAGTGCTGCCGCGATCCGCTCGGGACCGCGCTCACGACTAGCTGGCGGAAGTCGGATTGGCTGCCACCGTGTGCTCGTGGACGGACACTCCCGAATGGCGAGGCCAGCCGGATTTTCGGCTGGGCAAGTCGAGCATGTAGACCCGCTGCCGGGCTGTCTGATCTGTCCGGGATCGGATTCCCTGAGTCCCTCGGCGAGCGGGTTGTTGCACGAGATAGGCGGACGTCACGGTAAAGCTCGCGGTGAGATGGTCATGAGTGGGCGCGGCGGCGGGCGTGCAAGAGAAGGCTGAAGAAGAGATACCTGGGCTGGAGATAGCTGGGCTGGAGGTGCCTGGTCAGGCGGTTCCTCAATTGGAGGCGGCTGGGTTGGAGGTGTCTGGGCAGGAAGCGCCTTGAGCAGGCGACATCGGGCAAGCAGAAGAAATCGGGACAGGAGGCGCCTGAGGGTGAGTGGCCGCGGCCCGGAGGCGAAGCGGGCCGCGGCCGGCAGAGGACGCGGGTCAGCGGCGTCGGCGGCGCACGATCGAGCGGGTGACCAGGAGGGCGATGATGGCGATGAGCTGGCCGCCCGCGACGATTTTGTTGACGTCGACGGCGGGACGCCAGCAGGCGTCGCCGTTACGGATGACGTAGACGCCGGCCGGACGGGCGGAGAAGCCGAAACCTCCGCCGGAGCCCTCGCCCTGCGGGGTCTCGCCGTCCGGTGACGGATTGGGGCTCGCGCCGCTGCCGCCTCCTCCTCCGCCGCCACCACCGCTGATGACGGCGACCGGGACGACGGTGACTCCGTCGCGTTCGATCGGGGCGCCGAAGACTCGGCCCACCACGGCGGCTTCGGTGCCGGTGTGGGCTCGTTCCAGGATCTCGCTGGCGCTGAGCTTCGATGGCATGGGAATCATCCCTCCGCGTCGAGGTTCTCCCTCCAGGGTCCGCCCAGCGTCAAGTCACGCCGTTCTGCACGGCGCGATCGGCGGTCCGACGTCGGTGCCCGGCGGTCAGCGGGAGCAGGGCCGGCGGGCAACGGGGGAGTGCCCCCGGGCGCACGGTGGCCGAGGGAAGTGTCCGTCCATGGGCACACGGTGGCAGCCAATCCGACTTCCGCCAGCTAGTCGTGAGCGCGGTCCCGAGCGGATCGCGGCAGCACTCCCGGCCAGCCGACAGAAGCAGTCAAGATCCCCAACAGAAGCAGTCAAGATCCCCGACAGAAGCAGTCAAGATCCCCGGCAGAACCAGGCAAGACCCACCGAGCTCGCGCGCTTCCCGTGATCGCGGCCGCTCACGCCGGTTGTTGATCTGCTGGCCGTGCGAATCCGCGGTCAAAACGGACGCGAGACAGCGCTTCCGCACGGCCAGCAGATGCACTCACTCACCCGAGAAGCCACCAGGCGCGAGGTTGCTGTCGCGTTCACACCGTTGCCGAGACGCTCCCGTCAACGGTGCGAGCCAACGTCTGCGGTGCATGCCAAGGTTTGCGAGGCGGGGCAAGGTCTGTACGAGGCGCGGCAGGGTCTGCGAGGTGAGGGCGCGGTTAGCGGAGCGGGCACTCAACCGAGGCGCGACGGGCGGTCAGTGGAGCGGGCACTCAACCGGGGTGCGACAGGGCGGTCGCGGCAGGGCGGTCAGGAAAGCGGGTGTGGCGGGGAAGGGTGGGGCGGTCAAGGGAAGTGCGGTGGGGCTGTAGAGCTTGGCGCCGTAGGGGAAGTGCGGTAGGGCGGTGGAGCTGTAGGGCCGGCACCGGGCAGGGCGCCGTAGGGAAAGTGCGGTAGGGCGGTGGAGCTGTAGGGCCGGCAGCGGGCAGGGCGCCGTAGGGGAAGTGCGGTGGGGCGGTGGAGCTGTAGGGCAAGGCGCGGGGTGGATGCGGTCAGGGAGTGCGGTGGGGCGGTGGGGAAGTGGGGAGCGGGTGATTCAGGGGCGGGGTCCGCGGGTGGTCAGGGTGGGGGCGCCGCGGTGCTGGCGCGGACGACCAGGCGGGTGGGGACCAGGTCGGTGCCGGGGCCGGCGGGCTCGTCACGGATCTGGCTGAGCAGGGCCTCCACGCAGCGGCGGCCGACTTCGGCGAAGTCCTGGTGGACGGTGGTCAGTGGGGGAAGGTAGGAGCCGGCGTCGGCGATGTCGTCGAAACCGACGACGCTGACGTCGGCGGGGACGCGGCGGCCGCGTTCGTGCAGGGCGCGTAGGACGCCGAGGGCCATCTGGTCGTTGGCGGCGAAGATCGCGGTGCAGGCATCGTCGTCGGCCAGGCGCAGGCCGGCGAGGTAGCCGGAGTCGGCGGACCAGTTGCCGCGTTCCGGGGGCGGGACCGGCCGGCCGGCCTCTTCGAGGGCGCGGCGCCAGGCGCCGGCGCGGCGTTCGGCGGCGAACGACTCGGCGGGACCGGCCACGTGCCAGACCGTGCGGTGCCCGAGGTCGAGCAGGTGCCGGACGGCCTGCCGGGCGCCGTCGGCCTGGTCGGTGTCGACGACGGGGTAGCGGTCGCCGGCGTCGGAGTCGACGACCACGACGTGGACGCCGGGCGGCAGCGCCACCGCGGTCGCGTCGAGCAGGTGCACCTCGATGATGAGGATCACGCCGTCGACCGCGAGCTCACCCATTCTGGTGAACGCTCCCATGACGTTGTCCTGGGTGGGCGCGCCGACCGGGATGAGGGTTATCGCGTAGCCCTCGGAGGCGGCCTGGGTGGCGATCGCCTCGACGGTGCGGCTGTTGCCGGTGGAGGCCAGGCCGAAGAGGATGACGCCGATGGTGTTGAACCGGCCGTATCGCAGGGACCGGGCGGCGCTGTTGGGCCGGTAGCCCAGCTCGCGCATCGCGGCGAGAACCTGTTCGCGGGTGCTTTCGACGACCCCGGGCAGACCGTTGGCTACTCGCGAGACGGTCTGCGAGGAGACGCCGGCGACCCGGGCCACGTCGGCCATCGATACACGTTGCTTGCGCCGGCCGCCGGGGACGTCCAGGGCGGCGCGGAGCCGGGGCGGTTCGATCTTGATCACTCCTTGACCGTGATTTGTGGCCCGTGCCACTATACGGCAGTCATGTTTACGTAAACATGGCGTAGATGTTTACGTAAACATCCGACGAGGAGGGCAATGGTGACCCGGCGTTCATGGATCGGGTGGCAGTTCACCGGTCCGTTCCTGGCGGTGTTCGCGCTGGTGTTCCTCGCGCCGATCGGCTACTCGGCGTACCTCAGCGTGTTCCGCACCCGCCTGGTCGGCGGCACCAGTTTCGTGGGCCTGGAGAACTACACCAAGGCATTGAGTGATCCGCAGTTCTGGGAGGCGCTGAGCAGAGTCACGCTCTTCCTGGCCGTCCAGGTGCCGATCATGCTGGGGCTGGCGCTTCTGGTGGCGCTCGCCATCGACAGCGGGCGGCTCTACGGCTCCGGGTTCTTCCGGGTAGCGATCTTCCTGCCCTACGCGGTGCCCGCCGTCGTGGGCTGCCTGATGTGGGGCTTCCTTTACAGCACGCGGTTCGGTCTGGTCGGCAACCTCAACGAGGCGTTCGGCGTCACGCTGCCCGAACCCCTCTCGCCCGACCACATCCTGACCAGCATCGGCAACATCGTGACCTGGGAGTTCATCGGCTACAACATGCTCATTCTGTACTCCGGGCTGCGGGTCGTGGACACCGCGCTCTACGAGGCCGCGGCCATCGACGGGGCCGGCCAGTTCCGGATCATCCGGGCGATCAAGCTGCCGGCGCTGCGGGGTCCCCTGGTCGTCGCCACCATCTTCTCGATCGTCGGCAGCTTCCAGCTCTTCAACGAGCCGCAGATCCTGGACAGCCTGGCGCCGAACTCGATCACCACCTACTTCACGCCGAACGTCTACGCGTTCCAGCTGTCCTTCCTGGGGCAGCAGATCAACTACTCGGCGACGATCGCCCTCATCATGGGCGTGGCGACGATGATCGTGGCGTACGTCTTCCAGCGCCGTTCCCTGAAAGGGGTGGCCTGATGACCGCCACGCCCACCATCCGGGCGGCGGCGCGCCGTCCGGTCCGCCCCGTGGTGCCGCGGCCGGGCCGCAAGCAGCGCAAACGCAGCGTCACCCTGACGGCCGTCACCGGTGTGATGCTGATCTACACGATCCTTCCGCTGGCCTGGCTGCTGATCAGCGCGACCAAGTCCCAGGAGGACCTGCTCAGCACGTTCGGGCTCTGGTTCTCCGGCGACTTCGCGCTCTTCGACAACATCGCCGACACCTTCACCTACCAGGACGGCATCTTCGGGCGCTGGCTGCTCAACACGTTGCTGTACGTCCTGGTCGGAGCCGGCGGCGCCACGCTGCTGGCGGCGCTGGCCGGGTACGGGCTGGCCAAGTTCGACTTCCTGGGCCGGCGGGCGGTCTTCGCCGTGGTCCTGGGTGGCATCGCGGTCCCGCCGACCGCGCTCGCCGTCCCGACGTTCCTGATGTTCTCCAAGATGGGGCTCACCGACACCCCGTGGGCGATCATCATCCCGTCGCTGGTGTCGCCGTTCGGCCTCTACCTGATGTGGACGTACGCCACCGATGCCGTGCCCAACGAGATCCTGGAGTCGGCCCGGGTGGATGGGTCGGGTGAGTTCCGCAGCTTCTTCAAGCTCTCGCTGCCGCTGCTCGCGCCCGGCCTGGTGACCGTCCTGCTGTTCAACATCGTCGCCACCTGGAACAACTTCTTCCTCCCGCTGATCATGCTGAAGGACTCCGAGCTCTACCCGCTGACTCTCGGCCTGTACACGTGGACACGGCAGGCCAACACGGTCGGTGGAGAGGTGGTCTTCAACCTCGTGATCACCGGTTCCCTGCTCACCATCGTGCCGCTCGCCGTGGCCTTCCTGCTGCTCCAGCGTTACTGGCAGTCAGGTCTGGCCGCGGGAAGCGTCAAGCAGTAAATCTCCCCACCCCCTGAAGGGACAGCGTCATGATGATCACCCGCCGGCGCGCGCTCGTGGGCGCCGCGTTGTCGATAACTTTGCTGGCCACCGGCTGTTCGAACGCCGACGACCCGGAGGCCGGTGGCGCCGCCGCCACCACCGTCTCCGACGCGGACGTGCAGGCCGCTCTCACCGCCGGCGGCGAGCTGACCGTCTGGGCGTGGGACACCACGCTCACCAAGGTCGTCGCCGACTTCCAGGTCAAGTACCCGAAGGTCAAGGTCAAGCTGGTCAACGCGGGCCAGGGCAACGACCAGTACACGGCTCTGCAGAACGCGATCGCGGCCGGCACCGGCCTGCCGGACGTGGCGCAGATCGAGTACTACGCGCTGCCGCAGTTCGCGCTGGTCAAGTCGGTGGCCGACCTGAACACGTACGGCGCGGCGTCCCTGGAGAGCACGTTCACCAAGGGCACCTGGAACGCGGTGCGCTCGAGCGGCAAGATCTACGGGTTCCCGATCGACTCCGGCCCGATGGCTCTCTTCTACAACAAAGAGGTCTTCGACAAGCACCAGATCGCGGTGCCGACGACCTGGGAGGAGTACGCGGCGGCCGCCGAGAAGCTGCACAAGGCCGACGCCAAGTCGTACATCACCAGCGACTCCGGCGACGCCGGGTTCACCACCAGCCTCATCTGGCAGGCCGGCGGCAAGCCGTACACGGTCAAGGGCACTGATGTCACGGTCAACTTCGCCGACGCCGGCACCCAGAAGTTCGCCGCCCAGTGGCAGAAGCTGATTGACGGCAAGCTGCTCTCGCCGGTCGTCGGCTGGACCGACGAGTGGTACAAGGGCCTCGGCGACGGCACCATCGCCAGCCTGGTCACCGGCGCCTGGATGCCGAGCAACCTGGAGTCCGGCGCGAAGGCCGCGAACGGCAAGTGGCGGGTCGCGCCGATGCCGCAGTGGGAGGCCGGTGGCAAGTCCACCGCCGAGAACGGCGGCAGCTCCCTGGCGATCCCGGACAAGAGCACCAACAAGACCCTGGCGTACGGGTTCCTGAAGTACGCCGCCATCGGTGAGGGTGCGAAGAGCCGGGTCGACAACGGCGCCTTCCCGGCCACCAACGCCGAGCTCAACGCGCCGGAGTTCCTGAGCAAGGAGTTCCCGTACTTCGGCGGGCAGAAGGTCAACGAGGTTCTCGCCGCGTCCGCCGGGCAGGTCGTCTCCGGCTGGTCGTACCTGCCCTTCCAGGTGTACGCCAACAGCATCTACGGCGACACGGTCGGCAAGGCCTACATCGGGCAGGGAACCCTGCAGGACGGGCTGAAGTCCTGGCAGGAAGCGTCGGTCAAGTACGGCCAGGAACAGGGCTTCACAGTTAAATGACTCTGAGCAACGAACTGCCGATCCGGCGCTGGCTTCGCCGCGCCGGATCGGCGCGTCTGGAATTCGGCGCCGACTACAACCCCGACCAATGGCCACGCGAGGTCTGGGACGACGACGTACGCGCGATGCGTGAGGCCGGCGTCACCATCGTCTCCCTCGCCATCTTCTCCTGGGCCCGGCTGGAGCCGCGGGCCGGAGAGTTCGACTTCACCTGGCTGGACGAGGTGATGGACCTGCTCCACGCGGGCGGCATCTCGGTCGACCTGGCCACCGCCACCGCCTCCCCGCCGCCCTGGCTGACCCGCGAGCATCCGGAGATCCTGCCGGTCACCCGGACCGGTGAGACCCTGTGGCCGGGCGCCCGCCAGCACTGGCGCCCGACCTCGCCGGTCTTCCGGGAGCACGCGCTGCGCCTGGTCCGCGAGCTGGCCACCCGGTACGGCGACCACCCGGCCCTGGTGGCCTGGCACGTCAACAACGAACTGGGCTGCCACAACGTCTACGACTACTCCGACGACGCGGCGGCGGCCTTCCGGATCTGGCTGCGCCACCGGTACGGCACCGTCGAAGCGCTCAACCACGCGTGGGGCACCGCGTTCTGGTCGCAGCGCTACGACGACTTCGAGGAGATCCTGCCGCCCAGGCTGGCAGCCTCCCACCCGAACCCGACCCAGCAGCTCGACTTCAAACGGTTCTCCTCGGACGCGCTGAAGGATCACCTGCGCGCCGAACGGGACCTGCTCCGGGAACTGACCCCGGAGGTGCCGGTCACCACGAACTTCATGGTGATGGGCCAGCAGAAGCCGATGAACTACGCCGACTGGGCGGGCGAGGTCGACTTCGTCTCCAACGACCACTACGTGCTGCCCGGCCCGCAGGCCCGTGACGAGCTCTCCTTCTCGGCCAACCTGACCGGCAACATCGCCGGCGGCCGGCCGTGGTTCCTGATGGAGCACTCCACCAGCGCGGTCAACTGGCAGCCGGTCAACGTGGCGAAGAAGCCGGGCGAGCTGGCCCGCGACTCGCTCACCCATGTCGCGCACGGCGCCGACGCGGTCTGCTTCTTCCAGTGGCGGCAGTCGAAGGCCGGCGCGGAGAAGTACCACTCGGCGATGCTGCCGCACGCCGGGACCGACAGCGACCTGTTCCGGGCCGTGGCCCGGCTGGGGGAGCGGCTGCACGAGCTGGCGCCCGTCGCCGGCTCGCACCGTCGCCGCGCGGACGTCGGCATCATCCACGACTGGGAGTCGTGGTGGGTGGCCGAGCACGACTCGCACCCGACCGACCGGCTCAACTACCCGCAGGAGGCGCTGGACTGGTACACGGCGCTGCTCGACGCCGGGATCCGCGCGGACGTGCTGCCGGCCGACGGTCCGCTCCAGGAGTACCGGCTGCTGATCGCGCCGATCCTGCACGTCGTCCCGGCGGCCCTCGCGGACCGGCTGCGGGACTTCGTGGCCGGCGGCGGGCACCTGGTCACCACGTACTTCTCCGGAATCGTGGACGAGAACGACCACATCTGGCTGGGCGGGTACCCGGGGGCGCTGCGCGACCTGCTGGGCATCCGGATCGAGGAGTTCGGGCCGCTGCTCGACGACGAGAGCGTCGAACTGGACAACGGCACGACCGGTTCCCTCTGGACCGACCGGATCGACGTGGGCGACGACGTCGAGGTGCTGGCCCATTACAAGACGGGGGAGCAGGCGGAGCGGGCGGCGGTCACCCGCCGCGAGGTGGGCTCCGGGTCTGCGGCGTACGTCTCCACCCGTCTCGGCCCGGACGGGCTCGCCGCGCTGCTGCCGGAGCTGCTCGGCCCGGCCGGGGTGACCGGTGAGCTGCCGCCCGAGTGGGGCGGCCGGGTGGAACTGGCGATCCGCGGCGACCACTGGTTCCTGATCAACCGGACCGACGAGGCGGTGGATGTCAGCGCCCTGCCGGGAGCCGGGATCCTCGAACCGCGTGGTGTGGTGGTCCTCCACCGGGGCTAGCACCTGCAGTGGTCGAAACCTTCGCCGATGCGTTGCCTCAGGGGTGAGGGCCTGATCGGCCCCGGCTGGATGGGCCAGCCGGGGCCGATCAGAGTGTGGGGCCGATCCGAGTGTGGGGCCGATCAGGGCGCGGGGTCGGTCAGAGCGCAGGGCGCGGCGTGAAGGCCGTCGCGTGCTCGGCGGAGGTCTGCGCGAGCCTCAGCCACTGGTCGGCGGCGACGACATGGTGCTGCGGGTAATTGGTGGAACGCAACGCCAGTGCGGCGCCTTGACGAATCGTCACCGGACAGAAAGTCGCGTCCTGCTGGAATAGCGGTGATCCGTCGTTCCGTTCGAGACGTATTTCGAAGTTTCGATGCCGGACGAAATATCCGGCGAAGTTCACGGATTCGAGTGAGACGCAGCCGGAGCCGGCGAGCCCGGAGCGTACCCGAAACCCTGAGTCGGCCCGGTCGCCGGCGCTGCTCGCCGGCCCGATCGGGTCCAGGCGTCCCCGGAAGTTGCGATGCCGGAGGCGTTGCCCGGGGTGGTCGGCTGATTCCAGCCCGGCCGTCGATCCGACCGTCAGCGTCACCGGCTCGGTGGTGGCCGTCCTCGTCGGTGCGACGGTGGTGCGAGTGGCTGCCGGAGATCTCGGCGGCGGTGACGAGTAGGCCCGCGCCGGGGTGGTGGTGATCGCCGCCGCCGCGCTCGGCGGCGGTGACGGTTCCACACTGGCCGGAGCGTTCGTCGAGCCCAGGTCGGGTGTCAGGGGCGGCTGCGGTGCGGCTCCGGCGGGGAAGGTGAACTCGGCGGCGACCGGTTCGGGGCTCCGGCCGGAGTCGAGGATGACGGCTATCGCCGCGGTGGCCGCGCAGGCTAGGCAGAGTGCGGCGGCGAGGACCAGGCGGGGGCGCATCGAGCCCTCACCGCGGAGGCGGGGGAACGCGTCGCGATTACGGGGCGCGTTCGGGGCGGGTCTGACGGTGGGCCGGATCGGCGCGGCGGGGTTACCGCCGGGTGCATACGGCGGGATCCAGCCGCCGACCCGCAGACCGCTACGGGTGTCGTCTTCCGGCATCTATTCGCTTTCTGGGGGAACGTTCACATAGAACCGCTTAAGGATTCGATAAGGATCTACACGCTCGGGGCATGTGAGGGCAAGTGGTAACGATGTCCCAATTTTTTGGGAGCGCTCCCTTTGAACTGAAGCGGCTTCACCTCCGTACCGGTGTGCGGAGTCTCCGTGCCCTTCAAGGAGAACAACGTGGAAAGTTCTGCCGTCCCTGAGCGCGAGTCCGGACCTGAGAGCGAGTCCGGCGCCGCTCCCTCGAAAGAGTGGCCCGACATCACCGGATACTGGCCCGACGCGCCGCACCGGGCCGGGCCGCCCGCCGACCACTACGAGACGGAGGATGCCGAGGCCGCCCGTACCGCACCCGCCTGGCAGGCACGGGGATCGCAGCGGCCCACCCTGGAACTGAGGATCACTCCGCGGACGCCGCGCCGCACCGGCTGGCGATCGGTCGCCGCCTGGAAGCCGGTCACCGCGCTGGCCGCCGCGGTGCTGGTGGCCGGCGTGATGGCCTGGTACGCCGGCCGTCCCCCGTCGCTGGTGGCCGGCCCGATGATCACGGCGCCGCCGACCGGCCCGCAGGCTGCTCCGCCGGACGCCCCGCCGGTCTCCATCGAGGCGAGCCCGTCGGCGGACGACCCGGCTCTGCCCGGCGCCCCGCCCGGCGCGGCCACCTTCGAGCTGGCCGACGGCACCACCACGCTCGGCGTCCGGATCGGCGAGACCGAGGGCGGCTGGTTCCAGGTGTCCAGCCCGGCGGGCAGCGGCGTCACACCGCGGGCCGTGCTGGAGGGCGGCACCGTACGGCTGTTCGTGGACGGGGCCGGCCGCACCGGCAACGGCAAGATCGACGTGGTGCTCAGCCGGGACGTCACCTGGTCGGTGCTGATGCGCGGTGGCGTCCGTACCGCCTCGATCGACCTCACCGGCGGCCGGGCCGGCCGGGTGGACCTGCTCGGCGGCGCCGCTGAACTCGATCTCGCGCTGCCCCGGCAGGACACGGTCGTGCCGATCTCGATGACCGGAGGCATCCGCGACTGGCGGATCAGCACCGGTGGCCGGGGCCCCGTCACGGCGGTTCTGCAACGGGGAGCCGGCGCCGTGGTCCTCTACGGTTCCCGTGACAAGGATGTGGACAAAGGCACCAGGTTCACCGTCGCGGGCGGAACCGGCGGCATCGACCTGATCGCGGACGAGGGCGTCGGGACCCTGACGGTGGCGGCCGGCCAGGACGGGGCAGAATTGCTGGAGTGACACGAGCAGCAGGCGACGCCGTACCACCGGAGACGTCCGTCTCCCTGGACCACTTCATCGGGCTCTACCTGGCGAAGGACGACCCGTGGGACATCGGCACCAAATGGCACGACCGCCGCAAGTTCGCGGTCACCGTGGCCAGCCTGCCCCGTGAGCGTTACCGCCGCTGCTACGAGCCGGGCGCCTCGATCGGCTCGCTCACCCGGATGCTCGCCGAGCGCTGCGACGAGGTCGTCGCGACGGACAGTGTCGACGAGGCCGTGCAACTGGCCGCGAAGAACACCGCCGACCTGCCGAACGTCCGGGTCGAGCGGGCCGAGCTGCCGGCCGACCTGCCGGACGGTGTGTTCGACCTGGTCGTCATCGGTGACCTGCTCTACTACCTCTCCGGTGACGATCTGACGGCGACGCTGGACGGGCTGGTGGCGTGTCTGGAGCCCGGCGGCGACCTGGTCGCGGTGCACTTCCGCGACCGGGAGAACGGCGGCAGTTACGACGGCTTCAACGCGCACGCCGCCCTGATCGCCACGCGCGGGCTGGAGCACGTCGTGCGCCACGAGGACGAGTGGTTCCTGCTAGACGTGCTCAGGCGGACGAGCTGACCAGCGCTCGGTGCTGAACTCGCGGGTCGCTGAACTCGCGGGTCAGAGCGCGTGCCGCAACCAGGTGAGACCGGGAACGGCCAGATCACCCCGCCGGGTCCCGGTGCCGGTGTCCAGCCAGGTGATCCGCCCGGCGCCGCCGGCGTGGAGACGGCTGCCGTCCCGGCTCAGGGCCAGCCCGCGCACCGGCCCCGGCAGCGCCCAGTCGCCGGCCGGCCGGCCCGAGGCCCGGTCCAGCACCGTCACACCGCCCGCCCCGAGCAGGATCCGCCCGTCCGTGGTGAGAGCCAGGGCCGCGGTGGATCCGGCCGCCACCGGCACGTCCACCACCCGCTCGATCGACAGTGACTCCGGGCTCGCATAGGCCAGCCGGCCCGAGGTGACGTCGGCGACGATCAGGTTCCGTCCGTCCGCCGCCAGCGCGTGCCCCGCCGCCGGCCCCTCACCGAACGGGTGCGGCAGGTCCAGGCAGTACGCCCACCGCTCGGTCAGATGCAGCACGTGCACGAACGCGTGCGCGTTGCCCGGCCGCCCGGACAGCAGGTCCCGGGTGTGCTGATGGCCCGGCTGGTGGGTGTAGAGCGTGAACAGCATCTGCCGGTCGGCGGAGAGCACCGCCTGCCGCCCGTCACCGCGCATCTCCTCCTCGGCGCCCGGCGGCACCGGCGTCTTGGCGCGGGTGGCGAGCGGCTGGATGTCGCCGGTGGCCAGGTCGAGCAGCCGCACCCGGTAGCGGTCCGGTGCGGTCGCCGGCAGCCACTCCAGCACGAACAGGCCGGTGCCGTCGGCGGTGAAAGCGTCGGGCTCGATCACTCCGGGCAGCTCGTGCTGCTTCGGCCCGGCCGGCGCGGTGATCAGCAGGGTGGTCCGGGCGCGCGCGGTGGGCCGGTCGGAGGCCCCCGTCCGGCTCAGCGCGCACACCCGGCCGTCGGCGGAGACGACCCGGGGCAGCCAGCCCTCGGCCAGAGCGGTGCTGCGGACCGCCTCTCCGGTGGCGGGATTCACCTGGTCCAGGGCGCCGGGCCGGGCCGCGTACAGGTGCGAGCCGTCGAAGGCGGCCACCGCCGCGCCGAGGGACTGCTCCCCGGCCGGCCCGAGCCGCAGCAGGCCGTGGTCGGAGTCGGCGAGCAGGACGTCGGGCGCCGTGGTGGCCGCCGCCTGGACGGTTTCCCGGCAGCCGGCCGCCGCGAGGGCGAGGCCGGAGCCGGCCAGAAGCAGGATCGAACGGCGGGTCGTCATGTCTCGAAGACACCGCCCGCCGGGATCCGGTTCCCGGGCCGGCTTCGGGGCGCCGTCTCCCCACCAGCGGGACAGCCGGGGGAACCGGTTCCCGGCGGGCGGTGTCTCTAGGGTGTGTTGTCAGAGGGGGTGGCCATCGACATCGATGAGGCGACCGCTGTGGCCCGGGCCCGGGCCGGTGACCTGAACGCCTACGAGGTCCTGGTCGCGCGCTTCACGGTGCCCGCACACCGAGCGGCCGTGCTGCTGGGTGCCGGCGCGGACGCGGACGACGTGGTGCAGGAGTCGTTCGTGAAGGCGTACCGGCAACTGGGCCGGTTCCGCGGCGAGGCCGGGTTCAAGTCGTGGCTGCTGGCGATCGTGTCGAACGAGACCCGCAACCTGGTCCGGTCCCGCCGCCGCCGGGACGGGCTGTGGCTGCGGGCCGCGGCGGTCGCGGATCCGCTGCCGCTGGAACCGGATCCGGCGGAGTCGGCGCTGGCCGGCGAACGGCGGCGGCTCCTCGTCGAGCAGTTGCGCGCGATGGACGGCCGGGACCGGGAGGTGCTGGTCTGCCGCTATCTGCTGGACCTCTCCGAGGCGGAGACCGCGGTGACGCTGAACCTGCCGAAGGGGACGGTCAAGTCGCGGACCGCGCGGGCGCTGGCACGACTGCGCCACCGGCTGCCGCAGGAGGTGCCCGGTGTCTGAGCGCGACGATCGGGCCCGTGACGATCGGGCCCGTGACGATCTGGCCCGCGACGATCTGGCCCGTGACGATCTGGCCCGCGACGATCTGGCCCGTGACGATCTGGCCCGTGACGATCTGGCCCGCGACGATCTGGCCCTGGAACTTCGTGATCTCGGCGTGCGGTTGCGCGTACCCCCGGCTGTCGATCAGAGGGAAGCGGTCCGGGCGCGCTTGACGGCTCCCGCGCCGCGCCGGCGTCGCGTGGGTCTGCGTGTGGCGGCCCTGGCGGCCGCGCTCGCCGCGTCGGTCGCCGCTGTCGCGCCGGCCCGCGCCGCGGTGGTCGAGGTGATCGGCGACCTGCTGCGCGTCGCTGGCGTCGAGGTACGCCGTGAGCCGCCCCGCGATCCGCTGCCCGCCACCCCGAGCGCGTTGCCGTCGTCGCGGGTGACCGCCCTGGACGAGGCCCGCCGGGTCGCCGGATTCCCGCTCGGGGTGCCGGCGGCGCTGGGCGAGCCGGAGCGGGTGCTGCTCGCCGACCGGGTGGTGACGTTCTCCTACTCCGGTGGCGCCGTGCGGTTCGACCAGTTCGACGGGCGTCTCGACACCACGTTCTTCAAGACCTCGCCGGACGCGCGGTTCGTGGAGATCGGCGGCGCGGTGACCGGCGCCGCCTGGGTGCCGGGCCCGCACCCGGTGACCTATGTGGGCTCCGACGGCGTCGAGCGGACCGAGACCGCCCGGCTCGCCGGTCCGGCGCTGATCTGGACCACCGGCCCTGTCACCTACCGGTTGGAGGGAATCGTGACACTCGAAGAGGCGATTGCGGTGGCAACGTCGGTGCGCTGAGTCACGATCGGGTATGTCGGGTCGGTACCGTTCGTCCAGATGAGAAACTTCCCTTCGCTGTGCCGTCTCGTGCCTTCGCTGTGCGGTCTCGCGGCCGTCGTCGTCCTCGCCGGCTGCACCTCGTCCCCCGGCACGGCTCCTTCGGGCAAACCGACTCCGGCGACGGCGGTGCCGGAGTCGGCGGGGTTCTACGTGGAGCCGGACGCGCCCGCGGCGCAACAGGTGGCGGCGTGGGAGGCGGAGGGCCGGACCAGGGACGCGGCGGCGCTACGCCGGATCGCCGGATCGCCGACGGCCGTCTGGTTCGCCGACGCCAACCCCGGCTTCCAGGACCGGGCCCGGCGGCTGGTCGAGGCGGCCACGGCGGCCGGGCGTACGGCGGTGCTGGTGCCCTACTACGTGCCGCAGCGCGACTGCGGCGGGCACTCCGGCGGCGGCGCTCCGGACGCGGCGTCGTACCGGACGTGGATCGCCGACCTGGCCGCCGTGGTGCGCGGCAACCCGGCGATCGTCGTGTTGGAACCCGACGCCGTCCCGCACCTCGTCGACGGCTGCCTCGACCCCGCCGCCGCGAAGGAGCGGCTCACCCTGCTCGGCGAGGCGATCCAGCGGTTCAAGCAGCAGCCCGGGGTGCGCGTCTACCTGGACGCCGGCAACCCCGGCTGGATCAAGGACGTGGACCGGGTGGCCGCGGCGCTCGGCGACGCCGGGATCCGCCAGGCCGACGGGTTCAGCCTGAACGTGGCGAACTTCGAGACCACCGAGGCCAACATCGCCTACGGCACCGCCGTGTCGGACCGGGTCGGCGGGCTGCCGTTCGTGATCGACACCAGCCGCAACGGCAACGGGCCGGCCCCGGTCGACGCGCGCGACGCGGACGGGCACTGGTGCAATCCGCCGGGCCGGGCGCTCGGGCCGGCGCCCACCACGGACACCGGGACGCCGCGGGTCGCCGCCTACCTCTGGGTGAAACGGCCGGGGGAGTCCGACGGGGCGTGCCTCCCGGACGCCCCGCCGGCCGGTCAGTGGTGGCCCGAGTACGCGCTCGGGCTCGCCACCAACTGACGATCAGGCCACCCTGACCCAGCGGGCGCGCGACGGCACGCCCTTGTCGTCGATCAGGAACAGCATGTACCAGCCGGACGGGACTAGGCCCGGCTCCTCCGGGATCGTCACGGTCACCCCGCCGGGGGTACGGCGGACGCCCAGTTCCACCGACCGCTGGTCCACGTCGGTGCCGTGGGTGACCGCGCTCGGCCGGACCAGCCGGGCCGCCGCGATCCGGTCCGCGTCGCCGGTGGCGTACGGCGCGGTGCGGCCGTGCTTGACCGTGCGTGGCCCGCCACCGAGCGCCGGCCGGTCGCCCTGGAACAGGTACGGCGGGCTGTAGATCTCGATCCGCTGCTCGAACCTGCCCGGGTTGGTCCCGGTGGTGTCGTAGATCGGGTCGCTGCCCATGGTGACGACCCGGCCGTCCGCCAGCAGCAGCGCCTCCGAGTGGTAGTTACGCCCCACGTCCGGAGCCGCCACCTCGCGGAACTCCTCGCGCCGCGGGTCGTACAGGTGCGCGGTCAGCAGGTCGCTGCGAGCCCGGCCCTGGTACGGCCCACCCCGGTACCCGGACGAGCCGCCGCTGGTGAACACGGTGTCGTCCGGCAGCACCACCGTGTTCAGGTAGCGGGTGGGCGCCGGCAGGTCGGGCCCCGGCCGGTACCGCGGCTCGCCGTCGTCGAGGTCGGCGATCGCGGTCCGGGCCGTGGAGACCGGCGAGTCGCCGACCGCGCCGCCGCCGAGGATCATCACCTTCTGGTCCTGCGCGGGCGGCAGCAGCACCGACGCGCTGGTCTCGGTCATGCCGGGGTCCTCGAGGCCGGGCACCGTGGTGAACTCGTTCTTCGCGACGTCCCACAGGCCGGGGGCGCGGCCCTCGGTGTCCGAGCCGTACCCCGCGTTGGAGCCGGAGAAGAACAGTTTCTCGTCCTCGGTGAGGAACAGCGCCGGATAGGTCGGGAAGACCCGCCGCAACTCGGGCGCGGGCGTCCACTGGCGCTTCGCGACCTGGTAGCGCTCGTTCACGCCGGGCAGCATCCGGCCGAACTCGTCGAGCCCGGACACCGCGAGGATGTCGCCGCCCGGCATCGTGGCCAGGGTCGGGTACCAGCGGTGTTCCACCATGTCGCCGGTGCGCACGTAGCGTTCGGCGATCGGGTCGAACTCGTACGACGTCTTGTCCCCGCCGTACTCCTGTTTCTCTCTGGTGATCTTCTCGGCGATGCCGTAGAGGTTGCGCGCGTCGTCGCCGCCCAGGCCCTCGATGGCGTACTGGCCGGGCTCCGTCACCAGTGCGCCGTCGCCGGCGTCGAGGGCGTCCACCCAGACCTCGGCCTCGCCGGCGTGCACCATCGTGCGGTTGCCGTGCGTCATCTTGGTGGCGGCCGGCACGGTCACCTCGGCCCGGGTCAGATAGACACGGCCGTTGGCGCCGAGCAGGCGGGTGCCCTTGCCGAAGGTGCGCGGCCCGGAGTCCGGCGACTCGTTCTTGATCTTCATGACCCCGGCGGCGTTCGTGATGTCCGCCTCCAGCACCTCGTACGACTTGGTGCCGCCGGCCACCAGCAGATTGCCGTTGGGCAGGAACGTGTGCCCGGCGCAGAACAGGTCGGTCGGGGTGGGCACGTCCCGGAACGTGTCGGTGCGGGGGTCCCACAGGACGGTGCGGAACGTGCCGGCCTCGAAGTTCTCCCGGTCGTTGCCGGACCCCGCGATGATCAGCACCTTCCCGGTGCGCAGCAGGGCGGCGTGGATGGCGTTGACCTTGAACTTGCCGGGAACGTGCAGCATCGACCAGTGGCCGAACCGCTGCTTGTAGGACAGCCGGTTGATGGTGAACTCGTGGTAGCGCTCGGCGGCGAAACCCACGATCGGCCGGTTCACGACCACCACGGCCGCCATCAGCGGCAGCGTCACCAGCATGGTGAGCACCCGCCGTGTGAGGGTGGGCCGCTGTCGTCGCGCCGTCATGCGGCCACATCCCTGGTCATGAGCGGTTCCCTTCCATCGGACAGTGCTTTCTCACCGGGCGCCGCTTTCTCGCCGGGCGCTGCTTTCTCGCCGGGCGCTGCTTCGCCCGTCACCGCTTCGTCGGGGACCGCGTAGATCTCCGCGGGCCGGTGGCGGGCGCGCCGGCGGCGGTGATGCGCCTGCAGCGCCCAGATTCCCGGCGGGGTGAGGCACAAGGCCAGGTTGAGTGACGGCCACAGCCACATGAACCCGTGCGCGTGACCGGTCACCGCGGCCACCACCAGCAGCACGGCGAAGAACAAGGCCCACCGCAGATGGGTACGGAAGGTGAGCAGCCGATCCGGGCTGGCGGAGTCACCCTTCGGCGTCACCACGAACCCGGACCGCCTGCGCAGCACCGCCTGCAGGAACGAGGTGACGTAGATCGGCGCGCACAGCGTGGACAGCAGCATGCCGCTGAGCCCGGACGACCCGGCCTCCTCGTGCGGGCTGACGTTGTGCCGCCGGTTCCACAGGTAGAGGCCGACCTGGAAGATCGCGGCGTCCACATAGAGCATCAGCCACACCTGCTGCGGCACCTGCACGCCCTTGATCCCGAGCACCACGTGGAAGGCGGCGGTGGCCGCGCCGAGCAGCCACGCGATCGCGGTGAGCGGGTAGTACGCCATCAGCAGCGCGTAGTGCAACGCGCGGCGTACCCCGAGCCGGTGTGCCATCCGGGCGAACCCGGCCACGAAGACCTCGTCGGTGCCGCGTGACCAGCGGTGCTGCTGGCTGAAGTAGTCGGTCCAGGACGACGGTCCCTCCCCGACGGCCAGCACGTCCGGCGTGTAGACCGACGTCCAGCGGCGGCCGGTGGCCGGGTTGCGGGTGGCGTGCTGGGCGAGACTGGTCGCCATGTCCTCGGTGATCGAGTCCTGGAGTCCGCCGATCGACTTGAGCGCCGCGATGCGTACCGCGTTGTTGGTGCCGACCAGCATCGGGATGCCCAGGGTGTTGCCGGCCCGCTGCAGCAGCGAGTGGAACAGGTACTGCTGGGACTCGGCCCACTTGGTGATCACATTGTCGTAGTTGCCGTAGATCTGCGGCCCGATCACGAACGCCACGTCCGGGTCACGGAAGTAGCCGAGGAGCCGTTCGCAGAAGTTCGGCAGTGGCACGTGGTCGGGGTCGACCGAGACGAAGACGTCGTAGGAGTCGCCGTGCCGGTCCATCCAGGAGTTGTAGTTGCCGTGCTTGGTCTTCGCCTTGAAGGCGCCGGCCGCGGTGTTCCACTCCGGCACGCCCCGGCGGCTGAAGTGGTGCGCGCCCACCCGCCGGCACATCGCCCTGACCTCGGGGTCGTCGCCCTCGTCGAGCAGCCACACGTGGTACCGGCCCTGATGGCGGATCCGCTTCGCGGCCCGCAGCGTCTTCTCCACCATCTCGACCGGTTCCTTGCCGGGCACGATCGTGGTGAGGAACGCGACGCGCAGCCGCTGGTCCGGCGGCACCGGGACCGGGTCCCGGGCCCGCAGCGTGGCCAGGCACAGAGTCACGACGTTGACCAGGCGGAACAGTTCGATCAGGGCGGTCGCGACGATCATGAAGATGGTGGTGACGAAGAGGACGGTCTGCATCCGCCGGTCCGGCAACTCGACCTTGGCGAGCAACCAGCCGAAGAAGGTCGACTCGAACGCGAACGCGAAGGCCGCGATCAGTGCGGAGAGGACGGGGCGGCGCCGGGACAACGGTCTCAACCGGACTCGATAGTCGCCTTCCGGGACGGGCTCGGGATCGCCGGCGAGCCGACTGAAGCCATCATAATCCGGCAGACGGGATATAGCACGCTTTCCGGTCACCGAAGCAAGATAGCGATTATTCGCGGAAAAGGGGGCATGCGCGGTACCCCGAACGTGTCGTGTCGGCGTCAGACGGCGCGAAACTTCGTAGCGGTCAGTGACAGAATTCGTCGAACCGACACGCCCTGTGATCCGTTCTCTCTGATACGCGGGGCACGAACGTCCCGCGATGACCGACAAGGCGGTGGCGATGCTGATCCTGTCCCTGCTCATCCTGGTGCTGGCCGCCGCCTGCGTCCTCGCGGTGCGTGGGGTCCGGGCGGACACGTCCGCCGAGGCGGACCCGCTGGCCGTTCCGGAGGCGCTCTTCGCGCCGGAGAGCCTGGAGGGGGTGCTCTGCGCCCAGCTTCTGGACGGCGAGATCACCCGCGGCCAGTACATGCGCTCGATGGCCGGGATCGCCGCCCGGGACGAGGAGCGGCACCCGCTCACCGTGCCCGGCTACGACGACTGACCCGGCGGCGGAACCCGGCCGGCTGTCAGAGTCGTCTCAGCTTCTGAGGCGGCACTGACAGCCGGCCGGGCTGCGTCCAGCCGGCCGGGCCGCGTTGATGGTGACCTGGCCGGCCGCGACGCCGAGACCGACCGCGATCGGGGTGACCGCGGGATAGAAGACGGCCGCCGCGGCCAGCCAGCGGACGGGGTGCGGGATCCGCGGCGTGAGGCCGCGCGGGCCGCCACCGTCGCGGTTCCGGGTGAACGCGTGCAGCGCCAGGGCCGCGATCACCGGCCCGAACAGGAAGAACAGCATGCCGGTGGTGCCGCCGCCACTGCTCGTGGCGGTGCCGGTGGCCGTCGTGGCGCCCGTGGCCCGGTCGACGGCAACGCCGAGCCAGCCGGAGCCGACCACGGCGAGAGAGAAGAGTGCGAAGTTGAGCCGGGCTCTACCGGTCATGGGGTTCCTCTTCCACTTTCTTCCGCTTGCAGCGCTGCCAGCGACTCGTCGGCCCACGCCGCCGTGGAGCGCGAGTGATGGATGCCGGCCCGGATGGTGATCTGGATGAACGGCCAGTCGGGGGTGTCGCCCTCCGACGCGCTCAACTGGGCGAGGAGGGCCTCGTACTCCCGCTGGCGAGAAAGCGCCGCCTCCCGCGTCGCCTGCAGCAGCTCGCGGCACTTCGCCCGGCGGCGTAGCCGGGCCGCGCCGCCGGCCCCGGGCGATGCAGTCCCTCTTGCTTCCGCGGGATGCCGCTTCTCACGTTCAGCGGTGGTTACTGGTGGGTAATATCGATGCATGATCAATCGGGTTTCCGCTTCCCTCACCGAGGTCCTCGACGGTCGGTGGGCGCACATCCGGCAGGCCGTGCGTGAGCGACTCGGCGCCGAATTCGTCACCGTCCCCGGCGAGACCGGCGACCAGGCCCGGGAGCGCGTCTCCCGGCTGATCCGCTCCCTGCCCACCGACGTCGGAGTCGCCTCGGCGTTCCCCGTCGAATACGGCGGCTCGGCCGACCCCGGCGGCTCGACCGTCGCCGCCGAGATGCTCGCCCAGGTCGACCTGTCACTGATGGTGAAGGCCGGTGTGCAGTGGGGCCTGTTCGGTGGCGCCGTCGTGGCCCTGGGCACCGCCCGGCACCACGACGAATACCTGCGCGACATCATCTCCGCCGACGTGATGGGCTGCTTCGCGATGACCGAGACCGGTCACGGCTCGGACGTTCAGCAGCTCCGGACGACGTGCACCTACGACCCGTCGTCGGGCACATTCGACCTGCACACCCCACATGAGGCCGCGCGCAAGGACTACATCGGCAACGCGGCCCGCGACGGCCGGATGGCCGTGGTCTTCGCGCAGCTGATCACCGGCGGCCGTCGTTACGGCGTGCACGCGTGGCTGGTGCCGATCCGCGACGAGCACGGCGACCCGATGCCCGGCGTCACCATCGGTGACGCCGGCGCCAAAGCCGGCCTCCTCGGCGTCGACAACGGCCGGCTCTCCTTCGACCACGTCACCGTCCCTCGCGACATGCTCCTCGACCGGTACGGCCAGGTCGCCCCGGACGGCACCTACACCAGCACGATCGAGAACGACACCCGGCGCTTCTTCACCATGCTCGGCACCCTGGTCCGCGGCCGCGTCACCGTCGGCGCCGCCGCCTCCGCGGCCACCCGCAACGCCCTCACCATCGCCGTCCGGTACGGCGACAACCGCCGCCAGTTCACCAGACCCGGCGACGACCGTGAGATCGTCCTCAACGACTACCTCGCCCACCAGCGCAAACTCCTCCCCGCGTTGGCGGCGTCGTACGCGTACGCCTTCGCCCAGGAGGAACTCGCCGTCACCATGGCCGAGGTGTTCGCCCTCGCCGAGCCCGATGAACATCGCCAGCGGGAACTCGAATCCCGGGCCGCCGGCCTCAAAGCCGTCCAGACCTGGCACGCCACCCGCACCATTCAGATGTGCCGCGAGGCGTGCGGCGGCGCCGGATACCTCGCCGAGAACCGGCTGCCCGGCCTCAAAGCCGACACCGACGTGTTCACCACGTTCGAGGGCGACAACACCGTCCTGCTCCAGCTCGTCGCGAAAGGCCTGCTCACCGGCTACCGCGACGCTTTCGGCTCGCTCGACGGCTGGGGCCGGGCGACCTTCGTCGCCGAGCAGGTCAGAGAAATGATGCTGGAGCGTACGGCCGCGCGCACCCTGATCCAGCGCCTCGTCAGCGCCGTCCCCGGCCGCGACGAGGAGGTGGCGGTGACCGACCGCGGCTGGCACCTCGCCATCTTCGAGGACCGCGAGAAGCACATCCTGGACGGCGCGATCCGCCGCCTCCGCAACGGCGCCGCCACCAAGAAGGACCGGCCGTTCGACATCTTCAACGACGTCCAAGACCACGTGCTCGCCGCGGCGACCGCCCATATCGACCGGATCACCCTGGAAGCGTTCGTCGCCGGCATCGACCGTACCGGCGACCCCGAAGCGCGCGCCCTGCTGGCGAAGGTCTGCGACCTGTACGCGCTGACCACGATCGAGGCGGACAAGGGCTGGTTCCTGGAACACGGCCGCCTCACCCCGGCCCGCTCCAAGGCCATCACCGCCGTGATCGACGACCTGCTGCGCGAACTGCGCCCGCACATGCGGACACTCGTCGACGCCTTCGCCATCCCCGACGAGTGGCTGAACGCGGCCATCCTCCGCGAGGAGCCCGGCCGCCAGGAGGCCATGGCCAAGGAGGACGAGGCCGTCCGCTCGGTCCTCGCCGGCTGACCCGCCCGCCCCGGTGACGCGCACTGCGGCGCGTCACCGGTCAGCGCACCCGGTCCACCCAGGAACGTGGGATACCGAGGTCGAAGTGTTCGGCCTTGAGCAGGATGAGCTCGCGCTCCCGGTCCCGCATCAGCCCGGCGAAGGCCGCTCGCAGCTCACCGAGGAATTCCTGCTCACGCAGCCGCCGCAAGGTCCCCGCCTCGATGTCCACGTGCCACTCGATGATGCCGACGGTCCGGATGTGTACTACTTCAGATGGCGAAACACTGCGGCACTCCAGGGCGCGTAGCCCTTCCGCGTATCGCTCGTGCCGCGAATCGCCCCGGGCGCGCCGCTCCTGGTCGGCCTCATCGCGGCTCAGCGACTGCGACAGACGGTAGATCTCGCGGCGTTCCCGTTCCCAGGCTACCCAGGTGCTCGTGCCCAGGCCGGCGAGTTGCCTGGCCAGGCCTCGTTCGTCGTACCACTCGTAGGTGCGGGGCTGGAACCGGATCTGAAGGCTGAGCTCACCCGAGATCGTCGCCCGGATCTGCCCGTCCGGCGAGGCCCCGGTGACCGTCATGCCGCGAAGCCGCTCGCCGAAGTCGGGCTCATGCGAGTTCATGTGTCAATCCCCCGTCAGTGGGCGCCAGCGCCGAACCGATCGATGAGAGCCAACGTATGCGCTGGTGTGTGGTACACAAAATCAGTGACGGCGCTACGTTCTGCGGCATGTGCGGTGGCACTTCTGTCAGCCGTGGTCATGTCGGCGCCAGCGGTCGCGGCGCCGAGCGACGGTTCCCTCAAACTGGTGGTCGGCGATGGTGATGCGGGCTTCTCCGGTGACGGCGGGCCCGCAGCGGCGGCGAGGCTGAACAAACCGTTCGGTGGCGCCGTGGGTGCGGACGGCACGCTCTACATCGCGGATACGGTCAACCACCGGGTTCGGGCGGTTACGCCGGACGGCGCCATCCGCACGGTTGCGGGTAACGGGAACGAGACCGGCGAGACCGGTTCCATCAAGAAAGGAACCGCGGGCACGGCGATCTCCCTGGGCGTGCCCACCGAACTCGCGGTCGGCCCGGACGGCACGCTCTACATCGCCGACGAGGCCGCGATCAGGGTGTACGCCCTGGCGCCGGACGGGGCCATCTCGGTTCGCGTGGACGTCTCCACCGGCAGGGAAATTCTCAAGAAGCCGATGCGAGATTTGCGCGGGCTGGCCGTCGGCCCGGACGGCACCATCTATGTGTCCGACCGCCAGAACAACCGCGTTGTAGCGTTCGCGATTGATGGCGTGAGCCGGGTGGTCGCCGGTGATGTGGTCTCCGGACCGGACGATCTCGCCGTGGACAGCGGCGGCGACCTGTGGATCCTGGGGAGTTCTCTGTATCGGGTGCGTGGTGACGCCGTGGCCACGATTCGCCATTCGGAGCCTGGACGGTGGGCCGTCGGTGACGGCCGGTCGAGCGGCGGCGATTGGGGCCTGGTGAGATCGATGGGGGTAGGCCCCGCCGGTGTCTACCTCATGGACGATCAGCGCTTGGTCGTGCGCTGGTTGAGTCCCGACGGAGTGGTCCACGCCGTAGCGGAGTTGGCGAGGGAGTCTCTCGGCGGCGATCCGGTGGAACTCGCTGTCGGCGCTACCTCGGCAGGGCCGCTCTATCTGATCGACTTCGCGGGCAGCAGAGTGTTCGCGGTCGATGTTCCCGCGCAAGCGCCCGCCCCATCCGCCGAGAAGACACCGCTCTGGCAATGGGTGCTGGGCGGCGGTGCTGTGGTGGTCCTTCTGGCGTTCGCACTCGCGGCTGTGCGCCGTCAGCGGACCCGAACGTCTTGATATGCAGAACGGGGGAACGATGGCTGAGGATGTCACCGGCGGCGACCTGTATCACCTGTGGAGGGTGTCAGAGGTTCATCTGCCCCGTGTGGCGGGCGTCTTCTACGACGCCGGCCGGATGCTCGGCAGCACGGCGGCCGACAGCCCCTACTTCGCCGCGGACAACCATGGCTTTCCGGGGCCCAGAGCGACCGCCAATCCCGTCACCGCGGGGTGGGAGGGACTGCGCGCCGAGATGCAGAATCTCGTGATCGAGGTGGGCGACGTGATCCTGGACGCCGCACAGGGCGTGCGTGTCGCCACCGAGGTTTTCGATCATGTCGACGCAGCGAACGGTAAGAGCATTCTCGAAGCGCACCGGGAGCAATGGCATCCCGATCCGGGCACAGCCTCCAGCCCACCGTCACCCACGGCCGAGGACCGTCCCGTCCGGCCGACCCGGTTTCCTGACGGCGCTGCGTGAGGAAGGACCGAGATCGTGGCCGAAACAGTGACGGACCTGCCGGATCTGGCCGTGCCAGCCCATCTGAGCGGTCAAGCCTACGAGTCGGCAGTTCGCCAGAAAGCTCGCCGGCTGAAAGACGAATTGATTCGGCAGACCCTCGAGGACCTGGCCTCCTGGCGGAAAGCGGTCGACGACAAGTGGGCTCAGGCCCATCCCGATCTGGCGCCCATCTTTCCCATCTCCGAGGCTGAGATCGAGCAGTACCGGCAACGGGTCCGTCACGAGGACTACGAGTGGATCGTTCCGGCCTTCGACAGTTTTCTCGACCCGGACCCAGGGCGATTCGATCCGATCATCGACACGCTGGCCGGGGTCGAGGCGATGTTCGGTGGCGATGCCGACGCCTCCGGCAGTTGGGTCGGTTCCGAGCCGGCCCTGGTCCGGATCAACGACGTCCGCGAAGAGATGGGAAATTGGCAGGGCGACTTCCGGGATGCCTTCATTGACGAGTTCGTGACTCCCCTGCAGAACACCTTTCCGAACCACCGGGAGCTCGCGCGACTCGCCCGTGCGGAGGTGAAGATGGCGCGACTGATCTACCTGCGGCGGCGGAAGTCGGTGCTTACCCTGCTCGACCAGTCGCTTGCGGCAACGCAGGCTCTCGGTAAGGGCTCATTCTCCGGGAACGAAGCCTTCAAATGGGGTTCGATCATTCTGGTCGTCGCCGGAACCGTGGCCGGGGCATTCGCTCCAGGGGTGGGGATTCTGGCTTCGGCTCTCATCATGGAGACGGTCGGGACGGTGGGTCAGGGCTTTCTCGATGATCCTCCGGACGAGGAGAAGTTGCCGCTGGCGGGCGCCACCGCAACAGAGGTGGCGATCAACGTGAACACCGCGATGGGCAAACTCAACGCGGATGTCGCCCTGTCGGAGTCGAAGGCCGCCGCAGCGTTTCATTCGCAACAGCAGTTGCTGGAGCAGATACGCAAGCGCGCCCGAGTGGCGAATGGACCGAGCGCGTTCTCCGTTGCGGCGCCCGCCCTCTCCACGGCCACGCCGGCACAGATCATCCGCGGGCTGCGTCCCAACTGATGCCGGCTGCCGTTGTCGGAGCCGGCGGCACCCGGGATCGCCCAGGTGGAGACACTCGGGGTGTGGGGCCGGCTGCGCGCGGCGGCCGGCCCCACACCCAGATCCGTGGCTACTGCTGGCCGGTCACCTTGGTGAGGTCCAGGATCTGCTCGGCGGTCGGCGCCGTGAGGGTGTCGAAGGTGGCGCCGAAGTCGCTGAAGATGATCCCGTCACCGGTCGCGGTGCCCTGCTTGATCGGGTACGGCTCGCCGGTCGTCGCCACGAACAGCTGTGCCTCCTTCTCGCCGGTGTCGGTCAGGGCGATCACCGGCTGGGCGCCGATCTGTGTCGTTGCGCCCTTGCCAATCGTGCCGGTCGACTTCAGCAGCACGTCGGGATCGGCAGCGTCGAAGATGCCACCGATGCTGTCGTCGCCGGCCGGCACCAGCAGCCACTTGTCACCGGCCGTCTTCGCCATCGTCTGGGCCATCTCGCCCAGGCCGAGCATCTTCCAGAAGCCCTCGCTCGGCTTCATGTACTGCTTCCCGCCGACCAGCATCACCTTGACCTCGGCGTCCTTGCCCATCGTCATCGAACCGACGAAGTCCGCGCCGGAAACCCGGAAGTCCACCGCCATGGTGTCCTTCTCGACGATCGCGTTGCCCTTCATCTGGAACGAGCCGGCCTTCTTGAGGGCCGCCTTCGACTTGGCCAGGATCTCGTCGGCGCTCAGCGCGGCGATCCCGTTGTCGGTGGGTGCCTGCGACGTGGGCGCCTGTGACGTGGCCGCCGCGGTGGGCTTCGCACTGTCGGAGCTGCCGCAGCCCGCGAGCAGTAGGGTGGCGGTGGCGACGGCGGCCAGGCCGGCCCGCAGCGAAATCTTCCTCATCGGTGTCTCTTCTCGATTCCCGCGCGATCATGTTGTCGAGCCGGGTGAACCTATCGGTACCCGGCAACGAAACGATCACCAATCGCCTCGCCGGAGCTGAGGCATATCGCACAGGCCTGGCCGAGGCGTCAGAGTAGATCCGTAGCCAGAGCAGATCGTGATCAGAGCAGATCGTAGAACGAGTGGACGGCCGGCTGGCCGGTGTAGTTGGGCCCGGCCCGGTCGTCGGCACCGAGATAGGCGTAGGGAAGATCCAGTTGGACCGGCCCGGTGCAGCTGATTCGGCGACGGCGCGCGTCGTAGGCCAGCCCGGCACCACGCAGCCGGGTGACGAGGCGCCGTCCTGCCGGTTGCCCGTCAGCAAGCCGGATCCCGTCCAGATCCAGATCCGCGACGAACCTGCCGCCCGGCCGCAGGCACCGCGCCATCCGGGCGAGAACCGCCAGCTTGTCACCCACGTAGTGCAGCCCGTGCACGCAGGTGATCAGGTCGAACGCCCGGTCCGGCTCCCAGGCCTCCACCGGCGCGACGACGAAGCTGACTCCGCCCTCGGCACGCGAGGTCCCGCCGGTCCCGCCAGCCCTGCCAGCGAGGTGCCCGGCGTCGGCGGGCTGCCCGGTCCCGGATGTCTCGACTCCGGGGCGTGCCGAAACGAACGCGTCAACGAGGTCGACCCCGACGATCGTGGCGCTCGGCAGCTGCTCCGCGGCCTGGACCAGGGCCCGCCCACTGCCACAACAGAGATCCAGCCACGCGGGCCCACGAGTGCCGTCAGTGCCGTCAGTGCCGTCAGCGCCGGCAGTGTCGTCAGCGCCGTCGATGCGGGTCGCGGCGAGCCAATCCACCGGATCGAACCCGAGCACCCGCGCGTAGCTGTTGACCCCGGCCAGCTGCCGCTCCCGGTTCATCGCGCAGTTGGCCACAACCGACGACCCGTGCAATGCCGCCTCAGACAGCAGCCGACCCACCCTCGAATGATTAACCACCCGGCAAGCCTGCCATCTGGCCCGGAGTGCCCGGCACGGCGCCGGACGGCCGTGAGTGTGCCGGTGGGGTGCTCGGACCGGCGACGGCCCGAGCACTCCGGCTAACCGATCAGTGGTCCCAGTTCAAGGAGCTGACCGGCGAAACGGACTGAACCCGGATCTTGTTCCAGGCGAACGCGTACTTGTTGAAGACGGCCTCATTGAGAGCGAAGTAGATCGTCTGGTTCGGAATCCAGTTCGCGTAGAAGTCCGGATCGATCAGGTACGCCGCCGACGACGTCGGCGTCTGGACCCGTTGTCCCGGCTGCGGGCACGCCACGAGGCGCGAGGCCGAACGGGCTGAGTGCTCGGCCTTCGCTCCGGTGGCCGGCGGCAGGGTCGGCTCGGCGGTGGTGGGTGCGGCAGTCGCCGCCACGGCGGTGCCGAGCAACAACGCGCCGGCCATCGGGGCCGGTCAGCTGTTGATCATCTTGTAGACGATGGCATTGGCCTTCTTCGCCTTCGGGGCGGCCAGCGACTTGACTCCGCCGTACTCCGCGTAGGTCAGGGTGCAGGCCTTGCCGGACGGAATGCGGATCTTCAGGCTGGTCAGCTTGCCCGAGCTGCCGTCGATCTCCGCCTCGAACGGCACGGTCTTCGCCTCGTCGCCGAGCTTCTTCAGGGTCGCGGAAGAGATCGCCGACTCCCCTTTGTCCAGTGCTGTCAGGTCCACCGTGCCGGTGAACTTCGAGCCCTCCTGGGCCACATTCGACGAGTTCTCGATCAGATCGCCCATGCCCAGCGGGTCCGTTTTGCCGTCGTGGTTGAGCGGGCTCTTGGCGAAGTTCTTGATCTTGTCTGGGTCGAGGGCGAGCCAGGTCTTCGGAATGCCCATCCTGGTGCCCAGCACGGCCGGCTCGAACGCGATCCGGATGAACGGCTTGTCCTCGCCGATGGCCAGAAACGTCATCGTGAGGGCGGCGCTCGTCTGCGGGATCGGCTGGGTGATCGACGTCTGAACAGCCTTGTTCGCCGCATCGAACACTCCGGTGAAGGAGGCGGAGCAGCCGCCCTTGGCCGCGAACGCGAAAGCGGGGGTGGACGCGTCCGGCACCGCGGCGCGCAGGGTCGCGGTCGGCGTCGGCGTCGGCAGGGCTGCGTCGGCGGTGGTGCCGGCCTCCGCGTTCCCGCAGGCGGCAGTGCCGAGGGTCACGGCAGTGAGAGCGGCCAGGCCGGCCAGGCGGCGGTCGATGCGCACAGGTTTCTCCGGGGGTCGGGGAGGGCGGCCTCCGGGGTTCACCCGTGTGGGCGCCTCCTCAAGACCGGAGCAAATCGTATATAAATTCGCTTATGCCCACCAACCTGTAAAAATGCTGTCAGCGGTGGCCGTTCGGCTCAGTCATTGAGCCGTTCGGAGGTCTGCTTCTCAGCCGCGGGGGTACGCCGACGGACCGCCGGCGACCCGGTCAGCGCCAGGGCCGAACGCGGCCGAGGCATGGATGGCTGCGGCCCTGAGCCGTATGCGGCGAGGCAACCATGGCCTACTCGTGGCGCCAGCGGGAGCGCCTCACATCGCCGACGGGCCGGGTGTTCATGTCTGCAAGGTTCCGGGGACGTAGCGGGCGTCCGGGCCGAACGCCTCTTCCTGGCCGGCCAGCGTGGTGAACGCGGCCCACGGCATCCGGTCGACGGGTTCCGCGGTGCCGCTGTCGGCGATGGCCCGGTAGGCCAGGGAGGCCGCGCGCATCGCGGCGAGCAGCGCCGCCACCGGATGCAGGACGAGGCGGACGCCGACTTCGCTGAGCTCATCGTCGGTCAGCGCGGGCCGGCTTCCGCCGGCCTCACTGCGATTGACGACGAGGGGTACGCCGGGAAGCGCCCTGTGCACCGCGGTCAGTTCCGCGAGCGTGTCCACGCCCGCGGGGAGTACGGCCTCCGCGCCGGCTTCGGCGTAGGCGCGGCAGCGCACGATCGTCTCGTCGAGGCCGCGCACCGCGTAGGCGTCGGTGCGGGCGATCACCACGATCTCCGGCACCTGGTCGGCCAGGGCGGTGATCTTCGCGGCCGCCTCGGTCGCGCCGATGAGCTCCGGGCCGGCCAGATGACCGTGCCGTTTCGGGCCGGCCTGATCCTCCAGATGCAGCCCGGCGATCCCGGCCCGGACGTACGCCATGGCGCTCCACACCGCGTGCAGCGGATTGCCGTGCCCGGTGTCCGCGTCGGCTATCAGCGGTACCCCGTCGAGCGCGGGCGCCAGCGTGGACGCCCGGTCGGCGATCTGGGCGCCGTGCACGAATCCGGGTTCGGCCCGGCCCAGCGTGATCGCCGAGACGGCCGCCCCGGACAGATGCGCGGCCCGGTGACCGGCCCGCACCGCGAGTGCCGCGGTCAACGGGTCGTAGACGCCGGGCGCGTGAGTGACTCGGCCGGAGGCGAGGAGCGCTCGCAGGGCTGATGCCGGCGTGGTTGACGCGGGTCTGGCAGTTGCGGTCATGAACGGCTGTGTAGCGCGAAACCGTCTTCGACGCCAGCCACACGGGATCGACGAAGAAGAGAAGCGTCTCCGCCATGCCCCTTGGGAGCATCCGGGAAGGCCCCAGGCCGGCCGCAGCGTACACAGGTGAGACTCACGACCGTTCAAGGTCGGCCTCGCCGTGCTCCGCGAGGCACGCCGATTCCTCGCGACCGGTGGCAAACTGGCACGGTGACTTCTACTGGCACGGTGACTTCTACTGGCACGGTGACTTCTACTGGCACGGTGACGTCTACTGGCACGGTGAGGTTTCGTGGCTGGCCCAGTGAGGCGCTCGAGTTCTACGAGGGCCTCGCCGCCGACAACTCGAAGACCTACTGGACCACACACCTAGCCGTCTACGAGTCGCAGGTGCGGGCCCCGGCGCTGGAGCTGCTTGCCGAGCTGGAGCCCGAGTTCGGCCCCGGCAAGGTGTTCCGCCCGTACAGGGACGTCCGGTTCAGCCACGACAAGACCCCGTACAAGACCCACCTGGTCATCTGGATGGAGGCCGGCTGCTACGTCCAGCTCTCCGCCGACGGCCTGGCCGCCGGTTGCGGCATGTACCAGATGACCCCTGACCAGCTGGAACGCTACCGCCGGACGGTGGCCGACTCGCGCCTCGGTCCGCCATTGGCCGACCTGATCGGCACCATCGAGAAGGCCGGCATCCAGGTCCATGGCCACGGCACCCTGAAGACGGCCCCGCGCGGCTATCCGAAGGATCATCCCCGTATCGACCTGCTCCGCCACAAGGGCCTGACCACCTGGCAGGAGTGGCCCCCGGCCCCGTGGATGGACACCCCGGCAGCCAAGGACCGCATCGTCATGTTCCTCCGCACGAGCCGCCCACTCCGCGACTGGCTCGACCACCACGTCGGCCCTCCGGCCGCGGCCCGCTAGCTGTACTGACCCGTGAGGTTAGGTACACGGCTGGCCGGTGAGAAGACCGCAGAGCCTGGGGCCCGCGTGCGCGCAGCAGTAGGCTTCGGGTGATCTCGGCGGTGATCTCGGCGGCGTGTGGGTGCAGGAGCGGGGCCATGCCGGTGTCGGCGGGCATCAGCTGATTTCAGTGAGCATCAGTTGGTGTCAGTGAGCATCAGCTCAGGGGCGCCCGCCGTGTGCTCGGACAGCTCCAGTCGGACAGCTCCAGGTCGTGGTTGCCGAGCACTGCCTCCAGCGCGCCGGGCAGCATGCCGTGCAGGAAGGCCTCGGTGATGTAGCGGTCCGGGGTCATGGCTGCCAGCGACATCACCGCTCGAACCTCGGCCAGTTCGGCGGTGATCAGGAAGGGACGGGAAGACGGCACCCGCTCCCACAGCGAGGACCGCATCGATGACCCGGATCTCCACCAGGTCGTCTCTCCACCAGGTCGTCCAGCAACTCGTCGCCGCTCGCCACCAACCGCTCGACGAGCGCGATGCACCGTCGCGCGAGCGCGATATCGCCACGCACGGTGGCTTTCTTGGGAACCGGTTAGAACACGCACGGTGGCCTCCTTGAGAACCGGCCAGACGGCGCGTGACATGGCCTGGTATGCGTCCAGCCCTGCGGTGTCCTCAGAGCGCGGTGTCCCAGAAGCGCTCAGCCGCGTCCAACTCCTCGGTGAGAATGTGCTGCGGGACTCCGGCAACATTCCCCAGGCAGTCACGGAACCCGAAGTCGACGGGAAGTCGCTCGCTCATGCCATCGGAGCCTTCTTCAGGGCTCACGTCGTGCTCGCCGGGTCGAGTGGCGTTTGCGGAACAAGTCGTGCTCACGAGGCGGTCAAGTCGCGGAATAGGGGCGCGCCGGACCGCCTCGCCTTCGTAGATCACAGCGGCCGCCACCTGCGCTCCACCATCGATATTGTCGGTTCCTTCACGGACGCCACCGTGCCGGCCCACTATCTGGGGCGGTCCACCGCTCGCTGCATTGCCCGGCCCGGTGTGCCGGCCATCCCGGGTGCGCCAGGGATCCTCGGCACACCAGGGATCCTCGGCACACCAGGGATCCTCGGCACACCAGGGATGTGGAGCACACCAGGGATGTGGAGCACACCAGGGATGCAGGGCATACCAGGGATAAAGGATCCAGGGATGCGGGACACACCGCCAGAGACCCTGGCTGCGCCCGCGATCCTGGGCGCACCAGCTTCCCCGGATCGGCAGCCACGCCGGGTCTGCCCGCTTCCCGCGGTCTGCCGCCGCCGGGGTTACTCACCGTCAGGGTCTCCGGCGCAGGAGCCAACTTCGGTGACGCGGACGGTGGCTTCAGGTGCCGGCGCATCGTGAATCTGTCGGCATCGTGGGGTGCTCCGCGATGGGTCTAAGCGCCTCCGCTTCGACGTGGCCTTCAGGACGGACGTAGTCGGCGTCGATGAGGGCCTCTACCGCAGCGCTCAGATTTCGGCAACGGATCCCCGGCAACGGATCCCCGGCAACGGATCCCCGGCAACGGAGCCTGGGCGTAGCCGAAGACGAGGTAGCCGAGCACGAGGTAGCCGATCCTCGGCAACAGATCCTGGGCAACAGAACCTAGGACGAGTGACCCGGGGCAACGGATTTCGGGGCAACAGCTCTCCCGGGCAATGGATCCGGCGTACAGAGCGTGATGTCCTGACGGCGGTGGCAATGGCGGTGGCGTTGGCGGTGGCGGTGGCGTTGGCCGTCGTGTCGTGAGTGGACTCAGGTTCTCAGGTGAGGGCGGGGGCGGTGGTGGTACTCGTTGCGGCGGGGCTGGCGGTCGGGGTCCAACCACGCTGGCGGCAGGAACTCCGGGTGGCCGTCGTCAGCGAGGCGGATCTGCCAACCGGTGTCGTCGTGGATGACCCGGTGGTGGAAGCCGCACAGTAGGGCCAGGTTGGCCAGATCGGTGGGGCCACCGAGGGTCCAGCTGATGATGTGGTGGGCATCGCACCAGCGCGGAGGACGGTCGCAGCCCGGGAAGACGCAGCCGCCGTCGCGGGCGTTGAGCGCCAGGCGGATCGACCCGGTCGCGAGCCGCCTGGTGCGGCCCGTGTCGAGGATCTGGCCCTTGCCGCCGAGGACGATCGGCAGAATCCGGGCGTCGCAGGCGAGCCGGCGCACCGTTTCGGCGGACACCGGTTCGCCGTTGTCGAGATGACCGGCCCGTAGCTGGTTGCGAAGGGCGTCGTAGGAGACGGTGATCGCGATCTGCGGGCGGTCCCCGCCGTTGTCGGGCAGCCGGCCCCCGGTGAGCGCGATCCGGCAGACCTCGGTGAGCGCGTCGGCGCGCCGCTGGCCGGGTGTGCGGGTCTCGCCGGTCCCGGCGATCTCGGTCGCCGCGGCGTCGGGTTTGCAGAGCGGATCCAGCGCCGCCGTCACGATCGCTGCCGCCTCGCTGTCGAGGATGCCGCGCACTCGGACGCGGCCGTCACCGATCGGGCTCAACGTCAGTGTGCGTTGCTCATGGGCTTGCCGCTCGCTGCCACGCAGCCACCGCTCCTCCTCGGCCTCGGCGAGCTCGGGCGCGACATGGTCGAGGATCCTTCTCCCGGCGATGCGGAGCGCGGCCGGGCCGAGACTCGGCGCCCAGCCGGCCAGCACCTCTCCGGCCTGGTCGCGGACCTGCGGCCCCACCGATGCCGGGAGGACGGCCAGCGCGGCGGCGATCGTGGCCAATTGTTCGGCGTTCACCGTTCCGGCGATCACGGCGGCATCGAGCGATGGGTCGCGATCCACCAGCGTTGCCTGCTCCGCCAGGCGGAGTGCGGCCTTCGTGCTGATGCGTAGCCGCCCTCGCAGCCATGCCCGCAACGATGGAGCCCGCTGGCCGGCGGGAATCCCGCGACGCTCGACTTCCCGGACCGCATGCAGCACCGCCGCGTGCAACGTCTGCTGGGCCGCGTGCACGTCGTCGAGGAAGTCCAGCAACTCGGCCTGCGACAGCGGCGTCATCCTCATCGAGGCACAATCCGCCGCGAGAACACTGAGCCGCTGTGTCGTCTCCTGCACGGTCCCCATGTTCGAACATGCGTACGACATAAACGGGCCTGCGGGTGCCAGGATCGCGCCGATCCACCGACACCGCCGAAACGGACGAATTGCCGCTCCCTGTGGTCGAGGAAGGCGGTGATCAAGGAAGGCGGCGGGACGCGCCGACGATGGCCCGGCACCGTGGCGGCGGGCAGTCAGGGCAGGAGCGCTCCGCCGGAAGCGTCAGGGTGGGAGAACCCGCGGCAAGGGTCAAGGCGGGGAGCGTCAAGGCGGGGAGCGTCAAGGTGGGAGAGCCAGGGCGGGATCGTCGGGGAGAGTCAGGGCAGGGGAGTCAGGGGAGTCAGGGCAGTCGCGCCAGGACCAGGTCGTGGATCGCGTCGAGGAGGGCGCCATCGCGTTCCGAGTGGGCCGTCACGGTCACCGCGGCTCGCTGGGCGGGGGAGATGACGGCGTACTGGCCGTAGGCGCCGTCCATGCGGTACCGGCCGTCGCTGTCCAGCCAGACTCCGAGGCCGTAGCCGTGCGTGTACCGGTCGCCGGGGGTCCAGCCGGTGGAGTCGACATGCTCGGTGACCATCCGGTTGACGAAATCGGCGGGAATCACCTGCCGGCCTTCCCATGCGCCGTTCTGGAGCAGCAGGCGGGCGAAACGCGCCAGTTCACCGGTGCGCAGGAAGAGGTCGCTCTCCGCGAACGGGAAACCCAGCGGGCACGTATGCCACGCCGGATTGTGCAGGCCGAGCGGGAGGAAGAGGCGAGGCAGCAGGTACGCGCGGAGATCCGCGCCGGTCACCCGGGCGATCACCCGGCCCACCGCATAGGGACCCGAGCCGGTGTACGCGAACCGCGTGCCAGCCGCGGCGACGAGCGGGGCGGCGACGATCTCGTGCAGCAGGTCGGCCGCGTCGATGCGCTCGTGGGCGAACCAGCGGTGACCTGTCCCGCTGGTCATCGTGGTCAGATGCCGCAGGGTCACGTCGGCGAACCCCGCTACCGCCAGGGGGCGCAACTCGGGCAGGTGGTCGAGCAGTCGATCGTCCAGGCTGAGCCGTCCTTCGGCCTCGGCCAGGCCGAGCGCCACGCCGGTGAACGTCTTCGCCACCGAGTAGAGGTTGACCCGATCGTCGGACCGGAACCGGTGCTCCACGGGTGGGTGTCCTTCGCGGTGGACGTGGATTCCGTACGTCCCGAGATTCTGGTCGCGGTCGGCGCGGACGAAGTCGGCGAGAAGATCGTCGGTCACCCGCGGACGATATCCAGGCCCGCCCGGGTGAGCCTGGCCGGGATGGGTGAGGCAGTGGGATGGGTGAGGCAGTGGGATGGGTGAGGCAGTGGATCGGTGACGTACAGCCGGTCCCGCCGCGAGCGCGTGCGGCGGGACCGGCTGCGCCGCGGCTACCCGGCGCTCCAGAAGAGGGCGCGGGCGTACGGGGCGTACAAACCCTTGGGGTGGGCCCGGAACAGCGGCTCGGTGCCGAACAGCACCGCGTTGCCGCCGCCCGCCGTGACGCCGGAGACGACCGCGGCCTGGCCGGCGGCCTGGGCCGGCCCGTTGGTTCCGGCGTCGGTCGGCAGCCAGTGACCGGCTACCAGTGGATCCGCGCCGTAACGCTGTTCGACGGTGAATCCGGCGCCGGTGAACCAGATCGGTGAGTAGACGAACGAGTGCGGCAGCGAACCGCGGCCCACGATCGGGCCCTCGTTGACGACCGTGACGACGCCGTTCGCGTCGCTGCGGCCGGTGACCGCGGTGGCCGGGAGCACCTTCGCCGCCGCGTTGAAGCTCGCGCCGGTGGCGCCGCGGGTGAGCACACCACCGCCACGGGCCAGGTACGCGTCGACGGAGGCGCGGGCGGACGCGTTCAACGCGGTGTACGACAGGCCGGACGAGACGATCAGCGTGTCCACGCCGGACAGGTCGAAACCGGCGTTCAGGATCGCGGTCGAGACGGTCTGGACACCGAAACCCATCTCCCTCAGGGCGAACAGCTCGTCCGCGGAGACGGCAGCGGCGATCGCCGGCGGTTCCAGGACTTCGCCTCTTGCGCCTCTTGGTGCGGCCGTGAACCGTACCCCCCATGTTCTGGCGATGGAGACGGCCTCGCGCCGCGCCTCGGCCGGGACCACGATGGCGCCCGCGTCCGTACGCCGCAGCTTGACGCCGAGGGCGAGCAACTCGTTGACCGCGCGCACGTGGTTGCCGTCGCGCAGCGACAGGGTGAGGTCGCGCCCGCGCGGCGCGTCGACCGAGCCGGTCGCCGCGGCCCTGGTGACCGGCGTCGTCAGCACCCGCGGCGCGGCCGTGCGGCTGCTGTCGACGGCGGCGCCCCAGAGCAGGCCGTGGCTCCAGCCGGAGATGTCGTACATCTGGGGGACCAGGTCGGAGATGTCCCGGCCGGCTTCCAGTAGCACGTTGGCGAGGCCGCGTTTCGGCTGGTGCATGTCGACGATGTAGGTGCCCTTGCCGTAACGGCGCCCGTTGAGCGAGAAGTCGTGGCGGGCCGCCGTCACGCGCACGTCGTGGGCGATCAGATGGTCGACCAGGCGGGCGGCGGCGGGACTGCCGGCCGGGATGACGTAGGCGCGCGGGAACCGGGTCGAGTAACGGTCCTCGGGGCCGAAGCCGGGCACGAACCCGTCCGGGATGGTCGGGGACGGCTCGCCGGCCCAGCCGCGACGGAACTGTTCGATCTGGTCGCCGAGCAGCGTGGCCCGATGGGTGTCGGCGTAGGTCAGCGCCGCCTCGATCGTCGCGGCGGCCACGTCGGTGTTGATCCGGGACCGGCGCCGCAACTCGTCGACCGGCAGGTTGGTGTAGTCGGCGTTGTTGACCCGCAGCGGGATCTCCACGGTGTGGCCGATCGCGCCCTGGTACATGGCGTACATCGGGGTGAAGATCGGCGGCCAGTCGTCCCAGTCGCCGGGAGCGTAGTCCCGGAACGGGATGTCGGCGCGGGTCGTCTCGGCGTGCCCCAGTCTCTGGATGGCCGCCTCCATGCCGAGCGCGTTCGGCAGCGCGTGCTTGATGTAGAGGTCGTACTCGTAGTTCTGCCCGTGCGGCGGCGTGGCCGGTTCGATCAGCGTCGTCCCGGTGTAGCCGTGTTCGTCGAGCATCACGAACGGCTGCGTCCCGATCACCACGTCCCGCACCGCCCGCGACTCCGGCTGCGAACTGGTCGCGTGGTCCCGGTTGATGTCGAAGCCGGCGCCGTTCGCCCTGGTCCCGGTGACCCGGCCGTCCGGGTTGTTGCTGACGGTCACGTACACCCGGCTGCGCTTCAGGAAGTCCCTCGTCGCGGCGTCGGTCGCGGTGGCCAGGCGCTCGATGACGCGCAGCGCGCCGTCGGTGCCCTCCCACTCGTTGCCGTGGATGTTCGCGTTGATCCAGACCGGCGTCTTGTAACCGGCCTTCAGCCGGCCGTCGCGCTTGGCGGCGGCCGGGTTCTCCTCGATCAGCTCCCGCCAGCGGTCCTGCCGGGCCGCCTCGGCGGCCGACTCCGGCGCGGTCACCGTCACCAGATAGAGATCGCGGCCTCCGGCCGACTTCCCCACGATCTCCGCGGAGACGCGATCCGACGCCTTCTGCAACCCGTTCAACGCGGGAGCGATGGCGTGGTACGGGATGAGCCCGAGCTTGATCGAGCGGTCGTCCGGGTTCTCCGGCCGGACGGGCAGGCTGTTCTGCCGGGGGAAGCCTTTCCGGCCCTGGTGTGATCCGAGCTGGAGCGTCCAGGCCTTCGCGGGCTCCGCCGCCGTCAGCGCCGGGGGCGGGGTTGAGGCCGAGAACGGTGCGGGTGTCGAGAGCGCACCGATCGCGGCGATCTCGTTGCGCTCCGGCCCGTTGCCGAAGTCACGGGTGGAAGGGGAATCGCCGGGGTCAGCCGCCGCGGGGTTGGTGAGCGGGACGGTGAGCAGCGCCGAGGCGAGCAACGCGGCACCGATTCCGGCCAGCGTTCGGGACAGGTCCACAAAGCACCTCCGTTGGGATTCTCCGACCCTCCCCGGCCTCGCCACAGATACGCAACGATCTATGACTTCATTGTCCATACCGTTAAGGTCATCACTGCCTAGGAACATCACTGCCTAGGAACATCACTGCCTAAGAACATCACTGCCCGAGGCCATCACCGTCGCCTTCCTCGCGGGTCGCGCGACGCGTGGGACTCCCAGGTGGCGTACATGGCGGTGTAGCGGCCTCCGACGGCGAGCAACTCCTCGTGGGTGCCCCTGCTCGACGATGCCTCCCGCGTCGACGACGATGACGCGGTCGGCTCGGCGGGCCGTCGAGAGGCGGTGGGCGACCAGGATCGCGGTGCGTCCCTCCAGCAGGCGCTGGATCGCGGCCTCCACCCGCAACTCCGAGCGCAGGTCGAGGCTGGACGTGGCCTCGTCGAGGACCACCACCCTCGGCTCGGCCACGAAGACGCGCGCCCGACCTGGTGCGAGAAGAAGGCCCCGGACGTGCCGAAACCAGCCCCGGGGTCCTGACCTGCCATGGGGACCGTGAATGTGGTTCGAGTTCTCAACCTGCCACTGTTTCTCAACCCGCCGCTGTCAGGACCGATGGAACGGCATGTTCCGCCGCCTCACGACTCTCGCCACCGCCGTCACGCTGACCCTCGCCGGCCTCGCCGCCCCGGCCCACGCCGCCGGCGCCGCCTGCCGCGCGGTCGCGGGCAGTCCCCACTGCCAGGTCTGGACCGGCAAGGTCGACTGGGTTCCCGACGGCGACACGCTGCGGGTCGACCTGGCCGGCGACGGCACCAGGAACGTGGTGTCGGTGCGGGTCCTCGGCATTCAGGCGATGGAACAGCACGTCTACTCGCACTACCCGGAACGCCGTAAGGGCGACTGCCACGCCCTGGCCGCGAACGCGCGGCTGGAGCAACTGATCAAGGCGGGCGGCGGCACCGTACGGCTGACCGCCCTCAAAGCCTCCAGCAAGAGCGGGAGCCGGCCGCTGCGCTCGGTCGCCGTGAAGATCGGCGGTCAGTGGCAGGACGTCGGCGAGCAGATGGTCCGCGGTGGTTTCACCCTGTGGCAGGCGTTCCCCGGCGAGTGGGCCATGGACGAGGTCTACCACCGGGCCGCCAAGGAGGCCGCGGCGGCGGGCCGCGGGCTCTACGACCCGGCCAGTTGCAAGCCCGGCCCGGCCCAGAACAGCGGCCTCACCGTCACCGTCAACGCGGACGCCGAGGGCCTCGACGAGAAGAACCTCAACGGCGAGTGGTTCCGGGTCCACAACCCGTCGGCGGCGGACGTCCCGATCGGCGGCTGGTGGGTCCGCGACTCAGGCCTGCGCCGGTACACCTTCCCGGCCGGGACCGTGGCGCCCGCGGGCGGCGACGTCTATGTGCACATCGGCAAGGGGAAGGACACCGCCGGCCACAAGTACTGGGGACTCACCAAGCCGATCTTCTCGAACGTCGACCCGGCCGCGCACAGCGTCGGCGACGGCGGCTACCTCTTCGACGTCCACGGCGACCTGCGGACCTGGATGATCTACCCCTGAACGGGGTTACGGACGGCGGGGAATCACGAGTGCGCCGGGCCGGCGTCACCGTCACGCCAGTGACGCCGGCACAGCACCCGGTACGTGACCTCGGCCGCGTCCGACGTGTCACCGACCGCCACCTGCGCGCCCGAGCGGGCCACCCGGCCGTCCTCGATCCGGGCGTTCTGCCGCCCCGGACGGCCGCACCAGCAGGTCACCTCGACCTGTAGCGACACGATGTTGTCGGCCAGCTCCAGCAGCCGTTGCGCGCCCGGGAACAGCCGGGCCATGAAGTCCGTCGAGATCGCGTAGCAGTCGACGTCCACACACAGCTCGTCCACCGCCCAGGCCAGCTGCTCCACCTGCTCCGGCCGGAGGAACTGCGCCTCGTCGACGATCACGAAACCGCCGGCCGGCACCTCCTCGGCGATCAGCGCGGTCAGGTCGGTGCCGTCGGTCACCTCGATGGCGTCCGCCGCCACGCCGAGCCGGGACGACATCACCCCGGAGCCGGCCCGATCCATGCTGGTCAGCAGGATGCCGGGCCGGCCCGCCTCACGACGGTTGTACGCGTTCTGCAGCGCGAGCGTCGACTTCCCCGCGCCCATGCTGCCGTGGAAGAGCGTCAGCTCGTGAAAGACCGGGGCGAGCGTCCTGGCTCTGGCCACCACGGGGCTACTGACAGTGACCGGAACCAATGGTGGACCTTTCTCAGAACTGCAGCGGGCCGGTACACGCTACCTGGCCCGCGCCCCGATCACCGCGCCTGTGTCGTCGCCTGGTCAGCGCCCGTCGCCGTCCGCTGGGCCGCCGAGCGCTTGGCCTCGGCCCGCTCAGCCTCGACCCGCTCAGCCTCGACCCGCTCGGCCTCCGCGCGTCGGAACGGGTCGCCATATGCCCGGATCGCCTGGCGGGCGAACGCCTGCTGCTGGGTGGCCACCCGCTCCGACCGGCCTCGCCCGAGGAAACTGACGAACCAGTGCAGCACCGCGGTGACCCGGTTCTTGAAGCCGACCAGGTAGAACAGGTGCACCGCCACCCACACCACCCAGGCCGAGAAGCCGGACAGGTGCAGCTTCCCGATGCTCGCGACCGCCGAGAAGCGGGAGATCGTGGCCAGGCTGCCCTTGTCGAAGTACCGGAACGGCTGACCGGTCTCCTTGCCGCTGAGCCGCCGCTTGATCTGGCCGGCCGCGTGCCGGCCGCTCTGGATGGCCACCTGCGCCACCCCGGGCAGCGGCTTGCCGTCGGCGCCGGCCAGGTTCATCATGTCGCCGAGCACGAAGATCTCCGGGTGGCCCGGCAGGCTGGTGTCGGGCTCGACCAGGATCCGGCCGGCCCGGTCGGTCTTCGCGCCGGTCGCCGCCGCCAGCCTCCCGGCCAGCGCCGGGGCCGCCACCCCGGCCGCCCACACCTTCGTCATGGTCGGGATCCGCTCGCGATGCCCGGCCGCCTCCCCGCCGATCGTCTCCACCTCGATGCCGGTCGAGTCGACCGCCACCACCTTCGTGTTGGTCCGCACCTCGACGCCCAGCTTGTCCAGCTGCTTCTCGGCCTTGGCGGAGAGCTGGTCGCCGAACGTGTTCAGCACCGTCCCCACCGCGTCGACCAGCAGGATCCGCGCCTTGCGGGAGTCGATGTGGCGGTACTGGCCACGCAGCGTGCGGTGCGCCAGCTCAGCGATCTGCCCGGCCATCTCGGTGCCGGTCGGGCCCGCGCCGACGACCACGAACGTCATCCACCGCTCGATCGTCTCCGGGTCGGTGTGCAGATCGGCGACCTCGAAGGCGCCGAAGATCCGGGCACGCAACTCCAGGGCGTCGTCGATGCTCTTCATGCCGGGCGCGTGGTCGGCGAACTCGTCGTTGCCGAAGTACGACTGCGAGGCGCCGGCGGCGACGATCAGAGTGTCGTACGGCACGGTGTAGTCGATGCCGGGGCCGGCCACCGAGACGATCTTCGCCTCGACGTCGACGTCCCGCACCCAGCCGAGGCGGACGTCGACGTTCTCCTGCCGGCGCAGCACCTCGCGGATCGGCGGTGCCACCTCACCCTCGGACAGGATGCCCGTGGCCACCTGATAGAGCAGCGGCTGGAAGAGGTGGTACGCCGTACCGTTGATCAGGGTGATCTCGACGTCCGCACGGCGCAGCGCCTTGATCGCGAAGAGGCCGCCGAACCCGGCCCCCACGACTACCACTCGATGACTCATCAGTACTCCCTCACACCTCAGGGCACCCGGCAATCACTCTGGTATGCCCAGCCGCCCAGCGGAAGTACCGGCATCTAGGTCAAGCGCTGTGTGATTTGTCCCAGCCAGCGGGCCACGATCGCCAACTCCTCATCGGTGAAGCCGTCCGACAGCTCGGTGTTCAACTCCTTGACGACCTCTTTCGCCGTCGCGACGGCCTCCCGGCCCAGCGGGGTGAGGCTCAAGCGCACGGCCCGGGCATCGACCGTGTCCGGCGACTTCGCCACGAACCCGCCCTTCTCCAGGCGGCTCACCAGGCCGCTTATTCCCGACGGCGACGCGCACAGGGCCGCGCTGACGTCACCGACCAGCGCGTGGTCGTGGCCGGCCAGATAGAACAGGACGCCGGCGCCGGCCGCGCCGATGCCGCTGTCCCCGGACCGCGCGTCGATCCAGCGCCGGAGCGAGCGCTCGGCGTTCATCACCTCGAAGACGAGCCGGTTCCCGCTCATGGCGCCGCGTTCGCGACCTGCTTCTGGAACCAGGTCAGCAGGTCGGGCCAGAGGGTGTCGCGTACGGTGCGGCGCATGAATCCATGGTGACCGACGCGCGGCACGCCCGCATCGGCCGGGGTGTAGGTGCGGCGTTCCAGCCGGGCGTTCACCAGACGCCCGGCGAGCCGGTCGACCTGCTGCGGCGTCGCCCACGGATCGTCGCTCAGGCCGATCACGAGCACCGGCTGGGTGACGGTCGCGGCCCGCTCCGCGGCCTGCATCGCGGGGTCGTCGAACAGGTAGTTCGGCAGGTGGCCCCAGTCTGACCACTGCCGGATCGCGGCCACCGAGATGTCCTCGCCGAGACCCAGGCGGCGGGCCGGGACGTAGCCGAGCACGGCGGCGAGCGCCGGCCCGAGGACGGACAACACGAGGCGTACGCGCAGGCGCTCCACCCGGTCTTCAATGGCGGCGATCGACGCCATGTGCGAGGCGACCAGCGCGAACGCGGTCAGGCCGGCGCCGCCGTGCCCGAGCGCCAGAGCGTGCCCGCCGACGCTGTGGCCGATCGCGAGCTGCGGCAGGGCCGGGAACCGCTCGGCGGCCCACCCGGCGGCCCACGCGGTCATCGCCGGCACGTCCTGCTCGATCCAGTCGCGCATGCCCACGTCGCGGTGATCGCGCGGGGAACCGGAGCGGCCGGTGCCCCGGTAGTCGTAGGTGACCACGGCGATCCGGTTCTCCGCCAGGTAGGTGGCGAGCCCGTGGTAGAACCCGGCGGGCGTCGCCGTCGCCGGATGGATCACCAGCACCGCCGCCGGTTCCTCGTCGGGCTCCCACAGGGTGCCGCTCATGCCGCCGGCCTCGATCGCAGTATTTCGCATGCGACATAAATACCACCGGCTCGGCGCGCGATCCAGACCCCACGGCCCGCGCGGACCGGCCGGGCGTCCGCTACGGTCTGCGGCCATGATCTCCGGATGGCGGCGAGTGGCCGCGTTTACCCTGGTCACGCTTCTGCACGCCGGAGCGACGGTCGGGTGCGCGACGGTGTCCCGCCCTTCCGCCGCGAGCAACCTCGCATCAGCGAGCAGTTCCCCTTCAGCGAGCAGTTCCCCCGCGACCGCCCCTGCTTCGGCGAGCCCGACCGGCGATCCCTGTGACGCCGAGGTGGGACCGGAGACCGGCCCGCCGGAGCGGATCGCGATCGACCACGACGACTACAAGGCCGGCTACGTCGGTCACACCGCGGACGGCCGGCAGTTCTTCCTCACCCGCCCGTTCGAGACCCACCCGGTCGACGGGGACAACCGGGAATTCGTGGCGCTGTATCTCTTCCGGGCGGACGGGACGTTCATCACGGCCCGGATCGACGCGTTCGGCAGCGAGGAGAGCGTCGCCGCCGATCGGGCCCACGCGGTCCGGGTCAGGGAGCTCGGCGACGTGACGTACGGCCGGATCTCGATCGCGCCGTTCCGCGTCGAGCGGTTCGGCACGACGTTCGGGCTGATCAGCCAGGGGCCGGAGGTCACCGGCGATATCTGGTGGGTCACCGCGGAGCCGGGCGACTACATGGCGTTCGCGGCGCCATGGGACTGCGGCACCTACGACACCTGAGCATCCGGGTACGGGGCTCCGCCCCCTGATCCCGGCTGCGGGCCTCAGCCGGCTTTCTGACACGGTGAGGGAGCGGCATGATGGCGGGCGAGTCATGATCCGCCGCGAGCGAGGAGTCCCGATGACGCACGTGTGCTTCACCCTGCAGGTCGATCCCGCGAAGCTCGACGCCTACCGGGCCGCGCACGCCGCCGTCTGGCCCGAGATGCTGCGGGCTCTCGCCTCGACCGGCTGGCGCGACTACCGCCTCTTCCTCCGCCCCGACGGCCTGCTCGTCGGCACCCTGCAGACCGACGACTTCGCGGCGGCCCAGGAGGCGATGGCACGCACCGAGGTCAACGCCCGCTGGCAGGCCGCGATGGCCGAGTTCTTCCCCGCCCTCGGCGAGGCCCGTCCCGATGAGGGCATGGTCGTCCTCGACCAGGTCTTCCACCTCGAGGAGCAGCTGAGCGGCATCGATTCACCGTAAGACGACCCCTTGGGGACACAGTGAACGGCCAGGGAACGCACAGGTCAGGGCTGGAACCGGCGGCATACGCTGGAGTCCGGAAGGCCCGCGGCGACGACGGGCCGGGCGGGTAGAGGAGACGTGCGGTGGGCTTTGTCAAACGGTTCGTGCTCTCGATGGTCGCGTCGAAGTTGCAGCGGATGTCCCATGGCCGGCACAACCCCGCGGTGGACGGCCTCCTGCGTGAGGTCAACCACCGGATCGCGCGCCAGCAGGGATACGGCCATCACCCGGGCGCCTACGGCCACCACGGGGGTTACGGGCACCACGGCCACTACCGGCAGCACGGGCATTACCGGCACCACGGCCACTACCGCCGGCGCCGCTGGTTCTGACCGGGCCCGCGGGCCCGCAAGCCGTGGGTCACCGGGGTGCTGGCCGGTGTCCGGTTCTACGCCTCCGCCCCGCTGGTCACCCGGAAGGGCACGCCCTCGGCTCGCTCCGCGTCTTCGACACCGTGCCCGGAGAATCGGCTGCTGGACTGACGCCCCGCCACCGCCGGCTCGCGCGGTAGGCGACGGCTCGGGTGGCGTTCAGCAAACCGGCCGGACGCAGATCGGCGGGCGCGTTGCCGACCGGGTCGAAGGCCAGGGCGGCATCGGCCTCAGGCGGCAGCGCCGGCCCGAGGCGGACCCGTCCGAAAGGCCGGGCGCCACCGGCATAGAGGAGGAAGCCGGCGTCCCGGTCACCGTCGGCAGCGGCGGAGACCGAGGCGAGGGTACGGCCCAGAGCGGTCCCGTCCCGGTCCGGCCCGGCCGACAGATACACCGTGGCGCCCTCGCGATTGCGGTACGGGGTGATCGACCCGTAGACCGTGTCGAACGACCGCCGCGGAATCGGCAGGTGCCGGGTCAGCCGGCCGCGCCCGGTGGTGGACAGCAGCAGGTCGCGGTCCGGCCCGGTGGAGCCGTGCACCCGGATGGCCAGGCCGAGCACGTCGGGCAGGCTTCCGCGGGCGCCGGCCCCTTTGGATACCCGGACCGTGGCCCGGTGCCGGCCCGGCCGGTCGATCAGGACCGAACCGGCCGTCGTGGGTGTGCCCCAGACCTCGAGTTCGCCGGTGAACGTGCGGCCGGCCGGATGCAGCGCCCGTCGATGGCGGGACCGGGCGGCGCGCACACCAAGGGCGACGGCCGCCACGGCCACGGTGAACCTCATCGCTCTCACGGAGAGAGCCATACCCGCCCGCGCGGGATCAGAACGGGCGGGATCAGAACGGCTCGGTCAGAACGGCTCGGTCAGAACGGCTCGGTCAGAACGGCTCGGTCAGAACAGTGGGGAGCGTCCCTTGTAGCCGGTGCCGATGCGTACACCCGAGATCAGGCCCTTGCCGTTGCCGCGGTAGAGCATCAGGTTGCCGGAGGACGCATGAACCGCGGCCAGGTCGGTGTACCCGTCCCGGTCGAAGTCGCCGACGCCGAGCAGGTCGCGCAGGCCCTTGGCGTTGCCGATCTTCATGCCGCCGTGCAGGCCGCCGGACTTGCCGCGGTACAGCATGAGGTCGCCGGTGCTGTTGACCTTCATGACCATGTCCTGGAAGCCGTCGCGGTTGAAGTCGCCGACACCGGTGAACTCGCTGCGGGTGTTCCAGTTGCCGTACGCCACGACCTTGCGCTTGCCGAACTTGGCGCCCTTCTGCCCCGGGTACAGGTAGAGGTTGCCGTTGCTGGTCTGCTGCGCCAGCAGGTCGGGGTAGCCGTCCCGGTTGAAGTCGCCGATCGCGGTGAGTTCCCGCATGTGCTTGAAGTTCTTGTAGAGCTGCTTGCGCTTGCCGAACTTGCCGTTGCTGAGACCGGGGTAGAAGTTGACCGCGCCGGCCTTGGTACGGACGATCAGGTCGGTGTAACTGTCCCGGTTGAGGTCCATCCGCAGCAGTGCGTTCGCCGTCTTCGAGAAGCCGATCTTGGTGCGGCTGCCCTCGGTGACGACCGTGCCGTTGCCCGGGTAGGCGAACAGGTTGCCGGTGGACGAGGTCCGGGCCATGACGTCCGACCAGCCGTTGCGGTTCCAGTCGGACAGCTTCGCGCCGGGCAGCTGGGCGAAGTCCAGATAGTCGTTGTCGATGTTGATGGTGACGCCGCCCCACGTCTCCTTGTGGTCGCCGCGGTACTGCTTCATCCGGCGCTTCGGCTGCCAGTAGTCCGCCGGGAGGACCTTGTCGCTGACCGTGACGGCCTCGTCCCAGCGGGCGAAGTCGATGTAGTCGGGACGGACGTACCCCGGCTGGTTGTAGACGGCGACCTGGTCGGCGATGCCGGAGGCGGCGCTGCTGTAGTAGCCGGAGAAGTACCCGAAGTCGTGCAGGCGGGCCGTCCACGCGCTCATGAACTGGAGCACGCCGTCACGGCAGGCGGCGTCGTTCGTCCGGTACGACTCCATGTCGTAGATCAGCACGCTCTCCTTGGAGAGCCCGAGAGCGACCGCCTGCCGGACCGCGTCCTCGGCGGTGGCCCGGCCCATCGCGGCGGCGTTGGCGTTGTCGATCAGATTCCGCTTGGCGGTGATCGTGGTGCAACTGGCCTGCGGGCCGACGTAGAGCGGGATCAGCCGCCAGCCGCGGGTGATCTGCTCGCGTACCCAGGAAGCGGTGAGGTTCTTCTGGGTGCAGCCGCGGTTGTTGCCACCGAAGTAGATGCCGGCGGCCCGGTACGGCGACGACTGGAGCCACGCGGCCATCGCCTCGCTGGACGGGGCGGTGCAGGCGTCGAAGCCGTACCCGGTGAAGTTGCCGGGCTGCGGCGGGAGCGCGGCCTCGGCGGTGGCGTTGCCGTTGATCAGAGTCAACGGCGCCACGGAAAGTGTCACTACCGCTGCTGCGAGTAGTCGCCTCCGGTATCGAGAAATGCCGGCGGTGATTCTTCGCAACATATAGACCCGCTTCGTCGATTCGGAGGCGTATCGAGGTAAGCAGACGGATCTTGGCCCGGAAAGGGCCGTTCGGACGATTCCCCGCCGCCGAAGAGCCAGAGACCGGCGATGCCGGTCTCCGGCTCCGGTCCTCGACGGCGGAGGCGCGGCATGGGGTCAGGGGCCTGCTCCACGCCCGGCCATCGAGCGGGGTCACTCGAAAGGTGGACGGCGCCCACAGTTCACTCGATGGCCACCCGGCGTTGGGCCGGACTGCTCAGGTGCGACTCCTATGGTGGTCAGGCTGCTGAACGCTCGGTTACGAAAGGCAGTCGGCGATGCGTGGCTCCACCCTTGAGGTCAGCGGCTGTCTCGAAGTCAGCACGCGGTCCGACGGCAGCGTGGTGATCCGGCCGCGCGGCTCCCTCGGCCCGGACGAGGCCGTGGAACTGCGGCAACTCCTGGTGCACACGGTGCGCAGGGTCCGGCCCCTGCGGCTGATCGTCGATCTCGCGCACGTCCGCGAACTCGACCCCATCAACCTCGGTTCCGTCGTCGCGGCCTGCGACCTCGGCGACGACCATCAGGTGGCCGTCTTCCTCGACAACCCCAGCGGCTTCCTCGCCGCGCGGCTCCACGCGGCGGGTGTCCCGGCGCAGCGGGTGCGCGGCGCCTGATCACACGAGGCCTGATCACACGAGGCCTGATCACACGAGGCCTGATCACACGAGGCCTGATCACACGAGGCCTGATCACACGGGGCCTGATCACACGGGGCCTGATCACACGAGGCCTGATCACACGGGGCCTGATCACACGGGGCCTGGTTGCGCGAGGCCTGATCGCATGGGGCCTGATCGCACAGGGCCGACAGTTTCGGTCAGCGGTCATTTTTCGTACATCCGCCGTTAACCCTTTCGGACGTAGCATCCCGCCATGACCGCTGTTCTCGCAGCTCCAGCCCGCTTTCTCGTGGCCGGGGAAGCGCGCTTCCCGAGCGCCGGGCAGGCGATGCGTCTCGCCGAGTCGCTGATCGGTGACAGCGGCAACCGGTGGAAGCACACCGCCGGGGTGGCGGCCCGCGCCGAGGAACTCGCCGGCCGGCTCGGCCTCGACCCGGACGTGCTCGTCGCGGCCGCCTGGCTGCACGACATCGGTTACGCGGATCCGATCGCCCTGACCGGCTTCCACCCGCTCGACGGCGCCGTGCACCTGAGCGCCGAAGGCTGGCCGGCCCGGATCGCCGGCTTGGTCGCCTACCACTCCGGCGCCCGGTTCGTCGCCGCCGCCCGTGGCTTCGGAGAGCAACTGGCCGCCTTCCCGGACGAGCGCAGCGTGATGGACGACGCCCTCACCTACGCCGACCAGACCGTCAGCCCGAGCGGCGTGCGGGTCGACACCGAGACGCGGTACGCGGAGATGCTGCACCGCCAGGGCCCGTGCTCGTGGAACGCGAAGGTCGGCGCCGAACGCCGCCCACACCTACGCGCCATCACCGCCCGCATGGAGCACCTGCTGGCCGCCCAGCCGCTCGCCGCCTGACTGCTGACCGTTCAGCTCTTCAGGAATCCGCTGAGGGCGTCGCGATAGGGCCCCAGCGTGCGCAGATCCACGTACTCCTCGGGGCCGTGCTGCCCGTCCCCGCCCGGCCCGAAGATCACCGCGTCGACGCCCTCGGCCGAGTAGAAGCGGCCGTCCGCCGCCCCGTGCTTGCGCAGCAGCGACCCGTCGTAGCCCGCCGCTCGCGCGGCCTCCCGCAGCAGCCGTACCCACACGCTGTCCGGGTCGGCGTGGTGAGGCGCGCCGAGCGCCTCGACCACCACCTCGACACCGGGCCCGGCGACCGTCCGCAGGTGCGCGGCCACCTCGTCCGCGGTCCGCCCGGCCAGGTCCGGGTCCGACGGCGGAAATCTGATGTCGAGCAGCGCGGACGCCTCGGCCGGCACCACGTTGGCGGCCCGGTTCGGGGTCTCGATCCGGGCCACGTTCACCGTCGTGGCCCACGCCTCGGCCCGCGGCACCGGATGGCGCGCGAGCAGCCGGTGCACCGCCGCCGTCACCGCGAGCAGCGCGTTCGTGCCCAGCCACGGGTAGGCGGCGTGCGCGGTCCGGCCGGCCGCCGACAGCCGGGCCCGGATGATGCCCTTCGACTCGGTGACGATCCGCAGCCCGCTCTGCTCGCCGATGATCACGAACCCGGCCCGGACGCCCCGCGCCACCTGATGGCCGGTGCCGTCGAAACCGCCCACCTCCTCGTCGGTGACCAGTTGCAACGCGACCGGGTAGGGCAGCCCCGGGGCGAGGTCCCGGAACACCGTGGCCATCACCAGGGCGGCGGCCTTCATGTCGTGGGCGCCGCGCCCGTACAGGCGGTCACCGTCGCGGCGGGCGATGAACTGATGCGGCTCGCCCGGCACCACGTCCAGGTGGGCGTTGAGGATCACCCGTGGCACGCCGTCGCCCGAGGTGACCAGGGCACTCGGCTTGCCGCCGGAGGAGAAGCGGCGCACCTGGAAACCCGGGCCGACCAGGGCGAGCACCATGTCGAGCGCACGCCGCAGGTCGGCCGGCCGGTCCGCGGTGGAGCGGATCCCGATGAGTTCCGCGAGTTCCTCCATCCGCCGAAACTACCGGGGGAGCCGCTCACCCGCCTCGATCGCGGCGTCCAGGCGGTTGCCGGCCGGCGGCAACGGGCAGGTCGCGAACTCGGTGTACGCGCACGGCAGGTTGGTGGCCCGGTTGAAGTCCAGCGTGACCGTGCCGTCCGCGTGCGGCGGCGCGATGAACAGGCTCCGGTTCGCGGCGTAGGTGGTCAGCCCCGAGGTCGCGTCGGTGAACAGCGCGAACAACGACCCCGGGGTCGCGCCGTTGAACACGGTGAGTGACAGTTCCGCCCCGCCCAGCGTGAACTCCACCCGGCCCGGCGACTCGTAGACGTGCTCGATGCCCTCCGCCACCGAACCCACGGTGATCGGCTGGGGCTCGCTGAACGGCACGTACCGACCGGTCACCACCCATTTCTCGTCGGCCGGGTAGGCGGGCGTGCCGGTGTATCCGGCCAGCACCGGGTGGGTGGGGTGCCGGGGGCGGACCACGTCGTACCCACCCCGCCGGGCGATCTCGATCTTCGCGTCGCCGTGACCCACGGTGAGGTCGCCGCGTTCGGTGAGCGGCGCGAACGTGTGCTTCCCGGTCACCGTCGCACCGTCGACGGTGAGGGACTCGCCGTCGCCCAGCGTGACGGTCACCCCGGCCGGCCCGGTGCTCCACTCGCCGGGGGCGTCCTCGAAGCGCTGCGGGGTCCCGGTCAGCCAGTGCAGCCCGGTGATCGCGAGGAACCCGTGCGGGTCGGCCCGCCGCTTCTCGTGCTCGGCGTGCCACTGGTCCCAGCGGTCTTGGAAGGAGAGCTCGTCGGCAGACGAGGGCGGGGGCGGGGATGAGGGCTGGGCCGGGGACGGGATCGTCATGCCAGGACTCTAAACCCTACTTGGTGAGTGGGATATGGACCGGGTCTGTGACATCTGCTAACTTCCAGGACAGGTCATGAGTGCCAGCGCGTAGCCCCGGCTTGCTGGCCGGCAACCCTCCGTTCGCGAGCGGGTGCCCCGGGTGAGGACCAGGCCGTGTGTCGCCCGACACCGGCAAACGGCGAACCCGTGGAGGCGCGGTCATGCCATCTCTCAGCTCTCTGGCTCTCAGCTCTTCGGCCAGCAGCTCCTCGCCCGGCAACGCTCTGGACATCGTCGGCGACGATCTCAAGGTCGAACTCCCCAGCGGCGAGCACGTGCGTTTCGCGCATCTCGACTACGCGGCCTCGGCCCCCTGCGCCCGCGCCGCGGCCGACGCCGTCCAGGACCTCCTGCCGCGCTACGGCAGCGTCCACCGGGGCACGGGGGTACGGTCCAGCGCGTCGACCATCGCCTACGAACTGGCCCGTGACGTGGTCGCGGAGTTCGCCGGCGCCCGCCCCGGCGATACGGTGATCTTCACCCGGAACACCACCGACGCGCTCAACCTGCTGGCCCGCGCCCTGCCGCCCGGCACCACGACCGTTCAGTTCGACGGCGAGCACCACGCCAACCTGCTGCCCTGGCCGAACCCGCTGCGCCTGCCCACCCCGTCGTCGCCGGCCGAGGCCGTCGCCTCGCTCCAGCGGGCTCTGGAGACCCTGACCGGCCCGGCGGTGTTCACGGTCACCGGGGCCGGCAACGTCACCGGCGAGGTGTGGCCGGTCCGCGAGCTGGCCGACGTGGCGCACGCGTACGGCGTGCGGGTGATCGTCGACGCCGCCCAGCTGGCCCCGCACGGCCCGGCCCGCCTGGACGATCTCGGCGCCGACTGGATCGCCTTCTCCGGCCACAAGCTGTACGCCCCGTTCGGCGCCGGGGTCCTGGCCGGCCGCGCGGACTGGCTGGACGCGGCTGACCCGTACCTCGCCGGTGGTGGCGCGAGCGCCGCGGTCGGTGACCGTCCCGGCGACCTGACCTGGGCCACCGGCGCCGCCCGTCACGAGGGCGGCACGCCGAACCTGCTCGGAGCGGTCGCCCTGGCCGCGGTCTGCGAGGCGCTGATGGGCGCTGGACCCGCGGTCCACCAGCACGAGCAGGTGTTGCTGGCCCGCCTCCGGGAGGGCCTGGCGGGCGTTCCCGGCGCGGTGGAGGTCAGCGTCTTCGGCCCGGACCACCCGCGCGTCGGCATCGTCTCCCTCGCCCTGCCCGGCCGGGATCCGGCCGTCGTGGCGCGGCGACTCGGCCGCGAGCACGGTGTCGGGGTGCGGGCCGGCCAGTTCTGCGCCCATCCGCTGGTCCGCCGCCTGACCGGAGCCGATCAGGCGGGCGCCTGCGGTGACGGGACCACCGGCCTGCTCCGGATCAGCTTCGGCCTGGGCAGCGCCGCGGAGGACGTCGACCGGGCGGTCGAGGGCCTCCGCCGGATCCTCGGCACCTGAGCTGCTACCGGGTTCGACCGTTGACGCACGCTTTCATGGCAGATCATGCGATGCGTGGCGACGTGGATGACGTGGCTCCGTGACCGGCTTCCGGCCGGCGGCGGACTCACCGACGAGGAGTGGGCGGGCCGGCACCGGCTGCTGACGGTGCTGCTTGCCGTCTTCATGGTGCTTCTCACCGTGTTCGCCCTGCCGCACGGGGTGCACGCGGCCGAACTGCTGATCACCAACGCGCTGGTGCTGCCCAGCCTGGTCGCGGCGACGCGGCTGAGCAACCGGCGGCTGCGCTCGGTGTGCGTGGCGTTCGGCTTCGCCGTGGCGTGCGCCGGACTCGTGGCGGTCTGCCACGGCCTCACCGAGGCGCACTTCTCGTTCTTCATCGGGATCGCGGCGCTCGCCCTCTACCGGGACTGGGCGCCGTTCGGCGGGTTCCTGGTCGCCACCACGCTGCACCACGCCGGATTCGGCCTGACGCAGAGCGACCACACCTTCGGTCATGCGGCGGCGCAGGAGCATCCGCTGGTGTGGGCCCTGCTGCACGGCGGGGCGGTGCTCGCGGCCGCCGCCTTCCAGCTGGTGGCGTGGCGGTTCACCGAGGTCGAGGAGCGCCGCGCGCAGGAGAACCTGGACGAGAGCCAGGCCCAGCTCAGCGTCGCCTTCGACGAGACTCCGGTGGCGATGGCGATGTTCGCCCCGGACGGCAGGATCATGCGCACCAACCCGGCCTACCGGGAGTGGCTGCGCCTGCCCGCCGAACTGCCGGACGGCTTCGGCATGGCCGACCTGCCGCTCGTCCCGGTCGCCCGGGACGAGCCGAACCTGCTGCGCGCGTTCGCCGACTCGCACGAGCCGATGACCGTCACCCGGCAGTACCGGCGCACCGACGACGGTTCGCTGATGTGGGTGCAGACCCACAGCACCGGCCTCTACGACCGGCAGGGCCGGCTGCGGCTCATCGTGGTGCACTGCCTCGACGTCACCGCGGTCCGGGACCACGAGGCCGAACTGCGTTACCAGGTGCGGCACGACTCGCTCACCGGGCTGCTCTCCCGCAAGGCGTTCGAGCACGACCTGGAGCTGCTCCTCGCGCAGAGCGCCGAACCGATCAGCGTCATCTACCTGGACATCGACCGCTTCAAGTCGATCAACGACGGGTCCGGCCACGCCTGCGGCGACGACGTGCTGCGCGCCCTGGCCGCACGCCTGACGCAGGTCGTCCCGTCCGGCGCCCTGGTGGCCCGGCTCGGCGGCGACGAGTTCATCGTCGCGCTGCCCGGCCCGACCGGCACCGGTTTGCGGGTCGGCAACGGCATCCTCGCCGCGCTCGCCGAGCCCCTTCCCGTCCGCGGCACCGGCCTTCCGGTGTCCTGCAGCATCGGCGTCACCACGGTGTTCGGGGCGATCCCCACCGACGAGGTGGTGCTGGCCGCCGACACCGCGATGTACGCGGCCAAGCGTGCCGGTGGCAACCGGATGCAGGTGTTCACCGACGAGCTGCGCGTGCCCGTACAGGAGAAGATCGAGGCCGAGGCGCGGGTCCGCCGTGCCCTGGCCGGCGACCCGAGGCTCACGCTGCCGCTCTGGTTCCAGCCGGTGGTCTCGACCGCGACCGGCCAGATCGTCGGCGCCGAGGCCCTGGTCCGGATGCGCACCCCGGAGGGGGAGATCCTCAGCCCGTACCACTTCGTCGCCGCCGCCGAGGAGACCGGCCTGATCGTGCCGCTCGGCGAGCACGTGCTGCGCTCCGCCATCGACCACCTGCTGCACTGGTCCGACCGTCTCGGCTACGTGTCGGTCAACGTCAGCCCCCGTCAGCTCGCCGAACCCGACTTCGTGCCGATGGTCGCCGGGGTGCTCTCCAGCCTGCCCGGTCTCGACCCGTCCCGGATCGTCCTGGAGGTCACCGAGACGGCGCTGCTGTCCTCCACCGTCGACGTCAGCGAGCGGCTGACCTCGCTCAAGCAACTCGGTGTGCGCATCGCCCTGGACGACTTCGGCACCGGGTACAGCTCGCTGACCTGGCTCAAGTCGCTGCCGGCCGACATCGTCAAGCTGGACCGCTCGTTCGTGGCCGGACTGGCCGACGACCCGCGCAAGGCCTCGATCATCCAGGCGGTGCTGTGGCTGGCCCGCTCGCTGAGCATGTCCTCCATCGCCGAGGGCGTGGAGGAGATCGCCGACTGGGAGGCGCTGCGGGCCGCCGGATGCCCGGCCGTGCAGGGCTACCTGTTCAGCAAGCCGCTGCCGGCCGCCGAGTTCGACCAGATGCTGCGGGCCGCCTCCGTCAGGGGAGTTCACCTGGACGAAACCATGGGGGTCGCTGTCGCCGGTTAGAGTCCGGCCATCCTCGACAACGTAGATCCTTTCATCGGCACAGCGGCCACCGACCTGCCTCGCGCACATGGTCTCGCCGCTACCTGGTGGTGGCCGAAACCGCAGGTGGGCAACACCCACCCGGGCGCCACCTCCCCCCTCGGCATGGTCTCGGCCTGCGCGTACTCGGGGGCGTACCCGACCGGTTACGGCGTGTACGCCAAGAACACCGAGGGCGTGCCGGAGCAGATGTTCGACCGGCTGGAGGCGTCCGGGTTCACGCATTTCCAGCAGTCCGGCACCGGGGCGATCCGCAAGTACTACAACTATGTGCGGGTCACCCCGATGGTGCAGCCGCTCGACGACCTCGGCCAGTCGTGGCCGCTGGAGGACGAGCGGGCCGAGGCCGGCTACTACGCCGCCAACCTGGACACCGGGGTGCGCTGCGAGATCACCGTGGGGGAGAAGGTCGCGGTCCACCGCTACACCTTCCCCGACCACCACAGCGCCCGCGTCGTCATCGACCTGTCCTGCGGCGGCCTCGCCATCGACCTCGGCCGGACCGTCCCGCTGCGCGCCCAGGCCGAGAGCATGGGCCACGGCCAGGCCCAGGGCACCGTGGTGATGGAGGGTATCCCCCTGTCGGTCTACATCGAGGTGGACAGCCCCGGCTGGCGGCAGATGCTCTGGTACGACCGGCGCCTCATCCCCGGTGGCACCCGCCTCGACTTCGACAGCATCCGGCACACCACGCTGCGCCCGTTCGGCATGCTCTTCATGGGCCCCACCCGGGCCGGGCAGACCATCGAGGTCCGGATGGGTTTCTCCCTGCGCGGCCGCGAGCAGGCGCGGGAGAACCTGCTGCGCGAGTGCGGCACCGGCCAGCCGGCGTTCGAGACGGTCCGCGCCCGGACCAGGGCGCGCTGGCGCGACCACCTCGGCCGGATCCAGGTCGACGGCGGCAGCCCGGCGCGGCGCACGGTCATGGCCACCGCTCTGTACCACTCGCTGATCAAGCCCTGCATCGCCGACGACGAGAGCCCGAACTGGCCCGACCCCGGCCCGTACGCCTTCGACATCTGCACCATGTGGGACATCTACAAGACGCAGATGCCGCTGCTGTCCGCGATCGCCCCGGACCGCTACGGCGACCTGCTCGATTCTCTGATCCGGGTGTGCGAGGAGGAGGGCAACTTCCCGATCGGCTACCGGATGGCCCGCGGCGCCGACCGGTTCTTCCGGCAGGCGAGCGCCCTGGCGCACACCGGGCTCGCGGACGTGCACGCCCTGAGACGGCCGGGCATCGACTGGACCTGGGCGCTCGTGCACATGGTCGACGACCTGCGGCGGCTCTACGGCGAGGACTTCTGGGAACACGGCGTGGTGCACCCGATCACGCACACCCTCGATCTCGCGTACGCCCACCACTGCACCGCGCAGGTGGCCCGCGCCCTCAACGACCACCGGCTGGCCGCCGACCTGGAACGGCGCAGCGGCGGCTGGATCAACGCCTTCGACCCGGCCACCGGCCTGCTCAAGGACTCCGAGTTCTACGAGGGCGGCAAGTGGAACTACTCGTTCCGGCTGCTGCACGACATGGCCGGCCGGATCGGGCTGGCCGGCGGCGGCCGGGCGTTCGTGAGCATGCTGGACCGCTTCTTCGGGTACGGCGCCGAGCCGGTCCGGCAGCCCGGCCGCGGCCCCGACGCGGCCGAGATGGCCGCCGGCTACGCCCTGAACCGTTTCGAGGGCCTCAACAACGAGCCCGACATGGAAGCGCCCTGGGCCTACCACTACGCGGGCCGCCCGGACCGCACCGCCGAGGTGGTCAACTCGGCTCTGACCTGGCAGTTCGGCAGCGGCCCCGGCGGCCTGCCGGGCAACGACGACTCCGGCGGCCTGAGCGCCTGGTACGTGTGGGCGTCCCTCGGCCTGTTCCCGGTCGCCGGCCAGAACCTGTTCCTGGTCAACACGCCCGCGTTCGCCCGCTCCGCGATCCAGGTGGAGGGCGGCGAGTTCGTCATCGAGACCTCGGGGCACCGCGAGAGCCCGATCGGCGTCGACGGCATCGACCGTGACCCGCCGCCCCAGTACGTCCAATCGGCGACCCTCAATGGAAAGGCGCTGCGTGCCACCCACCTGAACGCCGCCGACGTCCATCAGGGCGGACGGCTGCACCTGCGGCTCGGGCCCGAGCCCTCCACCTGGGGGCATGGGATCCGGCCGCCGTCCCTCTCCGACCCCCACCCCTCTTCCTGAAGGAACAACGATGAGCCGACCGACCCGCCGCCTCGTCATCGCGGTCCGAGCCGACCCGGTCATCTGCGGACACTCCGGCGAGGCCCGCAACCTCGCCGAGGTCGCGCTCACCCGGGGTTTCGACGACGTGCGGCTGCTCACGTGGCCGATCGCCACCCTTCAGGCGGCCGGCCTTCCCCTCAAGCCCTTCGACCGGCTCCTGCCGTACAGTCCCGGCATCACCGTCGAACGCCCCGAGGCGGTCGGCGACTACCGGGTGCCGGACGGCCGCCACCTGGCCGGCCTCACCGGCCGCCTGGTCGAGCTGCTCTCCGAACCGGTGCCCACCGTCTGCCTCTCGATGTACCTGGTGCCGCACACCCAGGTGATCAACGACGCGGTCACCGCGGCCCGGGCCGCCGGCTTTCAGCCGGACGTGCGCACCATCGCCAAGGCGGTCGGCTCCGACGTCACCAACGTCATCCGCTCCTGCCTGCGGGAGGGCCGGTTCGGCGCGGCCACCGTCCTGCTCACCACCTTCCTCGCCAGCGACGAGGTGGTGGCGGTCTCCGAATACACCCGGGACGAGATCATCGCCTCGGCCGAGGAGGTGGACGCGCACTGCGGCACCACCTTCGCGGTCCAGTGCCGTGAACGCGTCACGGTCAGCTATCCCCCGATCGACGCGTCCGCTTTCCTCGACCTCGACCCGGCGGCCGTCGACGCGGCGCTCGCGCGCCGCGGCCTGCGACGCGACGGATACATCCTCTTCCTGTCCCGGGTGGCCCGGGCCAAGGGCATCTACGACCTGATCATGGCGTACGGCCGGATGCGCTGCCGCGACGACGTCAAACTCGTCGTCGCCGGCACCGGGCCCGCACTGGAGCACGCGCGGGCGATGGCCAGCCGGGACGACCGGATCGTCTTCCTCACCGATGTGGACGACGACGAGAAGCCGCTGCTGATGGCAGGGTGTGCGGCGTACGCGCTGCCCACCAAGCCGGAACCGGACTTCGTCGAGACGTTCGGCATCGCCCTGGCCGAGAAGGCCCTGGCCGGAGGCGGGCCGATCATCACGACCACCACCGGCGGCGTCGGCGAGGCGGTCGGCGACACCGCGGTGATCGTCGAGGCGGGCGACGTCGCCGGGCTCGCCGACGCGGTCGACCGGGTGGTGCTGGACATGTCCGCGGGACTTCGGCGGGAGCTGGAGGTCCGGGCGCGGGCGCACGCCATGACCTTCGAGCGCGCCACGGTCTTCGACCAGCTCTTCGCGGTCAAGGCCCGGTGACGGCACGGGCGGACGGCCCCGCGGCTGTCTGCCCGTACCGTGTTTCCCCGGCCGCGTTCCGGGGAAATTTTCCCGGTATGTTCAACCGGATCCGTGACTACCTGAACCGGCCCGTGAGCCCGGCGCCGAACCCGCTCCGGGTCACGGTCAGCGACGTCGACGCCCAGCTCGCCGTGCTGACCTCGGCGCCCGGCTGGCGGCGTGACGACGCGACCCGGGTGCGGGCCGACCGGTTGCTCGACGTGCGCGACGTCCTGGTCTCGCCGTTCCCCCGTCAGAGGCGGCCTTCCGCCGCCAGCTTCTCCAGGCGTGCGTAACCCTCGTTCACGCCGACCTCCATGCCGCTGCGCAGCCAGGCGTCGCGGCCCTCGAAGCTGTCCACCAGCGACTGCGCGTGCAGCCGGGTGCGGCCGTCACCCAGATCCTCGAACCACAGCGTCTCCAGGGCCACGCCCGACGGCTCGCCCTCGAAGGTGAACGTCTGCACGATCCGGTCCGGCCCGACCTCGTGGAACGAGCCGTGGAACGCGTATTCCTCGTCGCCGTGCTCGCCCGCACGGCTCGACACGTACCGCCAGCTGCCGCCGGTGCGCGCGTCCCAGTAGTCGATCTTGTTGGTGAGCGAGTCCGGCCCGTTCCAGAGCACGAACAGCTCCGGATCGGTGTGCGCCCGGAACAACTGCGCCGGGGTGGCGGCGAAATCCCTGGTCAGCCGGATGATCGGCAGCTTCGGGTCGGCCTCGATGGCGGTCTGGGCGATCTTGGTCATGACTGTTCCTTTCCGTCCTCGGTCTCTTCGTTGTCCGTTTCCAGCGACGCCAGCACCGAGTCGAGCCTGCTGTAGCGCTCCTCGGCCTGCCGGCGGTAACGCTCGATCCACTCGTCCATCCGGTCGAACACCTCCGTCTCCAGGCGCACCACGCGGGGCTGCGGGCCGGCCGGGCGGCTCACCAGCCCGGCGTCCTCCAGGACGCGCAGGTGCTTGTAGACCGCCTGGAGCGACATCCGGTACGGCTCGGCCAGCTGATTGACGGTCGCGTCGCCACCGGCCAGACGCGTCACCATGTCGATGCGTGTCGGGTCGGCGAGCGCGCCGAAGACCCGTGCCATCGTGTCCGTCGACATCAGTCCTCATCTCCGCTGCCCGGCTCGAGTGCCCGGTCTGAACGTGGTGCTTAGGTTGAACCGTTTGGTTGAAACCTAAGCTAGGCCGCCCGATGAGTGTTGTCAACCAAGGGGTTGAAAGTGCAGTTCGAAGGGCTGCCGGTGATCCGTGGAGGCCGTGTCGGTCGCCGGCTCGCCATCCACGCCGGTCGCGCGATCCGGGGCCCTGGAGTGTCAGGGGCTGGCGGTGGCGCCGTCGAGGACGTCGTCGGCCGGGCAGCGGTTGCGGCACACGTACCGCTCGATGAAATCTGCCACCGCGTCGCGCAACTCGCGGGAGACGCCCTGCCGGGAGAGAGCCGCGTAGGCGGCCATGAAGCAGTCCCGGGCGGCCGCGGCCAGCGCCGGGTCGGTGAGCGCGTCGCGGGCCGCGCGCTCCCACAGCGCCGGCTCGCCGGCAAGCCGGGCGGTGGCCTCGGTGGCCTCCTCGGCGGCGCGCGGATCATCGAGCAGCACCGCCGTGACGGCTGCCGGAACCCGCCAGCCGTTGCCGGCCTGCCGGTCGGCGACGTCGAGTTCCAGATGGCCGCGCGCGGCCACCGGCGGACGCAATCCGGCCAGGTGCCGGTTCAGTTCGGCGGGCGTCAGCCGGCCTCCGGCGCGCAGTGTCTGCCGCGGCGTGCTGCCGGTGCCGGCGGGCGTGTCCATCACGTACGCCGCCCACGCGGCCTGCGGCTCACCCCGGACTGGGCCGAGCGGCAGGTCGCGGCGAAGAGCCTGACGCACACTGCGCCAGCCCGTCGGCCGCCCGTGCCGCAGCGGAGCGTTCGCGAACGCGGCCGCCAGCACCGGCGCGAGCATGTGCGCCAGCCCCCAGCGCCGGTGCAGCCCCAGCGGTCCGCCTCCGTCCAGCCCCGCCTCCAGCCCGACCCGGATGCCGGCGGTCGCGGTGACGATGGCGTGCGCCGGACTCTCCGGATGAAGCGTGCCGGTGGCCTGCGGCACCACGGTCAGCCGGTGCCGGTCGACGATGCGCGCCGAAGCGTCCAGGTCGTCGCCCATCCGGCGAAGAGCCACCTCGAGGCCGGGGGACGGTGGCCCGCTGACCACCAGGATCCGCGGCGACCGTGTGTCCAGGAATCCGTGCCGGAGCGGTCGCCGCCCCGACGGCGCGCAGGCCGGATCGACCAGCAGGTCCACCGCTATCCCTACGAAGCCGGGCACGCCCGGCGTGAACGCCCGCGCTGCGATGTACTCCTCGGCCGCCTGCTCGTTCAGGGTGCCCACGCCAGCCTCATTCCCGGCTTCCCTCGCCACGTCCGGCCCGGTCTCGCCCGGGGCGGCGAGCATAGCATTCCTATCTGCCTAATAGGAAAGGCGTGCCGCCGCGCTGCCGAGGCGATGACTTCTGCGTATCCGTCCCTGTCTCGTCTCCCCGCACGGCCTGTCTCGTCTACCTCGCGCCGCGATCCAGGCCTCGCCGAGATGCTTCGTCGCGACGGGTCAGGCGGGAGACCAAGCGGGACAGGTTCCTAGGATGCCTTAGGGGTTGTGGCGAGGCACCCGGGGGTTGAAATCGGGGTAGTGGCAGGGAAAGCGCCGGACGCGTCACGTCGCCGCCCGGACGTACGTTCAGGCCATGCCATCGAACAGCGCTACGGTTCGCCACCTCGCGATGGAGGCGCCGGTCCTGCTCTTGGCCTACGGTCTGCTTCGCCTGATCGACGGCCTTGACGGCGCCCGCGGCCCAGGGCTCGTCTGGACTCTCGCCCACATGATGTTCTTCGCCGCCATGGTCCTGTTCGGTGTGCTGGCCGCGGCCGTCCGCCCGCTTGTTCCCGCCGGCGCCCGCACGGTCGCCACGGTGGCCGCGGGCGCTGTCGTCGCCGGAGTGGCCTGCTTTCTCTGGGTGATCGCCGGCGACCTCTCGGTGGCCTTCCGAGAGGCGGCGCCCCTGCCCGAACCGTTGTGGATCGCCGGCCCGCTGCTCTTCTCGCTCGGCTTGCTGGCCCTGCTCGGCCTGCTGGTGGCAGCTCGGCGCGTCCCGGTCTGGAGCCCGCTGCTGTTGGGTGCCGGGGTCGCGGCGATCATCATCGATATCGACTTCCTGCCGCCGGCGGCGCTGATCCTGCTCGCCGCCCTCTCGCCGTTGGCCCGGCCCGCCCGCGAGGGCTCCGCCGGCACCCTCGTGGCGACGGAAAATGGGAGGCGTGCGCGTGGGGAACGGCGGATCATTTCGGCGTGATGCTGCTGGTTCCCTCTGATGTCCTTCGTCCGCGCCGCCCCGACGAGCATTTCGCCGAGGAGGCCCGAGCCGCCCGCGATGCCGGGATCGAGGTCGCGCTGATCGACCACGACGCCTTGTCCAGCGGCGAACCGGCCGGCGCGGCCGGAACCGGTGCGTCCGGGGTGGGGGACAGCGCGGCGGCGGCGGTCTCGCGGGTGCCGGCGGGTGCCGACGCCGTCTACCGGGGCTGGATGCTGAGCAGCGAACGGTACGCGGCCCTGGCGGGTGCCCTGGCCGCCCGCGGGGTGACCTTGCGGACGAGTCCGGAGCAGTACCGGCGTGCCCACGAGCTGCCCGGCTGGTACGCGGCTGTCGGGAGCGCGACCCCGGAGACGGTGTGGACCGACGGTGACGGCCGGGAGGGTTTCGTCCGGGCCTGTGCGGCGCTGGGCGCGGGTCCGGCGGTGCTGCGGGACTACACGAAGTCGATGAAGCATTACTGGCATGAGGCGGCGTACCTCCCCGATGTCACCGACGGTGTGGCGGCGTGGGCGGTCGCCAGTCGTTTCCGGGAGTTGCGGGGTGACGGGTTCACCGGTGGGTTCGTCCTGCGCCGGTTCGAGTCGTTCACCGGCGCCGAGGTGCGGACCTGGTGGGTCGGGGGCTCGTGTCGCCTGGCCACGGCTCATCCCGACACGCCGGATGACCTGCCGTCCGACGGCGTCGACCTGCCCGGGGTGGGTGACGCGATCGGCGCCCTGGGCCTGCCGTTCGTGACCGCCGACCTCACCCGGCATGCGGACGGCCGGTGGCGTGTCGTGGAGATCGGCGACGGCCAGGTGAGCGACCGGCCGCGCACTACCGGGGCGGACGAGCTCATCGCCGCCCTGTCCAGCCGGTGACCGGGCCGGCTTGGCGGAGCAGACCTCGTCACCGCCCGCTCTCTAGCTGAGGAGCGTGGCCCGTTTCGCGGCGTACTCCTCGTCGGTCAGCAAGCCCGCGGTGTGCAGGGCGGCCAGTTGGTGCAGCAGGGCCGTGTTGTCGGGCGTCGCGCCCAGCCGCTGCCGGATGAGCGCGGCGAGGTAGGTCGCGGCCTCCCGGCCGCGGCCGAGGGTCCCGGTGCTGAAGGACACCGTGCGCCCGCCCGTGCTGATCTCCAGCGATGATCGGATCAGCCGATCACGGGCGGTCACGTCGTCGATGGCGGTGTACTCGATCCGTTCCCGGCCGGCTCCTGTGCCGAGCATTCCGCCGGCGCTGGCCAGTTCCAGCCGGTCGGGGTAGACGAGCAGGTAGAGGGGGGCGCTGCCGCTGCCCACAGCGGCGACGGCGAGGGCTCCGGCGGTGTCGATGCTGTGGCGGCGGGCCCGTGCCAGGGACTCGGTGCAGTGATCAGGAACCGTCGTGTCGCCGTCGAAGCTCACGAGGAGTCACCGTAACTTATCGACGACGGTCCATCGGGTGCGTAGGCTGCCGCCCATGGAGGAGCGGGTCTTCACCGATCGGGGTGAGCTGGTCCTGCGGAGCCGGGACGGGCATTTCGAGCTGTTCAGCAACGGGGTCTTCCTGATGGACACGCGCTCGGGACTGTCGGGGCGGATGCTGGTCCGCGCCGCTCTGGCCGTCGCGAAGCCGCGGCCACGGCTGCTGATCGCTGGTCTCGGGCTGGGGTTCTCGCTGGCCGAGGCGGTGCGCACGGCGGCTTCCGAGATCATCGTGGTGGAGGTCGAGCCGGCTGTCGTGAACTGGCATCGCGGGGTGCTGCGCCCGTTCAGTGAGGGTGCGCTCGACGATCCGCGGGTGCGGCTGGTGACAGGGGACCTGGCGGTCTGGCTGACCGGCACCAGCGACCGGTTCGACGCGATCTGCCTGGACGTCGACAACGGGCCCGGCTGGACCGTCGTCGATCACGCCACGGGGTTGTACCGGAGGTCGGGGCTGGCGATGTTGCGCGAGCACCTGCTGCCCGGCGGGGTCCTCGGCGTGTGGAGCGCGTCGCCGGAGCCCGGGTTCGCGGACACCTTGACCAGGCTGGTCGGGCCGGTCCGCACGGTGCGGATTCCGGTGCGGCCCGGCCGGCCGGACGTCGTGCACGTGGCGTCATCCGCCGGGAACGACCGCCGTGACGTGCGCGGAGTTCGCCGCCTGTGAGAGCCGCCGGCACGTCGCCCGTGTCATGCGGTGCCGAACCAGCGGTCGGCCAGGTCGTCGAAGGTCGGCCGCGCCGGGCCGGGCAGGCGTCTCATCCAGGCCGGCAGGTTGCTGTAGTAGTGCAGCAGGGACCACGCCATCATCCGGCGCGGAAATCCGGTGTCGGCCGGATGGCCGTAGGCGCGCAGGAACCGGCCGAGGAAGCGGGCGTCCCCCTCGGCGACGAAACAGCCGACGCCGACGAACTCGTACTCGGCGGCGCCCCGCATCGCCGGTTCGAAGTCGATCAGCCCGCTGAAGTGCCATCCGCCTTCAGGAGACACGAGCAGGTGGTCGCGCATGATCTCGGTGTGCAGCAGTACCCGCCGGCTGTCGGTCAGGTCCACGTCCAGCGCGGCCGGGATCTGCTCCAGCCACTCCGGAGCCAGCCCGCGGTCGCGCTGCCGCTCCACGCAGCCGGTCCGCTGCCCGGCGACGAACGCGTCCCAGTCCCGCGGCCACCAGTCGTCGATCGCCGGTGGTGGCAGGGCGTGCAGCGCGGCGACGGCCTGCCCCAGATCGTCGGCGAGCCGGTCCCGTCCGGCGGCCGGGATGTCGTTCCAGGCCTCGGTGAGCGGCACACCCGGCATGCGGCTCATCAGCACGTATCCCCAGCCGTCGCGCTCGCCGGAGCCCACGACTCGGGGCGTCGGGATCGGCAGCCGCCCGTGCACGGCCTGGAGGACCGCGGTCTCCACCGGGTGCTCGTCGACGTGCACCTGCGGGAACAGTTTCAGCACCAGGTCGCCGGCCCGGTAGACGGGAAGCGATCCGGTCGTGAACCGCTCGGCGGTGGCGGCGTCGACGCCCAGGTCATGCAGCAGAGCCTCGGCGCCGGGCCGCAACGCGACCTCGTCGAGGGCGCCGAAGGCCTCCACGCTGTTCGCGACAGGCAGTCTCACAACGGCCGACCATAGCGGCGCCCTTCGTGCCCGCCCACCGCATTCTCTCGGCGGACGTCCTCGGGGACGTGCTCGGACCGGGTCGCGCCCGCCACGATGTCTCTGGACCCGGCGGCTCTGCAGCGGCTCGGTTCGGCTCGGCTCGGCGATGTGACCGTCTGGGCCGGATCGACCTGTCGCGGACGCCGAAACAACGTTCACCCTAGCGGTGGAATCCGGTTCGGTGAATCCGGCGGTGGCATGACCGTCTTGCGGATGGACGAGAATCCCGGTGGGAAGGAATGGAATCGGTCATGCCGCCGCGGGCGGATTCCGGCAGGGAGCGGAATGTGATCGTCCACCTCGCAAACCGGATGTCCGGTCGGTCCTAGCTGACGATCATCGCTGCTGGACGACGGTTCGACCATTGGTGTCCGACGTGGTGAGCGGCGTCTGGTGCGGGAGACAAATGCGCTGTTACGCTCGCGGTGTCCGGGCCGGGAGGACAGGGCGGAATCATCCTCGGGGGCGTCATGGAAATCGAATGCGAGCGCCGGGTGGAATCGCGTTACGCCCTTCGTCCGGTGACTCGGGAAAAGATCAAGAATTCGTGGTGTTCGAGGACTGAACGGCGATGACCGACCGCGAACCGCAGCGAGGCGCCTGGGACCCGCCGGCGCCGTTCACCGCCGGCGGGCAGCCCGACTCACCGGCCGACCCCACCATGCCGTTCGACCCGATGACCATTCCGATGACCGGCGCCGCCAACACCTTCAACCCCCACGACCCTGCGGTGTACGGGGGCGCGACGCCCGATCGGCTCCAGCCGGTTCCGCGCCCCACCGGCTACGGCAGGCTGCCGCTGATCGTCGCGGCCCTCGCCGTCCTGCTGCTGGTGGGCGCCGTCAGCGGTGTCGTCCTGCTGCGCTCCGGCAACCGCGCGGACACCGGCGCCGGCGACGGCTCGAACGGCTCGCTCCAGCAGCTCCCGGCGACCGAGACCGTGGCGACGAAGGCGGTGCCCACCGAGGCCACTCCCACCGAGGCCACTCCCACCGAGACCCCTCCCGCGGAGACCTCTCCCACCGAGACCCCTCCCGTGAGCGAAGGCGCTGATCCGCAGGCCGAAGCGCTGGCTCAATTGGAGGCGTTGCGGGCGGAGGGTCTGGCGGCCGTCACGTTCGACGGCCGGCTCGCCGCCCAGATCGCCTCCAAGTATCCCGGCGTCTTCGACCGGTTCCAGGTCGCCGCCGACGGCACGCACACCTTCCAGACCACCGACATCCTCGCCGAACACCAGCGTCTGCGAGACGAGCACGGCTCCGCCGAGCACCCGGTGATCCTGGTGAAGAGCACCGACTACGGCAAGCGGCAGCGGACCGCCGGGGGACAGTTCCTGTGGGTCACGTTCGCGATCGGCGACTTTCCGGACAAGCAGGCCGTGCTCGACTGGTGTGCCGAACACTTCGGGCACCTGTCCGCCGACGAGTTCAAGAACCAGTGCGACTCCCGGAATCTGCGGCCGCCCGCATGACCGCCGACCCGCCCTCGTGGGCCACCCCGCGTCCCGAGGACGATCCGCTCGACCCGCCGGATCCGGTGGACCCGCTCGACCCGCCGAACCCGCTCGGCTCCAAGCGGTCGGCCGTTGAGTGGCCGGCTTCTGAAGGGTCTGCTTCCGAGCGGCCCGCTTCCGAGCGGCCCGCTTCCGAGCGGCCCGCTTCCGAGCGGCCCGCCGCCGAGGCGACGGTCCGGCCGGACTCGCTGTTCGGCCATGACGACGACCGACTGTTCCGTGGCCATCCGGCCGTCCGTCCGTGGGCCGGCCAGGACTCAGCGGGAACCTCGCGCACCGAGCGTGATTTCAGCAGCGGTGCCACGCAGGTGAACGGCACGCCACCGGGTGCGACTTCACCGAGCCGCCGTCCATCCTCCACTCCACCCCGCGGTGACCCGTCCGGCGTGTCACAGCGAACGCCCCCACATGGCACGCCGCCGCGGGGGAACCCGTCGCGACGAACTCCACCGGATGAGGGCGCGTCGTGGGGGACTGCGCCGCGTAGGCCTTCACCGGAGGGAGACACCTCGCGAGGGACCCCGCCGCACAGGACTTCATCGGATGGAAGCCCGCTGTTCGGCACCTCATCGCACGGCGGTCCGTCACACGGCGCTTCATCGCGGGGCGACTCGCGGCAAGGCCGGCGCCCACAGGCCTTGCCGCCCGCGGTGAACCGGTCCGGTGCGGCCGATTCCTCGATGCCGGATTCGGGCTCGACGCCAGATTCAGATCCGCGCGTCGGGATGATCACCGGCTCCGTCCGTATCACCGCCGCAGCCCTGCCCAGCCGCTCCGTGCCCGGCCTCCTCGCGGTCTCGGCCGCGGCCCTGATCAGCATCGCCGCCATAGTGGGCCGATCGCTCTCCGGCGGTGTGGGCACCGGCCTGCTGCTGGTCGGCCTGCTCGTCCCGCTACTCGTTGTCGCCGCAGTGGTCGCCGCCCAGCGCTGGGTCCCGGCCGGTGCCGGCTCCAACGCCGTCTGGGAGTTCACCGTCCGCGCCGCGAGCGGGTCGACCGTCCACGTCGTCTTGCGGACCGACGCCCCACGCGACTCCCTCCGCTCCGGCGACCTGGTGCGGCTGACCCCGTCCCGCTCCGGTTCCCTGGCCAGGGCCGCCACCGGTCGCGGCGGTTCGGTGCGCGCTGTTGAGGTGCTCGCGGCCCTGGACGGCCCCGTCATCCGCCGAGTCACCGCCACCGCCGCACTCCCGCCGGCCCAGATATTAGGCCTGGCCCTGGCCGTCGCCTTGCTGGCCGAGACCATAGCGATGGTGCTGTTGCTCTGAGTTTCCTGCGGATCGCGCGTTGCGCTTTCCTGAGCCCAGCCCAGCCCAGCCCGGCTCGGTCTGCGCCCGTGCCCGGCTCGGTCTGCGCCCGCGTTCGGGGTCTGCGCCGGCCCGGACTGCGCCCGGCTCGGCGCTCGTGCCCGGCCAGTGCCAGGTTCGCCGCCGCGCTCGACGGTTCTTCTTCGTGGGTCTCGCGGGCAGCGTGGATCTTGGCCAGGGTGTGATCATGGATCGTCCGGCCTTTACGCTGGACGTCGACACCCTCCCGGACCAGGCGGAACAGCGCTTCCCGGGTGAAAGCGCGGCAGACCTCGAGCCGCCCGGCGATGGCCTTCGCCCGGGAGGTGGTGGCCGGGACGCGACTCGGTGGAGAGGATGGCCGCACGCATCCGCTCGTCGGCGTCGGCGTCGGCGTGGGTGTGGGTGTGGGTGTGGGTGTGGGTGTGGGTGTGGGGCGGCGACGCGGTCATGAACACGCTTGGTATACACGTTGGTACACCTACGTGGCCTCCGGGTGGGATTGAAATGTTTCAAGCGTCATGCGTACCATCATGGCGCCCACCCCGCCTCGGTTAGGAAGGCCCAGGTTGACTCAGCAACCGCGCAACGGGCGTGCCCCCTCGGTCAAGGATGTCGCCGCCGCCGCGGGCGTCTCGCTGGGCACGGTCTCCAACGTGCTCAACCGGCCCGCCGTGGTCAGCTCCACCACCCGGGAGCGGGTCGAGCGGGCGATGGCCGACCTCGGCTTCGTGCGCAACGAGTCGGCCCGCCAGCTGCGCGCCGGCACCAGCCGCGCCCTGGCCTACGTGATGCTCGACGGCGGCAACCCGTTCTTCCACGATGTCGCCGAGGGCATCGAGACCGCCGCCGAGGACGCCGACCTGTCGCTGTTCGTCTGCAACAGCAGCGGCCGCTCCGAGCGGGAGGCCAAGCACCTCGACCGGCTTCTGCAGCAGCGGGTCCAGGGCATCCTGATCACCCCGGTCGATCCGGACGCGGCGCATCTCGCCGACATCGCCCAGCGCGGTGTCCCGTTCGTCATGGTCGACCGGTTCAGCCGGGCCGGCGGGCACTGCTCGGTCGCCGTCGACGACGTGCTGGGCGGGCGGATCGCGGTGGAGCATCTGATCGATCGCGGTCACCGGCGGGTCGCGTTCGTCGGCGGGCCGGAAAGCATCGGGCAGGTCCGGGAGCGGCTGCAGGGCGCGCGGGCGGTGTGGGCCGAGTTCGGCATGCCCGAGGAGGACCTGATCCACCTGCCGACCGAGGCGCTCACCGTCAACGAGGGGCGCTCGGCGGGGGAGCGGCTGGCCGGGCTGCCGAGCCGCCGCCGGCCCACCGCGGCGTTCTGCGCCAACGATCTGCTGGCGCTCGGCCTGCTCCAGCACGCGGTCACCGCCGGGCTGCGGGTGCCGGACGATCTGGCGATCGTCGGGTTCGACGACATCGACTTCGCGGCGGCCGCGGCGGTCCCGCTGACCTCGGTGCGCCAGCCACGGCAGGAGTTGGGGCGTACGGCGGCGCGTCTCGTCCTGGACGAGGCCACCAACCCGGCTCACGTGCATGAGCAGGCGACCTTCGTCCCGGCGCTGGTCGCCCGCGCATCCACTGGTACCGTCCGGCGGTGATGAACGACCTGTACGAGGTCATCCACCGCCGCCGCGACGTCCGTGGCGAGTTCACCGGGGAGCCCGTGGCCCCCGAGAGCCTCGAACGCATCCTGTCCGCCGCGCACGCCGCCCCGAGCGTCGGCCTCTCCCAGCCGTGGGACTTCGTCGTCGTCCGTTCGGACCCGGTGCGCGAGGCCTTCCACCGGCACGTGCACACCGAGCGGGAGATCTTCGCCGCCACCCTCGACGGTGAGGCCGCGGACCGGTTCGCCCGCATCAAGATCGACGGCGTGCTGGAGTCGAGCCTGTCGGTCGTGGTCACCTACGACCCGGAACGCGGCGGGCCCGCGGTGCTCGGCCGGCACGCCATCGCCGACGCCGGCCTCTATTCGGTCTGTCTGGCGATCCAGAACCTGTGGCTGGCCGCGACCGCGGAACGGCTCGGGGTCGGCTGGGTGTCGTTCTACCGCGAGGAGTTCCTGCGCGAGCTGCTCGGCATCCCGTCCGGGATCCGGCCGGTCGCCTGGCTCTGCCTGGGCCCGGTCACCCACCTGGAGGAGGTGCCCGACCTGGAACGGCACGGCTGGCGGCAGCGCCGCCCGCTCAGCGCCGCGATCCACGGCGACCGGTGGGGCCAGTGACGCGCCTGCACGTCGGGTGCGCGATGTGGAGCCTCAAGTCGTGGCAGGGCCGGTTCCTGCCGCACTCCGGCTCTGATCGTCTCCGGTCATATGCCGGCTGGTGCAACGCGGTCGAGGGGAACACCACGTTCTACGCGACCCCGTCCCGGGAGACCGTCGCCACGTGGGCGGAGCAGACTCCGGCGGACTTCCGCTTCGTCCTCAAACTGCCGCGCGAGATCACCCACTCGCATCGGCTCGCCGACGTGTCCGGCCTGCCGGAGTTCCTGCGGGCGATCGAGCCGCTCGGCGACCGTACCCATGCTCTGTGGGTGCAGTTGCCGGGGTCCTTCGGACCCGGTGACCTTCCGGTTCTCTCCCGGTTCCTGCGGGGCCTTCCGGGCCATCTGCGGTACGCCGTGGAAGTGCGCGATCCCGCGTTCTTCCACGACCCGCACCGGCTGGAGGAGGTGCTCGCCGGCGTCGGGGCGGAGTGGGTGCCGTTCGACACCACCGAGTTCTTCCGGACGCCGCCGACCAGTGACGCCGAGCGGGACGCGTGGATGAAGAAGCCCCGCATGCCGTTGCGCACCGTGGCCCTCACCGATCAGCCGATCGTCCGTTACCTGGGCCGCGACGCCGTCGACCGGACCGTCGGCGGCTGGCAGCGGTGGGTGCCGGTGGTCGCCGGGTGGTTGCGGGAGGGCCGTTCGCCGACCGTCTTCGTCCACACTCCGGACAACGCGGACGCCCCGGCACTGTGCCGCCGTTTCCACGACGAGGTGCGGGCCCTGGTGCCGGAGCTGGAGCCGCTGCCCGTATCGCCGGATCCGTCCTCGCTGCCGGAGGCCGAGGGTCCTCCGACGCTGTTCTAGATGCGATAGGTTGCCGTCCATGAACACGACCCGCCGTCGCGGCCGTCTGCTGGACGCGGCGCAGTGGGCGCTGCTCGGGATGTACCTGCTCGGCAGTGTCGGCGTGCTGCTGCTGGCCGTGGTCCGCACCGGCGACTGGGGCGCCCTGGCCGACCCGGGACTGGAGCGTCTCGGCGATCCCAAGGACGCGATCCCGTTCGGCTGGGACTCGGTCGCGAACCCGTTCGCCTGGATCATCGGCACCGCCCGGGTGGTCGCGATGCTGATCATCCCGGCGGCGGCTCTCGGCGTGATCCTCGGCGGGCTCGCCCTGTCGGCCGCCGCCCGCGAGCGCGACCGGCGCCGGATTGCCCGGGCGGTCCTCTTCATCGCCGCCTGGCTGCTGGTGGTCGCGGTCGCTTTCACCGAGTACGGCGACAAGTTCTCCGTCTGGCTCGCCGACTGAACTCCGTGTCGCTGCCCGGCGGCCTCGCACCGCCGGGCTCCCGGGCCGGGAAGAGGTTCACTAGAGTCCTGCCGCATGGGTGTGCTGCACGACTACTTCCGGGCGCCGGACGCCGCCGCCGTCGTCGATCTGATGGACCGGCACGACGCGGACTCGCCGGCAACCGTCGAGGGCTGGCCGACCGGGGTGGTCGAGGCCAAGGGCATCGACGCGGGCGTGGCTCTCGGTCAGCTGATCGGCTTCATTCTCGACGAGCCGTGGACCGCCGGCCTGGTCGGCGGACGCCTGATCTGGCCGGCCGAGCAGGACCCGGACCTGCTCACCGCACACGAGGGCCCCTGGGTGGAGGAGCTCGGCGACCGCGCCCGCGACGCTCTGGCCGGCCTCGGTGACGCCCGGATCCCGGAACTGGCCGCACGCTGGGCGCGGATCGAGGAGTTGCGCTGGCCGGGCGCCCCGGACGACGTCCTGGTGCCGTGCCTCACCGAACTGGTCACTCTGGCCGGCGAGGCACGCGACGCGGGTGAGCACCTGTACTGCTGGACCTGGCTGTGAGTGGACCTGCGTGTGAGTGGACCTGCCGGTGAGCGGCCGGCAACCGGGACCCGGTCGAGCCGGATCCCGGTTGCCGGTACAGGTCGGTCGCCGGGAGCGGTCAGGAGTGCGGGCAGGTGGCGCGGTACTCCTGGATGGTGGATCCGGACGGGGGCGGGCAGAGGAACTGGTCGTAACGGGTGTCGTCGTCGATGAACCGCTTGAGCCAGGACAGGCTGTACTTGGCGACGGTGACGTTGCCGCCGGAGGTGGGCGCGGAGTGGCTGGCGTTGTTCACTTCCAGGTAAGCCTTCTCCGGGGCCGTGGTCATGCTCGTGTAGAACGGCTCCGCGTGTGAGGAGACCGGGGCCACGGTGTCGTTCTCCGCGCCGATGATCATGGTGGGGACGCGGACCGTGGACCAGCCCTTCGTGCCGTGCCACGGGGTCATCGGGATCGCTGCCTGGAGTGCGGGGCGGGTGCGGGCCGCGGCCAGGCTGCCGCCGCCGCCCATCGAGTGACCCATCACGCCGAGGCGGTTCGCGTCGATGCGGGTGCGCACCGTGCTGGTCCGGGTCAGGTAGTCGAGCGCGGCCAGCAGTTGGGTGCCGCGGCTGTCCGGCTGGTCGAGGGTGCTCAGGGTGTTGATGGTGAACACCACGAAGCCCTGCGAGGCGAGCCGCGGGCCGAGCCAGGCGACGCTCGACTGCGTGGACGTGAAGCCGGGCGCGATGGCGACCGCTCCGAACGTCCCGGCGCTGGTGTCGGTCGGGTAGTAGATGGTGCCGCCGCCGAAGCCGCTGGTGCGCGACACCGTGACCTGTGCGGTCGCGAAGGTGCCACGGCTGGCCTCGATGCTGGCGTTCGTGGGGGCGGGGCCGCGCTCGTACGGGTTGGCCGCGATGGCCGGGGCGACGGGCGCTGCGAGGAAGGCGGCGGCCGCCGCGCAGACGACGGTCAGGAGGGATGCCTTCCGGCGGGCGGGAACGGGCATGGGAACTCCCTGGGACGTGGGGCTCCAGATATAGATGGATGTGGATAACTTAACTGGCCAGTAACATTTTGGTAATCCCAGCCCGTACCTGTTTCCGTGGTATGTCAAATGCGGCCGAGCGGACAGCGGACACTCTGCGGCGGAAATTCGATTGCGGCCGCGACGGCGGTCCGCCAGGGTGGTCCGCATGACGTACTGAGGAACTCCCCAAGCGCAAACGATCAGTGAGCCGTGCCCTCTGTGAGGCACGCCTTCGCCATGGGAAGAAGTACCTCTTGTCTCAGCAGAACCCTGTCTCCACGACGTCCGCCACCGTCCAGGTCTTCGCCTCGCCCGGTAGCTGGATCGAGTCGAGCGCCGTCGACCAGTGCCACCAGGTCGCCGCCCTCGACGGCATGATCCACGTCGCCGGGATGCCCGACCTGCACCCCGGCAAGGGCGCCCCGATCGGCGCCGCCATGACGTCGTCCGTGCTCTACCCGTTCCTCGTCGGCTCCGACATCGGCTGCGGCATCGCGGTGTTCCCGTTCCGGCTCAAGCGCGTCGTGCCGGAGCGGCTGGCCACCCGGTTCCCCGACCTGGACGCGCCCCTGGACCCCGCCGATCTGGGCGATGTGGAGATCCCGGCCGCCTACACCGACCAACTCGGCACCGTCGGCCGTGGCAACCACTTCGTCGAACTCGCGCGGGTCGACGCCGTCCTCGACGATCGCCACGCCGCCCGGCTCGGTCTGGCCGCCGGTGACACCGTGCTCATCGTGCACAGCGGCTCCCGCGGCCTGGGCGAGCGGATCCTGCGCGCCCACACCGAGGTGCACGGCGCCGGGCCGGCCGCCGACGCGGACGCCTATCTGGCCGCGCACGACGACGCGGTCCGCTGGGGGCACCTCAACCGACGGCTGATGGCCGAGCGGGTCGCCGCCGCGCTCGGCGCCGAACTCGGCGACCCGGTCACCGACGAGTGCCACAACTCGGTGCGGGTGCGCGACGGCTCCTACCTGCACCGCAAGGGCGCGGCGCCGGGTGACGGGCGTGACGTGCTCATCGCCGGCACCCGCGGCACCCACTCGTTCCTGGTGGCCGGCCACGCCGGCGCCGAGGCCGGGCACTCCGTGGCGCACGGGGCCGGGCGCAAGATGTCCCGGGCCGACGCGCTGCGGCGCGGCAAGGTCAAACACACGGTCGAGGAGCTGCGGCGTACGACCGTCGGGTCCCTCGTCGTCTGCGGCGACCGGCAGTTGCTCTTCGAGGAGGCGCCGACCGCCTACAAACGGATCGAGCAGGTGATCGGCGATCTGGTCGCGCACCGGCTCGCCACCCCGGTGGTGAGCACGTTGCCGCTAGTAACCTACAAGACGGCCGATGTCGCGCCGCGTCGCGGCGGCCGGCGATGAGCGCGGGTCGCCGCCCGGTCAGCGGCTGCGTCGCGGTGCTGCGACCACGGCTGTCCGGCCGTCCGCCGCGGCCGGTCTCCTCCACCCGTCCGTCGCGCCGGGGCGGTGAGAAGTCGTGATCGGATGGTGGAAACGCGCGTCCGCTCCGGCGCCCGCAGCCCGGAGCCGGCGCCGCCCGATACCCGGCGGGCCGCCGCCCCGGACCGGGCCCGGCTCCATCGACGCGGGCTTCGCCGAGACGGGATACCGCGCCGGCGGATCCCGTCCGCCGGGGACGGGCCGGATCGCTCCGTTCCGGAGGTGGGCGTGATGACCGTACATCTGATGTTGTCCGCCGGACGTGGGCCGCAAGAGTGCTGCTGGGCCCTGGCGAAGCTGGTGCGGCGGCTGGAAGCCGACGCCGCGAAGCGGAAGGTCGCCACCCGGCGGGTGGAGACGGTGCCCGGGGAACGGCCCGGCACGTTCCGGTCGGTGCTGCTGGCGATCGACGGCGCCGGCGCCGAGCAGTTCGCCGGCTCGTGGTCGGGGACGCTGTGCTGGCAGGCGCCGAGCCCCTACCGGACCGGCCCGGGGCGCAAGAACTGGTATGTGACCGCCCAGCCCTGTCAGGTGGAGACGCCGCGGACCGTCTTCGACGAGGGCGACGTCGAGATCGTGCCCACCCGCACCGGTGGGCCCGGCGGGCAGCACCGCAACAAGGCCAGCACCGCGGTCCGGGCCACCCACCGGCCGTCCGGCATCGTGGTGGTGGTCGACACCGAGCGGCAGTTCAGCCTGAACCGGAGCACCGCGCTGCGGCTGCTGCGGGAACGCCTGCAAGCCGGCGACGCGGCGGCGGGCCGGGCCGTCGAGACCGCCCGCTGGCGGATCCACGACGAGCTGGTGCGCGGCGACCCGGCGCGGACCGAGCGGCCGTAACACGAGGTTCACCTCTGGGTGGCGACCGCGCCGAGTTGCTTGACGTGCCGCAACAGCGGCGCGGACTCGACGCGGTCGACGCCGTCCAGGCCGCTGATCCGCTCCGTCAGGTAGCGGTAGAACGCGGCCATGTCGCGGCAGACGACGGTCGCCACCAGGTTGGTCGCCCCGGTGGTGGCGGCCGCGAACACCACCTCGTCGTGCCCGGCCAGGGCGGCGCCGACAGTCGCCAGCCGGGCCGGGGCGACGGTCACCCACAGCAGCACCGGGGCCCGGAAACCGAAGGTCTGCGGCCGCACCTCGACGTCGTAGTAGAGGATGCCGGAGCGGCGCAGGTCGCGCATGCGGCGACGGACCGTCGACTCCGGCCAGCCGGTCGCGGCGGCCAGCTCGGCGAACCCGGCCCGGCCGTCGCGGGCCAGCGCCTCCATCAGCGCGGCGTCACCGTCGGCCAGCCTCTCCGGCGGCGCCGGGGACCCCGGCGCCGGGACGTCGGCGCTGAGGGCGGCCGTCTGCTCGGGCGTCAGGTAGTCGTCCCGGCGGTCGGGACCGACCGCGCCGCCCACGTAGTGGTGGATCAGGCAGTGCGCGCTCACCGAGATCAGCCCCGGTGTGCGCGGCAGCTTCTGCAGCAGCAGGGTCTCCCGGTCGGCGTGCGCGGGCACCTGGACCAGGCAGGAGATCTCGGTGCCGCCGGAGAACAGGCTCACCCAGCCGGTGTCGCCACGGCGGGCCAGGGCCTCGGCCAGGGTGGCGGCCATGTCCGGCCGGGAGTGCAGGCGCAGCATCCACGACTCGTAGCCGAGCCGGATCGGATTGGGCAGACCGACGACGCGGACCCCGGCACCCTCGCGCAACCGCCGGTAGCGGCGGGCCACGGTCTGGTCGGAGACGCCGAGCAGCGCGCCGATCTCGCGGTAGCCGGCCCGGCCGTCGATCCGCAACGCGTGCACGATCTGCCGGTCCAGGCCGTCGATTTCCACCAACGAAGCCTATCGTGACGTCGAGATCCGCCATATGCCGCCGATATCGTAGCCTCCTCGGTATCGCCGGCAGCAACGTGCGTCGCATGCGAAAATGGATACCGCTGGTCGCCGTCCTGCTCGGCACCTTCCTGCTGCTCGTCGATGTCACCATCGTGGTGGTCGCGCTGCCCAGCATCGCCGGCCACCTGAACGCCGGCCCGCACGACCTGGCCTGGATCCTCGACGGCTACGCCCTGGCGCTCGCGGCCCTGGTGCTCGGCGCCGGAGCGCTCGCCGACCGGTACGGGCGCCGTGTCACGTACCTCATCGGTCTGCTGATCTTCGCCGTGTCGTCGCTGCTCTGCGCGGTGGCCCCGAGCATGCCCGCACTGATCGCCGCCCGCGTGCTGCAGGGCATCGGCGGCGCCGCGATGTTCGCCACCACCGTGGCCATCCTCAACGTCACCTATCGTGGCCGCGACCGTGGCGTCGCGTTCGGAGTGTGGGGCGCCGTCAGCGGCGCCGCCACCGCCGCCGGCCCACTCGCCGGAGGCCTGCTCACCGAACACTTCGGCTGGCGCTGGATCTTCCTGGTCAACCTGCCGGTCTGCGTGGCCGCCGTGTGGTTCACGCTGCGTGCCGTCGCCGAGTCCCGGACTCCGCGCGCGGGCCGGTTCGACGTTTCCGGCACGATCACGTTCACCCTGGCCGCGACGGCGATCACCTACGGTCTGATCCGGGCCGCCGACGACGGCTGGACCGCGGCGACGGTGCTCGGCCCGCTCGCCGCCGGACTCGCCGGGATCGCGCTGTTCGTGCTGGTGGAGCTCCGGTCCACGGAGCCGATGCTGGACCTCACGCTGTTCCGGCGGGCGCCGTTCACCTCCATGATCATCGCCGCGTTCCTGTGCCACGCCGCCGCGTTCGCCTACCTGCCCTACACGACCATCTGGCTGCAACGGGTCCTCGGGCACGGGCCGGTCGACGCCGGGCTGCTCGGCGCGCTGCCGCTGAGCGGGGCCGCCCTGCTGGTCGGCGCGTTCGCCGGGCACGCGCTGCAGAAGGCCCCGCCGCGGACCGCCGTCACCGCCGGGCTGCTGCTGATCGCCGCCGGCGCCCTGGCCCAGTCCGTGGTGGACTCCGGCAGCGGGGCGGCAGTGCTGATCCCCGGGCTGATCCTGGTCGGGCTCGGCGCCGGAGTGGTGCTGCCGGTGCTGTCGTCGGCGGTGCTGGCCGAGGCGCCGCCCGAGCGCAGCGGCATGGCCGGCGGGGCACTGAACACGTTCCGGCAGCTCGGATTCGCGTTCGGGGTTGCGATCTTCGGCACAGTCTTCCCGGAGCAGAAGGCGTACGCCGATGGGCTGAGTGACGCGACCGCGCTGGCCGCCGCGTTCGCCCTGGCCGGGGCCGTGGTCGTGGCCGTGGCGGCCCGGCAGGGGACGGCTCGGCCGGTGAAAACCGGGTGACATCACGGTGCCGCGATGGGGCAGCATGGCCGTCGTGGTGGATGCGCGCGGACCGGTCCGATTCCTGTGGTGGCTGTTACGGCAACTGAAAGGTCATGTGGCGCTCGGCGCGGTCTTCGGGTCACTGTGGTTCGCCAGCATGGCCGCCACACCGTGGCTCATCTCGCAGGCCATCGACCGCGGTCTCACGCCTCGCCGCACCGACGTGCTGCTCACCTGGGCCGGGGTGATCCTGATCGTCGGCGTGGCCAGCGCCTGGCTCGGCATCATGCGGCACCGCAACATGACCCGCCTGCGGCTGGCCGCCGCGCTGCGCACCGCCGACGTGGTGATGACCCACGCCACCCGGCTGGGGGCGGCCCTGCCCCGCCGGGTCACCGCCGGTGAGGTGGTCACCATCGGCATCTCCGACGTGTGGACCGTCGGCCGGGCGATGAACGTCGGCGGCGTCGGAACGGCATCGGTGGTCGCGTTCGGAGTGATCGCGGTCCTGCTCCACCAGATCTCCGGCATGCTCGCCGCGGTGGTCCTGACCGGGGTGCCGGTGCTGGCACTGATCATCGCGCCGCTGCTGCGCCGCACCCAGCGGGCCGGCGCGCGGTACCGCGAGCACCAGGGCGTGCTGAACGCCCGGCTCGTCGACGTCGTCGGCGGCCTGCGGGTGCTCAACGGCCTCGGCGGCAAACAGACCCACCTCGCACGGTACGAGAAGGAGTCCGCCCGCCTGCGCGACCAGGGTTACCGGGTGGGCGGCCCGTCCAGTTGGATCGGCGCGCTCGGCGACGGCCTGCCGGTGGTCTTCCTGGCCGTGGTGATCTGGCTGGCGGCGCGCCTCGCGGTGACCGGCGGCCTGACCGCCGGGCAACTGGTCGCGGTGTACGGCTACACCGCCATGCTGGTCATCCCGGTGAACGTGATGATCTTCGTGGGGTTCGACGTCACCCGGGGGGTGGTCGCCGCCCGCCGGATCACCGACTTCCTGCGGCTGCCCGAGGACGACCCCGGCGGCGGCCCGGCGCCCGACGGGCCGTCCGTTCTGCACGACCCCGAGTCCGGGGTGCGCGCCGAACCCGGCCGGCTGACCGCGCTCGCCGGCGACCGGCCCGCCGACACGGCCCGGGTTCTCGACCGCCTCGGCCGCTATCTGCCGAGCGACGCCACCTGGGGTGGCCGCCCGCTCGCCGGGATCGCCCAGCCCGAGATCCGGTCCCGCATCCTGGTCGCCGACCACGACGCGGACCTGTTCGCCGGGCCGCTGCGCGAGGTCGTCGCCGGGCGGGAGGACCCCGACGACGACCGGGTCCGCCTGGCTCTGGACACGGCCGTCGCCCACGACGTCGGCGCCGACCTGGACCGGACCGTCGCGTGGGGCGGGCGCAATCTGTCCGGCGGCCAGCGGCAGCGGGTCCGTCTGGCCCGCGCGGTCTACGCCGACCCGGAGATGCTGCTCGCCGCCGAGCCCACGTCGGCCGTCGACGCGCACACCGAGGCCGCCATCGCCGACCGGCTCAGCCACGCCCGCGCCGGCCGCGGCACCGTCCTCGCCACCACCTCACCGGTGCTCCTGGACCGCGCCGACACCGTCCACTACCTGGTCGGCGGCCGGGTCACGGCCACCGGCACCCACCGCGAGCTGCTCGTCGCCGAACCCGGCTACCGGGCACTGGTCGCCCGCGCCTTCGGCACCGAAGAGGACGACGCATGAGCACACTCCTTCCCATCGCCGGCCGGCGCGAGGTCGCGCGGGCCGCCCGCCGGCTGATCGCGGCCGACCGCCGTCCCGTCATCGGCATGCTCGCCGTCACCTCGCTGGCCGCTCTCGCCGGCCTCGGCGGCCCCTGGCTGCTCGGCCGGGTCATCGACACCGTCGCCGCGGGCGGCGGCGTCGCCGACGTCGACCGGCTCGCCCTGGCCGTGCTGCTCTGCGCGGTCGCGCAGACATGGCTGTCGCGGTACGCGCTGGCCGCCGCCTACCGGTTCGGCGAACGGACCGCGGCCCGCATCCGGGAGACGTTCCTGCGCCGGATCCTCGACCTGCCCGCCGCCGTGGTCGAGCGGGTCCCCGCCGGCGACCTCGCGGCCCGCGGCAGCACCGACGTCGACACCATCGCCAACGCCCTGCGCGAGCTGATGCCGCCGATCTTCGTCGGCGTCATGCAGATGCTGTTCCTGATCGCCGCGGTCGTCCTCCTCGATCCGCTGCTCGGGATCCTCGGGGTGATCGGTTTCTCCGGCATCTGGTTCGTCACCCGGTGGTACCTGCGCCGCGCCCGGGACGCCTATCTGCTGGAGGGTGAGGCCACCTCCCGGCTCGCCGACGAACTCGCCGCCACCACCGAGGGAGCCCGCACCATCGAGGCGTTCGGCCTGCACGAGCGCCGGTTCGCCGCCGGGCACGCCGCGCTCGCCGAGACCCGGCGCACCCGGCTCGCCACGCTCGCGCTGCGTAGCGTCTTCTTCCCACTCGCCGAGACGTCGTACGCGGTGCCCGCCGTCCTCGTCCTGGTGCTCGGCGGGCTGCTGCACATCGACGGCCGGGTCAGCGTCGGCACGGTCGCCGCGGCTGTGCTCTACCTGCGGCAGCTCGTCGGCCCCCTGGACAGCATCCTGATCTTCATCGAGCAGCTGCAGGCCGGCAACGCCTCCTTCGCCCGGGTCGAGGGCATCAGCGCGGTGGGAGCCGCGCCGACCACCGAGACCCGCCGGCCGGCTGACGAGCGGATCGAGGTGCGTGGCGTCCGTTACGCCTACGACCAGGGCCGTGACGTGCTGCACGACGTCGAACTGACCGTCCGGCCCGGGGAGCGGCTCGCCGTGGTCGGCCTGTCCGGCGCCGGCAAGTCCACCCTGGGCCGCCTGATCGCCGGCGTCGACCGGCCCACCGCGGGCAGCGTCACCGTCGGCGGCGTGCCGATCGCCGACCTGCCGCCGGACGAGCTGCGCCGCCACGTCGTCCTGGTCACCCAGGAACACCACGTCTTCCGGGAGACGCTGCGCGGCAATCTGATGGTCGCGGCGCCCGACGGCGAGTTGCGGGAGGCGCTACGCACGGTCGGCGCCGACTGGGCCGACGACCTCGACCGTGACCTCGGCGAGAACCCGCTCGACGGAGCGCAGGCGCAGCAGCTGGCGCTGGCCCGGGTGGTCCTCGCCGACCCGCACACGGTCATCCTCGACGAGGCGACGGCGCTGCTCGACCCGACGGCGGCGCGGACGGCGGAGCGGGCGCTCGCGGCGGTGCTGCACTCCCGCACCGTCATCGCGATCGCCCACCGTCTGCAGACCGCCCACGACGCCGACCGGGTCGCCGTGATGGACGACGGCCGCATCATCGAACTCGGCACCCACGACGAGCTGGTCGCGGCCGGCGGCCCCTACGCGGCCCTGTGGAACTCCTGGCACGGCGGCGACAGCGTCGGGGTGCGCCGATGACCGACCGCATCGACGGGGACCGACCGGATCGACGGGGATCGACCGGATCGACGGGGACCGACCGGATCGACGGGGACCGACCGGATCGACGGGGACCGACCGCATCGACGGGCTGCGAGACCGGGTCCTCCCGCGGGGCCACGCCGTCCGGTGGCGTATCGGACGGCAGGAGGGCCCCCGTGGACCCGCCCAGCTCGGCGAGCTTCTGCTTCGTGAGTGAGTTCTTGCTTCTCGGGTGTGTTTCCCATGGAGGGCGACCACCGATGCTCGGCTCCCTCAGCGAAGATCGGCTGCCTCCGGCAGAGACTCGCCCGGCCGGCGATGGTGTCCCGCTGAATGTCGACACCCGTTGTGGGTGTAGCCCACACCCACAACGGGTGTCAGGTTCCAGGACGCATGTGGTGCTGGGGCGAGATCTGGAGGCCTGCGGTGCCGGGATGAGATCGGCGAGGTGCGGTGAACGCGACGCCCGCCGGCTGCCGTCACCAGGTGGCCACGTCGCCCAGGTCGGCGGCCGGGCGGTAGCCAGCCAGCACCCGCACGGCTTCCGGCTCGGTGACGCCGTTGCCCCACGAACCCCAGCCGTCGCGGATCAAGCCCACGAAGCACGAGTGGACGATCATCTTCAGGGCCCGGTTCCCTTCGCGTTCCACCTGGTACGGTCCGGCGGTCAGGTCGCCCTCGGTTTCGGTGGGGCGCCACTCGGGGCTCGAGCGTTCCACGCGGACGTTGAACCACCGTTGCGCGTCGCCCGCCAGGAGCGACCCCTCCTCGAAGCCGCGCGCACCTAGTTTCACGCTGCACGACAGGGTGCGCATGCCGGCTGGCAGGTCCGTCAGCCGGAACGGCACCACACATCGCTGGGCGCTGTCGAACCGGATCCCTCCCGCCGCGGCCAGCAGCCCCGCCTGGTCGGTTCCGAGGATCTGCAGGCTGGCCCAGAGGCCCTCGGCGGGTTGCCATCGGACCGTCCAGTTGCCCGACTCGCCGGACTCGCCGGACTCGCTGGACTCGCCGGACCTGCCGGACTCGCCGGTCGCGGCCTCCACGGCCTGGCTGTCCACCCAGGCCCGGCCCGGCTGGCCGCCGACGGCCACCTCGACCTTCGTGACCGGCTTGCCGCTGGAGCCCAGCGTCTTTCCGGCCTCGTTCAGGCTCTTCTCGGACCCGGCCAGCTGGAACAGCGCCGAGGTGCTGCCGCCGCGTGCCTCGACGCTTTCGGAGCCCGCACCGGACGACCAGGTCACATGGTCGGCTCCGGCCACCAGGTCCCGGGCGGTGAAGTGCAGGGTGCCCGGGTCGGCACCGACGAGGTCCGGCCGGGCGACCGCTCCCGGGCTGCCGGGCGAGCCCGGCAGCGACGGCGCGGCCGCGGGCGGCGGGCCGGGTAGATCGAGGTCCGGCGTGACCAGCACCGTGACGGCCATGACGGCGGCCGCCGTCGCCGTGCCGAAAGCGGCCAGTGCCCGGCGCCGCCGCTTGATCCGGCCACCGTGCCGGCGCGCGTGCCGTACCAGAGGCTCCGGGTCGATCCCGCCGCCGGAACAGGCGCGGGCCTGGAGCGCGGCAGCGATCCGCTCGTCGAGGTCATGCGACATCAGAGCACTCCCGTCGAGGCAGAGGCAGAGCCAGAAGGAGAGGCAGCGGCAAGAGGGGCGGCGGCAGTAGGAGAAGTGGCGGCGGTAGGAGTGGTGGCAGGAGTGGTGGCAGGAGTGGTGGCAGGAGTGGTGGCAGGAGTGGTGGTAGCGGCGGGCGTCGGTGGATGAGCGGAACGTAACGAGGCCAGGGCGCGCATGGCGTGGGTGCGGACCGTCCCCGCCGAACATCCCATGAGCTCCGCGATCGCCGTGTCGCCGAGATCCTCGTAGTAGCGCAGCACGATCACCGTCCGCTGCCGGAGCGGGAGGGATGCGACGAGGCGCCACATCGCGTCGCGCTCGGCGAGCGCGGTCGCCTCGTCGGCGCCACCGGCCCGGTCGGGGAACACCGGCACCGCTATCTCGTGACTACTGCGCCGGCGCCACCAGGAGTGATGGGCGTTCACCAGCATTCGGCGGACGTACTGGTCGGGTTGCTCGGTCCGAGCGATGCGCCGCCAGCGGGCGTAGGCGCGGGCCAGCACGTCCTGCACCAGATCCTCGGCGCGATGCTCGTCGCCGGTCAGCAGACGTGCCAGCCGGACCAGCGCCGGTCCCCGCGCGTAGGCGTACTCCTCGAACGTCACGCCCTATTCAACGCGGTGAGTGCCGTTGCGCGTAGACACCAACTCCCAAGATTCCGGGAGAGCTGCCTCAAGGGCGTTGAAACAGCGCTTCCAGTCTCTCGTGACGTCCGTGTCGGCCGTGACGTGACGTCGTGTCGGCCGTGACGTGACGTCCGTGTCGGCCGTGACGTGACGTCCGTGTCGGCCGTGACGTGACGTCCATGTCGGCCGTGACGTGACGTCCGTGCTGGGCGTGACCTACGTCCGTGCTGGCGTGAAGGAAGGTGGCCGCTCGGGTGTGGGCAGCCGGCCGGGGCGGGGCCTTGACCCGGGCGAGCGGGCGTGCGTAATCTACCGGTGTCTCTGAAACGTTTCACGACCCTGCTGATGAAACGGCACCGCGAGCGGAACACCGCGAGAGAAACGACCGCGGATGGACGCGACCACAGAAGAACACGACGCCGAAGAGAAGCGGACCCCCATGACCAACCCCGTAGTCTCCGAGCTCATCGCCCGCTCGAACCGCCTCGGCGCGGATCCGCGGACCACCAACTACGCCGGCGGCAACACCTCGGCCAAGGGCGCCGACACCGACCCGGTCACCGGTGACGCGGTGGAGCTGGTGTGGGTTAAGGGCTCCGGCGGCGACCTCGGCACGCTGACGGAGAAGGGTCTGGCCGTGCTGCGCCTCGACCGGCTGCGCGCGCTGACGGGCGTCTACCCGGGCGTCGAGCGCGAGGACGAGATGGTCGCCGCCTTCGACTACTGCCTGCACGGCCGCGGCGGGGCGGCGCCCAGCATCGACACCGCGATGCACGGCCTCGTCGACGCCCCGCACGTCGACCACCTGCACCCGGACGCCGGCATCGCGATCGCCACCGCCGCCGACGGCCCGGCCCTGACCAAGGAGATCTTCGGCGACCGGGTCCTCTGGGTCGACTGGCGCCGCCCGGGCTTCCAGCTCGGCCTCGACATCGCCGCCGCGCACCGGGCGAACCCGCAGGCCATCGGCGTCATCCTGGGCGGTCACGGGATCACCGCGTGGGGCGCGACCAGTGACGAGTGCGAGGCCAACTCCCAGGAGATCATCAACACCGCCGCGAGCTACATCGCGGAGCACGGCCGCGGCGCGCCTTTCGGCGCGACGATCCACCGGGCCCTGGAGCCGGGGGTACGCCGTGAGCGCGCCGCCGCCCTCTTCCCGGTGATCCGGGGCCTCGCCTCCACCGACCGCCCCCAGGTCGGGCACTACACCGACAGCGACGTGGTGCTGGAGTTCGTGGCGAGTGAGCGCCTGGCCGAGCTGGCCGCCCTGGGCACCTCCTGTCCCGACCACTTCCTGCGCACCAAGGTCAAGCCGCTGGTCGTCGACACCGCCCCGGACGCGCCGCTCGACGACGTGGTGGCCCGGCTGACGGAGCTGCACGAGGCGTACCGGGCGGACTACCGCGGCTACTACGAGCGGCACGCGACAGCGGACAGCCCGGCGATCCGTGGCGCCGACCCGGCGATCGTGCTGGTCCCCGGCGTGGGCATGTTCTCCTTCGGGACGAACAAGCAGACCGCCCGGGTGGCCGGCGAGTTCTACGTCAACGCGATCAACGTGATGCGCGGCGCCGAGGCGATCTCCCGTTACGCCCCGATCGACGAGTCCGAGAAGTTCCGGATCGAGTACTGGGCGCTGGAAGAGGCCAAGCTCCAGCGGATGCCGAAGCCGAAGGCCCTGGCGGCCAGGGTCGCGCTGGTGACCGGCGCCGGCTCCGGCATCGGCCGGGCGATCGCGCTGCGCCTGGCCGCCGAGGGCGCCTGCGTCGTGGTCAGCGACCGCGACACCGGGGCCGCCGCCGCGGTCGCGGCCGAGATCGGTGGGACCGACGTGGCCGTCGCCGTCGCGCTCGACGTCACCGATGAGGACGCGGTGGCCGCCGCCGTCCGCGAGACGGTGCTGGCGTTCGGGGGTGTCGACCTGGTCGTCAACAACGCCGGCCTGTCCTTGTCGAAGTCGCTGCTGGACACCACCGCCCGCGACTGGGACCTGCAGCACGACGTGATGGCCAAGGGCTCCTTCCTGGTGTCCCGCGAGACCGCCCGGGTGCTGATCGCGCAGGGCATGGGCGGCGACATCATCTACATCTCCAGCAAGAACTCGATCTTCGCCGGGCCCAACAACGTGGCGTACGGCGCGGCCAAGGCCGACCAGGCGCACCAGGTCCGCCTGCTGGCGGCCGAGCTCGGCCCGCACGGCATCCGGGTCAACGGCATCAACCCCGACGGCGTGGTCCGCGGCTCCGGGATCTTCGCGGGCGGCTGGGGCGCCGACCGGGCCGCCGTCTACGGGGTGCCGGAGGAGAAGCTCGGCGAGTTCTACGCCCAGCGCACGCTGCTCAAGCGTGAGGTGCTGCCGGAGCACATCGCCAACGCGGTCTTCGCCGTCACCGGTGGTGACCTGACCCACACCACCGGCCTGCACGTTCCCGTCGACGCGGGCGTGGCCGCGGCGTTCCTCCGATGACCGGCGTTTTCGCGGCCGTCGATCTCGGGGCGTCCAGCGGGCGCGTCGTGACCGGCCGGCTCGGCGGGGGAGAGCTGACCCTCGACGTGGTGCACCGGTTCCCGAACGAGCCGGTGCGCGTGGGAGTGACCCGGAACAGCGAGGGCACCCTGCACTGGGACATCCTGTCGCTCTACCGCGGCGTGGTCGAGGGGCTGCGCAAGGCCGGGCCGGTGCGGAGCATCGGCATCGACTCGTGGGCGGTCGACTACGGGCTGATCGACTCCAGCGGGGCGCTGCTCGGGAACCCGGTGCACTACCGGGACGCGCGCACCGACGGGATCGCCGGCCGGGTCAAGGATCTCTACGAGGTCTGCGGGCTGCAGACGCTGCCGTTCAACACGGTGTACCAGCTGCTGGCGGCACGGGAGACGCCGCAGTACGAGGTGGCCGCCCGCCTCCTGATGATCCCCGATCTGCTGGCCTACTGGCTGACCGGGGAGATCGGCGCGGAGTACACCAACGCGTCGACCACGGGGCTGCTCGACGTCCGTACCCGGGAATGGTCGTCGTCCTTGATCGACGAACTGGGTCTGCGCGGTGACCTGCTGCCTCCGGTGCGGCATCCGGGGTCGGTGATCGGGACCTACCGGGGGACGCCGGTGATCGCGGTCGGGTCGCATGACACGGCCAGCGCCGTGGTGGCCGTTCCGGCGACGGGACGCGATTTCGCGTACATCTCCTGCGGCACCTGGTCGCTGGTCGGCCTGGAACTGGACCGGCCGGTGCTGAGCGCCGCGTCGCGGGCGGCGAACTTCACCAACGAGGGCGGCGTCGATTCGACGATCCGCTACCTGCGCAACGTCATGGGGCTGTGGCCGCTTCAGGAGTGCCTGCGCGAATGGGGTTCGCCCGACCTGCCGCAATTGCTCGAAGCTGCGGCGTCTGAGCCCGGTCTGGCGTTCGTGGTCGATCTGGACGACCCTGTGTTCATGCCGCCCGGCACCGGAGCCGGCTCGACGAGCATGGAGGGGCGGCTGCGCAAGCTGGCCGGCCTGCCCGCCGACGCGGGCCGGGCGACGCTCGTGCGCTGCATCCTGGACAGCCTGGCGCTCGCTCAACGGCGTGCGGTGCGCCAGGCCCGGGAACTCGCCGGGCGTACGGTGAGCGTCGTGCACCTGGTCGGCGGGGGAGCGCGCAACGAGTTGCTCTGCCAGTTGACCGCCGACGCCTGCGGGCTGCCGGTGCTGGCCGGCCCGGTCGAGGCCACCGCGATCGGCAATCTGCTCGTGCAGGCCCGCGCCGTGGGCGTGGTGGACGGCGGCCTGGGTGCGCTGCGGGCGCTGGTGCGCGAGACTCAACGGATCGTGCGCTACGAGCCCGGCGTCTCCGACGAAGCTTGGGCCGCGGCCGCCGCACGCGTGGGGAGGTGACCGTGCGGATCGCGTTCTTCGCCACCTGCCTGGCCGACACTCTGTTCCCGGAGGCGGCCAAGGCCACCGTGCGGCTGCTGGAGCGGCTCGGCCACGAGGTCGTGTTCCCGAACCAGCAGACGTGCTGCGGGCAGATGCACATCAACACCGGCTACCAGAAGGAGGCGTTACCGCTGGTCAGGCGGTACGCGTCCACGTTCGACCGATACGACGTGACCGTGGTGCCGTCGGGATCCTGCGCCGGGTCGATCCGGCACCAGCACGCCATGGTCGCCTCGGCCTACGGCGACGCCGGCCTCGCGTCCCGCGCCGCCGACGTGGCCGCACGCACCTACGAACTGTCCGAACTGCTCATCGACGTGCTGAAGGTCGAGGACGTGGGGGCGTACTACCCGCATCGGGTCACCTACCACCCGACCTGTCACAGCCTGCGGATGACACGGGTCGGCGACAAGCCGCTGCGGCTGCTGCGGCAGGTGCGGGGGATCGATCTCGTGGAGCTGCCGGCGGCCGAGCAGTGCTGCGGGTTCGGCGGGACGTTCGCGCTGAAGAACCCGGAGACCTCGACGGCGATGCTCGCCGACAAGATCACCGACATCGTCTCCACCGGCGCTGACGTGTGCACCGCGGGCGACACCTCCTGCCTGATGCACATCGGCGGTGGCCTGTCCCGCCTGCGCGCCGGTGTGCGGACGGTCCACCTGGCCGAAATCCTGGCTTCGACGGAGTCGTCATGAGCACTTTCCTGGGCATGCCCACCACGGCGCCGCGCGGGGTGGGGCATCTGCGCGGCGACCGGACGTTCCCGGAGGCGGCCCGGGACGCGCTGAAGAACGATCAGCTACGGCGCAACCTGCGACACGCGACGACGACGATTCGCGGCAAGTCCGGAAAGGTCATCGCGGAGCTGCCGGACTGGCAGAGCCTGCGTGACGCCGGGTCGGCGATCAAAGCAGGCGTGCTGGCCCAGCTCCCGGAGCTGCTGGAACAACTGGAGGCCCGGGTCACCGAGGCCGGTGGCGTGGTGCACTGGGCCGCCGACGCCAACGAGGCCAACGCCATCGTCACCGGCCTCGTCCGGCAGACCGGCTCGGACCGGGTCATCAAGGTCAAGTCGATGGCCACCCAGGAGATCGGCCTCAACGAGGCTCTCGAAGCAGCCGGGATCACCCCCGTCGAGACCGACCTCGCCGAGCTGATCGTGCAGCTCGGCCACGACAAACCCAGCCACATCCTGGTCCCCGCCATCCACCGGAACCGCTCCGAGATCCGGGACATCTTCCTGCGCGCCATGCCCGGCGTCGATCCGGCGCTGACCGACGACCCGCCGGTACTGGCGGCGGCCGCCCGGCGGTACCTGCGCGAGACGTTCCTGTCGACGACGGTCGCGGTCAGCGGGGCCAACTTCGCGATCGCCGACACCGGCACGCTCGGGGTGGTCGAGTCCGAGGGCAACGGCCGGATGTGCCTCACCCTGCCGGACACCCTGATCACCGTGATGGGCATCGAGAAGGTGCTGCCCACCTGGCGTGACCTGGAAGTCTTCCTGCAGCTTCTGCCGCGGTCGTCGACCGGTGAGCGGATGAACCCGTACACGACGATGTGGACCGGGGTCACGCCCGGCGACGGGCCGCAGAAGTTCCACCTCGTGCTGCTCGACAACGGGCGCACCGCCGTCCTGTCGGACCCGGCCGGGCGGCAGGCGCTGCACTGCATCCGGTGCTCGGCCTGCCTCAACGTCTGCCCGGTCTATGAGCGCACCGGGGGGCACTCCTACGGGTCGGTCTATCCGGGCCCGATCGGGGCGGTGCTGTCCCCGCAGCTCACCGGGGTCGCCGACAACGCCTCACTGCCCTACGCGTCGTCGCTGTGCGGGGCCTGCTTCGACGCCTGCCCCGTGAAGATCGACATTCCGTCGCTGCTGGTGCATCTGCGCAACCGGGTGCGGCACCCGGCCGCCGAGCGGGCCGCGATGGCCGCCGCGGCCTACACGATGGACCGCCCGAAGCTGTACGCGTCCGCGCAGCGGGCCGCCAAGCTGGCCCGCATCGCCGGCCGCCGTGGGCGCGGCCTGCCTCCGCCGCTGTCCGGCTGGACCGCCGGCCGTGACCTGCCCGAGTTCCCGAAGCAGACCTTCCGCGACTGGTGGGCCGAGCGCGCTTCGCACCCCGAGCCCGCTTCGCACCCCGAGCCCGCTTCGCACCCCGAGCGAGCTGAGGAGACGTGATGAGTTCCCGCGAACTGATCCTGGACCGGGTGCGGGCCGCGTTGCGGGACGCCCCCGTGGTCGCCGAGGCGCCCCGCGACTACCGGCCCGCCGGAGCCGCCCCGCCCGACCTGGACGTGCTGGTCGACCGGCTGGTCGACTACAAGGCCGAGGTCCACCGGGTGGCCTCGGCCGAGGTGGCGGCGACCGTCGCCGGGCTCGTCGCAGAGGGGGGCGCGGTGCTCGTACCCCCTGGTCTGCCCGAGATGTGGCGTCCGGAGGGCGCCTTCGCCGACGACGGCCTCGCGCCGGACCGGATCGCCGCCGCCGACGCCGTCCTCACCGCCGCCGCCGTCGCGGTCGCCGAGACCGGCACCATCGTCCTGGACGCCTCACCCGACCAGGGCCGGCGCGTCATCTCCCTGCTCCCGGACGTGCACGTCATCGTGCTGCGCCCCGACCAGGTGGTCGCGTCGGTCCCGGACGCGATCGCCCGCCTCGACGGGCGGCGTCCACTGACGTGGATCAGCGGCCCGTCCGCGACCAGCGACATCGAACTCAACCGGGTCGAGGGCGTGCACGGCCCTCGTCACCTGCACGTTCTTCTCCTCACCGACGGATAGGGCGACATCTCCGCCCGAACTGATCTATACATCTACAGGTGTTGAAGAGATTGCTGAGCGCCGCGGCGGTCGCCTCGCTGGTGGCCGCCGCGCTGCCGGTGGCAGCCGCCGCGGCCGAACCGGTGCCGATATCGAACCCGTATGTGTTCACCGCCGACGATGTCGGACTCATCGACGGCGGAGACCGGGCCGGGGCGGTCGGCCGGATCCCGGAGATGGACGCCTATCTCGGCGCCAAGAAGCCGATCCTGCGTCTCGACCTGTTCTGGAACGACGTCCAGCCGGTCGAGGGCGGCCCGATGGACTGGACCGTGAACCGTCTCGACGAGCAGGTCGACGCCGCCTACGAGCAGGGCATCCGGGTGCTGCTCATTCTCGACTACTCGGCCGCCTGGGCCAACGCCGCGGGCCGCACCGAACACCTGCCGTCCGACAACGCGGCGTGGGAGAGGATCGTGGCCGCCACGGTCGACCACTTCGGGCCCAAGGTGCAGGCGTACGAGGTGTGGAACGAACCGAACATCACCACGTTCGGCAACCACGGCGACAACAGTCCCGCGGTGCGGGCCGGACGCTACTGGGACCTGGTGGAGATCGCGTCCAAGGCGGTCAAGGCCCGGTGCGCCGCCTGCCTCGTGCTGGCCGGCGGCTCCGCGGGCGGGGACGTCGACGCCACCGCCACCCCGATCCGCAACGACAACGAGCCCGCCGACTGGCTGGAGATCGCGTACCGGAACAACAAGGGCGCCTTCTTCGACGCGGTCACCGTCCACCCCTACCCGGACATGGGCGGGGGCCACCTGCCGTCGTACGCCAGGACGTCCTGCGCCAACGGCGTCTGGTACCGGTTCTGGTCCGGCTTCGGCCCGGACGGTGACGTCGACTGCGGCGGCCTCGCCGCGCTCCACGACGTGATGGTCCGCAACGGCGATGGGCACAAGAAGATCTGGGCCACCGAGTTCGGCTTCTCCATGCTCGGCCCGCGCGAACCCCTGGCCGCCCGGTACGTCCGCGACGCCCTGGAAGAGGGTGTGCGCTCCTGGCGGATGCGGCCCTACGCGGGCCCGCTGTTCGTCTACTCCTTCCAGCAGCCGAGCCCGGCTCACCCGATCTGCGCGGAACGGCCGGGCGAATGCCACTTCGGCCTGCGGGACGCCGCCGGGAACCCGAAGGAGCCGATGTACTCCGACGTCGGCGCCGCCCTGCGCGGCGACTCCTGGCCGTCGGCGCTGGTTTCGGGCCGCTCCCTGTTCCGCGGCTCCGCGCTGCGCTCCGGCAACGGCAGGTACACGCTCTGGATGCAGGGCGACGGCAACCTGGTCCTCTACGAGGTCACCGCCGCCGGCAACCGGGTCCTGTGGGCCCGGGGCGGGCAGAAGGCCTACCGCCTGACCGGTCAGGACGACGGCGACCTGGTCCTCTACGACCACACCAGAGACCACACGGTCAAGCCGGGCGACACGTTCGCGAACCCGGCGATTTGGGCCTCCGGCACCGCCGGCAAGGGCGCCTCCACGCTGCGCCTGCAGAACGACGGCAACCTCGTCCTCTACCGCGACAGCGACAACACCGCCGTCTGGGACACCGCCACCTACACGGTGTCGCTGATCAGCGCCCTCAACGGCAAGTGCCTCGACGTGCCGTCGGCCACCTTCGCCAGCGGCGCCCGCCCGCAGATGTACCCCTGCAACGGCACGTCCGCCCAGCAGTGGATCCACTCCGACGAACGCGTCCTCACCAAGAACAACCTGTGCCTCGACGTCAAGGGCGGCGCCACCGCCAACGGCGCCGTGGTGCAACTGTGGACCTGCAACGGCGGCGCCGCTCAGCGGTTCCAGTTCACCAGCGCTGGCAGCCTGCTCAACCCGAAGTCGGGCCGATGCGTCGACATCCCCGGCGGCAACGTCGCCGACAACGTGCTGCCGCAGATCCGCGACTGCGACGGCTCCGCCGCCCAGCGCTGGCGCAAAGCCGGAGTCTGACGGCTCAGGCGCCGCCGCCCTGCTGACTCGCGACGAGCGCCAGCAGGGCGGTGTGCGCCGGCTCGTCGGCCGCCACCACGAGACCGCCGCGGCCGGTGTGCGGTGGCCGGCCGTCGAGGTCGGTCACCACGCAGCCGGCCGCCTGGCAGAGGGCGATCCCGGCCGCGAAGTGGACGCTGTCGCGCAGGTGGCCGTCGGTGACGTAACCGGCCCGGCGGCCGGCGGCGACCCAGGCCACGGCCAGCGTCGTGGAGACCACCCGCGGCCGGAACCGCCCGATGAAACCGTCGTCGGCGAGCATCCGGGCGGCGAGGAAATCCGCCCGGTTCGGAAACGGCGGATCGAGGTTGAGGTCGACCAGGTTCGACTCGGCCGACGGGACGAGCGGCTGGTCGGCGCCGCCGCGACGGACGTACGCGCCGTCGCCGCCGGTCCAGAACACCTCGTCGTTGAACGGGTCCGCGGACGCCGCGACGCTCACCCCGGCGCCGGTGCGCAGGGCGACGTTGACCGAGACGAGCATGTTGCGTACGGCGTAGTTCAGCGTTCCGCACAGCGGATCCACCAGCCACAGGCGCTCGCCGCCCTCCGCGCCGGTGCGCCCGCTCTCCTCACCGAGCACGACGTCGTCCGGGCGCGCGGCCCGCAACACGCCGAGGATCGCCTTCTCGGCCTCGACGTCCGCGATCGTGGCGAAGTCGCCCGCCCCCTTGGCATAGCGTTCCAGCGATGACCCGTAATGCCCGCGGACGACCGCAGCACCGGCCTGAGCCGCCGCGATTGCCAGCTCCCCGTCAGTGATCGACATCCGTGGACTGTAGACGCCATGGGCGACCGGGCCGGTGGTGGGGAACGGTGCGGCCCTGAATCGGCGGAGCGGGGTGGCCGTACGCGAAGGGGGTTTCAGAGGGTCAATGCCTCCACGCGGTGCAGGAGGTCCTGGGCGCTGAAGGGTTTCGGCAGGTAGTCGTCGGCGCCGGCGTCGAAGGCGGCGGCCACCTCCAGCCAGCGGCCACGCTCGGTGAGCAGCAGGATGGGGACGTCGGCGGTGTCGCCGGCGGTGCGCAGGGCGTGGCAGACGGCGGGGGCGGTCATGTCGTGGCCGAGCGCGTCGAGGGAGGCGTCCAGGACGGCGCAGTCGGGGCGGCGGGCGTGGGCCGCGCGAAGGGCGGCCTGACCGGTGTCGCGGGCCGAGACGTCGAGCCCGGCGGAGCGCAGCACCGTCTCGATGATGCGCAGCAGGGTCGGATCGTCGTCGACCACGAGAACCGAAGCCATCATCACTCCTCCGACCGGCGCGACCACGATCACCGAAGCGATCACAACGCCCTTGATCACTCCATAGAGTAATTGCCGTGCCGCGGATGGGGGACCGGAACGGGTGGAGCACCGGGCGTCTGCTGCGGGCCGGGATGCTGCTGACGCTGGCCGCCGTCACGGCGGTGGCGGTCACCGGGCTGCTGCGCAACGGCGAGAGTCTGCGGGCGCAGGACGCGGTGCGGCAGTCGAGCGTGCTGCTGGAGCGCATCGGTGAGCTGCGGACGGCTGTCGACGCGCGGGGATCCGGCGGCCCGGCGGCCGCCGACGTGGTGCGGCCGCGGGTGGCCGAACTCGCCGCCCTGGCCGGCCCGGACCCGGTGCACCATGAACTCCTGCGACGGATCGACCCGGCCGGTGACGTCGCCGGGCTGCGGGCCGCCGTCGACGAGATGCGCCGCCACGAGCAGATCCGGCTGGACCGGCGGATCGGCGAGGCCTCGGCCGTCGCCCGCAACAGCCGCTGGATGATCAGCTGGGTGGCGGTGCTGTGCGGGCTGCTGGTGCTGATCGGCGGCCAGATGCTGGTGCGGCGGTTCACCCGGGCGGCGGCAGAGATCACGGCGGCGGCCGGCCGGGCCCGGCGCGGGGAACCGGCGCTGCCCGTGACGGTGCGGTCGCCGCGTGAGCTGGCCGAACTGGCCGCGGTGTGCAACGCCTCGGCGGCCGCGCACGCGCGGGCACGGGACGAGGCGAAGACGGTCACCGCGGCCGGATCGGCGTTCCTGAACGCGATGAGCCACGAGATCCGCACGCCGATGACCGCGGTCACCGCGATGACCGGAATGCTCCTGGAGACGGACCTCGACGAGCGGCAGCGGGAGCTGACCGAGACCGTCCACGCCAGTGGGACCGCACTGCTCGCGGTCGTCGACGACCTGCTGGAACTGGCCTTGATCGAGACTGGTGAGCTGCGACTGGAGCGGCGGCCGTTCGCGCTGCGCGGCTGCATGCGGCGGGCCATGGAGCCGGTGACGGCGCAGGCCGAGGCCAACGGGCTGCACCTGGCCGGGCACCTGGCGGCGGGCTGCCCGGAACGTGCCCGCGGCGACGAGCAGCGGGTGCGGCGGATCCTGACCGCGGTGCTGCGGCAGGCGGTGGCGAACACCGAGCACGGCGCCGTCACGGTCACCGTGTCGGCGCAGGAGGACGGCGACCGTCTCCTGGTTCGTTTCGCGGTCCGCGACACCGGCCTGGGAGTGGCCTCCGAACGGCGACCCGACTCGGGTGCGCTGCTGGCGTGGCGGCTGGCCGCGTCGATGGGCGGAGCCATCACCACCGACTGCCGTCCCGGGAAGGGCACCACGGTCACCGTGGCGCTGCGGCTGGAGACGGCGCGGCAGCCGGAGCGGCCCGGCCGCTCGGCGCCGGCCGGCCGGGAGAAGTCGCTGTTGGTGCTGATCGCCGAGGCCGACCTGGTCGGCCGGCGGCTGACCCGGCGTCTGCTGGAGCGCCGCGGCCACCGGGTGGTGACGGTCACCGACGGGGAGGCGGCCGTGGAGGCGGTGCAGCGAGACCGGTACGACCTGGTGCTGATGGGCTCCGGCCTGCCGGTTCTGGACGGCCCGAGCGCGACGGGACTGATCCACGCCGAGCCGCCGCGGCACGGGGCGCCGCGCATCGTCGCGGTGTGCCCGGGACCTGAGGACCATGAGGATTTCGTCAGAGCGGGCGTGGACGGGATCCTGACCGGACCGGTCGACGCCGGAGAACTGGAGAGGGTGCTGGCCGCCGCCGCGTACGCCGACGTGCGCCTGGCCGGACTCGGGCCGCTGCCCGGGCCCGGTGACGGCGAGTCCGCCACCATCCGGGCCTGCGTCGACGTGATGGCCGGACCGGACGCCGAGGCCGCGGACCGCCGCCGTCTCGCCGAGATCCTGCACAACTTCGCCGACCGCCTGCCGGGCCTGCTGGACCGGATGGACTCCGCCGCCGCGAGCGGCGACACCCGCAACCTGGCGCGTCTCGCCCACAGCCTGAAAGCCTCCTCGGCCACCCTCGGCGCGAACCGTTTCGCCGCCCGCTGCGCCGACCTCGAGGACCGCGCCCGCCATGCGCCCGAAGCCTCCCCTGAGGTGCTTCGTGACCTGCACGAACGCGCCCGCGAGGTGGGCGAGACGATGGAGACGATCTCCCGCCAGCTCACCCGCGCTTCTTGATCATTTGGTACGGACGGGGCCAGCCGAACAGCCACAATCTAGGATCGTGAGCGAAAAATCGGGCGAAAAACGAAGCAAGCGTCGTATTCGGCTGATCGGCGCCGCGATCGTCGCGATCGGAGCCGTGACCGGGGGCGCGCTGGCCGCCCTGAACCGGGGCGGTGGGGACACCCCGGCCGCCCTCGTCGTCGCGATCGCCGACCGGGGCGCGGTGACCCTCGACGTGGCCACCGTCGGCACCGTGGAACCGGCCATCACTCGCGCCCTCTCCTTCACCGTGGCGGGCACCGTGGAGTCGGTGGGGGTCCGCGCCGGCAACCGGGTGACCAAGGGCCAGACCCTCGCGGTCCTCGACGACGCCGAGGCCACCGACGACGTCCGGGACGCCGAGGCGGGCCTCGCCGAGGCCCAGGCGCGACTCGGCGAGGCGAGGACGGTCGCGGCCCGCACCACCGCGAGCGCCACGACCTGTGCCCAGGTGGTGGTGGCGGCGGCGAGCGCGTGTCCGACCATGGGCTTTCCCGACACCGGCGCCGACCGGGTGTTGACCGCGGAGCAGGAGGTCTACCGGGCTGCCCGCGCGGTCGAGAAGGCGGAGAAGGCCCTCGGCGGCACCACCCTCACCGCCCCGATCGCCGGGACCGTCGTCGCCGTCGAGGGCGAGGTCGGCGACCAGGTCGAGGGCGGGTCGGCGTTCATCAGTCTGGCCGACACCCACACGATGCAGGTGCGGGCCGACTTCCCGGAGGCGGACGCGGGCTCGCTCACCGCCGGGCAGACCGCCACGGTCACCCTGGCCGGCTCCGACAGCGTGTACGACGCCCAGGTGCTCCAGGTCGACCCGGCTGGCACCTCGGACGGGACGCTGGTCCGCTTCGGCGTGGTGGTGGCCTTCGCCGACTCCCCGGCCGACCTGCTCGCCGGCCAGCGCGCGCAGGTCAAGGTGCGCACCGGCGAGGTGACGGACGTGGTCCGGGTGCCGTCGACGGCGGTGCACGACATCGCCGGCGGGGCGGGCACCGTGCTGGTGCGCGACGGAAACCAGTCGGTCGAGCGCACCGTGGCCGTCGGGCTCCGCGGGGACCAATACACCGAGATAACCGACGGACTGGCCCAGGGCGACCAGGTCGTACGTTCCTGGTAGGAGGGGGAATACCGGCGAACACCGGACCACGAACGGGCCGGAAGGCCATGATGACGGTGTGAAAGCGTTTCGTCGTCCCAGCACGGCGGTGAACGCCCTGCTGGCCCTGCTGATCGTCGGCGCCGGTCTCTGGGGTTGGACCCTGCTGCGCGACCCCTCGGAGTCCAGTGGCGCGAGCGCGTCCGGGATCCGCACGGTCACCGCCACCCAGGGCACCGTCACCCGGACCGTCTCCGCCGACGGCGCCGTGGTCAGCGCCGCCACCGCCACCGCCACGTTCGGCACCTCCGGCACGGTCACCGAGATCGGGGTGAAGGTCGGCCAGGAGGTCGCCGCGGGCGCCCTGCTGGCCCGGGTCGACGACGCCGACGCCAAACGCGACCTGGCGCTGGCGGGCGCGAACCTGACGGCCGCCAAGGAGGCCCTGGCCCGGGCCGAGAACGCCGGGACCGACACCGGCATCGCCTCCCACGCGGTGACCGAGGCCGAACTGGCGGTCGACGAGGCGGAGGCGGCGGTCGCAGGCACCCGGCTGACCGCCCCGATGGCCGCGACCGTGGTGGCGGTCAACGGAACGCTCGGCGGTTCGTCCAGCGTCACCGGCCGGGACAAGGCCGCCGGTTTCGTCGACCTCGCCGATCTCACGAAGCTGCAGATCACGGCGGCGTTCTCCGAGTCGGACGCGACCGAGCTGAAGGCCGGCCAGAGCGCCACGATCGTCTGGAACGCGCTGCAGAACGCCGAGACCACCGGCGAGGTGGTGGCCGTCGACCCGACCGCCACCGGCGAGGGCGACGTGGTGACCTACGGCGTGACGGTCAGCCTGCCGAACCCGCCCGAGGGCGCCAAGCCGGGCCAGACCGTCACCGTCTCGGTGGTCACCGGCAGCGTGGAGAACGCGGTCATGGTGAACTCGGCCGCCGTCGTCGCCACCGGCAACCGCAGGTCGGTGACCGTCCTGGACAGCGCCGGCCGCCAGGAGACCCGCCAGGTGCAGGTCGGCCTCGAGGGCGAGGACGCGTACCAGATCACCTCCGGCCTGACCTCCGGCGAGCGGGTGGTGGTGCCGACCACGAGCACCGCCACGACGGACACGCGTGACGGGAGCGGTGTGCCACCCGGCGCGGCGTCCGGCGGGACAGGCGGGCGCTGATCATGAGGACGGTCCTCGACGTCCGGGACGTCACCAAGGTGTACGGGCACGGCGACACCGGGGTTCGCGCCCTCGACGGCGTGTCCCTGGAGGTGGCCAGGGGCGAGTACCTGGCCGTGATGGGCCCGTCCGGTTCCGGCAAGTCCACCCTGATGAACATCCTGGGCTGCCTCGACCTGCCGACCACCGGGACGTACCTGCTGGATGGCGTGGACGTCGGCTCGCTCAGCGACGAACAACTGACCCTGGCCCGGAACCGTCTGATCGGGTTCGTCTTCCAGGCGTTCAACCTGATCCCGCGGACCAGCGCCGTCGCGAACGTGGAACTGCCGCTGGCGTACTCCGGGATGAAGGCCGCCGAACGCCGCCGCCGGGCCATGTTCTCCCTCGACCTGGTCGGGCTCGCCGACCGCGCCGAGCACGAGCCGGACCAGCTCTCCGGTGGCCAGCAGCAGCGGGTCGCGGTGGCACGCGCACTGGTCACCGAGCCGGCGGTGCTGCTGGCCGACGAGCCGACCGGCAACCTGGACAGCCACGCGGGAGAGGAGGTGCTCTCCGTGTTCGACGACCTCAACGCGGCCGGCCACACCATCGTGATCATCACGCATGAGGACGAGGTGGGCGCCCGCGCCGACCGGCTGGTCAAACTCTTCGACGGCCGGGTCATCAGCGACTCCCGGCAGGAGCCGGCCGGCCGGCACGCGGCCTCCGGAGCGCTGAAGTGAACCTCACCGAGATCGCCCGGTTCGCCCTGCGGGGGATCGGCGCGAACAAGCTGCGCTCGACCCTGACCATGCTGGGCATCCTGATCGGTGTCGCCGCGGTGACCCTGCTCGTCGCGGTCGGCAACGGCTCGGCCCGGACGGTCGCCGCCCGCATCGAGGCGCTGGGCGCCGACACCCTGACCGTGATGAGCACCCGCCACGGGGCCGGCGGCCTCACCATGAAGGTCGCCGAAGCCCTCGACGACCCGGCCGTCGCCCCCGGCGTCCGCTCGGTCTCGCCCGTGGTCAGCACCCCGGCGACCCTCACCCACGAGGGCGCCGAGCACCGGATCGCCTCGTTCGTCGGGACCACCCCGAGCTGGTTCGCCGCGTCGAACTTCCCGGTTGAGAGCGGCGCGGCCTTCACCGCCGACGACGAGGCCCAGGCCCGCCGGGTGGTGGTGATCGGGCAGACCGTCGCCGAGGAGCTGTTCTCCGGCGCCGACCCGGTCGGCCGGCAGGTCACCGCCGGCGGGGCCCTGTTCACCGTGACCGGGGTGCTGCGGGAGAAGAGCTCGTCCGGCGCCCAGGGCTCGAACGACATCGCGGTCGCGCCGATCAGCGCGGTCCGGCAGGTGCTCGCCGGGTACGGCCCGCTCAGCTCGATCCTGGTCGAGACCGCCGGCCCGTCGACGGTCGGCGCCGTCCAGTCCGAGATCAGCACGATCCTCGACCGGCGGCTGGAGCCCGGCGCCTACCGCGTCCAGAACGCCGCCCAGCTGCTGGAGACGCAGACCGAGAGCGCCGGCGCCTTCACCACGGTGCTCGGGGCGGTGGCCGCGATCAGCCTGCTCGTCGGCGGGATCGGCATCACCAACATCATGCTGGTGACGGTCACCGAACGGACCCGGGAGATCGGCATCCGCAAGGCCCTGGGCGCGCCCCGCCGGGTGATCCTCACCCAGTTCCTCATCGAGGCCACCCTGCTCAGTGTTATCGGTGGAGGTCTGGGCGTCGCGGCCGCCGTGCTCGGCAGCCGTTTCCCGATCGTCGGCGTGCAGCCGGTGATCGTGCCCAGTTCGGTCGCGCTCGCCCTGGGCGTGTCCGTGCTGATCGGGCTCTTCTTCGGCGGGCTTCCCGCGGCCCGCGCCGCCCGGCTGCGTCCGATCGACGCCCTCCGCTACGAGTGAGGAATCTGGTGACTTCCCGCAACCATGACACCGAGGTACTGCCCCTCCCCGTCGACAGCACCGCCGAACTCAACGAGGCACTCGCCGCGGCGGCCCCGCGCCGCTGGTGGAACCGCACCACGCTGGCCCTGCTCGGGGTGGCCATGCTGATCGGCGGGTTCCTCGGCGGTGTCCAGGCGCACGAGCGCTGGGGCATCGAGAGCACCCAGGCCACCGGCGGCGGCCCCGCCGGTGGCGAGGCGGTCGAGCCCAGCGGCGGCGCCGTCGCCGCCTCCCCGGAGCCCGGCGGGGGACCGGGCGGCGGCGCGCAGGGCGCCATGGCGGAGGGCGCGACCGGAACCTCCGGCACGGTGAAACGGGTCGACGGGACCACCCTCTACGTCCAGACCGCGGACGGTGAGACGGTCACCGTCCGGACCGGCGGTGACACCATCGTGAAGGTCAGCCAGGCCGCGACTCTGGAGAGCGTCACCTCGGGCCTGGCGGTGACGGTCGAAGGCGTCGCCGACGCCGAGGGGATCATCACGGCGACCGCCGTCACCGCGGGCTGAGCCGTCAGCGGCGGCGCCGGCGGACCAGTACGACCGCGACGGCGCCGAGGAACAGGTAGACGGTGACGATCAGACCGGACCGGCCGAACAGCAGCATCACCGGTGGGACCAGGACGAACAGGCCGGCGCCGAGCGCCACCAGGGCGGGGAAGCGGACCTCGGCGTGGGCGCCGGCCATCCGCGCGGCGAAGTCGGGGTCGCTCCGATGCACACGTTGTTCCAGGTCGGCCAGAACCCGCCGGTCGTCATCGCTCAGCATCGATCCTCCCGCCGGAGAGTCCGTGCCGATCGCCGTACCCCGGGGATCGCGGGCCTAAACGGCCCGATCCAGGGAATCCGGTGGCCATGACGAAAGAGCCTGCCGAACCGGAACAGCCCCCGCCGCCGAACCTGCCACGCCACCCGGCGGCACGTCCCCGGGCCGAGGCCGACCGGGAGCTCGTGCCGCCCGACGCCGACCTCGACACCGCCGAAGGAGCCGCCCCACGCGAGCGCCGGTGACCCTTCTACCCGGCGAGCCCGTCCGGCCCCAGCAAGGCGGCGAGCAGCGCGGTCCGTTCGGCGATGCCGGCGACCGACACCCACTCGGTACGGGCATGCGCGCCCCCACCCCGGGGGGCCAGCCCGTCCACGGTCGGCCGCCCCAGCGACCCGGTCGTGTTGGTGTCCGCGGCCCCGTCGGCGGGCCGCCCGCCGAGACTCTGCCCGATCCCGTCCGCGACGGCCCGGATCCGCTCCAGCAGCACCGCGCCGGCGTGGTCGGGCCGCCACGTCGGCCGGTGCGACAGCTGCCGGGACGTGACCCGCGCCTTCTCCCGCACCGGCCGCAGCTGCGCCAGCGAGCCGAGCACGGCCCGCTCGTCGTCCGGGTCCACGAACCGCAGCCCCAGGTCCGCGTGGGCCCGGCCGGCCACCACGTTGGTCCGCCCGCCGCCGAGAATCGTCCCGGTGTTCAGCAGCACCGGCCGTGACGCCGCCAGCGACCGCACTCGGATCAGCTGGTCCACCAGCTCGTCGATCGCGTTCACCCCGGCGTCCGGGTCGAGCGCCGCGTGCGCTTCCACCCCGGTCACCTCGATCCGGGCCCGGGTGCTGCCCCGCCGGCCGGTCTTGAGATCCCCGCCGGGGTGTGGCGGCTCCAGCCCGAGCACCGCCCGGGCCCGCTCGGCCTCGGCCCGCACCAGGCCGCCGGCGGTGGGGGAGCCGATCTCCTCGTCGGCGACGACGATCACCCGGACCTCCGGATGCGCCCTGCCCGCGAGCAGCGGGACCGCCGCCAGCAGGGCGGCGATGCCGGCTTTGGTGTCATAGACGCCCGGCCCGCGGATCACATCGCCGTCGACGGCCCACGGCATCTCCGCGAGCGTGCCTGCCGGCCACACCGTGTCGTAGTGGCTGAGCAGCAGGATCGGCTCGCCGGAGATCCCGTCGCCGGGCAGGGTCCAGACGAGGTGGTCCCCGGTCGGGTGCGCCTCGCGGGCGGTGTGGAAGCCGGCCTCGGCGGCGTCCGCCTCCAGCACCTCGGCCAGGGCGTCCAGCAGGCGGGCGTCCCCGGTGGGTGACTCGCACACCGTGTGCCGGTGCAGTGTTTCGAGCGCGTCGGACGACATATGCGAACGCTAAGTTGGAGCAGAGGCGTTGTCAACGAGGGAGACTGTTGCCAGGATGGCCCTCATACGTTTCGTATCCTTGTCGCGGAGGTCGCCATGGAGGTGCTGGTGCGTGAGCTGGACGGCCCGGCCGAGTGGACCGCGGCGGCACGCCTCTACCGCTCCGTCTTCGGCTACGACCAGCCGGAGTACGGCGTCAGTCCCCGCCTGCTCGCCGCGCTGAAGGAGAACTCCGGCTCGGTGATCGGCGCACTCGCCCCGGCCGGTGAGGTGATCGGCTTCTGCTTCGGGTTCTCCGCGGTCGACGACGGCGAGCTCTACCACTACTCGCAGGCCGCGGTGGTCGCGCCCGCAGCGCAGGGCCAGGGTGTCGGGCGCCTGCTGAAACAGGCTCAGGCCGAGGTCGCCCGGGGGACCGGCGCACGCACCATGCGATGGACCTTCGATCCGTACGCGCTCCGCAACGCCCACTTCAACCTGACGGTCCTCGGCGCCACCGGAGTGCGGTTCCTGCCCGACTACTACGGCGGTGACACCGACCGCGTCCTGGCCAGCTGGGACCTGTGGCACGCCCGCAGAGCCGGCGTCCCGGCCCGGTCCGTCGAGGCGCCCGCCGAGGCCTGTTTCGCCGCGCCCGCCCCGCCGGACCGTGCCCGGCTGCGCGCCCGCCTCCAGGAGTGCTTCGCCGGCGGCGCCCGCCTGACCGGCGTGGCCCGGACCGGCGCCGGCCGGGTGGCCTACACCTTCGAGGGCGGCCGGCGGTGACGGCCAGGCGATCCACCCCCTCCGAGCGGTTCGACCGCAACGTGCAGCGCCGCTCCGCGCAGGTGCTCAAACAACGGGTCCTGGAGCAGCAGCGCGCCGAGTTCGACAAGGCCCTGGCCTGGGCCGCCGAACACGACGCGATCGAGCGTGCCGCCGCCCTGATCGTCTCGGCCCGGCGCCGGTACCTGCTCGGCTACGGCAAGTCGCTGGCGTACGCGTCGATGCTGGCCACCGACCTCAGCGCCGGCCTGTCCGGGGTGCACCTGGTCGGTGACGGCTCCCTGCGGGCCCTCGACGTTCTCAGCGACATCCGCCAGGACGACCTCCTCGTGGCCGTCTCGATGTCCCGGTACCGCCGCGAGACCGTCGACGTCGCCGCGGCCTACGCGCGCCACGGCGGCGACCTGGTGCTGATCACCGACGCCGACGACGCCCCGCTCGTGGCCGCCGCCACCACGAGCATCGTGATCGGCGCCGACAGCGCCTCCTACGCGAACTCGCCCACCCCGGTCGTGCTCGCCCTGCACCTGCTCGCCACCCTGACCATCGCCAGCTCGAAGGGCGCCGGCCGCCGCCTGCGCGACCGCGACGCCCTCGCCGCCGGCCTCGGCCTCTACACGGACGAAGAATGATCGAGATCGAGCACGTCGAGCTGCGCCGGGTGCGGCTGCCGCTCGTGCGCCGTTTCCAGACCAGTTCGCACGCCAAACGCGAACTCGAGCACATCATCGTCACCCTGACCGGGGCCGGCGGTGAGGTGGGGTGGGGCGAGATCGCCTCACCGAGCGGCCCGTTCTACTCGGCCGAGACCGTCCAGAGCTGCTGGGCGGTCGCCCGCGACCATCTCGCGCCGATCGTGCGGCGGACCCGGTGGGAACACCCGTCCGAGCTGGCGGCGGCCATGGCCACGGTGCGCGGGAACCACTTCGCCCGCGCCGGGTTCGACATGGCAGCCTGGGCGCTCTGGTCGCGCGCGCGGGGCGTACCCCTCGCGAAGGCTCTCGGGGGTGAGCGGGCCCGGGTCGAGGCCGGAGTGTCGCTGGGCATCGAACCCACCATCGACGACCTTCTCGAACAGGTGGGCCGGCGGGTCGCCGAGGGATACCGGCGGGTCAAGCTCAAGATCGCTCCCGGCTGGGACGTGGCGCCGGTCCGGGCGGTGCGCGCCGCCTTCCCGGAGGTTCCGGTGCACGTCGACGCCAACGGCGCCTACCCGGTGACCGGCGCCGGCGTCTTCCAGGAACTCGACGAGCTCGGCCTCCTGATGATCGAACAGCCCTACGCCCCGCGGGCTCTGGTCGCGCACGCCGAACTGCAGACCGCCCTCCGCACGCCGATCTGCCTCGACGAGTCGATCGAGGAAGTGGACGACCTGGTCACCGCCGTGCGGCTGGGGGCCGGGCGGATCCTCAACATCAAGGTGTCCCGGATGGGCGGCCTCACCCCCGCGATCCGCGCCCACGACCTGGCCCGCGAGCACGGTCTGCCGGTGTGGTGCGGCGGCATGCACGAGTTCGGTATCGGGCGGGCCGCCAACGTGGCGCTCAGCTCGCTGCCCGGCTTCAGCCTGCCGTCCGACGTGTCCGGCTCGGACAAGTACTACGCCCGCGACGTCACCACCGAGCCGGTCGTCTGTGCCGACGGCTTCGTCGACGTGCCGGAGACGCCCGGCCTCGGCTGGGAACCCGACATCGACTTCCTCGACGCCCGCACCGTCGAACGTCTCTAACCGAAGGTCGCCTCGATCTCGGCGGGCGTCAGAGCGCGGGCACGGTAGCCGGTGGTGCCGGCCGTGAGCAGTTCGGCGGCGGCGTCGCGCAGCGCCCCGTAGGCCGCCCAGGCCAGCGACCCGCCGGTGGAGACCCGCCGCACCCCGAGCTTCGCCAGCTCCGGCACGCTCGGAGCGCCCCGCAGCGCCAGCACGTTGACCGGCGCCCGCACCGCCGCGATCACCCGCGCGATGTCCTCCGGCGCTTTCAACCCGGGCGCGAACAGCACGTCCGCCCCCGCGTCGCGGTAGGCGACCAGCCGGGTGATCGTGTCCTCCAGGTCGTCGTGGCCGTACAGCAGGTTCTCGGCGCGCGCGGTCAGCACCAGCCCGTGCCGCCGTGCCGCCCCGGCGGCCGCGGCCACCCGACCGGCGCTGACGTCCAGTGGCTCGACGCTGCCGGTGGCCGGGTCGTAGTCCTCGATCGACAGGCCCGCCGCGCCGGCGGCGGCCAGCAGGTCCACCGTCTCGGCGATCCCGTCGGCCGTCTCCGCGAACAGCCGCTCCGAATCCACACTCAGCGGCACCGCGATCGCGGCGGTCACCGCCGTCACGTGCGCGACCAACTCGTCCCGGGTCACCTGCTGGTCCTGCTTGCCCAGGCTCGCCGCCAGCCCCGAGGAGGTGGTGGCCAGCGCCTCGAACCCGGCCTGCCGCAGAACCCGGGCCGAACCCACGTCCCACGCGTTCGGCATCACGAACGTCCCCGCCGAGTGCAACTCCCGAAAGCGCTTCCGCATCGCATCCATGCCTCACCCTCGCACACCCGCGCGGGGCCATCGACCGACGGCCGGGCCGGTCCGCGCGATCTCCCGGCGTCATCGATGTCGCCGTGCCTCGTAGGGTGCAGGGGTGCCTGTCTCCGAATACATCGCCCGCATGCGGGCCGCCATCGGCCACGACCTCCTGCTGCTGCCCGGCGTCAGCGCCGTGGTCACCGACGACGAGGGCCGGGTGCTGCTGGCCCGCCGCTCGGACAACGGCCGCTGGTCGGTGCCGGCCGGGATGATCGACCCGGGGGAGCAGCCGGCCGACACCGCCCTGCGTGAGCTCTTCGAGGAGACCGGGGTGCGTGCCGAGATCGTGCGGCTCGCCGGGGTGGCGACCCACCCGGTGGTCTATCCCAACGGCGACACCTGCGAGTACCTGAACGTGTGGTTCCGCTGCCGGGCCGTCGGCGGCGAGGCCGGCGTCACCGACGACGAGTCCCTGGAGGTGGCCTGGTTCGCCCCGGACGCCCTGCCCGAACTGGACGAGTGGTCCAAACTGCGGATCGAGACCGCGCTCGGTCCGGACGGGCCGGCCTGGCACGCCGCGGCGGGCCAGAGACATCCGGGGCTGATCCGGCCGGACGCCATCTGACCGGCGGCCTCCGGGAAGGTCGGTCGCACGCCGCCGGAGAACAGGCCGGCTACGTCAGCTCGGCCAGGGCGGCGTCGAAGATCTCGTGGTGGCGGGCCACGTCGGCGAGAGTCGTCTGCGGGCACATCAGCGCCATGTTGTGGAACGGGGTCAGCAGCACGCCCCGGTTCGCCAGATAGACGTGCAGGAAGTCCTCCAGCTCGGCGTCGGCGCTCGCGGCCGACTCGGTGCCGTTGCGTGGCGCCGGATTCGCGAACCGGTACTCCACCCGGGCGCCCAGGCGGCTCACGGACCACGGAAGCCCGTACCCCTCGATGATCTGGGAAATGCCGTCGGCGAACGCCGAGGCCGTCTCGATCATGCCGGCGAACGCGGCCTCGGTGAGCACCTCCCGCAGGGTGGCGCGGGTCGCGGCCATCGACACCGGGTTGCCGGCGAGCGTGCCGCCGACCCCGCCCATGTCGATCAGATCCAGGTCGCCGCGGCCGGTCAGCGCGTCCGCGAGCTCGGCGCTGAGGCCGTACGCCCCGACCGGCACCCCGCCACCGATGGCCTTGCCGATCGTCACCACGTCCGGCCGCAGCCCCCAGAAGGCGGTCGCCCCGCCCGGCCCGGCCGAGAAGGTGTGCGTCTCGTCGTTGATCAGGTAGGTGCCGTGCCTTCGGGTCAGCTCCCGCACCCCGGCCAGGTAACCGTCCTCCGGCAGCACGATCCCGATGTTCGTCAGCGCCGGCTCCATCAGCACCGCCGCCACGTCGCCGTTCGCCAGCTCCCGCTCCAGGCCGGCCAGGTCGTTGAACTCCGCCACCCGGCTCGTCGCCGTCACGTCCACCGGCGCGCCCACATTGCCGTCACGGCTGCGCCCGCGGCCGTCCGGCCCGACCACGATCAGCGACTCGTCCACCGAACCGTGGTAGCAGTAGCTGTTCACCAGGATCTTCGACCGCCCGGTGACCGCGCGCAGCAGCCGGATCGCCCAGCGGTTGGCGTCCGTCGCGGTCAGCGCGAAACTCCACGCCGGCAGCCCGAAACGGCGGGCCAGTTCGGCGCCGGCCACCGCCGCGTCCTCGGTCGGCAGCATCGTGGCCAGACCCCTGGCGACCTGCTCGGTGACCGCGGCCACCACCGGCGCGGGGGAGTGGCCGGCCATCGCGCCGGTGTCACCCAGAGCGAAGTCGACGAACTCGTTGCCGTCGACGTCGGTGATCCGGTTGCCGCGCGCCGTCGCCAGGTAGATCGGGAAACCGGCCGCCGTCTTGTTCATCCACGTCATCGGGACCCGGCCGAACAGGTGATCCGCTCGACCGTACGCCGCTCTCGACCCCGGGTGACGGTCGGCGAAGGTGGCGCGCTCACGGTCGGCGAGAATCTGGAGGCGGGCACGATCGATCCCGGAATCCGTCGGCATGGCGCGAACCTACCAGTGAATCATCAGTTCTCGGTGGTCCTCAGAACGGTAACCGTCTTTCCCCGGCCGTCCGTCACATACAGTCGCAGACCGTCCGGTGAGATCGCGTTCACCCGCGGACTGTCACCGACCGCGACCGTCGACACCACCCTCCCCTCCGCGAGGGCGATGACCGACAGGTTGTCCGAACCCTCGTTCACCACGTAGGCGTGCCTGCCGTCCGTCGAGATCGTCACCGCCTGTGGCTCGCTACCCACATTGATCTTGTGGATGAGCCGCTGGTCGCCGGTGTCGTACACCTCCACCGTGTCCAGGTCGTAGTTGGTGGCCACCAACTGCCTGCCGTCCGGGCTCACCGCCAGCGCGTGCGGCGACTTGCCCACCTTGAAGTTCTTCCGCACGACGCCGTCCGCCACGTTCACCACCGAGATCTGACTCGACTCGTGGTTCGCCGTGAACGCCGTGGTCCCGTCCGGTGTGAACGCGATCCAGTGCGGGTTCGGCGGCACCGAGATCCGCGCCGCCTCGGTCAGCGACTCATCGTCGTAGACCTCCACCCGCGCCCCATTGTGAATCGGCACCCAGATCCGCCCGTCCGGCGCCACCGCCGGCTCGAACGGCCGGGGCCCGGTCCGGATCGTCTTCACCAGCGTCCGGTTCGCCGTGTCGATCACCGCGAGCCCGTTGCCGGTGAAGTTGTTCTCGAACAGCGACACGTACAACCGGCTGCCGTCCGCCGACAGCGCCAGGAACCGCGGCGTGTTCGGCACCGTCACCACACTGATCTGCTTGCTCTGCACATCGACGAAGTGGACATCCTTGGAATCCTGGTCGGCGATGTAGAGCGTTCTGTTGTCCGGCGAGACCGTCACACCCTCCGGCTCCCGGCCCAGCCTGATCTGCTCCAGCACCACCGGCGTCGCCAGACTCGCCGGCGCCGGAGCGGCCGTGCCCGCCGGCTCGGTCGCGGGCACGCTCGGCGCCCCACCACCGGTCTGCTTCGGAGCCGCCGGAACCGTCTGCTGCGGCGCCGCCTGCTGATCCCCATCGGCCAGGGCGAACCTCACCCCCGCATACGTCCCACCACCCAGCAGGACCAGCGCCACCAGGACCCCCGCGACCACCATCGCCGTCTTGCGTCGCGGTTTCCCTCCACCATCGGGGTACGGGGAACCGCCCGCCCCCGGCGGACGGTCCGGCCCGCCCGGCCCCGGCGGGTAGCCCGCCCCGCCAGGCCCACCCGGATAGCCGGCCCCCGAGCCGCCGGGATAGCCGGCTCCGGAGACGCCGCCGGCATAGCCCGCTGCTGAGGTCGCGCCCGGGTGGCCACCGGCCGGGCTGCCCTGATACGTGCCCTGGTAGCCGCCGGGATAGCCGGTCCGCGGGTGCCCGGGACCCGGCTGTCCTGGAGGGGTGGTCCCGGGGCCATAGGTCGTTCCCGCCTGAGCCGTGGGCCAGGGATCCGTCCCGGGCCACGCCGCCGCCGGAGACGTGGGCCATCCGGTAGCCGGCGACGTCGGCCACGATTCCGCCGCGCCCGCGCCCGCGCCCGCGCCCGCGCCAGTCGGCGTTCCGGCCTGGGCGCCGAACCGGTTTCCGCCGGGTGCGGGTTCGCCCGCCGTGTGCCCGCCTGGTCCTGTCGCGCCCGGTCCGCGGCCGCTGGATCCGGGCGTACGCGGCCACGGCACTTCGCGTGCCGTGCCGGTCGGTGCCGGGGGAGAGGCCGGCCAGGGCACGCCGGACGTGGGTGCCGCGTCCGGGGCGCCGGGCCAGGCCGCAGTCGGCATATCCGGATCGGACCGCCTTCCCGTCCGGCCGTCAGCACCGGCCGGCGACGTCATCCACGGATTGGCCGGGCCGTGCGTTGAGGGTTCGGCCGGTCTCTGCCCCGCGGAGACAGTCGGCCCCTGTGCCACAGGGGACACCGGCTCCTGCGTCGCGGGCGTGGTCTGTTCGTTCGGCCAGTGCGCGGCCTCATCGACCGGCTGCCGGGGCGACGGAATGGCGAATCCGTTCCCCGGACCTCTCCCAGGCCACGGACCTGCCGGGCCCACACCCGCGCTCTCGTCCGGCGCCGCGGACCCGGCAGCGCTGTTGTCCCGGGAGTCTCGCTCCGCGGGGCCATGTTGTCCCGGCTCGCCGGCCACCAGGTGGTCCGCCGTGCCGTCACCGGGACCAGTTTCGCCAACGGGGTCGCCGGCCGGTGTTTCGCCTGCCTGGTCCGCCGGCCGTCCGGTCACCGATTCCCCGGCCTTCGGTTGCCCTCGATCGCCCGCTTCCGACGTCCCCGCCAGGGTCGCGGCCGCTCCAGCCGTAGCCGATCCCGAGCCGAAAACTGATCCTCCCGCGCTGTGGCCCGGTGTCGCTGCGGCCGGCCCTTGCCCTGTCGTGGCTGGGCCCTGTTCTCCCGTCTCGGGGCCCGGCCCCGGCTTCCGGCCGGCGGGCGGCCACACACCGTCGGGGTCGGACCGTCCCCAGTTACCCGGCCCTCCGCCAGGCCACGCCGCGGGAGCGTTGACATCCTCCGAGGCAGGTCGTGAACGCACCGGCTCAGCGGCGCCGGGTTGCGAGCCGGCCGAGCCCTGATCGGATTCCCGGTCCACCGTCGCCCCGACTCCGTCCGCCGACCGCGCACGCGCGGCATCGTCCGCCGAGTCGGAACCGATGACCGCCGCAGCCGACTCGAAACTTCCCGCGGTGTTGTACGGGCCGGACCGCGCCGCGGTTTCAGCCGATTCCGGCGTCGCCGCGGTTCCCGCCGATTCAGAACGGGCATCTGCCTCGGACGATGCGGTATGTGCGTCCGCCTCAGCCGATGCGGAATGTGCCTTCGGCTCAGCCGATGGGGGACTTGCCGCCGCGTGATCCGGGCCGGACCCCGGCATCATCTCCGCCGGCCCGACAGCAGCAGGCGCAGCCTCCGCAGAACCGGAACCGGGATCTGCCGGCGCAACGTCAGCGCGACCAGAACTCACGATCGAAGCCGGTCCGGAATCAGGACCTGCCGGCGCCGCATCAGAACCCGAGGCCGCAGCGTCCGTGCGATCAGGACCGATGAGCGGAACCTGCGCGGAACCGGGACCCGTCGGCGCAGCCTCTGCTGAACCGGAGTCTCCCGACGCGGCGCCGGTGCCAGGAGCACCGGCGGTGAACTGGTCGCGAAGCACGGTAGGCGCCTCGGGCGGCATCGTTACCGGGAAGGACGCCCGGACCGTCGCCCTCGGTGCGGTGAGCGGCCCGTCCGCGGAAGTTCTCCCCGGCGAGCCGGAGTCACCACCTGCAGCGGGGCCATCACCGCTCGACTCCGGGGAGTGCCCCGGGGAAGGCGTCGTTGGGTCGGCCGTCGACCGCGACGATTCCCCGGGCCGCAGTCCGCCGGTGGGCGTGCGCACCTGATCAGCGTCAAACCCGGCGGCGCTGTCGCCGGCTGGGGAGGCGGCGGGCCGGTGTGGTGGTCCGCTGGTGGGAGCCCACGGAGATCTGCCCGTGACCACACCACCCGACGGTGGCCCGCCGGCCGGCGTCCGCGGGTCGGCGTCCGCTCCCGCAGTCCAGGAACCGGGGACGGGGGCGTGCGGTGTGACCGCTTCCGGCGTACCGGAGAAGTCGTGAGAAGCCGGAACCCGACCGCCCGGCCCGGCGGAAGCGGGCGCCTCGCCCGGCGCCGGGCGAACCGGGTCAACGGCGCCGCCCGGGACCGCACCCGGCCATGCCGCCTCGCCGCCGCCCGCCGCCTCACCGGGCCAGGCCTGTCCCGGGATCTCGCCCGGCCAGGCGCCGCTGACGCCGTTCGGGTCCTCGCCGGGCCAGGCAGTCTCGCCCGGCCAGGCCGGGCCGGCGTCATCGGTGGCGGCCCATCCCGCATCCCAGCCGGCGTGTCCCGCGCCGACCGGTGACCCGGGTGGAGGACCGGCAGGGGGCCCCGGCGGAAGGCCGGCATGTGATCCGGGTGAAAGGGCGGCCGGTGACCCGGGCGGAAGGCCGCTGGGCGACCCGGGTGCGGGAGTTCCCGGTGCGCCGGGCGTGCCCGGACGCCGGGCGCCGTTTCCGCCGGCCGGCACCCACCCGCCGGTGACGACGTCGAAGTCTTCCGTGATCTCGCCCGTCACCGCGAGCCGCGCCGCCCCCGCTGGGCCGTCCAGGATGATCGCACCGTCCAGCCGTCCCACGGTCGGGAACCACGAGACCCGCAGCACGTTGCCTTCGAGGCGGGCGTGCAGGCCCTCCGCGGAGCTGGTCACCGACGAGGCGGCGGCCAGCGGCGGGCCCTGCACCGCGATCTCGGCCGCGAGTTGTCGCGTGCCGGGGGCGACCCGGCCGAAGTCGACGGACGGCTCGGCCAGACGCACCGATGTACGGCGCAGCGCGGCCGTCGCCGCGGCGGCGACCCGGCCCTCGCCGGTGGCGACCTGCCGCAGCGCCTCCCGAGCCTCGACCGCACGCGACAGGTCGTTGCCGGCCGCGGCGACCGCGAGCTGCGCGATCACTGCCATCTGGTCACTTCCCGCGCGGCGGACCCGGGCCAGCCACGGCTGCCGCCCGGACCCGAACACCCACTGGCGGACGCTCGGGTCACGCTCACGCAGGTAGTCGTGGAGTTCACTGATGCCGATCCAGCCGTCCTGGTCGCGGTCGGCGGCGCCGCCCGCGACGCCGTCGGCGATCAGGCCGGCGAAGGTGGGCGGTTCGGGCCGTGCGGTGGCGGCGATCACGACCCGGCTCTGCCACTCCGCGGAACGCGCCGCGCGGAAATGATGGCCGGCGTCGACCGGCCCACCGGTCCGCCCGTCGAGCAGCACCACGGCCTGCCCGGCGCGGCTGCGCTGCATCAGCGCCGCCATCTGGGCCACGTCGATGGCGGTGTCCGCCGGACGGCCCATCACGGTGTCGGCGGCAGCCAGGTAGAGCCCTCCGCCCGGCCCGGTCAGCATCACGCCCCGGAAGTAGACGAGGACACAGTCCTCCTGATCACGGCCTTCGAACAGGGCCTTGACCGTCGAATACGCCTCACGCGCCCCGGGGTCACGCAGGAACGCCACCTCGAAACCACCGAGCGCCTGATCCCCGAGCACGTCCGCGAACGCCGGCACATCGGCCGACGGCACCGAGAACCTGCGCAACACGGGGTCGTCGTGCTGCTCGACGCTAACCACTACTGCGAGTCGTCGCCCGTTCATCGAATGCATCACCCGTCATCCATGGTGCGATGCCGAGGCCGTTCATGAAACCCCGAGAAGATTACGAACCGTTTTTCTTCCACAGCGGAGCGTTTTTGATCTCGGCGTCGATCAGTGCATTCATGATCGTGGTGGGGCGCGGGCAGGTGTCGATCCACCTGCGATGATGTTGCTCGGGCTGGCCTGCGGAAAGGCGCGGATTCATCGTGGGCCGAGCCTGCCTCCGCGGTCACGGAAATTTCTCGGAATTCACCGTATCCAGTGGCCTGACGTGGGCGTCGGTCAATGTGACGGATACGCGTCACCGCAGACCCTTGACCCGCGCTAATCACCGCCCGCTGTCCGATTCGGCCCACTGCAAAACCCCTTCGCCGGTACGGGTCCGGCCCGCCTCCACCCGCAGCGATCGCGCCCCGGACCACCCCGCGACGCCTCCCGCCCTCGCGGCCGCGGCGCGGCCATCGGGCTGAAGCGTTGCCTCGCGGCCTACGTCAGGGCTGCCCCGGGTATCCGCAACCGGAATGGACCCGGTGGCCGCTAACGAGTTCCGGCCGGTGGCCGATCCCTAAGGGGCGGGCGGCAAGCGCGCACCGCGAAGGACAGGGTTCCGGGCCCGGGCGCCACTGATGGCCAGCACGGGCGTGACCGAGACGGCGGCCCGAGTGCCGGGTCCGCGATCGAGCACCCGACGGCTGGCCGTGGCCGAGTGTCAGGGCGGAACAGCACCGAGCCGTGGTCGAGAGCCGGTGTCGTGACCAGCGTCAGACCGTGATGTCGAGGAACCGGCCGCTGCGCTCGAAGTTCGCGATGGCCGCCGCACGCGCCGCCTCGATGCGGCCCACCTCGGATTCCGCCGCGACGATCGCGGCCCGGTCCGCGGTGATGACGGCGGGCGGGGCCTGGCAGGGCATGAGGTCCGTGGCGAGCTTGGCGCGGGCGCTCGACAACCGGCTCCAGGCGGCGTGGCTGTTCCAGACCGAGGGGGAAGCGGGGCTCACGAACATGGGAGGCTCCTCCGTTGCGCTGTGGTTGCGATCTTCGCCGGACAGCCGGAGTTATCGTCCGCTCCACTCCCAGCCTGCAACTTTTCAAAGTGACCTGGGCAACAACCCGGTCGCAACCTGTGGGACCCTCGCCACCGGCCCCTCCCCGTCCCGGCGAAGCCGAACGGATCCATTGATGTTCGCCTCTGCTGCGGTGACGCCATGCGGCGCTACCTGAACCCCCTTCTACCGGGGGATTCTCCTGGCGCTCACGGTTCTCGGCGTGTTCTGGGACGCCCCCGCCGAGGCCAAGGCCGAGGTGGGCGCGTTCCCGAATGGCCCCCGCACCCGACTGGCCCCCGGACCCGGTTGATCGCCGCTCCGGCTGACCGCCGGGCAGTGCCCGTCCGGACGCCGGGCAGTGCCCGTCCGGCTGGCCCGCGTGTCTATCGGCCGCTACCCCGCGCGGATGGGGCCGGGGCGCGGGTGGTCCTGGCTCTGGCGAGCGCCGTTGTAACGCGTGGGGGGTGGCCGGGTGCCTGATAGGCACCGGGCCACGCCCTTCAGTCGAAGTGCAGCGCGCTCAGTTCCCGCGCTCGGCTTCGGTGGTCAGCTCTTGGCGCCGACCAGGTTGCGGGCACGCTCCGGCCAGGTGGCGAGGCTCGCCGAGCCGCGCATGCCGGCCGCGTTGATCGCCTGCTTGAGGCTGACGACGTCGCTGTCGGCCAGCTTCGCGAAGGTGGTGATCCCGGCCGCGGCCAGCGCGATCGCGACCTTCGGGCCGATGCCCGGGATCTTCGTCAGGTCGTCGGGCTGGGCGACCGGGGCGGGCGTGCCCACCAGGTCCGGCTCGGCGGTGATGACGGCCTGGGCCGGGATGACCGGCTCGGGCGCGGCGACCGGTTCCGGCGCGGCGACGGGCTCGGGGGCGGCGACGGGTTCCGGTGCGGCGACCGGCTCGGGAGCCGAGATGGGCTCCGCAGCGGCGACCGGCTCGGCGACAGCCACGACGGGCTCGGCAGGCTCGGTGACGTGCTCGACCGCGGCGGGCTCGACGGGAGCGGGCTCGGCAGCCGCAAGTGGCTCCGGCTCGGTGACGTGCTCGGGGGCCGAGACCGATTCGAAGGCCGAGACCGGCTCCTTCTCGGCCAGCGGAGACGGCTCGTCGACGGTGGCGGGCTCGTCGACGGTGGCGGGCTCGTCGACGGGGGCGGGCTCGTCGACCGTGGCGGGCGCAGGCTCAACAGCGGTGACCGGCTCAGCGGTGAACTCGTCGGCCGCAGGCTTCTCAGCGTCGGCGACGGGCTTCTCGTCAACGTCGAGCCGCACGGTCGGCTCGTCCTCGGCGGACTCGGCGGAGTCCGCGGGCTCCTCGGTCGCCGCGACCGGCTCCACGATGACCGGCTCGGCAGCGGCCGGCTTCTCGTCCTCGGTGGGGGCGTCGAGTTCGGCGGCCTTCTCGACCGCCGGTTCCGCCTCGGCGGGCTTCTCGACGTCGACGATCGACCCGGACGCGACCGGCTCGTCAACGGCGTGCTCGGAGACGGCGTGCTCGGAGACGACCGGCTCGGCGACGGCGTGCTTCGAGGTGGCCGGCTCGGCGGCGGCGTATTCGGAGACAGTCGGCTCAGCGGCGGCGTACTCGGAGGCGGCCGGCTGGGCGGCGGCGTACTCGGAAACGGGTGTGCCGAACGCGGGCTGAACGGCGGCAGGCGCAGCGGCTGCCGCGGCAGCCGGGAATGCGGCCGGGGTCGCAGCGACCGAGGCCGAGGCGGCCGGAGCCGTGGCGCCGGAGCGGCGTCCCCAGACGAACCAGCCGCCTATTACGCCGATCACGAGCCCGGCAACAAAGTAGAGGAATGACGCCATATCGGGCCTCCGGACAGGAGAGGAGGGTGCATGTGGTAGCGGGCAGCTTTCCACATCGCCTTGAGCTGCCACGACGTGGGTGCCGATCAGCGCCGAACTGGCCCCACCTGCGACGTCCGGATGTTTCCGCCCGGTTGCGCCGGGCGGTGGTGACCGGCCGCGCAGGGCCGGTCACCCGTTTCAGTTACGGGAGATCGCGCCCGGTACGAACCGGTTGGTCGCATAGGTGATGGCCCACAGCACGACGCCGATGACCAGTAGCACTCCGGCGACCCGGTAATCGGCTCCGGCCCGTCCGGACAGTGGACTCGCCAGGAACGCACACGCCAGCGCTCCGATCACCGGGATGACCGTCGGCGCCCGGAAGTGCTGGTGCTCGACCGGGTCGCGGCGGAGCACGAGCACGGCGACGTTGACCACGGTGAAGACGCAGAGCAGCAGCAGGGCCGTGGTGCCGCCGAGCGCGGCGAGGTCGGCGAACCAGATCAGCCCGAACGCGACGACGGTGGTGAACAGGATCCCGACCCACGGGGTACGCCGGGTGCGGTGCACCCTTCCCAGTACGGAGGGCAGGACCCGTTCGTTGGCCATCCCGTACAGCAGGCGGCTCGCCATCATCATGTTGATGAGCGCGGAGTTGGCCACCGCGAACATGGTGATGAACGCGAACAGGCCGAGCGGGAAGGCCGGGGCGCCGGCCTCGACCACCTTGAGCAGCGGCGTGTCACCGGACCCGAGTTCGGCGGGCGACACCAGGGCGACCGCCGAGATCGCCACGAGCACGTAGATCAACCCGGTGATGCAGAGACCGGTCAGCATCACCTTCGGGAAGATCCGCACCGGGTCGCGGGTCTCCTCGGCCATGTTGACCGAGTCCTCGAAGCCGACCATGGCGAAGAACGCGAGCGCCGTCCCCGCGGTCACCGACAGCGCGATGCTGTCGCCCGGTGGCGTGTTGAACTGGGTCAGCCGGGACAGGTCGCCGTTGCCGCCGCCGAGCGCCCACGCCCCGATCCCGATGACGATCAGCAGGCCGGTCAGCTCGACGCAGGTGAGCACCACGTTGGCTTTGACGCTCTCGCCGACGCCACGGAAGTTGACCAGCCCGACCAGGGTGATGAAGCCGAGCGCGACCAGGGTCAGCGTGATGCCGTCGCCGAGGGACAGGTTGAACGCCTCGCCGAAGTTGCCGGCGAACGCCTTGGACGCGCTGGACGCGCTGGTGAGCCCGGAGCACATCACCGCGAACGTCACCATGAACGTCAGGAAGTGGATGCCGAACGCCTTGTGCGTGTAGAGCGCCGCCCCGGCCGCCCGTGGGTACTTGGTGACGAGTTCCAGATAGCTGAACGCGGTGAGCAACGCGACCACGAACGCGAGCAGGAACGGCAGCCACACCGCTCCGCCGACCTCGTTGGCGACTTTCCCGGTCAGGGCGTAGACGCCGGTGCCCAGAATGTCGCCGACCACGAAGAGCAGGAGAAGACCCGGGCCGATGACCCGGATGAGTGTTGGCTGCTCAGACTCCGGCGACGCCACGTCCGCCATGAGTGCCCCCCAAAACGGTCCACTGCGGAACAGTGACGTTACCCGTACCTTGGGTGACATGCATATCGTGCTTGCCGCAAACCCCGAGGCAGAGCAGCCGTGGGTGATCGACGCGGTCATCGACCTGGTTCGGCAGACCGGTGCGACGGTGGCCGTGGTCGCGGTGGACGAGCTCGAGACGGAACATCTCGCGCCGATGCCGCGCAGCGTCTACGCCGAGCGTGCCGAGCGTGCCGCGGAGGCGGCCGCCGTGCGGTTGGCCGCGGCCGGCATCGAGGCGACGCGTACGGTCCTGCCGGGCCGCCCCGCTGAGCAGATCATCCGGTTCGCCGGGGATCAGAAGGCCGACCTGATCGTCGCCGGTTCGAGCGTCCGCCCGGCGGTGGCGCAGCGTCTGCTGGGCAGTGTGCCGCTGACCCTGATCGAGAAGGCGGGCCGTCCGGTGCTGGTGGTCACCCGCCCCGTGGACGGGTGACCACCAGCGGTCTCACGGTGCGGCGGGGTAGTCGGTCACGAAGACCGGCTGGCCGACCTTCGTGGTGTCCGCGGCCTCGCCGACGCCGTTGACCACGTGGTCGATGATCCCGGCGCTGAGGTTGACGGTCATGATGTGGTGCAGTCTCACGCCCGGCGTCCGCGGCACCTCGAACCCGTTCTCGGTGTGGATCGACGGGTTGTTCTGGTTGAAGACGTAGACGCCTCCGCCGTACAGCCGATGGGTCTTGACCTTGGGTCCCACCTTGTAGCCGGCGTAGCCCTCGACCGAACCGTTCATCCAGTCGGCCTGCGTCGGCGGGTCGTAGGGCAGTTCGTTCTGGTAGAGCACGGTGGTGCCGCGCTCGCCGTTCCAGACGGTGTTGTACTTCTGGAAGTGCTCGACGAAGAGGCCGGTCGCGGTGACGTCGTCACCGTTGACGATCGCGCCGTATCGGCCCGTGTTGGTCCGCCAGCGGTCGGTGTCGCCGTTCACGCCGTTGGTGAAGCCCTCGACGCCGTGGTCGCCGCGCCACACCCAGGTGTGGTCGATCAGCACGTCGTCGCTGTTCACCTCGAGCGCGATGTTCGCCTTGCCGATGTGCGGGCCGCCGACCCGGAAGTAGACGTCGTTCAGCGTGGTGGGGTTGGCCGCCGAGCTGAACTTCGGGCCGTGCTTCTTGCCGACCCGGAGCAGGACCGGCGACTCCTTGAGCCCGGCGTCGATGGTGACGCCGGCGACGATCACGCCGGGCACGCCGGCCACGTCGAGCGGGATCGACCCGTTCACCGCGGTCAGCGTGGCGTGGCCGAGGCCGAGGACGACGGTGTTCGGGCGGCGCACCTCGATGCTGCGGGCGACGTCGTAGACGCCCGGAGTCAGCAGGAGGTTCTTGCCCAGCGCCAGAGCCAGGTTGATCTTCGTGACCGAGTCGCCTGGCTTGGCGACGTAGAAGTCCGACAGCGGCAGGGTGCGGCCGGACTTGTCGTCCCACGAGGTGCCGCTGGTGTTGCGCTTCGCGGCCGGCACCCGGACCTGGTACTTGCCCTTGGCGTCGACGAACAGGAACGGCTTCTCCCGGCTGACCGGGGTGGCGTCCAGGGTGGTGTAGGGCGGGTTCGGGAACGCCGCGTCGTCCGGCGCGCCCTTCACGCCGGCGAAGACCTGGTTCCAGACGGCGTTGGACCAGGACTGGACCTCGCTGTTGCGGGTCAGCCACTGCTGCTGCGAGCCGTTGGTGGTGGCCGGCAGCTTCGAGTCGGCGATGAAGCCGCCGCTGGCGTACTGCGGGCCGGCGGTGCAGTAGTCCATCAGCGACAGGGTGCCGCCGTTGAACTGGGTGCGGCGCAGCGAGACCGCCTGCGACACGGCCCAGAAGTTCGCCGTCTGTCGGCAGCCGTCCTGGCCCGCGCCGTTGATGTTGACGGTCAGGTTGGACAGGGTGCGCCAGAAGTTGACCAGCGCGATGCAGTTCGGGTTGGCGGGGTCACTGCCCAGGCAGCGGTTGTACGCCTCCACCTTGCCGTTGATCACCACGTCGCCCGGGTTCGCCCCGAGGCCGGAGATCTCGGTGTAGTAGCCGACCCGGATCTGGAGCGGCTGCTCGGCGGTACCGTAGGTGCCCGGCTTGAACAGGTACGCGTACCGTGCCGTACCCATCTCGTTGTCGACCTGCTTGGTGTAGGTCGCGTCCAGCGTGGCCTGAATCTGGCTGACGGGCATGCTGGGGTCGAACACGGTGACGTTGGCGCCGAGGTTCGGCGTGCCGGTCGCGACGGCGCCGGTCGCGGACGCCGGCATTCCCGGGGTGACGCTGAGCGCGAGCCCGAGGGTCACAGCCACCGCGGCGGCGCGGTGGATCGGGCGGGGTCTCGTCATGCGGAGGGGTTCCTTCCGTAACAAGATCGCAATGGTGTACGTCACAGAACCAATCGCCGATCCTCCATGTCAAGGAGACCGATCCGGCATACCGCTTCGATCGGGAGGAACCTCCCTGGTTCCGGAACAAAACTGACCGAAAAGCCGGTCGGAACCGGTTACGTAACCCCTTCCGCGAACACCACGACGTTGCTTCGGTAGCTTCCCTCACCGCGGTCGAAGACCCCGCCACAGGTGATCAACCGGAGTGCCGGGCGGTCCACCGCGGCGTACACCTCCTGGCTCGGGAAGTCCCGCTTCGGGTAGGACGCGACCCTGGTCACCAAGAACCGGGCCACGGTGCCATCGGTACGGCGTACCGCGATGGGGTCGCCCGGCCGCACCTCCCGCAACCGGTAGAAGACCGCGGGCCCGTCCCGCGCCGAATCCACGTGCCCGGCCAGCACCGACGCGCCCACCTCGCCCGGCGTCGGCGAATGCCGGTACCAGCCGGCCGGCGCGTCGCCGCGCAGCGGCGGCACCTGCAGGGTCCCGTCGGCTTGCAGCCCCAGCGACATGACTTCGGCGTCCACGCCGATCGCCGGAATCTCCAGCCGCACCGGCACCGACTTCGCCATCCCGGTCGGCGCCGGACTCCCCGGCGCCGAAATTGCCGGCGCCGCGTCCGCCGACGGCGGAGTCTTCGGTGGTGGAGCGGCTGTCGCCGGGGGCGCGGGCGTCTCCGCCGCAGAGGTGTCCACCAGGGCGAGGGGAGGCGGGGCGGCGTCCTCGGTCCGCAGGCCGAGGACGACGGTCAGGCCACCGAGGACCGCCAGCACCGCGGCGAGCGCCGCGGCACGGCGATCCCGGACCGGGGGAAGCCGCACGGTCACCGCCACACGGTCACGGCCCGCCACCCGGCCGCGGCCCACGGTGTGCGCGGCGAGGGGCCGATCACGGCTCGCCGTCCGGCTGCGGCCGGCGATGTCGGCAGTGGGCCGGTGGTCGCGGTTAGCTGGCCGGTCGTGGCTGGCGGGGTGTGCGGCGAAAGGGTGGTGGCGGTTCGCTGGCCGGTCCTGGCCCGGGGCGGGGGCCACTGGGCGGCGGTCACCGGTTTCCGGCATGTCGCGGTCAGCGGTGGTGCAGGGGGCGGCGGAGGGCGTACGCCCCCGCGGCCGCTGCCGCCAGCAGCAGGAACACGCCCGTCACCAGCAGCGCGAGCCGGCGCCCGGGCACCAGGCTGCCACCACCCGTGTCGACGCCGCCGGACGGTGTCGGCGACCGTTCCGGATCGGCGGTGGCCTCGGCATCGCCGGTCGGCTCGGTCGTGGCCGGGGCGCCCGCCCCAGGCGGAGCGACGGTCGCCGACCCGCCGCCCGACGGCCCGGCCCCGGCATCTCCGGACGTGGTCGTGCCCGGCTCCACCCCACGCGGAGACGTCCCGCCGGGTCCCGACACGCCGGGTGAGACGGCGCCGGTCGACACCTGCACGCTGCTCGCGGGCCCCGCGGTCGGCGTGTCGTCGCCGCCCCGATTGGTGCAGAGCGCCAACAGCGAGAAGAGCAGGATCAGCGCCAGGAGCAGCCCAGCGCCGACCGCGATGAGCCGGTTGCGCTGCGCCGAACCGGCGGCGCGGTGCGCCGAGGGACCGTTTCCGGACATGACGTCCTTCCGTGAGGAGGGCCGTGAAGCGCCGACAAAGCGTGGTGCGCCACGCTAGCGGCTCTCGGGCCGCCGCGCAGCCTTCTATCCGTGATCGGTCACTTCGGACCTCGACCGGTCACTTCGGACCTCGACCGGTCACTTCGGACCTCGACCGGTCACTTCGGACCTCGACCGGTCACTTCGGACCTCGACCGGTCACTTCGGACGGTCACATACCCGGGACCGGCGCCCGTCGAACTGATCGGCGCCCTCCCATTCGGCGGCATCCGATCCGGCACCCCTGTCCCTGGTCGTCTGAACGGCGTGCGAACACCCCGAGCCGTAGCTCAGGCGTGTCCCCGGCGCGGCGTAGGACCTCTGGGGTACGGCTGGGTGGGCGAGCCGTAGCTCAGGCGTGTTCGCGGGGCGGCGCAGGGGCTCCGGGGTATGACCTGGCCTATCCGGGGCTTGACAGCGACCGGGAGAATCGCCGCCATGATCGAGATCCGGGATCTGACGAAGACCTACGGGAGGGTGGATGCCGTACGTGACGTGACGTTCACCGCGGCTCCCGGCCGGGTCACCGGCCTGCTCGGGCTCAACGGCTCGGGCAAGAGCACCACGCTGCGCATCCTGCTCGGGCTCACCCGGCCGACCCGCGGTTCCGCGCTGGTCGACGGGAAGCGTTACCGCGACCTGGACCAGCCGCTGCGGCACGTCGGCGCGGTCCTTGAGCAGGGCCTCTGCCATCCGGGCCAATCGGGGTACGCGCACCTCGCCACCCAGGCCCTGCTCGGCGGCCTGAGCAAGAACCGGGTCGGTGAGCTGCTGGAGTTCGTCGGCCTGGAGGACGCCGCGACCAAGCGGACCGGCGACTACTCGCTCGGCATGCGGCAGCGTCTGGCGGTGGCGACCGCGTTGCTCGGCGAGCCGTCCGTGCTGGTTCTCGACGAGCCGGCGAACGGCCTGGACCCGCCGGGCATGGCCTGGCTGCGCGAGCTGTTACGGCACCACGCCGCGGGCGGCGGGACCGTGCTGATCTCCAGTCACCTGCTCGCCGAACTGGAGCAGGTGGTCGACGACGTGGTGATCATCGGTGCGGGCCGAATCCTGGCGTCCGGGCCGCTGGCCGAGCTGCAGGGCACGGCGCGGCTGCGGGTGCGCGCCGCCGACCAGGGGCGGCTGGCGGAGGCGTACGAGAAGGCCGGCGCCACCGTCCTGCCGGACGGCGACGTCATGTTCGTCTCCGGGCTGACGTCCGAGCAGGCCGGCGACATCGCGTGCGAGATCCAGGTTCCGGTGTACGAGCTGGTGGCCGAGGCCCAGCACCTGGAGGACGTCTTCATGAGCGTGGCGGAGGCCCGATGATCGCCGTCGTACGAAGCGAGTTGTACCGCGGCGTGACCATCCTGTCGTCGTGGCTGGCCCTGATCGGCTTCTCCTTCCTGGCCGCCCTGTTCGGCTGGTTCAGCGAGGACGTCTGGTCTCTGTTCGCGGGGGTCGGCGCCTTCGGCATCGCCGTGACGGTGATCTCGCAGCACTATCAGCATCGGACCTCGCTGCTGCTGTTCCTGGCCAAGCCGCACCGCTGGCGGGTGCTCGTCGCGCAGTGCCTGGTGACGGCGCTCATGGGCACACTGCTGGTGGCGATCAGCGGCGTGGCGGTGCTGCTGGAGGGCGACGTGGTGCAGTACCGCTCGACGGTGCTGGTAGCACCCGTGATGTCGGTGTTCGGCGTGCTGTGCACGACCGTCGTCCGGCGGCCGCTGTGGCTGGTCGCCGGCGCGCTCGGGTGGCTGCTGCTGGCCGAGGGCATCATCAACCGGGGCGCGATCGGACTGCCGTTCGCCTCGTTCATGCTGGCCGCCGGCGGCAGCATGAAGGGCCTGCTGGTCCTGCTCGCCTGGACGGCGGCGGTGCTCCCGGTGGCTCTCTGGTCGGTCCGTAAAGACCTCACCGGCGACTGAGACGGAGTTCGGGCCGGACGGGGTCCTGGCTTGGGGCGTGGAACCCGTCCGGCGTGGCACCAGGATGGCGGACGCCGCTATCGAAACGCTCTCGGAACACTGCCGCCGCCTGGACCGTGGTGATCATCCGAGCAGGATGATCGCCACCAAGGCCAGCACGATCGCGGCGATCAGGGCCAGCGCGGCCGGCCCGGCCGTCCGCCGCCAGCCGGGAGCCGCCGGCGGTGGCGTCTCCGCAGGAGCCGCGGGGATCTGCGCCGCCGTGAATCCGAGCTGCCGCGAGACCGCGTCGACCGGCTGCATCGTGTACGGGACCGTCGGCACCTCGGGGTGCGGCGCCGCGGCGGCCGGCGGGGACTCCGGCAGGACGGGCAGTCCGCCGTGCTGCTGGCCGGCCGGCTGTGTCGCGTACAACTGCGTGGTCTCCGGGTTGTCCGGAGCGACCGTGTGCGGGCCGGGCGCCGCGGGACCGCTCGGTGGGATCGGCGGGAAGTAGCCGTTCGGTGGCGGCATCGGCGTTCCGCCGGGCTGGATGTGGTCGGTCCAGTGCCGGCCGTCCCACCAGCGTTGCGCCGGCAATCCGCTCGGATCGGCATACCATCCGGCGGGCTGCGTCATGAGCGATGCTCCTTCTCTGGCCGGGTCGAGGGCAACGGTCCACGATCGGCGGGAGAAGCCCAATCCTGAGGAGTTCCGCCTGAGCAGTTCCGCCTGAACAGTTCGGCCCGGCGAGCGCGGCCCTGAGAGCCCGCTCCTGGAAAGCTTCTCCCCGAGGGCCTGGGAAGCCCGCCCGGAAACCCACGACGCCTCGTCCCGGTGCGGGACGAGGCGGGTTCCCGCCCGCCGGGGCTGATCGGCGGGCGGGAAGACCAGGCAGGAACGCCGGCGGAGCTCAGGAGCGGGTGATCACCAGGTTGTCCACGGCCGCCTCGACGAGCGACGCGGTCCCGGCGTCGGCCGCCTCCACCTGCAGGCGGATCGTCTGCCCGGCGTACGCCGAGAGGTTCGCCGTCGCGGTCGTCCAGACCGCCGCCTTGTTGGCGGCCGACGCGCTCTGGGTGAGCACCGTCGCCGGCGTGGTCCCGGACACCACGCGCACCCGCAAGTAGTCGGCGCTGGTCGCGTTGTTGAGGTGGGCCAGGTACCAGGACAGGTTCAGCGTCAGCGTGCCGGTGGGCAGTGTGATCGCCGGGGAGGTGATGGTGCTGATCCCGCCGTCGAGGTCGTTGGCGCCCGCGCTGGCCCCGGCCGTGGCGCCGGTCACCAGGGCGTAGGTGCCGCCGGCGGCGGTGCCGAGCTGGGTGGTGACGCCGGAGCTGCTGGTGGCGGCCGGGTCGCCGCGCTCGAAGCGGCCGGCGGTGGCGGTGTCGGCGGCGCCGGCGGTCCAGCCGGTCGCGGTCTCCAGGTCGTCGGACCAGACCGGGGTGCCGGGCGGCGTGGTGGTGCCGTCGGCGAGGGTCCACACCGCGTACGCGATCGCGTCGCTGTTGCGGTCCAGCGCGGTGTCGTTGATGTTGGTGATGGTGTCGCACGAGGCGTGGTAACAGGGGTCGAAGCGGCTGGTCGTACCACCCCAGAGCTGGACCTGAGCGGACGTCTTGGTGCCCTCGGCGCCGGTGAAGATGCCGCCCGCCGGGATGCCGGCGGCGATGAACGGGCCGTAGTCGCTGCGGCCGTCGAAGTCGGTCCCGCGAGTCGGCACGCCGATCGAGGTGAAGTACGCGGCCAGCGTCGACTCGATCTGCGCCGATCCGGTGGGGCCGGGGCCGGAACCGGTGCCGTCGGAGTCGTCGCCGTCGTAGAGGAAGTACCCCGGGTTCGGCGAGCCGATCATGTCGAAGTTGAGGTAGCCGGTGATGGCCGCCTTCTGGGCGGCGGAGAGCGAGTTGACGTAGGCCCTCGAACCCCGGAGCCCCAGTTCCTCGGCGCCCCACCAGGCGAACCGCAGGTGCCGGTCGGGCTGGAAGTTCGAGCGGGAGACCTGCAGCGCGACCTCGAGGATGCCCGCCGAGCCGGAGCCGTTGTCGTTGATGCCGGGCCCGGAGGCGACGCTGTCCAGGTGCCCGCCGATCATCAGCGTGTCGGAGGTGTCGCCGCCCGGCCAGTCCGCGATGAGGTTGTAGCCGGTCGCCCCGTTGTAGGTGAACGACTGCTGCGTGGTCGTGAACCCGGCCGCGTCCAGCAGGTTCTTGACGTAGGTGACCGAGGCCAGATAGCCGGGCCGGCCGTGGGCGCGGTTGCCGCCGTTGGCGGTCGCGATGCTCTGGAACTGGCTGAGGTGGGCTTTCACGTTGGCGACCGGGATGTCCGGCGCCGCCGCGGCCTGTGCCGGGGTGGCGACGGCGAGGCCGGTGGCGATCAGCCCCGCCACACCGATGATCGGGAGAAAACGCACGGGGTGGTCCTCCGTCTACTGAGGGGATCCGTCGTGGCGAGCATCGCACCGGTGAGCCCTCAGGCGTTCATACCAATCGATACCTACTTTCGCTGATGCTTTCACTGATGGAAGAGCCCGGGCATCGTGTACGGATGCCCGGAACCCGCTATTTTCCGGCGTTCTTCTTGGCCGTCTGGATCTGCTCGTAGACCCGGGTCCGCAACTCGATGAACCGCGGGTCGGCCCGGGTGGTGAGCTGGTCCCGTTCGGCCGGCAGGTCGATGACCAGCTCGTCCTGCACCACGGTCGGCGACGACGACAGCATCACCACCCGCTGTCCGAGGTAGACCGACTCGTCGATGTCGTGGGTCACGAACAGGATCGTCACCTTCAGCCGTTTCCAGAGCCGCCGGACCAGATCCTCCAGGTCGGCGCGGGTCTGCGCGTCGACCGCCGCGAACGGCTCGTCCATGAGCAGCGTCCGCGGCTCGTAGGCGACCGCGCGGGCGATCGCCACCCGCTGCTGCATGCCGCCCGAGAGCTGCCACGGATACGCCGACTCGGTCCCGGTCAGGCCGACCGCGTCCAGCGCCTGCTCGATCAGCTCGCCGCGGCGCTGCTTCGGCACCTTCTTCTGCTTGAGCGGCAGCTCCACGTTGTCGCGCACGCTCATCCAGGGGAACAGGCTGCGCCCGTACTCCTGGAAGACCACCGCCATGCCCGGCGGCGGCCCGTCGACCGCTTTCCCGTCGACCCGGACGTCACCCGACGTCGGGTCGAGCAGTCCGGCGACGCAGCGCAGCAGCGTCGTCTTGCCGCAGCCGGACGGGCCGACCAGGCAGACCAGCTCGCCGTTGTCCACAGTGAACGTGAGGTCGCGCAGTGCCTCCACCTCCCGGCTGCCGGACCGGTAGACCTTGCGCAGCCCTTTCACTTCGAGCATCGACGCTCCTCCTCAGCTCTGCCGCTGCGCCGCGCGCAGGCCCTCGTACCACCGCAACGCCCGCCGCTCAGCGAGCCGGAAAAGCAGCGACAGCACGAAGCCGAGCAGGCCGAGCAGGAGGATCCCGCTCCACATCTCGGGGATCGCGAAGCTGCGCTGGAACTGCACGATGGTGAAGCCGAGGCCGTTGCTGGCGGCGAACATCTCGCTGATCACCATCAGGATGATCGCAATGGACAGCGCCTGGCGCAGTCCGGCCGCGATCTGCGGGCTCGCCGACGGCAGCACCACGCGTGTGATCCGGGCCGTGCCGGTCACGCCGTAGGAGCGGGCGGTCTCCAGCACCACGGCGTCCACCGCGCGGACGCCCTCGACCGTGTTGAGCAGGATCGGCCACACGCATCCGAACACGATCACGATCACCTTCATGCCGTCGCCGATCCCGGCGAAGAGCATGATCACGGGTACGAGCACGGGCGGCGGGATGGCCCGGAAGAACTCCAGGACCGGCTCCACCGCGGCGCGCAGCCGCCGGCTCAGGCCGATGGCCACGCCCGCGGCGACACCGATCACGGCGGCCAGCAGGTAACCGGCGAACAGCCGCAGCAGGCTGGGCGCCACGTCGGCCGTCAGCCGCTCGACGCTCCAGGTGTCGCCGAAGGCGACGAGGATCGTCCTCAGTGGCGGCGAGTAGAAGTTCTGGCTGCCCGCGCTGAGCACATACCACCCGGCGAACAGGACGGCCGGAAGAGCGACGGCGACAACGGTCTTCTTGAGTACGGCCATCAGAGGGCCACCTCGCCCCGGACCGACTGGTGCCAGGCGAGCAGGCGGCGCTCGCCGGTCCGGGCCAGCAGGTTGATCAGCACGCCGAGCAGGCCGGTGACGACGACCAGGGCGTACATGGTGGGCACGGCCGCGGATGCCTGCGCGACCGCGATCTGGTTGCCCAGGCCGGGCGAGCCGATCACCAGTTCGGCCGTGATCGCCAGGATCAGGGCCACCGACGCGGCGAGCCGGACGCCGGTGAACACGTACGGCAGGGCGGTCGGCCAGAGCACGTGCCGGATCCGTGCCCACACGGAGAACCGGAAGCTGCGCGCGGTCTCGAAGGCGACCGGGTCCACGTCCGCGACGCCGTACAGCACCTGGACCAGAACCTGCCAGAACGCGGCGTAGCAGACCAGCAGCAGGGTGGAGCCGATGCTGCTGCCGTAGAGCAGCACCGCGAGCGGGATCAGCGCCACCGACGGGATGGGCCGCAGGAACTCGACCGTCGACGCGGTCAGGGCTCGTAACACGGGCACCGAGCCGATCACGAGACCGGCCAGCACTCCGGCGCCGACCGCGATGGCCAGCCCGAGCGCCCAGGCGATCAGGGTGTCGGACAGCGCCACCCAGAACGCGGAGCTGACCGCCTCCCTGGCCAGGGCGGCCGCGATCCGGCTGGCCGGCGGCAGGTGCCGCTCGTCGACCAGCCCGAGGCGTGGCGCCAGCTCGATGACGAGAAGCAACCCGGCCAGGCCGGCGACCCCGAGCAGTGCGGGGTTGCCGGCCCGGGCCGGGTCGGCACGGCGAGCCGTTGTCACGGGAGGAGCTTCTCCAGGTCCGGGGTTCCGGTGAAGATGCCGTCCTTGGCGCCCAGCTCGGCCAGGGTCCGCACGGAGGTCTCGTTGATCTGGGTCGGCCACTTCGGCAGGACCAGCGACGCGCGCAGCTTCTCGTCGATCTTGGTGTAGGAGCTCAGGATCGCGCGCACCTCGTCCGGGTGGGAGTCGGCGTAGGCCAGCGACTCGTTCACCGCCTCGGTGAACCGCTTGACCAGGCCGGGGTCGTCGGCGATCAGCTTCTGCGAGGTGAAGTAGGCGGCCACCGTGAGGTTCGGCGCGGCGTCCACATAGGTCGAGGCGACCTCCCGGCCACCGGCGGCCTTGATCGTGGAGAGCTGCGGCTCGACCACCCAGGCGGCGTCGACCTGGCCGTCGGCGAGCGCGGCCGGCATGTTCGGGAACGGCATCTCGACGAAGTTCAGCGCCGCCGGGTCGCCGCCGTCCTTGCGCACCGACTCACGGGTGACGGTGTCGCCGATGTTCTTCAGCGTGTTCACCGAGACCTTCTTGCCGACCAGGTCCTTGGCGGTCTTGACCGGGCTGTCCGCCTTCACGACGACCGCGCCGAAGTCCTTGCCGGCCTCACCGGTCGAGGCGACGCCCGCCGCCACCACCTTGATCGGCACGTTCTTGGTCTGGGCGATCATCAGCGAGGTGACGTTGCTGAAGCCGAACTGGGTCTGGTTCTGCACCACGCCCGGGACGATCGCGGCACCGCCCTGACCGGCTTCGAGAGTGAGCTCGATGTTGCGGCGGGAGAAGAATCCCTTCTGCTGGCCGAGGTAGATCGGGGCCACGTCGACGATCGGGATGACGCCGACCTTGACCTTGTCGACACCGCCGTCGGCCGATTCGCCGCCCGAGTCGGCGGAGCTGCCGCATGCCGCCAGGGAGCCGGCGAGCACGGCTGCGGTCAGGCCGGCGAGGAGACGCCGCATATTTACTCCTTCGAAAAGTGTGCGCATGGCGAACGTGAGTTCTCATCAAGAACGCTAGGATGTGCCCCGTGTCACGTCAACGATCCGTGTCGATCATCTGATGCCGCGCGAACCGTACTACGTTCAATCTCTGGAGCGGGGGCTCGCGGTCATCCGCGCCTTCGATGCCCGGCATCCCCAACTCACGCTCAGTGACGTGGCCCGCGCCTGTGGCCTGCCCCGGGCGGCCGCCCGGCGATTCCTTCTCACCCTCACCGATCTCGGGTACGTGCACACCGACGGCCGGCTGTTCTCGCTGGCCCCGCGAGTGCTGGAACTCGGCTACTCGTACCTGTCGAGCCTCTCGCTGCCCGAGGTCGCCGAAGCACACCTGGAGCGTCTCGTGGCCGAGGTGCGGGAGTCCTCGTCCATGTCGGTTCTCGACGGTGACGACATCGTCTATGTCGCCCGTGTCCCGACAAGTAGGATCATGCGGGTCGCGATCAACGTGGGCACCCGATTCCCGGCGTACGCCACGTCCATGGGCCGGGTGATGCTCGCCGGCCTCCCCGAGGCCGACCTCGAGGCATACCTCGCCCGGGTGAGGCTCGAACCGCTCACCGAGCGGACCCTCCGCACCCCCGCCGCGCTCCGCGCCGAACTCGGCCAGGTCCGTCTGCAGGGTTTCGCCGTCGTCGACCAGGAACTGGAGGAAGGGCTGCGGGCGATCGCCGCCCCCATCCGCAACCGGGCGGGCGAGGTCATCGGCGCCGTCAACGTCTCGGTGCACGCCGCCCGGGCCACCGTCGACGACATCCGCGACCGGCTCCTGCCGCCACTGCTCGCCGCCACGGCGGCCATCGAGGCCGACCTGCGGATAGCGTCGCGCCGCCCGGCCCCCTGACGCCCGGACAGCCGCCGCGAAACCGCTCGTGCCTGGCCGTGCCGCCTCGGCGGTGCGGTGCGCCCGTGCGGCCTCGCCGTTCGGCCCGCTCGTGCCGCCTCGCCGTGTGGTCCGTTCCCGCCGCCTCACCGTGCGGCCCGCGCGTGCCGGTTCGCTCCTGCGGTCGCTCAGCCTCGGGCGATCTTCTCCAGCACGGTCAGCACACCGGCGGCGCCGTCCTCCGTGGCGAGCCGCCCGGCGACGGCCGTGGCCCGTTCCCGATAACGCGGATCACCGGTGGCCTCGGTGAGCGCGGCGGCCAGCCGGTCGCCGCTGAGCGACCGGAACGGGATCGCTCCCGGCGTGACACCGAGCCGTTCGAGCCGCCCGGCCCAGAACGGCTGGTCCACCATGAACGGCACCGGAACCGCCGGCACCCCGGCCCGCAGCCCCGCCCCGGTGGTTCCGGCGCCGGCGTGGTGCACGACCGCGGCCATCCGCGGGAACAGCCAGTCGTGCGGCACCTCCGACACCGTCAGCACGTCGTCCCCGGCCGGAGCCAGTCCGGCCCAGCCGCTGCTCACCACCGCCCGCAAGCCGCTGCGCCGCACCGCCGCGACGATCAGCGCGGAGAGCGCCTCCCGGTCGGCGGCCGGCATGCTGCCGAAACCGATATAGACCGGCGGGGGCCCGGCCGCGATGAAGTCGGCCAGCTCCGGCGCGGGCCGGAAATCCTGGTCGGTCGCCGGCCACCAGTATCCGACGGTGTGATTCCACTCCGGCCAGTCCGCGGGCTGCGGCACCACCGCCGGGCTGTAGCCGTAACAGATCGGCCATCGCGTCGCCCGCAGCCCCGCCAGCCACGCGCCCGGCTTCACCGGCGGCAGACCGAGGCCGTGCCGCAGCTCACCGACGGCCGCACGGAACGGCCGCTGGCCCGCGGCCAGCAGCGCCGAGGCAGTCCAGCGGTTGGCCCAGCCGCCCAGCGACCGGGTGGTCACCGTGGCCGGCGCAAACTCCCGGGTCGGGGTCATCGGCTGCAGGTAGACGCCCATGCTCGGCAGCCCCAGCCCTTCCGCCACATGCCCGCCGATCCAGCCGGCCGGAGTCAGCAGCAGCACATCGGCCTGCCGTGCCGCCGCGACGATCGCCTCACCCAAGGCGCGCGCGTGCTCGGCCACGATCCGGTTGACCGCCAGCGTCACCCGCAGCCCATCGCCGCCCCCGGCGCCGCCCGCCGCGAGCCGGGAGGCCATCTCCTCCCGCGTGTCGAGCGGCAGACCGTGAAATCCGAGGCCGCGGCTGACGACCGACTCCTCGAAGAGGGCATGGGTGGCGAGCGTGACCCGATGCCCCTCCCGCTGCAACCGCACACCCAGACCGGTGTACGGCGCGACGTCGCCCCGGCTGCCGACCGCGATGATCAGAACTCGCATCGTCCGTACCCCCGCTATCCGATGTAGGCGGCCGCGAAGCCGGCCGTCGGAATCCCGAACAGAACCGAGACGACCGCCATCCGCGGGATCGTCGGCCGCCGGGTGAGCGCCGCGTACGCGGCGAACAACACCGGCGCCATCACCAGTTGCGGCCCCAGCGTCGACCGCGGAATCACCACGTCCAGCACGGCGAAGAGCAGCGACACCGCCAACGCCGAACCCCAGAGCACAAGCCCGAGCCGGTACGCGAACCGCGCCCCGAACCGCACCGCGAACGTGGTGTCGCCCGCACCCGTGTCCGCCGCCAGATCCGTGACCGTCGTCGGCACGTACAGCGCCGCCGCGAACAGCACCCCGATCACCCCCACCTGCCACGGGAAGTCCCACGGACTCCGGGTGATCGCCCACCCCGCCGCCGGCGACACCAGCCCCACCACGAGCGCGTTGACCGCGACGTCCCAGCCCGGCCGGGTCTTCAACCGCAGCGGCGGCACGCTGTAGGCCCAGCCCAGGAGAAGCACGCCGGCCACACCCGGCACGAAGAGCGGCCCCACGAAGAACGCGGCCCCCACCGCGGCGCCCGCCAGAGCCCAGTACCACCGGCGCAGCCGCCCGGCCGACACCGCCCCCGTCACCAGCGGAGCTGTCGCCTTACGCGGGTTGGCCCGGTCACTGCGCAGGTCATGCAGGTCGTTCTGCGCGAGCACCGCCCCCCACACGAGCGGCCCGAGCACGAGCAGAGCCACCAGGGCCCGCCCGGCGTCGACGCGGTCCGGCAGCCAGGCGTGCCCGGCGAGAACGGTTCCCAGATAGGCCGGCACCCACGAGACCGGCCAGAACCAGGGCCGCGACACCGCGACGAGCAGAGCCGCGGGACGTTCCGTCAACGACGTCATACCCGCATCGTCACCCCTGCTCGCTGTGCCCCCGCTGAGCCCTGCAGCGGGGCCCATTCACGCCGGCACGTCCGGAGCCTCAAGCATGAGCTGCCAGGGCCGTGCAATCCTCGTAACCGAGCCACTCGAGGCGCTGTCCCGCAGGCGTCATCGGCTCGCCCACCTCACGGCCGTCCGGCACTAACCTGAATAAGTGCCGCTCGCATCGGCGAAGTACGCGCCATGGTCTCGAAAACGTCGAATTTCTGACATGGTGGTGCTCCACTCAGAGATTCTATTCCCGTCTTCGTCTATGACGCTATGCGCGGCGACGGAGAGCCATGGCGTACCTGGGTCGAATGTCTCAGTCAGGTCCTCGAAGAAAATGATGGAATTCTGCACGCGGACGATATCGCCGCTACGATAAACTGGCCAGCAGTTGACGAAATTTCCATCCTGTGGATCCACCATTGAAGCCACCAGGCACACCGTGGAGTCCGCTGACTCTTCGAGGGCCGCGAGCGCGTGCTTCCAGCTTGCAACGTAATCCTCGACAGCCCAGAAATTCAGGCTAATGGGAAAGGACTCGCTGAAGGGGCCGATGGTAATCGAGCCAATGGCTTCGCGGGCGACAGCGTGAGGCTCAGCCGACGATCCGACTGGGACGACCTGAATAGCGAACCCGTCACTCCTTGATGTAGTTGAGTTCTGCATCGTAGGTTCCAATCCGCTGGCCTTTACGGTTGAACTTTTTCCAGCCGCTCGAGACATTATGACCGTCAACATCCGGCGTGATGTAACTTCTACCGTCCGAGAATACAACCTGCCCATGCGAATTGAACGGCGCACGCTGGGCGGGAATCCGGGTCGTGTACCCCAACGCGGCTGCCCTGTCTTGGATCGACGGGCCATACAGTTCCATATGGCGGTCGTGCCGAACGGTGACGGTATCCGGGTGATAAGGGTCATGCTTTAGCGCTGGGGACGAACTGTATCCCTCAGGCAGGTAGCCAGTCCCCGGATCCGGATCGCCGGCGGGGTCGGCGGTGATCAGCGGGGTGTAACCGGCGGTCAGGGGGCGGTGGCGGGCCTGGCCGTCGACGGTGAGCGCGTCCATCCGGACCACATCAGACGGGGCGCCGGTGCCCGAGTGGGTGTGCATAGGCACGTTGGCGCTGACAGCGCGGGTCTGCGGGTCCAGGTAGAGGACGGTGCCGTTCTGGTTGACCGCGGCGAAGGCGTGCGTGCGCCCGGCCTGGTCCTGCGTCGTGATGAAGGCGAACGAACCGTGACCCAGACCGAGCAGATGGTTGCGGATCCGGCTCTCCGCCAGCCGCATCTCGGCACGCGCGTCCTGCGGGTCGAGCCCGCTCACGTCGCTGAGGCCCTCGAACCGGCCGCCGGTCGTCGACTCGATGCGCGCGGAGACGCCCTGTTCGGCGCCGGTCGGGCGGGTCGGCTCGCCGTCGCTGTAGCCGTCGAACGTTCGCGGCGCGGACACCCTCGGGCGGCCGTGCATGTACGTGTCGAAGAGGGACAGCACCGTGTCGCCGCAGTTGAGCGACCGGGTCGGGTCGGCCTCGGGGCCGCCGTCGTTCATCAGGCCGAACCAGCGGCCGTCACGTGGATCGGCCTGCCGGGTCACGTTTCCGTCCGGGTCACGCGGCATGGCGCGTTCCAGGTCGGTCTGGTGGATCAGCAGCGGCGGCCGCAGGCCACCGCGCTGGTGGTAGCGGCGGCTGGTGTCGACCGGCCGGGGACCGTCGTCTCCGGTGAGTGCGGAACGGTCACCGGTCTCCACCGGGCCGGGCGCGAGTTCGCTGCTGCTCTCGTTGACCCGCTCCCAGTCGTCGCCGGTCAGCTCGACGTCGCCGGTCGAACCGCCCTGCTCGACGGCGGCGGCACGATCCTTGAGGTGCTCCGCCTCGCTCTCCGCCTGGCGGCGATCCGCGGCATACCGGTCGGCTGCCGCCTCATCGCCGCGCGCGTCGGCGGCCCGCAGAGCCTCGCTCAGGCGGTCGACCTGATCGCGTCTGGCGTCGGCCTGCTGCCGCAGATCCCGCGCCAGGCGCTGCCGGTGGGCGTCGTCGAAGTCCTGCCGGGCGCGGGCGGTCTCGTACCGGTAGTCCTCCCGAGCCCGCTGCTCCGCCGCGTCCCGCATCTCCGCGGTGTCCGGGGAGGCTTCCGGTTGAGGCGCGGGCGTCTGAGTCGTCACCGCGAGGCTGACGTCGTTCGCCGGGTCCAGCGCCGCGAGCGGGTCGCCATCGCGCGGGGCGTTCATCGATTCGGGATCCAGCACGGCCAGAAGATCCAGCGCGGGGCGCGACGGTGCCGGGTCCGCCGGGCGCGAGGTCTGCGATTCCGGTGTACGGGCAGAGCTGTCATTCCCGGGCTCGGCCTCCGAGAGCCCGTTATCAGCGGTCGACTGCTGAATCGTGGGCTCGGCCGTCGACGGCTGCTGAACACTCGGCGACGGCGACGTCGACGGCGACGGGGTCTGAGGCTGCGGAGCAGGTGGCACCGGCGTCTGCGCCTGCAGTGGCGTGACCTGCGGCCCAGGAGCCGGAGGCTGAGGATTGACGTGCGGTCCCGGCGACGGCTGAGTGTTGACCGGTGGCCCGGGCGGCGGTGCCGGGTTGATCGGCGGTGCGGGCGGCGGTGCCGGGTTGATCGGCGGTGCGGGCGGCGGTGCCGGGGTGACCGGGGGTGCCGGACTCGGCTGGGTGGTTACGGCCGTCTGGTGGTTCGCCTGCTGCTGGAGCATCGCCTGCTGTCGCTGGTAGGCCAGCGGCGGCGGGGGCGGGTTGGTCCGCCCGCTGAACAGCGGCGCGGGCGGGGTGTTCGGGACCGCCATCGGATTGCCCTGGCCGTCGACCATGAGCGCGTTGACGGTGACGACATTGGATCCGTGGGGCGTTCCGGCGTGGCCGTAGAGGGTCCGGTGCTGGCCCGGCCCGCCGCCGGTGAAGTTCGTCGCGTCGGAGTACTCGCCGCTCTGCGGATCGAGGAAGAGCAGGGTGCCGTGGTGGTTGACGGCGTTCCACGCGTGCCAGCCGCCGCCCTCCCACTGGTTGATGATGATGGCCGTCGAACCGTGGCCGCCTTGCAGGAGGGTGGTGGCGATCCGCACGAACGCCTGGTCGATGTCGGCTTTCGCGTCGGCGGGGGACTTGTGTGCGACCGACGGGGTGACCTCGGTGAAACCGCTGCCGGTCGCCAGTTCCGCCCGGAAGTGACCGTCGAACTCGCCGACGTGCTGGTCGATCTCACCGACGCCGTAGGTGTCGACGGTGCGCGGGGCGGCCACCGTCGGCCGGCCGTGGAGATAGGTCTCGTAGAACGACAGTGAACAGTCGAGGCAGTTGACGCCACGGGTCGGATCCGCGGCCGACCCGCCGTCGTTCATGAGCCCCAGCCAGGGCGCACGGGGGTCCGGAGTGCGCACCGGCACGAGGTTCTGATCCCGGGGGACCGCCCGCTCGAGGTCGGCCTGGTGCACCCGGAGCGGTTCCCGCAGACCACCCCATTGCTGGTACTTCCGCCGGGTCCGGGAGTTCGGCGGATTGCCGCCGCCGGTCAGCGCCGACTGATCGTTGCTCCAGATCGGAAGGTCGGACAGGGCTCCGACGTCTTTGTTCGCCCGCAGGAAGTCCTGCGGGTCCGTGAGCGCGTGCTGCCCGGGCGGGTAGTGGCTCGGGTCGGCCAGGAGATACGCGCGATACTGACTGGCGTCGTGCTCCTGCTTCTGGAGATCGGCCACCTCGCGGCGAAAGAGGTCGCGGTCGCTGAAGTTGAGCGTCAGCGTGGCCTTGATGACATTGCGCCTGGCACGTTGTTCCTTGAAACGGGCATCCGAAATCTGCTGGCTCAAGTCCTGCAGCGTCGTGACGCGGATTCTGTCCAGTACCAGCTTCTTGTTCTTGCCGTACTGGTCGAAGTACTGGAGCTCGTCGCCGTTGTCCTTGGGTGAGCGTGGCGGCAACGTGAAGGGAATGGGCGCGGTGCCGGCCAGCGGCTGCTGATCGGGCCGGCCGGGGTCCGTTCGGGCCTGATGGGGCGGTGCGGGCCGCTGGTCCGTCGGTCCCGGCTGCGACGGCGCGGAGGCCGGCGGGTTGGTCTGGCCACCCGGCGTGACCGGGTTCGGCTGTGCCGGGACCGTGACTTCCGGTCTCCCGGGCGAGGCTGTCGCCGGTGTGCCGGCGGGCGAGGTGGCGCTGGTGGGCGCCGGGCCGGTGGGTGCCGGGCTCGCCGTCGTGGAGATCGCCGGACCGTTGGCGCGGGTGCCGCCGGTGTCCAGGCTCTGGGGAGACGTGACACCCGGTGAAGGCCCGGTGGGCGAAACGCCGCTCGTGGACGGGCTGGTGAGGCCGGGCGCGCTCATGGTCGCCGGGCCGCTTCCGGCGAGCGACACGTTCGGGCTGGGCGAGCCGACCGAGGGCGAGCCGACCGCGGGTGCGGTGACCGACGGCACGGTGACCGACGGCGTGCCGACCGGGCCGGTGGTGCCCGTGTTCGGGGCGAAGGCCACCGGCGAGCCGGCTGCCGTGTTGCCGGCCGGCGACGGGTTGACCGAGGTGGACACCGGTGACGAGGCCGGTCCGCCGGTGTTGGCGCCGGTGTGTGCCGGAGCGTCGACCGGCGGTGCGACCGATGACAGGGTGACGCCGCTGGGAGCCGGCGTCGTGACGTCCGTCGGACGCGTGCCGGTGGACGGCGCCTGGACCGTCTCGGACGGCGTGGGCGTGGTGGACTGGCCGGTCACGGCAGACGCGGTGTCGGCGACGTGACCGGCGGGGGACGGGGTCACGGTCGTCACGGACGTGTCGGCCGCCGGGGACGAGACGAACGTGGACGAGACGGGCGACGACGACACGGGCGACGACGACACGGGCGACGACGAGTCCGCCGATGACGAGACCGACGAGGTCACGACGGGCGACGACGTCGAGGACGAGCCGTTCGAGAACCCGCTGCCGGCGGACCCGCCGTCGGAGGAACCGTTCGAGGACCCGTTTCCCGAGGATCCGCCGTCGGAAGACCCACCGTTGCTCGTGGCGACGCCGCCGGACGAGCCGTCGCCGGGGGAGAGGCCAGGGAAAGCGGACCGGACGTCCGTACCCGATGAGGTGGAATTCGACGACGACGACGACGCCGACGGCAGGCCGTTGAGACTGAGGTCGCCGTCGAGGCCGGCGCCCATGTCCTGGAAGGACTGGCGGGTGTTGCCGACCGCCGCTCCGGCGGCGCCGGAGGTGCCGGCCTTGGCGAGTTCCTCGAACCCCGGGAGGTCGCCGGTGACGGCCGAGCCACCCAACTCGCCGAACACCTCCGCCGCGGCGCCGCGGAGGAGGCCGCTCTTCTGGCCGGCGCCGATGCTGGCGCCGTGCGCGGAGACGCCGCCGGCCGCCCCGGCGAGGGTGGACATGCCGAGATCACCGAGGTTGATGCCGTCGGTGTGACCGACCGCGGTCTGGTAACTCTGGATGCCGAGGTTGGTCAGAAACTCCTCGCGGGCCTCGCTCCGGCCCTCCTTCAGGGCCTGCTTGCCGAGGTTCGCCAGGCCCTTCTTGGTGAAGACGTCGCTGGCGACGCGCTTGCCGGCGTCCTTGAGGGCCTCCTTCATGGCCTTCCGGGACAACTGCGCGACGAGCCGCTTGAAGATCTGCTGGATCGCCATCCGCGTCGCGGCGACGATGCCGGCGGCCGCGGGGGAGGCGGCGCCCAGCGTGAGCGCGACGGTGATCGACAGGCCGATCAACTCGACGACGAAGATGCCCAGCTCGATCCAGGCCTCCAGCTTGGCGGCCTCGATGTCGGCGCCACACTCCTCGACGACCTTGCCCATCTCGGTGGCGAAGTCGAGCAGCGCGTTGAGCGGGGCCTCGTCACTGTCGGCCACCGCCTTCCAGGCGGCGATGAAGGCGTCGATGGTGGTGCCGCCGCCGCCGTAGGCGGTGATGAACCGCCCCGCTGCCTCGGCGGCGTCCTCCCGGGGCGCGGCCATCGCGTTGACCAGGTCGTACCACTGGTCAGCGAGATCCCATGTCGCCTTCTCGTTGCCTTCCGGCCAGTCGAAGCCGACGACCCATTCGAGGCCTTCGTAGACCCAGCCGGGAAGGTCCCAGGGCGAGAAGTCGAGGGGGTGCGGGATCGGGCTCGGCAGAATGGTCATGCATCAGGCCCGGTACGACTTCGTCACGGTCCCGGCCGCGCGGGCGTCGGCGGCGGTGTTGTCCTCGACGGACTTCACCGCGGCGTCGCCGAGGCCCTCGACGTAGCCGGCGACCTTGCCGAACGCCTCGGTGAACTTCTGGAGCATCGGCCCGTAGTTCTTCTGGAACGCGGCGCCGATCTCGTCCCGGCCCCACGGCTGGTCCTGGCTCGCCGCGGCGATCGCGGCGACGGTGCTGTTGCTGAGGCCGACCAGTTGCGTACCGGCCTGGGAGAGGTCCTGCCCGGCGGCGGCGGCGCGTTGTGGGTCGAGGTAGAGCTCACCGGTCATCGCCGTCGCCCGCCTCCCGCATGATCCGGTCCTGGCGGGCGAGCAGGTTGCCGAGGTTTCCGTCGCGCATGAACCCGGCCGCCGCGGTTCCCGGCGGAAGGTATTCACCGACGATCTCCTGCACCTGACCGGTCGTCTTCGCCACGGCCTGCTCGACGGTGCGCAGGATGACGCGGGACAGCTCGTCGGGGTCGCCGCGCCGGTAGATCTCGCGGTCGAGTCGCAGATCGATCAGCTGACCGCGGGCGCCGACGGTCGCGCGGACATGGCCGTCCGGCGACTCGGCCGTCACGGCCATCGTGGACAGACGCTCCTGGATGTCGTCCATGCCCAGGCGCAGGCGCTGGTACTGCGACACCACGTCGTCGAAACGGCCGCGAAGAGCGTGGTTCGCGTCGCGGTCGGCCTGTCTGCTCACGGTGGTCTCCCCGAGGACTCGCGATCTGACCGGAGCAACCTACCAGCCGGCGGTCGGCATGAAGGCCCGCCGCCGAGTGACGATGCCCGATAGCTCTAAGCTCGCATCCGGGGGACCGAAGGGGCGGCCAAGATGATCACGCGGACCGAGGCGGAGCACATCGCCACCGGCTGGGCTCATCGTCAGTCGATCCGGCGCGGCTACACGTGCAGGCCGTTCGTCGAGGAGCTGGCTCTCGGTTTCGCGGTGTCGATGATGCTGCCGCCGGGCGTGCGCACCGAGCCGGGCGCGGACGTGACCACCGTCATCGACCGGGAGACCGGCCGGCTCTCGCACTGGCCACCCGCGCCGTCCGCCGAGCTCGACCCGCGTTACACCGAGCGGCGCGACACCGCCGTCGGGACGCATCAGACCTCCGACCCGATGGCCGAGCTGCGGCGTGAGGCTCACCGGCGGGTGAGCCCTTCGGTGGCCGCCCATCTCACGCTCGGCGGCCGGCTGTTCCGGGCCCGCGGCGCCAAGGGCGACCAGGAGGTGCGCCATCATCCGCTGATCGCGCGGCGGCTCGCGGCGATCCCGCCGGAGCACACGGTCCGCGGCGCCGAGCGGCACGCGGAGCTGCTGGTCGTCTCGGACGTGCTCTACGAGGCCGACAAGGCGCGCGACGCTCCGATCACCGATGAGCAGGCACGGGTCCTCCTGGCCCAGGGCCGGTTCGAGACCTTTCACATCAGGGAGAGCGGTGACCCGCTCGCCGGCCGGCCGGCCACGCCCTGCGTCACCTGCTCCGGCGTACTCCTCGATCTCGCGGCCGTCACGGACCGCGACCTGGCCCACCCGAAGGTTCAGCGGGTGTCCTCCGGAACGGACCCGCAGCCCGGCCGTTTCCCCGCGGAGGTGGCGTGGGAACTCGCCGCCGCGGGCTGGGGCAGCGACCGGGAGCGGCGGGCACGGTGGGGCGCGGGCGCGGTGGAGCGGATCGAGCTCAGCCGGGGCGGGGAGTTCGCGGTGCGGCGGTTCCCGGCGGCGGAGGCCGCGTTCGCAGAGTTCTACGAGGTCACGCCGAGCCGCAACGGGCCGGGCGCCGCCCAGCGTGTGCGCTGGTTCCAGCTCGGCAGCGGCGGACTGATGCACCTGGCCGACCCGCTGCACGAGCTCGGCGCCGTCGTCGGCGCGCGGATGTTCCCGCTGGGCCGGGAGGGGTTCACCGAGGCGGTGCTCGCGATCGACGAGCGGGGCCGCGTCTTCTCCCTGGACCAGGGCGGTGAGTGGTTCATCGCCGAGACCCTCGACCAGGCGCTGGTCGCGCTGATCACGGGCCTTCCGGCCGCCCGGATCCGCGACGACGGCACCTGGTGACGCCCACCCTCGGCAGGAGGAACCAATGATCACCCGTACCGACGCCGAAGCGATCACGGCGGCCTGGGCGCGTGCCGAGTCCCTGGCCAAGGGCCGGGAGCACCGGGCCACCATCGAGGAGTTCGATCTCGGATTCGCCGTGCGGACCGCCACGGTGCGACGGCTGTTCTCGCCGTCCGAGCTGGGCACCGGCGTGCGGGTGATCGACCGGGAGACCGGGCGGGTGTCGACGTGGCCGAACTGGCCGTTCGAGACCCTGCGACGGCAGTACCACGAGAAGCGGGGGGAGGTCGTCGACCCTCCGAAGACCGCCGATCCCGAACTTCAGTTGCGCCGGGAGGCCCGGCGCAAGGTCGCCCCGAGCGTGGCCGCTCATGCCACCGTCGAGGGCCGGGTCTACATAGCCCGCGGCGCGAAGGGTGACCAGAAACTCAACCACCACCCGCTGGTGCTGGAGCGGCTGGCCGAGCAGACGCCGCAGGAGACCGTGCGTGGTTGCGAGCGGCATGCCGAGCTGATCGCCTGCTCCGACGCGCTGCACGACGTGGACCGCAGACGAGGCCTGCGAGGGCTTCCTCCGCTGACGCTGGACGAAGCTCAGCAGATCCTGAGCGAGTCGCCCTTCGAGACGTTCCAGATCCAATCGCCGGGTGACCCGCTCGCCGGTGAACCGAGCGACCCGTGTGAGACCTGCGTCTACGTCCTCACTCGGTTGGCGCTCCTGCCCTGGGGGGAGACCGGAGTGCTCTACCCCAATGCGGCGCCGCAGAAGCCCAACCCCGACCCGTCCCGGTTCTCCGACGTTCTGGCCTCGGAGCTGCTCAACGGCGGCTGGCGGCCACGGAATCCGTACCGGATCAACGTGGGGATGGCCGAGCCCATGGTGGAGGACGTCAACAAGATCAAGGGCCGGGAGTTCCGTCACCGGGAGTTCCCGGCAGTGTTCGAGGCGTTCGGGCAGACCGGCTCACTGGTCATGACACGCCGGGGTCCCGGCCTCGAGCAGCGCATCCGCTTCTTCCGGATCGAATCCGAGATCGCCGCGCACACCGCCGACCTGCTTCATGAGTTCAGCCAGGTCATCGGGGCACGGCTCTACCCACTCGGCCGGGTCGGTCGCGAGTCTGTTCTCGCGATCGACGAGCGGGGCCGGGTCTTCGACCTCGACCAGGCGGGGGAGTGGTTCGTCGCGGACTCGTACGTGGAGGCGCTGGAGACTCTCGTCCTCGGCCGGCGCACGCACCGAGTCCGCGACGACGGAACATGGCACTGACGTCGGCGTGGATCAGCCGGCATACATGCCGCTGATCAGCGACTGCCATGTCATCCGGCCGACGATGCCGTCGACGAGCATGGCCGGCTCGTCGTGGTCCTGCAGGAACTGCTGCCAGTTCCGGACCGCTCTCTCGGTCTTGGGACCGAAGTCGCCGTCCACGAGCGGGGCGTTGTCCGGGTCGCCGGACTCGTTGCGGAACTGGAACTCCTCCTGCACCGACCGCACCGCGTCACCCTGGTCGCCACGGCGCACGGTGGTCACCAGCGCCTGCCAGGTCTGCGGGCCGACGATGCCGTCCACGGCGAGGTGCTTGTCGTTCTGGAACGCCCGTACCGCGGCCTCCGTCTGGGGCCCGAAGTCGCCGTCCACGACCACGGTGTGCCCGCGAGCCCGTAGGTGGTACTGCAGGCTCGGCACCGGGTGCGCCTTGTCGCCGCGGCTGACGTTCGGCCATGGCTGTAACGCCATCTCGATCATCTCCTTCTCGGCGGCCGCGCCCGGGCCGCCCTGGCGTCATCCTCACTCTCGGTGGAGATTGACTGACTTCTCTGTCGCAGGGCTGACACCCGTTTGGCACGGATCGCGCTTGACCGGCGCCGATGCGTTCCGCGGGCGCCGCCTTGCGGGGCTCTGCTTCAATCGGCGATCATGATTGTTCGCCAGGGGGGTGGGCGGTTGTTCCGATGGCGCCTCGGTCGTCGTCCACGTTGGCGCGCCCGCACCTTGATCATCGGCGGTCTGCTGCTCGCCATCTCGGTGGGCATGCTGGTCGTGGCCTGGTCGGTGCGGGGCTTCACCAGCGATCTGCTGCTCAACCTGGGGTCCAGCCTGGTCCTCGCCGCCGTCTCCTACGTGATCTTCGATCCGATCTTCGACGAGGCCCGCAAGGCACGGGTGCAGGAGCACGAACGTTTCGACCAGGCCACCTTCATCGACCGGATGCGGGAGACCGACCGCAACATCCGCATCCTGGACACCTGGACGATCCTGCTGGACGGCCGTACCCGGGCCCGCACGTTCAGCGCGATGCGGGAGGCCCTGGAGCAGGGCGCCACCATCCGGGTCCTGCTGCTCGACCCGAACTCCGCCGCCGCCCAGCAGCGTGCCGAGGAACTGGAGCGCCGGCAGATCGATGTGACCGCGCAGATCATGGACAACCTGCGCAACCTGCACGCCTTCCGGGAGCAGCTCGACGGCCCCGACATGAGATCCCGGCTGAAGGTCTGCGTGTACGACGCGTCGCCGTCCATTCAGCTCTACCAGTGGGACGGGCGTGCGCTCATCTCGTTCTTCCCGATCGGCAAGGTGTCGTTCGACGTTCCGCAGCTCGAGGTCGACATGGCCAGCCCGTGGGGCCAGTTCGTGGACCGGCGGTTCAGCGAGTTGTGGGACCACGGCGACCACATCCGCACCCTGGACCGGTACTGGCGGCTCACGGTGACCCTCGCCCGCGGCGGGAAACGCCTGCAGGCGGTGCCGGTGCCCTATGTCAGCGCCGCCGACGGGATCTACATCGACGGCACGGGTCATCTCGCCAACCAGCTCGCCGAGCAGGTGCTGCACGACCAGGGCGAGCAGCCGGCCGGCACGGCCGCGTTCGGCGCCCTCGCCGTCTGGCCGCCCCGCCGCTCCGGGCAGCAGACCCGCCACTTCGACGTGATCCGCCTCAACGGCCGGCAGGAGCTGGGGCCCGCCGAGGTGCTCGCCCTCTTCGACAAGAAGTACGGCGGCTACCCGGCGGCACGCTCGGGCGAGGTCCTGCTGCTCCGCCTCACCGCCCGGTGACGGCGCCGGTGGCGACACCCCGCCGCCGGCACCGCGGGCCGAGCCGGACGACGTCTAGCGCAGCCACTTCTCCCAGGTGGTGCGGTTCGCGTCGACCCATTTCCGGGCGGCCTGCTCAGCGGACATGCCGTTCTGGGTCATGTCCTTGGCGACCTCGTTCTGGTCGGCGTTGCTCCACGTCCAGTTCTTGATGAACGTGGCGGCCGGGTTGCCCGAGTCGACGAACCGCTTGCGTCCGATCTTGTCGAGGTCGTACGGCTGGTAATCGCAGGCCACCGCGTCCTTGTCGGCGTCGCAGCCGGGTGTGTAGTTCGGCAGCGGGATGCGCACCAGCTTGACGTCCGACAGCAGCCACTGCGGCTCGTAGAAGTAGCCGAGCAGCGGGGTCCGGTTCGCCTGTGCCTTGCGGAACGCTGCGATCAGCTTGTCCTCGCTGCCGGCGTAGACCACGGTGTAGTCGAGCTTGAGGTTCTTGATCAGGGTGGCGTCGTTGGTGACGAACGACGGGTCACCGGCGAGGAACTGCCCCTTGTCGCCGGAGCCCGCCGTCTTGAAGAGATCGGCGTACCCGTTGAGCTTGGTCCAGTCGGTGATGTCCGGGTAGGTCTTGGCCATCCACGGCGGCACGTACCAGCCGATGACGCCCTTGTTGCCGGTGAGGCCGAGTTCGACGGCGACCTTCTTTCCGTCGATGTACTTCTTCTTCAGGTCGTCGTGGCCCCAGTTCTCCAGGATCACGTCGATGGTGCCGTCGTCGAGGCCGGCCCACGAGGCGGTCTCGCTCAGCTCGCTGGTCACCACGTTGCAGCCGAGCTCCGACTTGAGCAGATGTCCCACGACGGCGACGTTGGCGGTGTACCCGGACCAGGGGTTGACCGCGATGTTCACGGTGCCGCAGTCGCGCGGGGCGGGCACGCCGGGCGGCGGGGTGATCGCCGCGGCGCCGGAGCATCCGGTCAGAGCCGCCAGACCCAGCACGGTGAGGCTCAGCGCGGCGAGCCGCCGGGGGAGTCCGCGCCTCACCACGTCGACCCCGCCCGCTCGCGGTTCGCCCGCTTGGCGAGCACATCCTCGGTGAGCGCCACCAGGACGCTCTTGACCGACTCGCGGTTCCTCGCGTCGCATTCCACCAGTGGTACGGCGTCCCCGATGCCCAGCGCGTCACGCACCTCCGCCAGGGAGAACCGCTGGGCGCCGGTGAACCGGTTGATGCCGATGATGAACGGGATCTCGTGCTCCTCGAAGTAGTCGATCGCGGGGAAGGAGTCCTCGATCCGCCGCGTGTCGACCAGCACGATCGAGCCCAGCGCGCCGGTGACCAGGTCGTCCCAGAGGAAGGCGAACCGGTCCTGTCCGGGGGTGCCGAACAGGTAGAGCAGCAGAGCGTCGTCGAGAGTGATCCGGCCGAAGTCGAGGGCGACGGTGGTGGTGGTCTTGCCGGACACCGCGGAGGTGTCGTCGATGCCGATCGACCTCTCGGTCATCTCGGCCTCGGTGACCAGTGGTTCGATCTCGGAGATGGCTCCGACGAAGGTGGTCTTGCCGACGCCGAAACCGCCGCTGATGACGATCTTGACAGCGATGGGCGCTGTCGACGGCTCCCTAGAGCGCCCGAACACGGTCCCTGATCCTTTCGATCAAACTGGTGGAGAGCTCCTCGGGCTGTTCTTCCACGGCGAGGTAGCCCTGAGTGATCAGGTCGGCCACGATGACGCGGACCACGCCCAGCGGCGCGCGCAGCGCCACCGACAGGTCCGCGACCGACATCGGGGCCTGCGCGAGCTCGACGATGCGCCGGGACTCGAAGCGCAGCGGCGCCGACAGCGCGGCCGGAGCCGCCCGCAGCAGCGTCTCGATCCGTAGCCCGTCGTGCAGCGGCTGGGTGCGCCCACCGGTGAGCATGAACGGGCGGATCACCGGATCCTCGTCCATCTCGGAGGGACGCAGCCCGGAGGCCGGCCGGTGGGAGCCGGCGTACGGAACCGATGCAGATGAGGCGTCCCACGACGGGCTGGTCATCGCGGCAGGTGTTGCCGGGACTCTGCGATCAGGGCCGGAGTGAGCAGGCCACCGAAACGCTCGGCGAGAAGCGAGATCTCGTAGCCGACCAGCCCGAGATCGCACTCGCTGCCGGCCACCACGCCGAGGACGCTGCCGCCCGTGATGACCGAGACCAGCAGGAAGCCCCGGTGCATCTCGATCATGATGAGCTTGAGGCCGTCGAAGTCGTACCGGCGCGACGCGCTGCGGGCCAGGCTGGCCAGGCTGGAGACGATGGCGGCCAGCTGGTCCGCCTCGGCCCGCTGCAGCCCGTCCGAACTCGCGATCAGCAACCCGTCGGAGGACACCGCCACGGCATCGCGTACGCCGTCCGTCTGGTGAACGAAGTTCCCGAGCAGCCAGTTGAACTGGTGCCGATCCGCCGACGTGTCAACGCTCATCATTCTTCTTTCCAGGTTGCTGCCAAGGGGCCATTTGGGGATTCCGGTCACGACGACCCCGCTGTTTCGGAACTGCCGCGCTGTATGCCGCTGCGCAGCGCGTTGAGCCGGTCCCGCACGGCCTCGGGTGAATCGCTGACCGGGGCCGGCCTCTCCACCGGCGCCGGGGCCGGCTCGGCCGCCCGTGGCCGGCCGCGCTGCGCGCGGGGGGTTCGCTTGCGCAGGCCGTTCGCGGTCCGGGTCACGCCGTCGTCGGGGGCCGCGAAGACGACGGTGGCGGCCGTGTCGTCGGGGGCGGCGAAGACGGCGGTGGCCGCCGTGTCGTCGGGGGCGGCGAAGATGTTCGTGGCCGTCGCGCCGTCCTGCTGCACCACCACGTATTCGATCGCGGTGGAGTGCAGCGGCCGGTCGGCGGTGACGACCCCGGCCGGCGCGGGCTGGGCGGGCCGGGCGGCGGGGCCGACCTCAGCCGGCGGCAACCGCAGCGGTGCCACGGGTTCGATCGTCGCGGTGACCTGCCGGGCGGCCGGGCCGCCGGGGCGGGGCGCCCCGCCGACCTTCTGCTGGTCGGCCAGGATCTCGGCGGGCAGCGTGATCCGGGCTGTCACGCCGGTCACCGGCGAGGGCGTGAGCTGCACCTCGATGTTCATCTGCTGGGCCAGCCGGCCGACCACGTAGTGACCGAGGAAGCGGGCCGGCGCGGTGATGAAGTCGCCTTCGCCGCGCAGGCGCTCGTTGGCCCGCGCCATCTCGGCCGGCGACATGCCGATGCCCTGGTCGCTGATCGCGATGAGATAGGCGCCGCCGATCCGCCGGCCGTGGATCTCCACATCCATGTCCGGCGGGGAGAAGGCCAGGCCGTTCTCGATCAGCTCGGCCAGCATGTGTGCGATGCCGCTGACCGTGGAACCGGTCACCAGCGCGTCGTCGACCCGGCGCAGGGTGACCCGGCGGTACTCCTCGACCTCGCTGACGGCGGCCCGGATCACGTCGGAGACCTGCAGCGGCTCGGAGAGCTGCCGCGGGCTCGCCGCGCCGACCAGGACCAGCAGGCTCTCCGCGTTCCGTCGCATGCGGGTGGCGAGATGGTCGAGCTCGAAGAGGTTCGCGAGGCCGGTCGGGTTGGACTCCTCGCGCTCCAGCTTGGTGATGAAGCCGAGCTGGCGGCGCAGGAGGTTCTGGTTGCGGCGGCCGAGGTTGGCCAGCGACTCGGCGGTGGTGCGCCGGAGCACCGCCTGCTCGGTGGCCAGCGAGTACGCCGTCGCCTGCACCCGGTCGAAGGCGTCGGCCACCAGCCGCACCTCGATGCTGGCGCCGCGGGGCACGAGCACCGGTGGCGGCGGGGCGGTGCTGTCGCCGGCCGACGCCCGCTGCACCGCCTCGGGCAGCTGGAGGCTCGCCAGCTGGTTGGCTTCGGAGGCCAGCACCGCCAGCGGCCGGGCGACCGAGCGCGACGCGACCGTGGCGAGCCAGACGGAGCCGGCCAGGCAGAGCAGCACGGCGCTGAGCAGCACGGCCATCCGGATCGAGGCCCGGTCCTCCAGGGTCGCGGCGCGGGCCGTGATGACCGAGCCGACGTGGAGTTCCAGCTGCAGGGTGTCGTCCAGCACCGTGGTCAGCGCGGACCACCACGACTGCGGGTTGACCTGGAGATATTTGCCGTCGCCGGACTGCAGGGCGACCTGCTCGAAGTAGCCCGCCTCGCGCGCCGCGCCGGTGTCCAGGGTGTATTCCTTGGCCGCCCGCTCGGTGCTGTTGGCGTAGCGGTCGAAGGCGGCCAGGGCCGCGTCCTTGGTGGACCGCATGGTGACGAACTGGAGGAACTCGCCCTGTTTGAAGCCGCCGGCGGAGAAGACGCCGTTGAGGAACGCCCGTTCCTGCGAGGCGGCCTCCTTCACGTCGCCGAGCGCCTCCAGGACCGCGGCGCCGCGGCGCAGCTCCTCGTCGCCGGTGCCGTCCAGGTCGAAGTCGAGGTTGCCCAGATCGGCGATCCGCGCGGTGTAGAAGGCGAAGGTGGCCGCACGCTCACCGGATCCGGTGTCGGTGCCGGCCCGGACGCCGGCCAGGCCGTCCAGTTGCCGCACCGCGGCGGCGACCCGGTCCTCGACCTCGCCGCCGTCGGCGGCCAGACGTTCCACCGCTTCGCGTCGCAGGTTGACCTGGTCGCGGGCCGGGAGGAGCTCGGCGCGGAAACCGTCGTTGCCGCCGAGCAGTCCGGCGGTCAGTCCACGTTCGGTCTGCAGGTCCTGGATCAGTTCCTGGACGGCGAGGTCGATGGTGACGGCGCGGGTCGTGGCGGCGGCCGAGCGGTAGTTCTCGACCTCGCCGACCGCCACGATGGTGAGCAGTACGAGGGTGGTCACGACCGGCAGGGCCAGGGTGCGGATGACCCGCCGGCGGATGGTGCCGCCGGTCCTGTGGGGCCGGGCACGTCCGTCGCCGGTGCGGGCGCTGGGGGCCGGCGTCGTCTCGCCGCCCGGCTCGGACTGCTCGGCGCCCTCAGCATGGACGGACAAGCGATCAGCTCCTTTGTCGACTGCCGGCTTGGCGGGGGTCCAGGCCGGCACAAAAGTCGATTCACCACGGTGAAACCGATAAGTTTCTTAATGAAGCAAGGGGGGCGCAGCGCGAAATAGCGCTCACGGGGAAATGGAGCTGATCTTCCGTGATCGCCGCAACAGGATCTTCTCTTCGCCCTGGATGGTCAACACTCAGGACCGAAATTTACGTTGGTGCAACTTCATTGCGCATTGGTCCAGTCACCGAAAGCGATATGGGAGCGCTCTCAGTCACGCACCGTGAATTCGATGCCGGCGTCCTCCAGCCAGGCGGCCAGATGACCGGCGAAGGACGCGCGCACCAGAATCCAGAACTCCGATTCACGGCGCCACACCACCACCGGCGCGTGCGCCAGCATGGTCTGCGCGCAGTCGCCCACCCCGAACACGCGCGGGTGGAGGTCGAGTGAGCAGCCGAGCGCCAGCAACTCCCGGACGCGGGGACCGCGCAGAGCCACCGCGGTGCGCTGCGCGGAGACGTCCACGACGGATGCGTGCGCGGCGCCGGCGGCCGATTCCAGCAACGCCGTCAATCGCGTCTCGGCGCCGGGTGGCCCGACCACCAGCCACTCGTCCGGGCCCAGCCAGAGAACGCTCACGTCGCCGGAGGTGGCGCTCGTACCCCCGCGCCGGGGCAGCGCGACGCCGAGATCCTTGCCGACCGCGGCGGCGGCCGGGCCCGCCGGGTCCAGCCGCAGGTTGATCTGGGCGAGGAACGGCACCTCGGACATGGCGACCGCGCCGCCGGAGGAGAACCCCTCCAGCGGGGAATGCCGGAAGTTCCGGTCAGCCATCTCGCCGCGCCCCTTCCGGGTCGTAGAGTACGGCGCCGGTGATCGTCACCGGCGCCAAGCCGTCGTCGAGGGTGGCCCAGACCGTCCGCCCGACCAGATCCCGGCCCCCCTCGATCAGGGCCAGCGCGAAGGTACGCCCCAGCGCCGCGCTGTGATAGGACGAGGTCACGTGGCCGAGGGCCGTCAGCGGGGGCTCGGCGGCCGCCACCAGGTGCGCGCCCTCGGGCAGGAGTTCCCCGCCGTCGGGAAGCAGCCCGACCAGCTGTTTGCGATCGGTGCGCGCGGTGTCCGTACGCGTGAACGATCGCTTGCCGATGAAGTCGGCCTTCGTCCGCGAGACCGCCCAGCCCAGACCCAGATCGTGCGGGGTGACCGTGCCGTCGGTGTCCTGCCCGATGATCGGGTAACCCTTCTCGGCGCGGAGCACGTGCATGGTCTGCGTCCCGTAGGGCGTGATCCCCCGCTCGGCCAGAGCCTCCCAGAGCGCGAGCGCGTCCCACCAGCTCACGTTGATCTCGTAGGCCAGCTCGCCGGAGAAGCTGATCCGGCAGACCCGGGCGTCGAGGCCGGCGACCGTGGTGTCCCGCCACGTCATGAACCCGAACCCGTCCCGGCTGACGTCGAGGCCGGGGGCGAGGCTCGCGAGCACCTCCCGGGACTCCGGCCCGACCAGCGCGACCGTGGCCCACTGCTCGGTCACCGACGTGCAGTACACCCGCAACTGCGGCCACTCGGTCTGCAGCCACTCCTCCATCCAGTCCAGGATCACGGCGGCGTTGCCGGTCGTCGTGGTCACCAGGAACCGGTCCTCGGCCAGGCGGATGACGGTCCCGTCGTCGAGGACCATCCCGTCCGGCCGGCACATCACGCCGTACCGGATCGCGCCGGGCTTCAGCGTGCTGATCATGTTCGTGTAGAGGCGGTCCAGGAACACCGCCGCGTCCGCGCCCCGCACGTCGATCTTGCCGAGGGTCGAGGCGTCCATCATCGCCACGCCCTCCCGGGCCGCGCGGCACTCGCGCAGCACGGCGGCGGCCATGTCCTCGCCGTCGCGGGGGTAGTACCAGGGACGTTTCCACTGGCCGACGTTCTCGAACAGTGCCCCGGCCGCCACGTGCCAGGCGTGCAGGGCGGTCACCCGCACCGGGTCGAAGCGCATGCCACGGTCGCGGCCGGCGAGAGCGGCGAAACTGACCGGGGCGTACGGCGGGCGGAACGTCGTGGTGCCCAGGTCGCCGACGTTCACGCCGAGCATCTCCGCGACGATGCCGCTGGTCAGCGTGCCGGAGGTCCGGCCCTGGTCGTGCGCGGTGCCCGCGGTGGTGTAGCGCTTCACGTGCTCGGCCGAGCGCATGCCCGTGCCGGTGGCCCGCGCGATGTCGGCGACGGTCACGTCCCGTTGCAGGTCCACCAGGGACGTGGCGGGGTCGCCGGGCAGCGTCCAGACCGCGACGCCCGGCGTCACCTCCGGGTCGGCGGTCTCCGGCAGATCCGGTTCGCCGGGCCGGAACCCGGTGGCCTCCGCGGCGCGCGCGCCCGCCGCCGCGCCCTCGGCGAGACAACCTTTCAGCGTGTACGTGCCCGCGACCGAACCCGCGACCTCCAGCGCCTGCCGGCAGCCGCCGTCCGGCCGGAAGGCGCCCAGGCCGTCGTCGTACGCGAGCCGGCCACCGGCCTGGCCGTACAGCGCGCCCACCGGGTTCCAGCCGCCGGAGACCAGGAGCAGGTCGGCGTCCAGTCGCAGCTCCGGGCCGGTGAAGGCCCCGCCGGCGAGGCGGCGCAGCGTCACCGCGGAGATCCGGTCCGCGCCGGTCACACCGGCCACGGCCCAGCCGGGCAGCAGCTCCGCTCCGTGCGGCGCCCGGCCGGCGCCGGGGGAGTCGCGCAGGTCGGCGACGGCCGCGATCTCGACACCCGCGGCGTGCAGGTCCCGCGCCACGGCGTAGGCGCTGTCGTTGGTGGTCAGCACCACGGCGCGGCGGCCGGGGCGCACCCCGTACCGGCGCAGATAAGTCTGCGCGGCCCCGGCGAGCATGACGCCGGGCCGGTCGTTGTCGGCGAAGGCGAGGGAGCGCTCGTGCGCGCCGGTGGCGAGCACGACGTGCCGGGCGCGGATGCGCCAGACGCGCTCCCGCGACCGGTGCGCGGGCGCCTGCGCACCGAGATGGTTGGTGCGGCGTTCGACCGCGACGACGTGGTTGTCGTCGTAGTAGCCGAAGGCGGTGGTCCGGGTCAGCAGCCGCACCTCGGGCGCGGCCCGCAGGCCGCCGGCGACCGACGCCACCCAGTCGAGGTGTTCGGCGGCGCCGAGGAGGCTGCCGCCCGGGCGGGGCTGGTCGTCGACGACGATGACCCGGGCCCCCGAGGAGGCGGCCACGGCGGCCGCGGCCAGCCCGGCTGGCCCGGCGCCGACGACGAGGACGTCGCAGTGCGCGTGCGTCGCGTCGTAGCGGGCCGGGTCGGGGCGGTCGGCGAGCCGGCCCCGGCCGCGCAGGCCCCGGGCGACGAGACCGTCATAGAGCTCGACGGTGGTGGCCGGCAGCATCGGCTCGGGGAACGGCTCCTCGATCTGGACCAGGGCGTTCGGCTCCTCCACCCCGGCGGCGAAGACGCCCCGTGGCCGGCCCAGCCGGATGCTGGACGCGACGTGGTGGACGCCGTTGGCCAGCAGCGCCGAGGCCAGGGTGTCGCCCTGAAGACCCTCGTACTCCACACCGTCGAACCGGAACCGCAGCGGACGGTCGCGGTCGACGAGCCCGCCCCGCGCGGTCCGGAATGCCCCGCTCATGCCACGATCTCGTTCGTCACGGTGTCGCGGACCAGGCTGAACCAGCGGCGGCAGCCGGCGGTGTGGCTCCACCGCTCCCGGAACGGGCCCTTGGGGTTGTCACGGAAGAACAGGTACCTCGCCCACTCGGCGTCGGTGAGCGCGCCGGGGTCGTCCGGGTACGCCACGCCGGCCTGCCCGCCGTAGTGGAACTCGGACTCGTCGCGTGGCCCGCACCAGGGGCAGGGGATGAGCATCATCGCGGTTCCTCGCACTGTGTGGACTACTGCACGGTGTCGGCTGGTGCTCTGTGTCGGCTACTGCATGGTGTCGGCGGGTGCTCAGTGGGCGACGGCGGCGGCGCCGTGTTCGTCGACGAGCGCGCCGGTGACGAAGCGCTCCAGGCTGAACGGGGCGTTCAGCGGATGGGGCTCGCCGTGCGCGATCGTGTGCGCGTAACACCAGCCCACGCCGGGGGTGGCCTTGAACCCGCCGGTGCCCCACCCGCAGTTGAGGTAGAGCCCGTCCACTCCGGAGAGCCCGACGATCGGGGAGGCGTCGGGGGTGACGTCCACGATGCCGCCCCAGGTGCGCAGCACGTGGGCGCGGGCGAAGACCGGGAACAGCTCCAGTGCCGCGGACATCTGCCGTTCGATGATGTGGAACGCGCCGCGCTGGCCGTACCCGTTCCAGGTGTCGATGCCGGCGCCCATCACCAGTTCGCCCTTGTGCGCCTGGCTGACGTAGACGTGCACGGCGTTCGACATGACGACCGTCGGGTGGACCGGTTCCAGCAGCTCGGAGACGAGCGCCTGCAGCGGGTGGCTCTGCAGCGGCAGGTCGATGCCGGCCATCGCCGCCACCACCGAGGTGTGGCCGGCCGCGCTGAGCGCGACCCGGCCGGCACCGATGGCGCCCCGGGTGGTGTGCACCCCGGTGACCCGCCCGCCGCTGATCCGCAGGCCGGTCACCTCGCAGTGCTGGATGAGGTCCACGCCGAGGGCGTCCGCGGCACGCGCGTAACCCCAGGCCACGTAGTCGTGCTTGGCGATGCCCGCGCGCGGCTGGTAGGTCGCGCCGTGCACCGGGTAACGCACGTCCGGTGAGATGTTGACGATCGGGCACACCTCGCGAACCTGCCCCGGATCGAGCCACTCGGCGTCGACCCCGTTGAGCCGGTTGGCGTGCACCCGGCGCACGCTGTCGCGGACGTCCTGGAGGCTGTGCGCCAGATTGAGCACGCCCCGCTGGCTGAACAGGATCGGGTAGTCCAGTTCCTCCTCCAGCCCCTCCCACAGCTTCAGGGCGTGCTCGTAGATGCCGGCGCTCTCGTCCCACAGGTAGTTCGAGCGGATGATCGTCGTGTTGCGCGCCATGTTGCCGCCCGCGAGCCAGCCCCGCTCCAGCACCGCCACGTTGGTGATGCCGTGGTTCTTCGCCAGGTAGTAGGCGGTGGCCAGCCCGTGCCCGCCGCCTCCGACGATGACGACGTCGTAGGCGGCCTTGGGCTCGGGTGTGCGCCACAGCCGGTCGGGGTGCTCGGGAAGGTCACCGCCGGGCGCGGGCGCGGGCATCAGCCCAGCCATGCCTTGACCTTGGCGGGGTTCGCCTCGGCCCACTTCTTGGCGGCGTCCGCGGCGGACATCTTGTCCTCGGCGATGTACTTGGCGACCGTGTTCTGGTCGTCGTTGGTCCAGGTGAAGTTCTTGACCAGCTTGTACGCCGGGCCGCCCGCGTCGGCGAACTTCTTGCTGACGATCTTGTCGAGGTCGTACTCCGGGTAGTCGCAGGCGATCTTCGCCGGGTCGGCGTCACAGCCCGGGGTGTACGGCGGCAGGTTGACCTTGACCAGCTTGAGTTCGGCCAGGAACCACTGCGGCTCGTAGAAGTAGCCGATGAGCGCGGTCTTCTTCGCCTCGGCCTGCCGGAACGCCGTGATCAGCGCGGTCTCGCTGCCGGCGTAGACGACCTTGTAGTCGAGGTTCAGGTTCTTCACGAGGGCCTCGTCGTTGGTGACGAACGACGGGTCGCCGTCGAGGAGCTGACCCTTGTCCCCGGACTCCGAGGTCTTGAACATCGACGCGTACTTGTTCAGGTTCTTGTAGTCGGTGATGTCCGGGTACTGGGCGGCCATCCACGGCGGCACGTACCAGCCGATGACGCCTTTGTTGCCGGTCGACCCGGCGGCCACGGCGGTCTTCTGCTCCTCGATGTACTTCTTCTTGAGGTCGTCGTGGCCCCAGTTCTCGACGATCGCGTCCACCTCGCCGGTGCCGAAGCCCTGCCAGGCGATCTCCTCCTTGAGATCCTTCTTGGTCACCTTGCAGCCGAGGTCCTTCTCCGCGACGTGCGCGATGACGGCGGCGGTGGCCTCGTAGCCGACCCACGGGTTGACGGCCAGGTTGAAAGCGCCGCAGGCGGCCGTGCCGGCCGACGCGCCCGGGGCCGGCGTCGCGCCGATCTTCTCCCCGCCGCAGCCGGTGAGGGCGAGCGCCGTGATGGTGGCGGTCGCCGCCAGTCGTTTCAGTCTCATGCTCAGTTACCTTCCGTGGTTTTCGAGGGGGACGATGTCCGGGCGATGCGGTCGAGCATGATGCCGAGCAGCACGATCGCCGCCCCGGCCGCGAGGCCCTTGCCGTAGAGCTGGCCCTGGGAGAAACCGGCGACCACGTCGTAGCCGAGCGCGCCGGCTCCGACCAGGCCGCCGACCACGACCATGGACAGCACGTAGATGAGGCCCTGGTTCGCCGCGAGCGCCAGGGACGCGCCCGCCATGGGAAGCTGGACCTTGGTGATCAACTGCCAGGTGCTGGAACCGGCGGCGGTCGCGGCCTCGACCGTGGTGGCGGAGACGCCGCGCACCCCGTCGGCGACGATCTTGATGGCGACCGGCGCGGCGAAGACCACCGCCGCCACGATCGCGGTGAACCGGGTGGCCGAGAAGAGCGCCAGGAACGGCACCAGATAGACGAACGCCGGCATCGTCTGGCCGGCGTCGAGCACCGGGCGGATGATCCGGTCGGCGTAGCGGTTGCGGCCCATCCACACCCCGACGACCACCCCGAGCACCATCACCAGCATCGTCGCGACGATCGTCATGGCCAGCGTGGTCATGCTGTCCTGCCACAGCCCCGTGCCGATCAGCAGGCCGACGCAGACGGCGGTGACGACCGCGGCGCGCACACCACCGAGCACCCCGGCGAGCGCGAGGGCCACCGCGCCCACCAGCCACCACGGCGACTCGACGAGCAGGGCCTGGAACGGGTTCAGCAGGCCGTAGGTGATGAGATCCTTGATCCCTTCGGTGACCGTGGACAGCTCGGCCTGGGCCCAGGCGGTGACCGAGTCGGCGCCCCGGGAGAGGGCGCCGCCGAGGCCCGGCCCGTCCGGGAACTCGGCCGCCCAGACGTAGGTGTAGGACAGGTAGCAGCAGACCGCGGTGACGACGCCGAGCCCGCCCGCCAGCGGCCGCCGGAAGCGCGGGACGGGACCGGACGGCCGCGCCCGCTCACTGGCCGCGGTGGTGACCCGGTCGAGCACGATGGCCATCACGACGATCGCGAGGCCGGCGTTGAACGCCGTGCCCACGTCCAGGGTCTGCAACGCCTTGATGACCGTCTTGCCCAGGCCGGGGGCGTCGATGAGGGCCGCGATGGTGACCATCGACAGGGCCGCCATGATGGTCTGGTTGACGCCCAGCACGATGGTCCGCTTCGACAGCGGCAGCAGCACTTTCGTCAGCGTCTGCCGGCCGGTGGCCCCGAGCGACTCGGTCGCCTCGACCGCCGGCCGCGGCACCGAGCGGATGCCGTGCGCGGTGAGGCGGATCGCCGGCGGCACGGCGTAGATCAGGGTCGCGATCGTCGCCGAGGCCGGGCCGATCAGGAACAGCAGCGTCAACGGCGCCAGGTAGACGAAGGTCGGCATGGTCTGCATGAAGTCCAGCACCGGAGTGATCAGCCGGTGGAACCGGTCGGACAGCCCGGCCCAGACGCCCAGCGGGATACCGATCAGCAGCGAGATCGCCACGGCCGCGAGGGTGAGCGCGAGCGTGTCCATGCTCTCCTGCCACAGACCCTGCAACCCGAAGAACACGAACCCGCCCGCGGCCAGCAGCGCCACCTTCGCGTTGGCGACGGCCCAGGAGACGTACGCGACCACGGCCACCACGCCCAGCCAGCCCAGCACCGGCACCGGGCGGCCGAACGACGGCTGGGAGATCAGGTCCTGGATGAAGGTGACCAGGGCGTCGACGGCGGCCCGGATCTCGTTGAAGAAATAGAGGAACACCGGGCTGCTGTTCCGGTTGGCGCCGATCGTGTCGTTGACGTCGTTCAGCCACCGGTGCAGCGGGGTCAGGTCGGCGGGCGAGAGCCCGAGCGTGTGCACGCCGTGCGCCGGAATCCAGACGGCGACCCAGAGCAGCAGCACCGCCGCCACCAGCACCGGCCTGCCCGGCCGGCGTCGGGGGCGGGAAGGAGCGGCCATCAGGCGCCGGCTTCCGTGACGACGCCCAGGATCTCCGCGTCCGTGACGACGCCGAGCAGTTCGGAGTCCTTGACCACCTTGACCGGCTTGCCGGCGGCCAGCACCGCCCGGGCGGCGTCGCGGACGATCACGTCGGGGCCGAGTTCGGGACCGTCCATGACGTCGTCCGGGCGGGGCTGCCGCATGATCCAGCGCAGGGTGAGCACGTTGGCCCGCGGCACGTCCCGGACGAAGTCGCGCACGTAGTCGTCGGCCGGCGCGCCGACCAGCTCGTCACCGGTGCCGCACTGGACCGGCTTGCCGTCGCGCATGATCAGGATCCGGTCGCCGAGTTTCAGCGCCTCGGACAGGTCGTGCGTGATGAAGACCATCGTCTTGCCGACCTCGCGGTGCAGGCGGATGACCTCGTGCTGCATGTCGCGCCGGATCAGCGGGTCCAGGGCCGAGAACGGCTCGTCGAAGAAGAGCACGTCGGGATCGCCGGCCAGGGCGCGGGCCAGCCCGACCCGCTGCTGCATGCCGCCGGAGAGCTGGTCGGGGTAGCTGTGCTCGTACCCGTCCAGGCCGACCAGGTCGATGACCTCCATGGCCCGGCGGGTCCGCTCGGCGCGCCCGGCGCCACGGATCTCCAGGCCGTACGAGACGTTGTCGACGACCTGCCGGAACGGCAGCAGCCCGAAGTGCTGGAAGACCATCGAGAACTTGCGCCGCCGCAGCTCCCGCAGCCGTTTGGGCCCGGCCGCCAGGATGTCCTCGCCCTCGAACACCACCTCGCCGGAGGTCGGCTCGATCAGCCGGGTGAGGCAGCGCACCAGGGTGGACTTGCCGGAGCCGGACAACCCCATGACCACGAAGACCTCGCCGGGCGCGACGTCGAACGACACCTCCCGCACGGCGGCCGTGCAGCCGGTGCGGTCGAGCAGCTCGCGCCGGGAGAGCGCGGACAGCTCGGCCGAGCGCGGAACCCGCTCCGGCTTGTGCCCGAACACCTTCCACAGGTCCCGGACCGAGATGACTGCCTCGCCTGTCATCGCTGACGACTCCAATGCCGGTGTGACGGACACGATCTAGGGACGGAACCAGTGCTGCGGGCGGGGGTCGATGTTCTGCCAGATGTGCTTGGTCTCGCGGTACTCGTCCAGGCCGCTGGGGCCCAGCTCACGGCCGATGCCGGACTGTTTGAAGCCGCCCCACTCCGCCTGCGGCACGTACGGGTGGTAGTCGTTGATCCAGATGGTGCCGTGCCGCAGCCGCCCCGCGACCCGTTGCGCCTTCCCGGCGTCCCCGGTCCAGACCGCCCCGGCCAGCCCGTACTCGGTGTCGTTGGCGATCCGCACCGCCTCGTCCTCGCCGGTGAACGTCTCCACCGTGAGCACCGGCCCGAACGACTCGTCCCGCACCACGGTCATGCCCGCACGGCACCCGTCCAGGACGGTCGGCAGGTAGTAGAAGCCGTCCGCCAGGGCGGGGTCGTCCGGCCGGCGCCCGCCGCAGCGCAGCACCGCGCCCTCCGCCACACCCGCGGCGACGTAGTCCTCCACCTTGGCCCGGTGCTCCGCGGAGATCAGCGGCCCGGTCTCCGCCTCCGGGTCGAAGGGCCCGCCCAGCCGGATCCGGGACGCCCGCTCGACGACCGCGTCGACGAACCGGTCGTGCAGCGACTCCTCGACGATGAGCCGGGCCCCGGCCGAGCACACCTGCCCGGAGTGCAGGAAGACCGCGGTCAGGGCGAAGTCGACCGCGGTCGCGAAGTCGGCGTCGGCGAAGATCACGTTCGGGTTCTTGCCACCCAGCTCCAGCGCCACCCGTTTCACGCCTGCGGCGGCCGCGGCCATCAGCGACCGCCCGGTCCGCAGACTGCCGGTGAAGGAGACCAGGTCGACGCGGGGATCCTCGGCCAGCGGCGCGCCCACCTCGGCCCCGGCGCCGAGCACCAGGTTGGCGACACCCTCCGGCAGCCCGGCCTCGGCCAGCAGCCGCATCAGTAGCATCGCCGTCGACGGGGTCAGCTCGCTGGGCTTCAGCACGAACGTGTTGCCGGCGGCCAACGCCGGCGCGACCTTCCACGACGTCTGGAGCAGCGGGTAGTTCCACGGGGTGATCAGCCCGCACACGCCGACGGGCTCGTGCACGATCCGGCTGACGGCGTCCGGGCGGCCGGTGTCGATGACCCGGCCCGCGTCGGTGGCCGCGATGCCCGCGTAGTAGCGGAAGCAGGCGGCGACGTCGTCCATGTCGTACTCGCTCTCCACCAGGCGTTTGCCGGTGTCGAGCGATTCCGCGCGGGCCAGGTCCGCGCGGTCGCGGGCGATCAGGCCGGCGACGCGGTGCAGCAGCGCACCCCGCTCGACCGCGGGGGTGCGGGGCCACGGGCCGTCGTCGAACGCCTGCCGGGCGACGGCGATCGCCGCGAGCGTGTCGGCGCGGCTCGCGTCGGTCACCGTGGCGACCAGGCTGCCGTCCGCCGGGCAGCGGATCTCCCGGAGGCCGGGGAACGAACGGGGCTCGCTCACCGGCTGCCCTGCCGGTAGAACGGGACCGAGACCGGCGCGAGGGGGGTGTTGCCGAGGATCAGGTCGGCGGCCTTCTCGGCGACCATCATCACGGGGGCGTAGATGTTGCCGTTGGTGACGTACGGCATGACCGAGGCGTCGACGACCCGCAGCCCTTCCAAGCCGTGCACCCGCATGCTGCCCGGGTCGACCACCGCCATCGGGTCGACGCCCATCCGGGCCGTGCAGGAGGGGTGCAGCGCCGTCTCGCCCTCCCGCCGCACCCAGTCCAGGATCTCCTCGTCGGTCTCCACCGAGGCCCCGGGCGACGTCTCCCCGCCGTTGTAGGGGTCCAGCGCCGCCTGGTTGAGGATGGTGCGCGCGACCCGGACGGCCTCGACCCACTCACGGCGGTCCTGCTCGGTGGAGAGGTAGTTGAAACGCAGAGCCGGATGCTCCCGCGGATCCCGGCTGACGATCTTCACGCTGCCGCGGGCGTCGGAGTACATCGGGCCGACGTGCACCTGGTACCCGTGGCCGCCGGCCGGGGAGGAGCCGTCGTAGCGGACCGCGATCGGCAGGAAGTGGAACATCAGGTTCGGGTACGCGACGGTGTCGTTGCTGCGGACGAAACCGCCGGCCTCGAAGTGGTTGGTCGCGGCCGGCCCGCTGCGCAGGAACAGCCACTGGGCGCCGATCCACGGCCGGTGCCGCCACTTCAGGTACGGCTGCATCGACACCGGCTGGGTGCAGGCGTACTGGACGTACACCTCCAGATGGTCCTGCAGGTTCTCGCCCACGCCGGGCAGATCGTGGACCGGGTCGATGCCAAGGGCGGCGAGCTCGGCGGCGTTGCCCACCCCGGAGAGCTGCAGCACCTGGGGAGTGTTGATCGCCCCGCCGCAGAGGACCACCTCACCCGCGTAGACCCGCCGGGGAGCACCGCCCCTGCTGGTCGAGTACTCGACGCCGACGGCCCGCTCGCCGTGGAAGAGGACCCTGGTGACGAGTGCTCTGGTCCGTACCGTCAGATTGGGTCTCGTCTTCACCGGGTGCAGGTAGGCGCGTGCCGCGGAGAGACGCCGGCCCCGGCGGATGTTGCGGTCGAAGAGGGCGAAACCCTCCTGTCGGTGGCCGTTGACGTCGTCGGTGGGCGGATAGCCGGCCTGCTCGCTCGCCTTCAGCATGGCCTGGAAGAGCGGGTTGGTGCCCGGTCCGCGTTCCAGCGTCAGCGGCCCGTCGTGACCCCGGAACGGGTCGTCCGGGTCGGCGGCCAGGCACGACTCCATCTTGTTGAAGTACGGCAGGCAGTGCGCGTAGTCCCACTGCTCCATGCCGGGGTCGGCGGCCCACCGCTCGTAGTCGAGGGGGTTGCCGCGCTGGAAGATCATGCCGTTGATGCTGCTGGAGCCGCCGAGGACCTTGCCGCGGGCGTGGTAGATGCGCCGGCCGAACATGTGCGGCTCGGGCTCCGACTCGTACTTCCAGTCGTAGAAACGGCTGCCGATCGGGAACGTCAACGCCGCCGGCATGTGGATGAAGACGTCCCACGGGTAGTCGGGGCGGCCCGCCTCCAGCACCAGGACCTTGGTGGCCGGGTCGGCCGACAACCGGTTGGCGAGCGCGGATCCCGCCGAACCGCCGCCGACGATCACGAAGTCGTACTGGGTCATGGCTTGGCTCCGGGTGGGAGATCGGCGGGGTCCTCGGAGAGTTCGACGTGCACGACGCCGCCGGTCACCTCGACCCGGTGGGTGCGGACCGGCTTCTTCGCCGGGGGAGCGTCGGCCCGGCCGGTCCGCAGGTCGAAACGGGAGGCGTGCAACGGGCACTCCACCTCGCAGCCCTCCAGCCAGCCGTCGGCGAGTGAGGCGTCCTGGTGGGTGCAGGTGTCGTCGATGGCGAAGATCTCGCCGTCCTCGGTGTGGAAGATCGCCACGGGCGGGTCGGTGTCCCACCGGTACGCCTCGCCGGAGGGTATCGCGCTGAGCGGGCAGACCGGCCGCAACATCAAGCCTCCTGAGGCGCGGCGCGCAGCTGGCGCCGCCACCGGGTGAACGATTTCGGCCGGCTCATGCCGAGCACGGCGGTCGTCAGGCCGCCGCGCTCGTAGACGGCCAGGAAACTGCGCTGCTCCGGGTCGCCCTCGACGATCCGGACGGTGTCGCCCGGCTCGCGCCGGCCGGCGAACTGGATCCGCACGCCGTACTGGTCGGACCAGAAATACGGCGCTTTGGGCGGCCGCCCGGCGCCGGTGCCGAGCAGCGTCGCCACAGCGGTCGCGGGATGCTCCACGGCGTGGGTCCAGTGCTCGGAGCGGACGCCGTCGCGGGACGCGCAGTCGCCGGTCGCGACGACCGCGGGCAGGCCGGTCGCGCCGTTCGCGTCGGTCACCACCCCGCCGGAGATCTCCAGCCCGGAGCCGGCCAGCCACTCCACGTTGGGCACGGCGCCGATCCCGGCGACCACCACGTCGGCCGGCAACCGGGTGCCGTCGGCGAGTTCGACCGCCTCGACGTGATCTGAACCGGTCACGGTGGTCACGGGTACTCCGGTCAGCAGCCGTACGCCGTGGTCGCCGTGCAGCGCGGCGCAGACCGCACCCATCTCGGGGCCGAGCGGGCCGGCGAGCGGGGTGGGGAGCGACTCCACGACGGTGACGTCGAGGCCGAGCGACCGGGCGCTGGAAGCCACCTCCGCGCCGATGAAGCCGGCGCCGATGACCACCAGCCGGCCGCCCCGTCGCAGGTCGTCGCGCAGGGCGATCGCGTCGTCCAGCGTGCGCAGGGTGTGCACCCCGGCATGCTCCACCGGGCGAGCCCTCGCCCCGGTGGCGATGACCACCCCGTCGGCCCGGATCTCCTCGCCGTCGGCGAGATGGACGCTGCCGCCGCGCGGGTCCAGGCGGGTCGCCGCGACGCCCAGCCGCCAGACGACCCCGAGATCGTCGTCGTGGCCGAGGGCGAGATCCGCTTCGGTGTAGGCGCCGGTCAGGAATTCCTTCGAGAGCGGTGGGCGGTCGTACGGCTGGTGCCGCTCGGCGCCGATGGCGATGATCTCGCCGGCGAAGGACTGTCGGCGAAGGGCGCGCGCGGCGGCGAGGCCTGCCAGGGAGGCCCCGACAATCGCGACTTTCTGCACGCGGATACCCGCCATTCGTTGTGCAAAACGAAACAGTTCGTAAGATCCGCAACAGACTGCCCGGGGCGTTGATCGATAGTCAAGAGTCCGTCAGTGAGCGGTCACGTCTTGCAACCTCCCGGAAATCCCTGACCTATCGTTGCGCTATGAGCAACGAACGCGAGGCGGGCCCACCTCTCGTGCAGTCCGTCGACCGGGCGCTGAGCATCCTGGAGATCCTGGCCCGTCGCCGGGGCGCCGGCGTCACCGAGATCGGCAAGGAGCTCGGGGTGCACAAATCCACCGCGTTCCGGCTGCTCGCCGCGCTGGAGAGCCGTGGATTCGTCGAGCAGACGCAGGACCGCGGCTCCTATCGGCTCGGCCTCGGCGTGGTGCGCCTGGCCGGGGCGGTCGCCGCGCAGCTCGACGTGAGCCGGGAGGGTCTCGCGGCCTGCGAACGGCTCGCCGCCGAGCTGGGCGAGACGGTCAACATCGCGATCCGTGACAGCGACCGTGCCGTCAACGTCACCCAGAGCCGTGGCGCCGCCTCCATCGCCAGCCACGACTGGGTCGGCCGGCAGACCCCGCTGCACGCCACCTCCAGCGGCAAGATCCTGTTGGCCTTCGCTCCGGCACAGGTGCGGGCCGCCGTCCTCGGCGACCTGCGGCCGCTGGAGCGTTTCACCGCGGCCACCCTCACCGGCGAGGCCGAGCTGACCGCCGAACTGGACCGAGCCGTCGTGGCGGGATGGGCCTGCACCGCGGAGGAGTACGAGGTCGGTCTCAACGCCGTCGCCGCGCCGATCCGGGGCGCCGACGGCTCGGTGGTGGCCGCCCTGAGCGTGTCGGGCCCGGCCTATCGGATGGACCGGGCGTCGTTCCCCGAGGTCGCCAAGCTGGTGATCCTGGCGGCCGACGAGGTGAGCAGCCGGATGGGTCACGTCTCCTAGAAGGCTTCACTTCGTGGAAATCAGCGCATCTTGACGGGGCTCGGCCAGTCGTTGAAGCTGTTGCGTAATCCAGGCGGCGTTGCGCTACGTGAAACGCAAGGAGCCTCATGACCAAGTCCCCCCGGGTGGTCGTCATCGGCGCGGGCGTCGTCGGCAGCGCCCTCGCGGACGAGCTGACCGAGCGCGGCTGGACCGACGTCACCGTGGTCGACCAGGGCCGGCTCTTCCTCCCCGGCGGCTCCAGCTCGCACGCTCCCGGCCTGGTCTTCCAGACCAACCCCTCGAAGACCATGACCGAGCTGGCCGCCTACACCGTGCGCAAACTCAGCGCCCTGGGCTGTTTCCTGCAGGTCGGCGGTCTGGAGGTGGCCACCACCGGGGCCCGCTGGCACGACCTCGAACGCAAGCACGGCCTGGCCACCTCGTGGGGAGTGCGCAGCTCCCTGCTCAGCCCCCAGGAGTGCGCCCTTCATCATCCGCTGCTCGACCCCGGGCGGCTCCTCGGCGGCTTCCACGTCCCCACCGACGGACTGGCCCAGGCGACACGTGCCGTCGAGACGCAGGCCCGCCGCGCCATCGAGCGCGGCGCCCGCTTCCTCGGCGAGCACACCGTGGTCGGCATCGGCCGCAAGGGCGGCCGGGTCACCGGCGTCGAGACCGATCAGGGTTTCATCCCCGCCGACGTCGTGGTGTGCGCCGCCGGTTTCTGGGGCCCGAGGATCGGCGAGATGGTCGGCCTGACCGTGCCGCTGCTGCCGCTGGCCCACCAGTACGCCCGGACCGGCCCGGTGCCCGCGATGGCCGGCCTGAACGACCTGGTCCTGGAGGCGCGCAGGCCCATCCTGCGCCACCAGGACCAGGATCTCTACTACCGCGAGCACGGCGACCGCCTCGGCATCGGCTATTACGGGCACCGCCCGATGCCGGTCGCCCTGGACTCCCTTCCCACCGAGGGGATGCCCAGCGTCCTGCCCTTCACCCCCGGCGACTTCGCGCCCGCCTGGCGGGAGAGTGTCGCCCTGCTGCCGGACCTGGCCGGCGCCGAGGTGGAGGAGGGCATCAACGGCGTCTTCTCCTTCACGCCCGACGGCGGCCCCCTCATCGGCGAGCACCACGACCTCGCCGGGTTCTGGGTCGCCGAGGCCGTCTGGGTGACCCACTCCGCCGGCGTCGCCCGCGCCCTCGCCGAGTGGCTGGTCGACGGGCAGCCCCGCATCGACCTGCACGAGGCCGACCTGCACCGGTTCGAGCAGGTGCAACTGGCGCCCGGCTACATCGAGGAACGAGGAAGACAGAACTTCATCGAGGTGTACGACATCGTGCACCCGTTGCAGCCGATGGAACGTCCGCGCCCGCTGCGTACCAGCCCCTTCCATCAGCGGCAATGCGAACTGGGCGCGGTCTTCCTGGAGGGTGCCGGGTGGGAGCGGCCGCACTGGTACGAGTCCAACGCCCCCGCGGAGGCGCCGGCCCGTGACGAGTGGTCGGCCCGCTACTGGTCGCCGATCGCCGCCGCCGAGGCCACGATCACCCGGCAGCGTGTCGCGATGTACGACATGACCCCCCTCAAGCGGCTGGAGGTCAGCGGCCCCGGCGCGCTCGACTTCCTGCAGCGCCTCACCACCAACGACCTGGACAAGCCGGTCGGCTCGGTCACGTACACGCTGATGCTCGGTTTCGACGGCGGCATCCGCAGCGACCTGACCGTCGCCCGCCTCGGTGAGCAGGTCTTCCAGGTCGGCGCGAACGGCCCGCTCGACGAGGACTGGATGCGCCGGCACCTGCCCGGCTCCGTCGGAGTGCGTGACATCACCGGCGGCACCTGCTGCATCGGCCTGTGGGGACCGCTCGCCCGGGACGTTCTGCAGCCGCTGACCAGGTCGGACTTCTCGAACGCCGGGATGAGGTACTTCCGGGCGAAGAAGGCCTACCTCGGCGAGGTGCCGGTCACCGCGATGCGGCTGTCCTACGTCGGCGAACTCGGCTGGGAGATCTACACCTCGGCCGACCTCGGGCTCAAGCTGTGGGACATCCTCTGGGAGGCCGGCCGGGAACACGGGATCATCGCCGCCGGGCGCAGCGCCTTCAACAGCCTCCGGCTGGAGAAGGGCTACCGGGCCTGGGGCGCCGACATGACGACCGAGCACGACCCGGCCTCGGCGGGGCTCGGCTTCGCCGTACGCATGGACAAGGGCGACTTCATCGGCCGCGCCGCCCTTGCTGCGTCGAAGGAGCCCTCGCGGCGGCTCACCTGCCTCACCCTGGACGACCCCGCCGCCGTGGTCCTCGGCAAGGAGCCGGTGTTCGCCGACGGCGTCCCGGCCGGCTACGTCACCAGCGCCGCCTACGGCTACACGATCGGCCGCACCGTCGCCTACGCCTGGCTGCCCGCTTCGCTGTCCGTGCCGGGCACGCCGGTGACCGTCGAGTACTTCGGCGAGCGGCTGCCGGCGACCGTCGCGGCCGAACCGCTGTTCGACCCGAAGATGGAACGAATCCGCTCGTGAGGGGTGGCTGTGCCCGCAAGCTTGATTCCGACCCTGCCCGGCCACTACTACACCGACCCCACGATCTTCGCGCGGGAACAGTCGCGGATCTTCGAGACCATGTGGTTCTGCGCGGCGCGAGCCTCTGACCTGCCCCATCCCGGCGGCTTCACGTCGGTGCAGGTCGGCCGGGAGAGCGTCCTGGTCGTCCGCGGCCGCGACGGCGTGCTGCGAGCCTTCCTGAACATCTGCCGCCACCGGGGTGCGAAGCTCTGCACCGCCGACAGCGGCGAGGTCAAGCGCGCCTTCCGGTGCCCGTACCACGCCTGGACGTACGGCCTGGACGGCAAGCTGATCGCCGCGCCCAACCTGACCAGGATGCCCGACGTCGACCGCGTCGAGTACGGCCTGGTCAGCGTCCACCTGCGGGAGTGGCTCGGCTACGCCTGGGTGTGCCTGGCCGACGAGCCGCCGTCGTTCGGCGACGACGTCATGGCCGCCGTCACCGAGCGGCTCGGCGCCCTCGCCGCGATCGACTCCTACGAGATCGACACCCTCCAGGTCGGCAGGCGCATCACCTACGACGTAAAGGCGAACTGGAAGCTGATCGTCGAGAACTTCATGGAGTGCTACCACTGCGCCACGATCCACCCCGAACTGGTGGAGGTCCTGCCGGAGTTCGCCGACGGGTACGCCGCCCAGTACTACGTGGGCCACGGCGCGGAGTTCGGCGCGGGAATCCAGGGCTTCACCGTCGACGGCGGCGAGGGTCTCGGCAAACTGCCCGGCGTGACCGAGGACCAGGACCGGCGGTACTACGCGATCACCATCAAGCCGCAGGTCTTCGTCAACCTGGTGCCCGACCACATCATCCTGCACCGGATGTACCCGGTCGCGGTGGACCGCACGATCGTCGAGTGCGACTGGCTCTACTCGAACGAGGTGGTCGCCTCGGGCCGGGACGTGTCCCGCTCGGTGGAGCTGTTCCACCGCGTCAACGTGCAGGACTTCGACGCCTGCGAGCGGTGCCAGCCGGCGATGAGCTCCCGCGCGTACGCCCGTGGCGGCGTCCTGGTGCCCTCCGAGCATCACATCGGGGCGTTCCACGACTGGGTCACCGCCCGCCTCGGCATGTGACCTTTCCTTCCGGCGCTCCACGGCCGACACTGAAGCGGCGAATGCATCGATGAAGATCAACGCGCTGTCGGGGAGGCCGCGAGATGAGAACCCTCAGCAGAATGATCGCCGCGATCGGGGCCGTGTCGCTCGTCGCCGCCTGCTCCGGCAACGACGGCACGTCCGGCGGCGGCTATCCGGAGCAGAACATCACCATCGTCGTGCCGTTCAGCGCCGGCGGCCCAACCGACACCGTCACCCGGATGATCGCCGACCCGATGGCGAAGGCGCTGGGCGGCAAGGTCGTCGTCCGCAACGCCGAAGGCGCGGGCGGCACGGTCGGCGCGGGCGACGTCGCGCGGGCCCAGCCGGACGGCCACACCGTGCTGATGCACCACATCGGCATGTCGACGGCGCCCGCCCTCTACAAGAACCTGGATTATCAGCCGCTGGAGGACTTCGCGACGGTCGGGCTGGTGACCGAGGTGCCGATGACCGTCGTCGCCCGCCAGAACTTCGAGCCCGCGACGTTCCAGGACCTGGTGTCGCACGTGAAGGCGAACGCCGGCACGGTCACCCTCGCCAACGCGGGTATCGGCGCCGCCTCGCACCTGTGCGGCCTGCTGTTCCAGTCCGCCGCCGGCGTCAAGCTCCAGGAGGTTCCCTACCAGGGCACCGGTCCCGCGCTGACCGACCTGGTCGGCGGCCAGGTCGACTTCATGTGCGACCAGACGACCAACACCAGCGGCCAGATCTCCGCGGGCAAGGTGAAGGCGTACGCGGTCACCACCCCGGACCGGGTGAAGAGCCTGCCCGACGTGCCCACCACCACCGAGGCCGGGATGCCCCAGCTGCGGGTCAGCGTCTGGCACGGCCTCTACGTCCCGGCCGGCACCCCACCCGAGATCGTCCAGAAGCTGTCCGGGGCGCTCCAGGCGGCGCTGGCCGACCAGGCGGTCATCGACCAGATGGCCAAGCTCGGCACCGCTCCGGTCACGGCCGCCGACGCCACCCCGGAAGCCCATCGCACACATCTCGACGAACAGCTCAAGACCTGGGCGAAGATCATCGCCGACGCCGGTGTCCAGGCCTCCTGAATGGATCGTCGTCGCTCGCTCCCGGACGTGCTCGCCGGGGGAATCCTCATCCTGATCGGCGGCGCGTTCGTGGCGGGGGCGCTCGGTTACGACCGTGGCACCCCACTGCGGATGGGCCCCGGCTACTTTCCACTGGCGGCCGGCGCGATCGTGGCCGCTCTGGGCCTGGCGATCGCCGTCAAAGGGCTCGTCGCGGGTGAGCAGATCACGTTCGGGACGATTCCCTGGCGTGCGGTGGCCGTACTCTCGTTCGCGGTCGTGTTCTTCGGGTTCTTCGTCCGGCGTCTCGGGTTCGTGCCCACGTCGCTGGTGACCGCGCTTCTCGCCACGCTGGCCAGCCGGCACGTGCGGCCGCTCACGGCGGTCGCCGTGGCCGCCGGGCTGACCGCCGCCGCCACGCTGATCTTCGTCGTCGGGCTCCAGCTGCGGATTCCGTGGTTCTGACATGGATCTCTTCGACAACCTGATGCTGGGCTTCTCGACCGCCTTCCTGATCCAGAACGTCCTCTACTGCTTCCTGGGAGTGCTGCTCGGGACGGCGGTCGGCGTGCTGCCCGGCATCGGGCCGACGGCGACGGTGGCGATGCTGCTGCCGATCACGTTCAACTTCGAGCCGGTGACCGCTCTGATCATGCTGGCCGGCATCTACTACGGCGCCCAGTACGGCGGCTCGACCACGGCCATCCTGATCAACCTGCCCGGTGAGTCGTCGGCGGCGGTCACCGCGCTCGACGGGCACGAGATGGCCCGGCAGGGCCGGGCCGGGCCGGCGCTGGCCGCCGCCGCGGTCGGATCCTTCTTCGCCGGTACGGTGGCCACCGTCGTGCTGGCCGTCGCCGCCCCGCCGCTGGCCGATGTCGCGTTGCGGTTCGGCCCCGCCGAGTACTTCTCGCTGGTGCTGTTCGGCCTGATCGTGTCGATCACGCTGGCGCGGGGATCGGCGCTGAAGGCCCTCGCCATGATCGCGCTCGGGGTCCTGCTCGGCACGGTCGGGCAGGACATCTACACCGGCACGCCCCGGTTCACCCTCGGCCAGCGTGAGCTCTTCGGCGGCATCGACTTCGTGTCGGTCGCCGTCGGCATGTTCGGCATCGCCGAGATCCTGCGCAACCTGGAGAACGAGCGGACCCGCGTGGCCCTCGTCGGCGCGGTGGGCAGCCTCTGGCCGACCGCGGAGGACCGGCGCCGGATCGTCGGGCCGATCCTGCGGGGCACCGGCCTCGGCGCCGCGCTCGGCGTCCTGCCTGGAGGAGGCCATGTGCTGGCCTCGTTCACCTCGTACGCCGTCGAGAAACGGATCTCGAAGCGGCCACAGGAGTTCGGGCACGGCGCGATCGAGGGCGTCGCCGGCCCCGAGTCGGCCAACAACGCCGCCGCGCAGACCTCATTCATTCCGCTGCTCACCCTGGGACTGCCGGCCCATCCGGTGATGGCGCTGATGGTCGGGGCGTTCATCGTGCACGGCATCACCCCCGGGCCGAACGTCATCAACGACGAGCCGGCGCTGTTCTGGGGCCTGATCGCGTCGATGTGGATCGGCAACGTGCTGCTCGTGCTGTTGAACCTGCCGCTGATCGGCATCTGGGTGCGGATGCTGCGGATCCCGTACCAGGTGCTGTTCCCGATGATCGTGCTGTTCGCCGTGATCGGGACCTACTCGCTGAACTTCAACGCGTACGACGTCTACGCGATCGCGTTCTTCGGGCTCCTCGGCTACGTCCTGATCAAGTGCGGCTGTGAGCCGGCGCCGCTGCTGCTCGGCTTCGTGCTGGGCCCGCTGCTGGAGGAGAACCTGCGGCGGGCCCTCATCATCTCGCGCGGTGACGCGTCGGTCCTGGTCACCCGGCCGATCTCGGCGGTTCTGCTGGCGCTGGCCGTGGCGGCGCTCGCCGTCGCCGTCCTCCCGTCGATCCGCAGGCGGCGCGAGGTGGTGTTCGCCGAGGACGAATAGCCCGCTGTGATTGACTAGGGACCATGACTGCTGGGCCGACCTCGGCGACTCGGCCGCACAACCGCAAGCAGTTGATCGTCGAGGCGGCCGGTCAGGTCTTCAGTGGGCGCGGTTACCACGCGGCGTCCATGGAGGAGATCGCCGCCGGCGTGGGCATCAGCGCGGCGGCGCTGTACCGGCACTTCCCGAACAAGTACGCGCTGTTCGCCGAGTGCGCCAACGTGATGGTGGACCGGCTCGTCGCGGCGCTCGACTCCTCGCCGCCCGGCGCCGGCCTCAAGGATGTGCTCGCCACTCTCGCCCGGGTCACCGTCGCCCACCGCGCGGCCGGTGGCCTCTATCGGTGGGAGGCCCGTTACCTGGAGCGCGCGGACCGGCGGCAGTTGCGGGCGAAGTTCGGGCACGTCGTGAGCCGGGTGACCGAGATGGTCCGGCGCGAGCACCCGCTGCCCGGCGAGCGCCTGCGCGCCGTGGCCGCCCTCGGGGCGATCGGGTCCATCACGATGCATCACACCTCGATCGCCCAGCGCCGCATCGAGGACCTGCTGGTCGGGGCCGCCCTGCGGGTGGCCGCCACCGACCCGGCGGCGGCCGCGGGCAGCGCGCGCCTGGTCGAACTGCCCGCCCAGCCGGTGCCGCGCACCCGGCGCGCCGAGATCCTGGCGGCGGCGGTCCCGTTGTTCGCGCGGGACGGGTTCGCCAACGTCACGAACGGGCAGATCGCTCAGGCGGTGGGGCTCGCCCCGTCGGCGATCTACCGCCACTACCCCGGCAAGGTCGACATCCTGGTGGCGGCGTGTCTGCAGGCGGCGGGGCTGCTGGCCCAGGCGGTGGACCGGAGCCTTCACCAGGCGGCCGGCCCGCGCCAGGCCGTGGTGGCGCTGACCGCGGCGTACGTCGCCTACAGCTTCGAGCACAACGCGCTCAACAGCGTCGCCGAAGCCGAGATCGTGGGACTGCCGGCCGGCTTGCAGCGGCCCCTGATACTCGCGCAGCGTGAGCACATCGCCGTCTGGGAGCAGCAGCTGCGGGCGGCCCGCCCCGAGCTGGACCCCCGCCAGGCCCGGTTGCTGGTGCACGCGGGGTTCGGCGTGGTGGTCGAGGCCGGGCGCGCTCTGCGCTGGCAGGACACCCCCGGCCACCGGGACACCGTCACCGCCCTGGTGGCCGGTGCCCTGAGCCTCTAGGCGCCCGCGGTCACGTCCCGGCCCGGTTGCCGGTCGGGATGGTGATCGGGGTGTAGGTCGCCGACGTGCCGTTGTTGAGGAAGAGCATCGCCAGGCCGCGGACGAACCCGTCGAAGAGGGAGAACCCGGTGGGGATGATCGGCGACAGCCCTTCACGGAACGCGACGTACGCCGGCCAGCCGACCTCGATCAGGGTCCGCGACGGGTAGTCGCGCGGCAGCTTCAGCCAGTCGCCGATCCGGTCGCTGAGCACGTAGCGCGCGAACTCCCGCTGGAAACCCCGGGTGACACCGAGGTCGACCTCCGAGGTGAGCCCGAGCAGGATGTCGGCCAGGTCGATGCCCTCCGGGGTCGGCGCCATGATCGGCGTCAGCACGTAGGCCGACTGCTGTCTCGCGGCGGCCCAGCTCGCCGGGATGAAGTCGTCGCGCACCCCCAGCAGATGCAGCGCGACCTGCCACTGGTGCAGATAGGCGTCCTCTTCGGCGGCCGACATCCGGATGCCCCAGGACTTCAGCTTGCCGTGCACGTAGGTGCCGAGGCTGTGGAAGGTGACCAGGATGTCGCCGTTGCTGATCGGGATGAAGTCCTGGTCGTCGGTGACCGCCCGCCACCGCGGCGACTGCGGCAGCAGATGGCGCACCGCGGCGTGCGTCAGGCGCGTCTTGGCGGAGGTGACCACGAAGTGGCCGGTGGGCTGGAAGGCGTCGGGCGCGCTCAGGTCGTAGCCGTAGGTGAAGGTCTTGGCCGCGCGCGACTTCATCACGGCGCCGCCCTCGGACCAGTAGACGTTGCGCGCCTCCCGCGGGATCACCGTGCTCATGATTCCGCTGCCCAGGCCGTACAGCAGGAACAGGTACATGCTCATCCGCCGGTTGAACCGGCCGGCGCGGTTCAGCCTGGTCCGGTCGGCCCACGACGGCAGCCGGTTGACCCGCTGGAGATAGGCGGTGAGCTCGGCGGGCAGGCCGGCGGGCAGCGCGTCGCCGTTGCCGATCCACGACTCGAACGCGGTGTTGACCGCCGGGACCTGCCCGTTCGTCAGGAGCGAGGCGACGAGCGGGTCGGTGGTGTCGTCCCAGACTTTCCACGGGTCGGTGACCGTGTCGGTCCCCGCGATGGAGCCGGCGGACGACCACGCCCACGCCGGGGACGGGGCCGTCACACCCGCCAGTCCCAGCGCGGCGCCGAGGGTCAGGATGCCTCTTCTGCTGAGATTTTGCATTCGCTTACCCACTTCCCGATCGGCTGAAGTCGCCGTTAGAACCGGCTCCTGGTAGCGATACGAGCAGGTCTCGATGTTCCGCAGCCTGTGATTTTCTATTAACATAGCGAGGCGCGACATCATCGGCAAGCGTGGATGTTTCCGGCCGGGCGCGGGTGCTATCGCGTGGTCGGAGCGGTGGCTCCCAGCGCGGCCGACACATCCCGGGCCGCGGCGATGACCTCGGGTGCTCGCGTCTCCAGCCCGGCCATCTCCATGTCCATCGCCAACGTCGAGACGGAGATGCCCCCGAGCACCTGCCCGGTGTGGTCGAAGACCGCCGCGCCCACGCAGCGGATGCCGGGCTCGTTCTCCTCGTCGTCGACCGCATAGCCGAGAGCGCGCACCCGGGCCAGGTGGGCCAGCAGGTCTTCCTCGCTGGTCAGCGTGTTGGGCGTGCGCTGGGGGAGGCCGGTGCGCCGGCAGATCGCCAGCACCTCGGAGTCGCTGAGCTCGGCCAGGATCGCCTTGCCGATGGCCGTCGTGTGCAGGGCGACGCTCATGCCGATCCGCGACGGCATCTGGTACGGCCGCCGCCCCTCCTGCTTGTCGACATAGACCGCCTCGTCGACGCTGCGGATCGCGAAGTGGGTGGTGAAGCCGGTGGCCTCACGCAGGGCGAGCAGCGCGCCGGACGCCTGCCGGGCCGGGTCGAACCGGTGCATCACCCGGCCGGCCAGCGTGAGGATCCGTGGGCCGGGCTCGTAGCTGCCCAGGCCGTCCGGGCGGGCGAACCCCCACGTGACGAGCGCCTGGAGGATGCGGTGCACGGTGGATTTCGAGACGCCCGTCGCCGCCGCGATGTCGGTGACGCGGTGGTGCTCGGCGAGCGCCTCGAGCACCGCCAGCGTCTTGTCGATGGAACTGCCTTCCCTGGCCACCGAGTCAGCCTACTGGGAGCGGGGCCGGGGACCCGGAGCAGCGGCTATCGGGCGAGCCATCCGCCGTCGACGGCGAGCACGTGACCGTTGACGTAGTCGGCCGCGGCCGAGGCGAGGAAGACGACCGCGCCGGCCACGTCCTCCGGCCGGCCCCACCGCCCGGCCGGGATGCGTGACCTGATCTCCGCCTCCCGGACCGGATCAGCCCGCAGCGCGGTGGTGTTGTCGGTCGAGATGTAGCCCGGCGCGACGGCATTGACCTGCACCCCTTCCGTGGCCCACTCGCAGGCCAGCGCCTTGGTCAGCCCGGCCAGGCCGTGCTTGGCGGCGGTGTATCCGGGAACCTGCACCCCGCCCTGGAACGACAGCATCGAGGCCACCGAAATGATCTTCCCGCGGCGGCGGGCCAGCATGCCGACGCCGATCGCCCGGCTCAACTGGAACACCGCGTCCAGGTTGACGTCGAGGACCGAACGCCAGTCGTCGAAGGAGTGCTCGGCCGCCGGTGCCCGCCGGATGATGCCCGCGTTGTTGACCAGGATGTCCACCTCGGGCAGGGCCGCGACCGCGCCGGGGATGGCGGTGGTTTCGGACAGGTCGAAGGCCCAGCGCGTCGTCTCGCCACCGGCCTGGCGGACCTCTTTCTCCACGTCGTCGAGGTCGTCGGTGCGGCCGTGCAGCACCAGATCCGCGCCGGCCCGGGCCAGCGCCACCGCGACGGCCCGGCCGATCCCGCTGCGCGAGCCGGTGACCAGGGCGGTCCTGCCCTGGAGCGAGAACATCGACGGGCCGGCTCCGGTCACCGCAGGTCGCCGATCGCGACCGGCTCCATATCGTCGTAGGCCTGGTTCTCCCCGCCCATCGCCCAGACGAAGGCGTAACTGCGAGTGCCGAACCCACAGTGCACCGACCAGTACGGGGAGATCACCGCCTGCTCCGGGGCCACGATGAGATTGCGGGTGGCGTCGGGCCGGCCCATCAGGTGCACCACCCGGTCGGACTCGGGCAGATCGAAGTAGAAGTAGACCTCGGTCCGGCGCTCGTGGGTGTGGCACGGCATGGTGTTCCACATGCTGCCCGGCTCGAGAACCGTGACACCGAGCACGAGTTGGCAGCTCTGGATGCCCTTGAGATGGATGTACTTGTAGATCGTGCGCTCGTTGGAGCCGTCCTGGGAGCCGAGGCGCACCGGTTCGGCGTCGTCGAGGGTGGCCTTGACCGTGGGGTGGCTCGCGTGCGCGGGGGTGGAGACCAGATAGAACCGGCCGTCGAAGCTCACCTGCCGGGCGCCGCGCCCCACGTAGAGGACCTCCTTGGCGGCCAGCTCGTGGCGAACGCCGTCGACGGTCACCGTCCCCGGGCCGCCGATGTTGACGACGCCCAGCTCGCGGCGCTCCAGGAAGTACTCCGAGCGCAGCCCGGGCGGGCAGGGCAGATCCGCGGCGCCGGCCACGCCGCCCACCACGAGGCGGTCCTCGTGGGAATAGGTCAGCCGCACCTCACCCGGACTGAACAGGTCCTCCACCAGAAATCGCCGGCGCAGCTGATCGGTGTCCATGCTCGCCAGTTGGTCCGGGGCCGTGGCGGGTCGTGAATCCATCAACACTCCAAGCATTCCGTTACATAGAACGATCTGTCGCTACATGAAACAGCATAGCGGTGTCGATGAGCGGCGGGACGATCGTGGCCCCGCCGCTCATCGCGGGATCACGCGGTGGGGACCGGCTTCGCCTCGTCGGCCGGATCGGCGTCCAGTGAATCGATCATGCGGTCGCGCTCGGCCGTGCGTTCCGGCTTGAGCAGGCCGATCGCCACGTAGAGGACCAGGGAGGTGACCAGCGGAACCCCGACCACCATGGTCTGGCTGGTCTCCTCCATGATCCACTTGACCACGACCCAGACTCCGAGGCCGGCCGCCCAGGAGACGAGCGCCGCGGTCGGCCCGCTCCGCCGGAACCAGGGCAGCAGCCCGAGCATCAGCGGGATCGAGATCGGCCCCATGGTCGCCGCGACCAGGTCGACCACGATCTTCAGGACCACGCCCTGCCCCTCGGTGCTGATCGCGATGACCATGCTGATCGCCACGAACGTGAACGTGGTGACCCGGGCGAACGTGAGCGCCGAGCGGTCGCTGAGGTCGCGCACCTTGCGCACCAGCACCGGGGCGATGTCCCGGGTGACCACCGACGAGATGACGTTCGCGTCCGAGGACACCATCGCCATCGTGTGGGAGAAGAAACCCGCCAGCACCAGGCCGATCACGCCCGGCGGCAGGAGGGTTTTCGCCAGTTCGACGTACGCCTGCTCCGGGTTGGCCAGGCCCGGAACGATCAGCGGCGCCGCGAACATCGGCATGAACAGGATCAGCGGCCAGACCAGCCACAGCCCGCTGGACAGCAGCGCGGACCGCTTGGCCGCGGAGCCCGACGGGGCGGCCATGTAGCGCTGCGCCAGGTTCCACATGCCGCCGTTGTACTCGAAGGTCTTGATGAACAGCAGCGCCAGGAAGAAGGTCAGGGTGTACGGCCCGCTGAACGGATCGCCGTGCCCTTCGGGAAGGTCGTCCCACATGGTCCACAGGGTGGAGACGCCACCGAGGTGCGCCAGGAACGCGAAGAACATGGCGACGCCGGCGACACCCTGGATGACGAACTGCCCGAAGTCGGTGAGCACGTCGGCCCAGAGTCCACCGGCGGTGATGTAGACGAGCGTGACGGCTCCGGTGATCAGGATGCCCCAGGCGATGGGCACCCCGGCGAAGCCACGCAGCAGGATGGCGATGGCCACCCACTTGGCCGCGATGTCCACCACCTTGAGAAGCGCGCCGCTGTAGGCCAGCGCCTGCTGGGTGGGCAGGTTGTACCGGCGGGCCAGGTACTCCAGCGGGGACGCCACCCCGTGCTTGGAGCGCAGCCGGTTCCAGCGGGCCGCGAAGACGAAGGCGCCGATGCCGACGCCGATGCCGATCGTCAGTGCCCACCAGATGTACATGGCGAGCCCGTAGTTGTAGGCGACGGCCGCGAAGGCCACGAACATGATGGCGCTGTAGCCGGACATGTGATGCGAGATTCCGGCCAGCCACCAGGGGATCATGCCCCTCGCGGTGAAGAAGTCGGCGATGTTGTGAACGCGGCTCTTGGCCCACAGGCCGATGCCGACCATAACCAGGAAGTACCCGCTGAGTACTGACCAGTCGAGCGTGGTCACGTGCCCTCCCTCCGGTGCATGACGCGGGTTACAGGCTTGTTTCCGTGGATGTTCTGCTACATGGAACACCTTGTCAATACACGAAACACAGTGAAGTTCATGCATGGAAGGGCCTTGACCTTGTTCCGCGTTACGGGACAATGTTCCCGTCTATGGAAAACAGGAGGGTCCATGCCCAACATCACCGTTGAACTGCTGTCCGGCCGAACGCTCGACCAGCGGCGTGAGTTCGCTGAGGCCGTCACCGCCGCCGCGGTCGACATCCTCAAGGCCCGGAGGGCCTCGGTGCGCATCCGGTTCGACGAGATCGAGCGCGAGGACGTCGCCAACGGCGGCACGCTGGAGTCGGACCGCGCCTGAGGACATGCGTGACGAGGTCCCCGCCGGTGGCCGGAGACCTCGTCACCGAACCTCTCGGATCAGTGGCTGGCGACGGTCAGTGGTTGGCGAAATAGTGCCAGTAGATCTGCTGCTGGTTGAGTTGCGCCGGGGTCACGGAGATCTCGTCGAGGGCGCCGTTGAAGTACCCGTGTGCCGGGTTGCCGTTGGGCCAGCCCACGAGCTGGAGCGCGCCGAACCGCCAGTAGCCCGGATTGATGTTCTGGGCGGTGGTGACGGTGGGGTCGGAGGCGACCAGGTAGGCATCGACCCAGAGCTGCAGGCCGGCGGGACCGAGACTGGCCGCGACGTGATGCCAGGCCGCGTCGGTGTAGGTGCCGGTCGAGCGGACCGTCTTGAAGGTACCGCCGGTGTAGACGCCGAACGTCAACCGGCCGCCGGTGTCGAGGTAGAGGTTCCGGTCGCTGGCGGCGCCGACGAGGGCGGTCTTGCTGTCCGAGAACCCCATGATGCCGCCGATACCGCCGATGTCGGCTTTGAACCAGCACTCCATGGTGAAGACCTGGGGGTTGGTGGCGTCCGCCACGTCGTTGTAACCGCCTCCCTTGCCCCCGGTCGCCGCCGTGTTCCCGGCGTAGCCGACCGCGGTGCTGGCGGTGAGACCCTGCTGAGCGCCCTGCAGGGCCCCGGGTATCGCGGCGCTCATCGGGCTGGTCTCGGCCATGACCCAGCTCAGTCCCCGGTACGCGCGCTTGACCTCGTCGCCGGACAGGGGGCGCTGGTATGCCCGGACGCCGTCGATGACGCCGGTGTAGAACTGGCCGACGGTGGAGTTGTATCTGCCCCGTCCGATGGCGAAGGTGCCTGGCGCGGAGAAGTCCGTGGAGTGGGTGGCAGTGCCCTCCAGTTCGCCGTTGACGTAAAGACGCAGCTGGTCGCTGGTGTCGTCGTAGACCCCGGTCAGGTGGTACCAGGTGTTCAAGCTGGGTGCGAGGGTGGAGGTCGCCCGGTCCGGGGTGCCGTTGGCGTCCGTGGGATACATGCTCATCGCCCACCGGTCCGTGGGGCCGGGGACGTACTCCAACAGGAATGCGCTGACCACGCTGCCGTCTTGACTGACCACCGTCCGGTAGGACGTTTTGTCGGTGAGGTAGGCCCAGGCGGAGACCGTGATGCTCGCGGAGGGGTCCAGCACCTGGCTGGTGGTGACCCGGCCGGTGGTGGCCGCGTCGAGGCTGATGGCGTTGCCGGTCCGGCCGGCCGTGGTCCAGGCGGCGCCATCGACCAGGCCGGTGGCGCTCTGCGTGAATCCGGCGGAGCTGGCCGTGCTGGTGCCGGCGTTCTCCTCGAATTCGTACCGCACCCGGGGGGTCTCGTTGTACAGGTCGAGGACGGCGGCACCGCTGAGCGCGGTCTGGTAGGTGCGGACGTTGTCGACTTTGCCATAGAAGTAGTCGACCGGGACGCCCCAGCGGCCGTGCCCCACGGTCAAGGCGCCGGTGGCGTTCCAGGCGTCGGGGTTGGGAACGGCGGCTCCCTGCGCCACCCCGTTGACGTAGAGCCGCATGGTGTCCGCCTGCCCGTCGAACACTCCGGTCAGGTGGTACCACTGCCCCGCGTTGGGAGAGGAGGTGCCCACAGACTGATAGAAGACGGAATAGTCGGATTTGACCATGGCGAACACCCACCGGTCGAGGATGCTGTGGTACTGCAGGTAGAAACCGCTGATGGTGGCGTCCTCCTGACTCAGCGCGGTGCTGTGCGCGGGCGAGGTCTTGGCGGTCAGGAAGACCCATACCGAGGCGGTGAAGCTCTGGTCGGTTCGTAACGCGGGTCCGGCTCCGGCGACGTAGTCGTCGACGCCGTCAAGGGTCACCGACCCTGAGGAGTTCCAGCCCGATCCGGCGGCGCCGAACTGGGCGCCGGCCGTGGCCGGTGACAGGGTCCCGGGATTGGGGGTTCCGGGATTGGTGGTCCGGGCCCGGTCCTGCGTCGTGTCGCCGACTCCCTCGTCGAAGTCCCAGGCGGTGGTGGGCGCTCGATAGATCGCCTGAACTTCCGCACTGGTCAAGGCGGTGTCGTACAGGCGTACGTCGTCGATGGTGCCGGTGAAATAGTTGGTGGAGGTGGGGCCGCCGTTGCGGGCCCGGCCGACAGTGAACGGCCCGGCCGGAGCCGCCGCCCACTCCACGGTCTTGGCCGCCGTCGTGGCGACCCCGTTGACATACAGGTAGATCTTGTCCCGGGGATCGTCGTAGACCCCGGTCAGATGGACCCATTGGCCGAGCACCGGCGCGACGGCCGAGGAGGCGACGGCCGTGGTCGGTGCGACGGCGTCGGACTCGGTCATGGCGAACTGCCAGTTGGTGCCGGCGTTGGAGCGCAGCCAGAAGGTGCTGCTGTTCGTGCCGAGCATGGCCGCGACGGTCTTGTAACCGGTGAGATTCGTCGTCAGATACGCCCAGGCCGAGACGGTGAAGCTGTCGCGGGTGTCCACCACCGTTCCCGTCGCGGTCACGTGGTCATCGGTGCCGTCGAAGGACATCGCCTGGTGCCGGTACCCGTCGGCGGTCCAGGTCAGGCCACCGGACTTGGTTCCGGTGTTGCCGTTGGAGCTGGCGTCGAGGACCGAGTTCTGGCTCGAGCTGTCCTCGAACCTCCAGCGCAGCGCCGGCTGCGGATTGTTCTCGTCGGCCAGCCCTCGCACCTCGGCACTGGTCAGAGCCCGCTGATAGGTACGCACATCGTCGAGGCGCCCGTTGTACGGCCAGCCCAGAGCGCTTTCCTTCCAGAGTCCACTGCGCAACGGGCCGGTGGCGTTCCACGTCACCGTGTAAGCCATCTTGTCTTCGAGTTGTCCGTTGACGTAGAAGTACAGTTGGCCGCCGGTGACATCCCGAACGACGGCCAGATGCGTCCACGCGCGCACGTTGGCTTTGGTTCTCGCCTGCAGCCGGTCCGCCCCGGCGCCGTCGGCATCGAGCTTCGCCAACCGCACCGCCCATGAGTCGCTCGACGTGAAGTACTCGAAACCGAACGCGGTCTGCGATCGACCGCCCTGGCTGAGCGCGAATCCCGGGTTGGTCTTGGACGTCAGGTACACCCACGCCGAGGCCGTGTAGTCGATATCGGTGCGGATCGACTGCGCGGTCGCCGTCACATAGTCGTTGACGCCGTCCATCGCGACCGCCGACCCGCCGGTCCGGTCCGGCGCCCACGAGGCACCCCCGGTCAGGGTGGCCTGGTTCGCAGCCCCCCCGCTGTCGGCCGCTTTCGTGCCGGAGTTCTCGTCGAACTTCCACCATGTCTTCGGCCCGTTGGTGACCCCGTTGAAAACCCCGTCCCGGTTGTTGACGGACGTGTCGTCGGCAGCCAGGGTCGCCGCCGCCGACTGTGCCTCTTCACTGCGGTGATAGAAGCGCGGAGTGTTGTTCAGGACGGCTTGCGGGTACGTCCGGAAACTGGGGGCGGCGGCGGCCACCGAGTTGCCGGCGCTCGACGTCGTCGCGTTGTAGTAGGCGGCGGCGCCGGGCACTGTCGCGACCGCCAGAGCGATCACAGCGACAACCGCGGCCCAACGGAGACGTACGCCCTCCGGTAGAGACATTGGGGTCCCCCCGACCAGTTCGCCGGCGACCGGGATCCGCTGTGCCGATCACCCGCGCCGGATCGTCGCCGGCTCCCGCCGAACCTTGATCACACCGCCTCGAACCTAGCGGGATTCCCGCGCCCCGGCGGCCGAAAGGCAATCTTGGAAGGACTCGGACACCGGCCCTGCCAGGTGCGAAATGACGACATGCGCACGCCGCTCATCAAATCGCGGGGAATGCCGATCGGACCCGTAAAGGGTCGAGAAGGGCTGTCCAGTGCGTACCACCCGGTTACTTTGTTGCGAGCTGGCGGACTGCCGCCGGGACCGGGCCTGGTCTCTGCTGACGGCATCGGCGCGGATGACGCTGTGCCTGTTGCTCCTGGCAGCGACCCTGGGGCCGCTGATGATGTCGGTCGGCTGGTTCAGCGTCGTGGTGACGTCGGGATCGATGGCGCCGCACTATCGACCCGGCGACCTGGTCGTCGCCCGGCCGGTCGACGCGGCGGGCCTCCATCCCGGCCAGGCGGTTCTCGTGGAGAATCCGGCCGAGCCCGGCGGGCTGCTCCTGCACCGGATGATCCGCCACAACGCCGACGGCACGCTGGTCACCAAGGGCGACGCCAACGCGGCGGAGGACACCGCCGCGGTACCCGCCACCGCGGTTCGCGCTCTCCCACGGTGGCGGGTGCGGTACATCGCGCTGCCCCGGCTGTGGGTGCGTGAGGGAGCGTATGTGCCACTCGTCCTCACCGGTGCGGCACTGGCGGCCCTGGCCGTGGTCGCCGCGTCATCGACCGCGCCGGGACGCCGGCTGCCGCCCGGCGACAGGTTCGAGCCGGAATTCCGGGGGCTTCGAGAACGACTGCCGTCCGCGTTCGCAGCGGTCTCGATCCTGGCGGTGCCGCTCCTCATCCGCCTGCCGGCGGTGGAGGCCGTGTACGTGTCGACCAGTAGCACCGCCAGCGACTCGTTCACCACCGGCACCGTCACGTTCGGCGCCAACTCTCCGGCCGGTGCGATCATCACCGCTACCGGGGCCACGCCGGGCAGTTACGAGCGGCGATGCGTACGGGTCAGCTATACCGGGTCGCTGCCGGCCCTCGTGCGCCTCTACGTCCCGGCGGGCGGCATCACCGGAACCGGCCTGGCCCCGTACCTGGCCCTCCAGATCCGATCCGGAACGGGGACCGCGGCCAACTGCTCGGACTTCACCGCCGCCACCAACGACTACAACGGCACCGGCTACAACGCCGCCGGTCTGCGGGACCTCACCAAGACACTCGCGACACTCGGCACCGACTACGCCACCGGCGCCGGCGGGTGGAACGCCGCGTCCGGGACCACCCGTACCTACGAGGTGTTCTGGATGCTGCTGCCCAACAACGACGCCGCCAGCCTCAACGTCACGTTCACCCTGACGTGGGAGGGACGCAGCTAGGCCGGTCGGCTCAGGCGTTCCGTGCTTCCCAGGTGAAGGTCACTGTCGAGCTCAATCCTCCGGAAGCGTTCGACGTTCCCTTCGGCAACAGCCAGGAGAGCCGGTACCAGCGGGAGGTTCCGGTGGCGACGTTGGACCACTGGGTCGCCGTCGCGTCCCCCCAGTTGGCCGGCAGACCGTTGAGGTAGGCGCTGTTGTTCGGGCTCGCCCCGTAGATGGTGGAGCTGGTGGCGTAGCTGGCGCAGTTGTTGTTGGTGGCGCTGCCACCCACGTCGACGGTGAAGAGAACGTAGGGGGCCAGGGTGCCGGTGACCGTGGCGTACATCCGGATGTTGGCCGTCGCCCCGGTGTAGGAGACCAGGACACACTTGGATCCGCCGTTGCTGGCGGTCGAGGCCGCGTACGGGCCGGCGACACCCGGCAGGGTCAGCGCCAGCAGGGTGTCGTCCGGCATCAGGCCGGTCAGGGCGCCGAACACCACCTGCCCCTCCTTGTCGGTGGTCACGTTGACCCCGCCGGCGGCGGTGAAGGAGTCCGGAGCGGTGGTGCTCGTGTCCGAGAACGCCCCCTCGGTGGAGAGCCACACCAGGCCCAGGCTGGTCAAGATGCTGACGGGCATGATCGCCGCAGTAACGAAGCGGCGCAGTCGACGCTCGGTGGTTTCGTGAGGTTTCGGCACGTTCCCCCCTCGCACCTACGGCCGGATCACGCCGCGACCGATCGGATCAGGCGAGCCCGACGCTCGGGTTGATCCTCTGACCATGGTGTCAAACCTGCCTGGAGGATTCGGCGGCTTGCGGGAAGCCCGCGGCGAGAAGATGAGGTGGAGGCTGAAGCCGGTTGCCGATTCGCCGACTCCGGACGGGGTTGGCCGTTAGAGTTCAAGGTGATCGGGAGCACACCGGAAGCTCTGAGCCGCACGATCAACGCGCCCAGGGCCAGCCGCGCGGATCTGCGGCTGGCCCTGGGGCGAAACGGTGTCTCGCGGATCGTCAGCGGGCTTCCCAAGTAAATGTGGCGTCGCTGGTCTCGCCGGCTGCGGTGCTCATGGTTCCGTAAGGCAGCAGCCAGGAGATCCGGTACCAGCGGGTGGCGTTGTTGGCCGCGCCGGCCCACTGGGTGGCGGCGGCGCCGGTCCAGTTCGTGGGGAAGGTGGAGAGCATCGTGCTGCTGTTGTTGCTGGTGGCGAAGACGGCGCCGCTGCTGACGTAGTTGGCGCAGTTGTTGTCGGTGGCGCCGCTGCCGTAGTCGACGCTGAACAACATGTAGGTTGCCAGGTTGCCAGTGACGTCGGCGTGCATGCGGATATCCGCGGTACCGGCGCGGTTGGTGATCTCGACGCACTTGGATCCGCCGTAGGCCGCCCCGCCGGCGCTGTACGGGCCGGTGGGAGGCAGGACCAGGGCGGTCAGGCTGGCGTGCGGCTCCAGGTTGTTCAGGGTTCCGAAAACGTTGGCACCCTCCAGGTCTGCCTCAACGTCGAGCGAGACGTTGCCAGCGTTGAACTGGTCGGTCGACGTGGTGGTCTGGTCGGCGAATGCCGCCTCGGTCGATTGCCAGACAAGTGCAGAACCGAGGAGAACGCTCAGCGGGATCAGGGCGGCCGAGATGCGGCTGCGGCGGGTGCGGTCGGCGGCCTTAGACAAGAGGAGCTCCCTGCTTCTGGACCGGGACATCCTGTCCCAGTGTTTGACAGCCTCTAGTTCGGTAGGCCTTGGTCCGACTTAAGGGTCTGGAAGCTTTCTACTTCAAGAAAAAAGGCGGCGGCGTTGGCTGATCACGCCAGTGAAGAAGACGTGACCAGTGAGGCGGCCGCGCCGGCTGACGACGAATACCCCTCGCGCGGCGCGCGGATCCGCTCGTGGGTGCGGTTCGCCCTGATCAGCCTGGCTCGAGGCGTCCTGGCGACGGTCGCCGTCACGGTCCTCTGGACGGTCCTGCCGTTGGTGATCGGCTGGAGCAGCGCGGTCGTCACCTCCGGCTCCATGCTGCCGCGAATTCGCCCCGGCGATGTCGTGGTAGCCCAGCCGTTCTCGGGAGGCACCGTGGAGCCTGGCCAACCGATCCTGGCCGAGAACCCCGATAAACCCGGCCACCTGATCATGCACCGTGTCGTGGGCCGGAACCCGGACGGCACCTTGGTGACCAAAGGTGACGCCAACGAGCAGGAGGACTCCACGCCGATGCCCCTGGCCTCGGTGAAGGCTCGCCCACGGATCCTGGTGAGATATGTCGGGCTGCCCGCCCTGTGGTTCCAGCAGGGCAGGTACCGGGAGGTGTCGATCTTCGTCGCCGGCGCCGGCCTCCTCGGGATCGTCGCGACCCGGCGCCACGAGGTCGACCATGTCACCTCCGAGGACGAGAACCCGGCCGAGGCGCCGATCCCGACGGAAGCGGCAGACGCCCCGGAGCCGCAGGACCACACGGAACCGAGCGATGGGCGACCCGCACCGGATGACGGCGACGCCGCCGCGTCCTCCGGCGGTGCTAGCACCGGCGGCTGAGGCGCCGCCCGCCGGGCGGAGAACTTCCGATCATGGGTGGAGGGAAGCGCGTCGCGAACCGCGAACACTGGGCGAACCCCGTTCAGGAAAGCAGGTTCCGTTGTTCGCAAACCTCTCCGGCCGTGCTGCCGCGGCCACCTTCATCGTGCTGGTCCTGGCGATGTCCGCGGCCACGGCGACCATCGCGGAAGGACTGATTCTGGCAATCTCGCCCGCGATCGTCGTGCTGCTGATGATGCTCGTCGTGACCAGGGAGGGCCATTCCCGCGCCGGCTGGCGCCGGCTCGGGCTCGGCTCGCTCGGACTGCGGTCCTGGCCACTCGCGTTCCTCACGACCGCGGGCGTCTCCCTGCTCGCCGTCGGCGCGGTGGTCCTCCTCGGCTTCGCCCGGTTCACCACACCGGACGGCGCGTGGCGCGGCGACCTGCTCGCGCTGTGCGTCACCGGGCCGGTGCTGGCCCTCGCCGAGGAACTCGGCTGGCGCGGTTACCTGCAACCCCGGCTGGGCTTCCTCGGCGAGCGGGCCGCGATGCTGGTCGTCGGCCTGGTCTGGGCCGCCTGGCACGTGCCGTACATCGTGTTCACGCCGTACTACCACGCCGACGGGGCACGGTGGCTGGTCCTTCCGCTGTTCACCGGCTCGGTGATCGCCTTCTCGTTCCTGATCGGCCGGCTCCGGACGATGTCCGGCAGCGTCTGGCCGGCGGTGCTGGCCCACTTCGCGCACAACGCCTCGTTCGCGATGCTGAGCACCCATGCCATCACGACCGACCGGCCGGTGCTGGTCAACGAGTACCTGGCCGGCGACAGCGGCCTGTTCGTGCTGCTCGGCACTGCCGGATGCATCGCGCTGATCGCGTTCAGACGATCGTCTGCGCCACGATGACCGCCTGCACCCGGTCGCGCAACTCGAGTTTGCGCAGCACCGACCCCAGATGGGTCTTGACGGTCGACTCGGCCACGCACAGCCGCGCCGCGATCTCCGCGTTGGTCAGTCCCAGACCGACCGCGGCCAGGATCTCCCGCTCCCGCGCGGTGAGCCGGTCCAGGCCAGTGGGCGCCGGCCGGGCGGCCGGCTCCGGCGGCGGGGCGGCCAGCAGGAAGGAGTCGATCAGCCGGCGCACCAGGCGGGGCGCCACCGGCGCGTCACCGGCCGCGGCGGCCCGGACCGCCGCCACCAGCTCGGCGGCCCCCGCGTCCTTGAGCAGGTAGCCCGCCGCGCCCGCCCGCAGCGCCGCGACCAGCAGGTCGTCGGCGTCGAAGGTGGTCAGCATGACCACTCGCGGCGGATCCGGAAGGGCCATCAGACGCCGGGTGGCCTCGACGCCGTCCATGCCCGGCATGCGAATGTCCATGAGCACGACGTCGGCGCGCAGCTCAGGGGCGCGCAGGCGGTCGATCGCCGTCCGCGCGTCCCCGGCCGACCCGACGACCAGCAGATCGGGCGTCGCGCCGAGAATCAGCTCGAAACCGGTGCGCACCAGTTCCTGGTCGTCGACCAGGAACACCCGGATGGGCCCGCTCACCGGCCACCCACCGGGATCGTGACCTCCACCAGGAAGCCGTGCCCCGGCCGGGGACCGGCCGTCAGCACACCGTCCACCTCGCTCAGCCGCTCACGCAGCCCGTTCAACCCATGGCCGGACTTCGCCGCGGACGGCGCGGGCGTGGGCGGCCCCGGACCGTCGTCCTCCACACGCACCCGGACGGCGTCACCGCCGCGCTCCACCGTCAGCCAGGCGTTGGCGCCGGCGCCGGCGTGCTTGAGGACGTTCGTCAGCGCCTCGCGGATCGCCCGGAACACCGCGAGCCGGACCGCGGCCGGCATCTCGTCGAACCAGGCGTCGATCCCGGTGACCTGGACCGGCAACCCGGCGGCCCGCACCGACTCGATCAGCCGCCGCACGTCCTCAAGGTTCACGGCGGCACCGGGCGGTTCCCCGGCGGACTCCGGCTGGTGCAGCATCTCGATCACCCCACGCACCTCGGCGAGGGCCGTCCGGGCCGTGCCCGCGACGGTGGCCAGCACCGCACCGGCGTCGGCCCGCTCCCACGCCGGCGCGTGCCCGGCGGCGTACTCCCCGGCATCGGCCTGCACGATCACGACCGTGAGCGAATGGGCCACGATGTCGTGGATCTCCGCGGCCGCCACCATCCGCCGCCGCTGCGCCGCCAGCCGTTCCTCCTGCAGCCGGTTCTCCTCCAGGCGGATCCGCGCCTCGTACAGCGCCCGCGTGTTGGCACGGCCGCCGCGCACCAGCTCCCCGATCACCCAGATCAACACCGAACAGACCGCCAGCGTCACCCCGATCACCAGCGCGTTGCGCGCATACTGCGGCGGCGTGCTCCAGCGGAACCCGCCGGCCAGGCTGCCGGCCACCGCACACCCCAGAGCGAGCAGGCGTACGCCCAGCGAGGCCACCCGCGCGGCGACCGTGTAGACGACGATCGCCTGAGCGGCGTTTCCCGGCAGCGGAATCGGCACCACCAGCAGTTGTACGGCGAACGCGGCCGCCGACCAGCCCAGCACCAAGGCCGGAAACCGTCGCCGGAAGACCAGCGCGACGATGCCGGCAGTGGCCACGGTCAGGCCGGTGGCGCCCGCGACCAGGGCGCTCGCCGGCCCGCAGACCACCCAGGTCAGGCCGGTCAGCGCGAGGTCCAGCCGTAGCGGTCGCTCCCGGGCCCAGCGATCGGCGCGGGCCGCGAGGAACGTGCGTTGCTCCACTGTCTCCCCATCGCCGTCCGCGAGGCCTGCCCTGATCCCGGCGGCGGTGCCAGCCTAATGATCAACCGCCACCCGGCGCCGGCTCGGCCCGCCCCGATGTCACCGCACCCGATGTCACCGTACGTGGCAGCCGACGTCGACGCCGTCGAGCCCGCCGTCCGGCACGACGACATCGTCCCGGGTGCGGCAGGTCGCCGTGTCGTGTCCGGCTCGTGTTCCGGTGACTCGATACCGGCCCGCCGGGATCGACAGACTGAACCTGCCGTCCCCGGCGACCTCAGCCGACAGGACGGAACCGTCCACCGCCTGGAAATGGACCGTCCCCGCGACGCCGTGGGGTTGCGTGCCCATCGGCCCGCCGACCTGCCGCAGCGTTCCGGAGACCGTCGCGCCCGGCGCGTTCGTCAGCGGCTCCCGGACGATCCCCGGACGATCCGGCGGCCGGACGTCGTCAGCGATCTGTGCCGAGCCACCCACCACCGCCGCGACGGCCGCCACGACGCCGAGGGCCGCCCCGCGCCGCCGCCGCCGGGCCCGGGCCGTGAGCAGTTCGGCGAACGCCGGCGCCTGTGCCGGCTCCCGCCGTTCCGCCTCGGCCGCCAGCAGTTCCCGGATGTCAGACATGCGAGATCTCCTCACGCAGCAGGGGACCGAGGACGACGCGTGCCCGGCTCAACCGCGACTTCACGGTGCCCGGCGCGACCCGCAGCTCCCGGGCGATCTCGTCGACGCCGAGCCCGACCAGGTAGTGCAGGACGACGACCTGCCGCTGGCCGGTGGAGACCCTCCGCAACGCCCGGGCCACGTCGACCTGATCGGCCTCCGGCGACGGCTCGTCGCGTGGTGGCCCGTGGCGGGTGAGCGCCTTGAACATGTTGCGGGCCTTGCGCCGCCGGTTCGACGACAGCCGCAGAGCCACCGTCCGGACCCACGCCTCGGGCGACTCCAGCCGCGACACGTGGTCCCACCGGTCGAAGGCCTTGAGGAACGCGTCCTGCACGCAGTCCTCCGCCTCCGCTCTGCTGCCGGAGACCAGCGCGACCACGCCGACCAACCGTGCATAGCGGGAGCGGAAGAGTGCGGAGACGGCCTCCGAGGCGGGGGACGAGTGGCTCATACCCTTCATCAACCCCGGCGGCGCCCGCCGGTTCCCTCCGTACGCGGATTTCTTCGCCACGCGGTCGCGCGTGACCCGATCAAGGATTGCCGGAGGGCCGGGACGTCCGCCGGTGTCCCGGCCCTCCGGTGTGTCAGGAACAGGTGAACCGGTGCTGGATCGAGTCGGTCTGCCCGAACCACCGGTTGACCGGGCAGACGTAGACCCTGCCCTCGGACTCGTCGTGGACCTGGACGTACTCGAGGTACCAGGCGTCCCGCTCCGGCGCGCTCTTCTGCACGGTGACGGTCCGGACGATGCCGAGGGATTCCCCTCGCTTCGAGGGGAGCGTGTACGGGTTCGCCTTCTCGGCACGGTGGACGTCCACGTCGGCGACGAGGTCCGGCCGGTGCCCGGGCTGCGGCGCCAGGCGATCCTGTCGGTGCTGGCGCTGAACGCCGGCACGGCCGTCAGCGCCGAGCGCCTGATCGATCGGCTGCTGGCCGGGCGAGCGCACCTGCACGCGGCGACCGCGCTCGCGGCGGACGGCGGCGTCATCCGGGCGCGGCAGGAGCTGGACCGGGCCCGGGCGCTGTTCGCCTCCTGCGGCGCCGCGCTCTTCATCGACCAGGCCGACCAGGCGGAGCAGCGGCTTCTCACCTGACAGCCGCGGCCGCGCGGATGCCCGCGTCCGCTCGGTTCAGCCCGCCGCGCCTGCCCGATTCGGCCCGCTACGCGACGGATCCGCCGGTCGGCTATCCCGGATTTCTGCCAATGCTCGATCGTCGCGGCGGTACGGACCCGTCCCAGCGTAGAAATCGAGGCGCATTCGCCCTACAGTGTGCGAACCAAGTAACCGAGGAGGCTTCTGTGGCCGACCTGCCACCAGAGCAACGAGATCCGGCGGACACGGCACGGCCCGTGGCGGCGGGCCCGACCCCCGACGTCACCGCGGTTCCCGCACCGGCACCCCAACTGCTGGTCATGCCGCCGGCCGATGCGGTCCCGTCGATGGTCTGGCCAGGGCCGGACGGCGAGCCGGCGTGGGCGATCCCCGTCCAGATTCCCTCTGGCACGCGGGGTTACGCGGTGTTCCTCCCGATGATCCCGGTGCAGTCACCTGCGCCGTCGTCGACCACCGCTCCACCGGCTCCCGCCCAGCCGTCGGTACCGCAGGCCGCCGCCAAGCCGGCCGCGTCGCCTGCTTCCGCCCTGCCGGCGGTATCCCAGGCCGCCGCCAAGCCGGCCGCGTCGCCTGCTTCCGCCCTGCCGTCGGTACCGCAGGCCGCCGCCAAGCCGGCCGCGTCGCCTGCTTCCGCCCCGCCGGCCACCGCCGGCCCGGCCGGCAGCGAGAAGGCCGCGCCGGAAGCCGAGGTGAAGACCGCGGCCGCGGCTGTGCCCGCCGGCCACCCGTGGCCGTCCGGCGCGCCCGCGGCGAGTGGACCCGGCGTCCCACCGGCCGGCCGGCGCGAGGGGCCTGCCGCCGCGGCGCCGGCGCAGGCTCCGCCACGGGTGGCACCGGTCCCGGCCGCGCACCCCGCGGCGCGGCACCAGCCTGTCCCGGACGACCCTCGACCGGCCCCGCCGCCGCTCGGGGTCCGCCCGTACGGTGGGGTGTACCAGCAGCAGCCGACCGCGTGGCAGAAGTTCCGCGAGAAGCACTGGCCCGGCCCGGCGAAGGCGCAGAGCCGTGCCGTCCCGGCCGGCGTGCTCGCCGGCGCGCTCGGCTTCGTGGTCTTCCTGCCGCTGGACCGGGTGGGCATCGGCTGGTTCCTCGGCTGGCTCGCGCTGACGCTCGGCGTCGTGGGCGCGGTCCGGCGTTCCGCGGACCTGTCGCGCTCCGAGCGGTGGATCCGCTCCGGATGGGCGGCGGCCGCGCTCGCCCTGCTCCTCGTCCCCGCGTTCCGGAACGCCTGGTGGCTGGTGACGTTCAGTGTCCTCGGCGCGTTCGGATGCGCGGCGCTGGCCATCGTGGGCGGCAAGCAGGTCCGGTCCATCCTGTTCAGCCTGGTGGCGGCCCCGTACGCGGCGTTCCGCGGCATCCCGTGGGTCCGCAAACACCTGCGGGCGAGCCGGAACCCGGGAATGGCCCGGCGGGTCGTCTTCTCGGCCGGCCTCACGGTCGTGGTCCTGCTCGTCTTCGGCGCGCTGCTGTCCTCGGCCGACGTCGCGTTCTCGACGTTCCTCGACAGGGCCGTGCCCGACCTCGACGTCGGCTCGGCGTTCCAGTGGATCTTCCTGGCCGTGGCCGGCGGTCTGATCGCGGTGTCCGGCATCTACACGCTGTCGGCGCCGCCGACGACGTCCAGCCTGGACACCGAGGGCCGGGGCCGGTTCGGGCTGGTCGAATGGGCGCCCGCCTGCGCCGCGCTGGTGCTGCTCTTCGGTGGTTTCGTGGCCGTGCAGTTCACCGTGCTGTTCGGCGGCCACCGGCACGTGCTGAAGACGGCCGGGCTCAGTTACGCGGAGTACGCCCGCAGCGGCTTCTGGCAACTGGTCGCCGTCACGCTGCTGTCGCTGGCGGTGCTCGCCGCCCTGGCCCGCTGGGCCCGGCGGGAGGAGCCGGCTGAGCGGCTCGCGCTGCGCGTCCTGCTCGGCCTGCTCTGCGGGTTGAGCGTCGTCATCGTGGCGTCGGCGCTGACGCGCATGTGGGCCTACCAGAGGGTCTACAGCTTCACCGGTGAGCGCATCTTCGTGATGGCGTCCGAGATGCTTCTCGGGACCATCTTCGTGCTGATCGCGGTGGCCGGTGTCAAGTGGCGGGGCCGCTGGATCCCGGGGACCACCGTCGGTCTCGCCGTGGTGATGCTGCTCGGCCTCGCGGTGCTGGACCCCGAGGGTTATGTGGCCAGCCGCAACGCTGTCCGCTACCGCGACACCGGCAAGATCGACGCCTGGTACCTGCGGGCGCTCTCCGCCGACGCGACGCCGGCGCTGACCCGCCTGCCCGACCCGGTGCGCCGGTGCACGCTGAGCTGGATCGCCGAGGATCTCAAGGAACCCGACCCGTGGTACGCGTGGAACCTCGGCCGGTCGCGGGCCCGCGAGGCGCTCGCCGCCCTGGGCCCGGCCGCGGTCGGCAACCGCGCCGACTGCCGTGCCGCCGATCAGTTCGATCTGCCCAAGAAACGCAAGTAACGCGTTTCTCCCCGGCACGCAGCCGCGGGTCCGGCGTCCGCTTCGGCGGCGCCGGCCTCGCGGCTCCGGCTTCTCCGGGGGGTGGGTTTCAGGGCGTGGTCAGCGCCGGTGTGCCCGGCCCGCGCCGCCGTGCGCGCAGGGCGCGCCAGAGCCGGGGGACCGACCGGAAGAACCGGTCGGGCAGGAACACCGCGTCCCCGAGGATCATCACGCCCGAGAAGACGGGCAGTCCCAGGAGGACGGCGATGCCCAGATGCATGCCGACCAGGATGGCCAGGACGACGTACTTCACCTTGCTGAACAGGGTGAACGGGAACGCGACCTGCACCAGCACGGAGAGGTAGCTGGCGACGCCGACCATGAGCTGATGGTCGTCCACGAAGTCCGACAGCGCGGGCCACGGCCGGAACAGGTCCGAATGGAGCACGTAGTGCAGGGCGGTCCCATTGGCCCACAGGTCGCCCTGCACCTTGTAGAGGCCCGCCGCCCCGTAGAGGATGCACATCTGGGCCATGATCACCAGCATGGCGCAGTTGTGCAGGACCGTCGCCGTGAACCGCCGGGCGATGCCGGCCGCCGCCCACCGGCCCGAGGGTTGCGCGCCGGCCGGCCGGGACGCCACCGGCGCACGCCGCCGGGCCCGGCGCGCGTCGAGGGACCAGCGCCGGCCGCACGCGGTGAAGACCAGGTAGACGGCCATGAGGAGCGCCAGGTTGTCTCCACCGTCGCCGATCAGCACGTTCCGGCCGTAGAACGACGCGACCACGATCGCGAACAGGACCGACACCGCCCGGGTCCGCCAGCCGAGCGTGAACAGGACGGCCGTCAGCAGCGCCACGACGTAGCAGAATTCGAAGTACTGCCGGCTGTCGGACAGGGTGAGAAGGCTGAACCAGCCGGTCTGGTCGAACGTCTCGCGCGCCAGGGCCGGTGTCCACGGCGACTCCGGGCCCCAGATCTGGTGACGGTGCGGGAACTCCCGGACGAGAACGACGGCGTAGAGCAACCCGTACCCGATGCGCATGAACGCCGCGGCGTACAGCGACAGCGGCCGCTCGGTCAGAACACGGTAGGCGCCGTCGATGTGGCTCCTCAGCCGTCCGGTGGTCGTGGCGTCCGGCGCGACAGCTGCCCGGTCAGGCGTGAGCGGTACGCGGGAAGTCTGGTCAACTGCCATCGGGTGTCACATTCCACCAGGGCAGAAGCCTGGTATACGGCTCGGTCGAATAGGTCGGCGCCGGGCCACCCGTATCCGGGGGCGCGATCCACTGCGTGACGGACTTCAGCCGGATCATCTGGTACGGGCGCGAACTGTGCGCGGCGACCCGTCGCACGGCGATGTTGCGCAGATACCGCTGCCGGGTGAGTGCCCATGCGTCGTGGGAGATCTCGTCCTCGCCGTGCGTGGCCACGTAGGAGTCCCAGGCCCGGCGGAGCATGTGCTGTGTCGTACGGCTCGGGTAAGGGTTGTGCCGGGTGTCGGCCTTGTCGACGGCGCTGATGTCGAACCAGTCGCTCACCTCGCCGCCGCCGTCCGCCGTCATCGTCCCGGTTCTCGCGAAGATCTGGGTGCGGGTGGCGTTCGGGTTCGGGGCGAAGAGCATCCAGTTCTGCTCGAACAGCGGAGAGATCCACCCCCTGATCTGCCGGTCGTAGCGCTGGGAGACCGGGTTCGACGGGGCCACGTGCAGGAACACCAGCGTCACGTGGGCGACGGACACCGCCACGCACACGGCCGCGACGGCGCCCATGGCCACCCGCAGCGCCCGCGGCGGGTTCGGTGTCGCCGCGCCGTCACGCGCCCGCGCCGTCACCGCGTTCGTCCGGGCAGCTCGCGCTGGGCCTGCGGCAGCGAACACGCCGCGGTGCCGCCGGGCAGCAGATGGCGATGCTCGGCCACCCAGTGGTACACCGGCCAGGCCGCGAGCCGCACCGGCCGCCACTGCAGCGCGGTCCCCGCCAGCCGCCACATCCGGCCGGCGTCGCGCAGCAGAAGGGCGATGGCGTCCGGGCCGGCGGCGGTGTTCTCGCCGACCCACTGCACCGCCTTGTCGCACTGCTCGACGGTGAGACCCAGGGCGTCGAGGTCGGCGAACTGCCACGGCACCAGCCGGGCGCTGGTCGGTATCCGGCGGCCGATGAACTCGGCACAGGCGGTACAGAACGAGCAGTCACCGTCGTACACGAAGGTCGGCGCGGCCATGATCCTCATTCCAAGAGCTTTTAACCGACTTTATCCCTTTCGTACGCCAGGTCAGCGCCTCCGCAGCCGTCGGCGCGTCATCGGTGACGCGGCGCGGCGCGGTGCCGGCTCACCTGGCTACAGTCACCGCATGAGTGGGCGGAACGCGGCGATCATCGGGGGCGGCATCGGCGGGCTGGCCGCCGCCGTCGCGCTGCGGCGCACCGGCTGGGACGTCACGGTGTACGAGCGGGCGCCCGGCTTCACCGAAGTGGGCGCCGGGATCTCGCTGTGGCCGAACGCGCTGCGGGCGCTCGACCGGCTCGGCCTGCTCGCGGACGTGCTGGACGTGGCGGAGAGGGAGGCCGCCGGTGGCGCGAAGGACCGGCGCGGGCGCTGGCTGACCCGGGTGACGTCCGACGAGCTGGAGCGCCGGTTCGGCTGTCCGCTCGTCGTCCTGCACCGGGCCGACCTATTGAAGGTCCTGCTCAAGGCGTTGCCCGGTGAGGTGCTCCGTCCCGGGGTGACGGTGACCCGGGCGCCGGAGGCCGACCTCGTGGTCGCCGCCGACGGTCTGCGCAGCACCACCCGGGCCGGGCTGTGGCCCGACGTCCGGCCGAGGTACGCGGGGCACACCGCCTGGCGCATGGTGACCCGCCCCCTGCCGGCCCTGGGCGAGGGCGCGGTCGTGTGGGGCCGGGGCGAACGATTCGGGTACGCGTCGCTGCCCGGTGGATCGGTGTACTGCTTCGGCACGGCGACGGTGCCGGAGGGAGGCGTCACACCCGGTGGCGAACTTCCCGAGGTGCTGCGCCGCTTCGGGGCCTGGCCGCAGCCCATTCCGGCTCTCCTCGACGCGGTGCCGGCCGAGGCGGTGCTCCGCCATGACCTCTACGACCTGCCGCCGCTGCCGTCGTTCGTGCGGGGCGCCACGGTGCTGCTGGGCGACGCCGCGCACGCCATGACCCCCAGTCTCGGGCAGGGGGGATGCCAGGCGCTGGAGGACGCGGTGGTGCTGGCCGACTGCCTCGCCGGCGTCGCGGACGTGCCGGCCGGGCTCGCCCGGTACGACGCCCTGCGCCGCCCCCGCACCCAGGCGATCGTCAGCCGCTCGGCCCGGCTCAACACGATCGGGCAGATCGGCTGGGCGCCCGCGGCCGCGATCCGGGACCTGGTCGCCCGGCTCACTCCGGCCGCAGTGGTCCTGCACTCCATGGCACCAGTGATCGGCTTCCGTGTGTGATCATGGCCGCGTGCCGGACTGGACCTATCATCCGCTCCGCTCGACAGCTGCCCGCGTGCTCGGCCGGCGGCGTGCCGAGCGGGCGGCGCTGCATCTGCTCGCGACTCTGACGTCGCGGCCCGCCGGAGCGCGCGCCGTGTCGGCCGTGTTCGCCCATCGGGTCGCGCCTCCCGGGCTGGCCCACCGGCTCGGCGCGACGGTGCCCGTCCGTCACGCCCGTGACGCCGTGCGTGCCCTGCCCGTCCAGGGCGCCGGGGTGATCGAGATCGGACCGGTGACGCAGAATGACGTCCCGGCCGTGCGGGCGGCCGTGGCGGGCCGGACGTGCACGGTGTTCGCCCGGACCGCGGATCCGGCGGTCGCCGCGGCCCTCGAACCGTATGTCGACCGCGTCATCGTCGATGCCGAGCCGGCCCGTTCCGGGTCCGCGGACGGCATCGTGCGCCTCACCGACCCGGCGATCGGGGCGGCGCAGCGGGCGCTGGCCGACCGGAGCGCCGTCGTGCTGGCCACGACCGGTGTCCTCGTCGCCGCGGGACCGGGATGGTTCCAGCGGGTCATCGAGGTGCAGACGCCGTCCCGGCCCGCCCCCGGCCTGCGCGACGCCGGCCGCGACCCGCGCCGCTGGCCGGCCTGGTTGTGGGGCCTGCTCGTGGGAGCGGGGATGATCGGCGCCGGCATCGGCGCGGCGATGATCACTCTCGGGCCGGTCCTGCTCTGGTACGACAACGACTACCTGGGCATGCGCCGCGAACAGCTGACGGCGCTCAACGAGCGCCTCGTGCCGTTCCTGCAGCACGACCGGGTCACCATGGCCGGCACGATGATCGCCATCGGAGTGCTGTACGCGGGACTGGCCTGGGGCGGCATCCGGCAGGGCTGGCCCTGGGCGCGCACGTCGTACCTGCTGTCGGGGGCGGTCGGATTCCCCAGCGTCCTGTACTTCCTGGGCTCGGGCTTCGTCGAGCCGCTGCACACGGCCGTCACGGTCGTGCTGTTCCCGATGTTCGTGCTGACGGTCGTCCGCCGCCCGGACGCGCCACGGTGGACGCTGCTCCCGGACGGGCCGGAGCCGCAGCGCCGGCGGGCGCTCATCGGACAGCTCCTCATGATCGTCACGGGCCTCGGCCTGCTCACCGGTGGCCTGGTCGTGTCCGTGGTCGGCCTCACCGATGTGTTCGTCGCGACGGACCTGGGCTTTCTGGGCACCCACGCCGCTCCGCTGCTGGAGGGGAATCCCCGCCTCCTGCCCTACATCGCCCACGATCGCGCCGGATTCGGCGGCGCCCTGATCGCGGCGGCGCTGGCCATCATGACGCTCAGCGCGTGGGGATGGCGGCGAGGCAGCGGATGGGTGTGGTGGACGCTGGCCGGGGCCGCCGTGGCGGGCTTCCTGCCGGCGGTCGCGGTCCACATGGTGATCGGCTATACCAGCGTCGAGCACCTGGCGCCGGTCTACCTCGGGATCGCCTTCACCGGCGTGGCGCTCGCGCTGTCCCGCCCCTATCTGTGCGTCAGGACGGTTCCGGCGGGAAGCCGCTGACGGTCGCCGGGTTTCCGGCCGGACGCCTCACTGGACCGGATTCCAGCCGTCGGAGCCGGCCAGGTACTTGGCGGAGGTGTAGCCGGCGGCGGTGGACGCGCTCATCTGGGGGCGGTCGGTGGTGCCGTTGGTCTTGCCCGCGCCGGTGTTGTTGTGCTCGGTGAAGCGGCAGGTCCGCCAGGACCAGCCGCTCATGTCCTGCCAGGCGCCGGACTGGCGGATGTGGGCGCCGATCGTCGAGTCGCGGATCAGGACCTGGCCGATGGCGTCGGAGGCGTTGCCGGCGTGCCAGCAGCGGCCCAGGGCGACCGTCTGCGCGGCGGCCGGGCTCTTCAGAACCGATCGGGTGATCAAGATGCCGTAGCGGTTGCTGTCGTCGGTGGCGGCCGCCGTGATGTAGCCGTTGTTGGAACTGTTCCGGTTGACGGATTCGATGGTGCTGCTGTCGATGACCACCGCCCCGTTGCCGTAGATGAAGTCGACCGCACCCGAGATGTAGGACTTGTAGACGTACTGCCGGATCTGTGCGGCGCCGGTGCCGCCCCAGGACAGGAAGGTGTCCTGGTGGCCCAGCATCCGCACGTTGCGGTAGACCTGCCGGTCGCCGGCGGCGTAGACGGCCAGGGCCTGACTGCCGGGGCCGTACGTGTTCTGCATGGTCACGCCTTTGATGGTGCTGTTCGGCGCCAGATTGTGGACGGTGGCGCTGCCCGCGGCGCCGGCGGTGGACTGCGGCGTGCTGCCGGTGATGATCACGTCGGCGGAGGCGCCGGTGGCGCCCTGGAGGGTGATGCCGGACTTGTTCGCCGGGATCCTCACCTGGCCGTGGTACGTGCCGGCCTTGATGGTGATCACGCCGCCGGTGGAGGAGGCGGCGATCGCGGCCTGGATGGTGGTGTAGTTGCCGGAGCCGTCGGTGGCGACGGTGAACGAGGTCGCGGCGACCGCCGGCTCGGGCACGGCGAGAACGGCTGCCGCGAGGACTGCGACAGCGGTGGCGGAGCGGGGCATGGGGATTCCCTCCGGGTTGTCGCACGGGGATTCGACCTGGGGGTAAGCGCTTTCCCTATACGCTCGAACCTAGATCAGACATAGTCATGTGTCAATGTCGTGAACGTGCTTTCCAGCCCCGGCATCGATTCGTCGGCTTGATCGCTGTCACCACCGAGCCGACGAATCGGTCATCGCCGTGGAAGAACTAGCGGACCGGCTGGGGCCGTCGCTGGGGTAGCTGCCACGCCCAGTGCCAGGCGATCTCGAGCGGGCCGCGATCGAACCGGCGCAGCCACCAGCCGGCCGCGACGACGAGACCGGCCGCCACCGCCGCCCAGGCGACGGGCGGCCACCACGGGCGCAGCTCAGCGAAGCGCCCCGCCAGGCCGAGTCCCCAGCCGTAACAGAGGGCCGCGCAGATCAGGTTCTGCAGGACGTAGCAGGACAACGCCGTGCGGCCCACGTCGGCGAGCCGCCGCCGGCCCTGACCGCCGGAGGTCCGCAGCAGCAGGCTGGTCACCACGGCCAGCAGGCCCAGCGCCACGAGCGGGCCGCACACGTACCGGTCGACGAAGAACCATCGCGGCCCGGCGAACGAGGTGAGCAGGTTCAACGGCAGGCCGATACCCAGCCCGACGACGGCCAGCCGGCCGCGCAGCGACCTCCCCGCCGGCCCGGCGGTGAAGACGCCGGCTCGCAGCAGCCGCGAGCCGGCCAGGAACAACAGGACGGTGAGGGGGATGATCAGGATGGATTCGGAGCGGTACAGCCACACGCCCTCGATCCGGGCGGCGACCTGCTCCGGGTAGCCACCGAGGCGATACAGGTCCGCGCCGCCGGGCACCGCGGCGTCACTGCCGCCGCCGTCGACGCCGGCGACCGTGAGCAGGCCGATGAAAGCCAGATGGAGGGTGGCCGCGACGGCCATGCAGGCGCGGACCGCCCGGTCGCTGCGCCCCACCATGCCGGCGATCAGAATGGAGACGAGGGCGTACGCCATCAGGACGTCCCACTCGAAGATCAGCAGATAGTGCAGCGCCCCCTCAGCCAGCAGCAGCACGGCCCGCCACAGGTACCAGCCGGGCCAGCGCCGCCCCCGCCGGAGCGCGGAACGGTACTGCAACTCCAGTCCCACCCCGAACAGCAGGGTGAGCAGCGCGAGGAACTTGCCGTTGCTGACCATGCGCAGCAGCGTCTCCACGACACCGGCCGACTCGGGGGGAATGAGCGCCCCCGCCGGCCCGCGCGGATCCGTGAAGATCCAGATGTTGGTGCCGAGAGTGCCGAGGATCGCCACACCACGCAGGACGTCCAGCAGTTGGATCCGGCTTCCGGCCGCCACCGGCGTGGCGGTTGCTTCATCAGGGACCGTCATGGTCGACATCCCATCCCGGATCCGGTCCACCGGGGCAGCCCGGAACGTCGGTGCGGGGGCGACGAAAGTAGCATCGGGCGCCCTCGGTTCCTACTTTCGTCGGGGACAGGGCGTGCGGCGGTGTCGTTACCGTGTTGTTCATGCGGCGACCCACTGAAAGCTCCCGGCGCCACATCGCCTGGGACATCGCTCTCGCGGTGAGCGTGGCGGGCACCGACACGTGGCTGGCGATACGTCATTGGCATCTCGACACCGGATACGGCAGAGCGCTGCTGGTGGTGCAGGCGATCGTCCAACTCGGACTCGTCCTGCGCCGCAGGGCGCCGGAGGCGGTGCTCGGGGCCATCGGCGTGGTGGCGCTTCTGCAACTGATCCCGCAGCTGGTCGTACCCGGCTTCATCTGGGCCGTCGACGTCGACCCGGTCTGGGTCGTCACACCCGTCGGCAGCGCGTACGCGATCTACGCCACCCTCGTGTACGGCCACCGCCGGCGACTCGGCTGGGTTCTGGTCACCGGTGTCACGCTGTTGGCCGTCCGGCCGTGGCAGCCGCACGTCACCGTGGTGACGCTCGGGCTCGTGATGACGGTGATGCCCGCCCTCCTCGGCATGTGGGTGGCGAGCCGCCGGAAGCTGTTGCGGGCGCTGGCGGAGCGCGTCGAACGTGCCGAGAGGGAACAGCACCTCTTGGCGGTGCAGGCGCGAGCCGAGGAGCGCGCCCGGCTGGCCCGCGAGATGCACGACGTGGTGACGCACCGGGTGACGTTGATGGTGCTGCAGGCCGGAGCCCTCGGCGTGTCGGCCACCGACGAGGGCACACGACAGGCCGCCGAGGAACTCCGTACGGCCGGCTGCCAAGCCCTCGAAGAGCTGCGCGATCTGGTGCGGGTGCTGCGTTCACCGGCCGGCGAGGACGGGGCGGTCCACCGGGAGCCGTCCCCGGTGGCGCTGCCGGACCTGTCCGAACTCGTCGAGCAGTCACGATCCGTCGGTGTCCCGGTGGAGGTGGTGCAGGAGGGCGTCCCGGTCGCGGTCGCGCCGGTGGTCGGGCGCACCGCGTACCGGCTCGTTCAGGAGGCGCTCACCAACGTCCGCAAACACGCCCCGGGCGCGGCGGTGCGGGTGGAACTGGGCTACAGTGCCGACCGGATCCGGCTGAGCGTGACCGACACCGGGTCACGCCGGGCGTCCGACCCGGTGCTGGCCACGGCCGGCTCCGGGAGCGGCCTGATCGGCCTGCGGCAGCGGGTGGAACTGGTCCACGGTGAGCTGACCACCGGCCCCCGGCCCGACGGCGGCTACCGTGTGGCAGCGACCCTGCCGGTGTGTGTGCCGACGGAGGGAATCCTGTGATCCGCGTCGTGGTGGTCGACGACGAGCCGATGGTCTGCGCCCATCTGCGGACCATCCTGAGCGCGGCCGACGACATCCGGGTCGTCGACGAGGCGTTCGACGGAGCGGCGGCGGTGGAGGCGGTCATCCGCCACCGGCCGGACGTGGTGCTGCTCGACCTGCGGATGCCCGGAGTCGACGGGCTCACCGCGCTCGGCCGGATCGCCCGGCTGACACACCGCCCGGTGGTGGTGGTGCTGACCACCTTCGACGCCGACGAGTACGTGCTGCGGGCACTGCGGGCCGGCGCCGCCGGATTCCTGATCAAGTCGACCCGGCCGGAGGACCTCACCGGTCTGATCCGCGTCGCCGCCGACGGTCACACGGTCCTCTCCCCGGAAGCCACCCGAGGACTGGTGGCCGCCGCGGGCCGGGAGGAGGTGGGCCGGCGCCGGGCACGGCAGTTGCTGGGCGAACTGACGCAGCGCGAGATCGACGTCCTGACCTGCCTCGGCGAGGGGCTGCCGAACGCCGGCATCGGGGCGCGGCTCAGCCTCACCGAGGCCACGGTCAAGGGCCACGTGTCACGGTTGCTGGTGAAGCTGGACTGCGCCAACCGCACCCAGGCCGGGCTGCTCGCCCGAGAGGCCGGCCTGATCTCCACCTGACCGCCCAACCCCATCCACCCCACAAGAGCCCGGGTCCGGATTCGGCCCGGGCTGCTGTCGACGCCCGCCCTCGGTGCCGGTTCGGTCAGGTGCTGTTCGTGTGGCCGGGCCGGGCGGTGGAGCGGGCCAGTTCGGTGGCGCGGCGCAGGTGGGTGGCCTTGAGGGCGGCCCACCCCGCCGGATCCGCATCGCGCAGGACCGCGCCGCCCAGCACGACGAAGTCGGAGGACTCGGCGCGGGCGCCGATCCGGTCGGTGAGCATCGTCGTGCGCATGGCCCGGTGCACGCCGGACGCCTCCAGATCGGCGACCGGGTAGCCGGCCGTGCAGAGCACGATCGCCCGCCGCGCCACCCGCAACCGCATCGGCTTGTACGCCCACCCGGCCGTCCACACCCGGTCGAACCAGCCCTTGAGTATCGCCGGACAGTCCGCCCACCACACCGGATAGATGAACGCCCACACGTCGGCGGCGTCCAGTCGCGTCTGTTCGGCGGCGACGTCGCCGGGGACCGGGCCGGCGGCGGGGCGGCTGTACTCGGCGGGTGACATCGCGGCCTCGAAGCCGGTCGCGTAGAGATCCGTCAGCGTGTACGACGTGAGCCCGCCCAGGAACGCGTCGAGCACCTCCCGGGTGAAGCCTTCCGGCGAGGGGTGGGCGTAGACGACATGGACGCTGCTCATCCGGCCGATCGTCGCATGCCCCCGGCACCGGCGGCGGCGACGGGTGGTCACGGAGGGGACGGCCTGGGAACCGGAGGTCCGGTGACGGCCGGCCCTGCGGTTGGTGACGGGCGAGAAGGCGTACCGGAGAAACGGTTTCGACGCCGCCGTGAGCGAGGGGAACGTGCAGGGGGTTGGGCCGGCGTGCGGAATCGGTGATGCTCCTTGTGGGTTCACCGTTTCTCTTGTGAGGTGCGAATGCAACCGGTGCTGCGCAGGCTCGATGAGATCGCCGCCGTTCTGGCGGCCCGGGACGACACGGTCGCGTTGCTGGGCCTGGGTTCGTGCGGCGCCCAGCCGGCCCGCCTGGACGAGCATTCCGACCTGGACTTCTTCGTGATCGTCGACGAGGGGGCGAAGTGGCGTTACCTGGACCGGGTGGACTGGCTGGAGGCGCCGGCGCCGGTGACCTACCGGTTCGCTCATCATCGGAGCGGGCGCAAGGCGCTGTACGCCGACGGCGTCTTCGTCGAGTACCTGGTGCTGACCGCCGGAGAGCTGTCGCGGGTGCCGTTCTCCGGGGCGCGGGTGGTGTGGCGGCGGCCGGGCGCGCCGGTGGATCTGGCGCACACTGGGCCGCCGGTGCCGCGGCCGCCGTTCGACACCGAGGAGTTCCACCTGAACGACGCGCTGGTCAGTCTCTACATCGGGCTGCACCGGGAGTTGCGCGGGGAGCGGCTGTCGGCGGTCCGGCTGATTCAGGGCCGTGCGGTGGACGGGGCGATCGCGCTGCTGCGGCTCGGCGGTGGGGAGCCGCCGTACCGGGACGCGTTCGAGCCGGCCCGGCGGGTGGAGCGGGCCTATCCGGTGGAGGTGCTGCCGCTGGCCTCGATGGTGCCCGGTTACGGCGGGAACGTGGCCGCGGCCCGGTTCACCTTCGAGTGGCTGTGCCGGCGCCGCACGGTGCCGGCGGGGATCGGGGACGCGATCCGGGAACTGATCCGTTCGGCTGATGTTCGTCGATCTCCGGAGAGGGGAACGTCGACCGGGTGACTCAGGTCGTTCCCAAGTGGCGTGCGGTCGTTCTGGACTTCGTGGAGCGGGCCGGCTGGTCGGCCGGGCAGGTGTTCGTCGCGACGCTGCTGGCCGGCGGCGTCGGCTCGGTCATCGACCTGCCGTGGAAGTACTCGCTGACCTTGGCCGTCAGCGCGTTCCTCTCCTCGGTGGTCCTCACCGCCGTGCAGTACCTCTCCAAGCAGACCAACCTGGCGTTCTGGCCCGACCTGCTGACCCGGCTGGCGAAGACGTTCCTGGCGTCGCTGTCCGGTTCGATGGTGGCGGGCGTCTTCGACATCACCACGTTCGACTGGGAGAGCGCCTTCAACGTCGCTTTCCTGGCCACCGGGGCGTCGTTGGCCAAGGGACTGCTGGCCCGGGAGCCGGCGGCGCCGAACGGGCAGGTGCCGCCCGGCGCCAGCCCGTCCACGCTGCCGACCGGCACCTATCGGGAGGCCGTCGACCATGCGCCGCCGCCTCCGACGATCGAGGCGACCGGCCCGCCCGACGGGCTAGTAGCCGATGGGCAGGCCGGCGTAGTTCTCGGCGAGCCCGGTGGCGCCCGCCCGGCTGCCGGCGACCCAGCGTAGTTGGGAGAGCTGCAACTGCGCGTCGAACGGGTCGCCGGAGGTGTGCAGCATCGTCGTCATCCACCAGGAGAAGTGGGTGCACCGCCAGACCCGGCGCTGTGCGTCGTCGGAGTAGCGGTCGGCGAGTGTGTCGTTCCGGTCGGCGATGGAGGCGACCAGCGCCTTGCTGAGCAGCGCCACGTCGGCGATCGCCAGGTTGAGGCCTTTGGCGCCGGTGGGCGGGACGATGTGGGCGGCGTCGCCGGCGAGGAACAGGTTGCCGTGCCGCATGGGCGTCCGCACGTGACTGCGCATCGGCAGGACGCTCTTGTCGGTGATCGGGCCGGGGGTGAGTTTCCAGCCGTTCTGCCCGTGCCCGAGCCGGGTGGACAGTTCCTCCCAGATCCGGTCGTCGGACCACGACTGCGGATCGGTGCCGTTCGGGACCTGCAGGTAGAGGCGGCTGACGGTGGCCGAGCGCATCGAGTGCAGGGCGAAACCGTCCGGATGCCAGGCGTAGATCAGCTCATCGGTGGACGGGGCGACGTCGGCGAGGATCCCGAACCAGGAGTACGGGTAGACCTTCTCGTAGGTCTGGGCCGCGGGCACGGCCGCGCGGCTCGGGCCGAAGGAGCCGTCGCACCCGGCGACGAAGTCGGCGTCGAGACGCCGGGCATGCCCGGACTCGTCGGTGAAAGTGACGTAGGGCCGGTCTTCCAGGGAGTGCAGCGCCACATCGGAGACCTGGTAGTGGATCTCCTGGTCGTCCGCCTTCCGGGCCACGACCAGGTCCTTCTGCACCTCGGTCTGACCGTAGACCCACACGCTGCGACCGGTCAGATCCACGAAGTCGAGGTGGTGCCGTTCGCCCGGCCACTGCAGGTAGATCCCCCGGTGCTGGTCGCCCTCGGCCCGCAGCCGCGCCCCCAGCCCGGCCGACTCGAGCAGTTCGACGCTGGAGTGTTCCAGGATGCCGGCGCGGATGCGGGCCGCGACGTACTCCTCGGAGCGGGTCTCGATGACGACCGAGGACACCCCGCCCTGAGCGAGCAGATGGGAGAGAAGCAGGCCGGCGGGGCCGGCGCCGATGATGGCGACCTGGGTACGCATGCCCTCAGCGTCCTCATGGAGGCCGTCCGGTAGCAAGACCTCATTTCCACTCAACGGAAGCCGGGCCGGCAAGGGTGCGGCTGATCCCGTGCGCCGCCACCTGCAGCGCCGACACCAGCCGGGGCAGTTGCCGGCGCAGATCGGGCACCACCATGCCGAGGGCCGCCACCACGGTCTCGCCGTTGCGCACCGGCACCGCCACCGAGCAGGCGCCGAGGCTCATCTCCTCGCCGGTGGTGGCGTAGCCCTCGGCCCGGACCCGGCGCAGCTGGTCGAGCAGGCGGGCGGGCTGGGTGACGGTGTAGGCGGTGATCCTGGTCAGGTTCTGCAGCACCTCCAGGCGTACCTCCTCGGGGGCGTAGGCGAGCAGCACCTTCCCGACCCCGGTGGCGTGCATCGGCAGTCGTGATCCGACCCGGCTGACCACCGGCACCGACACGTGCCCGGCCAGCCGTTCCACGTAGAGAACCTCCAGGCCGTCCCGCACGGCGAGGTGCACCGTGGCCAGAGTCGTCCCGTACAGGTCGTGCAGGAACGGGGAGGCGGCCTGGGTCAGCCCGCTCTGCACCGGCGCCAGGAGCCCGAGTTGCCAGATCCGGCGGCCGATCACGTAGTCACCGCCCGGCTCGCGGGCCAGCGCGCCCCACCGGTGCAACTCGCCGACCAGCCGGTGCGCGGTGGCCAGCGGAATCCCGGCGCGGCGGGCGAGCTCGGTCAGGCAGAGGCTGCGGTTCTCGCCGTCGAAGGCCCCGAGAAGGGCGAGCGCGCGGGAGGTGACACTGTCGCCCACTTCTGGCACCTTCCACTCAGTGGAAGAGGATTATCGCCGAGGCGAGCGATTCCGCCTAGCGTCCGGAGCGTGAACATGGAGCTGTCACAAGCTGACATCAACACCGAGATCGAGGCGGCGGCCCAGCGGCCGGGCGGTCCACAGCCGAAGCTCGACTACCCGCCGTACCGCAGTAGCATTCTGCGGCACCCCAAGCAGCCGGCGCAGCTGATCGACCCGGAGGCGGTGGAGCTGTGGGCGCCCGCGTTCGGGCACCGCGACGTCGCCGACGACGAGGCCGACCTGACCATCCAGCACGCCGGCATCCCGATCGGCGAGCGCATCGTGGTCTCCGGCCGGGTCCTCGACGGCGACGGCCGCCCGGCGGCGAACCAGCTCGTCGAGGTGTGGCAGGCGAACGCGGCCGGCCGGTACCGGCACCAGCGGGACCAGCACCCGGCCCCGCACGACCCGAACTTCACCGGCGTCGGGCGGATGCTGACCGGTCCGGACGGGTCGTACCGGTTCCAGACCATCAAGCCCGGCCCCTATCCGTGGCGCAACCACGTCAACGCGTGGCGGCCGGCGCACATCCACTTCTCGATCTTCGGCAGCGAGTTCACCCAGCGGGTGGTCACCCAGATGTACTTCCCGGGCGACCCGCTCTTCTCCCTGGACCCGATCTATCAGTCGATCACCGACCCGAAAGCGCGGGACCTGCTGATCGCCCAGTACGACCACGACCTGACCACCCCGGAGTGGAGCACCGGCTACCGTTGGGACATCGTGCTCACCGGCACCCACCGCACTCCGCTCGAATCAGACGTTCCCGTTTCCGACGTTGAGGAAGACGCATGAGCGCGGTTCCCGGCCAGACCGTCGGCCCCTTCTTCCACCTGGGCCTGGAATATCCCGGCATGAACGAGCTGGTGGTGCCCGGTCACCCACGGGCGGTCCGGCTGCACGGCCACGTCTACGACGGCGACGGCGCCCCGGTGCCCGACGCGGTCCTGGAGATCTGGCAGGCCGACCCGCAGGGCCACATCCCGCGCCAGCCGGGCTCGCTGCGCCGCGACGGCTGGACCTTCACCGGCTGGGGCCGCGCCGCCACCGAACCGGACGGTCACTACCAGTTCACCACCCTCGAACCCGGCGCCACCGAACCCGGCAAGGCCCCGTTCTTCGCGGTCACCGTCTTCGCGCGCGGCCTGATGGACCGGCTGTTCACCCGCGCCTACCTGCCCGGCGACGACGGCGCGCTGGCCGCGGACGCGCTGCTGAGCGCGGTCGGCCCGGACCGCCGCGGCACGCTGATCGCCACCCGCGAGCCCGACGGCCTCGTCTTCGACGTGCGTCTGCAGGGCGACGGCGAGACGGTCTTCCTCACCTACCCCCGCGTCCGCGACGCATGGGCCTGACCCGAAGATCTCGCCGGGTGGTGGCGGGGCACGGCGGGCGCCGCGGCCACCGGGTCGCCGGTGGCCGGGCATCCGGCCTCGAGGGTACGCCGTGAGCGATCTGCTGTGGCCCGGCGACGATCGTGCCGGTGACCTGTTCACCGACGCCACCGTCCTGGCGGCGATGGTCCGGATGGAGGCCGCCTGGCTGGGCGCGCTCGTGCGGCACGGCATCGCCGGCTCCGGCGCCCGCGACGACCTGTCCGGCCTGATCGGTCCCGGCGACGTGCCGATCGTGGCGGCCGGCGCCGAGTCCGGCGGTAACCCGCTCATCCCGCTGCTCGCGCTGCTGCGCGAACGTCTCGAGCCCCGTAACCCGGCCGCCGCGGCATGGCTGCACAAAGGCTTGACCAGTCAGGACGTCATCGACACCGGCCTGGTCCTGTGCCTGCGGGACGCTGCCGCCCGGATCCGCGACGACCTGTCCGCACAAGCGGCGGCCCTGGCCCGGCTCGCTGACCGGCACCGGGCGACGTGGATGCCGGGCCGCACGCTGACGCAACACGCCGTGCCGATCACTTTCGGTCTCAAAGCCGCCGGCTGGCTCACCGGCGTGCTGGACGCCCGCGACCGTCTCGCCGCCGCCGCGGACCTGCCGGCACAGGTCGGCGGCGCGGCCGGCAGCCTGGCCGCGCCGGTGGCCCTCGCCGGTTCGGTGTCCGTGGCCCGGGATCTGATCGAGACCACCGCCGCCACCCTGGACCTGCCGGTCCGCGACCCCTGGCACACCGCCCGGGCCCCGCTGACCGGGATCGCCGACGCCCTGGTGACCTGCACCGACGCCTGGGGCCGGATCGCCAACGACGTGCTCGTCGGGGCTCGCCCCGAGATTCACGAGCTGTCCGAGGGCGCGGTCGCCGGACGGGGCGGCTCGTCGGCGATGCCGAACAAGCAGAACCCGGTCCTGTCGATCCTGGTGCGCCGGGCCGCCCTGGCCGCGCCGTCGCTGGCCGCGACCGTGCACGCGGGAGCGGCCGCCGCCGTCGACGAACGCCCCGACGGCGGCTGGCACGTCGAGTGGGCGACGCTGCGCACGCTGGCCCGCCGCACGGTGACGGCCGGCGCGCAGACCGCCGAACTGCTGGCCGGACTGCGGGTGGATGCCGCCCGGATGACCGCCAACCTGGCCGCCGCCCGGCCCGGTATCGACGCCGAGCAGCGTGCGGTCTCGCCGGACGCGGCGCCTGGTCAGCCCTATCCCGGCGCCGGCGATCAGATCATCGACGCCGCGATAGCCCGCTCCAAGGAGTCTCACCCGTGACCGGCGCGTCCCGCGGGGAGCCGGCCGGCCGTACCCATGAAGCTGTCGAAGAGGGGTTGACTTGCTGCTGACCGCGACCACCTTCACCGAGGCGCCGGACCGGCCGTTGCTGCTGCTCGGGCCCTCCCTCGGGACCAGCGTCGAGGCGCTCTGGGCGGCCTGCGCCGAGCGGCTGTACGGCCGTTACCACGTCGTCGGCTGGGACCTGCCCGGTCACGGTCGCAGCGCACCGGCAGCCGGCCCGTTCACGGTCGCCGATCTGGCCCGCGACGTGCTCACGCTGGCGGACCGGATCCGGCCCGGGGAGAGCTTCGGCTACGCGGGGGACTCGCTCGGCGGCGCGGTCGGCCTGCAACTGCTGCTGGACGCGCCCGAGCGGGTGAGCGCGGCCGTCGTGCTCTGCTCCGGCGCCCGGATCGGTGCGGCCTCCGCCTGGCTGGACCGGGCGGACCTGGTCCGGGCGGAGGGCGTCGGGGCGGTGATCGACGGGTCCCGGGAACGCTGGTTCGCGCCCGGCTTCGCCGACCGGGAGCCGTACGTCGCCGAGGCGCTCATCGCTGGCCTGCGCGTCACCGACGCGGAGAGCTACGCCCGCGCCTGCGAGGCACTGGCCGGGTTCGACGTCCGCGAGCGGCTCGCCGAGATCGCCGCGCCGGTCCTGGCCGTCGCCGGCCGCGCGGACCGGCCGACCCCGCCGGAGAACCTGGCCGCGATCGCCGAAGGGGTGCTGCACGGCCGCCTGGTCGTCCTCGACGACGTCGCCCATCTGGCCCCGGCCGAGTCGCCCGAGGTGGTCGCCACCCTGCTCGACCAGCACTTCGACGAGCTGCGCTCGGCCGGCATCACGGTCCGCCGCGAGGTGCTGGGCGCGGCGCACGTCGACCGGGTCACCGCCGCGACCACCGCCTTCACCCGCGACTTCCAGGACCTGATCACCCGGTACGCGTGGGGCGAGATCTGGACCCGTCCCGGCCTCCAGCGCCGCGAACGCTCCCTCATCACTCTCACCGCCTTGATCGCTTTAGGACATCACGAGGAACTCGCGATGCACGTGCGGGCGGCCCGCACCAACGGCCTGTCCGACGATGAGATCAAGGAGCTGATCCTGCAGACCGCGATCTACTGTGGTGTGCCGGCCGCGAACACCGCCTTCCGCATCGCCCAGCGCGTCCTGGCCGACCGCACCCAGGAGCCGTGACCGCGGCCGCCGGAACGCTCGAACCCGCCTTCATCGTCATGCCCACGACGTCCCCCCGGCCGGGCCGGCCATCCGTAACCGTGCGTACGCCGCGTCCGTGTCGGTAACACTCGGCGCGCCGGCGACCAATAACTGGTGGAGGACCGTCCGGACACGATGAGGAGCCGCCATGGGCCGACCGCCACCCCTGACCGACCCCGATGCGTTCACGGCCTTCTACCGCGCGCACGTCGACGCGGTCCTGGGATTCGTCACTCGCCGGGTGGACGACCCCCACCTCGCGGCGGACATCACCGCCGACGTGTTCCACACGGTCGTCGAGGCCGTTGCGGTGTACCGCCCGGAGCGTGGTGGCGAACTCGGCTGGCTTTACGGCATCGCCCGCAACCACATCGCCGGTGACGCCCGCCGCCGCGCCCGCGAGGCCGCCCGGCGTCAACGGCTGGCGGGCCGGCGGCTGCTCGACGACGACGACATCGGACGGCTGGAGGAACGCATCGACGCCGCCCACGCCGCCCGTCTTCTCTACCGGCAGGTCGCCCGGCTGCCGGAACCCGAACGCGCCGTCGTCGAACTCGTCGCCGTGGACGGCCTGACCGTGGCCGAGGCCGCCGCGGCGCTCGGCATCCGCTCGGGAACCGCGCGCGTCCGGCTGTTCCGGGCCCGCCGGGCCCTGCGCGAGACCCATGAGGCCGCCCTTGCTCTCGACCCACGACCGGTGGAGACGTCATGACCAGCGAATCGCCGCGCACTGTCGATCGGTTCGAGGACCGGCTGCTGCGCCGGCTGCACGACGAACTACCCACCCACCCCGCCCCGCGGCACGCGCCGCGCGGCCGTCGCCGGCTGCTGGCGGGCGCCTCCGCGCTGGCCGCCGGGGGCGTCGCGGCTCTGGTCAGCGTGTTGACCGCGTCCACCGCGACGCCCGCTCACGCCCTCCACTCACTTCCCGACGGCGGCTTCGTGGTGGTGCTCGACAGCACGGCCGAGCCGGCTCTCGCCGCGGCCGAACGCGACCTGCGCGGCAACGGCGCCCGCATCGAGCTGGTCGCGAAGACGCCCGACTGCCTCAACGTGCTGCGCCCACCGGACCCGTCGCTGCAGCCACCCCATCCACTGCCGCCGGACGGGCCGCCGCCGCCCGGGATGTTTCCCTGGCTCGACGCCTTCGAGGCGGTCCCGGGCACCGGCGACGACCGTCGCAACCCCGCCACCGGGGCCCGGCTGCAGGCGCACGAGTGGGCGTTCATCGTCCGGCCGGCCTCCATCCCGGCCGGGCAGGTGCTCTGGGTGGCCGTGCACGGGCCGGGCTCGGCCACCTCCGGCCTGGTGATGGTCGCCGGGTTCGCCGCGGAAGGAGCCGAGCCGCCGCGGTTCTGCAACAACTCGTGAGCTTGCGCTTCAACCTCCGGCACCGGCTGAGCGTCGCCGCGGATGATCCACTGCGTCACCGAGGCCGGCTACGTTCCGTGCCGGTAGGCGAGCTCGGGGCGTGTTGAGACCGAAGCGGAGCGCGCATTATCTGCGGCAGAATAGTGCGTCGCCCGTCGCGATGTGCTCTACTCGCCAGAATGACGGGACAGTCCGCAGACCAAGTTCACTGGCAGGGCGAGTTGTACGACGTGACTGCCGTCGACGGAAACGGCCTGTTCGCGGCGGTAGGGGCCAAGGCGATCAGTACGGCGTGCTACCGGGGCTATGTAGCCTCGTACAGGGTTGACGACGACCATCTGGTTCTCGCCGAACTAGAGACTGATCCTGGCTATGACGGCGCGCATTTGGGGGTGTCGCCGGTGCACAGCCGCGGTGTGAAGGTGTATCGAGGACTGGGCGCGCCAGTCCCGTTTACCGGCAGGTTACTGATCGGCGCCGGCTACGCAGACATCGGCTACCTTCATATGGGGTTTCGTCCCGCTTACGGCTTTCAGCGAGTCTGGGAACTGGTTTTTGACGTCGGTCGGTTGACGGACGTCTGCGAACGCTCCGCCGAACTTGCCGCGGTGCGCGAACGCTTCGCAGGTGTCCGACCCGGGCCCGTTGGCGGTGAGGCGACCAGCGACTGGATCGACAGAACCTTCTCACTGTCATTCTCCTATAGCTGGCCGGAGATTCCGGAAAGAAGATGATCGCGTCAGTGCCCGAGCCTCTGCGACACACTCAACTCGGCAGTTCAGTACGTCTGGCAGCCCGGAGGCCGGTTACCGAGCGTCACGGCCCGGCGAGTCGCCCGCGCACGCTCGGCGGCAGATGAGGACGGGCTCGGCACCGGTAGGCGTGCACACTTAGTCCATGGCAAGCGTTGGTTCAGTGCGCATCTTCCACGCCGACGAGGGTTGGGGCGTCATTGACGGCCCGGATGTGCCGGGCGGGTGTTGGGCGTCCTTCTCCGCCATTGCCATGAATGGTTATCGCGAGCTGGCGGCTGGGCAGCATGTTTCATTCCGTTACGAGGCAGCGAGCCAGGACGGCTTCGACTACCGGGCCGTGAAGGTCTGGACGGACGGTGTCGAGCCGCCCGACGAACCTCCAACTCGGGTCGGCGGCTCTGCGGCCTACCGCAGCATGCTCACCCTGACGTTCGATGCGCCTCACCCGGACGACGCAGCGGGATCGCAGCGGTAGTCCGAGCCCGCCACGTACGGATGGCGGCAGGAGAGTACGTTCTGCCGCTGTTGTCGTTCAGTCCTGAGGTGTCTGCCCTGCTAGTACGCGACGGCGTCGCTTCTCATAGTCGGAAGCTGTGATGACGCCCAAGCCATACAGGCCGTGGTCATTGCAGCTATAACCGGTTCCGAAGCTCTGGACCGTGTCCTCCAAGCCCACCCACGTCACTTGCACATGCTGCGGTACCGGCTCCCAGATGACTCCGGGATGTCCGTGCCAGAGGCGGTCGCAAGCGGGTGGCGGATCGCCCATACCCACCACCAGATCGTCGGTGGTCGTCTCGCCGAGATATTCGACGAAGAGCCCTTTTGACAACCTGTCAATGCTCAGAACATCCGGCGAACTCACTCGGGCAGCCTAAGCCAGAGCGGTCCAACCACGCGCACGACCGGCCGTGACGGCGATGCCGTTCATGAGTACCCGGACGGCGGCATGAGAGCGTATTTCATGCTCGCGATTTCTTGGGCGAACGCCATCCGGGCTAACCTCCCGCTTACACACCGGCGATGGCAGGCGGAAAGCGCGCCCTTGATGACGACGGCGGCCGGCGCATCGGTCACCGCCGGTGTATCTCACCTCAACGAACGGGGCGGCATGTGGGATGTGGCAGAGATCCGGCGCAGACTCGCAGACAAGGCCACGGCCGACCCTGGCCTGACCAAATTCGGGGCCGATATCCATCGTTACGACCTCGCAGCACCGCTGACGCCGGACCATGTTGAGGGCTTCGAGTCGCGGTACGGCGTGCGGCTACCGGACAGCTACCGCGAGTTCCTGCTGACAGTCGGTGACGGCGGCGCCGGACCGGGCTATGGCATCTACAACCTTGACGGCCCTGCGATGCAACAACCGCACATCGATGACTGGTGCAGGCTTGACGGGTTTTTGGCGACGCCGTTTCCCCACCAGGCGTACTGGAACGACAATGCCGATGACGACTACGAGGACCCCTGGCAGGCGGCGGGTGCGCTGCCGATCGGCACCCTCGGTTGCACGATGGACATGGTCCTAGTCGTCACCGGAGCCGCCCGCGGCCAGGTGTGGATGGATGACCGAGGCGCGGACGGCGGGCTCACTCCGCAGTCGGACTTCCAGACGTGGTACCTCGAATGGCTGGGGTGAGTTGTCGCGCGAACTCAGCGGCATGGGCGGATGTTGCGGTGGTGATTGCGCCAAAGCGTGCCGATGACGGCCTTCGCTCTCAGCCGCCGCCTCCGCAAGAGGTACGTGCGTACGTTCGTTAGGGTCCCTTGGGTGGTCATGAGCGTGCAGGACGTGGTCGGTGTAATCGAGTCAGACCCGGGGGCGATGAGAGTCCTCCGCGCTACGGCCGACCTCGGTTTACCGGACTGGTGGATCGGTGCCGGCTTCGTCCGCAACCGTGTCTGGGACGCGATCAGCAATCTTCCGGTCTCGCCGGAGCGCGACGTGGATGTCGCCTACTTCGACCCGGAGAAGCCGGACCCGCGCGAGGACGCACGCGCCGAAGCTCGCGCCCTGGCGACCATGCCTGAGGTGCCGTGGGAGATTCGAAATCAAGCACGGATGCATCTGCGCAACGGCGACGAGCCCTACATGTCCGCCCTGGATGCGATATCGCACTGGCCCGAAACAGCAACATGCATCGCGGTGACTCTACGGGACGACTCTGTTCACCTGGTTTCCTGTCATGGGATGGATGACCTTGTGGGAATGGTCGTCCGCCCCTCTCCGGCCTTCGACAACGCAGCGGGCCGGCCGAAGGTACAGCGCCGAGTGCAGACCAAAGGATGGCTCGACCGATGGGCCGGACTACGGCTGGAAATCTAGCGCTCAGGCCGCGCGAAGGACGAGAGACCACGGCAGAACGTCCTCTTCTCGGCATGGTCGGGCGTTGATCACAGCTACGTGCCGGAGGCCATGAAGGCGGCGAGGATGTAGTTGGGGTGGCGGTCGAGGTTCTTGCGGGCGCGGTCGTAGCGGATGGTGGTGCGTGGGTCGGCGTGGCGGGCGGCGATCTGGACGTCACGGAGGCTGACGCCGGCGTCGAGCATGGTGGTGACGAAGGTGTGGCGCAGCATGTGCGGGTGCATCTTCGGGATGCGCAGTTCGGCGTTCTCGGACAGGTGCTTGAGTCGGCGGGTTGCCGCGTGCCGGTCCATCCGGGCGCTGCGGGTGTTGCGCAGGATCGGGCCGTCGCCGCGCTCCTGCACGGCGCGGTCGATCGCACGGGCCACTGCCGGTGGCAGCGGCACCAGAACGACCTTGCCGCCTTTGCCGCGGACCTTGAGTACGCGGTGGCCGTGTTCTTCGCCGAGGTCGGCGATGTTGGCCCCACAGGCCTCGAAGATCCGTAGCCCGAGTAGGCCGAGCATGGCGACCAGGGCGAAGTCGTTGATGTTGGCCGACAGCCGGGCGGCGGTGATCATCGCCTCGAACTGAAGATGGCTGAGGCCAAGGGTGGGCGACTCGGGTGGCACCAGCGGCCGGCGGACGTAGTCGGCGGGCGAGTGCGGCAGGATCGCGTCGATCACGCAGACCCGGTAGAAGCCAATCACCACTGACAGCCGGCGGGACACCGTCGATGGCTGGTAGCAGCGGAGGTCCGGCAGCCAGCGCACGTAGCGCTCGACGTCTGCCCGAGCCGCGGCGAGCGGGTCCAAGGGCTGGTCAGCCGACCATCGTAGGAACACCTTCAGGTCGGAATCGGTGTGCAGCCGGGACTGACCGCGGTAGCGACCGAGATACGCGGCTACCGCAGCCGCCAGCAGGCGCGGGTCGGAAGCGGTGAGGGCCGGCTGAGGTGCTGTTGAGGTAGTCATACACCCGGCTTCGACCAGCCGGATCGCGCCCTGACTGCCCCAGGTCCTCCCCGATCTGGAGCAGGACGAGGCGCCTACTATTCGGGTGCCGGGCGGCGGTGCACCTTCATGAGGTTCTCCCCAAGCGACGACCGCCGCTCGGCACCCTGTCGGCCGTTCCTCACGCACTCGCGGCGGCAAATCCGGGCGTCGAGGGCGGGAGTTCAGCGGGGTCCGGCGAATCATCCGGGATGATCGACTTCTTGCTTGTAAACGGGAGGTCGTCGGTTCGATCCGACCGAGGGCTCCAACCACCCCTTCACCTACGCAAACTCTCACTCAGAGGCACAGTCCAGGGAAGCGCGACGCACGCGGAGCACCCGGCTGCAGCCCCGCCTCGCGCGTCACGCGATCCGCACACCACCAGCTCAGGGTCGCCGAGAGCACGATGTGCACGACCTCCCCACCGGAAACGGGAGGCCGCAACCGCGTCAACGCCGCCAGGAGCGACGTCGGCACCGGCCAGTTCCACGGCGGCCTCGACGATATCGAGTTCGGCCGCCGATTGCCCCTTCCAATTCCAGGCTGCTGTCAGGCATGCCCGTCGTCCGGCGTGGTGGCGGGCACCTGCGGACGGCCGTGATCCTCGATCTCCGCGGCCCACTGCCGCGCCAGCGCGTCTGCCTCGGCCCGGCCGCGGATCCGGCGCCGGAACCCGGGGCTGCCGTCTCCCACCACCGGATACGCCACCACCAGCCACCTGGCGACCAGCACCCGCACCGGCCACACCACCATCGTGGCGAGCAGGCAGCAGATCCACGACACCGCCAGGCAGAGGAAGACAAGGATCACGACCGCGGGCGCGGTGATCGGGCAGTCGGTGAAGAAATCCAGCCCCTGCGGAGGGCGGGAGTTGCCGGGCAGCCAGGCCAGGCGCCGCCTACCCACCCGCCACATTGCCCACTCACCGGCCTCCGACCGGCACGTCACCAGCACCATCACATGATGATCCAACTGCCTTGCCCGCACGCGCAGTTCCGCTGCCTCACCGCCCGGTCGACAGCCTTGCCGTGACGAGCACGATTGCATCATGCGGTGCTGGGGTCACCGCGATCTCTACCCCGAACTCGGGCAGCGGCTGGACGAAATCCTCCCCGACGGGCGCTGCCCGGTCACCGCAGCGGCAGGCTCCCGAGTCCGGAGCAGGAGCGTCCGCCCTTGTGGGTCCATGATGACCCACCCGGAAGGATCACGTCGAGGACCCGGGTGAGCCCGACGGTCACGCAGAGGCCGGCGCGCTCGCGTACCAAGTTCAGATCCTTACGCAGTACGCCGCCGCGGCCAGCGGGTCGTGCAGGCCGAGCCAGACGTCATCAGGCTTGCCGAAGAGGGCAGGAGATCACCTCGTCGTAGACGGGGAGCAGGTGCGGGCGCTCAGCTTGCCGTTCACCCTTGGCCGCCCGGCAGGTACCGCTTCTGAGCAGTTCACGGCGTCACCAAGGGTGACTACGGTGAGTGTCGGTGGACGAGTCTTCTGCGGGCTGGTGACGAGACCCGACCGCGGGTTATCTGCGGCAAATCCGGGCGTCGAGGGCGGGAGTTCAGCGTACGAAATGTCGGCTTCGGGTCGCCCTGGGGTGGCAAATCGCCCAGACTGAGCATGCGAAATCGAGGCATCTTTCCTCGTGCGCAAGACCGGATACATCGAATGAGAGAAGCGCCGTTCGTGTCGCCAGGCCATCGAGGACCGCCACAGTCCACCTTCATGAACCGGAGCGGGTATGCCGGAGAGACCAGAGGTTTTGAGGCGTCGTCGTTGGGACGTTGCCACGAGCATCGTCGCGGCGTCCGCCGCGCTTGGCGTGGTGTACATCGTCCTTGGTCCGCCTCATCCGGAGTCTTCGTTGGGCCGCATAGGGCCAGGAACCGCGGCAGGCGTCGCGGTAGCCATCGGATGTTGTGGGGCGGCGTTCGGTGCGCTGGTCAGGCTGGTGTCAGGTAGGAGCGCGTCGGTCGGCGAATGGGTTCGCCGCACCTGCGCTGGTGTGCTTCTCTTGATTCCCGCTCTGTTGTATGCGGTTCTCGCTTTCGGCGCGCCTTACGTGACCCGTAGTTGCGGCTCGCTGATCGCCCCCGACGCCGCGATACGTGAGTTTTACGGGGGTCTGTGCGACGCCCGTGCTCAGGACCGACTGCTTCGCACGGTCATCTGCGCAGGCATCGCGCTTGCGATAGCTGTTGCGTACGGCCTTTGGTCACGTTCGCGGCAGGGTGGCCGTGAGGCCCCGCCGCCTGGTATGCCGGGTTAACAAGCCCGCTGGCCTGAGTTGACAGTGAAGTGGCAAGGCTCAGACAGCCAGAAGCCTCCGCATGGTGAAAATAGCCGGGGCGCCAGACGCCCGCTCTTCGGCATGAGAATGCGTCGGATCGAGTGCACGCGATGAGGGTGGCTCGCCGGGCGCGCACGGCAGCGCTGAGGCAAGCAGGGGAGAAGGGCAGCGCTGCGGAAGCCGGTGTTCAGGGCGCACGTCGCTGGCCCGAAGCTCGCAGCGTTGGGACGACTGCTCTACCTGCGCAAACGGCTTGAGATGGTGTTTAACGCTCCGTGCCTGACGACATATTGTTGAATCGCACCCCGGATCCCTGAGCCCAACGCATCGACCGTGTCCGCGCCGTCCAGTTCCATCGCCGCGTCAGGGTGGCCGCAGAGGAAGGCGCGAAGTTCGCTGCGCTGGATGATGCAGATCTTCGAGGTGCGGCATTGAACTTGGCCAGCTAGACCGCGTCGAGCAGGTCGGTCTTGGGCCGGCCCGGGACCTGCTTGACGTCGTTGGCGTTGCCCAGCCACACGGTCACACCGTGCGCTTCCAGGATGTAGTAGAACGGTTGCCAGTACTTGGTCGACAGGGCCCGCCGTGAACAAGTGCACGGCGACGAGGCGCACTGATGCCGCGCCCGAGTGGCCCCGTCCGCGGGGCCGCTGGCCAGGCCGCGGCCGCGGGCCCGCGCATGCGCGAGCGTCGCCGCGATCTCGGCCTGAGCCAGCAGCAACTGGCAGACGTAGTCGAGGTCAACCGCCAGACCATCGTGTCTATCGTTTCGGGAGACTACGCGCCTTCGGTGTTCCTCGCACTCGAGATCGCGGAACGCTCGCCACCACTGTGGAGCGCCTCTGGGCGGAGCCCACCGAAGTCCACAACTACAGATAAGACCGATTACCCGCACGGATGGTTATCCGACGTAGTAAGCCGACACGAGTTACGACAAACTTTCGGTGTCATCGGGCACTAGTTGTGTCGATTGCCGAAGTCGTCCGCACGGATCTCCGTACTCATCTGCACTGGTGGATGGAAGGAGGCGGGATCCCGCCGGTACAGCGGGGGATCCCGCCCCGGGGCCGGGTCAGCTGCCGGTGCTCAGGTAGGTGAGGAGCCGGTCGGTCAGCGCGCGGATGGCGCCGGTGAGAACGCCGGTGATCACGGCCAGGGCGATCTGCGTGCGGGGCTGGTGGGGGCCGCTGTGGTGCTGCGGGGATCGGGTCATCGGATGCTCCCTGCCTGTCTGTAACGAAAGCGGAGCCGGCGCCGGCTTGCGCTTTCCAGCCTCGGGCCGTCTCGCAGGGGCTGACCTGAGTGCCGACGGGTGTCGAGCAGCCCACGACCGGTTGCGGTCGGGCATCATCGGTGAGCGATGAATGCCGACGAGTCTCGACCAGTGCGCCGCCGGCCTCCGGCAGCCGCCAAGCGTGACCCGGTGCGCCGCCCGCGGAAGCTGGCCCGGCCCGAGCTCGACGCCGGCCCGCAGCAGCAGGTTCGCGATCTTCTCTATGAGCTGCACGAGGCAGCAGGCAGGCCCGCGCTGGAGGACCTGGAGAAGCGGATCGCCGCCGATGACCGCCTCGACGGTTCACCGAAGAAGGACAGAATCCACCGGATCATCTCCCAGGGCGGGCCAGCGGCCCTGGATGATGTCTGCGCGGTCGCCCGGACGCTGGCGCAGGCATGCGATCAGGATGAGCACACCGTCGCGGCGCAGGTCACCCTGCTGATGCGCGCACCTGAGCGGTCGTCTGCGCCGGAGCCCTTGCTGGCGCCACGGTCGGCGTATCTGGCGCAGGTCCGTCAGATCGCCCCACCCGAACTGGTCGGCCGCGAGGCGGACTTGCAGGAGTTGGCCCGGTTCTGCCTAGACGAGCATGCCGGGTCGTATGTGTGGTGGCAGGCCGGGCCGTGGGCGGGTAAGTCGGCCCTGTTGTCGACGTTCGTGCTGCACCCGCCGGACACGGTGCGCTCGCGAGTGCAAGTGGTGGCGTTCTTCATCACTGCTCGCCTCGCCGCGCAGGACACCCGGCAGGCGTTCACCACCGTGGTCGGCGAACAGTTAGCCGCGTTGAGCGGCCAGCCGGTCCCAGCGGTGATCGACGAGTCGTTGCGGGAAGCGTGGCTGCTGGACCTGCTCACCCAGGTCGCGGAAAGCTGCCGGCAGCGGGGCATGCGGCTGGTGCTGCTCATCGACGGCCTCGACGAGGATCGGGGGGTCACCACCGGCCCACACGCGCGCAGCATCGCCGCTTTGCTGCCCGGTGTCCCGCCGGCCGGGATGCGGGTCATCGTGGCCGGCCGGCCCAACCCGCCCGTGCCGGACGACGTGCCCGACTGGCATCCGCTGCGCGAGCAAGCCACCATCCGGCCGCTCACCGAATCCCCGCACGCCCGGGACCTGCAGCGGCTCGGGCAGACCGAGCTGAAACGGCTGCTGACCGGCAGCCCGGTCGAGCAGGACCTGCTGGGTCTGCTGACCGCGGCCCGTGGTGGCCTGTCTAGCGACGACCTGCACGAACTGACCGGGGCCGGGCTGGTCGCCATCGAAGAAGTGCTGCATACCGTGTCCGGGCGCACCTTCACCCGCCGCACCCCGCAGTGGGCCAGGGAGACTGGCCCGTCGGTGTATCTGCTCGGTCACGAGGAACTCGACGCCGCCGCCCGCCGGTACCTCGGCGACACCCGGCTGACCGGCTACCGCAGCCGGTTGCACGACTGGGCCGACCGCTATCGCCGCCCCAGCAACGGCGATCCACGCTGGCCGCAGAGTACCCCGGAGTACCTGCTGCTCAGCTACTCCCGGATGCTCAGCACCACTGGCGATGTATCCCGGCTGGTCGAACTGGTCACTGACCCAGACCGCCACGACCGGATGCTCGATTTGAGCGGCGGCGACGCCGCAGCTCTCGCTGAGATCACAACCTGCCAAGATCTCGTGCTCGCTAGGCCGGGACCGGACCTGGAGGCGATGCTGCGGCTGTGTATCCGCCGTACAAGTCTTGCCGACCGCAACAGTCGTATCCCCGTCGGCCTGCCCGCCGTCTGGGCTGCCCTCGGACAACCCGCCCGAGCGGAAGCCCTCGCCCGCTCGATTACCGGCCCTGACCAGCAGGCACGAGCGTTGATCGCGGTGGCCGGGGCGATCGCCGACGGTAACCCTGACCGGGTTCGGCACCTAGCCAGCCGGGCCGAGACGGTGGCCCACTCGATCACCGACCCGAAGCGGCAGGCGCGGGCGCTGGCCGCAGTCGCTGAGGCGGCCGCCGCCGCTGGGGACCTTGATCGGGCCGAGGCGGTGGCCGGCTCGATCGTTGATCCGGTCTTGCAGGCCCAGACGGTGACCGCAGTGGCGGGGGCGGCCGCCGCCAACGGCAACCCTGACCGGGTTCGGCACCTCGCCAGCCGGGCGGAGACGGTGGCCCACTCGATCACCGACCCCTATGAGCAGGCACAGGCGCTGGTCGCAGCGGCGGGGGCGGTCGCCGCCGCCGGAGACCCCGACCGGGCCCGGCGCCTGGCCAGCCGGGCCGAGACGGTGGCCCACTCGATCACCATCCCGATTCTGCAGGCATGGGTGTTGTCCCTAGTGGCCAGGGCGATCGCCGGCGGCAACCCTGACCGGGCTCGGCACCTCGCCGACCGGGCCGAAACGGTGGCCCACTCCGTCACCACCCCGCCGTTCCTGCAGGCACAGGTGCTGGCCGTAGTGGCGGGGGCGGTCGTCGCTGCCGGAGACCCTGACCGGGCCCGGCACCTCGCCAGCCGGGCCGAGACGGTGGCCCACTCAAACGCTGACCCGTATGAGCAGGTACAGGCGCTGGCCGTAGTGGCGGGGGTGGCCGTCGCCGCCGGAGACCCCGACCGGGCCCGGCACCTGGCCAGCCGGGCCGAGACGGTAGCCCACTCGATCACCAACCTGAGCCATCAGATACAGGCGCTCGCCGCAGTGGCTGGAGCGTTCGTCGCCGCCGGGGAACTTGACCGGGCCGAGATCGTGGGCCGTTCGATCGCCGACCCGAGCCAGCAGGGACGGGCGCTAATCCCGGTGGTCAAGGCGATCGCTGACGGCGGGGACCTTGACCGGGCCGAGACGGTGGCCTGCTCGATCACCGACCTGTATCAGCAGGCACGTGCGCTGACCGCAGTGGCGGAGGCGGCCGCCGCCGGGGATGCCGACCGGGCTCGGCACCTCGCCAGCCGGGCCGAGAAGGTGGCCCGCTCAATCACCGGTCCGTTTCAACACGCGCGGACGCTGCTCGCAGTGACCCGGGCGATAGCCGCGGCTGGTGACCTTGACCGGGCCGAGACGGTGGCTCGCTCGATCACCGCCCCGTACCAGCAGGTATGGGCGTTGGCCGCAGTGGCCAGGGCGATCGTCGCCGGCGGCAACCCTGACCGGGCTCGGCTCCTTGCTGACCGAGCCGAGACGGTGGCCCACTTAATCACCGACCCGAAGCAGCACGCGCAGGCGCTGGCCGCAGTTGCTGAGGCGGCCGCCGCCAGCGGAGACCTTGACTGGGCCGAGATGGTGGGCCGCTCGATCACTGACCCCTTCCAGCAAGCACTAGGGCTGGCCGCAGTGGCCGGGGCGATCGTCGCCGGCGGCAACCCTGACCAAGCTCGGCACCTTGCCGACCGGGCCGAGACGGTAGCCCACTCAATCACCGACCCGTATGAGCAGGCACGGGCGCTGGTCCCGGTGGTCGAGGCGATCGCTGCCGGCGGGAACCTTGACCGGGCCGAGACGGTGGCCCGCTCAATCACCGACCCGATGCAGCACGCGCAGGCGCTGGCCGCAGTGGCCCAGGCGGCCGCCTCCGGCGGGGATCTTGATCGGGCCCGGCACCTTGCCAGCCGGGCCGAGACGGTGGCCCGCTCGATCAACGACCCGCTCGGGCAGACGATGGCGCTGGTCCCGGTGGCCGGGGCGGCCGCCGCCAGCGGGGACCCTGACTGGGCCGAGACGGTGGCCCGCTCAATCAGCGGCCCGTTCCAGCAGGCACGAGCGTTGACCGCAGCAGCCGGGCCAACTGCAGCCAACAACATCGACCGGGCTGCTCAGTTTCTAGGCGAGGCGTTGGCGGAAGCGTCGTGGCTAGTGTCGTTGCCAGCGCTAGCCAAGCATTGGCCTCAAGTAGTACTACGACGTGTGGATGAGTTGTGCAGTAACGAACCTTCGTGATGCACGCATCCGCCACGGACGTCGCCATTCCGCATCTGCCGGACCGACCGTCGCGGCGGTACGCCGGACTGCCCGACCGCGCGTTATCGGCGGCCGAGGAGGACGCTGCCTGGCCGCGTTGCGGCTCATGGGTACCCGTGAGAACGCCTACCCTGAGACAGGGTGCTGGGCGTCGGCGCAACTTCGTGGGGTTCTCCCCAAGCGACGTGGCTCGCCGGGCGCGCACGGCAGCGCTGAGGCAAGCGGGGGAGAAGGGCAGCGCTGCGGAGGCCGGTGTTCAGGGCGCACGTCGCTGGCACGAAGGTCGCAGCGTTGGGACAGACCGCTCTACCTGCGCAAACGGCGTGAGATGGTGTTCAGCGCTCCGTGCCTTACCGAATGTTATTGAATCGCACCCCGGGTGGTCCGACAGAACCGCTGGTCAGGGCCGCGCAGCATCCGGGCAGACGCCTAGATCGCGGCAACTGCGCGACGCCGGACGGCTAGATGATCACACCTTGATGGCGTAGGCCGGCCGCGCCGACCAGGTCGACGCCGCCATTCCGCATCTGCGGGACCGACTGTCGCGCGGCGGAACGCCGGACTGCCCGACCGCGCGTTATCGGCGGCCGAGGAGGACGCTGCCTGGCCGCGTTGCGGCTCATGGGTACCCGTGAGAACGCCTACCCCGAGACAGGGTGCTGGGCGTCGGCGCAACTTCGTGGGGTTCTCCCCAAGCGACGCTAGCCGCCCGGCACCTTCTGCGGCACTCAGCACGCTTTATCAGCGGCAAATCCGGATGGCGTCGACGGGTGGTGGTCATCGCTCGCGCTTGACCTGGATCTCCACTCGATGCCGGAGGTAATGGTCGTTTGAGGTGCGAGCTATCTGCACGGCTTGAGTTACTTGGTCGCGCATCTGGCTGGGGTACATCTGTGGGTCGAGGGTGAGGCCCGGCAGTATGCACCGGCGCAGGTCGAGGTCGTCGTCGGCGAGAAAGCGACGCAATGCTGTAAGGCGGTACCGCTCGCGCAGGTCGCTGACCGCCTCAAATTCAGCGGCGCTTTCGGGGGTCATCGTCGTCGTTCCCGGCAGGTATCTGACTCCTACCGAGGTCCAGTACCAGGCACGTGCCGCGCCTGCCGCGTCGGCGGGGGCGCCGGTGTCGAGGTAGTCGATCAGCGCAACCTGGACACGACGGCGGCCGAACGCGGCGATGGCGGGTTCGACCAGCTGCCGGTTGAAGCTCGGATCCGGCTCGTACACCGCAGCTCGGAGCAGCGGTTCGAACCATTCGTCAGGCATGCCGCGAGCGCCGGTCGGGTGTTTGGCCCGGCGTGTAACGCCCTCACCGATCGACCGCCGGGCACGGTGACGCCAGAACAGGTGGTTGTCGGGCTCCTCAAAGTTCGAGGATTCGGCACCGACTAGTTCGAGCAGTGCCAGTAGCAAGGCGTGATAGGCCGCCGACCGATCAACCGTCGGTTCCGGTAGCGGCTCGAACGTCGCGGGCGTGTCGTTCGTGGATGCCATGGGCGATCATGGTAAACGGTGCTTTTGCCCCCGACCTCGCTCACCATTCCGGCCTCTTGCCAGCGGCTGCACCTGACGCAGGGCGACGCCCGGAGCGGACAGACGGGCAGTGGCCTCGCTGTGGCCGCGAGCGTTGATGCCGTGCCTCCTCCGGGCAGGCCGTTGTAGGTCTTCGGCTCAATCGCCAAGCCATGACCGCCATCGTGCCGTATCGAGGCCAGACAATCTTGAGGGCTTCGCTACAAGGGTGACTCCGGTGACGCGGCTCGCGCGGCCGCTCAGCGGCATGTCAGTGTGCGGCCAAGGCGTCGAGCTCGTTTGAGTTCCCCCCGTTTCGACGGAGCGGTGGTTACCTGCTTCCGGCGGGGGTAGGGGTGAGGTTATCTGGCTCGGTCTGGGCGTGCCAGGCGGTCTCGTATTCGTCGGGGCTGAGGTAGCCGAGTTCCTTCTGGATGCGGCGGGTGTTGTACCAGCCGTCGATGTATCCGAAGATTGCGTTCTCGGCTTCGTCTCGGGTTCGCCAGCTCGTGCGGTAGACCAGTTCGATCTTCAGCGTCGACCAGAAGTTCTCCATCAGCGCGTTGTCGAACGAGTCGCCGACCGAGCCCATGGACGGTCGGATTCCGTTGTCCTGCAGCCGTTGTGAGAAGCGGAAACTCGTATAGTTCGAACCCCTGTCCGAGTGGTGGATCAACTGGCCGTCGCGGACGTCACGCGACCAGATGCCGTACTCGAGCGCGGCCAGGATCAGATCGGTGTCGCACCGATCAGAGGTCTTCCAGCCGACGATG